>NZ_JBICSH010000004.1:11524-755872 GCF_043196965.1 Nonomuraea sp. NPDC049309 | reverse complement strand
ATCTTGTCGTCCACCAGGTGCAGCAGCTTCAGGATGTAGATGTAGCCCACCGCGATCGGGTAGGGGAACGGCTCGCCGGAACGCCCGTCGAACAGCTGCGCCTTACCCGTCGGCTGCACGAGCCTGTCGCCGTCGCGGTTGACGAGCGTGTTGCCGAGCAGGCCCACGATCTCGTCCTCGCCCGCGCCGTCGAAGACCGGGGTGGCGATCTTCGTCCACGGCTCGGCCTTCTCGTAGCCGTTCTCCTTGAGGTGGGCGGTCCACTGCTCCTCGATGCCGGAGATGTCCCAGCCTCTGGCGGCCACCCAGCCGAGGTGCGTCTCCAGGACCTGGCCGACGTTCATACGGCCGGGAACGCCCAGCGGGTTGAGGATGATGTCGACCGGGGTGCCGTCCTCCAGGAACGGCATGTCCTCGATCGGCAGGATCTTGGCGATGACGCCCTTGTTGCCGTGCCGGCCGGCCAGCTTGTCACCGTCGGTGATCTTGCGCTTCTGCGCGACGTAGACGCGCACCAGCTCGTTGACGCCGGGCGGCAGCTCGTCGCCGTCCTCGCGGGAGAACAGGCGCACGCCGATGACCTTGCCCTGCTCGCCGTGCGGCACCTTCAGCGAGGTGTCGCGCACCTCGCGGGCCTTCTCACCGAAGATCGCGCGCAGCAGCCGCTCCTCCGGGGTCAGCTCGGTCTCACCCTTCGGGGTGACCTTGCCGACCAGGATGTCACCCTGAACGACCTCGGCGCCGATGCGGACGATGCCCCGCTCGTCGAGGTCGGCGAGGGCCTCTTCCGACACGTTCGGAATGTCGCGGGTGATCTCCTCGGGCCCCAGCTTGGTGTCGCGGGCGTCGACCTCGAACTCCTCGATGTGGATCGAGGAGAGCACGTCGTCCTGCACCAGCCGCTGGGACAGGATGATCGCGTCCTCGTAGTTGTGGCCCTCCCACGGCATGAACGCCACCAGGAGGTTCTTGCCCAGCGCCATCTCGCCCTGGTCGGTGCAGGGACCGTCGGCGATCACCTGACCGGCCTCGACCCGGTCGCCCTCGGAGACGATCGGCTTCTGGTTGAAGCTCGTGCCCTGGTTGGAGTGCTTGAACTTGGCGATCCGGTACGTGGTGCGGGTGCCGTCGTCGTTGAGCGTGGTGACGTAGTCGGCGCACACCTCCTCGACCACGCCCGCCTGCTCGGCGAGGATCACGTCACCGGTGTCGGTCGCGGCACGGTATTCCATGCCGGTGCCGACCAGCGGCGCCTCGGCCTTGATCAGCGGCACGGCCTGACGCTGCATGTTGGCGCCCATCAGGGCCCGGTTGGCGTCGTCGTGCTCGAGGAACGGGATCATCGCGGTGGCCACCGACACCATCTGGCGCGGCGAGACGTCGATGTAGTCGACCTCTTCCTGCCTGGCCAGCTCGAACTCGCCGCCCCTGCGCCGCACCGACACCATCCGCTCGGCGAACGATCCGTCGGGGTTGAGCGCGGTGTTGGCCTGCGCGATGACGAAGCGGTCCTCCTCGTCGGCGGTGAGGTAGTCGATCTGGTCGGTCACCTTGCCGTCGACGACCTTGCGGTACGGCGTCTCGATGAAGCCGAACGGGTTGATCCTCGCGTAGCAGGCGAGGTAGCCGATGAGACCGATGTTCGGGCCTTCGGGGGTCTCGATCGGGCACATCCGGCCGTAGTGGGACGGGTGCACGTCACGGACCTCGAAGCCCGCACGCTCACGCGACAGACCGCCGGGGCCGAGCGCCGACAGGCGGCGGCGGTGGGTCAGCCCGGACAGCGGGTTGATCTGGTCCATGAAGCCCGACAGCTGCGAGGTGCCGAAGAACTCCTTCAGCGCCGCCACCAGCGGCCGGATGTTGATCAGCGTCTGCGGCGTGATCGCCTCGATGTCCTGCGTGGTCATGCGCTCGCGCACGACCCGCTCCATGCGGGCGAGGCCCAGGCGCACCTGGTTCTGGATCAGCTCGCCGACGCTGCGCAGGCGGCGGTTGCCGAAGTGGTCGATGTCGTCCACCTCGACCACCACGTCACCGCGGGCACCCGGCATCGACTCCTCACCCGCGTGCAGGTGGAGCAGGTAGTCGATCATCGCGGCGATGTCGTCCTCGGTCAGCGTGCCGACCGTGATCTCGGCGTCGACGCCCAGCTTGCGGTTGACCTTGTAGCGGCCGACCTTGGCCAGGTCGTAGCGCTTGGGGTTGAAGTAAAGGTTTTCGAGCAGGGCCTGGGCCGACTCCTTGGTGGGCGGCTCGCCGGGGCGCAGCTTGCGGTAGATGTCGAGCAGCGCGTCGTCCTGGCCGATCGTGTGGTCCTTCTCCAGCGTGGCCCGCATGGCCTCGAACCGGCCGAAGCGCTCGAGGATCTGCTCGCTCGTCCAGCCGAGCGCCTTCAGCAGCACGGTGACGGGCTGCTTGCGCTTGCGGTCGACGCGGACGCTCACACTGTCGCGCTTGTCGATCTCGAACTCCAGCCAGGCGCCCCGCGACGGGATGACCCGGCAGCCGAACAGGTCCTTATCGGAGGTCTTGTCGACGGTGCGCTCGAAGTAGACACCGGGCGAGCGGACGAGCTGCGACGACACCACGCGCTCGGTGCCGTTGATGATGAAGGTGCCCTTGGGCGTCATGAGCGGGAAGTCGCCCATGAACACCGTCTGGCTCTTGATCTCACCGGTGGTGTTGTTGATGAACTCCGCCGTCACGAACATCGGGGCGGAGTAGGTCATGTCCTTTTCCTTGCACTCGTCGACGGAGTGCTTGGGCGGCTCGAACCGGTGGTCGCGGAACGACAGGGACATGGTCCCCGAGAAGTCCTCGATGGGACTGATCTCGTCGAAGATCTCCTGCAGGCCCGACTGGAGCGGCACGTCCGACCGCCCGGCCTGGCGTGCCGCCTCGACACGGGCGCGCCATCGGTCGTTGCCGACCAGCCAGTCGAACGACTCGGTCTGCAGCGCGAGAAGGTGCGGGACTTCGAGAGGCTCGTGAATACGGGCGAACGAGACGCGACGGGGCCCGGTGAACGCGGCGGAGGCGGTGCGCGAGACTGCCAACAGAGGTCCTTCCGGATGGCACGGATGGGGCAGAGCTCCACGCATGCCAAACGACCCGTCGATCACTGGAGCGAAAGCGGGACGTCACGGCAGCGTGAGGGCAGTAGATTAACGCAGATGAGAAACGAATGTCCACCACTAAGGGGAAGTCAACCCTCCGTGCCGCTTTCACTATGTCACGACGGGGACGGCCCGTCAACAGACCCCGGCGATCGTGTCATGTCCCCCTCGGCCCGTTTTCTCCCAGGCGGGGCCTAGGGGGACCAGGGCTTATGCGCAGGTGTGGCCGGACGGCAGGCTCGTGTCGCCGCTCGGGCGGTCGGCCTGGAATCCGACGCCGCCGATGGAGGCGCCGGGCGCCAGGGTGCCGTTGTGCGCGACGTTCCTGATGGTCACCGTCTGGCCGCTGACGGTCGCGGTGCCGTTCCAGGAGCCGGCGAGCCGGTGACCGGCGGGCAGGGTCACGGCGACGGTCCAGCCGTTCATGGTCGTGGTGCCGGTGTTGGTGATGGTGAGCGGCTGGATGACATACCCGGTGCTCCACTGCGTCTGCACGGTCGGCACCGCCGTGCATCCGCCTTCCGCCGCACCCTCCTCGGTGGTGACCCGCACGGTGTCGGAGACCTGCGAGATGTTGCCCGCGGCGTCGCGGGCCCTGACCTGGTAGCGGTAGGTGGTCGCGGGGGTCAAGCCGGTGTCGGTGTACGAGGTCGTGGCGGACGTGCCGACCTGCGCGAACGTGCCGCCGCTCGCGCCCTGTGCCCGCAGGATGTCGTAGCCGGCCACGCCGGTGTCGTCCGTGGCGGCCGTCCAGGTGAGCGTGGTGCCGGTGGCGGTGGTATTCGCCGCCGTCAGGCCGGTCGGCGCGGTGGGCGGCGTGGTGTCGTCGCCGTCACCGTCGCCGCCGTCGCCGAGCGCGGGCGTCTGCCAGTCGCGCCACTCGGCCAGGTTGCCGCTCTTGTTCGCGGCGATCCGCATCGAGCCGGTGTAGTCGCCGGTGCCCAGGAGGAACTTCTGGATGTTCTGCTGCAGCGGCGTGCGCCACTCCGACCGGCTCGCGCAGTGGGTGCCGTCCTGCACGGCCGACCAGTACGTGATGTCGCCTTCCGCCCCGAGCGCCTTGTAGATCTCGGCGCCGCCCAGCGCGGCCACGCTCGCGGACCTGGCGGCGAGCCAGTCGATGTGCGGGTTGTCCATGATGAACAGCCCCCGCGGCGCGATCATGCCGATCACCGAGTGGGTGTCCACCGGCAGCCGGGCCGGACTGCCGGTGAACGGGCCGAACGCGTCGCCGAGCCAGGGCTGCTCGGAGTAGGCGCTGCTCAGCGGCTGGGCGCCGCTCTCACCCGGAATGGCGCGGAAGGCGGCCACGCCGCCGCTGCCCGACTCGATCGGCATGGTCAGCGCGATGCGCTGGTCGAACGCGCCGGCGACGAACGCGCCCTTGCCGTAGCGCGAGCAGCCGGTGACACCGGTGGCGTCGGCCCGCAGAATGCCGCCGCCGGACTGTTCGAGCACGTCGATGATCCGGCTGACGCCCCAGGCCCAGGCGGCGAGAATGCCGGTGGAGCTGTTCGCGCCGTAGATCGTGTAGAAGGCGCCCTGCTTGTTGTCGCGCGGCGTGCCCTCCCTGCCGACGGCGAGGGGGTCGTAGGTGATGACGGCCGCGCCCGCCGACTTGATCGCGGCGGTGTCGGCGCCCAGCCCGCCGAGCACGACGACGGCCGGGAAGGGGCCGTTGCCGCCCGGCAGATCGACGCCCGCCGAGAAGGAGGCGCTCCTGCCGTTGTGCGAGACGTTGACGGTGATACCGGTAGGCGACACCGTGCCCGTGACGCTGGACGGCTTGGGCTTCTCCCCGTAGACGAACTTCTCCGCCAGCCTCTTGATCTCCTCCCGGCGGCAGCGCCAGTCGGACCTGCTGGTGATGCGGGTGCCGTCCAGCCTGGTGAACGGGTCGGGCAGCAGGGAGACGGTGGGCAGGGAGCCCGCGTCGGGCAGGCCGGTGACCTGGCAGTCGGCGCCCTCGTCCTCGACTCCGGCGGCCGCGCGCGCCTCGGCCGGGGTCGTCGCCACCGCTCCCGCGGCCGCGAGCACGGCCGCCAGCGCGGATGCGACCATCCTTAAGCTGATCTTGGAGCGGGCCAAGCTGGTGATCACTGAGAGGCTCCCTTCCGGGTGGGTGTCGGCGATCAGTGTGCGAACACCCCCGAAAGGCGTCAATCATCAGCCGAAATGTTCCGGCCCCCCACCCGCGGCCCCGTTGGTGCTCACCTGCACGGACACCTCCACAGAAGCCGAAATCATCGGGAAACTAGGTGAAACCAAGCCTCCCGAGCCGCCCCACGGAGGCCCGCGCGGCGGGCAGGCGAGGGCGAGGAGACGACACGTAGCAGGAGCCGAGCCAGGCCAGCAGGCCGGGGCGCCTGGCGCGGGACCGTGGAAGAGCTCAGCGGCCGGACTGGGCCATCGCGGGCGGCTCGTCCGGGTCCTCCGGGCCGGGCTCCGCATCCGGGTCCGCCGGATCGGCTCCCGCATCCGGGTCCTCCAGACCGGACCCCGCATCCGACTCGTCCAGGCCAGACCCCACATCCGAGTCCCCTAGGCCAGATCCCGCATCCGAGCCCTCCAGGCCAGCCCCCGCATCCGAGCCCTCAGGGGCCGACACCGCGTCCGGGTTCTCGGGTGCGGACTGCGCGTCCGCGGTCTCCGCGTCGGGGCGGTCCTCCGGGCCGGCCAGCGGAAGGCGGAAGACGAATCGCGCGCCTTTGGGCGAGTCCTCGACGCGCAGCGAGCCGTTGTGCGCGCAGGCGATCTCGCGGGAGATCGCCAGGCCGAGCCCGCTCCCACCGGGGTCGCGCAGCCGCCCGTCCTCCAGGCGGACGAAGCGTTCGAAGATGCGCTCGCGGTGGGAGGGGTCGACGCCGGGGCCGTCGTCGGTGACGGCGAGCACGGCCTCGCCGTCCTGCGCGGTCAAGGTCACCTCGACGCCGGAGCCGGCGTGGCGCTGGGCGTTGGCGAGGAGGTTGTTCAGCACCCTGGCGAGCTGCACGCGCGAGCCGCGTACGACGACGCCTTCCGGCGCCTCCACCGAGACGGGCACGCGGCGCGGCAGCGCGGCGATCTCGGCGCGGACCAGCTCGCCGAGGTCGACGGGCTCGGGCGGCGCGGGCTCGCCGACCTGCAGGCGGGCCAGCGCGAGCAGGTCGTCCACGATGGCCGCGAGCCGGTCGGTGGAGGCGAGGGCGTCGCGGATGGTCTCGCGGGGGTCGATGTCATCGGGGTAGCTGACCGCCTCCTCAAGCTGCGCGCGCAGCCCGGCGATGGGCGTGCGCAGCTCGTGGGAGGTGGTGGAGGCGAAGCGGCGCTGCTGCTCCACCGCGTCCTCCAGGCGGGCGAGCGTCTGGTTGGCGGTGGTGGCGAGCTGGGCGATCTCGTCGTCGTTGTCCGGAACGGGGACGCGCTTGCTCAGGTCGCTCACGGTGATCTCGGAGATGCGCGACCTGATGGCCGCGACCGGCCGCAGCGTGCGCCCGACCACGATCCAGGTGCGGTACGCCGTGATGCCGACGAACAGCAGGATCACGCCGCCGATGAGCCACTCCAGGCGGTGCCCGACGAGCAGCCCCGGCTCGTGCACGGCCGCGTAGACGACGCATGAGTCCTCGTCGGGGCTGAGCCGGACGGCCATCAGGGCCAGGCAGCCCCCGTCTTCCTTGCATTCGACGTAGCGCTGGAACCGGTCGCCGGGCGGCGGCCGCCGCAGGCTGAGCGGGACGGTCCGCGAGGCGTGCTTGCCCGCGGCCTTGACCCGGTGGTTCGCGCCGACGATCTGGATGAGCTCGATCGGCTCGTACGAGGGGACGGGGCGCTCCAGGGCGCCGTGGTGCGCGACCGTGCTCCACTGGCTGGCCGCCCGCTCCATCTTCGCGTATGTGGCGGTCTCCACTTCGTGGCGGACCACCAGGTCCAGCGCGACACCTAGCGCGGCGTACACGACGAAGGAGAACACGGCTGCGATCACCGTGTATCTGGCTCGGATGGAGCCCTTCCATGGCCTCGTCATGAACCTAGTGTCCAAATTATGACGTTTGCTATGCAATACGCCATTTGTCGGGTTTATACGCTGGGCGCATGGACGTGCAGCTTCGCCACCTCCGCGCCTTCGTGGCGGTGGTCGACGCGGGCACTTTCACCGACGCCGCGATCCTCCTCGGCTGCTCACAGGCGACCGTCTCCCGTTCCGTCGCCGCTCTGGAGAACGCACTCGGCACCCGGCTGCTCGAACGCTCCAACAACAGCGTCAAGCTCACCCTGCCGGGCAACAGGCTCGTCGCCCGCGCGCGGCGGGTGCTCGACGAGATCTCCCGCCTCGAACAGGTCGTCAAGCAAGCCCACTCCGAGCTGCGGCTCGGCTACGCCCTCGGCGCTCTGGGCAAGCACACCCGGCACCTGACCAAGGCGTGGGCCGCCGCCTATCCGTGGCTGCCCCTGGTGTTCGTGCACTCCAACACCGCAACGGCGGGGCTGGCCGAGGGCATCGCGGACGTCTCGATCCTCCGCCGCCCGCTCGTCGATGACCGGTTCGAGACGGCGCTGGTGGGCTGCGAGGCCCGCTACGCCGCCATGGACACCGACCACACGCTCGCCAGGCGCCGCTCCGTACGCCTCGACCAGCTCACCCGCTACACCGTCGCGCTCGATCCGCGCACCGGCACCGTCACGCCCGAGCTGTGGCCGCCGGAAGCGCGGCCGAGGATCAGGGCCGTGGACGGCGTCGACGAGTGGCTCACGCTCATCGCCTGCGGCCAGGCGGTCGGCGTCACCACGGAGGCCATCGCCAACCAGCACCCCCGCCCCGGGGTCGCCTACCGCCACGTCGCCGACGCGCCGCGCGTCGAGGTGCTGCTGGCCTGGTGGAAGGACGACCCGCCGCCGTACCACGCCGCGCTGCTCGCGATGGTCCGAAGCCTGTACGGCTCCGCCCCCGTGGGCGACGGCCAGCCGCTGGAGTGCGCGGACCAGGCCGTCGCGGGCGCGGCCCGTCGCCGGTAACGGACCTGCCGGAAGGAGGGCGGATGATCTCCGCGGTCGTCATGCCGGGGCCACGAGCGCCGCTGGAGCCGCGCTCGTACGAGCGTCCCGACCTGGAGCCGGGCGCGGTGCTGCTCAGGACGCTCGGCAGCGAGGTGTGCGGCACCGACGTGCACCTGTGGGAGGGACGGCTGTCCGGCGTGCCGTACCCGATCATCCCTGGGCACGTCAGCGTGGGGAAGGTGGCCGAGCTGGGCCCGGGGCCGCCGGCGCGCGACGTCTGGGGCGAGGAGCTGCAGATCGGCCAGACCGTCACCTTTCACGACGTGCACGGCACCTGCGGCCGCTGCTGGTTCTGCACGGTCGCGCACGCCACCACCCGCTGCCCCGGGCGCAGGGTGTACGGGGTGACGATGCCCGCCGGCGAGGGGCTGTTCGGCGGCTGGGCCGAGTACATCCATCTCAAGCCCGGCATGCACGTGGTGGCCCTGCCGCCCGACCTGGACTGGCGGTCGTTCCTCGCGGGCGGCTGCGGCCTGCCGACCGCGCTGCACGCGGCCACGCTCGGCGAGATCGCCTACGGCGACACCGTGATCGTGCAGGGCACCGGGCCCGTCGGGCTCTGCGCGGTGGCGCTGGCCCAGCTCCGGGGCGCCGGGCAGGTGATCGCGATCGGCGGCTCGCGCGTGCGGCTGGAGGCGGCCGCCGGGCTGGGCGCCGACCTCGTGCTCGACATCGCCGCCATGACCGACGTCGAGCGTCTGGAGACGGTCATGGACGTGACCGGCGGCCGGGGCGCGGACGTCACCATCGAGGCGACCGGGGTGGCGTCGGCGGTGCCGCAGGGCATGCGCCTGACCCGCGACGCGGGCCGGTACGTCGTCGCCGGCCAGTACACCGACACCGGCGACGCCGTGGTCAACCCGCACCGCGACCTCAACCGCCGCCACCTGGAGGTGCGCGGCTGCTGGGGCAGCGACGCCGGCCACCTGTGGCGCGGCGTGCAGGTGCTGGCCCGCTACCAGCGGCTGTTCCCGTGGTCGAGCCTGGTCAGCGGCGAGTACGGCCTGCGCGACGCGCAGCGCGCCCTGGAGGACGTGGCGGCGCAGCGGGTGGTCAAAGCGCTGATCGTGCCGTGAGCGGGCAGGGGCGGGCTACGTCAGCTCGTGCTCCAGGAGGCCCATCATCAGGTGGTCGTAGCGCTTGCCCCGGGCACGGAACGCCTCGCGGCGGCGCCCCTCCTCCACGAAGCCCACCTTCTTGTACGCCTGCACCGCCCGCACGTTGTCGGCCACCACCCACAGCGTCAACCGGTGCAGGCCCATCTCCTCGAACGCGTAGCGGCTGATCACGCGGACGGCGTCGGTGCCGTGGCCGCCGCCCCGGTAGGCGGGTCGCCGATGGCGATGCTCTGCAGGACGGCCTCGCCGCGCACGAAGTCGGTGTCGCCGAGGACGACGTACCCGATGAACGTCTTCCCCTGCAGTGCGGAGGCCCCGGATAAGCGGAAGGCCGCCGTCCGGTAAGCTGAATAAGCGGAATGACATCGTCCGCTAAGCCCGCGCGTGCGCGCGACATAGAAAGGCGAGACCCGTGAAAGCAGTGGTCATCAAGGAGTTCGGCCCGCCCGAGGGCATGGAGGTCGTCGAGCTGCCCGATCCCGTCCCGGGTGCGGGGCAGGCGCTCGTCGCGGTGGAGGCGACCGGCGTCGCGGGCGCCGACGTGCTGATCCGCAGCGGCGCGCTCGCCGCGTACGGCTTCAGGCCCGGCCACATCCCCGGCGGCGAGATCGCCGGAACGGTCACGGCGGTCGGCCCGGGGGCGGACCCGGCGTGGGTGGGACGGCGCGTGTGGGCGGCCACCGGGACGGGCGGCGGCTACGCCGAGCAGGTGACCGTGCCGGTCACCGCGCTGCACCACCTGCCTGACGGGCTGGACGCCGTGGACGCCGTGGCGCTCGGCGGCGCGGGCGTGGTGGCGCACTTCGGCCTGCGGCACGCCCGGTTCGCGCCCGGCGAGTCGGTGCTGGTGCGCGGGGCCGCAGGGAGCCTCGGCATCATGACCGTGCAGCTCGCCGCGCGGCAGGGCGCGAGCGCGGTGGCGGTCACCACCTCATCGCGGGAGCGCGGCGAACGCCTGCGCGGGCTCGGCGCGACGCACGTGCTCGACCGGGACGGCGGCGGCGACCCGGACGCCCCCGGGACGTACGACGTGATCATCGACGTCGTCGCCGGTCCGGGGCTGCCCGCGTTCCTCGCCCGGCTCAACCCGAACGGACGCATGGTGATGGTCGGCACCGTGGCGGGCCCGCCACCCGCGGACTTCGGCATGGAGCTGCTCACGGCGTTCCAGCGGTCGCTGTCGTTCGCCACCTTCAGCGCGGCCACGGCGCCGGAGAACGAGCGGCGCGAGGTGACGGACGCGCAGCTCGCCGCCGCGAGCCGGGGCGAGCTGGCCGCCGTGGTCCACGGAGTGCTGCCGCTGGAGCGGGCGGTGGAGGCGCACCGCGCGATGGACGCGGGCGGGGTGTTCGGCAGGATCGTGCTCACCGGGGCCAAGGGCTGAGCTCACACGCCGCAGGGCAGCTCCACCCGTACGACGGTCGGCCCTCCCGGCGGGCTGGTGACCTTGAACGTGCCGTCGTGGGCCTCGACCCGGCCCCGCATGCCGTCGAGGCCCGAGCCCGCGCGTGCGTCGGCGCCGCCCCGGCCGTCGTCCACGACCTGGAGGTAGAGCCGGTCGCCGCGGCGGCGCACCTGGACGGCGGCGCGGGCGGCGCCGCTGTGCTTGGCGATGTTGGTCAGCGCCTCGGCGACCACGAAGTAGGCGGTGGCCTCGACCGACGCGGCGGCCCTGACCGGCACGTCGGCGTCCACCCGGCAGGGGACGGGGCAGTTCGCGGCGAGACCGGCGAGCGCGTCGGGCAGGCTCCGGTCGGTCAGCACGGGCGGCAGGATCTGCCGTACCACCTGGCGCAGCTCGGCGAGACCCTGCTCGGCCGCGCTCTGCGCGCGTTCGAGCGGCTCCCTGGCGGTCGTGGGGTCGCGTTCGAGCGCTCTCAGCGCGGCACCGAGCAGCACGTTGACGGTGACGAGCCGGTTCTGCGCGCCGTCGTGCAGGGCCCGCTCGATCCTGCGCAGCTCGGCGGCGTGCGCGTCGAGCGCGGCGGCGCGGGTGGCGGTGAGGTGCGCCACCCGCAGGGCGAGGTCGGCGCCCGGGTCGGGGGCCAGCAGCCGCCTGCCCGGCCAGGCCTGCAGGTGGGCGAGGAACGGCGAGACCGCGATGGTGACCACGAGGTGGCCCGGCGTGAACAGCATCACGGCGAGCGCGCTGGGCAGGTCGTCGACGATCCACAACCCCAGCGCGGCGGTCGCCGCGTCGTCGGGCGGCACCAGCCACCACCAGGCCCAGAAGGTCGCGTCCTGCACCGCGTGGATGGGGAACGTGAGCCCGAGCACGCCGACGAGCAGCCCGTACGTGCCGTGCACGAGCATCCAGGCCGCCTCGCGCCGCACCGTGGGATCGCTCAGCGCGGCCCGCAGCCCGTCCGGCGGCGGTCCTGGCTCGACGAGGTCGGGCCCCCACTCGGACAGGCGGCGGCGCTCGCGGTCGGCCACCGCGCGCAGGCCGCGCAGCGCCATGGGGGCCAGCTTGCCTCCGAGGCCGACCAGGCAGCCGAGCAGCATGATGAGCACCAGCAGCGCGGTGACCAGCGCCAGCACGGCGGTGCCGAACCCGGTGGCGAGCCGCTCGAGCGCGTCGATGGTGAGCCGGCCCCGGGCGAACGCGGCGCGCCGCAGCTTCAGCCGCCGATGTCCCCCGGTCATGGCCGGCATGTGCTCCTCCCCGTCCGGATGCCCGAGATCATCGTCGAACCGGGAGCAGCCTACACGGATCAGTGCGTTTCGGTCACGGCGCGTGTCAGGAAACGGTACCCCTGGCTATACCTGCATTGGGGCGTACGCGGGAACGACGCGAGGGGGTCCAGGCTGGTGTGCTTGTCCTGTCCGTCAAGCAGACCTTCCAAGGAATACCTAGACATGGCAGTCGACAGCACCCCCGCCACCCAGGCCTCGCCGAGCCAGAGCGGGCTCGCAGGTTTCATCCGCCGCCGCCCGCTGATCAGCTTCTTCGTCCTGGCCAACCTGCTGAGCTGGGTGGCATGGACGCCGTACGCGCTCTCCAACCAGGGCCTGGGAATCTGGGACTTCGACTTCCCCGCCCTGCTCGGCACGACCCAGTTCCTCGGCGTACTGCCGGGCGCCTACCTCGGCCCGATCTTCTCCGCCTACCTCGTGACGAGGATCACGGAGGGCAAGGAGGGGATCCGCCGCTGGGTCGGGCGCATGACGAAGTGGCGGGTGCGCTGGATCTGGTACGTGATCACCGCCGTTGGCGTGCCGGCCACCCTCGTCATCACCTCGCTGGCCCTCTCCGACGGCGCCGTGCAGACGCCGCCCGCGGCGGTGCTGGCCGCCTACATCCCCGGCCTGCTGATCCAGATGGTGACCACGGGCCTCGCCGAGGAGCCCGGCTGGCGTGACTTCGCGCTGGCCCGCATGCAGCGCAAGTACGGCCCGTTCGGCGCCACCATGATCCTCGGCCCGCTGTGGGGCGTCTGGCACCTGCCGCTCTTCCTCACCGAGTGGGGCGGCTACCCCAACGTCACCGCGCAGCACGTTCTGGTCTTCATCGGCTTCGCCTGGTCGTTCAGCTTCGTGATCACGTGGGTGTTCAACCGCACCGGCCAGAGCCTGCCGCTGATCATCGTGCTGCACGTCAGCGTCAACAACTTCATGTCGATCGCCTTCTCGGACATGTTCCCGACGATCACAGACCCCGACACCGCCGGCATGGTCACCCTGCTCGCCGGGCTCGGCGGCGCCCTGGTGGTCCTGCTGCTCACCCGCGGCCGCCTCGGCTACAAGCCCGAGGAGGACCCGAGCGCCGTTCCCGCGCTCCAGTCCGTGAACCCGAACTGAACGCGCGCGATAGCGCTTCGACAGCACCTCAGCAGCACCTCAGCAGCACGGAACAGCACTGAACGCGCGTAGCCGGGCGGGCGCGGAGGCCGTATGGGGCTTCCGCGCCCGCCCGGCTACGCTGCGATCATGGCGACCCACGAGCGGGAGATCACCGAGCCCGTCGACCTGTGCCTGCCGGACGGGCGGCTGAACCCCCGGGCGGCCGGCTGGACGCGCCGCCCGCTGCACCGGGCCAACCTGCGCGGCTGGGGCCGCACCAAGCGCTGGGAGTACTGGGGCGTGGTCACCCCGTCCCACGTGATCGGCCTGGTGGTGTCCTCCCTCGACTACGCCGGCGTGCACGGCCTGTACGTGCTGGACCGCGCGACCGGCGAGGAGCACGTCAAAGACGCGGTGGTGCCGCTGGCGCGCGGGACCGTGCTGCCGGAGCGCAGCGGCGAGGGCACCGCCTCGGCGCGCGCCCCGGGGCTGGCCGTCGATCTGGTGCAGCGGCCCGACGGCACCTCCATCCGTGCCGTGACCGCCCAGGCCGAGGTCGCGCTGGAGGTCCCGCTGCCCGAAGAGCACGAGTCGCTGGGGGTGGTGGTGCCGTGGGGGCCGCGGCGCTTCCAGTACACGGTCAAGGACGTCGGCCGCCCCGTACGCGGCCGGCTCAGGGTCGGCACGGCCTCGTACGAGATCGGCGGGCCCGAGGCGTTCGCCGTGCTGGACCACGGGCGGGGGCGCTGGCCGTACCGGGCGGTGTGGAACTGGGCCGCGGGCAGCGCGCCAGGCCGGGCGATCCAGCTCGGCGGCAAGTGGACCGACGGCACCGGGATGACGGAGAACGCGCTGTTCATCGACGGCCGGCTGCACAAGATCGGCGAGGAGCTGACCTGGCAGTACGACCGCCGCGACTGGATGAAGCCGTGGCGGATCACCGGCGAGCGGGTGCAGGCGGTCTTCACGCCGTTCCACGAGCGCGTCGCCCGTACGGAGCTGGGCGTCGTGGGCTCGGAAACGCACCAGTGCTTCGGGCACTTCAGCGGGCGGGCGCGGGCCGACGACGGCACGTGGGTCGAGCTCGACGGCCTGACCGGCTGGGCGGAGGAGGCCCGCCAGCGCTGGTGAGCCCAGGTCAGGCGCCGGAATTGCGGCGGGCGATGGCGGTGTTGAGCGCGGTGGCGAACACCGTCCACCCCGCGTACGGCGTCAGGAGCAGCGCCGCCTTCCTGTCGGCCGCCCAGGCGCTGCGGATGAGCCCCACGTTGGAGGCGTTGAGCAGCAGGATCTCGGCGAGCGCCAGCTTCGGGGTCCGGGTGCGGAAGAACAACGCGGGCCAGGCCGCGTTGAGCGCCAGGTTGGCGGCGAGCGCGCGGGTGAACGCCCGGCTCTCCGCCGCGTCCGCGCGGGAGGCGGCGCGTGCGCCCGCATAGGCGATGAGCCCGTACAAGGGGGTCCAGACCAGCGGGAACGCCTGGGGCGGCGGCTGCCAGGGAGGCTTCTTCAGCCGCTGGTACCAGGTGGAGCGGGGGTCGGTGCCGAGCGAGCCGGCGACGGCGGTGGCGGTGACCGCGAGCGCGGTCTTCAGCAGGACTTTGCCTCTCATGACCGTCCACTGCCCCGGCACCGGCGATCGACGCGCACGGCAGAAGGATTCGGCGCTCGGGTGCCGGCGATCGCGTGCGGGCGGAGGCTCGGGCGCCGGCGATCGACGCGGGCGGGTGGAGGTTCGGGCCCCGGGCCCGGCCGGCGTGAACCGGCCCGGGGCGAGGGCGTGGTCCGGCCGGGGGGCGCCATTCCCGACGGCCAGGCCGTGGCCCGGCGGCCCTTTTCTTTCAGGGCCGCGATTGCGGACGCGAGCAGCTGATCAGGCCGCCCCGCGCCCGGCGCGTACATGACGAACAAAGCCGCCTCGAAGGGGCGAGGCGGCTTTTCCAAGTGCGTTCGCGAGAACGCTCAGAAAAGCCATCGCCGCAGTTCAGGACGGATGGCGGATGACCTGCCGAGACATGTGCCGCGCATTTCTCCCGCCTTTCTCCCGTCGCTGGACGCGTTCCACGATAAGCAGGCGATCAACGCCGGGGCCACTGAATTATTCGCCGCCGCCCTTCACGATGGTGTTCCCGGAGCCGTTTCCCGAGTCGCCGCCGACGCCGAGGCGGCTCTCCGGCGTTTCCACGCGAAAGCGCGGCAGCGCATCCGGGTAGTTCTCCCTGATGTAGTTGACGAGGAACTCGCGCACGTCGCACTTGAGGTCCCACGCCGACGGCGAGTCGGCGGCGCTCATCAGGGCCCGCAGCTCGACCAGGCCGTTCTCCTGCACGTCGGTGACCTGGAGCGTCCAGTCCTTCTGGTCCCACAGCGCGTTCGTCTGCAGGAACGCGTAGAGGGCGTCGCGCAGCTCGGGCACCGGCACCGACCAGTCCACCCGCAGGTACACCACGGCGAGCACGCGGCTGCCGTGCCGGGTCCAGTTCTCGAACGGGTTCTGCGTGAAGTACGACACCGGCAGCACCAGGCGGCGCTCGTCCCAGAGCCTGAGCACGACGTACGTGAGCGTCAGCTCCTCGATGCGCCCCCATTCCTTCTCCACCACGACCACGTCGTCCAGCCTGATCGCGTCGCTGAAGGCGAGCTGCAGCCCGGCCACCACGTTGCCCAGCGTGGGCTGGGCGGCGATGCCGACGATGGCCCCGGCGATGCCCGCCGAGGCGAGCAGACCGGCGCCGAGCGCCCGCACCTGCGGGAAGGAGAAGAGCATCGCGCCGATCGCGATGACGATGATCGCGGCGGCGGCGATGCGGCGGACCAGCGCGATCTGCGTCATGATGCGCCGGGCCCGCCGGTTGCGCTCGCCCTCGACCTGGACGAGCCGTTCGAGCACGACGTCGGTCAGCGCGTACGTCGCCTGCACGATGAGCCAGGTGACGGCGGCGATGGTGACCAGGCCGAGCACCTGCTGGACGGTCCTCGCCGTGGCCCGCTCGCCCGGCGTGTCGCCGAACATGCCCGGCCCGAACACGAGGTTGAACGCGACGACGGCGGCGGTCAGGAAGGCGGGCCACGTGCAGTGCTCCAGGAGGTGACGGGCCGGGTCCCACTTACGGCTGGCCCTGCGCAGCACCCGCCTGGCCACCTCCACGAGGAGGATCGAGCCGCCCACCGAGATTCCGAGGATCGGCCAGTCCGCTGGAGACTGCACGTTTTGTTGCCCCCTATGTCTTAGGCCCTATGTCTTAGCCCTATGTCTTAGAAGGTCTCGTCAAAGCTCACATTGCCCTCTACTGCCACTTGGTACGCCGAGACACGCCGTTCGAAGAAGTTGGCGAGTTCCTGGACGTCCTGCAATTCCATGAAGGCGAACGGATTGGCAGAACCGTACCTCTTGGGCAGACCTAGACGAACCAGGCGCTGATCGGCCACGTACTCGAGGTAGTGCCGCATCTGCTCGACGCCCATGCCCGGCATGCCCTCGCCGCACAGGTCCTCGGCGAAGGCCAGCTCGGCGGCCACGGCCTCCTCCAGCATCTCCGTGACCTGCTTGCCCAGCTCGTCGTCGAACAGCTCGGGCTCCTCGGCCCGTACGGTGTCCACGACGCTGAAGGCGAACTCCATGTGCATGGACTCGTCCCTGAACACCCAGTTCGTCCCCGTGGCCAGGCCGCCGAGCAGCCCGCGCGAGCGGAACCAGTAGACGTAGGCGAAGGCGCCGTAGAAGAACAGGCCCTCGATGCAGGCGGCGAAGCAGATGAGGTTGAGCAGGAACTGGCGGCGCTGCGCGGCCGTCTCCAGCCGGTCCAGCCCCTGGATGGAGTCGATCCACTTGAAGCAGAACTCGGCCTTGTCGCGGATCGACGGGATGTGCTCGATCGCGGCGAACGCCTTGGCCCGCTCGTCCGGGTCCGGCAGGTACGTGTCGAGCAGCGTCAGGTAGAACTGCACGTGCACCGCCTCCTCGAAGAGCTGCCTGCTCAGGTACAGGCGCGCCTCGGGGGCGTTGACGTGCTGGTAGAGGTTGAGCACGAGGTTGTTGGCCACGATCGAGTCGCCGGTGGCGAAGAAGGCGACCAGCCGGTTGATCAGGTGCCGCTCCTGCGGCGTCATCTTCGCCAGGTCGGCGAGGTCGGAGTGCAGGTCCACCTCCTCGACCGTCCAGGTGTTGCGGATGGCGGCGCGGAAGCGCTCGTAGAAGGCGGGGTAGCGCATGGGCCGCAGGGTGAGGTCCATGCCGGGGTCGAGCAGCATCGTCGGGGCTCCTTACTGGCAGGCTTCGCAGGTCTCGGGGTTCTCAAGAGAGCAGGCCACCGCCTGCGCCGGGGGCGCGGCGACCGTGGTCTGCGCGATGCGCGTCGCGGGCCGCGAGCGCAGGTAGTAGGTGGTCTTCAGGCCCTTCTTCCAGGCGTAGGCGTACATCGACGAGAGCTTGCCGATGGTCGGGCTCGCCATGAACAGGTTGAGCGACTGCGACTGGTCGATGTACGGCTGCCGCGCGGCGGCCAGGTCGATGAGCGCCTTCTGCGGCAGCTCCCAGGCCGTGCGGTAGAGCTTCTTGAGGTCGCCGGGCACGCCAGGCACCTGCTGCACCGAGCCGTCGGCCCGCTTGATGTCGTCGCGCACCTGGTCGGTCCACAGCCCGCGCGCCTTCAGATCGGCCACCAGGTAGCGGTTGACCTGGAGGAACTCGCCCGACAGGGTCTCGCGCTTGAACACGTTGGACACCTGCGGCTCGATGCACTCGTAGCAGCCGGCGATCGAGGCGATGGTGGCGGTGGGGGCGATCGCGACCAGCAGCGAGTTGCGCAGGCCGGTCTCGGCGATCTTCGCGCGCAGCGCGTCCCAGCGCGGGCCGGTGGCCGCGCCGTAGTGGTCGGGGTGCAGCACTCCCCCGGCCGCCCTGGTCTCGTCGTACGAGGGGTGCCGGCCGCGCTCGGCCGCGAGGTCGGCCGAGGTGTCGTACGCGGCCAGCGCGATCTCCTCGGCGATCCTGGTGGACAGCTCGAGAGCCTGCGGCGAGTCGAACGGCAGGCGCAGCGTGAAGAACACGTCGGCGAGGCCCATCACGCCGAGCCCGATCGGCCGCCACCGCTTGTTGGCCGCCTCGGCCTGCGGCGTCGGGTAGAAGCCGAGGTCGATGGTGCGGTCGAGGACGCGTACGGCGGTGCGCACGGTGCGGCGCAGCCGCTGCCAGTCCATGTCACCGCCGTTCAGGTGGGCGGCCAGGTTGACCGAGCCGAGGTTGCACACCGCCGTCTCGGCGTCGCTGGTGACCTCCAGGATCTCGGTGCACAGGTTGGACAGGTGGATGACGTTCTCCGGGCGGGCCGTCTGGTTGGAGGTGCGGTTGGCGGCGTCCTTGAACGTCATCCAGCCGTTGCCGGTCTGGGCGAGGGTGCGCATCATGCGGCCGTACAGGGTGCGAGCGGGAATCTGCCGGACATATCGCCCGGCGGCCTCGTAAGCGCGATATCTCGCGTCGAACTCCTCCCCGTACAGGTCGGTGAGATCCGGCACCTCCTTCGGGTCGAACAGCGACCACATCTCGTCGGCCTCGACCCGGCGCATGAACTCGTCGGGCACCCAGTTGGCGAGGTTGAGGTTGTGGGTGCGGCGGGCGTCCTCGCCGGTGTTGTCGCGCAGCTCCAGGAACTCCTCGATGTCGGCGTGCCAGGTCTCCAGATAGACGCAGGCCGCGCCCTTGCGCCGGCCACCCTGGTTGACCGCCGCCACCGAGGCGTCGAGCGTGCGCAGCCACGGCACGATGCCGTTGGAGTGACCGTTGGTGCCCCTGATCAGCGAGCCGCGCGAGCGCACCCGGGTCCACGAGATGCCGATGCCGCCCGCGTACTTCGACAGCCTGGCCACCTGGCCGTACCGCTCGTAGATGGCCTCCAGCTCGTCGCGCGGCGAGTCGAGCAGGAAGCACGACGACAGCTGCGGGCGGCGCGCGCCGGAGTTGAACAGCGTGGGCGAGCTCGGCAGGTAGGACAGCGTGGACATCAGCGCGTACAGCTCGGCCGCCTCCGCGACGGTGCCGGAGAGCCCGCAGGCCACGCGCATGAAGAAGTGCTGGGGCCGCTCGAGCACCGCCCGCGTCTCGGGGTGGCGCAGCAGGTAGCGGTCGTAGACCGTACGGAGCCCGAAGTACTCGAAACGGGCGTCCGCCTCGTCCGAGACCAGCGCGTCCAGCTCGGCCGCGTGCGCGGCGACGAACCCGGCGAGGCGGTCCTGGATCAGCCCGGCCGCGTGCGTGGCGGCGATGGACTCGGAGAACGTCCGCACGCCGTGCCCGGCCGCCTCGTCGGCGATCTCCTCGGCCAGCAGCGCGGCGGCGACCCGGGAGTTGGCCGGATCGGCGATCACCCGGGCGGCGGCCTCCTCGATGGCCAGCCGGCGGTCAACCTCAACGATCTGGGTCACGTGCTCTCTCCCTCGCGAGCCTCCCCTCGAAAGGCAGGCGAGAGCACGGCGGAGCGCGGCGCGGCGCGCCGATCCCGCGTGTGCCCGGCCCGCCCTCGAGGCCATGAACACTGCGCGCACGGGCACGCGGCCCGGCGCATCACTGGCAGGTCTTCGGGCTTGCGGGCACGCTCCGTGGAGCACCTAATGGCCGTCGCTTCCCGGATCTCTCCAGTGCTGATGACGGCGGTCGTTCCCGCTCACCGCTGCGGGGCAGCCCCGGAATCTCACCGGGTTCCCTTTTGCTCCGCCTCGGACGAGGCGAACCAGCGACGAGCGAGATCCTACATCTAGTGGCCGTTCCCGCAACTACCCCAGCATGTTGTGGCTTTGGCCGTGTCGACCATCCCGAGATCGCGCAGCACGGCGCGGGTTCGGGCCAGCTCGGTGTCCAGCCAGAGGGCGAAGTCGTCGCCGGCCAGCGGGATCGGCAGCCAGCCCGCGGCCCGGCAGGCGGCCTCCCACGCGGATGAGCCGAGGATCTCGTCGCACATGCGCACGGCCGCATCGCGGCTCTCCTCGGCCATGCCTTCGGGGCCGAACGCGCCCACCCAGTCCTTGAAGTCCACCCGCACGCCGCACTCCAGCAGGGCCGGCGCGTCCAGCTCGGGCAGGCGGGCGGCCGACGAGACCGCGAGCGGCCTGATCCGCCTGCGCTCGATCCCGGCCCGCCAGGCCGACAGCGGTCCCGCGGCGGCCACGGCCCTGCCGGACAGCAGCGCGGCCATGACCTCGGCCTCGCTGGGGTAGCCGGTGTAGTCGACCTGCCGGGTGTCGGCGCCGAGCGCCCGCGCGATGAGGCCGAACAGCAGGTGGTCGGGCTCGCCCGGCGAGCCGCCGGCCAGCCGGGTGTGCCCGGGGTCGGCCAGCATCCGCGCGCCGAAGTCGTCGAAGTCCTTCAGCGGCGAGCCGTCGGGGACGACCACGACCAGGGCCTCGCCGCTGAGCCTGGCGAGCGGGGTGGCGGTTCCGACGATGCTCTGGCTGTTGTTGAGCTCGGCGGCCGCCGCCGCGGGCAGGCCGCTCAGCGCCAGGTCGAAGCCGCCGCCCGGTTGGTAGCCGACGGCCTGCGCGGCCCCCGCGAACGCCTGCCCGACCCGCTCGCAGCGCCTTCCGTCCGGCCTGAGCGTGAACCCGGTGACCGGCACGGATCCCCCGGCCCGCTCGGTCCCGCAGCCGGCGACGGCGGCCGCCAAGCCGAGGCCGCAGGCCAGAAAGCGCCGGCGGCGCATGTGCTTCTCCCCCGAAACCCCCATTACTCCAGGTTATTAACCGATTACGGCAGGCTATACACCGGGGTCACGGTAGTTATTCAAAATCGCTATATTTCGCAGTTTTCCTTGATTTTTGGACTTATTCGGCTTTACGGGCGACTCCGGCCATGAGGGACGACGGCAGCGACCAGTCGCCCACCAGCTTGGGCCGGTCCGGCCGCCAGTCCGTGGCCTGCACGAGGCCGGGCGGGTCCAGCGGGAAGTCGCCGAAGAACTCCCTGATCCGCGCGGGCGAGCGGTCGGTCCCGCCGCCGGGACGGGTGTAGGACCCCTCGTCGTCGGTGCGGCCGGTCGTGGCGTGGGAGATCACCAGGTAGCTGCCCGGCGCCAGCCGCTCGCGCAGCGCGGCCACGGCCCCCTGGGGGTCGTCGGAGTCGGGGATGAAGTGCAGGATCGACACCAGCAGCACGCCGATCGGACGGCTGAAGTCCAGGAACTCCCCCGCCTTGTCCACCACGTCGCCGGGGTCGAGAAGGTTCGCCTGAACGAAACGGGCCCTGCCCGGCGAGCGCCTGAGCAGGACCGCGGCGTGCGCCCGCACCACGGGGTCGCAGTCGACGTACACGACCTTGGCCTCCGGCGCCACCTCGTGCGCGCTGCCCTGCGTGGGCAGCCCGCTGCCGAGGTCGAGGAACTGGTCGACCCCGGCGCGGGCGACGTAGCGTACGGCACGCTGAAGGAAGGCCCGGTTCGCGCGGGCCAGCGGGACCGCCTCCGGGATCAGCTCGGCGAGCTGATCGAGGGCCTGGCGATCGACCGCGAAGTTGTCCTTCCCGCCGAGCATGTAGTCATACATGCGTGCGGGATGGGGCCTGCGATGGTCGAACTGCCGCACACTTTGAATTTATGACGTCGGCGGCGATTTAACGATAGGCTGGACCATTTTGGATTAGCTACTCCACCGTAACGCTCTTGGCGAGATTACGTGGCTTGTCCACATCGCGGCCGAGCGCCACCGCCGCGTAGTAGGCGAAGAGCTGCAGCGGGATCGTCAGCAGGATCGGGTCCAGCTCGATCTCGTTCTTCGGGATGACGATGACGTCGTCGGCCAGCTTGGGGTCGGGCTCGCGGTGGCCCACCATGAGCACCTGGCCGCCGCGGGCGCGGATCTCGCCGAGCGTGGT
This sequence comes from Nonomuraea sp. NPDC049309, assembly GCF_043196965.1. Taxonomy (NCBI): domain Bacteria; kingdom Bacillati; phylum Actinomycetota; class Actinomycetes; order Streptosporangiales; family Streptosporangiaceae; genus Nonomuraea; species Nonomuraea sp. NPDC049309. The sequence goes on along the minus strand of NZ_JBICSH010000004.1, from coordinate 733,958 downwards.
GAGGTTCTTGTCGAGCAGCTCGTCGTCTGGGACGATCGCGACCGTCGGCATGTCCGGGCCGATGAGCGCGAGCGGGCCGTGCTTGAGCTCGCTCGCCGGGTACGCCTCGGCGTGCACGTACGAGATCTCCTTGAGCTTCTGCGCGCCCTCGCGCGCCACCGGGTAGCCGCGCACGCGCCCGACGAACATCATGCTCGAGTGCGGGGCGTACTTCTTGGCCAGCTCGGCGATGTGGTCGCTCTGGCCGAGTATCTGCTCGATCTGGCCGGGCAGCCGGCGCAGGCCCTCGACGATGCGGCGGCCGTCGGCGGGCGATAGGTCGCGCACCCGGCCGAGGTGCAGCGCGAGCAGCGCGAACGCCAGGCAGGTCGAGGTGAACGCCTTGGTCGAGGCCACCGAGACCTCGGGGCCCGCGTGCAGGTAGATGCCGCCATCCACCTCGCGCGCGATGGCGCTGCCGACGGCGTTGACGATGCCGATGACCCGCCCGCCCTTGCGCTTGAGCTCCTGCACGGCGGCCAGCGTGTCATAGGTCTCGCCGGACTGGCTGATCGCGACGTAGAGGGTGTCGGGGTCCACGACGGGGTTGCGGTAGCGGAACTCGCTGGCCGGCTCGGCGTCGGACGGGATGCGCGCCAGCTCCTCGATGAGCTGCGCCCCGATCTGCCCGGAGTAGTACGCCGAACCGCACCCGATGATCTTCACCCGGCGGAAGCTCCGGGTCTCGCGGGCGTCCATGTTGAGCCCGCCCAGGTGGGCCACGTGGAAGCGCTCGTCCAGGCGCCCGCTCATCGTCCTGGTGATGGTCTCGGGCTGCTCGGAGATCTCCTTGAGCAGGTAGTGCTCGTAGCCGCCGGTGTCGTAGTGCCCCGCGTCCCAGTCGACCGTCAGCGGCTCCTTGGCCGTCTCGCGGGCGTCGCTGGAGAAGGTGTGGAAGCCGTCGGCCTTGATCACGGCCAGCTCGCCGTCCTCCAGGTGCACGACCTGGCGGGTGTAGCGGACCAGCGCCGCCACGTCGGAGGCGGCGAACATCTCCTTCTCGCCGATGCCCAGCACGATCGGGCTGCCGTTGCGGGCCACGACCACCTCGCCGGGCCGCTCGGCGTCGATCACCGCGATGCCGTAGGTGCCGACGACGCTCTTGAGCGTCTTCCTGACGGCCTCCTCCAGCGTGTCGTTCTCGTCGACGGCGTGGGCGATCAGGTGGGCGAGCACCTCGGTGTCGGTCTCGGACGCGAACACCACGCCGTCGGCCTCCAGCTTGGCGCGCAGCTCGGCGGCGTTCTCGATGATGCCGTTGTGCACGACCGCGATGCGCTCGTCGGCCGACAGGTGGGGGTGCGCGTTGACGTCACTCGGCACGCCGTGGGTGGCCCACCGCGTGTGCCCGATGCCGAGCCCGCCCTTGAACCGCGCCGGCACCACCTTGGCCAGGTCGGCGACCCGGCCCTTGACCTTGCGTACCTTCAGCCCCTTGTTGGACACCACGATTCCGGCCGAGTCGTAGCCCCGGTATTCCAGCCGCTGCAGCCCCTCCAGCAAGATGGGCGCGGCGTCCTTGGGGCCGACATAGGCCACGATTCCGCACATCGAGGTCTCCTTCTCATCCGTAGACGATCCTGCGGAGCTGCCTGAGGGACAGCTCCGGAGCCGCGACCCTGCGGCTCCGTAACTCCGAGGCGATCCGGGGGAAGATCTCGTCGTTGGTCAGGCCGCGCGTCTTCAGCTCGCCGTGCCGGCGCCTGACGAACTCCTCCGTGGTCTCGGAGAAGTAGGCCAGCACGTCGGCGACCACGCGGGCGGCCTCGCCGGGGCCGAGCGGGCTCGTCCGCGTCAGGTGCGCGATGAGATCTTCGTACGGATGCCGTGCCGTGGACACAGACGAGGACCATACGGCTCTGGAATGAGACACGCCAACATCCTGCCCGATATCGGGCAGGAAATGCGCCGAGCGGTGTCGCCTGATCACTCCCCGCATGATCAAGATGCCGCATTCGCTGAGGATCATGGCTGATCACATGCGTATCAGGCGACCCGTCTGACACATCCCTTTCTGGGAATGGTTACGCTGAGTAGTCGTATCGTGACGTTCTTGGGGAGATGTACATGCAGCTCTGGCTCGCCGCCGGCCTCGTCGCCGGCGTTCTCACCGTGCCGGCCGGCCTCCCCCTCACGACCTCGCCGGCCATCACCTCCGCACCCGCCGCTGCGGCGACGGGCCGCCAGGCCGACTTCGCCGCCGCGGCCCGCGAGTTCGGGGTGCCGGAGAGCGTGCTGCTCGCGGTGTCGTACCTGGAGTCGCGGTGGGACGCCAACGGCGGGCGGCCCAGCACCGCCGGCGGTTACGGACCGATGCACCTGGTGGACGCGTTCCCCGCCGACGCCATCGGCCACGAGCACCTCGGCGACGGGCGCGCCGACCCGCGCGGCGACGAGACCAGGCCGTTGTCCCCCACGGTCGACGCCATCACTCACGCGGCGATGCGCACCGCCGCCGCCCGGCAGCCCACCACCCTCCCCGAGGCGGCCAAGCTCGCGGGGCTGCCCGAGGAGCTGCTGCGCCGCGACCCGGTCGCCAACATCCGCGCGGGCGCCGCCCTGCTCGCCTCGTACCAGGACCGCCCCAGCTCCGACCCGGCCGACTGGCACGCCGCGATCGCCAAGTACGCCGGGGCCGGCGATCCGAAGTCGGCCAGGGCGTTCGCCGACGAGGTGTTCGCGGTGATGCGGGAAGGCGTGCGGCGGCGGACCGACGACGGGCACCTGGTGGAGCTCGACCCCATTCCCGACCTGCAACCCGACACCGTCTGGGACCCCGCCGCCTTCCCCGAGCTCGGCGATCCCGCCGATTTCGCCTCCGACGACGACATCCCCGCGTTCGACGAGGGGGACGAACCCGGCACGCCCAAGGGCCACACGGCGGGCAGCAAGGTCGAATGCCCCTCCTCACTGCACTGCGAGTGGATGCCCGCCGCGCACAAGCGCTTCGGCAAGAAGAACCACCGCGACTACGGCAACCACGACCGCCTGCTGCGCAAACGCTCGGTCGACTACATCGTCATCCACGACACCGAGGGCGGCTACCAGGGCATCCCGTCCCTCATCCGCAACCCCAAGTACGTGAGCTGGCACTACACGATCCGCTCCCGCGACGGGCACGTGGCCCAGCACGTCGCCACCAACGACATCGCCTGGCACGCCGGGAACTGGGACGTCAACACCCGCTCCATCGGCATCGAGCACGAGGGCTACCTGGCCAAGGGCGGCACCTGGTACACCGAGGCGATGTACCGGTCGTCGGCCCGCCTGGTGCGCTATCTCGCCGCCAAATACCGCATTCCGCTCGACCGCGCCCACATCCTCGGCCACGACAACGTGCCGGGGACGACGCCCGCGACCGTGGCCGGCATGCACGAGGACCCCGGCCCGTACTGGGACTGGGCGCACTACTTCGAGCTGATGAAGAAGCCGTTCAAGGCCGCCAAGAACGGCAACTCGATCATCATCAGGCCCGACTACGACACCAACCGGCCGCGCTTCACCGGCTGCGAGACCACCAAGCCCGACAAGGCGTGCCCGCCGCACGGGGCCTCCACCGTCTGGCTGCACAAGTCGCCCAGCCACAGCGCGCCCCTGGTGAAGGACATCGGCAAGCATCCGGGCAAGCCCAGCACGTACAGCGTGTACGACCACAGCGCCCGCGCCTCCACCGGCCAGCGCTACGCCGTCGCCGAGCGCAAGGGCGACTGGACGGCCATCTGGTATCTGGGGCAGAAGGCGTGGTTCCACAACCCCGCCTCCAACCCGACCGCCATCCCCGCCAAAGGCCCGCTCGTCACGCCCATCTCGGGGGCGGTCAAGGTGTACGGCCGCGCCTATCCCGAAAGATCCGCTTACACCAAGGCGTCGCCGCAGCCTCTGACGCCGCTCAAGTACAAGATCTTGCCGGGGCAGACGTACACGGTGGGCGCCACGATCACCGGCACCCACTACTCCGCCAACGCCTTCCGGCCCTCCAAGCACGTCACCACCACCGGCAAGACCCGCTACCACCAGATCCAGCTCGGGCACCGGGTGATGTTCGTGATGGCATCGGACGTACGCCTGGTGGATCCCAAGGCCTGACGCCGGCGCCGCGCCGTCGCGAACCGGGGGTCCCCCGGTTCGCGACGCCCGGGACCGACCTCCCAGACACCGGGATCGACCCCGCAGACCCCGGGATCGATCACGCGGCCCTGGGATCGACTCCGTGGACCTGCGGATAGACCCCGCGCTCTCTGGGATCGACCGCTCGCGGACCCGCGGATCAACCCCGCGGGCTCTGGGATCGACCGCTCGCGGACCCGCGGATCAACCCCGCCGGCCTTGGGATCGACCGCCCCCGGACCGGCGATCGACGGCCGCGAACCGGCGATTGATCGGCCCGAATCGGTTTCCGACGGCCCGCGATGCGCACGGGCACTCCGTGGAAGCGATATGGTTTTCCCGTGAGCCCGGCGCATCGCCGCCGGAGCAGACACGCGGAAGTGGCTCAGGGGTAGAGCATCACCTTGCCAAGGTGAGGGTCGCGGGTTCGAATCCCGTCTTCCGCTCGGAGCACGACTCCTGGTGGAGTGGCCGAGAGGCGAGGCAGCGGCCTGCAAAGCCGCCTACACGGGTTCAAATCCCGTCTCCACCTCGGCCCGGTCTCAGGAGCCCTCGGGATCCGGTAAAATAAAGGCCAACGCCATGCGGAAGTGGCTCAGGGGTAGAGCATCACCTTGCCAAGGTGAGGGTCGCGGGTTCGAATCCCGTCTTCCGCTCTGAGTAACAACTCAATATGGACGATTAGCTCAGTGGGAGAGCGCTTCCCTGACACGGAAGAGGTCACTGGTTCAATCCCAGTATCGTCCACACGTCCCGCATCGAGGCCCCAGGCAGTGTTCCTGGGGCTTTTCGCTGTCCTCAGCCGTTCCGCCGGGCCTCCCCTTCCCCGCACCAGGTCCCCGCACCGAGCCACCCACCGCCGAACCGGACACCCACCCTCGCCGCCCGGGGTTTCAGGCGTGAGCGCTGAAGCCCGAAGTCCGGGCCGGAAGACCTTCGCCTTCGGAGCCCCGGCGCCTGGAGGACCTGGTTCTTGGGACCTGGTTCTTGGGACCTGGCACCTGGAGAACCTGATCTCGGGACCCGGCGCCGCAAGACCCGGTCTCGGGACCCGGCGCCCCCAGGACCCGGTCTCGGGACCCGGCGCCGCAAGACCCGGTCTCGGGACCCGGCGCCCGCAGGACCTGATCTCGCTGCCTGAGGGCTCGGAGCTTTGAGACGCTTGGAGGTGGCCCGCACGCGACGAGTCAGGAGATGCCGTGACCGCAGCCGAGTTCGCCAGGAAGATCCGCAACCGGGAACGATGCGTCGGCTACTGGGTGGTCCTGGACGCACCCGTCGCCACCGAGCGGCTGGCCCGCCTCGGCTACGACTACGTGGTGCTCGACGGCCAGCACGGCTTCATCGGCACCGACGGCCTGCTCGCGGGCCTCATGGCGATCGACGCGGGCGGCCGGTCCGCCGGGCTCGTCCGCGTGGAGTCGGGCGACCCCGCGGTGATCGGCAGGGCGCTGGACTTCGGGGCGGCCGGCGTGATCGTCCCGCTGGTGGACACCGCCGACGACGCCGCCCGCGCGGTCTCCGCCGCCCGTTACCCCGCCGCAGGCCGCCGCTCGTACGGCCCCATGCGCTCGATGCTGCGCATCGGGCCGGCCCCCGCGGAGGCGAACGAGAGCGTGCTGGTCCTCGCGATGATCGAGACGCCGGACGGGCTGGCGAACATCGAGCGGATCTGCGCCACGCCGGGCCTGGACGGCGTGTACGTCGGCCCGTCCGACCTGTGCCTCGCCGTGGGCGGCCGGTTCCCGAACGATCCCGAGGTCGCCGACGTCTTCGAGGCCGCGCTCGAACGCATCCGCACGGTGGCGGCCGACGCCGGCATCGCGGCCGGCATCCACAACCCGAGCGGCGAGCAGGCGGCCAGGCGGCTGGCGGAGGGCTTCACGTTCGCGACGGTCGCCTCCGACCTCCTCCACCTGGAGCAGTCCGCCGCCGCCCACCTGAAGACCGCCACCTCGGACTGACCCGCCCTCCCGTCCTTCCGGCCGGCCCGCCCTTCCGTCTTCTCCTGCCGCCACCAGGAGCGGTCCCTGTCCCCGCCGAAGCGGTCCGCCGCACGCCCGAAACGCGCCGTGCACGGACCGGGCGTCCGGACACGAGCCACCGTCGCTCGGCCACGGTCCTCTGGAAGACCGTCTCCCGTGCTGTGCGAGGAGGGGGACGGACGGCTCCCGGTGTGAGAACGCCGGGAAGCCGGGCTGCCGGAAGTCCGACACCCCGCCAAGGCTGCTGGGCCGGGGGCCTGCCCCCGATGAGGCTGGTGGAGCGGCGGGCCTGTCATCGCTCAGACTGGCGGGTGGTGTTGGGGTGGTATGGGAAGTTTTGACCTTAAAGCGAACTAAATGGTGGCGCTCCGTGTATAGGCGGTTTCTGTCCGGGTAGCGCCGAGGCATTGGCTCCTCGGAGGAGGAAACCGTGGACATCAACCTCGGCCAAGGCATATCGGACGCCTGGCGGTCAATAGCAACGTTCGTTCCCAAGCTGGTCGCGTTCCTGGTGATTCTCATCATCGGGTGGATCGTGGCCAAGGCTCTGGAGAAGGTCGTCGACAAGGTGCTCGACCGGGTCGGTTTCGACCGGGTGGTCGAGCGCGGCGGGATGCGGCGCTGGTTTGAGCGCAGCAAGTACGACCCGAGCAGCCTGATCGCGAGGATCGTCTTCTACGCGATCCTGCTGATCACCCTGCAAATAGGCTTCAACGTCTTCGGGCCCAACCCCGTCTCGTCGTTGCTGGCGGCGGTGGTGAGCTGGCTGCCTCTGGCCATCGTGGCCATCGTGATCATCGTGGTGACGGGCGCCATCGCCAAGGCCGTCAGGGACATCCTGTCCGGCGCGCTCGGCGGCCTGTCGTACGGACGGTGGATCGCGACCGCGGCTGCGGTGTTCATCTGGGCGCTCGGCATCATCGCGGCGCTCAACCAGATCGGCGTCGCCACGGCCGTCACCACACCGGTGCTGATCACAGTGCTGGCCACCATCGGCGCCATCGCGGCCATCGGCATCGGCGGCGGGCTCGTACGGCCGATGCAGCAGCGCTGGGAGCGCTGGCTGGGCCGCATCGAGGCGGAGGCGCCGCAGGCCAGGGCGCACGCGGAGGCGTATCAGCGCGGGCGGGAGGACGCTCGCACGATGAGCGGCGAGGAGACGGAGACGATGCGCACCACGCCGCGCGGCGGCGGCGCCACCCGCTCCGACATGCCGCCCGGCTGAATCGGCCGCGCACGCCGGCGCTCCCGGCGTCTCCGGGCTCCCGGCGTCTCCGGTGCTTCCCGGGGGCTCCGGCGCTCTCGGCAAGCCGGCGTCTCCGGCGCTTCCGGCGCAGCTTCGCCGGTCGCGCCACCGGCACGAGCCCCAGGCGACCCGCTTGGGGCACGTGCCGTGCGGCGGGTCAGGCCGGGTGGCCGCGGGTCAGGCGGGGTGACCGTCTTCCAGGAGGCCCAGCTCGCGGGTCAGCCAGCACACCGCGGTCAGCCGCAGGGACACCTCGTCGGGCTCGCCGGTGTAGATCCAGCCGCGGTGGCGCAGCTCGTCGAGGAAGCCGAGCAGGTAGTCGCCCAGCGTCTCCCGGTCGAGCGGGATGGCGTCGCGCAGTGCCGCGGCGTGCTGGTCGATCGCGGCGACCAGGCCGGGGTCACTGCCCATGCGGGCGAGCTGGGCGTCGCCCAGGGTGTCCATCAGCCAGCGCAGGGGCGAAACCGCCCATCCATCCTCGAAGACCACCCGCACACTTTAAAGCATTTTCCAAGGTCAGGCCTGCAACGGGCCAGCTTGTCGCCTTGGGACGTTGCTCTCCCCAAGTGCCCTGAGGCGGTCTCCGAGGGATGGAACGGAGCGTGGCGGCGGGCGGCCGGCTTCTAGAACGGCAGGCCGACGTAGTTCTCGGCGAGCGTTGTCGCGGCGGCCTCCGATGAGGTGACGTAGTCCAGGTACGACAGCTGCAGCCGCCGCGCGTACGCGTCGTCCTCGTCGAAGGTGTGCAGCAGGGTCGTCATCCAGTACGAGAAGTGCTGCGCCCGCCACACCCGCTTGAGGCAGGTCTGCGAGTACGCCTCGAGCAGCTCGGTCGTGCCGTCCTTGAAGTACGCCGCGAGCGCCTCGGTGAGCACCCGCACGTCGGCGACGGCCAGGTTGAGTCCCTTGGCGCCGGTGGGCGGGACGATGTGGGCGGCGTCGCCGGCCAGGTAGAGGCGGCCGTACTGCATGGGCTCGGCCACGAAGGAGCGCATGGGCGTGATGCCGCGCTCCAGGATCTCGCCGGTGGCCAGCTCGAAGCCGGGCACCGTCTCCAGGCGGGCCTTCAGCTCGCTCCAGATGCGCTCGTCCGGCCAGTCGTCGAGCCGCGCGTCCGGCGGCACCTGGAGGTAGAAGCGGCTGATGGCGGGCGTGCGCATGCTGTGCAGGGCGAAGCCGCGCTCGTTCCTGGCGTAGATGAGCTCTTCGGATGAGGGCGCGACGCGGGCGAGGATGCCGAGCCAGGCGAAGGGGTAGTCGCGCTCGTAGATCGTCAGCACGCCTTCGGGGATGGACGGCCTGGACACGCCGTGGAAGCCGTCGCAGCCGGCGATGATGTCGCAGTCGAGCCGTTCGTCCCCGAAGGTGAGGTACGGCTGCTCGGTATCCACGTCGTGCACCACGACGTCCTCGACCTCGAAGCGCAGGTCGCCGCCGGCGGCGAGGCGGGCGGCGATGAGGTCTTTGACGACCTCCTGTTGCCCGTAGACGGTGATGGACCTGCCGGGCACCAGTTTCTCGAAGGCGATGCGGTGGCCCGCGCCGCCGTACCGCAGCTCGATGCCGTGGTGCGGCAGGCCCTCGCGGAGCATCCGCTCGCCGACGCCGGCCTCGACGAGCGTGTCCACCGTGCCCTGTTCGAGCACGCCGGCCCGGACGCGGCGCTCGACGTACTCGCGGCTGCGCCTCTCCAGCACCACGGAGGAGATGCCGCGCAGGTGAAGCAGATGAGACAGCAGCAGTCCAGCAGGACCTGCACCGATGATCCCGACCTGAGTTCGCATGAGGGAAAGCATGGTGGTTCGAGCTGATACGTCCGAGAGACCCCTTCCACTGAGCGGAAAGCCGGTGCAGGATCGTGGGCATGTCAGGCGGTTCCCGCGAGGCAGGGCGCTCGGTGACGTCCAAGGTCCTGGCCATACTCGGCGCGTTCGACGCGGCGCATCCCCAGCTCACGCTGACCGAGCTGGCCCGGCGCAGCGGGCTGCCGCTGAGCACCGCGCACCGGCTGGTCGGCGAGCTGGAGGCGTGGCGGGCGCTGGGGCGCGGGCCGGACGGGCGGCTGCGGGTCGGGCAGCGGCTGTGGGAGCTGGGCCAGCTCGCGCCGAACCGGCTGCAGGAACTGGCACATCCGTGGCTGCAGGAGCTGTTCGCCTCGACGGGCGAGAACGTGCACCTCGCGGTCAGGGACGGCCTCGAGGTGCTGTACGTGGACAAGGTGTACGGCAGGCGGGCGGTGCCCATCGTGTCGCGGATAGGGGCCAGGCTGCCGATGCACCCGACGGGCGTGGGCAAGGCGCTGCTGGCGTACGAGCCCGACTGGTTCGTCAAGTCGTACCTGGCGCGCAAGCTCGAACGCCCCACCCCGCACACGATCACCGAGCCCGGCCGGCTGGCCAGGGAGCTGACGGCGGTGCGGGCCCAGGGGTACGCGCTGACGTACGAGGAGATGACGCTCGGCTCCTGCTCGGCGGCGGCGCCGGTGCTGGTGGAGGGGCGGGCGGTCGCGGCGCTCGGCATCGTGCTGTCCTCGCGGCGGGCCCGCGAGCTGCCCCGGCTGGTGGAGCCGCTGCGGGCCGCCGCCGCGGAGATCGCCCGTGCCCTGTCGTGATTCGGCTCAGAGCTTCTGGATGCGGTCCCTGAACAGGGTGGTCGCGATGGCCGCGCGATGCGGCTGCCCCTTCAGGAACGCCTGCGCGAAGCTCTTGGCCTGGTCGTAGGAGACCTTGCCCGGCATGGGCGGCTCGTTCGGGTTGACGTCCACGTCCACCAGGGCCGGGCCGTCGTGCGCGAGCGCCTGGCCGACGGCGTGGGCGACGTCCTCCGCCTTCGAGACCTTCGCGCCGAAGCCGCCGCACGACCTGGCCCAGGCCGAGAAGTCCGCCTCGGGCTCGCCGTAGCGCACGCCGTGCTCGGGGAAGCCGAGCACCATCTGCTCCCACAGGATCTGGCCGAGCGAGTTGTTGTTGTTGATGATCACCTTGATCGGCAGCTCGTGCCGCACGGCGGTGAGGAACTCGGCCATCAGCATCGCGAAGCCGCCGTCGCCGACGTAGGCGATGACCTGCCTGCCGGGGAAGGCGTGCTGCACGGCGATGGCGTACGGCAGGCCGTTCGCCATCGAGGCGAGCGTGCCGGACAGGTAGAACTCGCGCTCGCCGCGGATCGTCCAGTGGCGCGCCGCCCAGGTGGTGACGGTGCCGGTGTCGCAGGTCAGGATGGCGTCGTCGGCGGCGAGCTGGTCCACGATGGACATGACGTACTGCGGGGCGATGGGGTGGCGGTCCGGGTTCTCCAGCGACTCCATGTCGGCGCGCCACTTCGCCATCATCTTCTGGTATTTCGCCAGGTGGCCGCGGTCCTTGCGGGCCAGCAGCGGCAGCAGCGCCCGCAGCCCCTCCTTGGCGTCGCACACGACCGGCACGTCGGTCGCGACGCGCGCGCCCGCCCTGGTCGGATCGGCCTCGAACTGCACCACCCGGGCGTCGCGCGTCTCGGGCAGGAACTTCGAGTACGGATAGTTCGTGCCGATCATGAACAGCACGTCGGCGTCGTCCATCAGCTCCTCGCTCGGGCGGGTGCCGAGCAGGCCGAGCCCGCCCGTCGTGTACGGCGAGTCGTCCGGCACGACCGCCTTGCCGGGCAGCGTCTTGACGATCGGGGCACCGAGTGCCTCGGCCACCTCCAGCACCTCCTGGCGGGCGTGCAGCGCGCCCTGCCCGACCAGCATGGCGGGGCGTTCCGCCCGGTTGAGCACTTCGGCCACCCACTCCAGGTCCTCCTGTTCGGGCAGGCCGGACGGCTGGATGTAGACGGGCGCGGTCTCGGGCATGCGGGCGGGCGTGACGTTCCGGTACGGGTCCCAGCCCTCCTCGGCGACCTGGATGTCGATGGGCAGCGCCAGGTGGGCGACGCCGCGCCGCGCGTACGCGGTCCTGACGGCGATGTCGACCAGCGACGGGAGCTGCGCCGGGTTGGTGATCACCATGTTGTACTCGGCGACGTCGGCGAACACCTTGTCCAGGTGGACCTCCTGCTGGTAGCCGGTGCCGAGCACGGCGGTCTCCTGCATGCCGGTGATGGCCAGCACGGGGTGGTGGTCCATCTTGGCGTCGTACAGGCCGTTGAGCAGGTGGATGCCGCCCGGTCCCGAGGTGGCAAGGCAGACGCCGATGCGGCCGGTGGCCTTGGCGTAACCGGTGGCCATGAAGGCGGCGGCCTCCTCGTGGTGAACGAGGACGAAACGGATGCGGTCACGGTGGCGGCGCAGGGCCTCCATGACACCGTTGATGCCGTCTCCCGGAAGCCCGAAGACGGTGTCGACCCCCCACGCGACGAGCCGTTCGACCAGCGATTCCGATGCGATACGAGACATGGGACGCGCACTACCCCACTCGAAGGGCGACATACACGCCGATATACGGACATTTATCCATGCGGGCGGGTAGAGGGGCGTCATGCGCATTCTGGTCACGGGAGCCACCGGCACACTCGGCGGCGCGCTGGTACCCGCCCTGCTCAAGGCGGGGCACGAGGTGCGCGCGCTGAGCCGGGTCAAGCGGGAGGATCGCGGCAGCGTCGAGTGGGTCTGGGGTGATCTGATCTCCGGCAACGGGGTCGAGGAGGCCGTCGAGGGGGTGGACGCGATCGCCCACCTCGCCACCAGCGGCCGCAAGGGGCGCGGCGCGGTGGACGTGCCCGGCACCAGGACGCTGCTGATCCTGGCGCGCGCCGCGGGCGTGCCCCATGTGCTGTTCACCTCGATCGTCGGGGCCGACCGGGCCGCGTACGGGCATCTGCGGCACAAGCTGGAGGCCGAGCGGCTGGTCATGGAGAGCGGCCTGGGCTGGACGATCCTCCGCACCACCGCGTTCCACCAGTCGCTGCACCGCAGGCTGAGCGACCTGTCGTCGCTGCCCATCCTGCCCGTGGACCGCTCGCTGCCCTGGCAGCCGGTGCACACCGGCGAGGTCGCCACGCGGGCCGCCGCGCTGCTCAGCGCCTCACCGGCCGAGCGGGAGATCGAGTTCGGCGGGCCGCAGGTGATCCAAACCGATGAGCTGGTCAAGGTGTGGCTGCGGGCCTCGGGGCTGCGCCGCCCGTGCCTTCCCGTACGGTATCCGGGCCGCCTGTACGCCGCCCAGCGGGCCGGCGCGCTGCTCACGGACGCCGAGCCCAAGGGCGAGATCAGCTGGCGCGACTACCTGCTGCCGCCCGAGCCGATCCTGTCCGACGACTTCGCCACCGAGCACACCGCCTCGCCCACGAGCCCGGCGAACCAGCCCGAGCAGGACCCTGACCTGCGTGTTTACGGCGGCGATGAGGGGTACGAGCGCCCGACGCGGGGATAGTGTTTTGTCCCGTTTCGTTACACTTCGCCGACTTGTTGGTCTGGCGCGTGGTACTGGACAATGTGTCCGGTGATGAGAGGCATCCCGCTGACCAGAGACTTCGCCAACGGCGGCGTCTCCTTCTGGTACCGGCAGATCGGCCTGCCCGCACGGCGGCCCGCGCTGCCCGGCCCCCGTGACTACGACGTCGCCATCGTCGGCGGCGGCTACACCGGCCTGTGGACCGCGTACTACCTCAAAAAGGCCGACCCCGGCCTGCGCATCGCGATCCTGGAGAAGGAGTTCGCCGGCTTCGGCGCATCCGGGCGCAACGGCGGATGGCTGTCGGCCGAGTTCGCCGGCTCGCGCAAGCGCCACGCCAAGGCACGCGGCAGGCAGGCCATGATCGATCTGCAGCGGGCCATGTTCGCCTCCGTGGACGAGGTCATCGACGTCGCCCGCGCGGAAGGCATCGACGCCGACGTGCACAAGGGCGGGCTGATCCACGTCGCCACCAACCCGGCGCAGCGGCGCCGGCTGCGCGCCGAGGTCGCCGACCTGCGCCGCTGGGGCTACGGCGAGGCCGACATGCGCATCATGGAACGTACCGAGCAGCGCGAGCGCGTCCAGGTGGCGGGAGCCATCGAGGCCGCGTACTCGCCGCACTGCGCCCGCATCCAGCCCGCCAAGCTCGCCGTCGGGCTCGCCGCCGTCGTGGCCGGCCTCGGCGTGGACATCTACGAGAACACCACCGTCATCGAGATCCGCCCCAGGAACGGCCGCGGCAAGGCGACCGCGCTCACCACCAGGGGCGACGTCACCGCCGAGTACGTCATCCGCGCCACCGAGGGCTTCACCGCCAGCCTCCACGGCCAGCACCGCCAATGGCTGCCGATGAACAGCTCCATGATCGTCACCGACCCTCTGCCGCCCGACGTGTGGAAGCACATCGGCTGGCAGGGCAGCGAACTGCTGGAGGACGAGGCCCACGCCTACGTCTACGCCCAGCGCACCGCCGACGACCGGATCGCGATCGGCGGGCGGGGCGTGCCGTACCGGTTCGGCTCGCGTACCGACCGGCTCGGCGTCACCCAGTCGCAGACTGTCGCGCTGCTGTGGCGGATGCTGGTCAAGCTCTTCCCCGCCGCCGTGGACGTGCCGGTGGCGCACGCCTGGTGCGGCGTGCTCGGCGTGCCCCGCGACTGGTGCTCGACCGTGCACCTCGACCACGCCAGCGGGCTCGGCTGGGCCGGCGGCTACGTCGGCAGCGGCGTCACCACCGCCAACCTGGCCGGGCGCACCCTGCGCGACCTGGTGCTGCGCCGCGACACGCCGCTCACCCGGCTGCCGTGGGTGGGCCGCCAGGTGCGCCAGTGGGAGCCCGAGCCGCTGCGCTGGATCGGCGTGCAGCTCATCTACGCGCTGTTCAGGGCCGCCGACCGGCACGAGAACGAGCGCGGCACCCGCACCTCGCCCTACGCCCACCTGGCGAAGTTCATCTCCGGCCGCTGAGCGCCCGGAAGCCTGTCGGCCGGAGCCTGGTGGGGCCGTCGAGCCGGCCGCGGGTCAGCCGGAGGCGCCCCGCCAGGGGTCGTAGTCGACCTCGAGCGGCTCCTGCGGGGGCCGCTCGTCCTCGGGCACGTGCTCCAGGTTGACCCGGATGCGGTACCACACGCTGCTGCGCCCCCGCATGCCGTCCACCAGCACGTCGGCGGGCTCGAGGTGGGCGGCGGCCTTCGGATGGCGGGCCTTCCACCGTTCGAACCCGGCCATCGCCTCGTCCTTGTGCTCGGCCCTGGCGATCTCGATCAGCGGCTTGGTCTGCCGCCTGCGCCCGGTGCCCTTGGGCGGCTTGGGCGGCGGGCCCAGCTCCTCGGCCAGCGCGAGCAGTCCGTCGAGTGAACCGGGGTGGAGGTCCATGTCCTCCCAGGGGTCGCCGTGCTCGGCCAGCCGCGCCGGCACGGTGTCGATCGTGTACGCCTCGGGGCGGCAGCCCGGCACCTCGTCCCACGTCAGCGGCGTCGAGACCCGGGCGTCCTCGACCGCCCGCACCGAGTAGGCGGAGGCCACCGTGCGGTCGTAGGCGTTCTGGTTGAAGTCGACGAACACCCCGTGGCGCTCCTCCTTCCACCACCGGCTGGTCGCCAGGTCGGGTGCGCGCCGCTCCACCTCGCGGGCCACCGTCTCGGCCGCCTTGCGCACCTGCGCGAACGACCACCGCCGCGCGATGCGGGCGTAGACGTGAAAGCCTCGCGACCCCGACGTCTTGGGCCAGGCCACCAGGCCGTGGTCGGCCAGCACCTCCCGTGCCACCTGCGCCGTGGCCAGCACGTCGGCCCACCCGACGCCCGGCACCGGGTCGAGGTCGATGCGCAGCTCGTCGGGCCTGGACAGGTCGTCGGAGCGTACGGGATGGGGGTTGAGATCGACGCACCCCAGGTTGACCACCCACAGCAGCTGCGCGAGGTCGGTGCAGACCACCTCCTCGGCGCTCAGCCCGGAGCGGTACTTCAGCTCCGCCACCTCGATCCAGCCGGGCCGCTTGGCCGGGGCCCGCTTCTGGAAGAACGCCTCCTGCTCGATGCCGTGCACGAACCGCTTGAGCACCATCGGCCGCCCGTGGACGCCCCGCAGCGCCGCCTCGCCCACCGCCTGGTAGTAGCGGATCAGGTCGAGCTTGGTGTGGCCGGTCCGCGGAAAGACCACCTTGTCGGGGTTGGTGATGCGGACCGTGCGCCCGGCGACCTCGATGTCAGGCATACGGTCACCATACGCGCGCACACCGACAACCCCGGGGAACGCGGCGCGGGGCCGTAACGGCGCCGTCAACCGCGACACGGTCGCGGAATCGGCACCCGCCGCGATCCGGCCCCTCGGATGCCTCCGTGACCGCTCGGGAGACTTTCAGAAGGGGACACCGGCCATCGCCGCCATCCGGCCCTCAGGAGGGGAAGGCGCCATGGCGGCCGGCGCCCGCCGCGAAGCGGGCCGCGCCCTGGGAGGCGTCCGGCAGCGAGACGAGACCGTGGCGCAGCTCGTTCCGCATCGCCTCCTCCTCCGCCAGCCCGTCCTGCTCCAGCACCGACATCCGGTCGCCGCGCAGGCACGTCTGCGGGAAGCGGGCGATCTCCGCGGCCAGCTCCTCGGCGTGCCGCCGCGCGGTGCCGGTGGGGACGAGCCGGTTCGCCAGCCCGATCTCGTACGCCTCCCGCCCGCCGACCGGCCGCCCGGTGAGGATCATGTCCATGGCCCTGGAGGTGCCGATGAGCCGCGGCAGCCGTACGGTGCCGCCGTCGATGAGCGGCACGCCCCACCGCCGGCAGAACACCCCGAACACCGCGTCCTCCTCGGCGACCCGCAGGTCGCACCAGAGCGCGAGCTCGAGCCCGCCCGCGACGGCATGCCCGGCGACGGCCGCGATGACCGGCTTGCCGAACCGCATCCTGGTCGGCCCCATCGGCCCGTCGCCCTCCTCGGCGACGCGGTTGTCCAGCGCCTTGAGGTCGGCTCCCGCGCAGAACGTGCCGCCTTCGCCCCACAGCACCGCCACCGCGGCGTCACTCGCCTCGAACTCGCGGAACGCGCCGGCCAGCGCGTCGGCGGTCTTGCGATCGACGGCGTTGCGCGCCTCCGGTCTGCTGATCACCACGGTGGTGACCGGGCCCTGGCGCTCCACGCGTACGGTCATGCGCCCCTCCTCGGGAGAGCGTGCCTCGGAGAACGTGCCGAGCGTACGCCCTCACCCCTCCCCCGGCCAGCGCCCACCTCGAAATGATTCGCCACTTCATATCAGGAAATGTCGCCCAGAGTTCTGTTTGGTTTAAGAAATGACCTGCGCGAGATAACGCGAAAGGCCATAACTTTGCCATTCCGCGGTGCCATGATGAGCGCCGGCTCCGATTGAGTCCGGCCTAACCGGCTATCGCCTGCAGGCTCAGGTTCTGGGACCAGACGACATACCGCCCATTATCGACCCGACAGTGGCAGCCGAGCACCTCGAACTCGCGGTCCTGTCCGTCATGATGCATGGCCGAAACCGCAGGGTCGTGGAGACATTCACCGCTGCCATCCGCGACAGTGAAGACCAGGACAGGCCGAAGTGCTATGAGTACGCCTACAACATGTCCGCGCCCGAGACCCGCCGACTTCTGAAGGAGATAGCCATGTCATCCACTCACTGGCCGGTCTTCAGTCCGTTCGCGAAGGAACACTTCGGACGCGGAAAAGCGGAGGGCAGGACCGAGGGCCTGGCGAAAGGCATCCTCACCACTCTGGCCTTCCGTGGACTGGAGGTCACAGAGGATGCCCGCGCCCGCATCTCCTCCTGCACCGACCTGACCAAGCTCGAAGCCTGGCCGGCCCGCTCCTACACCACTCCCACCGTCGAAGCGCTGTTCGATGACGACGGCGGAGCGGCGGCATCAGAGGGTGACCGAGCCGGTTAGGAGGGTGTCGAAGGGGTCGGCGGCGGGGCGGTCGAGGCCGCGGAGCGGGCCGGGGTCGGTGAGGTGGGCCTCGGCGTAGAGGCGGGCGACGAGGGCCTTGCGGTCGTCGTCGATGCCCCACGTCGCCTGGTCCTCCAGCAGCGCGGCGGCGTACACGTCGGCCATGAACTGCGCCAGCGGGTAGAGGCGGGCCTCGGCGGTGGCGCGGTCGAGCCCCGACCAGACCTCGATGGCCTTGGCGAGGTCCTCGATACGGCCCCGGACGAGGTCCGAGGTGGCGAGCGTGCGCAGGTGGGCGAGGAAGGGCAGGTGGGCCTGCTCCTTCTCCATGGCGCGCCGTACGTCGAGGCAGAGGATGTTGTCGCCGCCCTCCCAGATGGGGTTGACCTGGGCGTCGCGCAGGAGCCTGGCGACGGGCCACTGTTCGATGTAGCCGTTGCCGCCGTGCACCTCGATCGCGTCGCTGGCGGCGGTGACGCCGAGCCGGGAGGCGCGCAGCTTGATGAGGGCGGGGGCGAGGCGCAGCCGGGGCCCCACGTGCCCGTCGAAGACCAGGGCCTGGGCGGCCTCGACCTCGACGATCAGCTCGCCGAGCTTGCGGCGCATCAGCGGCTGTTCGATGAGGGGTCTGCCGAACGCCTCGCGGGCGGAGGCGTAGCAGACGGATTCGACGAGCGCGCGCCTGGCCACGCCGACGCCCATCATGGCGACGCCGAGCCGGGAGGTGTTGGTGAGCTTCATCATGGTGCCGAGCCCGGAGCCGCCGCCCGCGGGGTCGGCGAGCAGGAAGGCCTCGGCGCGGGTGAACTCGACCTCGGCGGAGGCGACCGACCGGGTGCCGAGCTTGTCCTTGAGCCGCCGGATGCGCACGCCGTTGCGGCTGCCGTCGCGCCGCTCCCACAGCACGAGGAACGGTGCGACCGCCCCTTCGGGCAGCCGGGCGAGCACGACGAAAGCCGAGCCGCCCGCGTTGGAGGCGAACCACTTGAGCCCGTCCAGCAGCCACGCGTCGCCGGCGGGCGTGGCGGTGGTCTCCAGCGCGGCGAGGTCGGAGCCGCCGGTCCGCTCGGTGAACATCTGAGCGGCCTCACCGGAGTAGTAGCCGTTGGCGAAGATCTCCCTGACCCGATCGCGTACGTCCGGAGGCGCGTGCTTCTCGGCGAGCGAGACCACCATGTCGCCGCCGGTGCCGAGCGCGCAGCCCATGCCGATGTCGGCCTGATCGAGCAGGTACATCCAGGCGGCGGCCAGCGCGGCCGGATCGGCCCCGTTCGCGCGGGCCTGTTCGGCGAAGGCCGGTGAGGTGAAGTTGTCGGCCATGAGCGCGTCGCGGGCGGCGTGGAAGGAGGGCGGCATGACGACCTCGCTGACGTCCCTGCCCCACTTGTCGTACTTCTCCAGCCGGGGCGGGTTGCGGTCGGTCTCCTCGGCGCAGCGCGCGATGAGGCCGCCCATCAGCTCGCCGAGCCGGTCGAGGTGCGGCTCGGCCCAGGCGAGGCCGTCGCCGAGCAGGCGGCGCATGAGCAGGCGGAGCGTGGGGTCGCAGCGCCACCAGTTGCGGCCTTGCGCGCCCTGGTAGCGCTCGGTGGCGTAGCGGTCGCTGCGGTCGTACGGCTCGACGAGATACCGGCTCATATCCGCGGATGTTACATATACTCGACACGCGATGGAAGAGCGTAATCGAACGCTGAGCGCCCGTTCCGCGGTGCTGAGCGCGCTGCTGGGCAGCCACCCGCCCCGCCTGCCGGCCCGTGATCTGGTGCGCATCGGGGCGCTGTTCGGCATCGCCGAGGGCACGATGCGGGTGGCGCTGTCGCGTATGGTCGCGGCAGGCGATCTGGTGCAGTCGGGCGGCATGTACGCGCTGTCGCAGCGCCTGGTCGAGCGCCAGGCCAGACAGGACGAGAGCCGCGACCCGCACGTCAAGCCGTGGGACGGCACGTGGGAGGTGGTCGTGGTGACCGCCGAGCGGCGCGCGCCCGCGGACCGGGCCGCGTTCCGGCACACGATGACCGCGCTGCGCCTGGCGGAGCTGCGCGAGGGCACCTGGATGCGCCCGGCGAACCTGGTGCGGGTCTGGCCGGAGATCGTCACCTCGCAGTGCACGCTCATCGACGGCCGCCCGCACGGCGACCCCGCTCCTCTGCTGTGGGACCTGGACGGCTGGGCCGCCGAGGCGGTGCGGCTCGAACGCGCGCTTGAGCGCGTGCTGGAGACCGGCCTCGGCGGGGCGCGCGAGACGGGCGGGCTGGCCGAGGGCTTCCTCGTCTCGGCCGCGGTGCTGCGCCACCTGCTCGCCGACCCGCTGCTGCCCGATGAGCTGCTGCCGGACGGCTGGCCGGGGGCCCGGCTGCGGAAGCGCTATGACGACTTCGACCGTCGCTACCGCGAGGTGCTGCAGGAACACCTGCGCGGTTGACGGCAGGTCAGAGGGGCACGGCGAAGATCGTGCGCTTGTTGCGGAACTCGGTGACGCTCCACAGCCTGCCGTCCTGCACGGTCAGGTCCTCGGGCCCGATGGGGAACGGCCGCGTGGTGAGCTTGTCGCCGTCGTAGACGCGCAGCTTGCCGTTGGTGGTGGCGTTGGCGGCCTGGCTGAGGTACCACTTCCCGCGGTACGACACCGCGCCCTGGATCTTCTCCTGCCCGGTGATGTAGGCGTCCTCCGGCGCCCCGCCCTCCATGTCGAGCGGCCAGCGCGCCACCCACCCCTGGCCGTCGCCCTCGCGGTACTCGCCGGTGATGAGCCTGGGCGTGCCGCCGCTGCGGTCGATGGCGACGTACGAGAAGCGCGGCCCTTCCTGGGCGACCCGCCAGAAGTCGGTCTGGGGGATGATGTAGCGGTAGCCGAAGGCGTGCAGCTTGCCGCCGTGCCGGCCGATCCGGTCGGCGTCGCCGAGGTCCTTTTGCGCGGTGCGCAGGTCGAGGATGTTCTTGAGGTCGAAGACGCGCAGGCCGCGCACGGTGTCGGCGACGTAGAGCAGGTCTCCGTGGCAGGCGATGCCGCCGGCGTGGATGTTGATCGGGCCGTACGAGCCGTCGGGCTTGGCCAGCACGAGCAGCGCGTGCTGGTACTTCAGCGTCTGGGGGCTGAAGAACGACACCCTGATGCCGCGCTCGCCCGCCGTCGGCTTGAAATACCAGCTGACCATGAGCGCCGGGACGCCGATGCCGCCGGAGTCGTCGCTGCCGGTCAGGCCCTGCGGGTACCAGTCGGGGGTGTTCTGGTCACCGCTGTCGAAGGCGTACCAGATGGGCGGCCTCGGGTTCATCGAACCCATCGCGGCGGCCGCGCCCTTGTTCGTGCCCTTCCTGTTGGCGTTGGCGAGCACCGCCTCGACGGCGGTGCCGCCGACTTCCCCGGCGAGTTTGTCGGCTCCCTCCGCCAGATCGCCCGTCGCCCGATTCAGCGCAAAACGCGCCGTATCAGTGGATACCATCCCCGTTGCCGCCATATTGCCCTCACCTTTTCCGTCTCTTGACCATTCTGACGGACGGGCGAGAAATATGGTTTGCGCTTACTCCCACAGATGCACAGGCAGCCCGGAAAGAGCGAGTTCACGGTAGCGCCGCACCATGCGCCCGCGGTCGCCGCCGAAGCGCGCCAGCGCCTCGCGCTGCCACACCGAACCGGTGCGCCGCAGCCTGGTCCGCTGCGCGACGACGTCCAGCGCACGGTCCGCGTCCGAGGGCGTCACGCCGGCCTTGAGCAGGCCGTCTCGCGCCTCGGGCAGCAGCGAGAGCACCAGCTCGGCGGCCTCGAACTCGCCGTCCCTGCCGGGCCACGACAGCTTGGCGTCCAGGCCGTCCATGGCCGCCCGGTAGAAGTTCTGGTACGCCTGCGCGAAGCGGTAGCCGGTCAGGTCCCGCTCGGCCTGCGACAGCGTCAGCCCCAGCAGGAACGCCGTGTTGGCGGCCATGTCCGCGCAGGACGGCCCCGCGGGCAGTGCGCGCAGCTCGATCCGCAGGTGACCGCCGTCGGCGGGGTCGTAGACGGGGCGGTTCCACTGCCAGATCGTGCCCTGGTGCAGCCGCAGCTCCGGCACCTCGCGCTCGGGTGCGCCCTCGGTGATGTCGGGCACGATGGGGTCGTAGTCCCGTACGTACCGCTCGAACAGCTCGTGCGCGCCCTCGCGCACCCAGTCGGAGCCGAACGTCACCCTGCCGTCCCTGCGCTCGGGCCGCTGCACGTCGCGGTCGTCGGCCGCCTCCTCCATGAGCGCGATCCGCGTCTCCTCCCACAGCTCGCGCCCCAGGAAGAACGGCGAGTTGCCGCACGCGGCCAGCACCGGGCCGATCGCGAGCTGCGCGGCGTTGAACAGCCGGGCGAACCTCTCCGGCGGAGTGCGGATGTGCACCTGCCATGAGGTGTTGGCGCTCTCCAGGATGACGTCCTCGACGGAGAGCTCCAGGTCGTCGATCTTCACCAGGAACGGTTCGAGCCGCAGCCGCCGCAGGCCCCTGCTCATGGCGCGGTAGCGGTTCTGGTCGCTCATCGCGCCCAGCGTGAAGTGCCCGGCGTCGAGCGTCGGCAGGATGCCGATGGGCAGCGCGCCACCGCCCGCCACCGCGCCGTCGACCTTGGTGATGGTCTCCTGGACCTCCGCGCCCAGGGTTTCGAACGGCCGCCCCGCCAGCGGGATGGGGGTGAGGTTGACCTCTATGTTGTAGCGGCCCAGCTCGAGCACCACGCGGGGGTCGCCGAGGACGTCGCGCACCTGGTCGTTGCGCTGCAGCGGCCGGCCTTCGCCGTCGATGAGGAAGAGCTCCAGCTCGGCCCCGATCGTCACGGGACCCTCGCCGAAGCCGGGGGTGGTGAGCAGCTCGCGCAGGACGCCGAGCTGCTGCTGCACGCGTTCGCCGAAGCGGGTGAACTCCGCCTCGGTGAATCGCTCCTTTTCGAGATCCTTGCCCATCACCCCCTTCTGTCCAGGAGACCGTCATTAACACGTCATCCGCGGAGGTTCAGCTCACATGCCTCCCGGGGGATTGCGCGACCTGCGGCGACGCGCTCTAAGCTCGGGGGATGCGCGCGGTTGCCTTTGACATCTTCGGTGGTGAGCTCGACGTTCGCGAGCTGCCCGATCCCTCCCCCGCCCCGCACGGCGCGGTGATCAGAGTCGAGGCGACGGGGTTGTGCCGGTCCGACTGGCACGGCTGGCAGGGACACGACCCCGACATCAAGGTCCTGCCCCACGTGCCGGGCCACGAGCTGGCGGGCGTGGTCGAGGCGGTCGGCTCCGACGTGCGGGGCTGGCGGCCGGGGGCGCGGGTCACGGTGCCGTTCGTCTGCGCCTGCGGCTCCTGCCCCTCCTGCGCGACCGGCGACCAGCAGGTCTGCGAGCGGCAGACGCAGCCCGGCTTCACGCACTGGGGCTCCTTCGCCGAGTACGTCGCCATAGACCACGCCGACGTCAACCTCATCGCCGTTCCCGAGGACATGGCCTTCGCCACGGCGGCCGGGCTCGGCTGCAGGTTCGCCACCGCGTTCCGCGCCGTGGTCCAGGTCGGCGAGGTGCGGCCGGGCGAGTGGGTGGCCGTGCACGGCTGCGGCGGCGTCGGCCTGTCCGCCATCATGATCGCCACGGCGGCCGGGGCTCGGGTCGTCGCGGTGGACATCAGCACCGACGCGCTGCACCTGGCCGAGCTGGCCGGCGCCACCCACTTCGTCAACGGCTCGGCCGGCGACGCGGCCGCCCAGGTCAGGGAGCTGACGAGGGGCGGGGCGCACGTCTCACTCGACGCGCTGGGCAGCCCGCAGACGTGCGCGGCCTCGGTCGAGAGCCTGCGCCGCAGGGGACGCCACGTCCAGGTCGGCCTGCTGCCCGGCGGGCCGGTTCCGGTGCCGATGGCCCGTGTGATCGCCCACGAGCTGCGGCTGCTCGGCAGCCACGGCATGGCGGCGCACGCGTACCCGCCGATGCTGGAGATGATCAGGGCCGGGATCCTGCACCCCGACCAGCTCGTCACCCGCACGATCGGGCTCGCCGACGCGGGCAAGGCGCTGGCGTCGATGGGCTCGGTGCCGGGCGTCACCATGATCACCCCCCGCTCCGCACCCTGACCGCCCGGCCCCAGAAGGAGCGGCCCGACCGGTCCGGTCGCCCGGCCACCCCTCCCCCCAGGAGAGCGGGCCCGCGGGACATAGGGTGAAGTTCATGGACTATGTGCGTCTTGGTAATACGGGTCTGAAGGTCTCCCGGGTGTGCCTCGGCATGATGAGCTACGGCGACCCCGCCAAGCTGAAGTGGTCGCTGCCGTACGACCAGGCCGAGCCGCTCATCCGCAGGGCCGCGGACGGAGGCGTCACGTTCTTCGACACCGCCGACGTCTACAGCACCGGCGAGAGCGAGGTCGTGACGGGCAAGGCGCTGCGCGCGATCTTCCCCAGGCGGGAGGACTACGTGCTGGCGACCAAGGTGTGCCTGCCGATGGGTGAGGGCCCCAACGACCGCGGTCTGTCGCGCAAGCACATCCTCGACAGCATCGACGCCTCACTGCGCCGCCTCGGCACGGACTACGTGGACCTGTACCAGATCCACCGCTGGGACTCCGAGACGCCGATCGAGGAGACGATGGAGGCGCTGAACGACGTGGTCAGGGCCGGCAAGGCCCGCTACATCGGCGCTTCCAGCATGTACGCCTGGCAGTTCGCCAAGGCCCAGCACGTGGCCGAGGTGCACGGCTGGACGAAGTTCGTCTCGATGCAGAACCACTACAACCTCCTCTACCGCGAGGAGGAGCGCGAGATGCTGCCGCTCTGCGCCGACCAGGGCGTGGGCGTGATCCCGTGGAGCCCGCTGGCGCGCGGCGTGCTGGCCAGGGCCGGCTCGTCCGGCTCGACCGCGCGGGCGGGATCCGACCCGCGCATCGCGTACCTGTACGACCCCGAGAACGACAAGCTCATCCTCGACCGGGTCGCGCAGCTCGCGGCCGACCGCGGCCTGCCCGCCGCGCAGCTCGCGCTGGCGTGGGTGCTGCGCCGCCCCGAGATCACCGCACCGATCGTGGGCGCCACGAAGGACAAGCACGTGGACGACGCGCTCGCCGCCACGTCGGTGACGCTGTCGGACGACGAGGTGCGGTTCCTGGAGGAGCCGTACCGGCCGCGCGAGTTCCGGCTCTAGCCACCGGAGAGCCGCCAGGGGTGCGCGTCGTGCACACCGGCGAGGCCGATCGTGGCGAGCGCCTCGCCGGTGAGCCGCATCCCTTCCGCCTTCGGCTGCCCTCGGGTTACTGGAGATCCCGCCGAACGATCGCTGACGATCCTCTCTCCCGATCACGGGTCGGAGGCGGAGAGCAGGCACGTGACAGGGCGCCGACCCACCAGGGTGCTGACGATTTCGCCGGCATCCGGGCTGCGCGGAATTGTCGGAGCGAGGTCCTAAGGTGGGGGCATGCGGGCAAACGAGGAGGCTGCGGCGGCGCTGCAGGAATACGCCGAGCTGTTCGCGCTCACCGGCGGCGACGCGTTCAGGGTGCGCAGCTACCAGAAGGCGGCGAAGGCCATCGCGGGGTTCCCCGAGGACATCTCGGTCGTCGACGTGCGCTCGGTCCCCGGGGTCGGCGAGGCCATCGCGAAGAAGATGGAGGAGTTCCTGCAGCGCGGGAGCTTCCGCCAGCTCGACGACCTGCGCGGGCGCGTCCCCGAGGGCGTGCGGCGGCTGACCAGGGTCCCCTCGCTCGGCCCCAAGACCGCCATCATGCTCTACGAGGACTTCGGCATCGACTCCACCGAGGCGCTGCGCGAGGCCATCACCTCGGGCCGGCTCGACGGCGTCAAGGGCCTCGGCCCCAAGACCCTGGCCAACCTCCTCAAGGGCGTCCAGCAGCTCGAGCAGTCGGGCCGCCGGGTCCACATCGGCATCGCGATGGCGCTGGCCGAGCAGGTGATGGAGTCGCTGAAGGCCGAGCGCATCGCGTACGCGGGGTCGCTGCGGCGCATGAAGGACACCATCGGCGACATCGACATCCTCGCCGTGGCGCCCGAGTCCATCATGAGCGACTTCCGCGCCCAGCCCTACGTCGCCGAGGTCATCGCCGCGGGCGGCAAGAAGACGTCCGTACGCACCACCTCCGGCATCCAGGTCGATCTGCGGGTGGTGCCCGCCGGGTCGTGGGGCGCGGCCATGCAGTACTTCACCGGCTCCAAGGAGCACAACGTCGCCGTCAGGGAGCTGGCGGTCAAGAAGGGCTGGAAGCTGTCCGAGTACGGGCTGTTCGAGGGCGACCGGGTGATCGCCGCCGAGTCCGAGGAGGACATCTACCACGCGCTGGGCATGCAGTACGTACCGCCGCCGCTGCGCGAGGACGGCGGCGAGGTCAAGGCGGCGCTGGCCGGCGAGCTGCCGGACCTGGTGGAGCTGAGCGACCTCAAGGGCGACCTGCACACCCACACCGATCTCACCGACGGCATCGCGACGCTCGACGACATGGTGGCCGCCGCCGCTGCCCGCGGCTACTCCTACTATGCGGTCACCGACCACGCCCCCGACCTGGCGATGCAGCGCATGACCCTGGACAAGGCGCTGGAGCAGCGCGGGCGGGTGGCCGAGCTGCAGGCGAAATATCCGCAGATGCGGCTGCTGCACGGCACCGAGCTCAACATTGCGCCCGACGGCTCGGTCGACTGGCCCGAGGAGATCCTGCGGGAGTTCGACGTGTGCGTGGCCTCGGTCCACTCCCACTTCACGATGTCGCGCGACGAGATGACCCGCCGCTTCATCGCGGCCTGCGAAAACCCGTACGTCGACATCATCGGCCATCCCACCACCCGCAAGATCGGCAAGCGGCCGCCGGTCGACGCCGACTGGGACGCCGTGTTCCGCGCCGCCGCCCGCACCGGCACCGCCATGGAGATCGACTCCTACCCCGACCGCTCCGACCTGCCGTCCGACCTCGTGCGGCTGGCCCGGCACCACGGGGTGAAGTTCTCGATCGACAGCGACTCCCACGCGATCCCGCACCTCGCACATCAGCGCTTCGGCGTGGGCATCGCGCAGCGGGCCTGGCTGACGACCGACGACGTCATCAACACCTGGCCCCTCGACCGCCTTCAGGCCTTCCTGGGCAGGTAGGCGTCCCGGGCTCTCGACCGCGGTCGCCCGCCCCGCTCGTCGGCAGGGCCCGGCACCCAGCCGACACACCCCGGACGGCCACCGCCGACCGGCGGAAGGCGACGCCCACTGCCGACCACCGCTCATCCCCACCGGGCAACGACCACTGCGCAGCGCCGGGCGACAACACCAAGCCACGCCAGATGGCGGGCCGCTGAGCCACGCAGGGCAGCGGCCGCTGAGGCGGGCGGGGCGGCGGACGCTCAGCGTGAAGACTCAAGTGCGTCGGGAGCCCGCAGCCCGCCAAGACGGGCGGAGCAGCAGCCACCGAACCGGACCCAGCGGCGGACGCTCAGCGTGAAGACTCAGGTGCGTCGGGAGTGCGCAGGCCGGTGAGGCGGGCGAGGGCGGTGAAGCCGTCCGGGGTGCCGGGCCAGTGGCGGCGTACCGCGTCGGGGCCGGCCCGCCGCACCACCGAGCGCAGGACGGCCGCCACGATGATGGCGTCGTCGGCGTACCCGAGGACGGGGACGAAGTCCGGGATCAGGTCGATCGGCACCGCCAGGTACGCGACCAGCAGCCAGATCCGCACCCGTACGCCACGGGGCAGGTCCCGGTCGGCGGCGAGGCGGCGAACGAGCCGCATCATGTCGGGCAGCAACCGCAGCGACTCCCGCAGCAGGCCGCCACGCGGCCGGACGGCGGCGAGCACGACCACCAGCGCCACCCAGCAGACCACGACCGCGACCGCGACCCCGATCAGCAGATCCCACCACCACTCACCGGTCACGACCGCTCGTCACCTTCCCACCACCGACAAGACCACGACCACGGTGCAGCCAGAACGCGAACATGGCAACCCTCGCCGGCGCAGGCCGAGCGACCGGACGACGCGCTCGGGTGGATGGCTCCGACGCACATCACCACCTGACCCGCCCACGGCCGGGCGACGCCACTCGCCGGAGTCGCGTTGCCCGGTGGCGGATGAGAGTGGCGCAATTGTGCGGACCGCACCGCGCGCCCCACCCTGCCCCCGCCCTGCCCTCAGCTGCCCTCAGCTGCCCCCAGCTGCCCCCACGCCGCCCCCCACTCTGCCCCCACGCAGCAGCGCGCGCCTCACCCCGCCCCACACCGCGCCGTGCACCTCGGCCTGAGCCGCACGGCACCCTGCGTCTCGGTGTGCCCTCGCGTGCTCTTCGGCGCCGGCGCCAGGCCGGGCGAGGAGCGCGGGTTGTGTGGACGAGGCGACCGGCGAGGGTCGTTGGGGTGGGGTGAGTGGAGGGTAGGTGGGGGCGGGTAGGTGAGGGGCGGGGAACGTTCCACTACAGGCTGGGCAGATTTCGGCAAGGAAAGGCGCGCGGAGCCAGCCACAGGAGATTGAATGGTTTCCAGGTAGGAAATAGTCACAACGAGGTGATGCTCCATGAGGCAAGCCACGGCGTCGATCGTCAAGCCGCTGCCCGACCACCTGTTCCGGGTCCACGGCAACAGCGCCGAGATGAGGTGGGAATCCATGGCGGGCCTGGGCTACCACACGCCGAACGACCGGTTCTTCGTCAGGAACCACACCTCGACGCCCCTCATCGACGTCACCACCTGGCAGCTGCGCGTCCACGGCCCCGGCGTACGGCGCCCGCATGCGTTCACCTACGACGAGCTGCGCGCGATGCCGTCCCGCACGTACGACGTGGCGCTGGAGTGCGCCGGCAACGGGCGGCGCTTCTACCGGACGCAGCAGCACGACGGCGCCCCCGGCACGCAGTGGGGTCTGGGCGGGATCGGGGTGGCGCGCTGGCGCGGAGTGCCGCTGAAGCACCTGCTGAAGGAGGCGGGCGTACGGCCGGAGGCGGTGGACGTGCTGGCGACGGGGCTGGACGAGCCGTTCGAGGAGTACGGCCACGTGCGCCGCCCGCTGCCGATCGCCAAGGCGATGGACGACGTGCTCGTGGCCTACGAAATGAACGGTGTGCCGCTTCCTCCCGACCATGGATTTCCGGCGCGGCTGGTGGTGCCGGGGTGGGTGGGAATCGCGTCCATCAAATGGCTCGGAGAGCTCGAAGTCGCCACTGAGAAGATCTTCACTCCGTGGAACACCGTCTTTTACGCGGACGTCACCACGCAGCCGATCAAGAGCGCGTTCGAACTGCCGTGGAATGCGCGGGTGCCGCTGTCGGAGGTGCGCATCCTGCGCGGGCGGTCGTGGTCGGGTCGGGGCAGGATCGTCAAGGTGGAGGTGAGCGACGACGGCGGGCTCACCTGGCGCCAGGCCGAGCACCACGGCCACCACCTGGCGAAAGCCTGGCTGCCGTGGCACGTGGAGTGGACGCCGCGGCACACCGGTACGAGGCTGCTGATGGCCCGCGCGACCGACGAGACCGGCGCCACGCAGCCGCTCACGCGGCCGAAACACCCGATGGGATACCACTTCGACGCCGTCGTGCGGCACCCCGTGCACGTCGTCTTCGGCTGACGAATAAGTCATCCGTCACCGCTTTGAACAATCTTTCATCGGAAATAGCGGCTGAATTCATCTGACGGACTCCCCGGGAAACCTTCCGGAAATCCCGTCATGTGATGCTGCCCGCATCACCGGGAAAAGGAGATCCGATGCGTCAGCTGACCGCACTCGACGCCCAATTCCTCCACCTGGAGTCGGCGACCACCGCCGCGCACGTGGCCGGACTGGCGGTGCTCGACCCTGCGGACGGCATGGTCAGCAGGGACGCGCTGGCGGAGCTGCTGCGCGCCCGCCTGCACCTGTCCCCCGCGCTCAGCATGCGCCTGGCGGAGGTGCCGCTGGGGCTCGATCATCCGTACTGGGTCGCCGATCCCGGCATCGACGTCGACCGCCACCTCTTCGAGCTGACCCTGCCGGCGCCGGGCGACGACCGGCAGCTCGCGGCGGCGGTCGCGGAGATCCACGCCCGCAGGCTCGACAGGACGCGCCCGCTGTGGGAGATGCACCTGATCAAGGGCCTGCGCGGTGGCCGGGTCGCCGTCTACACGAAGGTGCATCACGCGGCCATCGACGGGGTCTCCGGCGCGGAGACCCTGGCGGCGCTGCTCGATCTGAGCCCGGACGGCCGCCTGACCCCGGCGGAGGCGCGGCCGGCCGCTCCACCGGCGCCCCAGCGGGCGGGGCGCGCGGGGATGCTGGTGGGGGCGGCGGTGCACGGCGCCGCCCAGCCGCTGCGCGCCGCGCGTTCGGTGATCAGGGCGGCGGCGGATCTGGACGTCATCCCGCTGGCCGGCGCGCTCCCGGGCGCGAAGCTGATCGCCAGGGCGGCCAGGGCGGTGAGCGGCGACCGGCAGCAGCGTCCCGAGCTGCCGGGCCTTTCGGCGCCGCGCACGCCGTTCAGCGGCCCGATCAGCGCGCGCCGCCACCTGTCGTTCGGCTCGCTGCCGCTCAAGGACATCAAGCAGGTCGCCAAGGCGCACGGCATGAGCGTCAACGACGTGGTGATGGCGCTGTGCGCGTCCGCGCTGCGCGCCTGGCTCGAGGAGCGGGACGCGCTGCCCGCCGCGCCGCTGATCGTGGCCGTGCCCGTGGCGGTGCGCCGCGCGGGGGCCGAGGAGCTGATCGGCAACCGGATCTCGGCCATGGTCGCGCCCATGCCGACGAACGTCCGGGACCCGCTGGAGCGGCTGCACGTCATGGGCGCGGCGATGAGCCGGGCCAAGCGCAGGTTCGCGCTGGCGCCGTCGGCGTGGCCGAGCGAGCTGTGCTCGCTGCTGCCCGCCCCGGTGACGAGCCTGGCCACGCCGGCGGTGTTCCGCCTGGCCGGCATGGCCTTCCCGCCGGTCAACCTGATCGTCAGCAACGTGCCGGGCCCGCAGTTCCCGCTCTACCTGTGCGGCGGGCGGGTGCTGTCGTACTACCCGCTGTCGGTGCTGACCGACGCCAGCGGCGGACTCACCATCACCTGCTTCTCGTACGACGGCATGCTCGACTTCGGCATCGTGGCCTGTCCCGAGCGCGTGGACGACGTGTGGAGCCTGCTCGCCCACCTGCGCGCGGCGCTCGACGAGCTGTCAGACGATCGAGTGGGCGATGAGTTCCGCGACGGCGTCGGGGTCGATCTGGTGGCCGGTTAGCTGGCACAGGTTCTCCTGGTACAGCAGGGCGGCGGCGAACATGGCCGCCGCCACCTCCAGCCTGGCCGCGTCGCCGCGCGCGCCGGGCATGGCCAGCTCGAGCGCGAACCTGGCCCGCCTGACGAGCTCGCCGTTGAGCCGGGTGAGCCGCTCCTTGACCGAGCCGTGGGTGTCGGCCTCGCGGAACAGGATGCGCCGCATCGACGGCGAGGCGCGCAGCGGCAGGGCGCGGGCGAGCCGGGCGAGCGTGCCGGCCAGGTCGCCGGGCACGGCCTCGACCTCGCGGCCCTCCTCGATGACGGCGCGTTCGTTCACGAGAGCGACCAGCATGTCGATCTTCTGGGGAAAGTACTGAGCAATGAGCCGCTTGGGCACTTTCGCGAATTTCGCTATGACCGCGGTCGTGGTGGCCTCGTACCCGCGGCCCGCGAACAGCTCCTCCGCCGCGTCCAGGATGCGTGTGCGGACGTCACCGATCACCACAGCTCAGCACATTAATGCGGGGCGCGAGTGACGCGCCATGCCGTAGACGCGAGAGCGGTGTCACACGCGTCACCCGGGACGCCCCTCGTGAGATCGTCGTGCAGTGCTCGCGCTCGCGCGCCGCGCCCGCGACCAGTGAAAACTTCTGCACGAACGGTGCGGGCCGGCCGCCGCGACCGCCTCGCGGGACCCCGGAGCGCTCGCCCGGGCGCTGCACGCGCTGATCCTCGGCATGATCGAGATCGCCGACGAGCACGGCTTCGGCCCGACCGGGCACACGTTCATGATCGAACCGGAGCTGCGCCGCCGCGCGGACGAGCTGGTGGCGCGAGCCGGAGTTCCACGCCGCGGCCCGGCGCGCCGGAGTGCTCCGCGCCGACCTGCCCGTCCGGTGGGTGAGCAACACCGTGTACGGGCTGATGGTGACCGTACGCGAGAGCCTGCGCCACGACGACGCGGCCGGCCCGAACCTGCCCGATCCGGTGCGGGCCACGTTTCTTGAGAGCGCCGGGCCCGAAGGCGGCGGAAAGTGACGGCGGCGGGCGGCGCGGCGCAGGTGACCGCCGCATGCGCGCCGCCCGGCCCGATGAGTCGGCGTCAACGCGACCGCAGTCGGGCACTGACGTCTCACGCCTGGGCCGCTGCACGGCCCGGCGGCCGAAGCCGGCTCAAGGCCCGGCGGCCGGACCGGCTCGAGGCCAGAGCCGGCTCAGGGCTGGGGGTCGGGGCCGGCGACCTGGTCGGCCACGCGGCCGATGCGGGCCAGCCGGGCGAGCGCCGGGCGCGAGAGCACCTCGCCGATGTCGTGCAGGGCGATGATCAGCTCTTCGACGCCGTCGAGCGGCATGTCGGGCTCCCTGCTCAGCAGAATGCCCCGGTAGTCCTCGGGCGAGACGGCACCGCCGGGCAGCTCGATGCGGTCGTTCTCGGCGCGGAACAGCACCGGGACCGAGGTGTCGAGGGCGAGCGCGAGCGCGGTCAGCTCGGCTGCGGTGAAGGCGCGCTGGCCGCGCTCGGCCTGGTGGACGGCCTGGCGGCTCCAGGGCCTGTCGAGGTAGCGGCCGAGCGCCTCGCCCAGCTCGGTCAGTGACATCCCGCGCTCCGCCCGCAGGCGTGCGATCTGTCGGCCGATGGCCTCTTCGACCCGCAATGCGATCACCCCTTCGGAGTGTCATTGTGCACGATGACACCGAAAGTCAAGCGTTGACGACAGGCGATCGTGGCAGTACCGTCAATGTACAGATTTCCCCGTCAATGTTGCCGATGACAGGCCGCGGATACGGCCGATGGTGAGGCGCGACATGCAAGACATCAGCATCGAGGTGGTCGGACCGGTCGGCGACTGCGCCGTACTCAAGATCGCCGGCGAGGTCGACGTGTTCACCGCTCCGAAGCTGCGCGAGCAGGTGATCGGCCTTGCGGGCCAGGGCGTCGTCCACCTCATCGCCGACCTGAGCTCGGTCGAGTTCCTCGACTCGACCGGTCTCGGCGTCCTGGTCGGCGGGCTCAAGCGGCTGCGCACCCAGGAGGGCTCGCTGGCCCTGGTGATGACCACCGAACGGATCTCCAAGATCTTCCGCATCACCGGGCTCACCGCCGTCTTCGCCTCCCACTCCTCCGTCAGCGAGGCGATCACCGCCGACCCCCACTGGAAGCAGGTCATCGAAGAGGCGGCCGGCAGCGCCGAGGAGTGGTGCAAGCAGCACGGCCTGTCCTGACCCCGTCTGACCCCCGCCTGCCCCCGTCTGACCCGCGGGTCTGATCTCAGCCCGGACCCGGCTTGCCCGCTCCGGCCGCAGCCCGGCCGGAGCGACCGCGGCCCGGCCGCGCGAGCTTCTCGGCCGCGACGCGCGCCATAGCCCGGATTCGAACCGGACTCGAACCGCGACGCGCGCCATAGCTCGAACTCGAACCGGACTCGAACCGCGACGCGCCCCATAGCCCGGGCTCGAACCGGACTCGAACCGCGACGCGCCCCATAGCCCGGGCTCGAACCGGACTCGAACCGCGACGGAACGTGGTCCGCCCCGTCCGGGGCGACCGCGACCGGGGGCCGTCGTGCGGGTCAGGGGCGCGAGGCCTCGTCCAGCAGGGCGAGCTCCTCGGCGGTCAGCGTCGTGTCGGCCGCCGCGAGCAGGGGCCCGAGCTGCTCGACGTTGCGGGCGCTCGCGATGGGCGCGGCCACGGTCGGCTGGGCGGCCAGCCAGGCCAGCGCGATCGTCGTGGGCACCGCGCCGCGCTCCTGCGCAACCTTGTTCAGCGCCTCCAGCACCTTGGGGCCGCGCTCGGTGTTCAGGTACTCGCTCGCCTTGGACGCCCTGGGACTGTCCACGGTGGCGCCCGGCGTGTACTTGCCGCTCAGGAAACCGCTGGCGAGCCCGGAGTACGGGGTGCTCGACAGCCCCTCGCGCGCCACCACGTCCCGCAGCTCGCCCTCGTAGCCGCGCTCGACCAGGTTGTACGGCTGCTGCAGCGCCACGTACCTGGCCAGGCCCTCCTTGTCGGAGGTCGCGAGCGCCTCGGCCAGCCGGGGCGCGGTGTAGTTGGACGCCCCGATGTAGCGGACCTTGCCCGCGCGGATCAGCTCGTCGAACCCGGCCAGCGTCTCGGCCAGCGGCGTCTCGGGGTCGTCGAAGTGCGCCCAGTAGAGGTCGATGTAGTCCGTACGCAGCCGCCGCAGCGAGTCCTCCGCGGCCGCCTTGATGTTGTCGGCCTTCAGCCCGGCGCGTCCCTCCAGCGAGCCGACCTTGGTGGCCAGCACGATGGACTCGCGGTTGCCGCGCGCGGCCAGCCACTCACCGATGAAGGTCTCGGACGTGGGCTCTTGGGTGGCCCAGTACGGGTACACGTCGGCGGTGTCCAGGAAATTGCCACCGCCTTCGACGTAGGCGTCCAGGATCGCGAACGAGGTCTCCTTGTCCGCCGTCCACCCGAAGACATTGGTGCCGAGCGAAATCGGAAATACGGACAGGTCCGAATTGCCAATTGTTCTCATCCCGCCATTATCCGCAGCCCCGATTCCACCGGCCCGGCTGACCCCCGTCTTTGGGACCCCGCACTCACCCGGCGGGAGTGCATGCACCGGCCGCGCCGCAGAGGTGACGGCAGCGGGCCGCGGCGCCGCTGTGAAGGGACGCCGCTGTGAAGGGACGCAGGGAGACCGGGATGCACGCCGGAAACCCAGGCGGCCCAGGCGCCCGCTCCACCCCAGCGACCTGCGCCGACGCTTACGCGACCGGCACCTACGTACCCGGTGCCCAGGCGATCCGGCGCACCTGCGCCCAAGACCCAAGCGATCCAGCGACCCTGCACCGGGACTCGGGGGACCCAGCGACCCTCCACCAAGCCCGGAAGATCCAGCGACCCTGCACCGGGAGCCGGGGAATCCAGCGCTCCCCCGGCGGTCCAGCGCACCTGCGAAGGCCCAGGTGATCCGGCGCTCAGGCGGCCTGACCTCCCCTCGACCGGTGCCTTCACTGGCCTCCGCGTCCGCCCCTGACCCAAGCGCTCTTCGCCGGCCCCCGCATACGTCCTGACGGGAGGGCGATGGCGGGCGGTGTGAGGTCGAAGCAGCCGGCGAGGCGAGGGCCGCTCGGCCTAGGCCCGGCCCGGCACAGCGGCTCGGCCTAGGCCCGGCCCGACGCAGCGGCTCGGCCTAGGCCCGGCCCGACGCAGCGGCTCGACCTAGACCCGGCCCGGCACAGCGGCCGAGGGCGCACGGCGGCGAGACCAGGGCAGCCGGCGGGGCGAGGGCGGGCTGATCGGTGTTCCGGGGAGACGGTGTTCCGGGGAGACGGTGTTCCGGGGAGACGGTGTTCCGGGGAGGCGGGTCAGGCGGAGCGGTGGACCAGGCTGCCGCACAGGGCGCGCAGGTCGGTGGCGTGCGGCAGGCATTCGTCGAGTACGCCGAGCGCCGAGGACACGTACCGCTCGGCCAGGCTTTCCGCTCCGGCGCGGCCGCCGGCCTCCTCCACCAGGCGGGCGGCGTGGCGTACCGACTCCTCGCCCGCGACGCCCTCCACGAGCAGGTCGGACAGCTCGCGCGCGGCCGGTCCGTCGCCGGCCAGCGCGGCGAGTACGGGCAGGGTCTTCTTCTCCCGCCGCAGGTCGCTGTGGACGGGCTTGCCGGTGAGGCGGGGATCGCCCCAGATGCCGAGGATGTCGTCGGCGATCTGGAAGGCGACGCCGAGGTCGCGCCCCATCTCCCACATGCGCCCCGCCAGCTCGGGTGCCCCGCCGAGCGCGACGCCGGCCGCGGCGGCGGCGCCCAGCAGGCCGCCGGTCTTGCCCGCCGCCATCGCGGCGTACTCCTCCACGGTGACCTCGCCGGGCCCGCGCCAGGGGCGGTCTTCGAAGGCCATGTCGGCGGTCTGCCCCTGCACCAGCTCCATCAGGGCCGCCGACAGGTAGGGCATCGCCTCGGGGCGCCCGGCGAGCTGGCCGACCGCCAGCGCGAGCAGCGCGTCGCCGGTCAGCAGCGCGGGCCCGACGCCGTACGCCTTCCACAGCGCGGCCCGGTGCCTGCGCAGCTCGTCGCGGTCGATGATGTCGTCGTGGGCCAGGGAGAAGGCGTGCACCAGCTCGACCGCCACGGCTCCGGGAAGCGCGGATTCGGCGCTGCCGCCGACCGCTTCGGCGCTGAGCATGACGAGAGCCGGCCTGACGCCCTTGCCGACGCCACCTTCAAGCGGGCGGCCGTCCACGTCGGACCAGCCGAGCGTGAACGCGGCCATCTTGGCGCCCCAGGGATGCAGCACCGCGACGGCCTCGCGCAGGGCGGGTTCGAGCAGACGGCGGTAGCGTGCCAAGGTGTCGGCACCCTGCGGCAGAACGTCCGGGCGGCTGACGCTCATCGGGGGCCCCTACCTCCGGTTGATCTTGAAACTCCATGCAGAAGCATGTGATACTCCACTGTGGTTCTGCCACCTGTCATTACATGTCCGTTATGTGAGACAGATGCCAGCAGGGCCGACGCGCGTCCCGAGTACCGCCGGTGAGCAGCCCCCGGGTTCCGCGACGATCGCACCCGGGAGAACTGACCGGTCGAGGACGGCGGAGATGGAGCCGGAAACCGTACCACGAATGGAACCGACCACCATCATTCCTCCGCGAATCAACAGAAGGGCAACAACTCTCTTTTCCGCCCAAGCTTGATCATACACGCACTTTCGTACAATAATCACTCATTGCGTGAGATTTACTCACATAGAAGACTTCTAGCTACATAACGCTCTCTGATCGGGGATCGCCGCCATGCCGCACCCCACGGAAACCTCCGTGTCCACTCCCCACGTCGTCCCCTTCCACCGGGCGTTACCGCGCCTGGTGAAGGACCCGGTGACGGAACTGGCCAACATGGGAACAGAGGCCGCGGGCCGGATCGTCCGCGTCAATCTGGGTCCATTCCGGCCGTACCTGGTCTCCCATCCGGATCACGTGGAGCAGGTACTCAAGACGCACTGGACCAATTTCGTCCGTGAAGGCATGTTCTGGCGGCCGCTCCGCCGCGTGACCGGCCAGAGCATCCTCGGCGAGGGCGAGGCGTGGGCTTCGACCAGGAAGATCCTCGCGCCGCTGTTCACCTCGCGCTACATCGCCTCGCTGGCCGACGACATGGCGGACATCATCTCCGAGTGCATGCTCGAGATGGACAAGTTCGCCGACTCCGGGCGTCTCATCGACGGCGGGCACCAGATGACCACCATCGTCAACCAGGCGGTCATCAAGGTGCTGTTCGGCGGCCGCATCTCGCGCGACACCGCCGAGCGCCTGGCGCCGGAGTTCGCCACGTGCGCGACCTCGATCGGGTTCCGGCTGCTGTTCCCGTTCGTGCCGTACTCCGTCAAGGTGCCCGGCGACCGCGCGTTCCTGCGCTCGGCGCAGAAGATCGACGAGATCGTCTACCCGCTCATCGAGGAGGCCAAGCGCGAGGGTGACACCTCCGCCAAGGAGGTCGTCTCCAAGCTGCTGGCGGCCCGCCTGGAGAAGGAGGGCCACGCCGACCTCAAGCAGGTGCGCGACGACCTCGTCAGCATCTACGGCGCCGCGTCGGAGACCACCGCCATGTCGCTCACCTGGCTGTGGTCGGTGCTGCACGACCACCCCGAGGTGAACGCCCGGCTGCGCCAGGAGATCGACGACGTGGTGGACGGCGGTCCCGTACGGGCCGAGCACGTCTCCCGACTGCCGTACCTGCGGATGGTGCTCCAGGAGCTGCTGCGCGTCTATCCGTCGGCGTGGATCATCCCGCGGCAGGCGGTCAACGACATCGAGATCGGCGGCATGCACATCAAGGCCGGCTCGCAGGTCCTCGTCAGCCCGTACACGACGCACCGGCTCGAGGAGTTCTGGGAGCGGCCGAACGAGTTCGACCCCGACCGCTGGGTCGACGAGAAGGCCGCGATCAAGCACCGCCACTCCTTCATCCCGTTCGGCGCGGGCCCGCACGTGTGCCTCGGCCAGCACCTGTTCTACGTCGAGGCCCCGCTGGTGATCGCCAACGTGCTGAGCAGGTACCGGCCCGAGCTGACCAACCCGCAGCGGCTCACCCCGCTGCCGGGCGCGTCGGTACGGCCGAAGGAGAAGCTGTGGCTGCGCCTGCACCCCAACGAGCGGCGGCGCGCGGCGTGAGCACCATGAGCAAGACCCTCGCCACGGCCACCGACCCGGCGGACCTGACCGCGACCGCGAACGAGCTGCTCTCCAGCCTCATGCTGCGGCCCTGGGGCCAGGTGTCGCCCTCGGTGTACGAGACCGGCCGCCTCGTCTCGCTCGCCCCCTGGCTGACCGGGCACGGCGAGCGGATCGGCTACCTCGTCCGCACCCAGCGGCCCGACGGCTCCTGGGGCGCGCCGGACGGCTACGGCCTGGTGCCGACGCTCAGCGCGACCGAGGGCATCCTGGCCGCGCTGACGAGGAGCGACCCCGGCATCGAGCGCGGCCGTCTGCTCGAGACGGCCGATCGCGGCCTGTCGGTGCTCGGCGGCTGGCTCAAGGAGCGGCTCGACCTGCCCGACATGCCGGCGATCGAGCACATCGTGCCGTCGCTGGTGTCGCTCATCAACCAGCACCTCGCCGAGCTCGGCACGGGACACGAGCCGCTGCCGCTGCCCGAGGGCATGACGTACGACACCCTCAGGCTCGTCCGCGAGTGGATCAAGTCGGGCGCCGAGGTGCCGGAGAAGCTGCTGCACGCGCTGGAGATCGCCGGCGCGGAGGCGGCGGGCGCGCCCGGCATCCGCCCGACGCCGATCGGCACGATCGGCGCCTCCCCCGCCGCCACCGCCGCGTGGCTCGGCCGCCCCGAGGGCGACCCGGACGGCGAGCCCGCCAGGCAGCACCTGGAGGCGGTGGTCCGGCTGCACGGCGGCCCGGTGCCGGTGGGCCTGCCCATCACCGTCTTCGAGCGGAGCTGGGTGCTGAGCTGGCTGGTACGCGCCGGGGTGCCGGTCGAGGTGCCGCCGGAGATGCTGGCCGACATCAGGGCCGCCATCGGCCCCGAGGGCACGCCCGCCGGGTACGGCCTGCCGGCCGACGCCGACACCACCTCCGTGGCGCTGTACACGCTGTCGCTGGCCGGGGCGCCGTACGAGCCGGACTGCCTGTGGCGCTTCCGGTCGGGCACCCATTTCGCCACCTGGCCCGGCGAGCAGGGCACCTCTGTGAGCGTCAACGCGCACGTGCTGGACGCCTTCGGCCAGTACGCCGCCCGCCGCCCCGACGCCGCTCCCCGCTACGCCGAGACGATCGCCGACCTGTCGGCGTGGATCGGCGAGCGCCAGCAGCCCGACGGGAGCTGGACCGACCGCTGGCACGCCTCGCCCTACTACGCCACGGTGAGCTGCGCGCTGTCGCTCGACGAGTTCGGCGGCCCCGGCGCGGCCGCGGCGGTGCGGGCGGCGGCCGAGTGGGTGCTGTCCACCCAGCGGCCCGACGGGTCGTGGGGGCGCTGGGAGGGCACCGCCGAGGAGACCGCGTACGCCATGCAGGTGCTGCTGCTGACCGAGGGGCGCGACGATCCGCGGCGGATCGAGGCCGCCGGCCGGGGGCTCGCCTACCTGGCGGGCTCGACGGGCGGCGAGCACCCGCCGCTCTGGCACGACAAGGACCTCTACGCGCCGTTCGCCATCACCCGCGCCGCCGTCATCGCCTCGTCGTATCTGGCGGCGCGGGCGACCGTGAGGTCGTGAGTGGCGCCCGTGTCCTCAGGACTGCGACTCGGAGCGGGCGTCCGCGGCCAGCTCGGCCACGGTGTAGGCGTGCGTGTCCCTGGCCATGTACCAGGCGCCGTTGAAGGCGACGCTCCTGCGCTGTCCTTCGACGACGCCGGCCAGCTCCGCGGGCAGCCGCCGCAGCTCGGCGTCGAAGGCGGCGTTGAGCTCGGCGATGTGGGCGCGCACCCGCTCGACGGCCTCCTCCGTGCTCGTCCCCGCGCGTTCGAGGATGAGCACGGAGTTCGGCTTGCCCTCGCGCCGCTCGCGCTCGAACGTGCGCAGGTCGTTGGCCAGGCGCATGCACTCGGCGCCGAGCGCGGTGGCCGGCTCGACCGCGGCCCAGTGCTCGGTGCGGGCCGGCTCGGGGCCGCAGACGCCCAGGGCCGCCGCCCACCAGGTGCGGTAGAGGATGGTCAGCCCGCCGTTGGCGAGGTAGCGGTCGTAGTCGGGCCAGGGCTCGCCGCCCATGGCCCAGCGGCGCTCCAGCGCCATGGCGCGGCCGGCGAGGTCGAGCTGGCCGAGCAGCGACGGCACGTGCGCCTCCGCTCCCGGGTGGGCGCTGAAGCGCTCGCACCATGCCCGCCACGCGCTCAGCGCCTCCCCCATGGGGCCGGAGTCCTCGGGCCCGCCGGGCTCGTCGCCGGACAGCACGCCGAGGATGCGGGCGAAGAACGCGTCCACATCGGCGTCGGTCCAGTCGCCGGCGATGCTGTCGGCGATGTCGTCCATGCCGAACAGGACGGCGGTCAGCGCGCCGAGGTCGGCGATCTGGTCGCGGCGCGCGGCGGGGAACGTGGCGGCGGCCGACAGGCAGCTGAAGGCGAGCCTGCTGGAGACGCTGTCGCCGTCGGCGAACAAGGTGGTGTGGGGGCGCAGCAACTGGTCAGCCTCGGGCACGGCGTCGAGCGCCGCGGTGAGGACGGCCGCGCGGTCCTGCTCGGGGACCCCGGCGAGCTGATGGGAGGCTTTGAGCAGGCGATCGGCTAGGTCATTACGTATGTCGAAGTATGCGGAGCTGGCGTCATGCACCCGCGCAGGATATCCATTTTGCACGATTTCTGACTAAATCTGTCAAAAAACGGATATATGTGCGCAAAGGGATTGGTGTTGCTTGAGGGGCACTTTATCCTGCGCTAAGGTTTCGTGATCGACACCGTCCGTCGCCACCGCATCACGTGCTGGTGGCCAGCACTCAGTATCACTTTCTCAGGGTGGGTAAAATGGGCTCCCGCAACACCAGACTGCGGACCAAAGTCACGGCTCTGCTACTCTCCCTGGCGGCGCTGTGGGTCTTCGCGGCGTGGGTAACTCTACGCGAAGGCGTCAACCTCCTGTGGGTCACCCAGGTCAATGACAGCGTGGTCGACCCCAGTGAGCCTCTGCTGGTAGAGCTGCAGAAGGAGCGCCGGATCTCGGCCGTTCACCTGAGCGACCCCACCTCCCGTTCCCGCAAGGAGCTGGAGGCCCAGCGCAAGCGTTCCGACGGCACCCTGGCCGCCTTCAGGGAGGCCGCCTCCGGCACGCTGGTCGACTGGGCCACCGACGAAGAGGGCTCGGAGCGGCTCAACGAGGTTTTCCGCCGCCTCGACACGATCAAGCAGACGCGCCAGGCCATCGACGCAGGCCGGCTCAACCGCGTGTCGGCCACCGACGCCTACAGCGAGATCATCGACTCGATCTACAACCTGTACGGCGCCCTGGCCACGCTCGACGACAAGGCGCTGGCCAGCGACATCCGCAACCTGCTGGCGCTGAGCCGGGCCCGCGACATCATCACCAAGGAGGACGCGCTGCTGTCCGGCGCGCTCGTCAGCGGGCGCCTGTCGGCCTCCGAGCACGCGCAGTTCGTCGCGACCACCGGCGCCTGGAAGATCGTCGCCGACCAGGCGGGCTCCGAGCTGTCCGACTTCAACCAGTCCGAGTACGAGAAGGTCATCAACGGCCAGTCGTTCAACCGGCTGCGCAACCTGGAGACCCTGGTCGCCGAGCAGGGGCCGGAGAACGGCGGCGTGCCGTTCAGCGCCTCGACCTGGCGCCAGGCCACCGACACCGCGCTCAACGACCTCAACACGATGGTCCTCGCCGCGGGTGACCGCATCGTCGAACGGGCGATCCCCGTCGCCGTCAACGTCATCGTCCGACTGGTACTCGCCGGTGGTCTCGGTCTGATCGCGGTCATCGCGTCCATCGTTCTGTCGATCACCACCGCACGCGCCATCGTCGCCCAGCTGCAGAAGCTGCGCGACGCCGCACACGAGCTGTCCGACCACCGTCTGCCCAGCATCGTCGAGCGCATCGGTCACGGCGAGAAGGTCGACGTCGCCAAGGAGGCACCCGCGCTCGACTTCGGTGACGACGAGATCGGCCAGGTGGGCCAGGCGTTCAACGCGATGCAGCGCACCGCCATCGCCGTCGCCGCCGAGCAGGCCGCGCTGCGCCGCAGCTTCCGCGACATCCTGCTCAGCCTGGCCCGCAGGACGCAGGGCCTGGTGCACCGCCAGCTCACCGTGCTCGACGTCATGGAGCGCCGGGAGACCGACCCGGAGGAGCTCAAGGAGCTGTTCCGGCTCGACCACCTGGCCATCCGGATGCGGCGCAACGCCGAGAACCTCATCGTTCTGTCCGGCTCCTCCCCCGCCCGTACGTGGCGGCGCTCGGTCCCCATGGTGGACGTCGTCCGCGGCGCCCTGGCCGAGGTCGAGGACTACACCCGCGTCTCGCTCATGCCCATGGGCGACGTGGTGCTCGCCGGCCGGGCCGTCGGTGACGTGATCCACCTGCTCGCCGAGCTGATCGAGAACGCCGTGTCGTTCTCGCCGCCGTACACCAACGTGCAGGTCAGCGGGCAGCTCGTGGCGAACGGCTACGTGATCGAGATCGAGGACCGCGGTCTCGGCATGAAGCCCGAGGACCTCGAGGCGGCCAACAAGCGCATCGCCGACCCGCCGGAGTTCCGCATCTCCGGCACCGCCCAGCTGGGCCTCTACGTGGTCAGCCAGCTCGCCAAGCGGCACGACATCCAGGTCGTGCTCAAGGCGTCCCCGTACGGCGGCACGACCGTCGTGGTGCTGCTGCCGCAGGAGCTCGTCCAGCTCGACCCGTCACCCGACACCACGGACGACGGGCGCGAGCGGCTGCCGCGCCGCGTTCCCGGCAGGGAGGGCGGCAGGGAGGCGGGCGTCGCCACGGCGACCAGGCCGCTGGCGGAGAACGTCCGCACGCTCAGCTCGGCGCGCTCGGCCACCCCGCTCGCGGCGCCGACCCCCGTACGCGAGACTCAGGAGACCCGGCAGGCCCCCGAGCCGACGAGCAGGCCCGAGCCGGTCTCCCGGCCGAGGCCCGAGCCCGTGACCAGGCCGGCTACCGAAACCACGCCCGCTCAGGAGGAGACTTCCGAGCGAGAACCACAGAAAGAGACGCCGGCCACGGAGCAGAAACCTGTGACCGAGTTCACACCATCGGGGCTGCCCTTCCGGGTGCCCCAGGCCAACCTGGCACCAGCGCTGCGCGAAGAAGCGCCCGCGCAGCCCGATTTCGAGGAGGACGATGACGAGCGCTCGCCGGAGGAGATCCGCGCGATGATGGGATCCCTGCAGTCAGGCACCCGTCTCGGCCGCTCCGACGCGGCCAAGATGCTGGATGAGCAGTCGGGAGGTGCGGAGTGAGCCCCACCACGTCGGGCACCGACCTCAACTGGCTGATGGACGACCTGATCAGCCGCGTCAAGGACGCGGAGCACGCCATCGTGCTGTCGTCCGACGGTCTGCTCATGGCGTCTTCGGCCGGGTTGCAGCGGACCGACGGCGAGCACCTGTCCGCCGTCGCATCCGGGCTTCAGAGCCTGGCCAAGGGCGTGTCCGACCACATCTCCGGCGGCAAGGTCCGGCAGACGGTCGTCGAGTGGAAGAGCCAGTTCCTCATCGTGACCACCGCCGGCGAGCGTGCCTGCCTCGCCGTCCTGTGCAACCAGCACGCCGACATCGGCCTGGTGGCGTACGAGATGGCGATGATGGTCGCCAGGGTCGGCCAGTACCTCACCTCCGGCGCCCGCAACGCCGAGGCGATCGCCAGGAGCGACGGGTGAGAGGGCCGGACGACGAGCCCACGGACGAGCACTGGGTGGATCCGGAGATCATCCGCCCGTACGTGGTGACTCGTGGCCGCACGCAGCCTGCCCACGGCAGGTTCGACCTGATCTCCATGGCCCTGGCGGTCGGCCCGCCTCCGGGCCCCGACGCCGGGCTGGACCCCGAGCACCTGCGCATCCTGCAGCTGTGCCGCGAACCCAAGTCCGTCGCCGAGATAGCCGCGTACCTGGATCTGCCGGCAGGCACGATCCGGGTACTGCTCGGTGACCTGTTCGACCGCGAACTCGTCTCTGCCCAGGAACCGCAATCCGAGGTGGACATGCACGACATAAAGATGTACAGGGCGGTGCTCGATGGCCTTCGCTCGCTCTGAGCGTCCGCGCCTTCCGACGGCGATCAAGATCCTGATCGCGGGCGGTTTCGGCGCGGGCAAGACCACGATGGTGGGCGCGGTCTCCGAGACCAGGCCGCTGCGTACCGAGGAGGTGCTGACCGACCGCAGCATCGGCGTCGACGACCTCACCTCGGTGGAGGCCAAGCGCACCACCACCGTGGCGATGGACTTCGGCCGCATCACGCTCAACAACGACTACGTCCTGTACCTGTTCGGCACGCCGGGCCAGGAGCGGTTCTGGTTCGTGTGGGACGAGCTGGCGGAGGGGGCGCTGGGCGCGGTCATCCTGGCCGACACCCGGCGGCTGGCCGACTGCTTCCCCTCGGTCGAC
This sequence comes from Nonomuraea sp. NPDC049309, assembly GCF_043196965.1. Lineage (NCBI taxonomy): Bacteria > Bacillati > Actinomycetota > Actinomycetes > Streptosporangiales > Streptosporangiaceae > Nonomuraea > Nonomuraea sp. NPDC049309. The sequence goes on along the minus strand of NZ_JBICSH010000004.1, from coordinate 690,146 downwards.
TACTTCGAGCGGCGGGGCACGCCGTTCGTGGTGGCGGTCAACTGCTTCGAGGGCGCGCCGACGTTCGAGCTGGACGAGGTGCGCCTCGCGCTCCAGCTCGGGCCGGACATCCCGATCGTCATGTGCGACGCGCGCAAGCGCGACTCCAGCCGTGAGGTGCTGATCACGCTGGTGAAGCACTCGGCGCGGCTGCGCGCCGAACCGGTCGGCAGCTGACCCCTCCCTGCCGCGCGATCAGGCCCGCCTGCCACAGGCGGGCCTGCCTGCGTTTCACGGCCTGTCCGCCATACGGGGGCGGGCCCTGCCAAGCGGCCCTGCCAAGCGGCCCTGCCAAGCGGCCCTGCTAAGCAGCGCCGCTAAGAAGCGCCGCCAAGCAGCGCCGCCAAGCGGCGGGGCCGGTCAGGAGGCGGGCTCGACGTGCTCGCTCAGGTACGTCTCCAGCTCGGCCGCACCCTTGATCATCGCCCGACCGCGCGCCGACAGGCGGGCCCGCCACTCGTGCAGGGCGCTCTGCAGCGGCTCCTGGCCGCCTGCCGCGCGCACCTGGGTGAGCAGCGGGGCGATCTGCTCCAGCAGGTAGCCGCCGCGCCTGAGCTGGTGGACGAGCTGGGCGTCGCGGACGTCGGCGCCGGTGTAGACGCGGTAGCCCGTACGCGGGTCGCGGCGCGGCTGCACCAGCCCCGCCCGCTCCCACTTGCGCAGGGTGGCGGGCCGGATGCCGAGCCTTCTGGCCAGCGGGCCGATGAACGTCACGCCGGGCTCGACGGGCCGGGCGGGCGCCAGCGCGCGCAGCGCCTCCTCCACCGCCTGGAGGGTGCGGCGGTCCTCCAGGAGCTGGGCGTGGCTCTCGTCGATCAGCTTGAGCGCCGCGTCCGTCTCGCCGCGGTTGATCGCCTGCATGATCGCGGTGGCGGTGCGGTGGCCGTGCGCGGGGATCAGCGCCAGGAACGCCCGCAGCGCCTGGGCGTGGCGAGGGGTGTAGGCGCGGTAGCCGCTCTCGGTGCGGGCGGCGGGGGGCAGGATGCCGGCCTGCTCGTAGTTGCGCACCGCCTGGGTGGACAGGCCGTGCGGGCGGGCCAGGTCCACCGGCCGCAGTCGGCCACCGGGCATCGACGCACCTCGCCGGATTTGAGGGTGCACGCGCGGTTGTGCACGGACACCTGAGGTCAATGGTTCAACCGGCGTCCAATCCTAGCGGCGAGCCGACGGAAGATCGAACCGGTGCAATGTCACGTGGGCCGTGCTCGGTAGGCATCTCCCGGTTTGGCGGCGAGCACCTGCTCGCAGGCCAGCAGCAGCACCCCCGCGCTCCACGCGTGCGACAGCGTCAGGTACATGCCCTTCGGCTGGAAGCAGTCCGTCTGGTAGTACCGTTCGGTGATCATGCCACGGTAGGCGTTGACGTCGCCGTCGGCCGCCGGGAGGAGCTGGCGGAAGCAGTCGAGCGTCTCCTGCGCCCGCTCGGCGTAGTACGGATCCCCCAGCGCCTGCGACAACTCGGCCAGCTCCGCCGTGCACACGAGCCCGTACGCGTGCAGGTGCTGGTTGGACGGCGACGCCTGGTCCGCGCCCCGGGTGGCGAAGCCGTACGCGCCGAGCGGGGTGCGCGGGCCGAAGCGCACGTTGTAGGTGTAGCGGAAGGTGAGCATCCAGTCGGCGGCCCGGCGCGCGAGGTCGAGCCAGCGGGCAGCGCCGGTGCGGCGGTGCAGCGCCATGTACGCCATGACCGCCGCGTACCCGTCCTCGGAGGTGGGCGCGAGGTCCACGTCCTCGGGCGCGCCGTAGATGAACTCGTCCTCGACGAACCTGGCGTAGTACTCCCCCGCCCGCTCGGCAGCCCGCAGGTCTTCGGGCTCGCCGGACTCGGCCAGCGCGGCCACCCAGGTCAGGCCGGATGCGCCCGACCAGGACAGCACCTCGCCGGTCTCGGCGTGGTGCAGGGCGCCGAGGTTGCCGTCGGGGCGCTGGCGGGCGACCATGACGTCCAGATTGGAGCGGGCGGCGGCGGCCCAGGCGGGGTTCGGCCGCAGGCGCAGCGCGCGCAGCAGGAACAGGGTGGCCTCGCCGAGCGTGCGCGCGTGCAGGGCGCCCTTGACCGGGCTCCAGCTCTGCGACCAGCCGCTCTTGCGGTACCAGGTGCCCCAGAACGTCCCGGACGGCGACAGGTTCGCGCAGATGAAGCCGATGACCCGTTCCGCGGCGGCGACGTGCTCGGGCCGCCCGGTGCGCAGGCCGTGCTCCAGCAGCGCCGCCGCCCACGGGATGCCGCTCACCCAGCCGACGTGCATGGCCTGCCGGTCCACCGGCCGCCCGTCGCCGCCGCTCACCTCCCTGTCGAAGCCGACCGTCTCCAGCAGCACGCCCGGGTCGGGGTCGTAGTGCCACCGGTACAGGCCCTCGGCGGCGATGTCGGCGGCGGTCGCCACGTCCTCCCACGGCTCGACGGGCGCCGCCGGCAGCCGCAGGTCGCGATCCTCGCGCAGCAGCGGCGCGTACGCGTGCCGGTCGGCCGGCAGCGGCGCCGTGGCGAGCACCAGCGTCCGCGACTCGCCCGGCCGCCAGACGTACGTCGCGGCCTGCGCGGGCAGCGGGTCCGCCGAGCCGTAGTAGGTGATCGGATGCTCCCGGTACGGGAACAGCAGCGCGGCCGTCGCCCGCCCCTCCTCGTACGAGAGCTCGAGACCGGTGATGCCGAGGGGCGAGACCTCGTCGGCGATCAGCGCGGCACCGCCGTCGTCGCCCCACACCAGGACGGCGGGGGTGGCGGCACGGTCGGCGCGGAACCCCCACGAGGCGGAGACCATCTCGCCGGGGCGGCGGGCGCCGGGCTCGAAGCGGGGGAAGACGCGGTGGCAGCCGGCCGGGCGGTTCTCGCCGTAGAACAGGCCGGGGATCAGCCACCACGGGGCGGCGGCCGAGGCCACCGGCCTGCTCACGCGCACGGTCGCGGCGGCCGGCTCCGCGCCGCCGTAGCGCACGTCGAGCCGCAGCTCGCGGCGGCCGGTCGGCAGCGGCTGGCCCCAGCTCCAGCCCACCGCGAACGGCCCGGCACCCAGCACCTCGACCCGCAGCTCGCCACCGCCGGGCACCTCGATCGCCACGGGCGCGACGCCCGTGCCCGAGGCGGCATCCGCGGGCCCGCCGATCGCCGCGGCGGCGCAGGCGTCACCGGGCAGGCGCGATCCGGGTTCTTCCGCGGGGCTTGGACCGCCGTCCCTCACCACGGCTCCACCGTGAACGCGCCCTTGTGGACCTCCAGCTCCACCAGGTCCGTCTCCACCGCCGACAGCGGGTCGTCCAGCGGGATCCGGAACGTGCGGATCTGGCAGGGACCGAAGTCGGCGGTGAGCCGGACCCCGGCGACCGGGATGTTCAGCGTCGCCGTCCCGGGCCTGCCGGTGGTCTCGACGGCCCTGACCACGAGGTCGCGCGGCGCGTCCTCGTGCAGCTTCACGGCGGTCACCATCACCTGGCCGCCGCCGTCGTCGAGGTAGCCGCGCGAGCTCGGCAGCGGCCCGTCGTGGAAGCTCTCCAGCATCGCCCGTACCGGGGAGCCGAGCAGCGCGGCGCGCCGGGTGAGCCCGGCCGCGCGCCAGTCGCCCGCGTGCGGCACCAGCAGGTACGAGAAGCGCTGCACGCCCTGGTCCTGGTAGGAGTAGAAGCCGTCGGGGTCGAGCAGCCTCGGGTCGTGCCAGGAGTAGACGGGGCTGCGCACGGCGGTGATGCCGATGCTGTGGCTGCGGCCGGGCCCGGGAGGCGCGACGTCGTAGCCGTGCTTGGCGTTGTTGACCACGGCCAGGCCCGCGCGGGTGCCGCCGATCGAGCCCGACAGGTCCACCCACGACTGCGCCGGTTCCTCGGCTCCGTCGATGGGCCTGGTGAGGTGGGCGAACGGGATCTCGTACGTCGCCACCGGGCTCTCGAGCCCGACCGGGAAGCGCAGCTTCATCAGGTGCGCCTGCTCGCGCCAGTCGAGCGTGACCCGCACCTCCACGGCGTCGTCGTCACCCGCGCCGAGGATGAACTCCTCGGCCATGGTGGAGCGGCCCCACTCGCGCTCGACGCGGATGCGGGCGCGCAGCGGCCCGCTCTCGCGCAGCACGATGCCGGTGACCGCCATGGAACTGCCCGGCCAGTCGTAGGAGACGACGCGGTGGCCCCAGGTGTCGGTGGGGTCCTCGCACACCTGGGTGTGCTCGCCGGACGCACCCGCCACCAGGTCCACGCCGGTGCGTTTGTCGACCAGGCTGGACAGCCAGCCGGTGACCGGGTCGAGCTCCAGGCGCAGCACGTCGTTCTCGAGGTGGTACCGGGACGCCGACAGCGTGCCCGCCGATGTCATGCCGGGGCCCTGGCGCAGCCGGTAGAGGCGGTAGCCCAGCGGGGGCAGGTCGGCCTTGAACACCGTCGCGCCGCGGCCCTTGTCGTCGGTCGTGGCGACCGACTGGATGCGCTGGCACGGCACGTCCGCGCCGTCGGCGTCCACCACGTGCACGCCGTTGGGCGCGACGCCGTACTGCAGCTCGACGCGGGTGGAGACCGGCCACGGGTGCGGGTTGAACACGATCACCGGCTGGGTGCCGGCCTCCTCGGGCACGTGCACGTCGCGGGCGATCACGTTGTGCGCCCTGGTGATGATGCGCTTGGCGATCGCGACGGCCTCGCCGAGCTGGTCGCGGGCGTCGTCGTAGGCGGGCTCGATGGCCGAGCCGGGCAGCACGTCGTGGAACTGGTTGAACAGCACCTGCTTCCACGCCCGCTCCAGGTCTGCGCGGGCGTCGTGACCGGCGATGGCCGCCCACCGCTCGGCCGACAGCACCGCCGCCTGGGCGCGGCGCTGCCACAGCTTGATCCCGGAGTGCGACGAGTAGCAGCCGGCCGCATGGTGCTGCAGGTCGTCGCGCCAGACCGGCAGCTCGGCCAGGCCCTCCTCGCCCAGCCGCTTGACCATCTCGTCGAAGTAGCGGCGCGGCGACGACAGGATCATCTCGCCGAACGAGCCCATCCGGTCGTAGCGGTGGATCGACTCGATGTTGGCCTTGGTGGGGCCGCCGCCGTGGTTGCCCACCCCGTAGAAGATCATCAGGTCGCCGAGCGAGCGGTCGAGCTGGGCGAGCGCCTTCTCCGTCTGGCCGGCCACGTCGCCCGGCGGGCTGCAGTACTCGAACGGGATCCGGTAGGCCAGCACGCGGCTGCCGTCCGGGGCCTCCCACCAGAACATGGTGCCGGGCAGCTCGCTCTCGTGCGGCCCCGGGCGCAGGAAGGTGTAGGAGTCCATGCCCTGGCCGCGCAGGATGGCGGGCAGCATCGCGTTGTGGCCGAACGGGTCGACGTTCATGCCGACCGTCGCCGTGACGCCGAACTTCTCCTTGAGGTAGCGCTGGCCGTACAGGCCCTGGCGGACGAACGACTCGCCGGACGGCATGTTGCAGTCGGGCTCCACCCACCAGCCGCCGGTCATCACCCAGCGGCCCTCGGCCACCTTCTCCTGAATCCTGGCGAACAGCTCCGGGTCCGACTCCTCCACCCACGAAAGCAGCACGACCTGGTCGCAGGTGAAGACGAAGTCCGGGTACTCGTCCATGCGGTGGATCGCCGACCAGAACGTGGCCCGCGCCTCCTGGTAGCCCTCCTGCCACGGCCACAGCCACACCGGGTCGAGGTGGGCGTTGCCGATCATGTGGAGGGTGCGCTGGGGTGCGGCCGCGGGGCGCTGCGCGCGGGACAGCCCGGGGGGCTGGCTGCCGGAGGGAGCGTTCGCCATGGGAGCCCGCGACGCGGAGGGACGCCTGGTCATGCGGCCGCCCAAGCGTCGATCTTGTCGCTGATCATGTGCAGCATCAGTGTGTGGATCTCCTGGATGCGCGGGGTCTCGGTGCTGGGGGCTAGGAGGAGGTGGTCGGCGTACGCGGCGGCCTTGCCGCCGTCGTTGCCGCCGAAGAGTACCGTCACCGCTCCATTGCTCCGCGCGGCCTGCAGCGCGCCCACCACGTTCGGGGAGTTTCCGCTGGTCGTGAAGGCGGCGACCACATCGCCCGGCCTGGCGAGCGCCTGCACCTGGCGGGCGAAGACGTCCTCGTAGACGTAGTCGTTGGCGATGCAGGTCATGACGGTGGCGTCGGTGGTGAGCGTCACGGCGGGCAGCGGGCGGCGGTCGCGCCGGTAGTGGCCGATCAGCTCGCCGGTGAAGTGCTGGGCGTCGGCCGCGCTGCCGCCGTTGCCCATCGTGTAGAGGGTGCCGCCCCTGGAGAAGGTCTCGATGAGCAGGTCCGCGGCGGCCTCGACGGCGGGCAGCAGCGCCGCCATGCCGCGTGCGGCGGCGAGGTGGCCTTCCACGTGCTGCGCCAGCAGCTCGGGCGTGATGTCTACGTCGGACATGGGTCTTTCCTGGTGAGAGGTCTGAGGGTCGTCGGCTCCGCTGCGGACGGGGCTTCGCGGGTCGAGGGCCTCCGCCGAAGTCCCCTGAGGACTTCGGCGCGTCCCCCTGAGGGCTTCGCTGGGGACGGTGCCCTTGCCGCCGAGTGCGGGGACACGATGCGCCCGGGTCAGCGGGGGACGCCCGTGACGAGGTCGTGCGCGACGGCGCCGGCGCCGACCACGCACACGCCCGCGCCGAGCTTGGCCAGCTCGATCCGCGCGCTGCGGGCGGCCGGCGGCATGGCGTCCCTGGCGACCGCCGCCGCGACGGGGTCGAGCAGCCGGGCCCCCGCACGGGTGACACCGCCGCCCAGCACGACCAGCTCCGGCTCGAACGCGTTCACCAGGTCGGTGAGCGCGCTGCCCAGCGCCCCTGTGGTCTCGTCCCAGATCTCGGCGGCGAGCGGGTCACCGGCCGCGGCGGCGCGGGAGACGTCCTCGGCGGTCGGGTTCTCGACGGCGGACAGGGACGAGGTCCGGCCGGCGGCCAGCGCCTCCCTGGCACGCTCGGCGATGGAGGTGCCGGACGCGTACGCCTCCAGGCAGCCCTGCCGCCCGCACGAGCAGCGCCGCCCGCCCGGCCGCACCATGACGTGCCCCAGCTCGCCGCCGTTGCCGGCCGCGCCGCGGTGCAGGCGGCCGCCGATGATCGAGCCGCCGCCCACGCCCGTGGAGATCGTCAGGTAGAGCATGGTGCTGGTGCCGCGCCCCGCGCCGTACCGGAATTCGCCCAGCGCCGCGGCCGTGGCATCGTTCTCAAGGGCCGACGGGACGCCGTACGCCTCCGTGGCCAGCGCGCCGATCGGCACGTCGATCCACCCCGGCAGGTGCGGCGGGCACTCGAGCACGCCCGTCGCCGCGTTCAGCGGTCCGCCGCAGGAGATGCCGACGGCGGCGATCTCGGGCACGCCGGCCTCCGCGACCGCCTTCCTGCCCAGGTCGAACAGCCTGGCGAGGACGCGCTCCGGCCCCTCCTCCCTGTGGGTGGGGGCGAGCTGCCAGCCGTGGATCAGGCCATCGCCTGTGACCACGCCCGCGGCGAGCTTGGTGCCGCCGATGTCCAGCGACAGAACGGGGGGAAGATCGTGCTCCATTGGGCCTCCGACGGGAACGACTGACGCACATGCCTATGACATCGTTCCCACATCGGATCCTAGGGCGAGTTTTCCCCGCCGGTCAACGCACAGCAGCGGCGAAATGTCAGACCACGGCCACGAGTGTCCCTTTCACCGGCCGGGCAGCACGATCACGCCGAACCCCTCCCCCGGCGCGGGGTGCGAGGAGCACACCTGAGCGCGGGAAGCCCCGGGCGTGGAGAGCACACCGGGCGCGAGCAGCACCCCAAGCGCGGAGAGCACCGCAGACGCGAAAAGCACTCCCGGAGGTCCCAGAGGCACCCTCAAAGCGCGCCCCCTCCCCCCCGGGGCGCGCAGACGACCTTGGGGCGCGCGCGAGCGGCTCCGGGGCACGCGAACGGCCCTGGGGCACGCGAACGACCCTGGGGGCGTGCAGACGGCTCCGCGGGCGTGCAGACGGCTCCGTGGGAACGCGCGGTCAGTCGGTGGGTGGGGGTGCGGTGGATTCGCGTTCGATGAGGCGGACGTTGAGCACGGTCGTGACCGAGTCGGCGTCGGGCATCTCGATGCGTTCGTGCAGCCTGCGGACGGCGGTGGCGCCCAGGTTGAAGGTGTCCTGGGAGACGGCGGTGACCTGGGGCGAGACCATGCTCATCCAGGGGGCGTCGTCGAAGGCGACCAGGCTGACGTCCTGCGGCACGGCCAGGCCGCGCTCGCGGATGGCCCGCCAGACGCCCTCGGCGAGGACGTTGTTGGCGGCGAAGACGGCGGTGGGCCGGTCGGGGCCGCTCAGCATGTCGAGGGCACGGCGGCGGGAGTCGGAGACGTCCCAGCCGGAGGAGACGACGAGATCGGGGTCGACGGTGATGCCCGCGGCGGTCAGCGCTTCGAGGTAGCCCTGGTAGCGCTCGTAACCGGTGGTCCAGTCGGTCTCGTCGATGAAGAGGGCGATGCGGCGGTGGCCGAGCCCGACGAGGTGGGCGGTGGCGGTGCGGGCGCCGACGCGGTTGCCGACCACGACGCCGTCGGTGGAGCCGGCGGCGAACTGGCGGTCGACCTCGACCACGGGGATGCCGTGTGAGGACAGGTAGGTGGAGACGGCGGAGGAGTTGGGGGTGACGATCACGCCGGCCACCCGGAGCGCGACCAGCGCCTCGGCGGCCTCGGTCTCGGTCTCGCCGGACAGGCTGGTGTCGGCGAGCACCATGGTGTAGCCGCGCTCGCGGGCCGCGGCGCTGGCCCCTGCGGCGAGCTCGGCGTAGAACGGATTGCGCAGGTCGCTGACCAGAACGCCGACGGACCGGCTGACCTGCTGCTTGAGCGTGCGGGCCATGACGTCGGGCACGTAGCCGAGCTCCTCGGCGGCGCGCAGCACGCGCTCGCGCACGTCGCTGGCCGCGTAGCCGCGCCCGGTGAGCGCCCGGGAGACGGTGGAGCGGGAGACGCCGGCGGCCTCGGCGACGTCCTTGATCGTGGGACGGCGGGAACGGCCTGCGGGGGTGCGGCGCCGTTCTACGGTCATCGGTTCCCTTCCACGACCACGTCGGCCAGCGCCTCGGCGTGCTGCCCGAGCCGCAGGTCGCCGATGGTCAGATCGACTGCCAGGCGTTCGCGGCGGCGCGGCTCCGCGGGCGCGCCGAGCCGCAGATGCACCTGCTCCATACCCCCTCCGGGCAGTCTGAGCGTCACGGATCCCGGCTCGCGCCGCCAGCCGGACGGCACCACCGGCTCGATGGTGGCCACGGCCTTGTCCGGCCACGGGTTGCGCACGGTGGCGGTCAACGTGATCTCGCCGCCCGCGGGGACGCTCGTATAGTACGGGGTCAGCCGGCACAGCACTCCGTCGGCTCCGAGATCGAACCGGCCGGAGGGCAGCAGATCGCGGTGGAGCGCGATCAGCTCCTCGCCGCGTTCTGTGAGCATGCGCAGGTAGTCGTCGTCCACCCAGCGGGGCCGCCAATGGCCGCTGACCATGAGGTCGGGGCGGAGCCGGTTGTAGAGCGCGGCGCTCTTGCGGTAGTCCTCGATCTGGAACCGGTTCTTGTACTGGAAGTTCAGTATCTCCTGGCGCTCGCCGGGGACGCCGAGGCCGTCCTGCTGGTCGCCGGTGACGAGCACCCGGTGGCCGTCCACCTCGAACGCGTACGCCGCCGCGTACATGGTGTGGCCGGGCAGGTCGTACACGGTGATCTCGTACTCCCGCCAGCGCACGGTCTCGCCCAGCCCGAGCACCCGGTCGGACGGGATGGGGTCGAACCACGTGCAGGGCAGGTCGTGGTGGAGCGGCGTGGCCAGGATGGGCGCGATGTGGGACGGCGTCCAGATCTCGGTGCCTTCGACGTCGCGCAGCAGCGGCATGCCGGCCACGTGGTCGTCGTGGTAGTGGGTGGGCACGGCCACTTCGACGGCGGTGACGCCGTAGCGCTCGCGCAGCGCGGGCAGGGAGGCCAGCCAGGGCCGCCGGGCCTCGCGGGCGGTGCTCTTGACCAGGCCGGTGCACATGTCGTAGCCGAAGTCGAAGACCATGGCGGCGCCCGACTCCGACAGCAGCACGTAGCTGTAGGACTGGCTGGACCTGTTCATCAGCAGGTGGGGTGTGACCTCGATGAACGGGTCGTCCAGCAGGCCGCGCAGGTCCCACGGGCGGGGGCGGCGGAAGTCGACGTAGCGCTGCATGGCGGTCGAGAGCCGGGACAAAGCGTCCGCGGGGTCGGTCATCGGGTCGCCGTGGGAGGGCAGCAGCAGGTCGAGCTCTTCCCGCTGGAGCAGCTCGGCGCTGATGACCACCGCGGCGGGGCCCTCGTTCTCGGTGTACGACCACTGGGTGGCGGCCAGCGACCACACCTTGCCCGGCGCGTAGATCAGGTCACCGGTGAAGGCGATCCTCCTGTCCTTGCCGACGATGTAGGTGACCGAGCCGGGCGTGTGGCCGGGGGTGGGCAGCACGCGCACGTCGACGCCGCCGTAGCGCGCCGTGCGGTACTCGGGCACCACGCCGGTGATCTCGACCGGCTCCAGCAGCGAGAAGCGGTCGTCGCGCAGGTCGTAGTCGTTGAAGATCTGCCGGCCCGACCACATCTCGCCGACCTTGTCGAACAGGTCGCGCTCGACCGGCGGCACGTGGATCGCGATGCCCGCGTCCGCCGCGCGGTGCAGCCCCTGCACCTGGTCGCGGTGGTGGTGGGTGACCAGCACGTCGGTGATGCGGTCGAGGCCGAGCTCGCCGAGCAGGTCGAGCACCCGGCCGGAGCCGAAGTCGACGGCGATGCCGGTGCGCTGCCCGCCGGGGCGCTCAGGGGCCTTGATGACGTAGACGTTGCAGGTGTCCTGGACGCGGAGCACCCCTGGCGCGACTTCGGTGACTTGCTCTCCCACGGCCCAGGAGTCTATCCGGTATCGTTCCCACAATGGATGCCCTGGAGTGGATCGTCCCCCGTCCGAAGAAGGCCACCATTCGCGCCGAACATGTCGTTCTGTCCGGATGCCGGATCACGGGCGATCCCGCCGCGGGCCGCGCCGTCGCCGTGCTCACCGAGGCTCTGGACGCCGGCGACGCCGTGCCCGTCGAGGTGCGGGTGGGCGCCGGCCTGCCGCCCGAAGGGTACACGCTCACCGCGGGGCCCGGCGGTGTGCTGATCAGCGGCGCCGACCCCGCAGGGGCGTTCTACGGCGCGCAGACCCTGCTCGCGCTGCTCGCCGCACCCTGCGGGCGGCACGCTGCCTGCGTCCCCGGGATCGACGTGCGCGACTGGCCCGACCTGCCGCTCCGGGGCACGATCGAGGGGTTCTACGGCACGCCGTGGAGCCACGACGAGCGCATGGAGCACCTGCGCTTCTCGGCCAGGCACAAGCTCAACGCGTACGTGTACGCGCCCAAGGACGACCCGTACCACCGCGAGCGGTGGCGCGAGCCGTACCCGGAGGAAGAGCTGGCCAGGCTGGCCGAGCTGGTCGCGGAGGCGCGGCAGCAGCACGTGAGGTTCGTCTTCGCGCTCAGCCCCGGCCTGTCGATGGTCTACAGCGACCCGGCCGAGCGGGCGGCGCTGCGGGCCAAGGCCGGGCAGGTCTGGGAGATCGGCGTACGGGAGTACGCGCTGCTGTTCGACGACATCCCGCCCGAGCTGAGCCACGAGCCCGACCAGGCGGCGTACGGCACGGCGGAGGGCGCGAGCGCGAGCGCCCACGCGGCGGTCTGCCGCGACTTCACCGAGCGCTTCCTCGCCCCGCGCGGCGCGGACCGGCCGCTGACCATGGTGCCCACCGACTACGCGGGCACCGCCCGCTCGGCCTACCGCGACCGGCTGGCCGCCGAGCTGCCCGCCGACGTGCTGGTCTGGTGGACCGGGTCCGACATCGTGGTGGGCGCGATCACCGCCGAGGAGGCGCGGGCGGCGGCCGGCTCCTACGGGCACCGGGTGGCGCTCTGGGACAACTTCCCGGTCAACGACTTCGACTTCTCCCGGGTCTTCCTCGGGCCGCTGACCGGCCGGGCGACGGACCTGGACGGTGCGCCGCTGGAGGGCGTCACGGCCAACCCCATGGTGCAGGCGGCGGCCTCGCGCATCGCGCTGACGACGGTGGCCGACTACGCCTGGCACCTGGCGGCGTACGAGCCGGGCAGGGCGCACGAGCGCGCGGTGCGGCTGGTGCCGGGCGCGGCCGAGCTGCTGCCGCTGGTGGAGGCGTGTTCGGCCTGGCCGCCCGGCGCGGACCAGAGCCCCGAGCTGACCGCCCTGTGCGCGTCCGTGCTGGAGGGCGGGCCGGACGAGCGGCTGCGGGCCGCGCTCGACCGGCTCGCGGCCCTGCCGGCCGACGTGCCCGGGGCCCTCGCCCGGGAGCTGGAGCGCTGGGTGGCGGCCGCCCGCGACATGGCCGCGGCCGGGCTGGCCGCGCTCGACCTGCTGCGCGGGGAGCGCACGCCCGAGCAGGTGGCGCGGGCGCTGGAGCGCGCCGAGGCGCACGAGGCGAACGTGCTGCGCCGCGTGATCCCGCCGTTCGTCCGCCAGGTTCTCGAACGCGCCGGCGTCCCGGTGGAGCCGCCCGCTGGAAACGGCCGGTGACAAGCCCGCACCGGCAGACCGGTCCCGGGGCGGGCGCGCCACGGCAGGCGGTCTAGAGCGAGAGGACCTGCCCGGCCGCCACCAGTTCCTCCTGGAGCGCGGCCACGTCCACGTCCTGCACCGCCGTGCCGCTCCCCGCGGCCTGGGCGGCGGCGAGCCCGGCGGCGTGGCCGAGCATCTGGTACTGGACCTCCATCCGGATGGAGGAGAACGCCACGTGCGAGGCCGACACGCAGACGGGCACGAGCAGGTTCGCGCACTCCTCCCTGCGCGGCACCAGCGCCCGGTAGGGGATCTGGTACGGCGCCACGCCGACCGACAGGTAGCCCTCGGTCACCACCATGGGGATGGGGTCGGGGTGCTCGTACACCCAGCGCCAGGTCCGCTGCACCTCGCGGATGTCGAGATGGTAGGAGCCCATGGCGACCGCGTCGGCGTGCCGCCGCCCCTCGATGAGGTCGTGCTCGGTGAGGTGGACCTCGCCCAGCATGCGCCGCGCCTCGCGGACGTAGAGCTGGTGCGGCAGGTGGCCGGTGTCGGCGAACTCGTCGGGCGGCAGCCCCCACCGGCTCAGCTCCGCGCGTACGGAGGCGGGCACCTCGGGGTCGTGGGTGAGGAAGTACAGCAGGTCCTGGGCGTGGTGGAGGTGGTGCAGGCGGATGCGCTCGCGCTCCTCAGGCCCGGCGGCGGGGTAGGCCCAGGCGGAGCGGTCCAGCACGCTCAGCGAGAAGGGCCCGAGCGAGTTGCCGTCGCACTTGCCGTTCGGCAGGTTCGGCTCCAGGCCGACCAGGCGGCCCGCGCGGGGCTCGTAGCCCTGCTCGCGCCAGTGGCGGAAGAGCCTGCGGCCGAGCTCCCAGTGGTCGTCGTCGTAGCCGGGCCGGCGCTCGAACGGGATGCGGCCGGGCGCGGTGGTCATGCAGACGCGGTAGCCGTACGACATGACGCCGCCGTCCCCCTCCCCCACCTCGGCCATGGGGCCGTCGGCGACTTGCGGGAGCAGCGTGCCGTCGTCCCTGAACGGCGAGATGTACGGCGGGAAGTTGTGCATGCCGGGCATCACCTCGCGCCGCCCGGCGAAGCGCTCGCCGTGCAGGGAGCGGTCCTCGCGGCCGATGCGGTGGCTCACCCCGGCGGCGGCCATCAGGTCGCCCTCGTAGCTCGCGTCCACGAAGACGCCGCCCGCGTAGTCGCCCCGCCGGGTGGCGGCGGAGAAGATGCGGTCGCCGGAGGTGACGACGGTGCGCAGCGGCGCGTCGAAGACGACCTCGACCCCGGCCCGCTCCAGCCAGGACAGGAAGATCTCCTCGGCGACGTGCGGCTCGGGGCCCGCGTAGCGGCCGGGCGCGACCCCGTACGCGTCGGCGACCGCCTGGCGGAACTCGGCCGCCATGCCGCCGAGCACGCGGACGTCGCCGATGTCGGTGTAGCCGAGCCCGCCCGAGGTCATGCCGCCGACGTGCCTGCCGGGTTCGAGCAGCACGGTGTCCAGGCCGCGCCGGGCGGCGGCCACGGCGGCGCACACCCCGCCCGACGTCGCGCCGTAGACGACGACCTCGGCCTGTCTCACCGCCGCCACCATTGCGCGATCCGGCGCAGGTCGTCGCCGGTGATCGGCTCGCGGCTGTTGTCGATGGACTCGACGTAGTAGAGCGCGGGCACGCCCAGCTCGGGCTGCGCCCGCGCGTACGCGAGCCAGTCGGCTTTCGTCGGCATCGGCCACTGGTCGGTGTCGATGAGGTGGCCGGGCATGGCGGCCGTGGCGACGGCGTGGCGGTAGCGGAGCTGGTCGGCGGCGGGGACCGGGTCGTCGGCGGCGTCCAGCTCCAGCACGTCGTTGAGCCTGATCATGTCGCTGACGTCGGCGAAGGCGGGGTGCGGGGTGTGGGTGACCATGAGGGCGTCGGGTTTGACCTGCTTGGCGGCGTCGTACATGGTGGCGAGCAGCTCGTGGAGCAGGGCGAGGCCCCAGGTGGAGCCGTACGTCTTCAGGTGGGAGCCGCTGGGCGACCACTGCGTGAAGTCGATCTTGAAGCCGTCGGCGCCGAGGTCGCCGAGGAGGCGCCGCATGATGGCGCGGACCCGCCGCCGGTAGGCGGGGTTCGTCGGGTCGGCGGCCACGGGCCTGCCTGCGGCGTCCGTGATGCACTCCTCGGCCGGCAGGCCGTCGGCCGACCAGGCCCGCCACCACAGCAGCACGCGCTGGCCGCGGGCGTGCCTGGCGGCGATCCACTCGCGCAGGCCGGGCCACTTGTCCTCGTCGGGCTCCGGGTTGCCGTAGGTGAGCTGCCAGCGGTCGTCGATGACGATCGTGCCCGGCACCAGGCCGTGCTCCTCCAGCCTGGCCAGCCACTCGTCGTACAGGTCGCGGCGCGACAGCGTGACCGGCGAGACCCCGTCGGCCCTGGCGCACTGGGCGCCCCAGCCGCAGAAGATCGGCTCGCTCCACCACGCGGCCCGCTCCCCCTTCGGCCCCTGCGGGGCCAGGCCGTGCGCGACCAGGTCGGCGCGGTGATGTCCGATCGCCTCCCAGGGCGAGGCGGCGGGGCGGAGCACGACGGCGGGCGAGGTCCAGGAGCCGCGCACCTCGGTGTGGCACTCGTAGTCGAAGCGCAGCAGGGCGCCGCCGTCGACCGGCTCGTACGCCACCTCGGTGAAGGTCAGATCGGCGATCCCGGCGCGTACGGAGGCGCCGAGCCACGGCCCGTCCGGCACCGCCGTCGCCCCGGACGGCGCGTCCTTGCAGAAGGCCAGTACCAGCGGCGGCGGGGAGAACACGGCGTGCAGCCGGCCGGGCGAGGCGTCGCCGACGACGGTCAGCGCGACCGGCGCGGACACCGGCCGCACCACGCTCACCGGGTGCGCCGGCGTGGGGCTGAACACGCCGCGCGCGTGCACGCCGGAGCGGAACACGCCGGACGCGCGGGTGTTGAGCACGGCCCGGCCGCCGAGCAGCGTCACCTGGTCGAGCACGCCGTCGCCCTCGACCCGCACCTCGACCGCGATGGTCTCGGGCGTACAGGTGAGCCTGACCGTCTTGCTCTGCCACTCGGTGGTGCGCTGGGGGACGTCGAACACGGCCGCGCCGTCGCGCTCGGCGAGCACGGTCGGCAGCGTCTCGTACGTCTCGTCGCGCCCGCCCCGGGTATCGACCGAGGCGAGCAGGTTGATGGACATCCACCCTTCGAGCTCGGCGCTGGGGTCGGTGCGGGAGACGGTCAGCCGGTAGTGGCCGGTGTCGAGGTGGTAGGCGGTGTCGGTGGTGGTGATCCGCATGGACCGGCTCATCCCTTGCTTCCCGTCGTCGCGATGCCCCTGATGAAGTGCTTCTGGCCGAGGAAGAACAGGATGATCATCGGGATGGTGGTGATGACGCTGGCCGTCATCACGATCTCCCAGTGCCACTCGCCGCCGAACCCGAACTGGTCGAGCAGCGCCTTCAGCCCGCGCGGCACCGTGAAGGTCTCGGAGTCGCGCAGGTAGATGAGCGGCCGCATGAGGTCGGTCCAGGCGGCCTGGAACTCGAAGAGCAGGGTCACGACGACCGCGGGCCTGCACAGGGGCAGGGCGATGCGGGTGAAGATCTTCCAGTTGTTCGCGCCGTCGATCTTGGCGGCCTCGAACGGCTCGCGCGGCAGGCCCATGAAGAACTGCCGCAGCAGGAAGATGTAGAAGGCGCTGCCGAACAGGTTCTGCGCCCACAGCGGGGTGAGCGTGCCGACCATGCCGAGCGAGTTCCAGATGAGGAACACCGGGATCATGGTGACCGCGCCGGGCAGCATCATCGTCGCCAGCACGATGCCGAACAGGACGTTCCTGCCGGGGAAGCGGAAGTAGGCGAACCCCCAGGCCACCATCGCGCTGGTGATCGTCACCGCGACCGCCGCGAGCACCGTCACCAGCAGCGTGTTGGCCATCCACAGGCCGAGCGGGGCCTCGTGCCAGACCCGGATGTAGTTCTCCAGCGTGAACGTCTCGGGGATGATCCGGTTGTCGAAGACCTCGCTGCGCGGTTTGAAGGAGGCGCTGAGCAGCCAGATGAACGGGTAGATGAACGCGATCGTGAACGCACCGAGCGCGACCCAGGTCGCGATCTTCGCGGCGCGCCTCATGGGTTACCCCCTTCGTAGTGGACGAAGCGCCTGGTCACCACGATCTGCACGGCGGTGATCGCCATGATCACGATGAACAGCAGCCAGGCGAGCGCGGAGGCGTACCCCATGTGCAGGAACTCGAAGGCCTGCTGGAACAGGTAGATCGCGTAGAACAGCGCCGCGTCGTTGCTGTAGGTGGTGTTGCCCGCGCCGAAGAAGGCGGTGTACGCCTCGGTGAACGATTGCAGGGCGTTGATGGTGTCCACGACGACCAGGAAGAACAGCGTGGGGCTGATCATCGGCACGGTGATGCGGAACAGCCGCTTCCACCAGCCGGCGCCGTCCACGAGGGCGGAGTCGTACAGCTCCTGGGGGACGCCGCGCAGGGCGGCGAGGATGATGACCACGGAGGAGCCGACCGTCCACAGGTTCATCAGCACCAGGCCCGGCTTGACCCAGTCGGGGTCGGTGGTCCAGGCGGGGCCGTCGATGCCGAAGAGGCCGAGGAAGGCGTTGATCAGGCCGTTCTGGCCGTTGAACAGCAGCAGCAGGAGGATGCCGATCGCGACCGGCGGGGTCATCTTGGGCAGGAAGAAGGCCGTGCGGAAGAAGCCCGTGGCCTTGCTGGCGCTGTTGAGCAGCAGCGCCAGCCCGAGTGCGACCACGAGGTGGGTCGGCACCGACAGCACGGCGAACACGAACGTGTTCCACAGCGCCAGGCCGACCTTCGGGTCCTCGAAGAGCTGCACGTAGTTGTCGAAGCCGACGTAGTTCGGGTCGTTGATGACGTCGTAGTCGGTCAGCGACAGGTAGGCGCTGTTGATGACGGGCCATGCGGTGAAGACCAGGAACCCGATGATCCAGGGGCTGATGAACAGCAGCGCCGCCCTGGTCTCGATGAACCGCATGGTCCGCCGTCGCGGTGCTCGGGTGTGGGATGGGGACATCTCAGTTCGTACGCTTCGTCCAGCCGGCCCACGCCTTGTCGAGCGCCTCCTGCGCCTCCTGCTGGGCCTTGTCGAGGGCGGCCTTGGGCTCGTCCTGGCCGTTGAGCACCCGGTTCACCGCGTTCTGCCAGGCGTCCTTGAACTCCTTGTCGGCCGGGTTGGCCGGGAGGCTGAAGGTGTTCTTGTTGGCCTCGTAGAACGCCTTGACGCCGGCGTCCCACACCTCGCCGCCGGAGGTGAGCATCTTCTCGATCTCGGCGTCGGCCTTGACGTTGCCGGTGAGGACGCCGGTGAACGGCTTGCCCTCGGCCTTGCGCTTGTCGACGCGGGCCTGGGCGGCGGCCTTCCAGGTGTCGACCAGCGTCATGGTCTTGGCGAAGCGGCAGGCGGCGCCGGGGTTCTTCGAGCCCTTGGGGACGGCCCACGCCGAGCCGGACGAGTACGCGAGCGGCCTGCCCTCGGGGGTGCGGAAGGTGTCGAAGGCCATCGGCGCCTTGGGCGAGACGTCGTTGAGCACGTTGACGTACCACTGCTCCATCGGCATCGCACCGAGGGCGTTGGTGGCGTACTGGTTGCCCTTGCCGAAGAAGTCGGCCGAGTCGCGCACGGCCTTGACCTTGGCGAAGCCGCCCTGCGCGTCGTAGATGGAGACGGCGAACTCCAGGGCCTTGACCACCTCGGGGCTGTTGAGCTGCGCGGTCTTGCCGTCTGCCGAGAGCAGGTCGGCGCCGAGCGACTTGGCCCACAGCGGCAGGAACTCGGGCAGTTTGCTGTCGAAGCCGATCACCTTGAGCTTGCCGCCGGAGGTCTTGGTCAGCTTCTTCGTCGCCGCGGTGATCTTGTCCCAGTCGGAGCCGTTGACGTCGTCGATGGTCAGGCCCGCCTGCTTGAGCAGGTCGGCGTTGGCCATCGTGATCTGGACCTGGTTGAACTCGGGGATGCCGTAGACCTCGCCGCCGAACGTCACCTGGGCGAGGGCGTCCTTGTTGTACATCGAGGTGTCGATCTGCTCGCCCTGGATGCAGGCGGTCAGGGGAACGATCGCACCACGTGAGGCGAAGGTGCCGATCTGGTCGCGGTTGGCGTAGATGATGTCCGGCGGGTCGCCGGCCGCGACGGACGACAGGAACTGCTGGATGTCCAGGTCACCCTCGATCAGCTTCACGTCGGCGCCGCCGAGCGCCTTCTTGGCCAGATCGACGCGGGTGCTGCCGATCTCGTCGGTCGCACCGAAGCCCATGACCGAGATCGTGCCCTGGTAGGAGGCAGTGGGGTTGAACTGGCCCGCCGACGGCGCCGGCGCGGCCGCTCCGCCGGTGCCCTTCGCGCAGGACGTCAGCGCGAGCGCCAGCGACACGGACAGGACGGACCAGCGGACGAGTGGGGTTCTCATGGGGGTTTCGCCTCCACACTGATCAAGCGGGGCATCAGGCATGCTGATGACGGCCACGTGGCGCCAGGCCAGTGTGGCAACGTTCACACATCTGAGAACGTACCCATACCGCTGAAATCCCGTCAACCACTCCTTCCACTGCGTTTCGGTGACGTTAACTACTCCAGGGATGTGGAACGCGCCGCGCACAACGTCCACAACCCCGGCCGCGCCGGGCTTCCAGCACCGCATGACCGCCCCATCGCGCCCGCCGCCCCGCACGAATGCACGGCGGTCGCGCAGCCGGCCGACCCGCACGCATGCGCGGCCGTCGCGTGCAGGCACGCGAGAGCCCCGCCCCGCGCCGGCGCCTCCGCCCCGCGCGAGGGTGCCCGGGCACGCGAGAGGGCCCGGCCGGAGAACCGTCGGCCGGGCCCTCGGGTGCAGGCGCCCTGGGGCAGGGAACCGGGCGCCCTTCCTCGGAGGAGGCGGTTGTGGCTGTCAGCCCCCGATCATCAGTGCCGGGTCGCCTTCTCCGCGCCGACGCCGGTCAGCGAGCGAACCTCGATCTCGGCGTACTTGGCGGCGTTGTACTCCTTGCTGAGCACGGTGCCGATCCAGCCGCACAGGAAGCCCAGCGGGATCGAGATGATGCCGGGGTTGCTCAGCGGGAACCAGGCGAAGTCCGCATCCGGCAGCAGCGCGGTCTTGGTGCCGGAGACCACCGGCGAGAAGATCACCAGCAGCAGGGCGGAGAGGAGACCGCCGTAGATGGCCGAGACCGCGCCCGCGGTGTTGAACCTCTTCCAGAACAGGCTGTAGAGGATCGCGGGCAGGTTGCCCGACGCCGCCACCGCGAACGCCAGCGACACCAGGAAGGCCACGTTCTGGCCCTGGGCGAGGATGCCCAGGCCGATCGCGATCGCGCCGATGATCAGGGCGGAGACGCGGGCCACCACGACCTCCTGCCGCTCGGTCACCTGGCCGCGCTTGAAGACGTGCGCGTACAGGTCGTGGGAGAAGCTGGAGGAGGAGGCGAGCGTCAGGCCGGCCACCACGGCGAGGATCGTCGCGAAGGCGACGGCGCCGATCAGCGCCAGCAGGATCGTGCCGCCGACGGTGCCGAAGATCTCCTCGCCGATGCGTTGCGCCAGCATGGGCGCCGCCGTGTTGCCCGCCGCGTCGCCCGCTGTGATGTCCTCCTTGCCGACCAGGGCCGCCGCGCCGAAGCCGAGGACCAGGGTGAGCAGGTAGAAGACGCCGATGATGGCGATGCCCCAGAGCACCGACTTGCGGGCCTCCCTGGCGGTGGGCACGGTGTAGAAGCGGATGAGGATGTGCGGCAGGCCCGCCGTGCCGAGCACGAGCGCGAGACCCAGGCTGATCAGGTCGATCTTGCCGGCCAGGCCCTGCTCCTCGGTGCCGTACTTCAGGCCGGGGATCAGGAAGCTCTCCGGGTCGGTCTCCGGCCCGCTGGTGGCGGCGGCCTGGCCGAGCAGTGCCGAGAGGTTGAAGCCGAACTTGCCGAGCACCAGCACCGTCACCAGCGCGGCGCCGCCCATGAGCAGTACGGCCTTGACGATCTGCACCCAGGTGGTGCCCTTCATGCCGCCGAACACGACGTACACGATCATCAGGGCGCCGACGCCGACGATCGTCCACGCCTTGCCGGCCTCGCCGGTGATGCCGAGCAGCAGGCCGACCAGCGCGCCCGCGCCGACCATCTGGGCCAGCAGGTAGAAGATGCTGACGACGATGGTCGAGACGCCCGCCGCCGTGCGGACCGGCCGTGGGCTCATCCTGAACGCCAGGACGTCGGCCATGGTGAACTTGCCGGAGTTCCGCATCAGCTCGGCCACCAGCAGCAGCGCCACCAGCCAGGCGACGAGGAAGCCGATCGAGTAGAGGAAGCCGTCGTAGCCGGACAGGGCGATGATGCCGGCGATGCCGAGGAACGAGGCGGCCGACATGTAGTCGCCGCCGATCGCCAGGCCGTTCTGCACGCCGCTGAACGACCGGCCGCCCGCGTAGTAGTCGGCGGCCGTCTTGGTCTGGCGGCTCGCCCAGACGGTGATCGCCAGGGTGATGGCCACGAAGGTGAGGAAGAGGATCATCCCCAGGGTGGTCGAGCTCACTTGGCCTTCTCCTCCACCTCGTGACGCAGCTTGTCGGCGATCGGGTCGAGCTTCTTCTCCGCGTGCCTGGAGTAGGCCCAGGCGATGAGGAAGGTCGAGACGAACTGGAGCAACCCGAAGATCAGCCCGACGTTGATCTCTCCGAGCACCTTGATGCCCATGAAGCCGCGCGCCCAGCCCGACAGCACCACATAGAGCAGGTACCAGACGAGGAACGCCACGGTCATGGGGAACGTCCAGCGGCGGAAACGCCGCTTCAGGTCCTGGAACTCACTGCTCTCCTGCACTTGTTCATAGACCGATGCGTCATGTTCTTGTGTCGTCACGAGACCTCCACTGTGATGCGGATCACGCCCAACGTAAGAGCGCAACCTACCCGCCGTGGAGGGCCGCCGGTGGGTTGTTCGGCGAGCCGCCGCCTCACCGCGCTTAGTTGGGGATGGCTTGCGGTGAAAGGTCTTTCTCGTGCGATGAGCGGTCGGTCTTACCGTTCATCGCGCTATCTCACCCGCCCTGGGCCACCCTTGACCGCGCCGGCGGTCAGTCCCTCGGCGAGGGAGCGGCGAACGGCACGAGCGCCGGCAGCCGGGATCGCCACCCGCACCATCGCCGCCGGGCGGGGAGGCGCCGCCCACCTGCGCGGCCTCCTCCGGCGCCACCGGCACCCGCTCGTGGAAGCCGCGCATGATGATCCCCGCCGGGAACAGCAGGTCCTGCCAGGTGGCGGGCGGGTCAGGCCGCGGTCGCGCGCGTGCACCGGGAGAAGCCGTACGGGATGAGGTGCGCCTTGCCGCCCACCTGACCGCCGCGGGGCACGGACAGCGCTGTCAATCACATGCCGTCCAGAACGTCAGGCGGACATGCCCTCCAGCGCCAGACCGAGATCCTTGATGAGGGTGTCGGCAGGTTCGAGACCGACGGAGAGGCGGACGAGGCCGACGGGGATGCCCATGGTCCGGCGGACGCTCTCCTCGGTGGTCAGCGCGGGCGCGTTCACCAGGCTCTCGAAACCACCCCACGACACCCCGATCCGGAAATGCCGCAGCTTGTTGAGGAACGCCCCGACCTCCGCGCGCGACTCCGTGTCGAGCACGATGCTGAACACGCTGGAGAAACCCGACATCTGCCGCAGCGCGATCGCGTGCCCGGGATGCGACGGCAGGCCGGGATGGTTCACCTCGCGCACCGCGGGGTGGCCCTCCAGAAACGACGCCACCGCGAGCCCGCGCTCCTGGTGTGCCGCCATCCGCACCGGCAGCGTGCGCAGCCCCTTGATCACCTTGGCCGCGTCGTGCGGCGACATGGCGGCGCCGTAGAGCTGGTACTCCTGCAGCGCCAGCGGCCTGATCAGCCGTGCCGGCCCGACCACGACGCCGCCCACGAGGTCGCTGTGCCCGCCGATGTACTTCGACAGCGAGTGCACGACGAGGTCCACGCCCATCGTGAGCGGCTTCTGGAACAGCGGGGTGGACCAGGTGTTGTCCATCACGGTCACCAGCCCGCGCTCGCGCGCCCAGGCCGTCACCTCCGCGATGTCCACGACGCGGTAGGCCATGTAGGACGGCGACTCGAAGTAAAGTAGGCGGGTGCTCCCGGCTCTGATAGCGCTATCACCTGCCTCGAGGTCGTCGACGTGCGTATGCGACACGCCGAACTTCTCGAGGTAGCGCAGAAACTGGGTGGTGGGCCCATAGACCGCGCCGAGCACCAGCACGTGATCGCCCGCCGACACCAGCGAGGAGATGGTCGCCGAGATCGCGCCCATGCCGGAGCCGAAGCACTTCGCGCGCTCTCCCCGTTCCAGCGCCGCCAGCTTACGCTGGGCGAGGTCCACCGTCGGGTTGGTCCCCCGCCAGTAGACGTAGCGCTCGTCCTCGTTCCTGACGGCCTCGCCGAGCTCTTCGGCCGTCTCGAACGTGAACAGCGAGTTCTCGAAGACCGGCGGGTTGACCGCGCCCAGCACCCAAGGCTCGTCCTCACCCAACCGGCCACAGATCCATTCGTCATCCATGGGGGCACACTATGACAGCGCGCGAGCAGGACGACCTGGCGGCTCCGTCCGGCGAGGCTCGCGCGGCGGTCACCCGCAAGCCCACCATGGCCGACGTCGCCAGGCACGCGGGTGTGAGCCTCAAGACCGTCTCCCGGGTCGTCAACCAGGAGCCGCACGTGCGGGCCTCGCTGCAGCAGCGGGTGCAGGCCGCGATCGACGCGCTCGGCTACCGCCGCAACGAGGCCGCCGCCCGGCTCGCCAGGGGCGCGTCCATGCTCACGCTGGGGCTCGTCATGGAGAACATCTCCAACGAGTTCTACGGCCGCCTGGCCGCCGCCGTGGAGGCCGCGGCGGCCGAGCACGAGGCGCTCGTCGTGTTCGGCTCGTACGAGGAGAGCGCCGACAAGGAGCGCATGCTCATCGAGTCGATGTACGCCCGCGGCGTCGACTCGCTCATCGTCGTGCCCTCCCCCGCCGACCACGGCTGGCTGGCCCGGCACGCGGGGCTCACCACGGTGTTCGTCGACCGGGTGCCGCCCGGCCTGGTCACCGCCGACGCGGTGCTGCTCGATGACGTGCGGGGCGGCCGGGTCGCCACCGAGCACTTGCTGGCCCACGGCCACCGCAGGATCGCGCTGATCTCCGACGACGAGGGCATCAGCTCCGTGCGCGACCGGGCGGCCGGCTACCGTGCGGCGCTGTCCGCCGCCGGGGTCCCCGCCGACGAGCGGCTGGTCGTGCACGCGGTGTACGACCCGGCCCGGGTGGCGTGCGAGGTGTCCAGGCTGCTCGACCTCGACGACCCGCCCACCGCGTTCTTCGCCACCAACAACCGCGCCGCGATCGGCATCCTCCAGGCGCTGCGCGAGCGTCCCGAGCGGCCCGCGTACGTGGGGTTCGACGACTTCGCGCTGGCCGGTGTGTTCAACCCCGGCGTCACCGTCGTGCGCTACGACACCGCGCGCCTGGCCAGGGCCGCCGTGGACCTGCTGCTGAACCCGTCGCGCGCGGCGCGCAGGGTGAAGGTGCCCGTCGAGCTGGTGGCACGCGGCTCGGGCGAGCTGCCGCCCCGCTGAGCCCAAAACCCGGTCACATCTCCGCAAGCCCGCGAGCGCCGCCCGCCTGAGCGGGTAGCTCAAGCGGGATGACGGCTCAAGGGAACGGACCCGCGTCCGAAGGCGCCGAGGCGGCCCGGGTGAACACCGACCCGGACGTCTACCTCGACGTGCCCGAGGTCAAGGTGGACGAGATCACGCTCGACGTGCAGGATCTGCGGGCCCGGGTATCGCTCCAGGCCGAGGTGCTCGACCTGCTGAAGCTGAACGTCGGCGCGGACGTCTTCCTCGGCAGCGTCAACCTCACCATCAAGGGGGTGGAGGCGCAGGCGCTGCTGAAGGTCCGGCTGGACAACGTGGCCCGCATCATCGACCGGGTGCTGCAGACCATCGACACCAACCCGCAGCTGCTCGAACACCTCACCAGAGGCGTCGGCCGCGCGGTGGAGGACCTCGGCGTGGGCGCGGGCCACGCGGTGCGCGACGTGGGCGCGGGGGCCGGCGGCGCAGTGCGCGACGTCGGCGCGGGCGCGGGCGGGGCGGTGCGGGATCTCGGCGCGGGCGCGGGCGGGGCCGTACGGGACGTGGGCGCGGGCGCGGGCCACGCGGTGCGCGACGTGGGCGCCGGCGCAGGGGGCGCCGTACGCGAGGTGGGCACCGGGGCAGGAGGCGCGGTCCGCGACGTCGGCACGGGAGCCGGTGGCGCCGTACGCGACGTCGGCACGGGAGCCGGCGAGGCCGTACACGACGTCGGCACCGGGGCAGGAGGCGCGGTCCGCGACGTCGGCACGGGAGCCGGCGGGGCCGTACGCGAGGTGGGGGCGAGCGCCGGCGACACCGTGCGCGATGCGACGGGCGCCGTACGCGAGGTCGCACCGCCCGCGATCCCCCGCGACGAGAAGGAGAGGCAGGATGCCGAAGCCGGAACACCCGACGAACCCCGACGTGGAGATCAGCGCGAAGGCGAAGGTGAAGGAGATGCGCCACCACCGCAAGCCCACGGTGGTGGTCCGCGCGAGGATCGAGCCGGATGGCGAGTGCTTTTCGGGTAGCGACCGGACGAACCTCCCCGACGAGGTCGAGCCCGGCGTCACGTACCGCGACGTGCGCATCGACTTCCGCGTGGCCGCCGCCCTCGCCGACCCGCAGGACGGCGAGCGGCGGCCCTGCCGGGACGAGCCGGGCGAGACCCGCCGGGCTGGCCGCGCCGCACGCGACGAGCAGGGCTAGGACGAGCGGGGCCGCCAGTCGCCGCGGTGGAGGTCGAGGTCCTCCGGCGTGTGCAGCCGGACCATCGTCCGCGCCACCCCGGCGGGCACGCGGTGCGGCGTGAGGAACGACACCGCGATCATCACGGTGAACGCGATGGGCACCGTCCAGGCCGCCGGCTGGGCGAGCAGCGCACCCGCAAGCCCGCTCTGCGGCCCGCCGACGATCGTGATCAGGACCGCGCCGCAGGCCAGCCCGCCGCCCACCAGCAGCCCCGCCAGCGCGCCGACCGTGGACAGCCGCCGCCACCAGATGCCGAGCACGAGCAGCGGGCAGAACGAGGATGCCGCCACCGCGAAGGCGAGCCCCACCACGTCCGCCACCGGCAGCGCCCGCGCCCACAGCGCCAGGGCCAGCGGCACCGCGACCGCCATCAGCGTGGCCCACCTGAACGAGCGCACGCCGCCCTTGAGCAGGTCCTGGGCGATGACGCCCGCAACGGACACGGTCAGCCCCGACGAGGTGGACAGGAACGCGGCGAACGCCCCGGCGGTGACCAGCGCGGTCAGCAGGTCGCCCAGAGTGCCGCCGATCATCCGGCTGGGCAGGGTGAGCACGACCGTGTCGGTGCGCACGAGGTCGGGCGCGTACAGGCGGCCGAGCCAGCCGTACACGGCGGGCAGCAGGTAGAACGTGCCGAGCAGGGAGAGCACGACCAGCGTCGTGCGGCGGGCGGCCCGGCCGTCGGGGTTGGTGTAGAAGCGCACGAGCACGTGCGGCAGTCCCATGGTGCCCAGGAAGGTCGCGAGGATCAGCGAGTACGTCGAGTACAGCCCGTACTCCTTGCCGCCGACCAGCGGCACCTGCCAGGTGGCCTGGTCGGCGGGGCTGAGCCCGGGAGCGCCGTCGCGCTGCCAGGCGATCAGCAGGAACACCAGCGGCACGGCCAGCGCGGTCAGCTTGAGCCAGTACTGGAACGCCTGCACGAACGTGATCGACCGCATGCCGCCCGACAGCACGTTGACCGCGACGACCACGGCGACGAGCAGCCCGCCCACCCAGACCGGCGTGCCGGTGATCGTGCGCAGCACCAGCCCGGCGCTCTGGAACTGCGGCATGAGGTAGAACCAGCCGATCAGCACGACGAGCACGCTCGCCGTGCGGCGCACGGTCATCGACTCAAGGCGCGCCTCGGCGAAGTCGGGCAGCGTGTACGCACCCGACCGCCGCAGCGGCGCCGACACCAGCACCAGCAGCACGAGGTAGCCGCCGGTCCAGCCGACCGGCAGCCACAGCATGTCCACGCCGAAGGACAGGATGAGCCCGGCGACGCCCAGGAAGGAGGCCCCCGACAGGTACTCGCCGCCGATGGCGGAGGCGTTCCACAGGGGGCTGACCGTGCGGGAGGCGACGTAGAAGTCGGACGTCGTACGGGAGAACCTGATGCCGAAGGCTCCGATGAGCACGGCCGCCACCATGACGACCAGCACCGCTGTCATGCTCATGCGATCCGCCCGCCCGCCCGCGCCGTCACCGGCGTTCGACCAGTTCGGCGAAGTGGCGTTCGTTGCGCTCGGCCTGGCGGACGTAGAGCCAGGCCCCGATGACGAAGGCCGGATAGATCAGCCCGGCCAGCACCGCCCACGGAAGCGGCACGCCCAGCAGGCGCACCTCGCGCAGCTCGGGGATGAGCAGGAACAGCAGCGGCAGCCCGCCGACGACACAGGCCAGCACCGTGCAGACGAACATGGCCAGCCGGAACTGGGTGCGCAGCAGCGAGTGCATGTAGACCTCGCCGAGCCGGGTCTGCTCGTCGATCTCGCGGGTGGCGGGGTAGCGGGGGCGGCGGGCGGCGGCCGTACGGGGGCTGGTGACGGCGACGCGGCGCGGCACGTCGGCGCCCCTGCGGCCGTCCGGCGTGCGCCGGAAGCCGTCCGCGGAGCGGCGCGTCCCGTCGGTGCGGGGCAGCGGCGAGCGGCGGCCCTGGCGCGGCTCGTGGCTCATTCGTGCCTGCCTTTCCTCGCCCGCCGCACGAGCAGGTCGCGCAGCTCCCGCGTGTGCCGGCGGCTGACCGGGAGCTCGGTGTCGCCGACGCGCACCGTGCACTTGCCCGAGTCGATGTGCAGCTCCTTGATGTGCTTGACGGCGACCAGGTGGCTGCGGTGCACCCGGACGAACCCGGCCGACGACCAGCGCTCCTCCAGCGTGGCGAGCGGGATGCGCACCAGGTGGCTGCCGGACGCGGTGTGCAGGCGGGCGTAGTCGCCGTGCGCCTCCACGTAGATGACGTCGGCGCTGGAGACGAACCGGGTGACTCCGCCCAGCTCGACCGGGATCGTGTCGCTCTCGCCGCCCTCGGCGGGCACGTCGGCCGAGACCGCGACCCGTCTGATCGCCTCGGCCAGCCGTTCGGGCCGCACCGGTTTGAGCAGGTAATCCTCGGCTTTGATCTCGAACGCGTCCACCGCGTGCTCCTCGTACGCGGTCACGAACACCACCCTGGGCGGGTTCGCGAACTGCGACAGCAGCCGTCCGAGCACCACGCCGTCGAGCCCGCGCATCCTGATGTCGAGGAACACGGCGTCGATCGGCCGTCCTTCGGCGATGGCACGGTCGAGCAGGCGCAGCGCGGCCGCGCCGTCCCTCGCGGTGACCACCTCCCCGATCCTGGGGTCTGCGCGCAGCAGATACGACAGGTCTTCCAGAGCGGGCAACTCGTCGTCGACCGCGAGTACCCGGAGTTGTGCCATAGACAGTGATGAAACCGACATCGAAGATCGAGGTCAACGGGCGGAGACGCCTGGGTGATATTTCGGCAACCTGATGTTGACTTTGGTCCCGGCGCCCTTGGCGGTCTCGACCACGAGCCCGTACTCGTCGCCGTAGACCTGGCGCAGCCGCTCGTCCACGTTCGCCAGCCCGACGCCGCCCGCGGGGACGGTCTCACCTGCGAGGATGCGGCGCAGCCGCTCGGGGTCCATGCCGAGCCCGTCGTCCTCGACGCTGATGCGGCACTCCGCCCCGGCGTCCTCGGCGATGATCGTGATGCGGCCGACGCCGTTCTTGCTCTCCAGGCCGTGGCGGACGGCGTTCTCGACCAGCGGCTGCAGGCACAGGAACGGCACCGCGACCGGCAGCACCTCCGGGGCGATGCGCAGCGTCACCTGGAGCTGGTCGCCGAACCTGGCCCGCTCCAGGATCAGGTAGCGGTCGATCGAGCGCAGCTCCTCGGCCAGCGTGGTGAACTCGCCGTGCCTGCGGAAGGAGTAGCGGGTGAAGTCGGCGAACTCCAGCAGCAGCTCCCTGGCCCGCTCGGGGTCGGTGCGCACGAACGAGGCGATCGTGGTGAGCGAGTTGTAGATGAAGTGGGGCGAGATCTGCGCGCGCAGCGCCCGCACCTCGGCCTCCATGAGCAGCGTGCGCGAGCGGTCCAGCTCGGCCAGCTCGAGCTGCGAGTCCACCCAGCCGGCCACCTCCTGGGCGGCCCTGACGAGCCCGGCCGAGGCGTTCTGCCCGTAGGCGGCGAGCGTGCCCACCACCCGGTCGTCGGTGGTCAGCGGCACCACCACGGCGTGCCTGATGGGGCATTCGAGCAGGTCGCAGTCGATGGTGAGCACCTGGGTGCGGCCGTCCTTGAGAGTGGCCGCCGCGTGCTCGAACGCCTGGCCGGCGTGGTGGTCGTCGCCCTCGCCGTCGTAGACGAGCAGGCGTTCGCCGTCGGTGATGGCCAGGGCGGCGCAGCCGAGCAGCTTGCGCAGGTGGCGGGAGGCGCGCTCGGCGCCGTCGGCGGTCAGCCCGGCCCGCAGCGGCGGCCCCGCCATGGAGGCGGTGTGCAGGGTCTCGAACGTCGCCCGCTCGGCCGGGCTGGTGCCCAGCTCCCTGCGCCCGCGCATGACCCGCCACAGCACGACGCCGGGCACGCCGACGAGCACCGCGACGACGGCCGAGCCGACGAGGTACTCCACGCGGCCTGAGCCTAGCTCACAGCGCCCGCCCAGCCGAGTGCGCGCAAGCCCCCTGAGACCCTCAGAGGGCCTTGGCGATGCGGGCGGCGTAGGAGGCGGCCTCGTCGGCGGACTCGTACGTGGTGCGCGGCCAGAAGAAGCCGCGCAGCCCGTCCTTCTTGTGGCGCGGCACCACGTGCACGTGCAGGTGGGGGACGCTCTGGCTGATCCGGTTGTTCATCGCCACGAACGTGCCGCCGGCCTCCAGCCCCTCCTCGACGGCCCGCGCCACGGCCTTGACCCGCTCGAAGAACGGCCCGACGTCGCCGAGGTCGGTGAGCGTCTCGACGTGCACGCGCGGCACGACCAGCACGTGTCCCTTGAAGACCGGCCGGATGTCGAGGAAGGCCAGCGCCACGTCGTCGGAGCTCACCACGTGGGCGCTCCGCTCACCGGCGATGATCTCGCAGAACAGGTCAGTGCTCACGCGCCGACCCTACCGCTGCCCCGCGCCGCCGCCCTCCCGCGCGCGGCGCGCGAAGGCCGTCCAGCTCGTCATGTTGGGCTCCGACCAGCGCTCCGGCGCGTGCAGGTAGTGCTCGCCGATGCGTTCGCGCAGCCGTACGGGAACCTCCGGCACCTTCGCGCCCCTGCAGTGGTAGACCAGCCCGCCCCCGCGCTGCCCCATCGCCATCCACGGCAGCCACGGCGAGACCCGGCACCACGAGAACGCGCACGGCACGTCCGGCGCGCCCGAGTCCAGGTCGGCCGCCGAGACGAAGAACTGGAACAGCTCCAGCGCCCGGTAGGTGTCGCTCGCCGAGTTCTGCGGGAATTCGGCCACCTTGAGCGGCGAGGGGTAGGCGAGCCGGACGTCCACGTTGTAGACGACCTGCCCGCCGAGCCGCGTCCGCGGCACCGGATGGCCGCCGAGCCGCTGGTTGACCGGGTCGTTGAAGACGTGCTGGACCTCGACGTCGCGGCCGGTGAGCGGGTTGTGCCAGGTGTCGAGGACGCGCCGGTCGCGGGGATCGAGGTAGAGTGCCGCCTCGCGGGCGAGCAGCCGCCACCCGTCGCCGGTCTCGACGGCCCTGGCGACGTTCACGCCCTCGAAGCCGAACAGGTGGTGCGGGCCGTCGTCGTCCTGCCAGCCGTAGACGTCGCCAATCCAGTACGAGATCGTCTCCGCGCCGTCGGATGACGCGCGGACCCGGATGAAGTCCATGCCGCGCAGCCTACGGGCGGCCCGCTCAGCGGGGAACGCCGGTGGACGGCCGCTCGCGCACGGTCACCGTGAAGACCGCCTCACCGGACTGCCGCCTGCTCTCCTCGGTGGCGGGCGTCCTGTCCTGCCCGCAGCGCCAGCAGTCGTGCAGTCTGATCTCGGTCGTGCCGGGCTGCTTGCCGTTGAAGACGAAGTACGCGATGCCGCCCGATCCGGGCTCGTCGCCCTCGCTCTCGTGCTCCTCGCTGATGAACGAGGCCACCTTCGTGTCGGGCAGCGCCACCAGGTCCCAGTCGTCGCCCACCGAGCGGTTCTCCGGCACGGCCAGCGAGAAGCGCTGCCCCGGCGTCACCTCCACCTGGACGCTCGTGCCCTTGCCGCCCTTGGCGACCTTCCCGTAGTCGCTCACCCAGTCCCCGGTGCCGCCGCATCCGGACACGGCGAGCAGCGGGACGAGGAGGACGGCGGCCACCGTTCCACGCATCACCCTGGAAGGCTACCCACCGATCCCCCGCGTCCCGCCGTATGCCCCTGCTTCATGGGAGCCTGATGACGATCCTGATCCGGTCCCGGTGCCGTCCGACCTCGACCAGGCGGCGCAGGGCCATGGGCCGCCTCGCCGTCGTCCTCGTCATCGTCCGGAACGCCATCGACCGGCCGCGCGTCGTCCTGGCCGGCATCATCCGCCGCGCCACCGCCTCGCTCAGCGCCGTACGCTGCGACAGCGTCCGGCCCGGCATCGACCGCGCCGCCATCCCCTGGCGCAGCGCGGTCCGGCACTGCCCGATCCGGCGCTCCACCGACCGGCGCAGCTCCGCTCCGCCCGGCAGGGTCATCCGCGAGGCGGCGCGGGTCCCTCCGGTCCAGCGCAACCCGGTCCGGCGCGACGGCATCCGGCCCGACAGCGTCCGACCTGACAGCATCCGACCTGACAGCATCCGACCTGACAGCATCCGATCAGACAGGGTCCGCCCCATGAGGGTCCGGCGCGGCGGCATGCGGCCGGTCATGGACAGGTGGACCAGCGTCCGGCCCAGCGTCGTCCGGTGCGAGGCCATCGACCGTTCGCGCATCATCCGGCGCAGCGCGAACGCGCTGACCGCGCCCGCCGCCACCATCACCACCAGCAGCGCGGGCCGCCTCCCGGCCCCGGCCGCCGCGTCCCTGACGTGCTCGGGCACGCCGTCGCGGGCCTTGCCCGCCACGTCGGCCAGGTGCGAGGCCCGGCCCTTGACGACGGCGGCGCGCTCCCTGGCGACCTCGGCGGCGTGCCCGGCGTGCTCCCTGGCCACCTCTCTGGCATGCCCCGCCCGGTCCCTGGCGCGGGCCCTGGCCCTGCCGGCCGCGTGCCCGGCCCAGCTCTTGACGTTGGCCTTGGCCATCAGCGCCCCGACCGTGGCGCCCAGCTCGCGCCGGGTCTCCTCGATCTCGCGGCGCAGGTCGTCCTCCGTCGCCGGAGGCGAGCGCCGCCCGGACGCCTCGCGTTCGGATGTGCCTGCGTGCGCTGTTCCGTGGCCGTCCCCGCGTGCCGGGACCGCCTCGCCCTGGGTGCTCATCCGGCTGGACGTACGCCGCTCCTTTCCGCCGCGGGATCCCCGCAGCGACTTCTCCTCGGTGCGCGAGTGTTCGGCGGCGTCCTCGCGCTCGTCCCGCACGGGAGTCTCCGGGATGAACGTCTCGTGGCCCTCACGTGCCAGCTCGGCCATGTGCGCGTTCTCGGCCGCGCCGGGCCGCGTCTGGGGGACGTTCATCGACTCGGGGTCGGTCGGCTCGCCCACGGTCGCTCTGCGGGAGCCGACGTAACCGGCGTGCTGACGGCTGAATCCGGGGTCGGTCTCGCTCATCGCCGTGCACTCTCCTTGACCATGTCGATGTCGGCCTTGACGCTGGCGATGGTCTGCCTCGGGACGGGCGGCTGAGCCCGCTTGACCTCCTTCTTGCCCGCGAGCCCGAGCACCGCCGCGACGATGAACAGCACCACCGCCACGATGGCGGCGGCGGCCCAGCCGGGCAGCACGAGAGCGAGCAGCATGATGACGGCGGCCACAAGGGCGCCACCGCCGAAGAACGCGGTGATCCCCGCCGCGCCGAACATTCCGGCGCCGAGGCCCGCGCGCTTGCCCTTGGCGGTCAGCTCCATCTTGGCGAGGCGGAGCTCATCCCTCACGAGCCTGGAGACCTGCTCGGAGAGGTCGGTGACCAGTCTGTGGGTGTCGTTCACGGCGTTCGCCTCCTCCGCTGAGGAAGGCGACTACCCAGACAAATCGTCTTATATCGCGGCCCTATGGCTCGGGCGGCGGATCTATCGCTTGGTGGCGGCCTTCAGCAGGAAGCCCAGGACGGACACCACCGGGTCCTTACCCGGCCCGCCGGCCTTGTCGGTCTCGCACCAGTTGCCGGGCTGCTTCGGCCTGCTCCACGGGGAGGGCAGCTCGCACGAGGGAGCCTGCGGCTTGGGCCGCTCACACCACGATCCGGGAGTGTGCATGACTTCACCCTACTCCCTCGCATTCGCCGCGGTTCCGGAGAATCCGCCGCCTCGGCCGCAGATGTAGTGGATCAGCGGGGCGACGCTCCGGTACGGGTCCGTCCTGCCCGCCCGCTCCTCGGCCGCGAGCAGGTCGTCGAGGTCGTCGGGCACGGGAGCCGTGTCGGCGGCGACGTCGGTGAAGACGCGCACGCCGTACCACTGCCGCACCTCCAGCCCCACGCGGGCGAGCCGCCGCGTCAGCTCCTCCCGCCGGTCGGCCCTGGCGGGGACGCCGAGCCGGTTGACGTAGCCGGTCTCCTCGAACGCGCGCAGCGCCTCCGGCCAGTCCCCCAGCAGGCCCGGCCGCATGGCGAGCGCATCGCCATTGCGTACGAGCAGCGACAGCAGCCCGCCCGGTGCGGCCACGCGGGCCAGCGAGGCGAGCAGCGGGTCCGGGTCGTCCAGGTACATGAGCACGCCGTGGCAGAGCACCACGTCGAAGCTCCCCGGCTCGAACAGCGCGTCCAGCCGCTCCGCCCGGTCGTGCACGGTCCTGACGTGCATGCCCGGCTGGATCCCCGCCTCCAGCACGCCGAGCAGCTCGCCCGACGCGTCGAGCGCCGTCACCAGATGGCCCCGCGCGGCCAGCCTCAGCGCCTGCGTCCCCTGGCCCGCGCCCACGTCGAGCACGCGGCGGGGCCGTTCGGGCAGGTGCGCGGCGAGCTGCCGGGTCACGAGCTCCTGGCGTACGACGTCCCGCAGCGAGCCCAGCCGCTTACGCCACGCGCTCTCTGCACCCGCGAACCCCATCCCCGCACTCCTCGTCCTCATCGCCACACCCCCTCCTATGCCCCGACTCCGAATAAACCGCCCCTACCCCGGCCCGCCTCTTCCGCCGGCTTTCGGGAGGAAAGGCGGTCAACGCCGAAACCCTCCCCCACCGGGACGCTGGGGGGGAGGAAGGCGACCACCCCGGCACCCTCCACCGCCGACACACGCGAACACAGAACCCGCCGCCCCCGAGCCCTTCCCCACCACCGGCACGCACAGAAGAAAGAAAGACAGCCGACCCCAGCCCCCACCACCGGAACGCACAGAGGAAGCCGACCGGCCCCACCACCGACACACGCGGCAGAGAGCCGACCAGGTCCCACCGCCGACACGCACGGAAGGCAGCCGGCCCCCAGGCCCGCACCGCCGGAACGCGCGGAGGAAACCGACCGGACCCGACCCCCTCCCCCATCGGAACACACGGAAGGGAGCCGACCGGACCCGACCCCCTCCCCACCGGAACACACGGAAGGAAACCGACCGGGCCCACCACTCTCCCACCACCGACACGTGCGGGAGGGAGCCGTCCCGGCCCGCGAGAGGGAGGCGACCGGACCCGACATCCTTCCCGCCACAACGCCCGTCCCGATGATGGGCGGGCGCGGGTCGCGTCGGTGGCCGCGATGTCGTGTGCGGGCGCAGACGGGCGCGGGGCACCTACGGGCGCGAGTGGGCTTGGGTGGGGGTGGTGGGGAGGTAGCCTGCCGGGGTGCTGGTACACGGGGTCTGGGCAGGTGACGGGCTCGCGTTCTGGGCGGAGAGCACCGATACGACCGGTGCGCCGCCGTCGCGGACCTCCGCCGCTCCTCGCCCCCATCCGCACGCTGTCCCGGCTTCCGCACTCGCCGCGTTCCTGGCCGAGGCGGCCGGCCAGAACAGCGCACCGCGCGAGGCGGCCGGCCAGGACGGCGCGCCGGGCGAGGCCCGCGAGCTGATCCTGTTGCTGCCGGGGTCGGCGAGGGAGCCGCTGCCGTCGCCGGAGACCGGGCGGCTGGTGGAGGTCTCACGCCCCAAGCTGCGGCCCTGGCGCGTACCCGCCGTCGTGCCCTCCCCCGCCGACGCCCTGCGGGTGCTGGAGGCGCGGACGGAGACCGCCACCCTGCGCCACTGGGCCGCCGTCGCCGCGTTCGCCCGCGACCTCGTACGCAGGGGGCGCGTCATCCCGCAGCTGGTGCGCACCACTTCCCCGGAAGGCCCGGAGTCCCCGCAGGCGCCGTGGCGGCCGGTGCTCACCGGGGCCGACGCCGCGTACTTCCGCGAGCTGGCTCTGGCGATGCCGCCCGCGTGCCGCGCCTCCGGCGCCGAGCGTCCGTCGGCGCAGGTGCAGGCGGAGGCGCTGGAGGCGGTCACCGATGCGATCGTCCGGCGCACGCTCGCCGCTCCTCTCCGCACGAGCGGGAAGGACACCGCGTCCGATCGCTGGCTGGCCGCGCTGACCGGGCCCGACCCGGCCTGTCCTGACGCCCCTGAGCTGCGGGCTGAGCTGGAGCGGTGGTACGCGGCGGTCACGGCGGCCGAGGGGGCCACCCGCGTGTGCTTCCGCCTCATCGAGCCCGCACCCGAGCCAACAACCGCGCCCGCACCTGAGCCCGCAACCGGGCCCACGCCTGAGCCAACAACCGGGCCCACACCTGAGCCCGCAACCGGGCCCGCAGCGGTAACGACGGCCGGGGTGCACGACCGGTGGCGGGTGGAGCTGGCCCTGCAGGCGGCCGACGACCCCAGCCTCTACGTCCCGGCCGCCACCGTCTGGAGCGGCGTGACGGGGCTGCCCGGCCATCCTGAGCGCGACCTGCTGGCCGGGCTCGGGCGTGCGGTGCGGCTCTATCCGGAGCTGGAGCGGGCGCTGCGGGTGCCGAAGCCGAGCGAGCTGGCGCTGGACACGGCGGGCGCGTTGGCGTTCCTGCGGCAGGCGGCGCCGCTGTTGCAGGCGGCCGGGTTCGGGGTGCGGCTGCCGCGCTGGGCGGGCCGTACGCGGCTGGGCCTGAAGCTGACGACCCGGACGAAGAAGCAGTCGGCGGCGACGAGCCAGGGCTTCGGGATGGCGGACCTGGTGGACTTCCGGGTGGACCTGGCGGTAGGCGACCAGACGATCAGCGAGGAGGAGCTGGCCGAGCTGGCCCGGCTGAAGGTGCCGCTGGTGCGGGTGCGCGGCCAGTGGGTGGAGCTGGACGACCGGCAGCTCAAGGCGGCGCTGCGCGCGCTGGAGCGCGGCCGTACGGGCGAGGCGAGCGCCGCCGACCTGCTGCACCGGATCGTGCAGGGCGACGGCGAGGAGCTGCCGCTGCTCGAGGTGGACGCCGACGGGGTGCTCGGTGATCTGCTGTCGGGGCAGGCGGAGCGGCGGCTGGCCCCGCTGGCCACGCCGGCGGGGCTGGACGCGACGCTGCGGCCGTACCAGGAGCGCGGGCTGGCCTGGCTGAACTTCCTGTCGGAGCTGGGCCTCGGCGGGGTGCTGGCCGACGACATGGGGCTGGGCAAGACGATCACCACGCTGGCGCTCCTGGTCCACGAGCGGACCGCCGCCGCGGGCGCGGGCGTGGCGCCGACGCTGCTCGTCTGCCCGATGTCCCTGATCGGCAACTGGCAGCGGGAGGCGGCGAGGTTCGCACCGGATCTTCGCGTGTACGTGCACCACGGCAGCGGCCGCGACGCCGCCGAGATCGACCGGGCCGATCTGGTGATCACCACGTACGGCACCGCCTACCGCGACCTGGCGACGCTCAAGGAGCATCGGTGGCGGCGGGTGGTGTGCGACGAGGCACAGGCGATCAAGAACAGCGGCACCCTGCAGGCCAGAGCCGTGCGTTCGATCCCGGCGGCGTCCAGGATCGCGCTGACCGGCACGCCGGTGGAGAACCACCTGGCGGAGCTCTGGTCGATCATGGAGTTCGCGAACCCGGGCCTGCTGGGGCCGCGCGCCCGGTTCAGGGCGCGCTTCCAGGAGCCGATCGAGGCCCGCCAGGACGAGCAGGCGGCGCGGGCGCTCAGGAGGGCGACGGGGCCGTTCATCCTGCGCAGGCTCAAGACCGACAAGTCGATCATCACGGACCTGCCGGAGAAGCTGGAGGTCAAGGAGTGGTGCACGCTCACCACCGAGCAGGCCACGCTCTACCAGGCGGTCGTGGACGACATGCTGGGCAAGATCGACGACAGTGAGGGCATCGAGCGGCGCGGCCTGGTGCTGTCGGCGATGGCGAAGCTGAAGCAGGTCTGCAACCATCCGGCGCATCTGCTCAAGGACGGCTCCCACCTGTCCGGCAGATCCGGAAAACTCACCCGATTGGAGCAGCTGTCGGAAGAAATCCTGGAAGAGGGCGAAAAGGCGCTGCTGTTCACCCAGTACGCCGAGTTCGGCACCCTCCTCCAGCCCTACCTCGCCCGGCGCCTCGGCCGCCCGGTGCTGTTCCTGCACGGCGGCCTGCCGAAGAAGACCCGCGACCGCATGGTGGACAGGTTCCAGAACGACCCGGAGCCCGCGCTGTTCGTGCTGTCGCTCAAGGCCGCCGGCGTCGGGCTCAACCTGACCGCCGCGAACCACGTCATCCACGTGGACCGCTGGTGGAACCCGGCGGTCGAGGACCAGGCGACCGACCGCGCGTTCCGCATCGGCCAGCGCAAGAACGTCCAGGTGCGCAAGCTCATCTGCGCGGGCACCCTGGAGGAGCGCGTGGACGAGCTGATCGAGCGCAAGAAGGCGCTGGCCGAGCGGGTGGTCGGCACCGGCGAGGACTGGCTGACCGACCTGTCCACGGAGGAGCTGCGCGAGGTGTTCCGGCTGAGCGCCGAGGGGGTGGGCTGAGGCCATGGCCGGACGCATGGACGGACTCGGGAACGAACCCGGGAACGGACCCGGGAACGGACGCCGTCACCGGCGCGACTGGTACGACTGGTCCGGCGGCACGGGCCCGATCGAGGTGGAGGGCGGCATCAAGGCCCGCTCCAAGCGCGGCAGCATCGGCTCCACCTGGTGGTCGCGCCGGTTCATCGACATCCTGGAGCGCATCTGCGACAAGGGCCGGCTCTCGCGCGGCCGGGCCTACGCCCGCAAGGGCCAGGTGCTCGCGATCGACCTGGCGGCGGGCGAGGTGCGGGCGTCGGTGCAGGGCTCGCGGCCGCGTCCGTACGAGGTCGCGATCAGGATCGAGGCGTACGACGAGGAGCGCTGGAGCGCCATCGAGGAGGGCATCGCCGCGCAGGCCGTGCACCGGGCGCGGCTGCTGGCCGGCGAGATGCCGCCGGAGATCGAGGAGCTGTTCGCCTCGATGGGCATCGATCTGTTCCCGCGCGATCTCGACATGGAGTGCTCGTGTCCCGACTGGGGGTTCCCGTGCAAGCACCTGTCGGCGGTGCTCTACCTGCTCGCCGAGTCGTTCGACGACGATCCGTTCCTGGTGCTGGCCTGGCGGGGCCGGACGCGCGAGCAGCTGCTCGGCTCGCTGGCGGCCGAGCCGGCGGCGGGCGGGGTGCCCGGGGTGGCGGACGTGCCGTTCGCCGAGCGGCTTGCCGACTTCTACGCCCCCGGCGCGACGGCGCACCGGCCGGAGCGCCGCCCGGTGACGGCCGCGACCGACCTGCTGCCGCGGATCTTCCCGCCGCCCGCCGAGGTGGCGGGCCCGCTCATGGAGGCGTACCGGAGGCTCGGGGAAGCGGACACGCCCTCGTGACGGAACGCGATCTCTCGTTTACCGTGGGTATAGCAGGCCGTGACGAGGAAAGGGCGGAGGCTATGGGTTTCTCGTGGGCGTGAGCCGCTGACTCAGCGGTCCTCGAATTCTGCCGGCACCATGACGCGCACTCCGTTCGGGACCACGCGCAGCCTGATCGGAGTGCGCAGCCGCACCTCGCCGTCGACGTCGGCGGCCATCGGCGGATCGGTCTCCAGCAGCATCTCCCTGCCGGTGACGAAGGGGCCGCCCGCCAGGCTGCGCCAGCGGCCGGTGGTCGCCCTGATCAGGGTCTCGCCCAGCAGTCGCAGCTTCTTGCCCGAGCCGAGCTGGTAGGCCACCAGCATGCCGTTGTCGATGCTGATGTCCTTGGCCACCTGCCAGCCGCCGTGGAAGCGGCCGTTGGCGATGTTGAGCTGGTGGGTCAGCAGCTCGTGGCGCTGCCCCTCGACCGTGATGTACGCCCGGAACGGCTTGTGCCCCGGCAGGATGGTCAGCGCGGTGAGCGGGTAGGCGGGACGGCCGAGTATGCGCTTGAGCCACGGCTTGACCCTGCCCGCCACCTCGACCGACACCCCGAAGCTTGCGAGGTTGGCGAACGGCCGGTCGTCGGCCAGGCCGAGGTCGATGTCGGCGACCTTGCCGGTCTCGAACACCTTGATCGCGCCGGCGAGGTCGAGCGGCAGGCCGAGGCTGCGCGCGAAGTTGTTGGTGGTGCCGAGCGGCAGCACGCCGAGCGCCACGTCGCGGTGGGCGACGTGGCGCACGGCGGATGACAGGGTGCCGTCGCCGCCGCCGACGATCAGCAGGTCGGGCTCGGTGGCGAGGGCGGTGTCGAGGAGTTCGCGCAGCCGCTTGGGGTTGTAGACCGACAGCTCCGCCAGCGGTTCGAAGCCGAGGTTGTGGATATGCTCGATCACCTCGAAGTAGTGGCGTCGGCCACGGCGCGAGCGGGTGTTCACCACCACCGCCACCCGGCGATCCCTGCGGATCGCCGCGGTGTGCTCGTCTTTGCTGCGCAATTCGGCCATGGTCATCAATGGTAGGGGGCCGCCGGACACCCGGCGGCCCCCATGGATCAGATCACTTCTTCGGCGGGACCACGCGGACGATCGCGCCGAGGTTGCCCGGCAGCGGGCTCACCAGGTTGAACTGCACGCCGAGCGCCTTGCCCTCGTCACCGGGGTTGCCGGTGCCGAGGGTGGACCCGGCGACCACCTGGCCGTACAGCTCGGTGGCCGGGGTGCCGTCCTGGTGCACGATGCGCGTGCTGTAGGGCTGGTCGCCCTTCGACGGCACGACCACGGAGGCGTCGACGTCCCGGTAGTACAGGTCGCCGTCGATCACCTCGATGCCCGGGTACCAGGTCTTGGCGTCGGTGAAGTTCTTCACCGGCTTCTGCGCGGGGAAGTCCGTGCAGTACGCGCTGCCCGGCTCGTCCGGCGCCTCCACGCACTCCTTGAACGGGTAGGTCTTGACGAACCCGAACGCGGCGTTGGAGGTCTGGACGCGGCCCTGGAGGTTCTTGTTGAGCGACGGGTCCAGCTCGGCCGCCTTGCCGGTGCGCCGCAGCGGCTCGTAGTGGGAGTCCACGACCAGCAGGCTGCCCTTGGGGCCGATGCTCGGCGGCTGCTGCAGGCTGCTCGCGAGGTTGTTGTTCGGGTACGTCGAGTCGCGGTACCAGACGACCAGGCCGGGGGCGTTGTACTTCACCTTCTGCACCTTCCACGCCCCTTCGCGGAGGTAGTCGGTGTCGTAGGTGTAGGCGAGCCCCTTGTCGAAGCCGTCGAAGTTCCGCCACTCGGCGAGGTAGAAGCGGGAGATCTCGCGCTCGCCGTTGTTGCGGACCCAGCCGCCGCCGCTGGTGTTGGTCCAGGTGCCGCCGATGGGCTTCCAGCCGGTGTCGCTCTCGACGTCGTCGCTCCAGACGGTGGCGCCGTCGCTGACGAGCTCGAAGTCGTCGACGTGCCAGCCGCGCTCCTGGTAGGCGGCGTCGCTGTTGAACGTCAGGCGGAACTTGACCGTCTGGCCCGCGTACGGCGTCAGGTCCACGTAGTCGTGCCGCCAGACCCCGCCGGTGCCGCCGGTGATGCCGTGCTTCTTGTTGCCGAACGTGACGAGGTTCCCGTGCGGGTCGGCGTAGTCGTCGGGCGTGGTGACCTCGTTGCCCGCCTCGTCGAACATTTTGAGCTGGGTCCACGTCTGGCCGTCGTCGGCGGAGACCTCGACGAAACCGAAGTCCCAGTCGGACTCGATCTCGTAGTTG
Source organism: Nonomuraea sp. NPDC049309 (assembly GCF_043196965.1). Classification (NCBI taxonomy): domain Bacteria; kingdom Bacillati; phylum Actinomycetota; class Actinomycetes; order Streptosporangiales; family Streptosporangiaceae; genus Nonomuraea; species Nonomuraea sp. NPDC049309. The sequence goes on along the minus strand of NZ_JBICSH010000004.1, from coordinate 649,388 downwards.
TTCCACATCCACAGCTTGACGTCGGAGCCGGCGGGGACCTCAAGGTCGCGGTTCAGCGTGAGGTTGGCCCAGTCCTGCTCGGGGCCGCTCCACCAGGCGTTCGATCCGCTGTGCGGCTCGACCATCTTCACCGGGGCGGAGGTCAGGTTGACCCGGATGCCGTCCTCGGTGAGCTTGGGCGTGCGCGACGACTGGCCGACGGTGACGATCTTGGCCTTGTCGCCCGGGTCGAACACCTTCGGGTTGGCCCAGCCGAGCACCCACTTGCCCCACAGGCTCATGTGGCTGGGCATCGACTGGTAGATGGGGCCTGAGTGGGAGCCGCTGGACATCAGATCCCAGAAGTCCACGGCGGAGCTGGCCGCGCCCGTGGTGTCGTACAGGTCGGGCAGGCCGAGGTCGTGGCCGTACTCGTGGGCGAAGACGCCGACGCCGGCGTCCTCGGGCTGCACGATGTAGTTGGCGATCTTCTTGTCGCTGCCCGGGATCTGGTGGCCGCCGGCGACCGCGCTGGAGTGCGCCCAGATCGCGTACGTGCCCTCGGCGCCGCCGTCGGAGCTCTTGTCCTTGCCGGCGTGCACCAGCACCAGGTGGTCGATCACGCCGTCGGGCTCGGCAAAGTTCCCGTCGCCGTCGGCGTCGGAGACGTCCTCGACGTCGTAGTCCTCCCACGGGAAGTCGGGCTGCGCGGCGGCCAGGGCGTTGACCGCGTCGATGGGCAGCTGCTGCGCGCCGAGCGGGTTGTCCGGGTGGCCGGACATGTCCTGCGGAGCGCCGCCGCAGGCCGCGGCGCCGTACCAGGCCTCGGAGTGCGGGACCTTGACCCAGCCGACGGCGGCGCCGGTGACGGAGTAGGCGCCCTTGGACATCTCCTCGTACATCTTCTTCAGCGTGTAGCCGGAGATGTCGATGCCGGGCTTGCCGTCGCGGGGGTCCTTCAGGTCCTTGCGCACGCGCTCGGTGATGCCCTTGTCGGTGTAGAGCATCTTGTTGAAGTGCTCGGGGCTGAAGTCCTTGACCCAGAACGTGTTGTTGTCCTTGTACGGCAGCGTCGCCGGGTCGGGGATGTTGTTGTGCAGCGGGCCGTTCAGCAGGGTGCCGGGCGGCTCGACCACACAGTCGTCGGGGGCGCTGTCCACCGTGCGCAGGCGGTTGAAGCCGGAGAAGTCGTCGTTGGCCTGATCGTCGAACTCGACGAGGATGGTCAGGAGCTTGGCCGTGCGGGCCTGCTTCGACTTCTTGAAGATCCAGTCGGCCGGGTTGAGACCGGTCCTGATGGCTTCGCGTTCGCGGGCGGCGAGCACGCGGCCGGCCATCGGGTTGCCGCTGCTGAACTTCCGGTCGAACTTCTCGGCCGGAGTGAGCGAGCGGGCCTTCTGGTTGCCGAGCGACGGATCCTTGACGTCGTTCGGGACCTGCGGGGGTGCGTAGTTGATGTAGAAGTCCGCGGCCGTGGGCTCGTACGTGGCGACGGAGATCGCCTGAGCCGGGGGCACGGCGAGGGCGGCGCACAGGAGGGCGGCCGCCGGGACTGTTGCTAACAGGCGCTTTGTGCTTGGCACCAGGTACCCTCTCTGCCCGGGTTCGCCGGGCGCATGGCCATGGGGTATGCAATGCCGGACGCTAGAGCCTGCGTCAACCGGCGTAAAGCGCGTTGTCGAAACGTGATCAAAACACGACAATCACACCATCAGGCGCACAATGCGCACCACGGGCGTCGTGATTTCCGTCGTGATCCCGTCAGCCGGGCGCATCGGTGCGCGGCGGCGTCTCGCGTGCCCCTCCGGGGACCTCGCCGGGAGTCCGGCCAGGGGTTCCGGTGACCTCGCCGGGGGTCTCGTCGCCGGTGACTTCGCCGGAGGCGGACCCGGTCGCCACCTCGTGCGGGTAGTGCAGGTCGAAGGCGGGCCGCTCGGAGCGGATGGGCGGGATGCGGGTGAAGTTGTGGCGCGGCGGCGGGCAGCTCGTGGCCCACTCCAGCGAGTTGCCGTAGCCCCACGGGTCGTCGACGGTGACCCTGGGCGCGCGCCGCGCCGTCTTCCACACGTTGTAGAGGAACGGCAGCGTCGAGGCGCCGAGCAGGAACGCGCCGACGGACGAGATCTGGTTGAGCAGCGTGAAACCGTCGGCCGCGCTGTAGTCGGCGTAGCGGCGCGGGAAGCCGAGCTGCCCGATCAGGTGCTGGACGAGGAACGTGGTGTGGAAACCGATGAACAGCGCCCAGAAGTGCACCTTGCCGAGCCGGTCGTCGAGCATCCTGCCGGTCATCTTGGGCCACCAGAAGTAAAAGCCCGAGAACATCGCGAACACCACCGTGCCGAACACCACGTAGTGGAAGTGGGCGACCACGAAGTAGGTGTCGGTGATGTGGAAGTCCAGCGGCGGCGAGGCCAGGATGATCCCGGTCAGCCCGCCGAGCAGGAACGTCACCAGGAAGCCCACGGCGAAGAGCATCGGCGACTCGAACGTCAGATGGCCCCGCCACATCGTGCCGATCCAGTTGAAGAACTTCACCCCGGTCGGCACCGCGATGAGGAACGTCATGAACGAGAAGAACGGCAGCAGCACCTGCCCGGTCGGGAACATGTGGTGCGCCCACACCGTCATCGACAGCCCGGCGATCGCGATGGTGGCCCCGACCAGCCCCCCGTAGCCGAAGATCGGCTTGCGGCTGAAGACCGGGATGACCTCGGTGATGATGCCGAAGAACGGCAGCGCGATGATGTACACCTCGGGATGGCCGAAGAACCAGAACAGGTGCTGCCACAGCAGCGGCCCGCCGTTGCCGGCCAGGAACACCTGCGTCCCGAGCTTGCGGTCCGATTCGAGCACCAGCAGCGCGGCGGCCAGCACCGGGAACGCCATCAGCACGAGCATGCTGGTCAGCAGCACGTTCCAGGTGAACAGCGGCATGCGGAACATCGTCATGCCGGGCGCGCGCATGCCGATGATCGTGGTGATGAAGTTGACCGCGCCGAGGATCGTGCCCAGGCCGGACAGCGCCAGCCCCATGATCCACAGGTCGCCGCCGACCTGCGGCGAGAACGTCGCCGACGCCAGCGGCGTGTACGCGAACCACCCGAAGTCGGCCGCGCCCCCGGGCGTGACGAACCCGGCCAGCACCATCAGCCCGCCGAACAGGAACAGCCAGTACGCCACCGCGTTCAGCCGGGGGAAGGCGACGTCGGGCGCGCCGATCTGCAGCGGCATGACCACGTTCGCGAACCCGGCGAACAGCGGGGTGGCGAACAGCAGCAGCATGATCGTGCCGTGGATGGTGAAGAGCTGGTTGTACTGGTGCTGGTTGACGAACTGCATGCCGGGCGCGGCCAGCTCGGCCCTGATGATCAGGGCCATGACGCCGCCGATCAGGAAGAACCCGAACGAGGTGATCAGATACAGGTATCCGATGACCTTGTGGTCGGTCGTCGACAGCCACGCGGCGATCACCGTCCCGGTGCGACGGCGCCGTACCTGCTCGATCGAGGTCTCCCGGACGGTCGTCACGGCTGCTCCCTCCGGCGCGGAGTCGTGCCTGCCCCGATCTACCCATTGCACGCCAACGAGCGCCGCTCGTGAAGGCGTTCTTTGGCTTTGCGCGCCGAAACCTTTGCGCCGCGCGCCCGCCGGGGAGAACGCCCGTGCACGGCGGGGCAGACGCGCTGTCCACATGGCGGAAGCCCGCCGGTTCAGCGGGCCGCATCTTCTATCCTGCGTAGGCCAACCAGAATCGGAGGAGATGCTCGTGACCGCCCAGCGTGACTACGCCGACCTCGTCCAGCGAGGACTCTCGCTCGACCTCACCAGGGGCAAGCCGTCGCCGCGCCAGCTCGACCTCTCCAACGATCTGCTGAAACTGCCCACCTCCTACCGGGCGGCCGACGGCACCGACGGGCGCAACTACGGCAACCTGCAGGGCCTGGCCGAGCTGCGCGAGCTGTTCTCGCCGCTGCTGCAGGTCCCGGCGGAGCAGCTCGTCGTCGGCGGCAACGCGAGCCTCGCGCTGATGCACGACACGGTCGTGCACGCGCTGCTCAGCAAGGTCCCCGGCGCGGCCCGCCGGTGGATCGAGGAGCCGAAGGTCACGTTCCTGTGCCCGGTGCCCGGCTACGACCGGCACTTCACGGTCTGCGAGCGGCTCGGCATCACCATGGTCGCGGTGCCGATGAACGCCGAGGGCCCCGACATGGACGTCGTCGAGCGGCTGGTCGCCACCGACGCGAGCGTCAAGGGCATGTGGTGCGTGCCGAAGTACAGCAACCCGTCCGGCATCACCTACAGCGACGAGACCGTGCGCAGGCTCGCCGCCATGCCGGCCGCCGCGCCCGACTTCCGCATCTTCTGGGACAACGCCTACGCCGTCCACCACCTCACCGACACCCCCGACGAGCTGGCCGACATCCTCACGCTGGCCGCCGAGCACGGCAACCCCGACCGCGTGTTCGTCTACGCCTCCACCTCGAAGGTGACGCTCGCGGGCTCCGGCGTGTCGTTCTTCGGCTCCTCGCCGGCCAACGTCGAGTGGTTCCTGTACAACACCTCGAAGCAGTCCATCGGCCCTGACAAGATCAACCAGCTCCGCCATGTCGAGTTCCTGCGCGACCCGGCCGGGGTCGAGGCCCACATGCGCAAGCACGCCGCGCTGATCGGGCCGAAGTTCGAGCTGGTCGACAAGATCCTCACCGAGCGGCTGAGCGGCCTGGCCACCTGGACCAGCCCCAAGGGGGGCTACTTCATCAGCCTGGAGGTGCCGCACGCGGCCGAGGTGGTGGGCAAGGCCAAGGCGGCCGGCATCGCGCTCACCCCGGCGGGCGCGACGCACCCGTACGGCAAGGACCCCGAGGACCGCACGATCAGGATCGCGCCCACCTACCCCGAGCTGGACGAGCTGGAGCAGGCCATCGAGGGCCTGGCCGTGTGCGTCCGCCTGGTGGCCGAGGAGCGCGGCTGAGCCCGTCCCACCTCCCGGCGCCCGTCAGCGGGCGCCGGGCCTGAAGCCGAAGATGTACTCGCGCGTCTCGCTCGGGTGGAACGGGACGCCGACACCCGGTTCGAAGGCGACGTTGTCGCGGGCGCAGTAGTAGAGGCTCTCCCACACGGCCAGGGCCTTCTCCCTGGCCGGGGCCTCCGCGCGGTCGCGTCTGCGCGCGCCGTACGAGCCGAGCACGTTCAGCAGCCCGAACCCCCAGAACAGGCCGGTCAGGCAGAACGGCGCGAGCAGCACCTCGCTCCAGGACGGGTCCTGCCCCATCGCGATGATCAGCGACATGACCAGGTGCAGCAGGGCCGCGAGCAAGAGCAGCACGTAGCCCTGGTTCCTGGTCCACGGCGTGTAGTGGCGGCTGGGGAACGACAGCCAGACCGCGAGCTGGGTGCGGCTCATCATGTGGCGGGACGCGCCGAGCGCCGCCGCCGTGGGCAGGTCGGCGACCTCGCGCGCCCCCGGCAGGCGCACCCGGCCGATCTTGTACGTGGTCCCGGCGGCGACCGCCCCGGGGACCGCGACGACCTGGTCGTCTTTGGAGCAGACCGGGCACTCGACGTTCACCCGGGCAGTTTGGCGTTAAGGAACGCACTGCGCAAACCATAGGCTGCGAAGTGTGAGACCGATTGATGCCTTGGTGAGCGCCCTGCCCGAAGCGCGTGTCGTGACCGACCCCGACGTGATCGACTCCTACGCCCGTGACCGCACGTTCCTCGCCCCCGGCAAGCCGCTCGGCGTCGTCCTGGCCACCTCGCGCGACGACGTCGTGACGACCCTGAAGTGGGCGAGCGAGCACCGGGTGCCGGTGGTGCCGCGCGGCGGCGGCACGGGTCTCGCGGGCGCGTCCGTCGCCGGCGACGGCTCGATCATCCTGTCGCTGGCCAAGATGACCGCGATCAAGGAGCTGTCGCCCGCCGACGAGATCGCGGTGGTCGAGCCCGGCGTCATCACCGCCGACCTCGACAAGGCCGCCAGGGAGCACGGCCTCATGTACGCGCCCGACCCGTCGTCGTACGAGATCTCCACCATCGGCGGGAACCTGGCCACCAACGCGGGCGGCCTGCGCTGCGTCAAGTACGGCGTGACCAGGGACTCCGCGCTCGGCCTCGAGGTGGTGCTGGCCGACGGGCGGGTGCTGAACACCGGACGGCGCACGATGAAGGGCGTCACCGGCTACGACCTCACCGGCCTGTTCGTCGGCTCGGAGGGCACGCTCGGTGTGATCACCGCCGCCACGGTGCGGCTGCGCCGCGCGCCGGCCGCGCCGCCCGCGACGTTCGCCGCCGAGTTCGGCTCGCTGCGCGACGCGGGCGCGGCGGTCTCGGCGATCATGGCGGCGGGCTGCCAGCCGTCGCTGATGGAGCTGCTCGACCGGGCCACGCTCAAGGCCATCGACGACTGGCGCAACATCGGCCTGGAGCCCACGACGCAGGCCATGCTCATCGGGCAGTCCGACGCGCCCGACGGTCAGGCGGTGGTCGAGCGCATGCAGCGCATCTGCACCGAGAACGGCGCCACGTTCGTGGCCGTCTCCTCCAGCCCTGCCGAGGCCGACGAGCTGGTGGGGCTGCGGCGGCTGGCGTACGGGGCCAAGGAGCGGCTGGGCGCCTGCCTGGTCGAGGACGTGTGCGTGCCGCGCTCCGTGCTGCCCGACATGATCACCGCGATCGAGGAGGCGGCGGCGCGTCACGACGTGATGATCGCGACCGTCGCGCACGCCGGCGACGGCAACCTGCACCCGGTCTTCATCTTCGACCGCGGCATGCTCGAACCGCCGCCGGAGGTGTGGGCGGCGGCGGACGAGGTGTTCCGGCGCGCGCTGGAGTTCGGCGGCACGCTCACCGGCGAGCACGGCGTGGGCCTGCTCAAGCGGCGCTGGCTGGAGCTGGAGTCGGGGCCGGTGGCGGCCGAGCTCCAGCGGGGGATCAAGGCCCTCTTCGACCCGCTCGGCATCCTCAACCCCGGCAAGGCGATCTGATCTTCGGTTGACCAAGCCGTGACCTTGGGGTTCGTGGCACACACGACCTGCGCAGGAAGGCTGACTTAACGGGTCAAAACGCGAAACTACTGATACGTACGGCAGACGCCCCAAGCGTCGCGCTGGTAGCGTTTTGCCTCATCTATTGGGTTGTCATGGGGGTCCGACGTGAATCAGTTCCAGCCGTTGGCGGCGGACGATCCGCGGCGGCTGGGGGCGTTTGACATCGTCGCCCGGCTCGGCGAGGGCGGCCAGGGGGTTGTCTACCTCGGCAAGAGCGACTCCGGGGAACAGGTCGCCGTCAAGCTGCTGCACAACGCCCTCGTAGCCGACGCCGACGCCAGGACCAGGTTCCTGCGCGAGGTGGCCGTCGCCCAGCGGGTGGCGCGGTTCTGCACCGCGCCGGTCCTGCACGCCGACCTCGACGGCAGCCGACCGTACATCGTCAGCGAGTACGTGCCGGGCCCGTCGCTGCGCGAGCTGGTCATCAACGAGGGGCCGCGACGGGGGGCGGCGCTCGAACGCCTGGCCATCAGCACCGCGACCGCCCTGGCCGCCATCCACAGGGCCGGGATCCTGCACCGCGACTTCAAGCCCGCGAACGTGCTCATGGGGCCCGAAGGCCCCGTCGTGATCGACTTCGGCATCGCCCGCGCGCTCGACTCTCCCGGCGCCACCGCCACCGGCATGGCGATGGGCACGCCGTCGTACCTGGCGCCCGAGCAGCTCACCGGTGCGCCCGTGTCGGAGGCGGCCGACGTGTTCGCCTGGGGCGTCACCATGGTGTTCGCCGCCACCGGCAAGCCCGCCTTCGGCGCCGACTCCATCCCCGTCGTCATGCACCGGATCCTCAACGAGGAGCCGGACCTGGGGGCGATGGACGGAGTGCTCGGCGAGCTGGTGGCCGCCTGCCTGTCCAAGGACCCGTCCCAGCGGCCCACCGCGGACGAGCTGATCGTCCGCCTCACCGGGCAGCCCGCGCCGAAGGCGGCCATCGAACCGGTCACCGGCGCCACCCCGGCCACCGGCCTCGCCGGGGGCGCGCCGCCTGCCCTCCCCGGTCCGCAGCCCGGCGCCGAGAGCGGCGCCTCCGACGCTCAGGCGGGCGGTGACGGCTCAGAGCAGGACCAGTACCCCGGCCCCTGGACCGGTCCGTACGTCGTGGGCGGCCCGCAGGGCGCGGCCCCGCCCCAGACCGGCGGCTCCGGCCACCCGGCCGCCGGTGGCCTGCCCGGCGCGCAGAACCCGGGCATCACCGGCCCCAGCGGCCTGACCGGCCCGACCGGCCTCACCGGGCCCGGCGTCCCCGTTCCCGGCGGTGTCCCCGGCGCCGCAGGCCAAACCGGTGCCCCCGTGCCGGGCGGCGAGGACCAGACAGCCGTTGCGGGCGGGGCCGGCCCGGGTGGCGCGGGGCAGACCGTCGTCGCCGGTCCTGGCGGCGTGCCGGGCCAGGGAGGCGTGCCCGGCGCTCCGCACGCGGGCATGCCGCAGACCACCGGTCCCCTGCCGCCCGGCCATCCCACCGGCGGCCCCGGGCAGGCCGCGGGCGCTCAGGGCGTTCCCGGACAGGCCGGACCGCAGGGCGCGCCCGGCCAGGGGCCCGGCGCGATGCCGTTCGGGCCGCAGCAGGGCGCTCCCCAGCAGAGCGGTCCCGGCCCCATGGGCGCGGGCCCGCACGCTCAGGGTCCGCACGCCTTCAACCAGGGCGCGCCCGGCCAGGGCGGCCCGGGACAGGGCGTTCCTGGTCAGATCGCCCCCGGGCAAGCAGGGCCCGGTCAAGCAGGGCCCGGTCAGGCCGTTCCCGGCCAAGCAGGGCCCGGCGGCATGCCGCACGGCGCCGGCGGCCCCTTCCATGGCGGCCCGGCCGGTCCCGGTGGCCCGCACGGCGGACCCGGTGCGCTCGGTCAGGGACCCGGTGCGCCCGGTCAAGGAGGGCCTGGCGCGAGCAAGCCGCAGTCCGGGCAGCGCCGTAATCTCACGCTCGCGCTGTCCGGCGCCGCCGCGGCGGCGCTGCTGGTCGTCGTGGGCGCGGTCGTCGTCCAGGCGAACTCCGCGAAAGAGGTCCCCGTGGTGGTCGTGGGGCAGTCCTCCACCAGCCCGGACGGAGGCTCCGGCCAGGGCGAGGCGCCCACCTCGGACGACTCGCCGACACCGGCGCCGCCGACCACCCCCGGCCCGGTGCCGACGCTGGACATCGAGCCGGACAAGACCAAGGCGCCGAAGCCGACGAGAAAGCCGATCGCGCAGGTCCCGACGGTGACGATGACCGTGCCGCCGCCCACGTCGACGCGCCGGGCGACGGTCTCGCCGTCCAGCACGCCGAAACCCACCAAGTCCCGCGACGACAAGCAGGTCGGCCCGAGCAAGGAGCTGAAGCAGAACACGGCCTCGCCCGGGGCGCTGTGCGGCGGCGGCTTCCAGATCATCGACTCGCACGCGCTGGCCAACCACGCCACGATCTACCTGCTCTACAACGCGAGCTCCGGGACGAACTGCGTGGTCACCATCTCCCGCCTGGTCCACCCGAGCACAGTGAACATGAGCGCCATCCTCCAGGTCAAGGGCGGCGCCAGCGCGAACGACCCCGGCAAGTTCACCTCGCACGCGGGCCCGGTGAAGCTGGCGGCCAAGAAGAAGTGCGTGATCTGGGGCGGCGCCTGGAACTCGTACGTCTGGAAGTCGGAGTGGAGCCACTGCAACTGACCTCCCCGCCGGCCCGCGGCTGACCGGCCCCGGCGCCCCGCGCCCCGGCGGCCGCCGGATCGGCGAGTGACGGAGCGCGGGCCTCGCGTTAGCGTGGGCATGATCGTCGGCTCCGTACGAGGAGGGCGCCCGTGATCGTCAGCAGGCTCGACACCGGCTCGGCCGATTACCGCGCCCGCAGGGAGGCGATGCTCGCCAAGCTGGCCGAGCTGGAGGCCGAGCAGGCCAAGGCGGTGGCGGGCGGCGGCGAGCGCTACGTCGAGCGCCACCGCGCCCGCGGCAAGCTGACCGCACGGGAACGGGTCGAGCTGCTGATCGACCCCGACTCGCCGTTCCTCGAGCTGTCGCCGCTCGCCGGCTGGGGCACCGAGTTCCCCGTGGGCGCGAGCCTGGTGTCGGGCATCGGCGTCATCGAGGGCGTCGAGTGCGTGATCACCGCGAACGACCCGACCGTGCGCGGCGGGGCGTCGAACCCGTGGACGCTGCGCAAGACCCTGCGCGCCGCCGACATCGCGCTGCGCAACCGCCTGCCGTACGTGAACCTGGTGGAGAGCGGCGGCGCGGACCTGCCGTCGCAGAAGGACATCTTCATCCCCGGCGGCCAGGTCTTCCGCGACCTGACGCGGCTGTCGGCGGCGGGGGTGCCGACGGTGGCGCTGGTGTTCGGCAACTCGACGGCGGGCGGCGCGTACGTGCCGGGCATGAGCGACCACGTCGTGATGGTCCGTGAGCGGGCGAAGGTGTTCCTGGGCGGCCCGCCGCTGGTGAAGATGGCGACCGGCGAGGAGTCCGACGACGAGTCGCTGGGCGGCGCGGAGATGCACGCCAGGATCAGCGGCCTGGCCGACCACCTGGCACAGGACGAGTACGACGCCTTACGCATCGGCCGCCGCATCATCGCCTCGCTCGGCTGGCGCAAGCTGGGCCGCGCGCCCGACCCCGATGTGCGCGAGCCGGCGTATCCGGCGGACGAGCTGCTGGGCATCGTGCCCGAGGATCTGAAGGTGCCGTTCGACCCGCGCGAGGTGATCGCCCGGGTGGTGGACGGCAGCGAGTTCGACGAGTTCAAGCCCCTGTACGGCGCCTCGCTGGTGACGGGGTGGGCGAGCATCCACGGCTACCGGATCGGGGTGCTGGCCAACGCGCACGGGGTGCTGTTCAGCGAGGAGTCGCAGAAGGCGACCCAGTTCATCCAGCTCGCGAACCAGACCCGCACCCCGCTGCTGTTCCTGCAGAACACGACCGGCTACATGGTCGGCAAGGACTACGAGCAGGGCGGCATCATCAAGCACGGCGCGATGATGATCAACGCGGTGTCGAACTCGACGGTGCCGCATCTGACCGTGGTCATGGGCGCCTCGTACGGGGCGGGCAACTACGGCATGTGCGGGCGCGCGTACGAGCCCCGCTTCCTGTTCAGCTGGCCGAGCGCGAAGTCCGCGGTGATGGGTCCCGCACAGCTCGCCGGGGTGCTGTCCATCGTGGGCAGAGCGTCGGCGCTGGCCAAGGGCAAGCCGTACGACGAGGAGGCGGACGCGGCCATGCGGGCCATGGTGGAGCAGCAGATCGAGGCGGAGTCCGCGGCGTTCTTCCTATCGGGCCGCCTGTACGACGACGGGGTGATCGACCCGCGTGACACGCGGACGGTGCTCGGCATGTGCCTGTCGGCGATCAACAGCGCGCCGGTGCCGGAGCCCGCGGGTTACGGGGTGTTCCGGCCGTGATCACCCGCCTGCTCGTCGCGAACCGGGGCGAGATCGCCCGGCGCGTCTTCCGTACCTGCCGGTCGCTCGGGATCTCCACGGTCGCCGTCTTCTCCGACGCCGACGCGGGCGCGCCGCACGTGGCCGAGGCCGATCTCGCGGTACGCCTGCCGGGCGGGCCGGCCGCCGAGACGTATCTGGACATCGGGCGGATCCTCGCGGCCTGCGAGGCGAGCGGGGCCGACGCGGTGCATCCCGGCTACGGGTTCCTGTCGGAGAACGCCGATTTCGCCCGGGCCGTGCTGGAGGCGGGCCTGGTGTGGGTCGGGCCGCCGCCCGAGGCGATCGCCGCCATGGGCACCAAGATCGGGGCGAAGCGGCTGATGGAGGAGGCGGGGGTGCCGGTGCTGCCCTCGCTCGACCTGGCCGCTCCCGGGGAGTTCCCGCTGCTGGTGAAGGCGTCGGCGGGCGGCGGCGGACGCGGGATGCGGGTGGTGCGCGGGCCCGGCGAGCTGGCCGAGGCCGTGGCGTCGGCGCGGCGCGAGTCGGCGGCGGCCTTCGGCGACGGCACGGTCTTCGCCGAGCCGCTGCTCGAACGCGCCAGGCACGTCGAGGTGCAGGTGCTGGCCGACCGGCACGGCGGCGTGTGGACGCTGGGCGAGCGCGAGTGCAGCGTGCAGCGGCGGCACCAGAAGGTGATCGAGGAGTGCCCGTCGCCCGGCGTCACGGCCGCGACGCGGGAGCTGCTGTTCGAGGCCGCCGCCAGGGCGGTACGCAAGATCGGCTACGTCGGGGCGGGCACGGTCGAGTTCCTGGTCAAGGGCGACCGGGTGGCGTTCCTGGAGATGAACACCCGGCTCCAGGTCGAGCATCCGGTGACCGAGCTGGTGTACGGCGTCGATCTCGTCCGGCTGCAGATCGAGGTGGCCGAGGGCGCGGCGCTGCCGCCGTCTCCGCCCGAGCCGTCGGGGTGGGCGGTGGAGGCCCGCCTGTACGCCGAGGACTCCTCCTTCGTGCCGCAGAGCGGGACGTTGTGGCGGTTCGAGGTGCCGGGCGATGTGCGGGTGGACGCGGGCGTGGAGTCGGGGTCCGTGGTGCCGCCGTACTACGACGCGATGCTGGCCAAGGTGGTCGCGCACGGGGCGACGCGGGCGGAGGCGGTGCGGAGGCTGGCGGGGGCGCTGCGGCGGGCGAGGCTGCACGGCGTCCCGACGAACCGCGATCTCCTCCTCGACATCCTGAGAAGTCGTGATTTTGTGGCCGGTGACACCCACACCGGTCTCCTGGACGGACCTCTCCCCGCCGTCTCCGAACCCTCCGGCGCTCCCCCCGGCCCCGGCACCGCCGCGCCGGGCGGCGACCTCGTGCCGCTGGCCGCCGCGCTCGCCATGGCCGCCGCCAACCGGCGGCGCGCCCGGGTCCTCGCCGGGCTGCCGTCCGGCTGGCGCAACGTCCGCTCCCAGCCCCGCCGCGTCACCTTCGAGGAGACCGGACCCGTCGAGTACGACCCGCCGCCTCCCGGCGTCCACGTGGTCAGCGCGGGCCCGGATGAGGTGGTGCTGGAGCGCGACGGCGTGCGGCGTACGTACGAGGTGGCCAGATACGCGGAGGACGGCCCGCTCTACGTCGACCACGCCGAGGGCGCGGCGCGGCTCACCCCGCTCCCCCGCCTGCCCGAACCCGCCGAGCACACCGCGCCTGGATCGCTCCTCGCCCCCATGCCCGGTAGCGTGCTGCGCGTCGAGGTGGCGCCCGGCGACCGGGTGACCAGGGGACAGACCGTCCTCGTCCTCGAAGCGATGAAGATGGAGCACCGGATCACCGCGCCGGCCGACGGGGTGGTGTCCGGCGTGCACGTGGAGAAGGGCCGGCAGGTCGACGCGGGCGCCGTGCTGGCGATCATCCAGGAGGAGAACACATGACGGGCCTGGTGCACAGGGACCTCGCCGCGGGCGTCGCGACGATCACGCTCGACTCGCCGCACAACCGCAACGCGCTGTCGGTGGCCCTGCTCGGCGAGCTGTCGGAGCACCTGCGGTGGGCGCTGGACGAGCCGGCCGCCCGGGTGATCGTGCTGACCGGCACCGGGCCGGTGTTCTGCTCGGGCGCCGACCTCAAGGAGCAGGGCGGGAACGCGCCGGTCACCGCGTCGTTCCCCGACATCCTGGAGCTGATCTGGGAGAGCCCCAAGCCCGTCGTCTGCCGGCTCAACGGCACCGCCAGGGCGGGCGGCATCGGGCTGGTCGCCGCCTGCGACTTCGCGATCGCGCCGCTGACGGCCTCGTTCGCGTTCAGCGAGGTACGCCTGGGCGTCGCGCCCGCCATGATCGCCGTGCCGGTGCTGCGGAGGCTGTCGGCCAGGGCGGCGGCCGAGTACTTCCTGACCGGCGAGGTGTTCGACGCGGCGCGGGCCGTCGAGATCGGGCTGCTGTCGCGAGCCGTCCCCGAGGAGGAGCTGGACGCGGCCGTCGCCCGCTACACCGACATGCTGATCAAGGGCGGGCCCGAAGCGCTCGCCGTCACCAAGCGGCTGGTCAGGGAGGTGCCGGGGATGTCGTTCCAGGAAGGGCTGCGGCGCATGGCCGAGCTGTCGGCCGAGCGCTTCACCTCCGAGGAGGGACGGGAGGGCATCGCCGCGTTCAAGGCCAAGCGCCCGCCCGCCTGGGTGGTGTGACGGTGCTGCGCGTCGCCAACTGCAGCGGCTTCTACGGCGACCGGCTGTCGGCCGCCCGCGAGATGGTCGAAGGCGGCCCCATCGACGTGCTGACCGGCGACTGGCTGGCCGAGCTCACCATGTTCATCCTGGCCGGCAACCGGCTCAAGGGCCGCCCCGGGTACGCGCCGACGTTCCTGCGGCAGCTCGAAGACGTGCTCGGGCCCTGCCTCGACCGCGGCATCAAGATCGTGTCGAACGCGGGCGGCCTCGACCCCGCCGGCTGCGCCGAGGCCGTGCACGAGCTGGCCTCCCGCCTCGGCCTGAGCCCGTCCATCGCGTACGTCACCGGCGACGACCTCACCGGCCTGCCACTCGACCTCGTCAACGCCGACACCGGCGAGCGCCTCGGCGCCGCCCCGCTCACCGCCAACGCCTACCTCGGCGGCCGCCCGATCGCCGCCGCCCTCTCCGCGGGCGCCGACGTCGTGGTGACCGGGCGCGTGACCGACACGGCCCTGGTGACCGGGCCCGGCATCTGGCGGTACGGCTGGGGGCCCGGCGACCTCGACGCGCTCGCCGGGTCCGTGGTGGCCGGGCACGTCATCGAGTGCGGCTGCCAGGCGACCGGCGGAAACTACGCGTTCTTCCAGGACGTTCCCGATCTGGCGCATTGCGGCTTCCCGCTCGCCGAGCTGCACGCCGACGGCTCCTGCGTCATCACCAAGCACCCCGGCACCGGCGGGCTCGTCTCCGTCGGCACCGTCACCGCGCAGCTCGTCTACGAGCTCGGCGGCCCCCGCTACCTCGGCCCCGACGTGATCGCCCGCTTCGACACCATCACGCTCGCCGGCGACGGGCCCGACCGGGTCCGCATCTCCGGCGTGCGCGGCGAACCGCCGCCCCCGACGCTCAAGGCGTCGGTCAACTACCTGGGCGGCTACCGCAACACGATGACCCTCGTCCTGACCGGTCTCGACCTTCCCGCCAAGGCCAGGGCCGCCGAGGAGGCCCTGTGGGCCCGCATCCCCCGCGAGACCTTCGACGAGGTCACCGTCGCCCTCACCCCCTTAGGCACCCACCCGGACCTCCCGCTCGGCGCCGGGACCGCCCCCGCGGCGGCGGACCCCGGCCGTGTGGCCGAAGGCGGCGCAGAGGCGGAGGGCGGGACGGCGCTGTTGCGCATCACCGTGAAGTCCGCCGACCGCCGCACGGCGGGCCGCGCCTTCTCCTCGGCCGTCGTCGAGACCGGCCTCGCGAGCTTCCCCGGCTTCTACACCCTCACCCCGCCGGGCGACGCCTCCCCGTACGGCGTGCACTGGCCCGTCCTCGTCCCGGCCGGCCAGGTCCGCCCCCGCGTCTTCGTGGACGGCGAGGAGATCCCCTTCGAGCAGCCGCCCCCGCCGGCCGGACCGCCGCCCGCCATCGAGGTCCCCGGCCATCGCCCTGCGACGGCCTTCTCCGGGAGGACCGTGCGGCTCCCGCTGGGCCGGATCGCCGGCGCCCGTTCGGGCGACAAGGGCGGGAACGCGAACCTGGGCGTGTGGACCGACGGCACCGCCCGCTACGACTGGCTGGCCGCGTACCTCACCCCGGAGACCCTGAAGGACCTCTTGCCCGGACTGCGGCCGTACCGGGTGGAGCGGTACGACCTGCCCAACCTCAAGGCCATCAACTTCGTGATACACGGCCTGCTGGGCCGAGGCGTCGCGGCGAGCACGCGCCTGGATCCGCAGGCCAAAGCCCTGGGCGAAGAGCTGCGCGCCCGCCCCGTCGAGATCCCGGCCGCCCTTTCCCCCTGACCCCCAGTGCCTGTTCCCCCTGACCGCGGTGCCCGCGGCCGAGCCGTCAAGCGGCGCCTGCGGCCCGCCGGCCGAGCAGGCCCGCGCCCAGCAGGCCGGCCAGGGGGCCGAGGCGGGAGACGCGTACGGCGGGAGCGGGGCGGAAGGCGAGCCGGGCGGCAAGGCGCTCGCGGAGGGGCGCCACAAGCGCGTCCCCGGCCAGCGACACGCCGCCCCCGATCACGACCGCCGCGGGATCGGCCACCAGCGTGTACGTGGCGAGCGCCAGCGCGAGCGCCTCCACCGCCTCGCCCCACACCGCCGCGGCCCGTGCGTCGCCCTGAGCGGCCAGCCGGACCACGTCCTCGGCTCCCGGCATCCCGCAGCGCGCCGCCACGGCCGACCCCGACGCGTACGCCGCCAGGCACCCCCGCTGCCCGCACCCGCACGCGAGCCCGTCCGGCCGGACCGGGATGTGCCCGATCTGCCCGGCCCAGCCGGCCGTACCGGCGTACAGCTCGCCCGACGCCACCACCGCCCCCGCGATACCGGTGCCGATGGGGGCAGGTAGAGCGCGTTCTCCTCGCCGTCCCCGTACGTCAGCTCGGCCTCCCCCGCCGACCGCACGTCGTGGCCGAGCGCGACCGGCAGGTCCACGTCGGCGAACGCGGCGGCGGGCACGTCGCGCCATCCGAACGCCGCGGAGAAGACCGCGTGCGTACGGCTGACCAGCCCCGGCACCGCCACTCCGACCGCCGCCGGCCGCTCCCCGGCGACCGGCCCCGGCACCGCAGGCGGCGCCCCACCGGCAGGCCCCTCCGCCGGGAGCCGGGGGACGGCCCGTCCGGCGACGGGTTCCAAGGGGACGGGCGTGGGCGGGCGGGCGGGGTCCCAGGGGCGGGTGAGATCGGCGGCGAAGCGGGCCACGGCGGCGACGACGCGGTCCGGGCCTTCGGCGCGCGGCGTGGGCCGGCGTTCGAAGTGGAGGATCGTCCCGTCGCGGGCGATCAGCCCGCCCTTCATGCTGGTGCCGCCCACGTCGATCGCGGCCACGTACGTCACCCGCCGCATCCTCGCACATCGCGCAGCAGCGGGTCGGCGCGGAACTCCTTCCCGATGGCCGGCCTCAGCGCGGTCCGGCGGCTCTCGTCGTCGGGCTTGGCGGCCGCCACCGCACCGATCACCTCGCGGGAGGCGGCGTCGCCGCGGCCGAGGATCCGCTGAAGGATGCGCGCGCCCCGCGCCATCGGCGCGTCCGAGGCAGGTCAGGGGTGAAAGCGGGGTTGACCGGGCGCGATCCGCTCTCATAAGGTCATGCGCCAGAACTTCGTTCGGTCGAGGGGCGGCTCATGACCTCCACCCACATCGACGTAGGCACGATCGATTTCGACGCCCTGGGCGTGTGGATGAACGCTCAGGGCCTGCCCGAGGGCCCCATCACGGACGTGGCGCCGGTGACCGGCGGCACGCAGAACGTCATGGTCCGCTTCGAGCGCGGCGGCCGCTCGTACGTGCTGCGCCGCCCGCCCGTGCACGCCCGCCGCAAGAGCAACGAGGTGCTGCGGCGCGAGGCGCGGGTGCTGAGGGCGCTGCGCGGCACGCGGGTCCCGGCGCCGGCGCTGGTGGCCGCGCAGACCCTCTGCGACCCGGTGTACTACCTGATGGAGCCGGTGGACGGGTTCAACCCGTCGACGGGGCTGCCGGAGCCGCACGCCTCCGACCCGGCGATCAGGCATCGCATGGGCCTGGAGGCCGCGGCGGCGCTGGCGGAGCTGGGGCGGGTCGATCCGGCGGTGCTGCCGGGGTTCGGCCGGCCGGACGGGTTCCTGGAGCGGCAGGTGCCGCGCTGGCTGAAGGAGCTCGACTCGTACGGGGAGCTGGACGGCTATCCGGGGCCCGACATCCCGGGCCTGCGCGAGACCGCCGGCTGGCTGACGAGCCACCTGCCGCGGGCGTTCACGCCGGGCATCATGCACGGCGACTACCACTTCGCGAACCTCATGTTCGCCTGGGACGGCCCGCGCGTGGCGGCGATCGTGGACTGGGAGATGTGCACGATCGGCGACCCGCTGCTCGACCTGGGCTGGCTGCTCGCGACCTGGCCGACGAGCGCCGGGCACGTGCCCGGCCTGCCCGCGCCGCAGGAGATCATCGCCTACTACGCCGAGCTGTCCGAGCGGGACATGTCGGCCATCGAGTGGTACGCGGTGATGGCCTGCTTCAAGCTGGGCATCGTGCTGGAGGGCACGCACGCGCGGGCGTGCGCCGGCAAGGCGCCCAAGGACATCGGTGATCTGTTGCACGCGACGACGCTGGGATTGTTCGAGCGGGCGCGGGAGTTCATGGACGGCGGCCTCACCTGACACCGGTATTGCACTACTAAATCGCCATAAATCACCGCAAATAGCGCATTTCCCCACCCGCCATACATCACGATTTCCCGACAAATGATCACAAGCCCTCCCCCGACCCCTACAATTGCGCGCAATTGCATCAGCCATCGGGGAAGGATCGTCATGCGCTTGCGGTTCCTCGGCTCCACCTCGGAGGCCGGCGCCTGCCCCACCCTGTACGAGACCGACCGCGGCACCATCGTGGTGCAAGGCCTGCGCGTCACCGACGCGGAGGCGCTCGCCGATCTCCGCGACCTCCTGGACGGCGAGGCCGCGGTCGAGGTCCCCCGCGAGCTCCTCACCGACATCGCGAGGAGGGTCCTCCGGGACGCCTGACACGGCCCCGGAATGGGACGGTAACCGCTTTCCCGACCAGCGGCGGAACACTCACAGCAACCGCTTGGTCACATTTGTACCGGAAGCTGGCATGATCGGTGCGACCGGGGCTAGCCTTCTGCGGCGTGACGTCCTTTCAGCAGGCGCGCATCGACCTCGGCAGCCAATTACGCCAATTGCGTGAGGCCGCCCACCTGTCGGGCAAGGAGCTGGCCGAGCGACTGCGCTGGCAGCCCTCCAAAGTCTCCCGCCTGGAGAACGCCCGCCAGACGGCCACCGAGGACGACGTGGTCGTGTGGGCGCAGGCGGTCAACGCCTCACCCGACACCACCGACAGGCTCATCCAGCAGTCGCTCGCCCTGCTCGAACGCCACGACGACTGGAAGCAGCGCCACCGCAGCGGCCTGGCCGCGCTCCAGGAGGACGTCCGCGACCTCGAAGCCCGCACCAAGCTCTTCCGCGTCTTCGAGCCCGGCATCATCGTGGGCCTGCTGCAGACCTCCGAGTACGCCCGGCACGTCTTCCGCAAGGTCAAGCGCCTCTACAGCGCCGCCGACCAGATCGACGCGGCGGTCCGGGTGCGCATGCAGCGCCAGGAGATCCTGTACGACCGCACGCGCACCTTCAGGTTCGTCGTCACCGAGGCCGCGCTGCGCACGACGCTGGCCCCGCCGGACGTGATGCGCGGCCAGCTCGACCGCCTGCTCGCGGTCAGCACGCTGCCCAACGTCGAGTTCGGCGTCATCCCGTTCGACGCCGAGCTGCCGTCCAGCCCGATCAACGGCTTCTGGATCTACAACGAGTCGATGGTGGCGGTCGCCACGATGACGAAGGACCTCGTGCTGCGCGACCCCGAGGACATCGCCTTTTACGTGCGGGCCTTCGACGATTACGTCAAGACCGCGAAGTTCGACGAGGCCGGGAGGGAGGTCATCATCTCCGTTCTTCACGATTACCGGAAACAAAGTCCACATTAACCACAGCAATTGCTTGCCTCCCGCACCAAGATCGTGCAATTCTGTCGCGAGACGTTGCGGAGG
This sequence comes from Nonomuraea sp. NPDC049309, assembly GCF_043196965.1. Taxonomy (NCBI): domain Bacteria; kingdom Bacillati; phylum Actinomycetota; class Actinomycetes; order Streptosporangiales; family Streptosporangiaceae; genus Nonomuraea; species Nonomuraea sp. NPDC049309. The sequence goes on along the minus strand of NZ_JBICSH010000004.1, from coordinate 629,817 downwards.
TGACGCATGATGCTTGATACCGCGCTCAGCCTCGAGCGCTTCGCCTGGCACGCGGGTCGTCACGCGGACCTGTCGGTCCAGAGCATCGCGCTGGCCTGCGACCCGGCGTACGTATCGGTCCGCAACCGGTTCTCCTCCACCCTCGCCGAGACCGTGACCTGCTCCGACGAGGGCGCGTTCATCACCTCCTGGGGCTACCGCCTCGGCACCACCGACGACGTCGAGTCGGCCGCCGCCCGTCTCGCCTTCCTCCTCGCCGCGCTCCCCGCCTGACCCGGCCGCGGCAGCCGCCCCTGCCGATCACCTTCTGCACCTCGGGCCCGTCGGCGTTCTCCGCCGTGACGATCGCCCACGCCACCGCCCACACCACCGCCCACGCCACCGCCCCCGCGGGCCGCAACGCACAGCCCGGATTCAGGACTCGGACTGGCGGACCGGGCTGCCCGGCAGGTCCATGGTGGCGATCGCGCCGCCGCCGGGGGCGTTGTCCAGGCGTACGGTGCCGCCCGCCTCGTCCACGGCCTGCTTGACGATCGCGAGACCCAGGCCGGAGCCCGGCAGGCTGCGCGCGGACGGCGAGCGCCAGAACCGTTCGAAGACGTGCGGCAGCTCCTCCTCCGGCAGGCCGGGGCCGTGGTCGCGGACGGTCAGCCGGCCGTCGCGCAGCCGCACCTCGATCCGTCCTCCGGGGCTGAACTTGGCCGCGTTGTCCATGAGGTTGAGCACGGCACGTTCCAGGGCGGAGGCGTTGCCCACGAGGTACCAGGGGCTCAGATCCGTGCGCACGTCGGCGCCGCGCAGCCTGGCCCGCTCGACCGCCGCGGTCACCACCTCGTGCAGCGCCAGCTCGGCGTGCGGCTCGTGGTCGTTGTCGCCCCTGGCGAGCTGGAGCAGGTCGGCGACCAGCGTGGACAGCTCGGCGAACTGCGCCTTGATGTTGACCAGCAGCCGCTCCTTGGCGGCCGGGTCGAGGCTGCGTCCGGTCTGCTCGCTGCGCAGCAGCAGGTCGATGTTCGTGCGCAGGGTGGTGAGCGGCGTGCGCAGCTCGTGACCCGCGTCGGCGACGAGCTGTTTCTGCCGCTCCCTCGACCCGGCCAGCGCCGCCGTCATGGCGTTGAACGACGACGACAGGCGGGCGATCTCGTCGTTGCCGGTGACGGGGATGCGGGTGCCGAGGTCCTCGGTCTGCGCGATGTGCTCGACGGCCTTGGTCAGCTCGCCCACCGGGCGCAGCGCGGCCCGCGAGATGACGAGCCCGGCCCAGGCCGCGCCGATGACGCCGAGCGCGGTGATGCCGGCGAGCATGAGGGCCGAGCGCCGCAGCGTGTTGCTGATCAGCCACATCGGCCTGGCCTCCATCACGGCCACGCCGTCTTCGAAGTTGAGCGCCACCACGCGGACCGGCGTGCCGTCGCTGGTGTATCCGTCGCGGTACACCGGCTCGCACGGCCCGAACGCCTCGGAGTCCTTCTCGTACACCGGCACGATGGGCGGCCCGATCGAGCACGTGCTGCCGTCGGAGCGCAGCAGCGTCGCCATGCCGTCGAACATGCCCTGCGTGCCCTCGGGCGTGCAGTGGCGCTTGAGGTACTCGCGGTCGCTGTCCTTCAGCGACTCCACGATGCTCATGTCGAGGTTGCTGCGCAGCCGCGTCTGCACGATGTAGTAGGACAGGCCCGCGCAGGCCGCGATGGCCACCGCCACGGCCACCGTGACGAGCAGCGTCAGCCGCGTGCGCAGGCTGCCGCGCCGCGACAGCGCGACGAGGCGGGCACGCAGCCCGCCGGCCGCCGCCTTGCTCGCGTTCGCGCTCATGGGGAGTTCCGCAGGACGTACCCCACCCCGCGCACGGTGTGGATCACGCGCGGCTCGCCGCCGGCCTCGGTCTTGCGCCGCAGGTACATGACGTAGACGTCGAGCGAGTTGGAGGTCGGCTCGAAGTCGAAGCCCCACACCTCGCTGAGTATCTGGTCGCGGGTCAGCACCTGGCGGGGGTGGGACAGGAACAGCTCCATGAGCAGGTATTCGGTGCGGGTCAGGTCGAGCCTGCGCTCGCCCCTGGTGACCTCTCTGGTCGCCGGGTCCATGCGCAGGTCGCCGTAGGCGAGCACGTCGCCCTCGGGGGCGCTCGCGCTCAGCGCGCCGCGCCGCAGCAGCGCGCGCACCCGGGCCAGCAGCTCGTCCAGCTCGAACGGCTTGACCAGGTAGTCGTCGGCCCCAGCGTCGAGCCCCGACACCCGGTCGCCGACGGCGTCGCGGGCGGTGAGCATGAGGATGGGCACGTGGTTGCCGGCGGATCGGAGCCTACGGCAGGCGGTGAGCCCGTCGAGCCGCGGCATCATCACGTCGAGCAGCACCGCGTCGTACGCCTCCGCCGCCAGCGCGTCGAGCGCCTGCTGCCCGTCGTCGGCGGTGGCGACCTTGTAGCCCTCGAACTCCAGGCTCGACTGCAGCGCCTCGCGCAGTGCGGGCTCGTCATCGACCACCAAAAGACGTGCGGGCTCACTCATACTTACCAAAGGTAAGACGTCATCATGAGAAGCGGATGAACGATCTCACCTCCGTTTACTGAGGATCACCACGCGACGGGCATGCGCGTGAGGCCGAAGACACCGTTGCCGTACTTCGGCTTCAGCTCCTCCTCGGGCACGGTGACGCGCAGACCGGGCAGGCGGCCGAACAGCGTGCGCAGCGCGATCTCCAGCTCGGCCCGCGCGAGGTTCTGGCCGAGACACTGGTGCACGCCGTAGCCGAAGGCCACGTGGTGGCGGGCGCTGCGCTCGATGTCGAACTCGTCCGGACGCTCGAACGCCCGCTCGTCCCGGTTGGCCGAGGCGCCCAGCACGTACACGCCCTCGCCCTTCCTGATGAGCCGCCCGCCGAGCTCCTGGTCCTCGATGGCGACCCGGTCGAACGCCACGAAGTCGGCGATGGAGTGGTAGCGCAGTAGCTCTTCCACGGCGGCCGGCCAGGCGTCCGGGTTCGCCCGCAGGGCGGCGAGCCGATCGGGGTGGCGCAGCAGGGTGTAGGCGGACAGCGGGATCATGTTCGCCGTCGTCTCGTGGCCGGCGACCAGCAGCAGGAAGGCGACGCCGGTCATCTCCTTGTGGGTGAGCCTGCCGCTGGTGGCCAGCCGGCCCAGCAGGTCGTCCTTGGGGGCGGCCTCGACGCGGGCGATGAGGTCGCCCAGGTAGGACCTGATCTCGGACGTCGCGGCGCGCCTGGTGCCCTCGTCGACGGAGGGGGTCACGATCGTCCGGGTGCGGGACTGGAAGAAGTCGTGGTCGGCGTACGGGACGCCGAGGAGCCGGCAGATGACCAGCGAGGGCAGCGCCAGCCCGTACGCCTCCACCAGCTCGGCCTCGTCGCCCTTGGCCACCATGTCGTCGATCAGCTCGTCGGCGATCCGCTGGATGTCCGGGCGCATCTCCCTGATCCGGCGGACCGTGAACTCGGGGATGAGCAGGCGGCGGTAGCGGGTGTGCTCGGGCGGGTCGTAGTCGATGAAGAAACCGACGCCGAACTCCTGGGCGGCGGCGATCTCCTCGGGCGTCATGTTCGCGGTGTCGAGGGCGTTCGGATGGCCGGGCGTCCTGGGGTCGGTGCTGAAGCCGGAGCCGGAGAGCACCTGCTGGGCCTCGGCATGCCGGGTGACGAGCCACACCTCGCCGCGAGCGGTCTCGGCCTTGACGAGGGGCGCCTGGTCGCGCCAGCCCTTGTACTCGGGAGGCGGAGCGAACGGGCACGTGCGCTGGACAGGGAAGGTTTCCGCCATAGTCTGCTCCGTACATAGCCGGGCCGCATTGCTTACTTACGCGAAAGTAAACAATGCCGGTGGCCGGCCGTCAACAGAGGGAGCGAGATGGCAGGACGGCGAACGGACACACGAGAGCGGATCCAGCAGGTCGCGTTGGAGCTGTTCGCCGAGCGGGGATACGACAAGACCTCGTTGCAGGAGGTGGCGGAGCGGCTGCAGATCACCAGGCCGGCGCTGTACTACCACTTCCGTACGAAGGAGGAGATCCTCGCCGGGGTGATCGAACGGCTGGTGGAGTCGATCGAGGAGCTGGTGGCCTGGGGCCGGGAGCAACCGGCCACCACCGAGGCGCGGCAGGAGATCCTGCGGCGCATCTCCGGGCTGCTGTCGGACCAGTGGCGGCCGCTGTTCAGATTCGCCCAGGTGAACCAGGGCGCGCTGGAGCACCACCCGGGCGGTGATCGCCTGCGGGAGGGCGTGTTCTCCATGGTCTCGCTGCTGTGCGCGCCGGACGAGAGCATGGAGCGGCAGTTCGAGGCCAGGCTGGCGGTCATCGCGGTGATCCTCGCCAACGTGCCCGTCCTGTTCGGCCCGGACGCGGACCTGTCACGGATGAACGAGGTGGCGCTGCGCGTCGCCTCCAAGCTCATCGCCGGCGACCCGGCGGCCCCGGCCGCGCCAGAGCCGCCGGAGGGCTGACGGCCGTTTTAGGCCCGTGAGCCCGGAGGCCGCCGACCGGTCGTTCTCAGCGCGTGAGCAGGGCCATGGCGGCGTTGTGGCCGCCGATGCCGCTGACGCCGCCGCCTCTGCGCGCGGCGGCGCCGCACAGCAGGATGCGCTCGTGCTCGGTCTCGACGCCCCAGCCGCCGGCGTCGCCACCGGTGTCGGCGTCGGCGTACGGCCAGCTCAGGTCGGTGTGGAAGATGTGGCCGCCGGGCAGACCCGCGTCGGCCTCCAGGTCCACGGGCGTCTTGACCTCGACGCACGGGGTGCCGTCGGGGGTGGTGAGCAGGCAGTCCTCGATGGGCTCGGCGAGCACGGAGTCGATGGAGGCGAAGGTGGCCTCGAGCGCCAGCTTGCGCGCCCTCTCCGGGTCCTCGCGGAACAGGCGGGCGGGCATGTGCAGGCCGAACAGCGTCATCGTCTCCGCCCGTCCCCGCAGCTCGGGGCCGATGATCGACGGGTCGGTCAGCGAGTGGCAGTAGACCTCGGCGGGCGGCAGCTCGGGGATCTCGCCCCCGGCCGCCTGCTCGTACGCCCGCGCGAGCTGGTCGCGCCCCTCGTTGATGTGGAACGTCCCGCTGAAGGCCGCACGCGGATCCACCTCGGGATCCTTCAGCCGGGGCAGCCGCGACAGCACCATGTTGACCTTGAGCTGCGCGCCCTCGGGCACGGCCGCGGGCCGTCCCATCACCCGGTCGAGCACCGCGGGCGGCAGGTTGACCAGCACGTGCCCGCCTCGCACCGTGTGCTCGGCCCCGCCTTCGGTGAACGTCACCTCGCCACCCGGGTCGATGCCGACGATCTCCGCGCCCGTCCTGATCTCGGCGCCCGCCCGCCTGGCCGCCGCCTCCAGCGCGCCGGAGACCGCGCCCATGCCGCCGACGGGGACGTTCCAGTCGCCGGTGCCGTCGCCGATCACGTGGTAGAGGAAGCAGCGGTTGGCCAGCAGGTCGGTGTCGGGGTCGGCGAACGTGCCGATGAGCGCGTCGGTGAGCACGACCCCGCGTACGGTGTCGTCGGCGAACCGCTCGGCCACGCTCTGCCCGATCGGCCGCCCGAACAGCTCGCCCCACGCCTCGGGACCGACCATCCGCTCGATCTCGGCCCGCGGGCGCAGCGGCTCCAGCAGGGTGGGCGCCAGCACCCGCGCGACCTCGGCGACCATCCCGTAGAAGCGCCGCCACGCCTCGTGGTCGGCATCGCCGCCCGTCACGTTCCTGAACGAGGCCGCCGTGCGCAGGCCGTCCTCGTTGTCCACCAGCAGGCCGGTCTCGCCCACGGGCGTGTAGGAGGCGTAGCGCCGGCGGCGCAGCTCCAGCTCCAGCCCGAGATCCCGGACGATCTTCGAGGGCAGCAGGCTCACGAGGTAGGAGTAACGCGACAGCCGCACGTCCACGCCGGGGAACGCCTGCGCCGAGATCGCCAGGCCGCCGACGTGCTCGTGCCGCTCCAGCACCAGCACCCGCCGCCCGGCCTGCGCCAGGTACGCCGCCGCCACCAGTCCGTTGTGCCCGCCTCCGGCCACGACCACGTCATACGCACTCATCCTGGCACCATACGACCCGTTCGCCCCCGTGCGCCACGTGCGGGTTCGTGCCTCCGGCGGCCGTGGATCGTCGGGTGGACGGGCGGGCCACGGGGTCGTACGCTGCTCGGTTCGGAACGAATCTCAGCAGAGTCACCGTTCCTCCCCCGCTGGGCCACCACCACATCCAAGGAGCACGAGCCTCACCATGCGCAGCACCACCGACGCCGTCCTGCAGCCGTCCGACGAGGTCGCCGAGGCCCTGGCGAGCGGCGCGCCGGTCGTGGCACTGGAATCCACGATCATCTCCCACGGGCTGCCGCAGCCGCGCAACCTGGAGGTGGCGCGCGAGCTGGAGGCCATCGTCCGCGACGGGGGCGCCGTGCCCGCCACGATCGCGGTGCTCGACGGGGTGCCCCGCATCGGGCTGAACGAGGTGGAGCTCGAGCGCATCGCCACCGAGTCCGGCCTGCGCAAGCTGGGCCAGCGCGACCTGCCCCTGGCGGCGGCACTGAAGGCGAGCGGCGCGACCACCGTGTCGGCCACGTCGTTCCTGGCAGCCCGCGCCGGCATCCGCGTCTTCGCCACCGGCGGCCTGGGCGGCGTGCACCGCCAGTGGACCGAGGACCAGGACGAGTCCGCCGACCTCGACACGCTCGCCCGCACCCGCATCACGGTCGTGTGCGCGGGCGTGAAGTCGATCCTCGACGTGCCGGCCACGCTGCAGCGGCTGGAGACGCGCGGGGTGAGCGTCGCCGGGTTCCGCACCGACACCTTCCCCGGCTTCTACCTCCACTCCTCAGGCCGGCCGGTCGAGTGGCGCATCGAGTCGGCCGAGGAGGCGGCGGCCGTCATGCGCGGCCAGGACGCGCTCGGCGGTCCCGAGACGGCCCTCATCGTCGCCAACCCGGTGCCGGAGGAGCAGCAGCTCGACCCCGAGCTGCACGACCGGGTCCTCGCCGAGGCGCTGGCCGCCGCCGAGCGCGAGGGCGTCAAGGGCCAGGCGATCACCCCGTTCCTGCTCGGCTACCTGGTGGACGGCACCAAGGGCGCCTCGCTCGAGGCCAACCTCGCCGCCGTGCGCGGCAACGCCGCGCTGGCCGCCCGCATCGCCGTGGCCTGGGCGCGACCGTGACCGGTGGCGCCCTCCTGATCGTCGGCGACGTCGTCACCGACGTGGTGGCCAGGCACAGCTCGCCCGTGCGGGCCGGCGCCGACATGGCCGCCGACATCGTGCTGCGTCCCGGCGGCTCCGGCGCCAACACCGCCGCATGGGCCGCCTGCCTGGGCGCCGAGGTGCGCCTGCTGGCCAGGCTCGGCTACGACAGCAGCGAGTGGCACGCCGCCGAGCTGATCAGGACGGGCGTCCGGCCCCACTTCTCCGTCGATCCCGACCACCCCACGGCCGTGGTGATCGCCATGGTGGACAGCAGCGGTGAACGCTCGATGCTCACCAACCGCGGCGCGGGCGGCCTCATCTCCGAGGCCGACTGGGATCCGGCCCTGCTCGACGGCGTCAGCCGCCTGCATCTGTCCGCCTACGTCCTGTTCGCCGAGCCGGGCCTGCGCCTGGCCGCCCGCGCGATGGCCGACGCCGCCGCCGCGGGCGTCCGGATCAGCGTCGATCCCGCCTCATCCGGGCCGCTGCGGGACTTCGGCCCTGAACGTTTCATCCGCGAGACCGCCCCGGCCGATCTCATCCTGCCCAACCTCGACGAGGCGCTCGTGCTGACCGGGGCGGCATCGGCCGAGCGTGCCGCCGTACTCTTGAGTGAGAGATATGGCACAGCGGTCGTGAAGCTCGGCGCCGGAGGGGCTCTGGCCGCGCGAGACGGTGAGGTGGTGGCGACGGCCGAAGGCCGGCCCGCTGACGTCGTCGACTCCACGGGAGCCGGTGACGCCTTCGCCGCGGGATACATCGCCACGACGCTGCGCGGCGCGGGGCCGCGGGCGGCTCTGGAGGCGGGTTGCCGTGCCGGTGCCGAATGTGTGGCCCAGGTGGGCGGCCGTCCACGGTACGGTTTGGATCTGAACCGTCTTTACCCTATTCACACTGATTGATAGCTTGCCGCGTAGGCTGCACCATTAGCCACATGCGTCACGGGCAGCACACGCGGCTCACTGGGGAGGATAAGGTCCGCCGATGGAAGTCGAGTCATCGATCTGCCTGAGCGACCTGGTCCCTGCGCTGCGTTGGAGCCGTCCCCAGCAGGTGGCCGAGGCGTTGGGCGACCCCCGTCTGCCCGCGGGGTGGTGGCACTCCGTACCGCTGCCCAAAGCCCTCGGCATGACCGGGCTCGACTGGATCTGCGAACGCCTCGCCCGGCTCGCCGCGTCCCGCTGGGACCACCTGCCTCTGTCCGACCTGCTGCCCGCGCTGACGGTGCACCACATCGACCCCGCGCTGCCCGGCTGGCCCGACGCCACCCGCACGGCGATCACCGGCCTCGGCGGCTGGCAGCGGCTGCGCCGCCTGTCCCCGAGCGACCTCGGCACGCCCTCGGCCACGCCCGAAGTCGTCATCGGCTCGGTCTTCCGCGAAATCCTCGGCCGCATCCCGGCCCAGGCCGCCGACGCGCCCGCCGCCGCCTCTCCCACGCCCGCCGCATCCGGGCACCCCGAGGTCACCCGGCCGCTCCAGCGCGGCCAGGGCGTCCCGTCGGGCGCGTTCCCCGCGCAGGACGCCCCCTCCGGTCCCGTGCCCGCCGTACCGGGCGATCCCGCCGCGCAGCCCGCCGCGGCGCAGACCGGTCCGTACGCTGCCCAGGGCGACACCGCTGCCGGGCCGGCGCCGGGCGAGGGCGCCGGCGCGCAGAGCGGCCCGCTGCCCCAGCGCCCCGCCGCGGCCGCCTCCGGCGAACAGCAGCGTCCCGGTGCCCTCCCCGAGGGCGCGCCCGGCTCCCGCCAGACCGGCTCCTTCCCCGCGGCCCCCGGTCCCCGCCAGACGGGCTCCTTCCCCGCGGTCTCCGACCCGGCCGGCTCGCGCCAGACCGGCTCCTTCCCGGCCGCCGCCTCCGCCGACGGCCCGTCCGGAGCAGACCCGCGCACCAGCGGCTCCTTCCCCGCCGCCGGTGGAGACCCGCGCACCAGCGGGACGTTCCCCGCCGCGGGCGAAGACTCCCGCACGAGCGGGACGTTCCCCGCCTCGGGCGGCGACCCCCGTACCAGCGGCTCGTTCCCCGCACCGCCCGGGTCGCGGACGACCGGTTCGTTCCCCGCGGCGTCCGACCCCCGGCAGACCGGCTCCTTCCCCGGCGTGCCCGGCGACGGTCAGCGCCGTCCCGACGGCGCACCCGGCCCCCGTCAGACGGGCTCCTTCCCGGCCGTCTCCGACGGCGCGTCCGGCCCGCGCCAGACCGGCTCCTTCCCCGCTGCCGGCGGGAACGGGGCTCCGGGTGCGGGGCAGGGCGGCGGCTCCGGCCTGCCGCAGCGTCCCGTACCAGGCCAGCAGGAACGCCTCCCGCAGCGTCCCGCCCGCCAGGACACCGGCGCTCCGGGCAGCGCGGCGGCCTCCGCGGGCGGCCCGCACACGGGCTCGATCCCCGCCGTCCCCGGCACCGGCGGCCCCGCCAAGCCCGCCTCCAGCCCCGTGCCCAACGACCCCGACCACGCCATGGTCAGGGTCGTGGACAACCTGTTCCGCAACCTCGACAAGCTGGAACTGGCCGTCGCCCAGCACCGGCTCTTCGCCGAGGACCCGGTGAGCCTGCGTACGCTCGCCCACAAGATGCTCGTCGAGCGTGAGGCGCTCTCGCAGGCCCAGCGCACCGCCGAGGAACGCGTCCTGCAGTGGCTGCGCTCCTCCGAGTCCGCGCCGGTCACCGGCCACATGTTCCGGCTGACGGAGTGGCTGGGCGCGGCGGCCACCGAAGAACAGCTCATCGGCGCCGACCCGGCCCACCCGGTGGTCGTCCCGTCGCTGCGCACGCCGCTGTGGCGGGTGCTGGTGACGCTCATGCCCGACCGGCGGCTGCAGGACGGCTGGCTCGTCGTCGGCGACCTGCAGGGCCTGCAGCAGCGTACGCGGCAGCTCCTCGCCTCCGCCCCGCCCGACGCGGACCCCGTCGAGCTGCTGAGCGAACTCGGCATCCGCGCCCACTCCGCCAAGGCGTGGCTCGACGCGCTGCCCCCGGAGAGCGAGAACCGCGGCTCCTCATCCACCCCGGCCCCGCCTCCGGCCCAGCCGCTCCCCCGCAGGACCCCCGGCGCCAACGGCCACCACCACCGAGGCGGCCAGCCCATCCCGCCCGCGGCCGGCTCCATCGACCCGTCCGCCGCGCTCGCCACCCTCTCGGCGCTGTCGGGCGGCCGCTCGCCCGTGCTCTCCGGCGCGCTGGCCGGTCAGCCGCCCACGCCTCCCCCGCCGCCGCCCAGCCCATCGGCCGACCCGCGCCGCTGGCAGCGCATCGAGGTCACCCCCGAGCACCTGCGCGGCGGCCCCGTGCCGGTCCCCGAGCGGTACGCGGCCCAGCTCGGCATGCGCCCCGGCACCCTGCTGTCGGTCACCGGCCCGGGCGACAACGCCATCGTCCTGGTCTGGCAGGGTCAGCAGCCCGTCTTCGACTCGCTCCAGCCGGTGCTCATGCGCCTGAACGCCCGCCCCGGCGACCAGGTCTACGTCACGGTCGACGGCTACCGCCTCGAAGCCCAACTGACCGCCTGACGCGGACCACGCCCCGCCGGGCGGGCATCGCCCTCACCGGTTCCGCACCACTCCACCCCGCGAACCGGCCGCACCCGCACCGGGACCGCTTCATCTCTGCCACGGGCACCAATCGCACCCGCGCCGGAGGCCGCTTCACGCCCACCATGCAGACCGGCCGCGCACGCGCTGGAGCAGGCAAGACCCCACCCCTCCACCGGCCGGCGCCCCGCCTCACCGGCCCGGCGCCCCGCCTCACCGGCCGGCGCCCCGCCTCATCAGCCGACGCCCCACCTCACCGCCTCACCGGCCCGGCGCCCTGCCTCACCGGCCGACCGGCCCCCGGGTCTCGGTCGTCCGGCCTTCCGCGCGCACCTGCTGGGGCGGCCGCGGCCCCGCCGGGGCGAAGCGGCTGATCCCTGGGCTCGGCGCCATGGTCGCGACGCGGCGACGACGAGCCAGACCGAGACCCGCGACGGCCACAGCGCCGGGCGCGACAGCTCCCCGGCCCGGACGGGCACGTTCATCGATGAGCTGAGCGCCCTGAGCAGCCCCAAGCTGAGCCCTTCGCGGGCGAACCCCGAGCCGCACATCGCCCCGGGCAACGCCCAAGCCGCACACCACCCCTCAGGCAACGCTCGAACCGAGCACCGCCCCAAGCCACACCACCCACCGAGCAACGCCCAACCCGAGCACCGCCCCAAGCCACACCACCCACCGAGCAACGCCCGAGCCGAGCGACGCCCCCAAGCCGCACATCGCCCCCGAGCGACCCCGGGACCGAGCCTCTCGGGGGCGGTCAGTTGAAGAGGCCGAGGCGGTGGGCGGTGGCGGCGGCTTCGCCTCGGGTGGCGACGCCGAGCTTGGCCAGGATGTTGGAGACGTGCACGCTCACCGTCTTGACCGAGATGACCAGCTCCTCCGCGATCTCGCGGTTGCTGCGACCGTTCGTCACCTCCCGCAGCACCTCCAGCTCGCGGGCGGTCAGCCCCAGCGGCTGGCGCTCGCCGCCGTCGTCCGGCCCGCCGATCCTGGCGCGCCTGCCGAGCACGTCGAGCTTTTCGAGCAGCGGCGCAGCGCCCAGATCGCGGGCCAGCGCACGGGCCCGATCGACGTGGGCGGCGACCTTCTGCCGGTCGCCGCAGGCGAGCGCCGCCTGACCGGCCGCCAGCCGGCACTGCGCCTCCGCGTACGGCTGCCGCAGCGCCACCCACGCCTCCACCGCCTGCTCGCAGGCCGCGAGCTGCCAGGCGGCCGGGTCGACGTCGTCGTCCAGCGGCTTCTCCGGGCCGGTGAGCGCGGTGAAGGTGAGCCGGTGCGCCTCCTGCAGCCGCCCCTCGACACCCAGCTCGTGCCCGAGCGCCCGCAGCCTCGGCAGCAGCGCCAGCGCCTGCCCGGCGAGCGCGGCGCCGCTCGCCGCCCCATCGGCGGCGGTCTCGTAGTCGGCGGCGTCCTCGCCCGCGAGTGACCCGGCGGCACCGCCGTCCGAGCCTCCGGCGGCGTACCCGCTGACCAGGCCGGCGGTCCCCAGCCCGGCGATCGCCTCGAGGAAGCGCGGGGTGGGCACCGCCGCGCGGACGAGCTCGCCGAACATGGTCAGCACCGGCCAGGCGTAGCGCGGGCTGGTGCGCAGGCCGCGTTCGTCCAGGGCCCGCGCTGCCTCCGTGAGGGCCTCCCCGAGCCGGCCGCGGACGGCGAGCAGCCGCACCTCCCTGCACAGGTGCGGCAGCACGGACTGCTCGCGGTGGGCGCCGCCGCGCAGCACCTTGCGGGCGAGGTCGAGCAGCCGGTCGGCCCGGTCGTGCTCGCCGCGGGCGAGCGCGATGTCGGTGGCCAGGCCCTGCAGGCTGGCGGCGTACGGGGCGGGCGGCGCGAGGTCGAGGGCGTGCTCGATGACCTGGAGCGCTTCGTCCCACCGCCCGAGCGACACCAGCGGCTCGGCCAGGTTGATCGACAGGAAGGTGCCGGCGGTGCGGGCCAGGCCGTAGTGTGCGGCCTCGTCGATGCCCTCCCTGGCGACCCGGGCGGCCTCCTCGTGGCGCCCCGCGCCCTCCAGCGTGTCGGACTCGCTGATGGCGCAGCGCATGAGCGCGCCGTAGGCGTCGCCGCGCCTGGCGATGCGCCGGGCCTCGGCGAACGCCTCGAGCTGCGGCTCCATTGCGGAGTAGTCGGCCAGCGCCCAGCTGAGGTCGATGATGGCGTGGGCCTCGATGGTGGCGTCGCCCAGGGAGTGGCCGATGTCCCTGGCGAGCCGGGCCGTGGCGGCGCGCTCGGCGACGTTTTCCGGGCCGTGGAGCATGCGGGCCAGCGACTCGAGCACCTTGCCGCGCAGGCGGGGCCGGTCGTCGGGCACGAGCTCGGCGGCCCTGCGCAGGTCGTCGAGGAAGCCGGGGCGGCCGAGGTCGTAGCGGGCGTGGCCGCGCTGGCGCAGCAGGGTGACGGCCCTGACGGGGTCGGCTTCGAGCCCGGGGTCGCGGGCGAGGTCGTCGAGCGCGGCGCCGGCCAGGGCGATGGCGCGTTCGAACTCGCCGGCGAGGTGGGCGACGACGGCGGTCTGCCTGAGCACGTCGAGCCGGTCGGCGCCGATGCGCTCGGCCGCGTCGGGCACCTGATCCCACAGCTCGAGCACCCGGGAGAGCATGCGGAGCTGCTCGTCGTAGGCGGTGGACTTGCGGGCGGCGGCCGCGGCGCGCCAGGCGCTGACGAGCGCCCAGGTGGAGTCGTGGGCGAGGTGCCAGTGGTGCGCCAGCTCGATCGCACCGCGCGGGGCGGGCAGGATCGACAGGTCGCGCTCCAGCGCCTCGGCGTAGCGGGTGTGCAGGCGGATGCGCTCGCCGGGCAGCAGGTCGTCGTGGAGCGCCTCGCGGATGAGGGCGTGGCGGAAGGCGTAGCCCTCGCCGTCGACGACCAGGACGTTGCCCGCGACGGCCGGCCGCAGCGCGCGCGACAGTGCGGCGTCGTCGAGCCCCGCCACGGCGCTGAGCAGGGCGTGCTCGATGCGCTGCCCGCCGGCGCTGGCCACCCGCAGCAGGTCCTGCGTCTCGCCGGGCAGCCGCTCGACGGCCGCGAGCAGCAGGTCGCGCAGCGACTCCGGCAGCGACTCGCCCGCGCCCGACTCGGTGAGCAGCGCCTCGGCGAACAGCGGGTTGCCCTCGCTGCGGGCGTAGATGAGGTCCATGTCGGCCTGGGACGGCTCGCGCTCCAGCATGCCGGCGGCCAGCGCGGCGGTCTCCTTGCGGGTGAGCCTGCCCAGCTCGACCCTGCTCACCCACTCGACCCTGCCCAGCTCGGCGAGCAGCGGCCGCAGCGGGTGGGCGCGGTGGAGCTCGTCGGTGCGGTACGTCACCACCAGCAGCACGCGGGCGGCCGTGCGCTGGTAGCGGACCAGGAACGTCAGCAGGTCGCGGGTGGAGCGGTCGGCCCAGTGGGCGTCTTCGACGACGAGGACGACGGGGCGCTCCTCCGCCAGGCGTTCGAGCAGGCCGAGAACCTCCTCGAACAGCCGCGCCCGGGCCTCGGCGCCCTCTTTGCCCGGCTCGCCGAACTCCGGCAGCAGCCTGGCGAGACCCCGTGTGCTGCCGCCGGGCACCAGCGCGGCGACGGCGTCGCGGCCCAGCTCGCGGACCAGCCGCCGCAGCACGGCGGTGAACGGCGCGAACGGCAGGCCCTCCGTGCCCAGCTCCAGGCAGCCGCCGACGAGCACCAGCGCGTCGCCGGCTCGTCGGCCGATGAACTCGTTGATGAGACGGGTCTTACCGGCCCCCGCCTCGCCGCCGACGAGCACGGTGGCCGGCATGCCGGCGCGCGCCCTGTCCAGAGCGTCGCCGAGCGCGGCGAGCTCGCGGGAACGCCCGACGAACAGCGGGCTCACGGCGTGGATGCTCATCACGCCCTCAGCATGCCATCCTGTGGCGACAGAATCTCCTGGGAAAGGGGCCTCTCCGGCGGCTTCTCCCGCGAGCGAACACGACCCTCTCGCGGGACGTCGCCATGCGGAGGGTCCGGTGGCGGCGCACTCCGCTGAGCCGAGACGCCGCGCCGCAGGTCAGCGCAGGACCTTGCGGAAGAACGTGGCCGACGCCTCGTAGCCCAGCGCGTGGTAGAACTCCGGCGCCCGCCGCGTGGCCATCGCGACGTAGCCGGCCTCACGCGAGCGGGCCCACGCCTCGAACTCCTCGAGCAACCGCCGGCCGATGCCCTGCCGGCGGGAGCCCGACTCGACCATGGCCTCCTCCACCCAGGCGACCGGCCCGTTGGCGAAGAGCGTCAGGTGGACGAAGCCGAGGAGGTAGCCGCGCACCCGCCCGTTGACGACGGCCGCGAGCAGCAGGGCATCGTCGTTGGCCAGCAGCGCGGGCAGCGCGGCGTCGAAGGCCTCGCGCTCGGGACTGAAGGTCAGGCCGAACTCGCGGGCCAGCGCGAACACCTCGTCCGCGTCCGCTTTCTCCGCTCTCCTGATGAGAAGATCGTCAGCCGTCATGACCAACGACCCTAGATCGTCGGTCACGGCCGACGCAAACCCTTGCTTGACGTTTCCCTGCTTTTCGTGACGGGATAAAACGGGCGGAGCATGTCACAAATCACCAAGTCCGAGTTGTCGGGCGATGAGCATGCGCTGCACTTCACTGGTGCCCTCGCCGATCTCCAGCACCTTGGCGTCGCGGTAGAAACGGGCCACGGGGAACTCGTTCATGAAGCCGTACCCGCCGAAGATCTGGGTTGCCTCGCGGGAGTTGTCCATGGCGGCATTGGAGGAGACGAGCTTGGCGATCGCCGCCTCCTTCTTGAACGGCTCGCCCGCGAGCATCTTCTCGGCGGCGTGGTAGTAGGCCAGGCGGGCGGTGTGCGCGCGGGCCTCCATGTCGGCGATCTTGAACTGGATGGCCTGGTAGTGGCCGATGGGGTGGCCGAACGCCTTGCGCTCCCTGACGTACTTGAGGCACTCGTCCACGCAACCCTGGGCCAGGCCGACGCCGAGCGCGGCGATGGCGACGCGGCCCTCGTCGAGCGTGCGCAGGAACTGCGCGTAGCCGCGGCCGCGCTCGCCGAGCAGGTTCTCCGCGGGCACGCGGCAGTCGGTGAAGGCCAGCTCGCGGGTGTCGGAGGCGTTCCAGCCGACCTTGGAGTACTTCTTCGAGACCGTGAACCCGGGCGTGCCGCTCGGCACGAGGATGGTGGAGATCTCGCCCTCGCCGGTGAGCGCGGCCACGCCGACGACGCCGGTGATGCCGGTGCCGGAGTTCGTGATGAACGACTTCGTCCCGTTGATCACCCATTCGCCGCCGTCGAGCACGGCCGTGGTGCGCATGCCGCCCGGCACGTCGGAGCCGCCGCCCGGCTCGGTCAGCCCGAACGCGCCCAGCATCTCGCCGGAGGCCAGCTTCGGCAGCCACGTACGGCGCTGCTCGTCCGTGCCGAACCGGTAGATCGGCATCGCCCCGAGCGAGACCGCCGCCTCCAGGGTGATCGCGACGCTGGAGTCGACCCTGGCCAGCTCCTCCAGGGCCAGGCAGAGGGCGAAGTAGTCGCCGCCCATGCCGCCGTACTCCTCGGGGATGGGCAGGCCGAACAGCCCCATGGCGCCCATCTGGCGCACGATGTCGTACGGGAACTCCTCGCGCTCGTAGAAGTCCCCGATCACGGGCGCGACCACCTCGCGGGCGAACGCCTCGACGGTCTTGCGCAGCTCTTCGTACTCGTCATTGAGCATGGTCAGCCTTTCGACAGCGCCTGTACGACGCGGGACGGGCTCGGCCGCCCGAGCAGCTCCGCCAGCCAGGTGCTGGTGGCGACGAGCTTGCCCAGGTCGAGCCCCGTCTCGATGCCGAGTCCCCTCAGCATCCAGACGAGGTCTTCTGTGGCGAGGTTGCCGGTGGCCGACTCCGCGTAGGGACAGCCGCCGATCCCGCCGGTGGAGGCGTCGATGGTGGTGACGCCGCAGTGGAGCGCGGCCAGGGTGTTGGCCAGCGCCTGCCCGTAGGTGTCGTGGAAGTGCACGGCGAGCCGGTCCGGCGAGCGGAAGGCGCGGATCAGCTCGGTGACGTGGCCGGGGGTGCCGACGCCGATGGTGTCGCCCAGGGAGAGCTGGTAGCAGCCGAGCCCGAGCAGCCGCTCGCCGACGGAGACGACCTGCGCGATCGGGGTGGGCCCCTCCCAGGGGTCGCCGAAGCACATGGAGACGTACGCGCGCACCTTGATGCCGTTGTCCAGCGCCCTGGCCACGACCGGCTCGAACATGTCGAACTGGCTCTCCAGGCTGCGGTTGAGGTTCTTGGCGGCGAAGGTCTCGGTGGCGCTGGCGAAAACGGCGATCTCGTCGACGCCGAGCTCCAGCGCCCGGTCGAGGCCGCGCTCGTTGGGCACGAGCACGGGATAGCGCACGCCGGTGCGCCGGTGCAGGCGGCGCAGCAGCTCGTCGGCGTCGGCGAGCTGGGGCACCCACTTGGGGTGCACGAAGCTGGTCGCCTCGATCACCTTGTGTCCCGCGTCGGCGAGCCGGTCGATGAACTCGGCCTTGACCTCGACGGGGACGACGGCGGACTCGTTCTGCAGGCCGTCGCGCGGCCCGACCTCGTAGATCGTGACCTGCTGCGGAAGACCTCTCATCGGGTACGGCATCACGCCTCCTCGGCGGTGACCACGGCCAGGACGGCGTCCATGTCCACCGGCTGCCCCGCCTGGACGGTCAGCTCGGAGACCACCCCGTCGCGCGGCGCGGTGACCGTGTGCTCCATCTTCATGGCCTCGACGATGACCAGCGGCTGTCCCTCGCTGACCCGTTCGCCCTGCTGGGCCTTGACCAGCAGGACGGTGCCCGGCATGGGGCTCCTGACGACGCCGTCGCCGGCCGTCGCCGCGCCGGGACGGTCGCCGGGGTCGCCGATGCGGTGGCGGGTGAACGACCAGGACGCGCCGTCGCGGCCGAGCCAGAGCGTGTCGCCGTCGCGTACGCACAGGTAGCGCTCGCCGCGCCCGCCGAGGGTGACGGCGAGCCCGGCGCCGTCGCGGTCGATGCGCGCGGGCACCGCCTCCTCACCCATGCGGACCTCGGCCGCCTCGGCGGGCAGGCCGCGCACCCGCACGGCGTGCACGCCGTCGCGCGACTCCAGCCGCCACGTCGTCCAGGCCCGCTCGCCGATCCGCCAGCCGTCGGCGACCTCCCACGGGTCGTCGCCGCGCGGCAGGTCGTGGAAGACCAGCCCCGCGGCGGCCCGCACCTCTTCGGGCGTCTCGGCATCGGGCAGCAGCTCGGGCAGGACCCGCTCGACCAGGCCGGTGTCCAGCTCTCCCGCGGCGACCGCCGGGTGCGCGGTCAGCGCACGCAGGAAGGGGACGTTGGTGACGACGCCGAGCACGGCCGTGCGGGCGAGCGCGCGGTCCAGCGTCCGGTACGCCGCCGCGCGGTCGGGCGCCCAGGCGATCACCTTGGCCATCATCGGGTCGAACTCGCTGCCGACCACGCACCCTTCGGCCAGCCCCGAGTCCACCCGCACGACCGTACGGCCCGCCTGGTCGCGCATGTCCGGCTCGCGCAGTGCGAGCACGCGCCCCCCGGTCGGCAGGAAGCCGCGCGCCGGGTCCTCGGCGTACACCCGGGCCTCCACCGCGTGCCCGTCGAGCCGCACGTCCTCCTGCGCGAACGGCAGCCGCTCCCCCGCCGCCACCCTGAGCTGCAGCTCCACCAGGTCCAGCCCGGTGACCAGCTCGGTGACGGGGTGCTCGACCTGGAGCCGGGTGTTCATCTCCATGAAGTGGTACGCGCCAGTGACGCCGTCCACGATGAACTCGACGGTGCCCGCCCCGACGTAGCCGACGGCGCGGGCGGCCTCGACCGCCGCCGCGCCCATGCTCGCGCGCGTCCCGGGGGTGAGGAACGGCGACGGCGCCTCCTCGATGATCTTCTGGTGGCGGCGCTGCAGGCTGCACTCGCGCTCGCCGAGGTGCACGACGCCGCCGTGGGCGTCGGCCAGCACCTGGATCTCGATGTGGCGTGGCCGCTCGACGTACCGCTCGATGAGCAGGGTGTCGTCGCCGAACGCGGCCCGCGCCGTACGCCTGGCCGAGGCCAGCGCCTCGGGCAGCTCGGCGGCCGACCGTACGAGGATCATGCCCTTGCCGCCGCCGCCCGCCGACGGCTTGATGAGGGCGGGAAAGTCGCTCCACTCCGCAAGGCCCGGCCCGGTCACGCCGGGCACCACCGGCACGCCGGCCGCCGACACGGTGTCCTTGGCGCGGATCTTGTCGCCCATGGCCTCGATCGCCGCGGCGGGCGGCCCGACGAAGACCAGTCCGGACTCGGCGCACCTGCGGGCGAACGCGGCGTTCTCCGCGAGGAACCCGTAACCGGGGTGCACGGCCTGCGCGCCGGACGCGCGGGCCGCCCCGATGATCGCCTCGGCGTCCAGGTAGGACGGCACCTGGAGCGCGACGTCGGCCTCGCGCACGTGCCTGGAGGCGGCGTCGGACGGCGTGTGCACCGCCACCGCCGCGATGCCGAGCGCGCGCAGCGTGCGGATGATCCGTACGGCGATCTCGCCCCTGTTGGCGATCAGAACACGGTCGAACAACATGCGTCACATCCGGAAGATGCCGAAGCCGGCGGGTTCGAACGGCGCGTTGGCCGCCGCGGACAGCGCCAGGCCCAGGACGGTGCGGGTGTCGAGCGGGTCGATCACGCCGTCGTCCCAGAGCCGGGCCGTGGAGTAGTACGGGTTGCCTTGATGCTCGTACTGCGCCCTGATCGCGTCGGGGTCGGCGTCGCCGACGGTGGTGAGCACGTTCGCGGCCTGCTCGCCGCCCATGACCGAGATGCGGGCGTTCGGCCACATCCACAGGAACCTGGGCGAGTACGCCCGCCCCGCCATCGCGTAGTTGCCCGCGCCGAACGAGCCCCCGATCACCACCGTGAACTTGGGCACCCGCGTGCACGCCACCGCCGTCACCATCTTCGCGCCGTGCTTGGCGATGCCGCCCGCCTCGTACGCCTTGCCGACCATGAACCCGCTGATGTTCTGCAGGAAGACCAGGGGGATGCCGCGCTGGTCGCACAGCTCGATGAAGTGGGCGCCCTTGAGCGCCGACTCGCTGAACAGGATGCCGTTGTTGGCCAGGATGCCGACCGGGTGGCCGTGGATGTGGGCGAAGCCGGTGACGAGGGTGGGGCCGTACTCGGCTTTGAACTCCAGGAAGCGCGAGCCGTCGACGATCCGCGCGATCACCTCGTGCACGTCGTACGGCTGCCGCGTGTCGGCCGGGATGATGCCGTACAGGTCGCGGGGGTCATGGCGGGGCGGCTCCGGCGTGATCGTCTCCCACGGGCGCGGGGCGCGCGGCGGCAGCGTGGCGACGATGTCGCGGACGATGGCCAGGGCGTGAGCGTCGTCCTCGGCCAGATGGTCGGTGACGCCGCTGACCCGGGCGTGCAGCTCGCCGCCGCCCAGCTCCTCGGCCGTGACCTCCTCACCGGTCGCCGCCTTCACCAGCGGCGGGCCGCCCAGGAAGATCGTGCCCTGGTTGCGCACGATGACCGCCTCGTCGCTCATCGCGGGCACGTACGCGCCGCCCGCCGTGCACGAGCCGAGCACGGCGGCGATCTGCGGGATGCCGCGCGCCGACATCGTGGCCTGGTTGTAGAAGATGCGGCCGAAGTGCTCGCGGTCGGGGAAGACCTCGTCCTGTCTGGGCAGGAACGCGCCGCCGGAGTCGACGAGGTAGACGCACGGCAGGCGGTTGTGCAGCGCCACCTCCTGGGCGCGCAGGTGCTTCTTGACCGTCATGGGGTAGTACGTGCCGCCCTTGACGGTGGCGTCGTTGGCGACGATCACGCATTCGCGGCCCGAGACGCGGCCGACGCCGGTGATGATGCCGGCGGCGGGCGCCTGGTCGTCGTACAGGCCGCAGGCCGCGAGCGGCGACAGCTCCAGGAAGCGCGAACCCGGGTCGAGCAGGCCGTCCACGCGGTCGCGCGGGAGCAGCTTGCCCCGCTCGACGTGCCGCCGCCGCGCCCGCTCGGATCCGCCGAGCGCCGCCACCGCCAGGCGTTCGAGCAGCTCGGCGGCCAGCCGCTCATTGAGCTCGGCGTTGCGCTTGTACGCCTCGCCGCCCGGCTCGATCGCCGACTTCAGCACCGGCCAGTCGCTGCTCATGGCTCCCCTCCCATGGCTCGGATGTTAGTCACCATTAACGTCATCGTCTAGCATGTGAGACGTGACCACCGCCTCCGCCCCCTCTACCCGCAGCCGCCGCAACAGGCGCGCGGAGATCCTGGAGGCGGCCGCCGAGCTGTTCGCGGCGCGCGGCTTCCACGGCGTCTCGATCGAGGACATCGGCGCCGCCGTCGGCGTCTCGGGCCCCGCTCTCTACCGGCACTTCGACGGCAAGGACGCGCTGCTGTCGGAGATGCTGCTCGACGTCAGCTCGCGGCTGCGCGAGTCGGCCGTCGCGGTCGCCACCTCATCGCCCGACCCCAGACAGACCCTGGACGCGCTGCTCGACGTGCAGATCACGTTCGCGCTCGAGCAGCCCGCGCTGATCACCGTGCACGACAGGGAGCTGGGCAACGTGCCAGAGCCCCAGCGCCGCCAGATCAGGCGGCTGCAGCGGCTCTACGTCGAGGAGTGGGTGACCGTGCTCGCCGAGCTGCACCCCTCATGCCCGGCCGCCCGGCTGCGCGCCGCGACGCACGCCGTCTTCGGGCTGCTCAACTCGACCCCGCACAGCGCGGGCGAGCTCCCGGCGGGCGAGATGCGGCCGCTGCTGCACGCGATGGCCCGCTCCGCCATCGACGCCGCCGTTAAGGCTCATTAACTTCCCGGCGCCCGCCGATGCGACGGGAAGGACTTTCACATCCCCCTGCGCACGATCTTGTACGGAGGGTAGCTTTCCTGATGCGCCGCGCGGCACGTCACAACTACCCCCCGGAAATGCGTTGAGGAGCGCAACGACATGTTGGATCTCGAGGAGAAGTACCTTGACCTGGAGAGCCGGGTAAGAAAGCTCGAGGCGGCTAGTGTGAGTGGCGTGCCGCACCAGAGCATCGCCGAACGCTTCGACGTCCACTACACCCGCATCTCGCAGGTCGGCAAGAACGTCAACGCGAGGATCACGCGCGAGGCCCAAGCCATCAGGGCCGAGATGAGGGCCGGCTTCGCCAAGGTCGACAAGCGCTTCGAGCAAGTCGACCAGCGCCTCGACCAGGTCGATAAGCGCTTCGAGCAAGTCGACCAGCGCCTCGACCAGGTCGACCAGCGCTTCGAGCAAGTCGATAAGCGCTTCGAGCAAGTCGACCAGCGCCTCGAGCAGATCGACCAGCGCCTCGACCAGGTCGACCAGAGATTCGTCGAGGTCGACCATCGCATCGCGTCGCTGGCCACGGAGGTCAAGCAGCTCAAGAGCGAGACCTTCCAGATGGGCCTCACGCTCACGAAGATCGACAGCGACAGCGAGCGCCGCGATCTCCGGATCGACAAGATCGAGCAGCAGCTCGGCGGGCTCGAGGCACTGCTCGTCAAGATCGACGCCAGGCTGTCCGATCAGCAGGCCGGCTAGTGGCCGGGTAAGCGACAGGACGAGGCCCGGGGAGGTGCCCCCCGGGCCTCGTCAGTGCACGCTCCGCGAGGTCAGTGGAGGTCAGTGCACGAAGGCCGGCGACGTCAGCGGCGTACGCGGACGAAGTCCGTGGCGCTGTCGTCGCCCTTGGCGCGCGCGTCACCGGGGAAGACGAACTTCCAGTGGCCCGAGCGCCAGGCCTTGGCCGTGGTGGAGAGGCGGCCGCTGCCGCCGGAGGCGGTGGTCTTGACGTACTGCCACTTCTTGGAGCCGAGCGGCTTGAAGTAGAGCGCGACCTTGCCGGCGTGGCCCACCCACGAACGGCCGTGCTCGGCCAGCAGCACGCCCCTGAACTTCAGGGTGCCGCCGCGCTTGGCCGGCTCGGGGTAGGCGTCGAACTTGATCAGCCGGGTGTCCTTCTTGGGCTCGTTGACCTGGACCCGGTCGGGGCGGCTGACGGTGCCGTTGACGCCGCGGGTGCCGCGGTACTCGGCGCGCCACCAGCCGGACTTCTGCGCCCTGGCGGTGGCGAGGAAGCGGCCGCCGCGCCCGGTCACGTCGCTGGTGACGTACTCCCACCGGTGGGAGCCGTCGGCCCGGAAGTAGATGGAGACCCGCTGGCCGGACAGGCCGCCGCGGCCCTCGGCGGTCAGGGAGCCGCTGAAGCGGAGCCTGTCGCCCTTGTTCGCGGGCTCGGGGCGGACGTCGAAGCCGGAGATCCGGCTGGCGAGGTCGGAGCGCCTGACGTCCACGCGGTCGGGGGCGCTGACGCTGCCCCGCGCCGTCGCGGTGGCCGCGAACTCGGCCCGCCACCAGCCGGTGGACAGGGCGCGCACGTTCGCGGAGAACCGGCCGCCGCGCCCGCTGGTCACCTTGGTGACCTCGCGGTAGGCGCCGGAGCCGCGCTCACGGAAGGTGATGGCGACGCTCTGACCGGGGTAGGGCTTGCCGCCGGCGAGCAGCCGGCCGGTGACCTTGATGGTCTTGCCCCTGGTGACCCGGCCGGGCTCGGCGCTGAAGCCGGCGATCCGGGTGGTGAGCGCCTTGACGACCTCGAAGGAGCCGGTCTTGGTGGCGGTGCCGTCGCCGAAGGCGGTGGCGGTGTACGTCCACTTGCCGGCGGCGCTGGCGCCGAACGACTTGGTGCCGGTCCACTTCAGGCCGCCCGGGATGCGCGACGAGGTGACGGGCACGGCGTCGCCGTTCAGCTTGAGCTCGGCCTTCTCCGCGTTCCTCGTGGTGAACGTGAACGTGACGGCGACGTCCTTGTCGAACACCACGATCGGGGCCGCGGGCCGGAGGCCGACGGTGCCGATGCTCGGCGCGGGAGCCGCCGCGGCCGCGGCCGGGCCCGCGGCGAGTGCCCCTGCCCCGAGGACGAGGGCGAGGGCGGCTACACGGATGCGCTGTAACATGCGGGTTCCTTTCTGGAGACCCCTTTGGTTTCAACGCGGCATTGAGGGTGCCACGCGTGTCCTCCTAGTAGACGCGGCGCCCATGGTGAACGTTGTGAAATCTGACAAACAGTCATCTCTCGGGGTTAATCGGACCGCTCCACAACATCTCCCCTACGTCCGGGAGACGTCGGCGCCGATCAACGACATAATCGGGGTTGTGGCGCGCGACACAGTAGAAACTCATTTCACCCAAGCCGTTGCAATGCTCGAAGCGGGCACTCCGCGAGATCCGGGGCTTCCGATCCGCGACGGCACGTCACTGACCGGCGCGCAGTGCAGGACGCTCTACCGGCGCCAGCTCGACAGCCGGCTGCTCGACATCGCGGCCCGGTGGCTGCGCGAGCGCGATGAGGGCTTCTACACGATCGGCTCGGCCGGTCACGAGGGCAACGCGGCGGTGGCCGCCGCCCTGCGCCCCGGCGACCCGGCCCTGCTCCACTACCGCTCGGGCGCGTTCTACCTCACCCGCTCCGAGCAGGCGGGCAGGCTGCCCGAGCAGGGCATCCGCGACGTGCTGCTGGGGCTGACCGCCTCCTCCGAAGAGCCCATCGCGGGCGGGCGGCACAAGGTGTTCGGCCATCCCGACCTGGCCGTCATCCCCCAGACCTCCACGATCGCCAGCCACCTGCCGCGGGCGGTGGGCGTGGCGTTCGCGATCGAGCGGGCGCGGTCGCTGGGCGTGCCGTCCGCCTGGCCGGAGGACGCGATCGCGGTGTGCAGCTTCGGCGACGCCTCGATCAACCACGCGAGCGCCCAGACCGGTTTCAACACCGCCGCCTACGCCACCTACCAGGGGCTGGGCATGCCGCTGCTGTTCGTCTGCGAGGACAACGGCATCGGCATCAGCGTCCGCACGCCCAAGGGCTGGGTGGAGGCCGCGGTGCGGCGTCCGGGCATCGAATACTTCGCCGCCGACGGGTGCGACCTGGCCGAGACGTACGACGTGGCGGTGCGCGCCGTCGAGCACGTACGCGAGCACCGCTCCCCCGCGTTCCTGCACCTGCGGACCGTCCGGCTGATGGGGCACGCCGGGTCCGACGTCGAGTCCGCCTACCGCACGCAGCGCGAGATCAAGGCCGATCTCGCCCGCGACCCGCTGCTGCGCACGGCGGCGATGCTGGTGGAGGCGGGTCTCGAGACGCCTGACGAGCTGCTCAAGCAGTACGAGCTGGCGCGCGAGCACATCCTGCTCCTCGCCCAGGAGACCGCGCGCCGCCCGCGGCTCGGCTCGGCCACCGAGGTCATGGAGACGATCGCGCCGCGCAAGCCCGAGCTGATCGCCAAGATCAGCCCGATGGCGGCCTCGCCCGCGGTGCGGGAGAAGGCGTTCGCCGGGTCGCTGCCGGAGAACGCCAAGCCGCTGACCCTGTCGGAGTCCATCAACCGCACGCTCGCCGACGCGCTGGCCGTCTACCCCGAGCTGACCGTGTTCGGCGAGGACGTCGGCAAGAAGGGCGGCGTCTACGGCGTGACCAAGGGGCTGCAGAAGCGGTTCGGCCCCGGCCGGGTCTTCGACACGCTGCTCGACGAGCAGGCCATCCTGGGCCTCGCGCTCGGGCAGGGCGTGTCGCGGCTCCTGCCCGTACCCGAGATCCAATATCTCGCCTACCTGCACAACGCGCTCGACCAGATCCGCGGCGAGGGCTCGACGCTGTCGTTCTTCTCGCGCGGCGCCTACACCAACCCGATGGTGGTGCGGGTGGCCGGCTACGCCTACCAGAAGGGGTTCGGCGGCCACTTCCACAACGACAACGCGGTGGCCGCGCTGCGCGACATCCCCGGCCTGGTCATCGCCTCGCCCGCACGGCCCGACGACGCCGCGGCCATGCTGCGCACGTGCCTGGCGGCGGCCCGTACGGCGGGGTCGGTGTGCGTGTTCCTCGAGCCGATCGCGCTCTACCACACCCGTGACCTGTTCGAGGACGGCGACGGCGGCTGGCTGGCCCCGTACGCGCCGCCCTCGCGCTGGGCCGAGACGCACGTGCCGATCGGGAAGGCACGCTCCTACGGCGACGGGCGCGACCTGACGATCGTCACGTTCGGCAACGGAGTGCGGATGAGCCTGCGCGCCGCGGTGCGGCTCACCCAGGAGGGGTACGGCTGCCGCGTGCTCGACCTGCGCTGGCTGGCGCCGCTGCCGATCGACGACCTGCTGCGCTCGGCCGAGCTGACCGGCAGCGTGCTGATCGCCGACGAGACCCGCCACTCCGGCGGCGTCTCCGAGGGCATCATCGCCGAGCTGCTCGACGCCGGCTTCACCGGCAAGGTCGCGCGGGTGACCTCGGCCGACAGCTTCATCCCGCTCGGCCCGGCCGCCGATCACGTGCTGCTGTCGGAGGAGGAGATCGAGCAGGCGGCGCGCAAGCTACTCGGCTGAGCGGGCCACCGCTCCCCTGATGCAGTACGGCTCCGACCAGGCGACCGCCGAGTTCTCCGAGATCGTCACCGGCACGCCGACCAGGAAGCAGTAGCCGCTGTCCGGGTCGAGTCCGGTGACCTTGGCCGAGGTCGCGCCCTGCCCGACCGCGGTGACGGTCTGCTTGCCCTTCCCGCCCGGTGAACTCTGGATGACCACCGGGTGGCGGCGGGCGGCGGCGGGGAGCTTCCACGTCAGCTCGATGAGCGCGCCCTGGTCGGCGGTCAGCTTGACCTCCCGGGGCGCGTAGGCCGCGACGTCCTGCCCGCCCTCCGGGCGCTGCGTGCCCGTGGCCGCCGTGGGAGTGGCGGTGCGGGGCCGGTCCGGCGGCTGGGAGAGGAAGACGGCCAGCGCCGTGCCGCCGGCCGCGATCACCGCCACCGCGGCGGCGATCAGGGCGATGGTGCGGGTGCGCGCGCTGCTCCCGCCCGGGTTCGTCGCGGGCTGGGAGGGCTGGGGCGGCGGCGCCGGTAACGACGGCGATCCCTGCGCCGGCGGCGGCCCCTGCACTGCCGGTGGCCCCTGCATCGGCGACGCTCCCTGCGCGGGCGGCCCTGCCATGGGCGGCTGAGGCGGGGGAAGGTACTGGCCCGTCGCGGGGAACGCCCCGCTCGTGGCCGCGGCGGCTCCGGTTTGTGCCTGGTGCCCTGTCGCCGGAAAGGCGCCGGCACCCGTTGAGTGGTGCGGCTCCGTACCGGAGGGTGCGGCGTGGTGCGCGCCGGTACCGGAAGGGATGACGTACTGCGAGCCCGTGCCTGAAGGGGCGGAGTGCTGCGGGCCGGTGCCTGAAGGGACGGAGTGCTGCGGGCCCGTCGCGGGAAAGGCGGTGCCGCTCAGCGACGCGGGGGAGGCGGTGCCGATGCCGATCAGGTCGGTGACCGGCAGGCCGAGCTCCGCCTGCACGGCCTGGAGGTGCCGGGCGAGCTCGCGCGCCGACCCGTACCGGGCCTCCGGCTGCTTGGCCATCGCGCGCAGCACCGGCGCGAGCACCGCGGGCGGCACGTCGGGGCGGTTGATCGGCGGCGGATCGGCGTTCAGCACCCGGTACATCAGCGGCGCGATCGACGGGTCCGCCGGGTTGTGGAAGGCGGGCTGCCCGGCCAGCAGGTGGTAAAGGGTGGAGCCGAGCGAGTAGACGTCGGTGGCGGCCGAGTGCGGCTGCCCGGTGAGCACTTCGGGGGCGGCGTGCAGCGGCGTGAACGCCTGCGAGGTGGCCGAGATCTCCGCCGCGTCGACGACCCTGGCCACGCCGAAGTCGGCGATCGCCGGCTCGCCGTAGCGGGAGATGAGGATGTTCTGCGGCTTGATGTCGCCGTGCAGCACCCCGGCCTCGTGGACGGCGGCCAGCGCCCCGGCCAGCTTGACGCCGGTGCGCAGCACGTCGGGGACGGGAAGCGGCCCTTCCTTGCGGATCCTGTCGCGCAGCGAGCCGTTCTCGAAGAAGTCCATCGCGATGTACGGCTTGCCGGACGCGGTCATGCCGGTGTCGAAGACGGTGACGACGTTGGGATGGCCGGTGAGGCGGCCGGTGAGCTGCAGCTCGCGCTGGAACCTGCGCATGGTCCGCTGGTCGACCCGGTCGACGGACAGCACCTTCAGCGCCACGACCCGGTCGAGGCGCTCCTGGTAGGCGCGGTAAACGACGGCGAATCCGCCCTGGCCCACCTGATCGAGTACCCGGTAGCCGGGTGCGTCCTCGACTGGCAGCACTCCACTCTCCCCCCGTTGCTGTGGAGTTTAGTGGGAAATAACGGGATCAGAGGGGATTCATAAGGTACGCGCCGAACACCATGGAGGCCAGCGCCACGAGCAGGAAGAAGAACACGTAGAAGCCACCGGGCAGGAAGGTCAGCCGGGCGAGCTGGTCGGCGTCGGAGTCTCTGGCCTGCCTGCGGCGCCGCTTCTGCTGCAGCTCGATGATCGGCCGGATGCCGCCGAAGAGCAGGAACCAGGTCGCGACGAGGGCCACGACCTGCTGGACTTCGGCGGGGGCGTACATGATCAGCGCGAAGACGGCGCCGCCGGTGACGAGGAGGATGAGGGCGCCGTACAGATTGCGGATCAGCAGGAGCATGCACACTAACAGCAGCAGCACGCTCCAGATCAGCAGCGTGATGTGGCCCCGCTCGGTGAGCCAGGCGGCGCCCAGCCCGAGCAGCGGCGGCGCGATGTAGCCGGCCATCGCGGTCAGCACCATGCCGGGCCCGGTGGGCCTGCCCCTGGTCAGGGTCACGCCGGAGGTGTCGGAGTGGAGCCGGATGCCTTCGAGCTTGCGCCGGGTGAGCAGCGCCATGAGGGCGTGGCCGCCCTCATGGGCGATCGTGATCAGGCCGCGGGAGACCTGCCAGGGCATGCGGAAGCCGACGATCACGAGCGCCGCGAGCGCCGAGCCCGCCACCACCCAGGGCTCGGGGTCGGCTTGCGTGGCGATCAGGTGGGCCCAGAACTTGTCCATCGAGGACAAACCCTAACCGCTTCGCCGGGGCCGCGACGTCCTTACGGAAGCGGCGGCGCACGCGCAGTGATAATGGCCGGAGCCACTTCGATCATGAGGGGACCGGCCCATGGAACTCGGACTGCACATTCAGCACTTCACCTGGCCGGGCGGGGCCGAGCGGCTCGGGCCGACGCTGGCCGAGATCGCGCGTACGGCCGAGGACGCGGGCATCGCCCGGCTGACCGTCATGGACCACGTCTGGCAGATCGGCGTGGTGGGGCCGCCCGAGCAGGAGATGCTGGAGCCGTACACGACGCTCGGCTTCCTCGCCGCGGCGACGCGGCGGGTCCAGCTCCACACGCTGGTCACCGGCGTCGTCTACCGCGCGCCCGGGCTGCTCGCCAAGACCGTCACCACGCTCGACGTGCTCTCCGGCGGGCGCGCGTGGCTCGGCATCGGCGCCGCCTGGTACGAGGAGGAGGCGCGCGGGCTCGGCCTGCCGTTCCCGCCGCTCGCCGAGCGCTTCGAGCGCCTTGAGGAGACGCTGCAGATCTGCCGGCAGATGTGGAGCGGCGGCGAGGAGCCGTACGAGGGGCGGCACTACCGGCTGGAACGCACGCTGAACTCGCCGCAGAGCGTCAGCCGCCCGCATCCGAAGATCATGATCGGCGGGTCCGGCGAGCAGAAGACGCTGCGCCTGGTCGCCAAGTACGCCGACGCCTGCAACATCTTCGGCGGCCCCGACGTCACCCGCAAGCTCGAGGTGCTGCGCGGCCACTGCGAGCGCGAGGGACGCGACTACGGCGAGATCGAGAAGACGAGCGTGCTGGCGATCGCACCGGGCGACGACGCGGGCCGCGTGCTCGACCAGCTGAGAAGCCTGCACGAGCTGGGCTTCACCGCCGTGTACGTGACCGTCCGCGACGGCGACCAGATGAAGGCGATCGAGCTGCTGGGCGGCGAGGTGATCCCGCAGATCTCCACCTGGTGAGCGCCCTTCGGGGTGTTTAGGGTGTCGTGCGTGGAATCTGACGCCGAGGTGCCCGGCTGGTGGCGGCGGCTGGGGCTGCCCGGCCTGATCGACCTGCACGTGCACTTCCTGCCCGAACGCATGGAACGCCGGGTGTGGCACCACTTCCACCACGGCGGGCCGCTGATGGGCGACGGGTGGCCCATCACGTACGAGTGGCCGGTCGGGCGACGGGTCGAGCGGCTGCGCGAGCTGGGCGTGCAGAGGTTCCCCGCGCTGGCGTACGCGCACAAGCCCGGCATGGCGTCCGACCTGAACGCCTGGACGCTCGGCTTCGCCCGCCGCACCCCCGGCTGCCTGCCGTCCGCGACCTTCTACCCCGAGCCGGGCGTGGAGACGTACGTGCGGAAGGCGCTCGACGACGGCGCCCGGATCTTCAAGGTGCACCTGCAGGTGGGCGGGTTCGATCCGCGGGTGCCCGAGCTGGACGGCGTGTGGGGACTGCTGGCCGAGTCGGGGGTGCCTGTCGTGGTGCACGCGAGCTCGGTGCCCGTACCGGGGGGACATGTCGGGATCGAACCCATCGCCGGGGTGCTGCGCCGCCATCCGGCGCTGCGGGCGGTGATCGCGCACCTCGGCATGCCCGAGTACGACCCGTTCTTCGCGCTGGCCGCCCGCTACGAACGGGTCGCGCTGGACACCACCATGGCCTTCACCGGCTTCAGCGAGCAGCGCATGCCGTTCCCCGCCCGGCTGCGGCCCGCGCTGCGTGATCTCGGCCTGGCGGGGAAGGTGGTGCTGGGCACGGACTTCCCCACGATCCCGTACCCCTACGCGCACCAGCTCGACGCGCTGGCCCGCCTCGATCTGGGCGATGCCTGGCTGAGGGCCGTGTGCTGGGACAACGGTGCTGCCGTGATCTGATAGAAGGGTGAACGATCGGCACGTGGCGCTCATCAGCGCTTTCTACGACGCTCTCGGCCGCGCGGACTTCGCGGCCATGGAGCGCTGTTACCACCCCGAAGTCAGTTTCAGCGATCCCATCTTCCAGGAGGTCGAGGGGCGCGACCGGGTGATGAGGATGTGGCGGCTGCAGCTCGGCGTGCGCGACGGGCTGAAGTCCGAATATCGTGACGTGACAGCCGACGACTTCACCGGCACCGCCCACTGGACGGCCCGCTACACCTTCTCCAGCACGGGCCGCCAGGTCGTCAACGAGATCGACGCGCTGTTCAGGTTCGAAGACGACCTGATCGTCCGTCATCGTGACGACTTCGACTTCAAACGCTGGTCGAAGATGGCTCTGGGCCGGCCGCACGGGCTGGTGTTCGGCTGGACGCCCATGTGGCGCAAGACCATCAGAGACCGTGCGACACAGCAGCTCAACGAGCTGATGAGCTCGTCCTAGATCGTTTCCGTTGGGAGGTTGCCCATGGCCAGGGTGAAGGGTCTCAGGCGCGGCGGAGAACCCCGCGAGGAAGCGCCGGAACACTCGATGGACCCGCGCGCCGTGGAGGAGCCTCCCTACCGGCCCACCGTCATTGACAACGCCATCTACCGCGACGGCGAGCGGGTCGACAACCCCGGCTCGCTCGCCGACGCCTTCGAACGCCTCAAGCAGATGCCCGACGCCATGGCGTGGATCGGGCTGTACCGGCCCAAGGAGTGGGAGCTGGTCAAGCTCGGCGAGGAGTTCGAGCTGCACGAGCTGGCCCTTGAGGACGCCATCGTCGGCTCCCAGCGGCCTAAGGCCGACCGCTACGGCGACACCCTCTTCGTCGTGCTGCGCGCCGCCCGCTACCTCGACGACGTGGAGGAGGTCGCGTTCGGCGAGCTGCACGTCTTCGTCGGCCCCAACTTCGTGATCACCGTGCGCCACGCCGAGGCGCCCGACCTGCAGAGCGTGCGCAAGCGCATGGAGTCGGACCCCGACCTGCTGCGCCAGGGCCCCCAGGCCGTCCTGTACGCGATACTCGACGCCGTCGTGGACGGGTACGCGCCGGTCGTGGCCGGGCTGCAGAAGGACATCGAGGAGATCGAGGTCCAGGTCTTCAGCGGCGACCCGTCGGTGTCGCGGCGCGTCTACGAGCTGTCCGGCGAGGTCATCGAGTTCCAGCGGGCCACCGCGCCGCTGGTCGGCATGATCCACGGGTTCATCGCCGGCGCCCGCAAGTACGGCGTCACCGACGAGCTGCAGAGCTACCTGCGCGACGTCGCCGACCACGCGATCACCGTGACCGAGCGCATCTCGTCCTTCCGCCAGATGCTGCAGAACATCCTCGTCGTCAACTCCACGCTGGTCACCCAGGCGCAGAACGCCGAGATGGCGCGCATGACGGAGGCCAGCATCCAGCAGGGCGAGGAGGTCAAGAAGATCTCCGCCTGGGCGGCCATCCTGTTCGCGCCGACGCTGGTCGGGACCATTTACGGGATGAATTTCGATTTCATGCCGGAAACGCACTGGGTGTTCGGGTATCCGTTCGCGATCGTGCTCATGGGCGTGGTGTGCCTGGTGCTGTACATGGTCTTCAAGCGCCGAGACTGGCTCTGATTTCCGGATATTTCACGAAACCTGTCACGCCCCCTCGGACGGCTTTCCGCTTTTCCACCACGGCCCGCTCCCACCTGCGTTTACGACGCCTTTCTGCCCCGCCGTCCCCTACGAGCGTTCACACCAGGCGAGGAATGGCGACGCAGGAACACCGCAGGAACACCGCAGGAACACATCGACACCGCCCGGCGGCACATCGAACGGCTGCGCGACCACCACCAGGACGACGTGATCGCGCTCGCCCGCCTGGTCGAGGCGGGCGCGCTCAAAGGGCCGCCGGCGACCGGCCGACCGCCGACCTTCGCTCCTGGGACCGCGCCGTCAAGGACCTCTTCGCCCGCGCCCTGACCCCCGAGACCGCCGCCGCCCTCGAACACCACGAGAACGACCCCTACGTCGCCGGGTGCGCCGGGGCGGGATGCGGTGGCGGATGCGGTCGAGTTCTTCCGGCGGTCGAAGCCGTTGCTCCTCGACTCCCCCGAGGGCCCTGGCCAGAGCTCAGGCCGCCTGGGGGACCGGCATGGCGGTGAGGAGTTCGGTGAGTGCGGCGGCGGGGGTGATGTCGCGGAGCTCGGCCTCGGGGGTGAGGATGAGGCGGTGCGCCAGCACGGGTACGGCGAGCGCCTTGACGTCCTCGGGCACCACGTAGTGCCGCCCCGCGGCGGCGGCCTTGACGCGGGCGGCGCGCAGCAGGGCGAGACTGCCGCGCGGGCTCGCGCCGAGGCGGACGTGCGGGCTGGTACGGGTGGCCGCGCACAGCGAGACGATGTAGTCGTAGACGGGGTCGGCGACGTGGATGCGGGAGGCGAAGTCGATCATCCCGGCCACGTCGGACGAGCGCGCCACCACGGGCAGCCGGTCCACCTGCGGCCCGGTGGGCATGCCCTTGAGCACCTCGACCTCCGACGCGTGGTCGGGGTAGCCGACGGAGATCTTCATCAGGAACCGGTCGAGCTGGGCCTCGGGCAGCGGGTACGTGCCGTCCATGTCGACGGGGTTCTGCGTGGCGACGACGAGGAACGGCCTGGGCACCGGGTGGGACTGGGCGTCGACGGTGACCCGGCGCTCCTCCATGACCTCCAGCAGCGCGGCCTGGGTCTTCGGCGAGGCGCGGTTGATCTCGTCGGCGAGCACGATGTTGGCGAAGACGGGCCCGTGGTGGAACTCGAACGTCTGCTGCGCCTGGTTGAAGATCGACACGCCGGTGATGTCGCTGGGCAGCAGGTCGGGCGTGAACTGGATGCGCCGCCATTCGGCGTCCACGCTGGCGGCGAGCGAGCGGGCGAGCGTGGTCTTGCCGGTGCCGGGGACGTCCTCGACCAGCAGGTGCCCCTCGGCGAACAGGCAGATGAGGGCCAGCTCGATGGCTTCGTGCTTGCCCCTGATGACGCGTTCGATGTTGTTCGCGAGCAGGTGGAAGCGCTGGGCGAACTGGCCGGCGAGCTGCGCGCTCTGCTGCTGGGCGGAGGCGTCGTACGGCCCGGTGTGCTGGGAGTGTACGGCCGGTTGCTGGTGCTGGTACGGCGCCGCGGCCTGCTCGGCAGGGTCCGGGTAGCGGTAGGCGGCCTGCTCGGCGTGGTCCTGGTAGTGGTACTGGGTCAACTGAGTCCCCTTCTCAGCCGGCGTCCTCGGAGAGCGGCCCCTCCGGGGGAGGCTCCGGCGGTCGCGCCACGCTGCGAGTTGGACAAAGTCCCGCACCCCCGACATGTACGACTGCGCACCGTTGCCCCCGTATTACCGTGCATCACCCTAGCGCTCACCGATCACTCGCGTGGACGTACCGGCTGGTAGCGATGGGATCGGCGGTGCGGGCGTGCATGGAGTGTCGGTCCGAAGCCGTACCTTAGTGCCCGTGTCCGAACAGCCCCTGACCCTCGACTCCGTGCTGACCGACGAGGCGGTCCTGTCGACCTACCGCCGCATGTTCGCCGCGCTGGCCCGCGACAGCGGGGCGGTGGTCGACGATCCGGCCATGGTCGACATCGCCGAGACGTTGTTCGCGGCGTTCGCCGAGGCGGGCGAGGAGTGGCTGACGCACGAGCAGATGCGCTTCGCCTGCCGGGCCTACCCCACCGACCAGTTCGACAACCGGCTGCGGGTGCTCAAGGGGCTGGGCGCGATCCGCGAGGTGTTCCCCAAGCCCAACCAGCTCCGCTACCGCGCGTCGTTCACGAGCGTGGTGGGGCTGATGTTCATCAGGCGGATGATGGACGACGGCGGCCAGTCGGAGATGCACCGGCTGCTCGCGCTCGAGGACCTCAACGTCGCCGATCCGCGCACCACGATGGAGGAGGCCAGGCAGAGCGCGCTCAACCTGGCGCGGGCGTTCCGGCTGTGGGCGCTCGAGCTGATCACGCTCACCCACGGCACCATCGAGGAGCTGCGCGAGCAGGCGCCCAAGCTGTGGGGCACCGAGGAGATCGCCCAGCGGGCGCAGGGCCTGCACGCCACGATCCTGACCCGCTGGCCCGAGCTCGACCGGGTCTGCACCGACCTGCGCGCGGCCATCTACGCCTACAGCGACGCCTCACGGCGGGCGGCCGGCCGGCTGGCCGACTCGGCGGGCACCACCCGTAATCTCACGCTGCTGCCGACCGAGACGTGGCGCACGTTCGCGCAGACCGCGTCGAAGGAGCGGCTGGCGGCGGTGCTCGACGGGTTCGTGTTCGACGCGCCCGCGCCTTGGCACGATCCCGCGGCGATCGCCCGCGCGGTCGACGAGGCGCCGCGTCCCGCGCCCGCG
This sequence comes from Nonomuraea sp. NPDC049309, assembly GCF_043196965.1. Lineage (NCBI taxonomy): Bacteria > Bacillati > Actinomycetota > Actinomycetes > Streptosporangiales > Streptosporangiaceae > Nonomuraea > Nonomuraea sp. NPDC049309. The sequence continues at coordinate 595,049 of NZ_JBICSH010000004.1, read as the reverse complement.
CAGCCCACTCCCCCGCGTTCCAACCTGCCCGATCCGGGTCCCGAGTCCGAGCTGGACACCTCGCAGGACGCCGCGCTCGAGCGGCTGCGGCAGACGGCGGAGTCGCTGCTCGGCGATGCCGACCGGGTGGCGCTGCGCGACGCGCTGGGCTCCGACTGGGCGGCGGCGCGGCGTGTGCTGGCCGACCTGACCACCGTCGATCTGCGGCCCGAGCTTCCCTACCGCCTGGTCTGGTCCGACGGGCTCGCCATCGATCCCGACCGCGAGCCCACCTGGCTGTCCGAGGGTTACCTGGAGCGCGTCCATGGCTGAACGTCCCGTGCCGGAGCCCGCGGCTCTCGCCCACGCCCGCGCCCGCTCGGGCGGTCCCGTCAAGCTCGGCGCCGCCGAGCCCGCGCCGCCCGGCATGATGCGCCTGACCAGGGCCGACTCCACCGGCGAAGCGCTGCCGGTGTGGCCTGACGGTGTGACGCCGTCGCTGCTCGACGAGCATCAGGTGGCGCCGGTGCCGGTGGAGCGCTCCGGCGAGACGCGGCGGGTGCTGGCGGCGGTGCTCAAGTGCTGCTGGCAGGACCTGTCGGCCGGCCCGTGGCCGGGCCGGCCCGCCCCCGTCGACGTGGTGCTCGACACCTATCGCGAGCTGATCGGCCGTACCGACGACCTGATGCGCAACTGGGCGGTGGGCGCGCTGCGGCGGCTGCACGACTCCGCGTGGGTGGTGCTGGACGACGGCGTGGTGACGCTGGGCCCGCGCTGCGCCCTGTGGCCGCCCGAGTCGCACGCGCAGCTTCAAGAGCTCGTACGCCGGCTGCCCGAGCCCGCGCGTCCCGAGCTGACCGTGGTGCCCGACGACGACCTGGTGGCCGCCGGGCAGAGCGCCGTCGGCGGCGAGGCGGGCGGCAGGGCGGAGCCGGCCATGGCCGAGTTCGACGACCTGCTGAGCGGCTACGACGAGCGGCGCAGGGCCGAGCTGGTGGCGGCGTTCATGGTGGTCGAGCACGCGGCCGAGCCGGTGCAGGAGGTGCGCTTCGCCGCCCTGCGCGACCCGGCGCTGCGCCACACGCTGGCCGAGATGCTGGCCAGGCGCGGCCGTACGCTGATCCAGCACCGCGACCGCTGGATCTCCGGCTACGACGACGCCGTCGCCGCCCGCGTCGCCGCCGATGGCCCGGCCCGGCTGGGGGTGAGCGAGCGCGCGGTGCTGACGCTCATCCTCGTGCACTCGGTCGCCATCCCGCGCGCCGAGGGCCTGCTGCCCGAGGACTCCTGGCTCTCGCCGCACCCCACACCGGCCGACGAGCTGCGCCGCCACACCCAGCTGCCGATCGGCGAGCTGGAGTCGGCGCTGCGCGTGCTGCGGCACGCGGGGCTGATCAGCCAGGTGAAGGCGGGCGAGGAGGCGGGCGGCTACGTGCCCGGGCCGCAGTTCCACCGGCTCACTCCGGCGGCGCGGCGGCGGCTGCAGGAGGAGCTGATCCTGGCGGCCGGGCCGAACACGCCGCTCGCGGCGGCGGTGCTCGCCCGAAGATCTGCCAAATGAGTCACATGTCAGCGTTGATGAGGGATGGAAGGGTTACGGGGGTTTAGGTGTCGCAGGTGGAGAACGTCGTCGGGGACCGCGTGCTGATCGCCGTGCAGGCGGTCAACATCTCGCGGTTGTCGACCCATCCGGTGCCCACCGTTCCCGGCACGCTGATCGTGGTGGCCGGTGCGGGGCCCAAGGACTCCAACGGCGCGGGCAAGTCGTCGTTCATCGCCTCGATCACGGCGCTGCTGGGCGACGAGCAGTGGCGGTTCGCCTCGGGTGCGAAGGCGGTGTCGGAGCTGCTGTTCAACGCGGAGCTGGCCAGCGGCGCGGGGTCGCGCCAGTGGGCGAGCGCCGACCACGGCTACATCGTGGGGGTCTTCGCGCCGCCCGGGATGGACGGGTTCGCCCCGCCCGCCGCCGCGTCCCTGGAGGCGGCGCCCGGCGTTGGCCCGTCCGGCGGGGAGCCGTCCGGCGCGGAGACGTCCGGCGGGGAGCTGTTCGGCGGGGAGCCCTCCGACGGCGAGCTGTTCGACGTGCCCGACACCTCGGGCGGCGCGCTGACCGTGTGGCTGCGGGTCAACCAGGAGGCGCCCCACCTGGAGATCCGCTGGCGGGAGGGGATCCACCTCGCGGCGTCGCCGTCGGAGGCCGAGCGGGTGGCGCGGGCCGACGAGATCTGGGCGTCGCTGCCGCGCTCCGCGGGCCGGCGCGACGTCGTGGCCCGCGACCTCACCAAGGTCCTGTACGGCGACAAGGTCAGGTGCGTGTCGTTCCTGTCCACGTCCGTACGCAGCAAGGTCGCCACCAACCTGCTCTCCCAGCCGCTCAACGAGATCTCGCCCGAGCGGGTCTTCGAGGCCATCGCCGCGCTGACCGGCCTGGACGCCGAGCTGGAGCAGGAGCGCGAGGCCCGCCGCGACGAGCACGCCAAGCGGGTGCGGGCGGCGCAGGCGGCCGACCGGCTGGCCGAGTTCGAGTCGGAGTCGAAGGCGCTGCTGAGCACGTTCGACCGGCGCGACCAGGCGCGCATCCGGCTGGCCGACGCGCAGCGGTGCTGGCGCGGCCGGCAGGCGCGCAGGCTGGCCGACGCCGCCGCCAAGGACGAGGCGCTGGCGGCCGACCTCGAACGCCACCGCGCGGCGGCCGAGGCGGCGGCGGAGGCCGTCGCCCTGGTCAAGGCGGAGATCGCGACCCTGCGTGAGGACACGCTGGACCGGCAGGTGTCGCAGGCTCGCAAGGAGCTGGCGGCGCTGCAGGCGCGGGCGAGCAAGCTCGACGCCGACCGCGCCGTGACCGAGAACTCCGCCGACGAGCTGCGCGGGCTCATCCCCGCGCTGGAGGAGACCCGCCGCTTCGCCGACGGGCGCGACGTGCCGGCGGCCGAACGCGAGCTCGGCGAGGCGCGGCTGCGGCTCAACGAGGCACTGAAGGCCCTCGGCGTAGCCGACCAGGAGGTGGCCTCGGCGCAGGCGGCGCTCGACGACGCCGAGGGCGGCCCGGCGGCGGCCCAGCTCAACGCGCTGGCGGCGGCGGGGGTCGGCGCGACCGGGCTGCTCGACGCGCTCGACGTGGCCGAGCAGGCCCGCGACACCGCCACCTCAGGCGGCCTGCGCGGATGGCCGCACGAGCACGCCGTGATCGTGGACGCCGCCCAGCTCGGCGCGGCCGCCGAAGCCCTGTCCGGCCTGCCGGGCTCGGTGCTGGTGAGCGCGGCCGGGGTGAGCGTGGTCGGGACGTTCGAGGGGGTGGCGACCGGGCGTGAGGCCCGCATCAAGGCCGCCGAGCAGCGGCTCAACCGCGCCAAGGACGTCCAGGAGAGCGCGGCCCAGGCCGTGCGCGACGCGGAGGAGGCGGTCGCCGAGGCGCAGCGGCGGCTCGAAGGCGCGCGGGCCGGGGTGCGGCTGGCCGAGCTGGAGGTCAAGCTGGGCGAGCGGCGGGCCAAGCTGGCCGAGCTGAACGCCGCCATCGAAGAGCTGGCCCCCAAGGTCGCCGAGGCCGAACGCCAGGCCGCCGCGCTCGACTTCCGCGCCCGTACCCGCGACATGGAGATCGAGCGGCTGGAGGGGCGCAGGCAGCGGCACGAGAGCGAGCGCGCACAGGCACGCGAGCAGGAGGCCAAGGTCACCGCCGAACGCGAGGCGCTCAAGCTCGACGCGCTCGCCGAAGACTGGGGCGGCACCATCGACGCCGCCCGCGAGTGGCTGGACGCGCTGCCCGAGGAGGAGCGCACGCGCACCGCCGACGAGTGGTGGCGGATCGCCGAGCGCCACCTCGACCAGGCGCTGCGCGACACGTTCCCCGACGAGGACGCCGAGCTGCCCGAGGAGCTGCGTTTCCTGCTGAGCGAGCGGGAGGGCAGCACGGCGCGGGAGCAGGCGACGTTCGCGGCGGTCTGCGGGTCGCTGTCGTCCTATCTGCGCGGCCAGGAGGAGTACGAACGCCACCAGCGCCGCCAGATCGAGGCCCAGCTCGTCTCCCGGCAGCGCGACCTGGCCGCGGCGGCCAGAGGCGCGGAGGAGGCCGCCCAGTCCACGGCCGTGCACCGCGCCGCGCTGACCGCCGCGATCAAGGCGCGGCTGGCGCGGGTGGCCGAGGAGTTCGACAAGCTCGACACCTCCTACGGCGGTTACGGCGCGACGCTGGAGTTCCCCGTCCCGCCCGCGCCCGCCGACCCCGAGCAGCGCTGGCAGTGGCGGGTCACGCCCAAGTGGCGGCGGGGCGAGGGGCAGGCGTTCGTGCCGTACAACCGGCGGGCCAACACCGCGCTCATGGACGAGAAGGCCGTCAAGCTGGTGTGCGCGGCGGCCATCGCCTCGTCCGGGGGCGGCCACCTGTGCCTGGTGCTCGACGAGCTCGGGCGCAACCTCGGCAAGGAGCACCGGCGGGAGGCGGTGGCGCTGTTCCGGCGGATCGGCGAGACGTACGGGATCACGGTGATCGGGGCGCTCCAGGACGACATGGAGCCGTACGCGATCGACGCGTGCGGTCAGTACATCAAGCTGCGGCGGTCGTCGGATGCGATGCCGTACAACGAGCCGCCCGTCATCGTGGGGCACGACCAGCACGCGGAGCGGGTCCGGGCGCTGGCGGCGTACGTGGAGCGCGGCACCCCCGCGGTCACGGCGTGAGCCCACGCGCGCAGGGCGGGGCGCCGGAGACGGGCCGCGCGGGGGCGGCGGTGGCGTCCGGGCCTTCGTGGTCACTTCGGTGGCGGGCCGGTGTAGGAGGCGCGGAGGCGGAGGAGGGAGCCGCGGCGGTACTCCTCCATCGCGTGCGCCAGCCAGCCCGCCGCCCTGGCCACCGCGAAGACGGCCTCGCCCGCGCCGCGCGTCATGCCGCTGACCGTGACGAGGGTGGCGAGGGCGAGGTCCACGTTGGGGTGGGGCAGGCGGCGCCGCCGCATCTCGGCCAGCACGGCGTCCACGACCTCGATCCGATCCGGCCGGAGCACGGCCTCTCCCGGATCCCCAGGGCGCGCGGGCTCGCCCCGACGCGCGTGCTCGGCCGGCGGACCGGGTGCGGTGCGGGTGCCGGTTGCCGCGACGGCCTTCCTGATCAGGTCGAGGAGGAGGGCGCCGCGGGCGTCGCCGTTCTTGTAGACGCTGTGGCCGAAGCCGGGGATGCGCTCGCCGCGCCGTACGCGCTCGCCGATGACGCGGGGCGCCTCGCCGGGGTGGCCGATCTCGTCGAGGAGGCGTTCCGCGGCGTACGAGGCCCCTCCGTGCAGCGGCCCGCCCAGCACGCCGAGCCCGGTGAGGACGACGGCGTACGGGTCGGCCTTGGCGGAGGCGGCCACCCGGGCGGCGAGGGTGGAGGCGGCGAGTTCGTGGTCGGCGAGCAGCACCAGCGCGGCCCTGAGCGCGCCGAGCAGGCCGGGCGTGGCGGGGTGCGGGCAGAGGCGGGACCACAGGCGTTCGGCGATCGTGTCGCCCTGCGGCTCGCCGAGCGGGGGCAGCGCGTCCACCAGGCCCGCGATGAGGCGGCGGGCGGTGGCGGTGACCGAGCCGGGGTCGAGCTGGTAGCGCAGCGAGTCGGACGCGCCGAGCACGGTGACGACGACCTGGAGGCGGTCGAGCGGCATGAGGTCGCCGGGCAGGCCGCGCTGGGCGGCGACGGCGGCCCGCAGCCCGTCCTCGGGCTCGAAGCGCCACCCGCCCGGCGCGGCCCCCGGCTCCTCGCCGGGCTCGAAGCGCCGTCCGCCCGGCGCGGCTCCCGGCCCCTCGCCGGGCTCGAAGCGCCACCCGCCCGGCGCGGCTTCCAGCCCCTCGCCGGGCTCGGACCTCCGGCCGTCCGGTGTGAGCCGCCGCTCGCCCGGCGCGGGCCGCCGCCACACGCCGGGGTCGCCGGTCCACAGCCACTCGGCGACGGTCTCGAACGCCGCCGTGCGCGCCAGCGCGAGCGCGTCCGCACCCCGGTAGTAGGGCCGGTCCACGCCGAGCGAGGTGACGGCGGACTCGATGACGAGCTCCGGCGGCTGGGCGCGCGGACGGCCGCGGCGGGCGAGACGCTCGATCTCTTCGGCGGAGAAGAGGCTGCGCCGGCCGTCCTCGCTGTGCCGGCGCTGCACGACGCCACGGCTCACGTACGCGTACAGCGTGGCCGGCTTGATCCCGAGCCGCTCGGCCGCCGTGGCCGCGTCGATCCACTCCACCCGGCGAAACCCTCCGTCGACGACACCTCACAGGGTACGGTCGCCGGTCTCCGGGAGTGCGAGCAGGCAGAGCAGGCTCAGGATCGCCATCGCGGAGACGTAACCGCCGATCCCCATGACGCCGAGGCCGCTCGCCTGCAAGCTGGTGGCGACCAGCGGCGGCACCGCGCCGCCGAGCACGCCGCCGAGGCTGTAGGCGACGGACGAGCCGCTGTAGCGGTACTCGGTCTTGAACAGCTCGGGCAGGAACGCCCCCATCGGCCCGAAGACCAGCCCCATGAGCGCGAGCGCGCCCGCGAGCGCCAGCCCGACGAGGAACGTGTTGCGGGTCTCCATCAGCGGGAACATCACCAGCCCCCACACGACGGCGCCGATCGTGCCGGTGATCAGCGTGCGGCGGCGGCCGAGCCGGTCGGACACCATGGCCGAGGCGACGGTGCCGGCCGCCATGAACACCACGCCGACCATCGACAGCGCGAGCATCGTGGTCTTGGGGATCTTGAGGGTGTCGGTGCCGTACGCCAGGCAGTAGGTGGTGGCGGTGTAGAAGAGCGTGTACGCGATGGTCATGGCGCCGGCGCCGAGCAGCACGCGCCGCCACTGGTGCTTCATCAGGCCGGCGAACGGCACCCGCGCGATGCGGTGCTGGTCCATGGCGGCCTGGAAGACGGGCGTCTCGGAGATCTTGAGCCGGACGTACAGGCCGACGATCACCAGCAGCAGGCTGGCCACGAACGGCAGCCGCCATCCCCAGCTGTCGAACTGCCCGTCGCTCAGCACCTCGCCGAGGATCAGGAACATCCCGTTGGCGACGATGAACCCGGCCGACGGGCCGAGCTGCGGGAACATCGCGTACAGGCCGCGCTTGCCGGGCGGGGCGTGCTCGGTGGCCAGCAGCGCCGCGCCGCCCCACTCGCCGCCGAGCCCGATGCCCTGGGTGAAGCGCAGCAGCACGAGCAGGAAGGGCGCGATCACGCCGAGGGCGGCGTAGCCGGGCAGCAGGCCGATCAGGACCGTGGACAGGCCCATCACCAGCAGCGAGACGACGAGCATGGACTTGCGGCCGATGCGGTCGCCCCAGTGCCCGAAGAGCGCGGAGCCGAGCGGGCGGGAGATGAAGGCCACGGCGAACGTGGAGAACGCGGCCAGGTCGCCCGCCATGTCGTCCATGTCGGGGAAGAACGCGGTGTTGAGCACCAGGGCGGCGGCGGTGCCGTAGATGTAGAAGTCGTAGAACTCGATCGCGGTGCCGATGAGGCTGGCCGCCGCGATCCTCGACCGGCTGGGGGCGCCGGTCTGAGGGGAAACCTTCATAGGGTGTCTCACTATACGGACGTTCGTCTTGTGAAGCGATACGAGGACGCTATCACCTGCGCAATGTTAGGTTTCACATACAGAACATTCGCGTAGAAAGGGGGTCATTTGCCCGTCGAGTTGGTGATCTTCGACTGTGACGGCGTCCTGGTGGACAGCGAGTCCATCTCCGTACGCGTCGGGCTGGCGGCCCTGCGCCGCCTGGGCCGGACGATGACCGAGAGCGAGTACATCGAGAAGTTCGTCGGCGCCACCAGCGGCACCTGGGAGCAGGAGATCGGGTCCGCCCCGCCCGGCTGGCGCGACCAGTTCAGAGCGGAGTACCGCGCGGCCATCCACAACGAGCTGCGCGCCGTCGAAGGCATCACCGACGTGCTCGAACGGCTCACCATCCCGTTCTGCGTGGCCTCCAACGCCCGCCACCCCACCATCCGCCGCAACCTGCGGCTGGCCGGGCTGGCCCACCACTTCGACGGGCGCATCTTCAGCGTCGAGGACGTCGCCGCGGGCAAGCCCGCGCCCGACCTGTTCCTGCACGCCGCCGCCACGATGGGGGCCGAGCCGGACGCGTGCGTGGTGGTCGAGGACAGCCCCATCGGGGTGACGGCGGCGATCAGGGCGGGCATGCGCTGCTTCGCCTACGCCGGCGGCCTCACGCCGATCGCACGCCTGGAAGAGCTGGGGGCGACGCTCTTCCGCCACCCCTCCGAGCTGCCGGACCTGATCGGCGCGCTCACCTGACCACCTCGCCACACGCGCGCCCGGCCGTGCGCAATGCCGACTCGGATGCGCCCGGCCGTGCCTGAGGCCGGCACAGCGAGGCCGGCCGTGCGCAATGCCGGCTACGCGCGCGCGGCCGTCACTTCTGGCGGGAGCGGCCGTTCTCGTCCAGGTAGTCGCGCCACGTCCGCTTGGGCCTCCAGCCGAGCATCCGGTACGCCTTCTCGCACGAGATGCCCGACGAGTCGACCCTGGACAGCGGCCGCAGCTCGATCTTGTCGCCGTAGGTCCGCCGTACCATGGCCGCGAAGTCGTGCCCGCCCGCGTTGTCGGGCGCGGCGATGTAGAACACCTCGTGCCCCGGCAGGTCGGACTCGACGGCCAGCACGATCGCGTCGGCGAGGTCGTACACGTCGGTGTAGCTGCACAGCCCGGCCCCGACCTCGGCCTCGCCGCGCACCTCCGGCCCGAGGTTGCGCTCGTAGTTGCCCTCGTGCTGCACCCAGCTCGGCCGCAGCGAGATGCACCTGATGTCCGACCGGCGCACCGCCGCGTCCATGAGCTGCTCGCCGAAGTACTTCGACAGCGCGTACGGGTCCTGCGGCCGGATCGGGTGCTCCTCGTCCACCGGCGCGTAGTCCGGCAGGAACGGCCGCTCGGCGAAGAAGAACCCGGGCACGGTCTCGCTGGAGATGTTCACGAACCGCTTGACGCCCAGCCGTACCGCCGCCTCGATCATGTTGAACGTGGCCATCAGATTGTTCTGGAACACCACGTGCGGCGCGTTCATGGTGGGATCGGGGATGGCCGCCGCGTGCACCACGGCGTCGGCCCCGTGCGTCACGGCGAACGCCTGCCCGGCGTCGGTCAGGTCGGCCTGCTTGTAGCGGGGCTCTCCGGGATCGTGGCGCTCCCAGACCGGGCGGGTGAGGTCGGTGGCGGTGACCTCGTGCCCCGCCTCCTGCAGGGCCTTGACGGCGGCCCTGCCGACCTTGCCGTGTGCTCCGGTGACGACGACGCGCATGAGCCGCTCCTCGCAAGCTGGAACCCTCGATCTCGCCCACAACCTATACCCGGCCCGGCGGCCGGCCCCGCGAGGGTCAGCCGGTGCCGACGGCGCGCAGCGTGGAGCCCGTACGGGTCTTGATGACCTTGAGCTGAGCCGTGATCCGGGAGCGCAGCTCCGACACGTGGCTGACGATGCCCACGGCGCGGCCGCCGTCGCGCAGCCCGTCGAGGATGTCGAGCACGCCGTCGAGCGTGTCCTCGTCGAGCGTGCCGAACCCCTCGTCCACAAAGAGCGTGCCCAGCTCCGCGCCGCCCGCCTCGGCGGTGACGACGTCGGCGAGGCCGAGCGCCAGGGCCAGCGAGGTGATGAAGCTCTCGCCGCCGGACAGCGTGGCCGGGTCGCGGTCGACGCCGGTCCAGCCGTCCACCACCCGCAGGCCGAGGCCGCCGCCCGCGCGCGTGCGGGAGCCGGCCGTCTTGCCCAGGTCGTGCCTGAGCAGGTAGCGGCCGCCGGACATGTGGTCGAGCCGCTCGTTGGCGGCGGCCACGACCTGCCGCAGCCGCTCGCCGAGCACGAACGACGACAGGCTCATGCTCCACTGGTTGTCGCTGGAGGTGCCGCTGGCCAGCGAGGCCATGCGTTCGGCCAGGCGGTGCCGGTCGGCGGCGGGACGCCAGCGTTCGAGGTGGGCGGCCAGCTCGTCGTGCAGCTCGGCCAGCCGCCGCGCCCTGGCCGCCGCCCTGTCGCGCACGCTCGCCAGCCGCGTGTACGTCTCCTCCAGCGCGTCGCGCTCGGACTGCAGGGCGGCGAGGTCGGGCGCGGGCTCGGCCGCCGCGGCCACCAGCTCGGGGTCTTCCAGCACGCCGCTGACGGCCGCGTGCTGGTCGTCGAGCCGGCGCAGCAGCTCCGCCTTGTGCTCGCGCTCGGCCGGGCTCCGGTACGCGGCCTCCGCATCGCGTACGTCGCCGAACCCGGCCTCGGCCGCCGCCTCCTCGGCCGCCTGCTTCGCCCTGGCCAGCTCGTCGTGCGCGGACACCGCGGCCTGCGTGGCCTCCAGCGCCTCGCGCAGCAGCTCGGCCTCGTCGCTCAGCCGGGACAGGCGGGCGGTCAGCGTGGCGTCGCCGCCCCGGGCCGCGTCGAGCCGCGCGGTGAGCCGCCCGGCGTCGCCGCTCAGCTCCTCCTGCCTGGTACGGGCGGCCGCGATGCGCGCCGCCACCTGGCGGCGCTGCTCCTCCAGCTCGGTGCGCTCGCGCCCGAGCCCGGCCACCTCCCGCGCCAGCCGGGGCTCGGCGGCGGCCGACTCCTGGAGCCTGCGCAGCTCCCGCCCGGCCTCCTCCAGCACGGACGCGGCCGGCACGGACTCGGCCGGCACGGACCCTGCCACGGCGTCCGCGCCGGGGCCGAGCTCGGCACGCACGGACGCGGCCGCCGCGCCGGGGCCGAGGCCGAGCCGGGCGCGTACGCGGGCCCGCTCGGCCTCCCGCTGCGCCCGGTGCGCCCGGGTGGCGGCCAGCGCCTCGGCGATCTCGCGGGCCTGGTCGCGGACGCGTTCGCGGTCGGCCTCGACCCGCTCCAGCGCCTGCGCCAGCGCGGGCTCGCGGTCGGCGACCGCCTGGAGGCGGGCCAGCTCCTGCTCGGCCTGCTGCACCTGCTCCTCGGCGGTGGCCACGTCGAGATCGCCGGTGGCCGCGACCGCGTCGGCGTGGCGGGACTCCAGCGAGGCCAGGGCGCGTTCGGCGGCCTCGCGTTCGCTCAGCGCGGCGTCGTGTGCGGCCTCGGCCTCGCGCTCGTCGTCGGCCGACGGGGCGCTCGGCGCGGGCTTGGCGGGCTGGGGATGGTGCTCGGAGCCGCAGACCGCGCACGGCCGCCCGTCGGCGAGGTCGCGCGCCAGCTCGGCCGCCATGCCGTCGATGCGGGCCTGCCGCAGGTCGAGCCAGCGCTCGCGGGCCGCCTGCGCCCGGTCGACGAGCTCCTGGTGAACGGCCCGCGCCTCCTCCAGCTCGGCGGCGAGCGCCTGCCTGCGGCGCGTCGCCTCGAGCGCCGCCCTGGCCGCCTCCAGCGCCGCCGTCTGGGCGGGGATCGCGGCGGCCTGCGCGCGTACGTCGTCCAGCGCGGCCTCCGCCTCGGCGAGCCTGCCCGGCAGCTCGGCCTCCGCCGCCGCCACCTCGGCCTCCCGCTGCGCCAGGACGTCCAGCTCCTCCGCCAGGGCGGCCAGCTCGCGGTCGATCTCGATGAGATGCGCGGCCGCGTCGCGCGCGGCCTTGGCCGCGGGGATCCGCGCGGCGTCCGTCCGCGCCGCCGCCAGCCCCGCCTCGGCCCGCTCGATCAACGCCGGCAGCTCCGCCAGCCGGGCGCTCACCCGCTCGTCGGCGCGCAACAGCTCGGCCAGCTCGTCTTCCACCCTCAGCAGGTCGCGCCTGACCACCGAGAGCCTGGCCTCCTCGGTCAGCAGCTCCTGCAGCCGCGCGATCTCGTCCTTTCGCGCCCGCTCCAGCGCCGCCAGCTCTCCGACGCTCGGCGCATCCGCATCGACCCGCCTCTGGCCGGCCGCGCTCTGCGCGGCAGGCGCCTCCCCTGCGGACCACGGCGACGCGGCCTCGCGCGTGCCGGTGGGCGGGGCGGCGGTCAGGAGGGGGCGGGCGCGGGCGATGGCGTCGGCGGCCAGGGCGCGGGCCTTGGCGGCGGCCTCGGCGCGTTGCCGGGCGGCCGTGATGAGCGGGACGACGCGGTCGGCTCTGGCGGCGTCGTCGAGGATGGCCTGCAGGTCGGCGCGCTCGTCGGCGCGCTCGTCGAGGGTGCGGCGCAGGGTGAGCGCCTCGGCGTACCGGCGCTGGCGCTCGGCCAGGGCGGCGGCCTGCTCGAAGCGCGTCCGCGCGGTCCGCAGGGCGGCACCGGCCGCGGCGTGCTCCTCCTCCGCCCGCGTCACGACGGCCCGCGCGGCGTCGAGCAGCGCGCCCGCCCACCGCAGCGGCTCCTCCTCCGGCGACGGCACCTCCCCGTCGGCGGCGGCGTCTCCTGCGCGGCCTCCCGCCGATGCGGTTGCGGCGGAGGGCGAGGTGCCTTGGGCGTCGGCCCCGGGGGCGCTCACCGGCGCGGAAGAGGTGAGCCGGGCGAGGAGGTCGGGGCCGGCGGCCTCCTCGACGCGCTTGACCGCGAAGTCGACCTCCTGCCGCAGCTCCTGGGCCTCGCGCCAGGCCTGCTTGCGGTGCTCGGCGAGCCAGGACTCGGCCGCGGTGAACACCTTGACGCTGAAGAGGCGTTCGAGCAGCTTGGCGCGCTCGTCGCCGCCGGCGCGCAGGAAGCGGGCGAAGTCGCCCTGGGGCAGCATGGCGACCTGGCAGAACTGGTCGGCGTTCATGCCGAGCAGCCCGCCGATGAGGTCGCCGGCCTCGTCGAGGCGGGTGGTGAGGCCGTGCCAGCCGGAGCCCTGCCGCTCCGAGACGACCACCTTGGCCTTCTCCTCGGTGAAGCCCGTGCCGCGCAGCTTGGGCCGCTGCCAGGCTGGCGAACGCTGGATGCGCAGTAAACGCCCCCTGATGGACACCTCGAGGGTGACGGACGGCCCGGTGCCGGGCGGGGCGTGGTCGCAGCGCAGGCTGCGGGCGCTGTTGCGCTGGCCGGGCACCTGGCCGTAGAGGGCGAAGCAGAGCGCGTCGAGGATGGTGGTCTTGCCCGCCCCCGTGGGGCCGTGGACGAGGAAGAGCCCGGCTTCGGCCAGCGCGTCGAAGTCGACGGTCTCGGTGCCGGGGAAGGAGCCGAACGCCGTCAGCGTGAGCCTGTGGGGGCGCATCTACGCCATCGTCTCCTTCACCCTGGACGCCTCGATGGCCTGTCTTAGCAGCTCCTCCTCTTCGGGCGCGGCAGGCTCGCCGCGCACCTCCTTGACGAAGTCGAGCGCGACCTCCGCCTCGGGCCGCCCGGTGACGCGTACGGGCTCGGCGGTGGCGACGGCTCCGACCGGCTCGAAGGAGAGGGCGAGCGTGTGGGGGAAGCGGGCGCGCAGGCGGTCCATCGCGGACTTGGGACGCACGGGGTCGGTGAGGACGATCTGCAGCCAGTGGTCCTCGTAGGCGGCGTAGCGGGGGTCGGTGAGCAGGTCGTCGATGTCGCCGCGCAGCCGGCCGACGGGGCGGGGCACGGGCGCGGGCACGAAGTCGACCTCCTCCACCTTCTCCCCCATCGTGACCAGCCACGAGCCCTTGACATGGCCGGCCTCGGAGAAGGAGTAGGCGATCGGCGAGCCGGAGTAGCGGACGGTCTCGGACATGCGCTGGCGGCCGTGCAGGTGGCCGAGCGCGACGTAGCCGACCCCGTCGAACGCGCTCAGCGGCACGTGGGCGACCCCGCCGACGCTGATGTCGCGCTCGCTGTCGCTGGCCTGCCCGCCGGTGACGAAGCAGTGCGACAGCACCACGCTGGCGCGGTGGCGGGCGGCGTCGGCCCTGATGCGGTCCATGGCATGGGTGATGGCGGCGGTGTGGCTGCGGTCGGGCAGCTCCCACTGGGCGCGTACGAGCTCCGGCTCCAGGTAGGGAATGCCGTAGAAGGCGACGCCGTCCACCACGACGGGCTCCCACGACTGGTCGGGCGAGGTACGGACGTGGACGCCCGCCGCCTCGAACAGCTGCGAGCCGAACCGCAGCCGCAGCGCCGAGTCGTGGTTGCCGCTGATCAGCACCACGCGGGCGCCCGCTCCGCGCAGCCTGGCGAGCGCGTCGTCGAGCAGGGCGACGGCGTCGACGGGCGGCAGCGCCCTGTCGTAGACGTCGCCGGCCACCGCCACCACGTCGACCCGCTCGGATCGCACGGTCTCGACCAGGTGATCGATGAACGCGGCCTGCCCGGCGAGCAGGCTCTCGCGGTGAAAGGAGCGCCCGAGATGCCAGTCGGAGGTGTGCAGGATCCGCATGTCGCAGGAAGCTAACAGGTCTCACCGACATACGGGGTCTCTCCTGTCCCACGCGCCGGGAGTACTCTGGAAGATCGGCGGGCAAACCAACGCACATGGGGAGGCCGATGCGCACTGGCCGTGGCACCTTGAGCGTCGCCGCCGGCCTGGTGCTGGTGGCTCTTGCGACGGTTGGTTACGTCCTTCCACCCGCGTTCGATCCGCCGCCGCTGAAGGTCGATCCCGCGTTCCAGGCCATCCCGCCGCAGCCTGCCGAGGAGCTGAAGCCCGTCGCGGCCGTCCACGAGTTCCGCGAGGAGGAGATCTCGGTCCAGGCGGAGGGCCAGCGCCTGGAGGGCACGCTGCGGGTGCCGGTGGCTCCGGGACGGCATCCGGCGATGGTGTTCGTGTCGGGGTCGGGCAACGGCTCGCGTACGGAGTTCACGCCGCAGGCGGAGTTCCTGTCCAGGGCGGGCGTGGTGACGATCGCGTTCGACAAGCGCACGGTCGGATACGACTTCCGCCACCGCGACTTCGGGCTGCTCGCGGACGACGCGCTGCGCATGGTCGAGTACCTGCGCACGCGGCCCGAGGTGAACCCGGACCTCGTGGGCGTGTGGGGCGTGTCCGAGGGCGGCTGGGTGGTGCCGATCGCGGCGGCCAAGAGCTCGTCCGTCGGCTTCGTGGTGCTGGTGTCCTCGCCCAACGTCTCCCCGCTGCGCCAGGTCGCCTGGGCGCTGAACGAGCAGCTGCTGCGGCTGCGCGCCCCCGTCGGCGTGCGCGACCTGCTGACCAGGGCGATGGGCGGGGTCGGCTTCGATTTCCTGCGCTACGACGCGATGCCCGCGTTAAGCCGGGTCAAGCAGCCGGTCCTGGCGTTCTACGGCACCACAGACCCCTCGATCCCCTTCGTCGAGTCCACCAAGGCGCTCATCACGGCCCTGGAGAAGGCGGGCAACGACAAGTACACGATCCGCTTCATGGCCAAGGGCGACCACGCCATGCGGGTCAACGGCGGCGACTTCACCGCGGGCTACCTGGAGACCCTGGCCAACTGGATCAATGGCCTGCCGGGCACGGCCGAGCCGGCGGTCCACATGGCGGGCGCGACCCCCGTTCAGCGATTCGAGGCGAGCGACGTGCCCGCCGCCCCCTGGTACGCGGGCGGCACGATGCTCGGGCTGACGATCGGCCTGGCCGCCGTCGGCTACGTGGCGGGCCCGGTCGCGGCCATGGTCGTGCGGCTGCGCCACCGCGACCAGACCCCCGTCGAGACCAACGCCCGCCTGTGGGCGCCGATCCGGCGCCGGCTGTCCAGGATGGCGTGGACCGGGCTCGGCCTGCTGGCCTCGGTGGCGGCGTTCATCACGCTGCTGGTGCTGTTCTCGGTCAACCAGGCGGGCGCCTGGCCGGCCGTGCTGGCCGGCTGGCTGGTGGTGCGGCTGCTCGCCGTGCTCATGCTGATCCAGGAGGTCACGGCGGTGGCGGCGTACGTGTCGGCGCTGCGCGAGGGCCTGCAGCCCACCCGCTGGCAGTACGTCTCGGTCGGGGGCGTGCTCGGCGGGACCGGGCTGCTGCTGATGGCGGCGGCCTACTACGGGCTGTTCTCCTTCCCCTGGTGAAGGCCCTGGCGAACACCCTGGTGAGCGTCCTGCTGAGCGTCCTGGTGGACGAAGGCCGCCATCCAGCGGTCCATCTCGGCGAAGACCTGCTTGCGCACGGGCTCGGCGGACAGCACGAGGTCGTGCACGCCGTCCTGGATGCGCACGCACGTCACGTGCGGCCCGACCGAGGTGGACCAGCGGGCGATGTGGCGGGGGTCGAGCACGACGTCGGCCGAGCGCGCCTCGGGGACGAAGTCGCGCACGCGCAGGCCGGTGGCCGAGGCGAGCACCAGCACCGGGGCGTCCACCGACAGCCCGGCATGCAGCCGCCGCTGCGCGCGCCTGATGGCGGCCAGCCACATGGCGTGCACGGAGAAGCCGCCGAGCGGCTTCAGCTCCAGGTCGTAGTCCCACTCGCCGCCGTGGCTGCGGTGCAGGGTGCGGCCGTAGACGTTGCTGGACGGCAGCGGCAGCGCCCACTTCAGGTACGACAGCGGCGTCTCGAGCAGGTCGGCCGCCAGCCTTAACGGCGTGGGCACGTTGAGGTCGAAGAACGGGCTGTTGAGCACGAGCCCCTGCACCAGGCCGCGGCCGCGCACCCGGTCGGCCCACAGGGCGGCGACCAGCCCGCCGGTGGAGTGGGCGTTGATGGTCAGCTCGTCGTGGTCGCGCCTGATGATGCGCACGGCCTCGTCGATTTCGGCGAAGTACTCGGTGACGCTCCTGATCAGGCCCCTGGTCTGGTGCGGCAGCAGGGATCGGCCGTACTTGCGCAGGTCGAGCGCGTAGAAGTCGATGCCGCGCTGCACGTAGTGCTCGGCGAGGTGGTCCTGGAAGAAGTAGTCGGTGAAGCCGTGGAGGTAGAGCACCGCCCTGCGGGAGGCGGTCGCTGCCCTCCTGGACACCAGCGTCGCCACGACCTCGCCCTCGAAGTCGTCGGGCATGGGCAGCACGGTGATCTCGTACATGCTAGACACCATAGGGATCGTCCGGCCATGAGGGCACCCCGGGCGGCAGGTCGGCGCTGACCCGCATGGGGAAGTCGGGCCGCCGCTTCTCCAGGAACGCGGTGACGCCTTCGACCGTGTCGGGCGCGCCGCCCAGCTCGGCCATGAGGCGGGAGTCCGCGGCGTGCGCCTCCCAGGGCGAGGCGGCCGACAGGCCCGACCACATGAGCCGGCGGATGGCCGCGACGGCGACGGCGGAGGTGTTGTCGGCGATCTCCCTGGCCAGCTCGTACGCGGCGGGCAGCAGTTCATCGGCGGGATGGACGCGCGAGACCAGCCGCCCTTCGAGCGCCTCGGACGCGGGGAAGACGCGGCCGGTGACGGCCCATTCCATGGCCTTGGAGATGCCGACGATCCTGGGCAGGAACCAGCTCGACGCCGCCTCGGTGACGATGCCGCGCCGCGCGAACACGAACCCGAACCTGGCGTTCTCCGAGGCGAGCCGGACGTCCATCGGCAGCGTCATCGTGACGCCGACGCCGACGGCGGGGCCGTTGATGGCGGCGATGACGGGCTTGAGCGAGCGGGCGATGCGCAGCGCGACCGTGCCGCCGCCGTCGCGCGGCGCGCCGCCGATGGTCTCGCCCCCTCGGCGGCCCTTGAACGTGCCCCCGCCGCCGCCCAGGTCGGCTCCGGCGCAGAAGGCGCGGCCCGCGCCCGTGACCACCACCGCGCGGACGTCGTCGTCGGCGTCGGCCAGGTCGAACGCCTCGATCAACTCTCCGCGCATCGTAAAGGTGAAGGCGTTCAGCCGGTCGGGGCGTTTCAATGTCACGGTGGCGATGCGATCGGTCACCTCGTACTCGATCTCAGAGAACCCCATGCACAGAATGTTATTCGGTTTCTGAAGTTCACCCCCCGATAACGACATTTTTCGTATTAAGTGCATAGGCCGCCGCCTCGATAAGGCCTGGGGCGACCACGCCACGCGGTTCACCGCCAGTAGCGGCCTGAGCACCTATCGTGGAACGCGGGGAAACGGGGAAGGCGTGGAGCAGGCGAAGAAAGCAGGGAGCGCCCCAGCGAGCGCCGCGGGAGTCCTCGGGTGGCTCGTGCTGGCGGCACTGGCGCCCGGGGCCGCGCATCTGCGCGCCGGCCGGCGCAAGACCGGCCTCGTCCTGATCTCCCTGTACGCGGTCGCGCTGCTCGGCCTGCTGGCGTTCGTCCTCTCCAACGACCTCGGCACGCTGCTCGGCTCGGCCACCCAGGACTCGTGGATCACCGCCGTCATGATCGGCTCGGGGGTGCTGGGCGCGGCCTGGTTCGCACTGATCGTCCACTCGTTCGTGGTGCTGCGGCCCGGCCGGCTCGGCCAGCCGGGGCAGGCGCTCGTCGGCACGCTGGCCGGGCTGCTCGCCATCGTGGTCGTGCTGCCGTTCGCCTACGCCGCGCACTCCGCGAGCACCTACCGGCAGGCCCTCGACGACATCTTCCAGCCCCCCGTCGAGGCCGTCGATGAGCCGACACCGCCCGCGCCGAAACCCGAGGACCCGTGGGCGGGACGCCGGCGCATCAACATCCTGCTGCTGGGCGGCGACGCCGACGACCACCGGGTGGGCGTGCGCACCGACAGCATGCACCTGGCCAGCGTCAACGTGCGGACCGGCAACACCGTGCTGTTCAGCCTCCCGCGCAACCTCGAGGACGTGCGCTTCCGCCCGGGCACGCCGATGGCCCGCCGCTTCCCCAACGGCTTCGACCTGCCGAAGGACCCCAACGGCGGCAGCAGCGACCTGCTCAACAGCGTGTGGGAGTACGCCGACTCACACCCCGAGCTGTTCGGCGGCAAACAGCACCAGGGCGCCAAGGTCCTCATGGACACCATCGGCTACACGCTCGGCCTGCGCGTCGACTGGTACGCCCTGGTCAACATGTGGGGCTTCGCCCGCCTCATCGACGCCATCGGCGGCATCACGATCACCGTCGAGCAGGACGTCGTGTTCGGCAGGTACAACGAGGGGCTGGTCAAGGCGGGCACGCGCCGGCTCAAGGGCGCCGACGCCATGTGGTACGCCCGGTCCCGCACGTTCAGCGACGACTACACCCGCATGCGCCGCCAGCGCTGCGTGCTCGGCGCCCTGCTCGACCAGGCCGACCCGGCGACCCTGCTGACCAGGTTCAACCAGGTCGCGCGGGCCACGAAGGACCTGATCAGGACCGACATCCCCCGGCCGATGCTGGAGCACCTGGTGCCGCTGGCGCTCAAGGTGAAGAACGCCAAGGTGACGAGCCTGCAGTTCGTCCCGCCGCTGATCAACACCGGCTACCCCGACTGGGAGCTCATCAGGTCGCTGGCCGCGAAGGCGATCCGCGACTCCGACCGCGCCGAGCGGCCGGTCGCCGCCACCGCCTCCCCGTCGCCGTCCGCCTCCGGGACGGCCGAGCCGTCGAAGGCGCCCGGCCCGAAGAAGAACAGGCGCGTCAAGCAGGACGGCGACAACCCGGTGCAGGGCCTCACCCAGGGCTGCGGCACCCCCTCGAACAAGGGGTAAAGAACGCGCCTGGCCCCTGTGGCGCACCCGCGCCCGAGCCAGGTCCTCGTGATCTCCTGGGCGGTGTCGTGATCGCACACCGCCTCGGGAGGTCCATCATGCACCGCCGCAACCACCTGCTCGCCCTCGCGGCGCTCGCGTTCGCCGTCGTCGCCGGCACGCCCACGGACGGGATCGTGGACAAGACGGCCGGCATCCGCGACGCGCTCATCATGGCCGGACAGCACTTCTCCGGCATCACCGACATCATCACCGGCGTCCACGTGGCCCGCGCGCTGCATTCCTGAACGGCATCCCTCGAGGGCGTCCCTGAACCCGGGCGGGGCCGGCCGCGTACAGCCTGCCGGAAGGGAGCGTCATGACCATGACGACCGGATGGCAGGTGCTCGGGCTGGCCGAGGATCCGGCTCCGGGCGACCCTGGCCAGGTGCGCACGCTCGCCCGCGGGCTGCTCGACCAGGCCGCGCTGGCCGGCACCGGCACCGCCAGGCTGAACACGGTCGCGGGCGGCAGCGGCGCGCTGCGCATGCGCGGCGACTACGCCGCCGCCTACACCGAGGCGCTGTCCGCGCTGCCGGGCGAGCTGGCCAAGCTGGGCAGGGCGTACAAGGGGGCGGGCGACGCCCTCATGTCGTACGCGGGCGCGCTGGAACAGGCCAAGGCGCAGGCGGGCGCGGCGCTGCGGCAGGGCGGCGCGGCGTACGAGCGCTACCAGGGCGCGTTACGCGAGGTCGCCGCCCACGTGCCCGCCGCGAGCGGCCTGCGCGCACTGCGCGAGGTCGAGCACGCCGTGCTCACCGCCGGCCCCGCCGTCCAGGCGTCCGTACGTCCCGCGCTGGAACGCGCCCGCACCGCCGAGACCGACAGGGCCCGCGCCCGCCGCATCGCCGACGAGGCCGCCCGCCTGCGCGGCGAGGCCGAGGCCAGGGCCGTCGAGGAGATCGAGCAGGCCCTGACCGGCAGCGGCATCCAGAACAGATCCTGGCTCGCCAAGGCGTGGGACACCCTCTCGACCCCGTTCCGCTCCTGGGACGACTTCGTCGATCTGGCGCGCAACGTCGCCATGGTGGCGGGCATCGCCGTCCTCATCGTCGGCACCGGCGGCCTGGCCGGCGCCCTGTTGGTCGGGGCCACGGTGGTGGCGGGGGCGGTGGTGCTGGGCGACTCGCTGAACAAGTACCGCCAGGGCAAGGCCGGGCTCGGGCAGGTGATCCTCGACGGGATCGGCACGTTACCCGGCGGCAAGAGCGTCGGCATCATCGCCCAGGGCGTGGTCCTGGCGGGCGGGCTCCGCGCGGCGGCCGCCGCCCTCCGCGGCGCGGCCGGCGCCGTCAGGTCCGGGTTCGGCCGCCTGATCGGCCGCTCCCCCTCCGTTCCCCCGCGCATCCCGAGCCCGCAGGCGCAGCGCCTCGCGCAGGCCGGCTCCGCCCTGGAACGCGCCGGCCACCCCCTCCCCGACCCGCGGACGCTCCCGTCCACGCGCGGCCCCGACGGCCTCATCGACACGGTGAACGGCCGCCCGGTCCGCGAGTACGTCCAAGACGTCGCCACCCAGCGCAACGCCCTCTACCGGCAGTTGCGCGAAGAAGGAGCAGAAGGTTTCACGCGGGCCGAGGTCGGGCGAATGCACTCCGTCCTCCTCGACCGCCGCACAGGGCAGCTCTTCGAGGCCGATAACCACACGATCCCTTATCGGATGCCCGACGACCTGCACCCCACCTTGCAGCGGCCGCTCGACGAGCTGCGCGAGCAGGCCACGCGCAATCCGACGGCCTACGAATACGGGCCCGGCGATCGCGGCGGCTTCCCCCACCCCGACGTCGCGGGGACGCACTCCGAGGTCGTGTCGGCCAACAAGGCGCTTTGGGCCCGGGAGGCGGCCGGACTCTCCACCGGCAGGGAGCACCTGGGGGAGCTGACGGTCGACAACCGGCGCCTCTTCGGCGGGGGCGAAGGCAGGCCCGCGCCCTGCTGCGCGAACTGCACCGCCATACTGGGCCCCATCGACTCGATCCCCGGAAAGATGACACCATGACGACACTTCGGGTGCCCTTGTCCGAGACCGACATCGACGACCACGACCGGGTGACCTACCGCGGGCAGCCGCTCACGGGAGTCACCGTGGAAACACGCCCTGACGGCTCGCTGGCCTCCGAGGCGCACCACACCGACGGGCTGCAGGACGGTCCGGAGCGGGTCTACTGGCCGGACCAGACGCTCAAGCTGGAGCGCGTGTACCGGCGCGGCCTTCCGGTGAGCGAGCGCACCTGGCACCGCAACGGGCGGCTCGCCCACGAGATGCAGCTCAAAGAAGGCGGCGAGCTGGTGAGCGAGCAGTGGTGGGACGAGGACGGCAACCCGATCCCCGCCCCCTGACCCGCCTCAGGCGTGGAACGACTCCTTGGTCATCCGCCGCAGTCGCTGCTCGTCGACGTCATGCCCGAGCCCCGAGCGGGTCAGCGGCACCGCGATGACCCCGGCGTTCGCGCCGACGACGGGCGTGACGATCTGGTTTTGACGCGGCGGCTGGGTCACGTCGCACGGCAGCGTGCACCCCGGCAGGCTGGCCACCGCGACCGTGGCCGCCCTGGCCAGGCCCGCGCCCTGGCCGCCGGTGCACTGGATGTCCCAGCCCGCGGCGGCGGCGCGGTCGTGGGCGCGCCTGACCTCCGACAGCGACGGGAACGCCGAGGGGCGCAGCAGCAGGACGCGGGCCGCGCGCAGGGTGAGGAAGTCGTCGAGCTCGGCCGACGAGGACACCTCGACGGCGACGGAGGCGGCCACCTGGTCCTGGAGCGCGGCGTGGGAGTAGACGTCGGTGACGGCGAAGGGGCGTTCGATGACCTCGAGGCCGTAGGAGTCGAGCGCGACGAGCTGGCCGAGGTCGGTGTAGGCGTTGCCGCAGTCGACGGCCAGCGTCAGCGCCGGGTACGCCTGCCGCACCGCGCGAACCGGCTCGACGTCCCAGCCCGGCCGGACGTCGAGCGTGACGTGCCCGTATCCGGCGCAGATATGCCGGTTGACCCGGGACACCAGGCTCTCGACCGAGGTGTCGGGGCCGAGCCGCACGGTCGCCATGAGGGAGGTGCGGCTGCCGCCGATCGCCTCGGCGAGCGGCACGCCGCGCATCTTGGTCCACAGGTCCCAGCAGGCCATGTCGACGGCGCTGTCGCCGCTCGGCACGGTGTCGGGATGCTCCCAGTCGACGCCGATGAGCAGCGCGGCCAGCGTCTCTTCCAGCCTCGACCAGGCCTTGGCCGGCGGAGCGGTCGCCTCGCCCCACCCGACCATGCCTCCATGGTCGGTGAGCTTGACGAGCAGGGTCTCCGTCTTCCTGCCGAAGGGCAGGACAAGCCGGAAGACCTCTAGCTCCCGCACGCGCGGCATGCATCCCCCTTTTTTATGACGCGGCTTCCTCCATAGTGCCCGGTGCCGCCGCGTGCACGAAACGCGGGGCGAGCAAACAGGCGCCGGCGGCGAGGAGCGCGGTGAAGGCGAGGCCGATCAGGTAGCTGCCGCCGGCCGCGGTGAACAGGGCGCCGCTGAGCGCGACGGCCACCACGGTGAACACCGATTCGCCGACGCCCACGGCCGCGCTGTTCGTGCCCTCCTCGCCTTCCTTGGACATCTCCAGCACCAGGACGGACACCGTGGGGTGCAGCACGCCGATGCCGAGCCCGGCGATGGCCATGGCGAGGTAGGCGACCGCGATCGGCACGGCGTCGATCAGCATGAGCGTGACCATCGCGATGCCGATGGTGATCATGGCGGCGCCGCCTCGGATGGCGAGGAGGTGGCCGATCACGCCGCGGCCCTTGATCCAGGAGCCGGTGGACCAGCCGAGCGCGCCGATGGTGAGCACGACGCCGGCGCCGGTGGCGGTGAGGCCGCGCTCGTTGATGAGCATGAGCGGGATGAACACTTCGGCGGCCGTCAGCGCGCCGTAGGCCAGGCCGCGCAGGACGGGCGCGGTGGGCAGGCCGCGGGCGGCCCGCAGCGAGCCGGGCAGCAGCAGCTTGGGCAGGGCCACGGCCAGCAGCACGAGACCCGCGGCGAGCAGGGGCAGGCCGGCCGTCTTGAGCGCGCCGCCGTACTGCAGCAGCGCGGCGGCGACGGCGGTCAGCGTGGCCCAGACGAGCTTGCGGCCGAGCGCGGGTGCGGGTTCGCCGCCGGCCTGGGGCTGGCTCTCTCCGTCCGTACGGCCTGCCGCGCCCCGCCACAGCAGCAGCGCCGACGGGATCACGATGAGCGTCACGCCGAGGAAGATCCACCGCCAGTCGGCGTTCTCCACCACGAACCCGGCAATGGCCGGCCCCACCATCGACGGCACGACCCAGGCCGCCGAGAACACGGCGAACACGCGGGGGTGCATCGCGGGCGGGTAGGCGCGGGCGACCAGCACGTACTGCGACACCTGGATGAATCCGGTGCCGAGGCCCTGCACGAACCGGCCGACCACGAACACCTCCATCGTGGGCGCCAGCCCGGCCAGCAGCAGGCCCGCCACGAACGCGGCGACCCCGGCGGCGATGGGCTGCATCGGCCCGCGCAGGTCCGCCCACCGCCCGCCCAGCACGGTCGCGATCACACTGGCCGCCAGGGTGGCGCTGAAGGCGAGGTTGTACAGGGGCAGGCCGTCGAGGTCGCGCGCCACCACCGGCATCGCGGTGTTGACCGCCATGGCCTCGAACGCCGTCAGCGTCACCAGCGCCACGAGCCCGATGCTCAATGCCCGGTAAGCGGCGGACAGCACCAGGGCGGGGGCCGCCGCATTCTTCTCCACAATCGACGTCATGCGGGCAAACTACGGGCCGGCCCCGTCCGGCACATCGGGCATCGGGCCTAGGCAATTGGGCCTAAGGCATGGCTACGCCCGGCTGTCCCGCATGCGCGCCTCGATGCCGTCGAGCATGCGGTCGAGCCCGTAGCGGAAGCGTTCCTCGCCGCCGGCGTCCACCAGGTCGTCGACGTACTTGGTGACGTGGGGGAACCGCTCGGGCGGCAGCGCCCGGTAGTAGGCCGTGATCTGGGCCATCCACGACTTGAAGTACTCCTGCTTGTCGGTGAAGCCGGCCGCTTGCATGCGGGCGTAGAGCACCGACCCCTCGTAGGCGTCGCCGACGATGTAGAGGGAGAGCCGGTCGAGCGCGATGGCCGCCTCCCTGGGCGGCATGCCGGCCTCCACCAGCAGGCCGAAGACGAACTCGCCCGCGCGCAAGGAGTTCTCGCCCGTGGGGACGGTGGCCAGCGCCGCCCTGGCGACGTCGCCGTGCGCGGTGAGCACGCGGTGCGCCTCCAGCGCGTACTCGCGAAGCTGCTCCTTCCAGCGGGCCGGATCGCGCTCGGGGAGCCGGATCTCGCCGAGCACCCGGTCGTAGATCAGCTCCAGCAGCTCGTCCTTGTTGGCGACGTGCGCGTAGAGCGAGGCAGGGCCGGTCTCGAGCTCCTGGGCCACGCGTCTCATGCTGAGCGCGTCGAACCCTTCGGCGTCGAGGATCCGCATGCCCGCCTCGATGATCAGATCCTGGCTGAGCTGCCGCTTGGGCTGTGCCGGCTTGCGCGTCTTGCGCCACGGCGGCGCCGGGACGCCCTCCGCTCCTTTGCGATCCACCATACGAACAGCGTACTTGACACGAACAGCGTTCGCCACTAAAACGGTGTTCCGATACGAACGCTGTTCGTTCACTAGAACGCCGTTATCGAAGGAGACCGCTCATGACCGTCACCGCCGCCTCGGCGCAGGCCGGGGTCCAACCGTATCGATGGCGGTGGATCGCCCTGTTCGTGATCCTCGCCGCCGAGGTCATGGACCTTCTGGACGCGCTCGTCACCACGATCGCCGCGCCCACCATCCGGCGGGACCTGGGCGGCTCCGAAAGCCTCGTGCAGTGGCTCGGCGCCGGCTACACCCTCGCCATGGCCGTCGGCCTCATCACCGGCGGACGCCTCGGCGACCTGTACGGCAAGAAGCGCATGTTCGTGATCGGCGCAACCGGCTTCACGCTCGCCTCCTTGCTGTGCGGTCTCGCGGTCAGCCCCGAGATGCTGATCGCCAGCCGTGTGCTTCAGGGCCTGTTCGGCTCGGTGATGATCCCCCAGGGCCTGGGGCTGATCAAGGAGATGTTCCCGCCCCATGAGATGGGCAAGGCGTTCGGCATGTTCGGGCCGGTCATGACGATCTCGTCCGTGGGCGGTCCCGTGCTGGCCGGCTGGCTGGTGGACGCCGACTTCTTCGGCACCGGCTGGCGCATGATCTTCCTGATCAACCTGCCGCTCGGCCTGGCCGCCGTGCTCGCCGCACTGCGCTACCTGCCGGAATACCGCTCCCCCACCGCCAGCCGCCTCGACCTGCCCGGTGTCGGGCTCGTCTCGCTCGCCGCGTTCCTGCTCGTCTTCCCGCTCATCCAGGGCCGCGAGCTGGGCTGGCCCGCCTGGACGTTCGTGTCGATGGCCGCCTCGATCGCGGTGTTCGCGCTCTTCGGCCGGTACGAGGCCCGCCGCACCGCCTCGGGACGCGACCCGCTCGTCACGCCCAGCCTGTTCCGCAAGCGCGCCTTCACCGGCGGCCTGATCGCCGGGCTCGCGTTCTTCTCCGGCATGATCGGCTTCAGCCTCGTCTTCACCCTCTACACGCAGCTCGGGCTCGGCTTCAGCCCGCTCGAGGCCGGTCTCGCCGCGCTGCCGCAGGCGCTCGGCGGCGTCGTCGGCTTCGGCCTGGCCTTGTCGGGTCTGCAGGCGAAGCTCGGCCGCGGCCTGCTGCAGATCGGCACGCTCGTCATGGCGGCCGGTGCGGCCGTGCTGGGCCTGACCATTCACCTGGCCGGCACTGACGTCTCCACCCTGCAGCTCGCCCCCGGCCTCGCGCTCGCCGGCGTCGGCATGGGGCTCGTCATGGCGCCGTTCTTCGACATCGTGCTCGCCGGCGTCGAACCGCACGAGACCGGCTCCGCCTCCGGCACGCTGACCGGCATCCAGCAGCTCGGCGGCGCGTTCGGCACCGCGCTGCTCGGCACGCTCTTCTTCCACCTGCTCGCCGACCGGTGGAGCTTCGGCTCGGCCATGCAGCTCACGGTGTGGGTCGAAGTCGGGCTGCTGGCGCTCACGTTCGCCCTGTCGTACCTGCTGCCCCGCCACGCCCGCCCCCAGGAGCCGGGCGCGTGAGACGGGACGCTCAAGGAGCGGGGGTGCGCTGCTCGGCCCAGCGGCCGACGTCGCGCCGCTCGATCGCCGCCGCCATGAGCTCCGGGAAGGCGTCGGGGGTGCAGGCGAACGCGGGCACCCCCATCGCGGCGAGCGCGGCCGCGTTCTCGTGGTCGTAGAAGGGCGCACCCTCGTCGGAGAGCGCGAGCAGCACGATCACCTGGACGCCCGCCTGCGCCATCGCCGCGATCCGGCGCAGCATCTCCTCCCGGACCCCGCCCTCGTACAGGTCGCTGATCAGCACGAAGATCGAGTCCGTGGGGCGGGTGATGAGGCCCTGGCTGTAGGCGACGGCCCGGTTGATGTCGGTGCCGCCACCGAGCTGCGTGCCGAACAGCAGCTCCACCGGGTCGTGCAGCCGGTCGGTGAGATCGGCCACCGCCGTGTCGAACACCACCAGCGACGTCTTCAGCGCCCGCATCGACGCCAGTGCCGCGCCGAACACGCTCGCGTACACCACCGATGACGCCATCGACCCGCTCTGGTCGACGCACAGCACCACCTCCCGCTGCATCGCACGCCGGCGGCGGGCATGCCCGACCAGCCGGGAGGGGACGACGGTGTTCTTCTCGGGCAGGTAGTTCCTAAGGTTCGCCCGGATCGTCCGGTCCCAGTCGATGTCGGCCACCCGTTTCGGCCGGTACGTCCGCGCCGACCTGTCCAGCGCCCCCGACACCGCCGCCCGCGTCCTCTGCGCCAGCCTGCGCTCCAGCTCGGCCACCACGGTGCGCACCACGGCCCTGGCCGACTCCCTGGCCTGGTCGGGCATCACCTTGTTGAGCGCCAGCAACGTGCCCACCAGGTGCACGTCCGGCTCGACGGCCTCCAGCATCTCGGGCTCCAGCAGCAGCCTGGTGAGGTTGAGCCGCTCGATGGCGTCCTTCTGCATGACCTGGACGACCGTGGACGGGAAATACCTCCGGATGTCGCCCAGCCACCTGGCCACCCGGGGCGCCGACGCCCCCAGGCCGCCCTCCCGCCGGTCCGGCCGCCCGCCGTCGCCGGTCCCGGCCGCGCCGTCCTGGTCGTAGAGCGCCGCCAGCGCGGCGTCCATCTGCGCGTCCGCGCCCTCCAGCGCCCAACCGGTGCCGTCGGCCGGTCCCCCGCCCAGCACCAGCCGCCACCGCCGCATCCGCTCATCCCGCTCGCCGCTCACCGACGCCCCTCCCTTCCTGCTCCCGGTCATTCGTGTGACCTCGTTCCGGGTGCCGGTCACCCGCGTGCCTCTTCCGCGGATACCGATCACCCGCATGGCCTCCCCGGATACCGGCCACCCGCATGCTCTTCCTTCCGGATGCCGATCACTCGCATGGCCTCGTTCCGGGTGCCGGCCTGCCGAGGATCGACAGGACGGTGGCGACGGCGAGGGCGGCGCGGCGCTCGTCCACGTCGTCCCGGCCCGCGCCGCCGTCGCGGCCCGCCGCGCGCAGGCGCTCGCCGACGGCCCTGCGCTCGGGTGCCGCGAACGCCCCGAAAGCGCGGCGCAGCAGCGGCAGCACGTCGGTGAACTGCTCGCGGGACAGCCCCGTCAGCCACTCGTCGACCAGCCCCAGCAGCCGCGGATCGTGCACCAGCAGCAGCCCGCCGCCCGCCAGGAACCCCTCCACCCAGGCGGCCGCCCGCACCGGCGGCCGCCCCCTGGACATCGCCCTGGACATGCGGTCACCGGCGTCGTCCAGCTCACCGGCGTCCAGCAGGATCCGGGTGAGCCGGCCCTCGATCAGCCCGTGCAGGTCCTGGCGATCGCTGATACCGCGCAGCGTCGCCATCCACCGCCCCCGAGCCGCCCCGCGCCCTGGCCCGCCCGCAGGGGTGCCCGCGGCGCCGGCGTCGAGGAGCGCGACCGCCGAGTGCACCGCGTCCACGTGCTTGAGCAGATCTGCCGCCGCGTCGTCGTCCAGGCCGGTCACCGCGACCGGCAGGCCGACGCAGATGCGTTCCAGCATCGACCGGACGATCACCTCCAGCCCCTCCGCCGACGTGCCGCGCACATCGCCGTACCGGTGGGCCCGCACCATCGCGGGCAGCGCCGCCATCAGCTTGGTGACGTCGGTGTCGAGCGCCGCCTTGGCCGACAGGGCGCCCAGCACGTCAGGCAGCGCCTCCGGCAGGTCCGCCAGCAGGCACCGCTCCACCAGCCCCGTCAGGTCCGCCAGCGTCGCCGATCCGGCCGCCGCCAGGTCGCGGGCGCGCCGCACGGCGGCGGCGGCCACGGTGGTGCCCAGGGCGGCGTGCTCGATGAGCGCGAGATCGTGCTCAGGCCGCCACCGCAGCGTCCACGTCTCCCTGAACGTGCCCTTCCCGCGCGCCTGCCCCGGCGTGCCCCAGCCGACCCCCAGCAGCCGCAGCCGGTGCAGCAGGTGGCTGCGGCCGAGGTCGAGCGGTTTGCGCAGGTCCAGGTCGATCTCCCGGTCGAGCGCCTCGGGCCTGAGCTTCAGCGTGCGCTGCCGGTCGCGCAGGTCACGCTGGAGCGGCACCATCGGCACACCGTCGCAGACGTGCCCGAGCCGGTCGCCGACCACCATGCGCCGCTGGATCAGCTCCACCGCCAGGTCGTCGCCCTCGCACAGCACCGCCCTGGCCGCCTCGGTGACCTCCCCGAGCCCCGCCAGCGGGCGGCCGCGCAGCGCGGCCAGGGCCCAGGCCAGCCGTACCGACTCGATGACGTGCGCCGACGACACCGCCAGCCCCTCCTCGCGCAGCACCTCCGCCGCCCGCGCCAGCCACCGCTCGATCGGGCGGTCGCGCGTCTCGAACAGGTGGTGGTACCAGCCCGGCGAGGTGATCCCCGCGCCGTAGCCGCTCCAGGACGCCAGCCTCCCGTACGTCCACGGCACCCACGTCAGCGCGGCCTTCACCTTCGGCAGGCCGCGCAGCAGCGCGTCGTCCGCGGCGGCGGGCGGGAAGGGCTCCGTCAGCGCGGGCACGTGCCAGGCGCCGCAGACCACCGCGATCCTGATGAAACCCTGCTTGAGCGCTGTGCGGACGGTCTTGCGCATGTACGCCTCGCGCCTGGCCTCCCGCTCGTCCGGCCGGTACCCCTCGCGTACGGCGGCCATGGCCTCGGCGATCACCGCGAACGGCGTGTCACCGCCCCGGTGCTCGACCACGTCCTCCCACCAGCGCTCGGGATCGTCGTACCCGGCCGCCGCCGCCAGCGCCCCGATCGGATCGACCCGCGCATCCCGAGACCCCGCCTGAGCCGCGGGCTCCTCCCCGGCCTCCTGCGCGCCCCCGCCCCCCGCGTCCTCGCCCCCCGCGTCCTCGCCCCCCGCGTCCTCGCCCCCCGCGTCCTCGCCCCCCGCGTCCTCGCCCACGCCGCCGCCCGGCCTCCCGGCCCCGCCGCCGCCCGGCCTCCCGGCCACCCCGTTACCCGGTCTCCCGGCCACGTGCCTGCCCGATCTCCCGGCTGGGCCGCCTGCCGGAGCCTCGGCGGGATCGCTCGGCGGGGACTCGGCGGTCTCCTCGGCGGGGTCGTCGGCGAGGTCGTCGGCGGGGTTGTCGGCGAGGGAGTGGGCGGCGGGCAGGTCACAGAAGCGGACCGGGATGCCGGCGGACGTGCCGTACAGGATCGCCTGCCACTCCGGCGAGAACGCGGCGAACGGCCAGAACGCCGCCCGCGACGGCTCCCCGGGCACGTGGGCGAGCAGCGCGACCGGCGGTTCGAGGTCCGGCGCGTGCCCGACCAGCGCGTCGGCTTCGGGCGGGCCTTCGATGAGGATGACGTCGGGACGCAGCCGCTCCAGCTCCCGCCGCACGGCCCGCGCCGACCCGGGACCGTGATGCCGCACCCCGAGGACGGACACCCGCGGGTCTCCGCCACCCGGCCCCGCGCCACCAGCCCAGGTACTGGCCGGCAGCCCGGCGGCCGTCGCCCTGCCGGCGTCCATCAATCCCGGTATCACCCCGTCGCCGTCCATCTCCCTGTCAGGGGCCGTCGCTCCCCGTGCCGCGCCGCCCAGTGCCTCCGCTGCTGGACCCGAGCCTCCCGGCGTCCCGCCACCGGCAGCGCTCCGGGCATCGCCGTCCAAGGCACCGCGCCACGGACCCGAGCCGCCGCACGCAGCACCGCCATCCAAGGCACCGCGCCACGAACCCGGGCCGCCGCACGCGGCACCGCCCGAAGCCGCCCGCGCCGAAGCGCAGCCGGCCGAAGCGACACCTTCCGCAGTGACGCCGAGCGGAGGCGGACCGGCCGGCGAAGCGGTGGCCGGACCGCAACCTGCCGGGGCGTCGCCGAGCCCCGGGACGGCGGGGCCGGTGCCGGGAGCCGAAGACGAGGGCGTGGGTGGGGTGGTCATGACACCTCGCGGCAGGCGCGGTAGAAGTCGTGCCAGTCCGTACGCTCGCGTACCACCGTCTCCAGGTACTCCCGCCACACCACCCGGTCCGACACCGGCTCCTGCACCACCGCGCCGACGATCCCGGCGGCCACGTCGGACGGGCGCAGCACCCCGTCGCCGAAATGAGCGGCCAGCGCGATGCCGTTGGTCAGCACGGAGATGGCCTCGGCCGTGGAGAGGGTGCCGCTCGGCGACTTGATCGTGGTGCGGCCGTCCTCGGTCACCCCGTTGCGCAGCTCCCTGAACACGGTCACGACCCGCCGGATCTCCGCGAGCCCCGTCGTCGTCTCGGGCAGTTCGAGCGAGCGGCCGAGCTGGGCGACGCGGCGGGCGACGATGTCGACCTCTTCCTCGGCGGTGGCGGGTACGGGCAGCACGACGGTGTTGAAGCGGCGGCGCAGCGCGCTCGACAGCTCGTTGACGCCCCGGTCACGGTCGTTGGCGGTGGCGATGACGTTGAAGCCGCGCTGGGCCTGGACCTCGCGGTCGAGCTCGGGGATGGGCAGCGTCTTCTCGGACAGCACGGTG
The DNA here is from genome assembly GCF_043196965.1 of Nonomuraea sp. NPDC049309. NCBI lineage: Bacteria > Bacillati > Actinomycetota > Actinomycetes > Streptosporangiales > Streptosporangiaceae > Nonomuraea > Nonomuraea sp. NPDC049309. The sequence goes on along the minus strand of NZ_JBICSH010000004.1, from coordinate 563,765 downwards.
ATCAGCGCGTCCTGGACGTCGGACGGCATGCGGGTGAGCTCTTCGATCCTGGCCACCCGGCCCTCGGCCATGGCCCGCATGACCGGCGACGGGGTGAGCGCGTCGAGCGACGGGCCTTCGGCCAGCAGCCGCGCGTAGTTCCAGCCGTACCGGACGGCCTCCTCCGCGGTGCCGGCCGTGCCCTGCACGAGCAGCGTCGAGTCGCCGCTGATGGCGGCGGCGAGGTGCTCGGACAGCCAGGTCTTCGCGGTGCCGGGCACGCCGAGCAGCAGCAGCGCGCGGTCGGTCGCGAGAGTGGCGACGGCGACCTCGACGATGCGGCGCGCGCCCACGTACTTGGGGGTGATGCGGTCGCCGTCGCCCATGATGTACGTGGTCACGGCCCACGGCGACAGCTTCCAGCCCGGCGGCCTCGGACGGTCGTCGTCCTTGGCGAGGAGGGCCAGCTCCTCGGCGTACTGGTCTTCCGCGTGCGGACGCAGAACGGTCATCGGGTGAGCTCCTTGTACATGTCAGCGCGGAAACGCAGCAGGGCGGCGACCTTCTGGACGGGTTCGGCCGGTGAGAAGTCCTCGGCCAGCTCGTGCAGGGCCGGGTCGATGTGCTCGCCGGCCAGCTTGACCAGCTCGGCGAGGTTCCACGGCTGCGTGGCGTTCACTTTCACGATCTTGCGGAGCACGGCCGTGGCCAGGCCCTCGCCCCACGGGGACGACACCCCGCCGAGCACCATGATCAGCTGGCTGTCGAGGTCGCGTTCCGCGACGAACCTGGCCGCCAGCTCCTGCTGCTCCTCCGGCGGCAGAGCCACCAGCAGGTCGGCGATCGGGTCCCAGCCGAACATCGCCCGCGCCCACTCCGGATCCCGCTGCAGCACCGCCGCGCGCACCCACGCGCTCTTCACGTCGGCGTCCCAGTCGGGGATCTTCATGGCGAGCAGCCGGGCGGGCGGGTGGCCCCATGCGCTGAGCGGGGCGCGCGCGATGATCTGCTGCAGCCACCACGCGCGCTCGCCGATGCCGCGGGGCGGCTTCTGGCGGATGCCGTCGCGTTCCATGTCCTTGTCGCAGTACGCGGGCGCCTCGACGGCGATGACGTCGCCGCCGATCGTGACGCAGGCGCGCAGCCGTTCGGCCATGCGCCGGGACATGCGCGACTCCGGCAGGCGGGTCAGCAGGTTCGCGGCGGCCTGGCGCACCTCCCTGCGGCGGTCGTCCAGCGCCCGCTCGAGGAACGGCTCGTCGGCCATGCTCAGCCTCTCGGCCAGCACCTCCACGAACCTCGCCCGGTCGTCCGGCGCCTCCTGCTCCCACGTGCTCTCCAGCAGCTCCCGCGCCCGGCCCGGGTCGGCCGCTCTGAGGGCGCTCAGGTGAGCGCGCCGGTCGGCGGCGCCGCCCAGCTCCCACGTCTCGCCCGTGGGCTCGTCCAGCAGGTAGTCCCACGCCGGGTTGAGCCCGGCCAGCCAGCGGCCCCGCCGCCCGGCCAGCACGCCGAGGTGCACCCGTATCGAGCGGTCTCTCCGGCCGCGTTCGAGCAGGTCGGGCAGCACGTACGGCGGCACCCTGCGGCCGGTCGCCGCCGCGGCGGCCAGCCACTCGGGCAGCAGGCGCTCGTGCTCGCCGTCGAGGATCCGCCGCAACCGCTCCGCCGCCCGCCGCCCCACAGCCGCCCGCTCTTCCCCCGGCGCCCCCTGCCCAACGGTCACCCGCCCTTCCTCCGCCGCCCGCCGCCGAACGGTCACCCGCTCCTCCCCCGGCGCCCCCTGCCCAAGGGTCACCAGCCCCTCCACCGGCACCCGCCGCCCAACGGTTGCCTGCCCCTCCCCCGGAGCCCGGCCACCGGCAGGCCCCCGCTCCCCGGATCCGCGATCCTCGGAGGCTCCGAGTTCTTCGGCGGGCGCGGCGCCGCTCAGCCCTTCGCCGGAGTCTGTGTCTCCTCCGGGCACGGCGCCGCTCAGCTCGTGCTCGGAATCTGGGTCCGCTCCGGGCGCGGCGCCGCGTGACTTCCCGCTGGGCCGCAGGTGCTCGTCGGAGGCAGCGTCACCCAGCCCTTCGCCGGCGTGCGCGTGCTCGCCGGGAGTGGGGGCGCCGGGGGTGGGGGCGCCGGCTCGCCGCCTTACGGTCTCCACGGCCGCCGCTTCCAGCAGGTCGCCGCTGTACGGGCGGCGGTCCGTGCCCACGAGCGCGGTCGAGGTCAGGTCGTCCCACCCGGTCACGCCACCGCCGTCCGGTTCGTCGCCCCACCCAGTCACAGCGCCCCCGTGCGATTCGTCGTCTCGGCCAGTCACAAGATCACCGTTGTTCCTTCTTCGTCCCAGGTGGTCAGGGGACGTAGCCCGACCGGGGTCCACTCGGCGGCCACGGTCAGCGGGTGTCCGCCGGAGACGGCGATGAGCCGCCACGGCTCGATGGAGCGCGGGTGGAGCGGGAGGCCGCCGAGGGAGCGCCGGTCAGGGATCACGTCCCTGAGCACGAGCGGCCAGGACTCGGTCCACGGATCCTCGGCCAGCACTCTGGTGATCTCGTCAAGCGCCTCCGCGACCGTCATCCCCGGCGGCACGGAACCGGCCTCCGCCAGCGTCGGCCCGAACGACACCGAACCGGCCCCCACCGCCGACCCTGACGACACCGACTCAGTCCCCGCCACCGCCGACCCGGGCGAGACCACGGTCCCCGCCGCCGTCGGTGCGAGCGGCGCCGAACCAGCTGTCCCCGCCGATCCAGGCGGCACCGCACCGGCCCCCTCTGCTGCTGGTGCGGGGGGCGTCGAGCCGGTCCCTGCGGGGCCCGGCGCCGTCGCACGGACCGTCCCCGTGGCGGGGCGGGGTGCTGCCACGGCGTAGCGCTTCGCCACCAGGGCGCGCAGCGGGGCGGCGCCCGGGTAGTACGCCAGGTCGGCGTCGATCGCCGTTCCCGTCACCAGAGATGCGTCGAGCGGCTGCCCCTGAGGGGCGAAGGACAGGATCAGGGCGGCCCGCCCCGTGTGACGGCCGCGCAGCCACACCCGGCGGGCCGTCAGCCGGTCCTGCATCTCGTCGCGGCGGCCGAGGACGTGCCACACGTCTCGGACCACCGGCCCGGCCAGCACCTCCTCCTTCGTCACCGGGAACCCCACGCGGATGAGCACCGTACGCGCGAGGTCCGGCGGCAGCTCGGCCCTGCGGCGGTAGGCGACGGCGAGCAGGTTGAGCAGGGCGTACTCCTCCAGCAGCCGCTCCGGCCAGCCTTCCTCGGCTCGTACGCGCGGCAACCGCGACACCATGCCCGCCACCCCGGGCGCCTGCGCGTCGATCAGCCGCTTGGCCAGGCCCTCCCAGTCGTGCTCGGCCGCCACCGCCAGCCCCTGGCGCACCTGGTCGGCCAGCCACCGCTCCAGCTCGGCCAGCCCGGCGGCGACCCGCCCATGACGTACGGACTCCGCCGCCGAGCCGCGCGAACCACCTCGCCCGCTCGAACCCGCCTCGCCCTTGCCGGCAGAGCCGCCTCGGGACGCGCTCCGGGCCTCGCCATCCCCTGCCGGCATGGCACTCGTGGAACCGACGGTGGTGCTCGTCTCGGTCCTCTGAGACCCCTCGGGGGTCCCGAACCCGGTCCTCCCCGCAGGAGTCTCAAAAGCGGTCCTCCCCTCGGAGCCCGCAGATGTGGTCTTCCCCGTGGGAGTCCCGGAGGCGGTCTCCCCCTCGGCGGTCGCGGACGCGGTCCTCCCTGCGGGAGTCGCACATGCGGGCCTCCACTCGGGGGTTTCAGAGGCGGTACTTCTGCCCTCGGCGCTATCCGAGGCGATGGTGCTCATCCCCGCCGTATCCGAGGCGGCGGCCTGGCCGTCGGCGGCTTTCGTGACGGCGGCTTCGCGGCGGGCGGCGCGGGCGTCGAGCCACTCCGTCACCCACTGCGGCGCCGCCTCCTGAACCGGCACCGCCTCTTCCGACCACAGGAGCAGCAGCCCGAGCGCGTGCTTGCACGGGAACTTCCGGCTCGGGCAGCTACAGCGGTAGGCGGGCGCGCTCAGGTCGACGCACGCCAGGTAGGGCCTGGCGCCGCTGCCCTTGCACTCGCCGTAGACGACCATGCCCGTGTGGCCGCGCACCGGCCATTTCGCGGGCACGGCCACGCCCTGCGCCGCCTTGCGGGACGAGGCGTCGGGGGCGAGGGTGAGGACCTGATCACGGCTCCACCGTTCGATCACCTGCCGCAGACTAGCCAGCCCCACCGACAGTTCCCGGCCCCGTTCTCCCCCCGTGATCGGCCTCCTCGCCGCCAGACGACATCGCGGCCGGCCGAGCGCCACCCGAAGACCGTCTCCGGACACACCCGGCATCCCGCCGGTTCGACTGCTCCCTTCCGACGTCCCTTCAGCTGTGGTCGGCCGACCGGCTCAGATCTCCGGCTTGGCTTGGAGGGCGCGGTCATCGACCCACCACGTTTGTCCCGGCCCGGTGGCAGTAGCAGCGGAAGGAGCCGTCGCGGCCGGCGCCGCCCTGGTGCGCTGTGCCGCTCTTGCGAGTGGATAAGGCTGCGGTCGGGTCTTGTCCTGATTCGAAGCCGTACGTCCTAGACTCGGCGTGTGGAGTTGCGGATCTACCCTGACGGCCCGTCCATCGAGGTGGCGGACGAGGCGGAGGCGCTGGCCAGCAAGCTCGAAGGTCAGCTCGTCCTCGACGGTCGCTTTCTGCGCAGAGACGTGACCGGCGCCCCCGTCGCCTTCGTCGAGCGGCCGCCCGTCGCCGCGGCTCTCGATCTCCTGCCTCACCCCGAGGGCGGCTGGTTCAGGGAGACGTGGCGCTCGCCGGTGACGTTCAGGCCGGACGGCTACCCGGGCGAGCGGGCCAGCGCCACCGCCATCTACTTCCTGCTGAACCCCGGCGAGGAGTCCGTGCCGCACGTGGTGCGCTCGGCGGAGCTGTGGCTGTGGCATCGGGGCGGGCCGCTGGCGCTCACCATCGGTGACACCGTGGTCAGCTTGGGCCCGGATGTCGAGAACGGCCAGGTGCCGCAGGCGACCGTGCCGGGCGGGGTCTGGCAGTCGGCGCGCCCGGCCGGGGATGAAGCGGTGCTGGTGAGCTGCATCGTCTCCCCGGGCTTCGACTTCGCCGACTTCTCCGCCTGACGACAGGCCAGGCATCTCCGCCCGTCTGCGCCCTAGACGTCTCCGCCGGTCAACGCCTCACACCGCTACCCGGCGCACCCTCTCGCGCGTCCGCCTGACACGCCGGCACGCCCCGAGCCGCCCCAGCTGACGGCGCGGGCGTTGCGAGCGCGCACCTTCCGCCGGATGCGGCCCATCCGGCTCCACCCCGCACGAACACCCCACACCGCCCCGCAACGGACAGGGTTCAAGGGGGCCGCACGCGAAAGCGGCCGGAAGGACGTGTCGGCCGCGGACAGGTTTAAGGGGGGCCGCACGGGAAGGCGGCTGGAAGGAGGTGTTGGTCATGGAAACGAAGGAATGGATCGTACGGATCGCGCTCGACGAGGTCGGCGACGACACCTCGGCTCGCGCGACGCTGACCACCACCAGTGGCCAGCGGGTGGAAGGAAGGGGCCACGCACGGAGAAACCCGTCGGATCCGGCGGTGCCGCGGATCGGGGACGAGCTGGCGGCCTCGCGGGCGCTGTCCGACCTGGCCGGACAGCTGGCGGCGATGACGAACCGCGACATCTCCGAGTCGATTGCGGCGGTCCCGACCTCCCGCTCTTGGTAAATCTATTATACCACAATTTGCGCTAATTCTGCATTTATTCGATGAATGCAGAATTAGCGGTTATATTCGCGGCCATGGCAGCCGACGAAGCACGATTCATCAATTCCGGGAACCTGCGTTTGTGGACCGAGCGATTCGGCGATCCGGCCGATCCCGCCGTGCTGCTCGTCATGGGCACCTCGACCCCCGGCCCCGGCTGGCCGGACGCGCTGGTGGAGGTTCTGGTGTCCGGCGGGCGGCAGGTGATCCGGTTCGACCACCGTGACACGGGCCGCTCCGACTGGGTCGACTTCTCCACGCACCCGTACGCGCTCGCCGACCTCGCCGGCGACGCGCTGGCCGTGCTCGACGCGTACGGCATCGGCGCCGCCCACATCGCCGGGGCCTCGCTCGGCGGCGCGGTGGCGCAGTGGCTGGGCGTGCACCGGCCGGAACGCGTCACGGCGCTGACCCTCGTCATGAGCACGCCCATGAACGTCGACCAGGGCCCCATCTGGGCACGCGCGCTGAGCGGCCAGGACCCCGATCCGGGCACGCTGCCGCCACCCCACCCGCGCTTCCTCGACCACCTCAAGAACGCGGCGACGACCCCGCGCACCACCCGCGAGGAGAGCATCGCGGCAGGCGTCGAGACGTGGCGGGTGCTGAGCGGCGACGCGCTGCCGTTCGACGAGGAGGCGGCGCGCCGCCTGGCCGAGTACGCCCACGACGAGGCGGCCAACCCGGCGGCCGCGACCAACCACGACCTGGCCGGGCGGGTGCTGAGCGACGACAGGCGCGCGCCGCTCGCCACGATCACGGCGCCCACGCTGGTCGTGCACGGCACCGAGGACCCGCTGCTCCCGCTCCCCCACGGCGAGGCGCTGGCCGCCGCGATTCCGGGCGCACGGCTGGAGGCGGTCGAGGGGATGGGGCACTCGCTGCTGTCGGAGGGCGTGCCGCGCCGCGTCGCCGAGCTCATCCTGTCGAACGCATGACCGCGTGGCCGGAGCGGCTCTTCACGGGTGCGTCCCGCCGTCTCGTGTCTTCCCCGGGGTGTGCCGCGCCCGGCCGCCTCGCGGCCCGCGCCTCAGCCGAGGCACCCCGAAGACGAGGCACCCCGAAGACGAGGCACCCCGGGAACGGGACGCCCCGGAAAAGGGCGCGCCCACCCGGCCCGCCTTGGGATTTTTGCGGCGAGATGATTGTCTAGCCGCAGGAACTATGAGGAGGGCAGCGGTGAGCCGTCAGATCGTTTCCATCGTGGGTGGCAAGGACGCGGAGGCCGCGTCCACGTACGACTCCGTCAACCCCGCCCGCACCGGCGAGATCGTGGCCCGGGTCGGGCTGGCGGACGCCGAGACGTTCGCCGCCGCCTGCCGTACGGCCAAGGAGGCCCAGCGCGAGTGGGCCAAGGTGCCGGCGCCGGTGCGCGGCCGGGTGATCGCCTCGATCGGGCGCCTGGTCGAGGCGAACGCCGAGCGCCTGGCCGCGCTGGTGACCGAGGAGATCGGCAAGCCGTACGGTGAGGCGCTCGGCGAGGTCAGGGAGATCATCGACACCTGCGACTTCTTCCTGGGCGAGGGCCGCAGGCTGTACGGGCAGACGGTCCCGTCGGAGATGCCGGACAAGAACCTGTTCACCTTCCGCACGCCGGTCGGCGTGGCCGCGGTGGTGACGGCGGGCAACTTCCCCGTGGCGGTCCCGTCGTGGTACCTGGTGCCGGCGCTGCTGTGCGGCAACGCGGTGGTGTGGAAGCCCGCCGAGTACGCAGCGGCCTCGGCCCACGCGATGTACCGGCTGTTCGTGGCGGCGGGGCTGCCCGACGGCGTGCTGAACATCGTGTTCGCCGACGGCGCGGAGACGTTCCGGGGCCTGGAGCTGGCCCTGGAGGCGGGCAGCGTGCAGAAGGTGGGCTTCACCGGCTCGAGCGCGGTCGGCAGGAAGATCGGCGAGCTGGCCGGTCGCCACCTGCAGTCGCCCTGCCTGGAGCTGGGCGGTAAGAACCCGATGGTGATCATGCCGGACGCGGATCTCGACCTGGCCGTGGAGGGAGCGCTGTTCTCGGGGTTCGGCACGGCGGGCCAGCGCTGCACGAGCCTCGGCACGGTGATCGTGCACGAGAGCGTCCACGACGACTTCCTCGAGCGGTTCGTGCGCGCGGTGGACGCCGCCCGCATCGGCGACCCGCGCGAGGACGTGCTGGCCGGCCCGCTGCTCGACCAGAAGTTCGCCGACCGCTACGAGGAGTACCTGACCTGGATCGAGCCGCACCACCGCGTGGCGACGGCCGCGAAGGGCCGCATCACGAAGGACAACCCGCGCGGCGGCTTCGACGGCGCCGACGGGCTCTACTACCACCCGGTGGTGGTGGACGGCGTGCGGCCGGGTGACCGGCTGTTCATGGAGGAGACGTTCGGCCCGATCGTCGGGGTGACGACGTTCTCGACCCTGGACGAGGCGATCGAGCTGGCCAACCTGCCCGGCTACGGCCTGTCGAGCTCGATCTACACGACCGACGCCAAGAACGCCTTCCGCTTCCGCGAGGGCATCTCGGCGGGCATGGTCAGCGTCAACAACTCGACCTCGGGCGCGGAGGCGCACCTGCCGTTCGGCGGCAACGGCAAGTCGGGCAACGGCAGCCGCCAGTCGGGCATGTGGGTGCTCGACCAGTTCACCCGCTGGCAGGCGATGAACTGGGACCACTCGGGCCGGCTGCAGAAGGCGCAGATGGACGTCGCCGACATCGTCCCCGACCTGGACTTCCGCCTGGACTGAAACGCGCCGGCGGGCCCCGCTCTCGCACGAAGCGGGGCCCGCCGGGAAAGCGTCGCGGGTCAGACCTGGCCGGCCTTCTCCAGGGCGGCGCAGCAGGTGTTCACCAGCAGGCGGGTGACGACGTACGGGTCGACGTTGGCGTTGGGGCGCCGGTCCTCGATGTAGCCCTTCTTCTCCACCTCGACCTGCCACGGGATGCGCACGGAGGCGCCGCGGTCGGACACGCCGTAGGAGTACTTGTTCCACGGGGCGGTCTCGTGGTGGCCGGTCAGGCGCAGCTCGATGTCGGCGCCGTACTGGGAGACGTGCTCCATCGGCTTGTCGCCCTCACCGAGCGCCTCGCAGGCGGTGATGATGGCGTCGTAGCCCTCGCGCATCGCCTTGGTGGAGAAGTTGGTGTGCGCGCCGGCGCCGTTCCAGTCGCCGCGGGCGGGCTTGGGGTCGAGGGTGGCCTCGACGCCGAACTCCTCGGCGGTCCGGTAGAGCAGGTAGCGGGCGACCCACAGGTGGTCGGCGACCTCGATCGGACCGGCCGGGCCGACCTGGAACTCCCACTGGCCGGGCATGACCTCGGCGTTGATGCCGGAGATCTTCAGGCCGGCGGCGAGGCAGCGGTCGAGGTGCAGCTCGACGATCTCCCGGCCGAACACGGCCTCGGCGCCGACGCCGCAGTAGTAGTGGCCCTGCGGGGCGGGGAAGCCGCCCTCGGGGAAGCCGAGCGGGCGGCTGCCCTTGAAGAAGGTGTACTCCTGCTCGATGCCGAACCAGGGCTCGTGGGCGGCGTACTGCTCGGCGATCGGGCGCAGCAGAGCGCGGGTGTTGCTGGTGTGCGGCGCGCCGTCGATCTCCTCGACCTCGCACAGCACGAGCTTGTTGTCGCCGCCGCGGATGGGGTCGGGGCAGACGAACACGGGACGCAGCACGCGGTCGGAGGAGTGGCCCTCGGCCTGGTTGGTGCTGGAACCGTCGAACCCCCAGACCGGCGGCTCGGCGCCGTCAGCCAGGATCTTCGTCTTCGAGCGCAGCAGAGCCGTCGGCTCGGTGCCGTCGATCCAGATGTACTCAGCCTTGTAGCTCACGGCGGTCCTTTCGGGGTTCTTCTCAAGCCACGCCGAGTCTTACGGACAGCCGTTTCCCGGTTTTTGCTCGAGTGTGAACGCCGTGTTAATCAGGATTCCGCCTGCACGTTCCCATCTGCCCCGACCGTAACAGTGGTGTTAGGGCCACCCGCGCCGCACCGGGGACCATGGGGATAGCGCTCCTTGGGGGTGGCCCGCACCTTACCTTCGAGCAGCGGCCGCGATCCCTCGCCCCGCAGCGTGAGCCGGATCTCCACCGGCCGCGCGGGCAGCCCGGCGACACCGGCGAAGCCGTGCTTGTCGCCGGTCGGCACGGCCGTCGCCGCGCACGTGCCGCCCGAGCAGTCCTGGCCGCTCGCCCGCGTGCCGGCCAGCAGCTCGATGCGGGCGCGCCGGCAGGAGCCGTCCCAGCAGATCTCCACCTCGGCCTCCTGCGCACGGGCGGCGAGCGGCGCGCGCACGGTGACGCCCACCCCCACCGGGGTGCCGATCGCCGTGCACTCCACCTCGCCGCCGCAGGCGGCGCAGGTCAGGAGCAGGACGGCGGCGAGCGGCGCGCGAAATCCCAGCACACCCTCAAGACGGAGGGCAGCGGAGAGCGGTTCACGGCGGCGTGCGAACATCGTCTCGGGGGGATTTCGACATGCACGATCTGTGGTTCGGCGCGTTCCTGTCGCCGGAGGCCGAGGGGCGCGCGCGGCTGCTACGCCACGTGACGCTGGCCGACCGGCTCGGCCTGGACCTGGTGGGGGTCCAGGATCATCCGTACCAGGAGGGGTTCCTGGACACCTGGACGCTGCTGTCGGTGATGGCGGCGCGTACGGAGCGGATCCGGCTGGTCCCCGACGTCCTGAACGTGCCGCTGCGGCCGCCCGCCGTGCTGGCTCGCGCGGCCGCCTCGCTCGACCTGCTCAGCGGCGGCCGGGTGGAGCTGGGGCTGGGCGCGGGAGCGTTCCGGGACGCGATCGCCGCGATGGGCGGGCGGCGGCTGTCTCCCGGCGAGTCGATCGAGGCGCTGGCCGAGGCCGTCACCGTGCTGCGGGCGCTGTGGACGCCGGGGGCGCCCGTGACGTTCGAGGGCACGCATCACCGGCTGCGCGGGGCCAAGCCGGGGCCGTTCCCCGCGCACCCGATCGGCATCTGGATCGGCGCGATGAAGCGCAGGATGCTGGAGCTGGCCGGGCGGATGGGCGACGGCTGGATCACCTCGTCCTTCCACAGCCCGCCCGAGGCGGCGGCCAGGCAGGCGAAGGTGCTGGACGCGGCGGCCGAGGACGCGGGGCGCGACCCGGCCGGCATCCGCAAGGTCTACAACGTGGGCGGCGTGTTCTCGCCGCTGCCCGGCCGCGGGTTCCTGGAGGGCCCCGCCTCGCTGTGGGCGGAGCAGCTCGCGGAGCTGGTCTTCGAGACGGGGATGACCGGGTTCGTGCTGGCGCCCGGCGAGGACGCCGAGCGGGACCTGCGCACGTTCGCCGAAGAGGTGGCGCCGGCCGTCCGCGAGGCCGTCACCAAGGAGCGCGGCGAGCCGGAGGAGCCGGCCGAGGCCCCCGTCACGCTCTCCGCTCCCCCGCCCGCCTGGGCCGACCTCGACGAGGACGGCCGCCCGCGCATGCCCAAGCAGGACCCGGCCGCGCTCACACCCGAGCAGCTGCGCATGGGTCAGCATCTCGTGCAGGTCCACAACGGCTACCGGCAGGAGCTGCGGCAGGTCCAGGACGCGGTGGAGCAGGTGGCCGCGGGCCAGGCGGACGCGGGCGCGCTGCGCTCGGCGATCAACCGGCTGAGCGTGCGGCAGAACCACTGGACGCTGGGCACGTTCTGCGCCACCTTCAACCGGCTGCTGACCGTGCACCACACGATCGAGGACGAGTCGCTGTTCCCGGCGATCCTGGAGCGCGACTCGACGCTCGCACCGGTGATCAAGAAGCTGGAGCAGGAGCACGAGGTGATCGCCGAGATGCTCGGCGACCTCGACGCCGCGTGCGTGGCGCTGCTGGCGGATCCGGCGGCGATCGAGCAGGTGCGGGCCGGGGTGGACCGGCTGGTGCAGGTGCTGTCGTCGCACTTCGCGTACGAGGAGGAGGAACTGGTCGAGCCGATCGCCCGGCTCGGCATCCGCATCTGAGCCCCGTTCAGGCGCCGGTCACGCTCTGTCGTGCTCCTCGTGGGCGCGGCGCACCAGGTGGATGAGCCGGTCGTCGACGAGGTCGAGGTCCCTGACCGGCAGCTCGCGCAGCCGGGCCTCCTCATCGAGCAGCCGCCGGTAGATCTCCTCGCGTACCTGCGGGTCGCGCTCGACGTCCAGGTACTGCTGAGCGTGCCGGCGCACCCGCGACACCGTGTTGCGGGAGCGCCCGCGGGGGCTGAGCAGCGAGGCGATCACCGTGATCGCCAGCACGCCGATGATCACGCAGAGGGACAGCCCGGTGCTGATCTCGACGACCTTCACCGGCTCGCCGTCGTTGATGAACGGCACGTTGTTCTCGTGCAGCGCGTGCAGGATCAGCTTGACGCCGATGAAGCCGAGGATGACGGCCAGGCCGTAGGTGAGGTAGATGAGGCGGTCGAGCAGGCCGTCGATGAGGAAGTAGAGCTGGCGCAGGCCCAGCAGGGAGAACGCGGTCGCGGTGAAGACGATGTAGACGTTCTGGGTGAGGCCGAAGATCGCGGGGATGGAGTCGAGCGCGAAGAGGATGTCGGTGCCGCCGAGGGCGATCATGACGAGGAGCATCGGGGTCATCTCGCGCCGCCCGTTCCGCGTGGTGAACAGCCGGTCGCCGTCGTACTCCTCGCTCGTCCGCACGAGCCTGCGGGCCGTGCGCACCATGAGGTTGTCCGGTGAGTGGCTCTCCTCCCCCTCCGGCTTGAGCAGGTTGCCCGCCGTGAGCAGCAGCACGAGGCCGAACACGTAGAACACCCAGGAGAACAGGTTGATCAGCGCGGCCCCCAGCAGGATGAACGCGCTGCGCGCGAGCAGCGAGAAGACGATGCCGAACAGCAGCGCCTTCTGCTGGTCGGCGCGCGGCACCTTGAAGCTGCTCATGATGACGAGGAAGACGAACAGGTTGTCCACCGACAGCGCCTTCTCCGTCACGTAACCGGCGAAGTACTCCGCGCCGGGCTCCGAGCCGCCGAACCACCACACGCCGAGGCCGAACAGCAGCGCGATGCCGACGTACAGGGCGGACCAGGCGGTCGCCTCGCGCAGGGTGGGCACGTGCGCCTTGCGGACGTGGAAGAAGAAGTCGAACGCCAGCAGCGCGACGATCCCCAGGATCGTCAGCCACCACACCGCTGCTGACACGTCCATCGGGCTCCCCCACGGCTGTCCGGGCCGTCGTGGGGGATGCGACCGCTCGCGTGCGCGTACTCCTGGCAGGGTGGTACCCGGTGCGGCGGCCATCCCACCATGGACCCGTACAGATCAGTTACGGATCAGCCGGAAGACGGGCAGAACGGAGCGCCATGGCAGAGCCTGTGTTCGACGCCGAAGGTCTCTTCGGAGACGACTACCTCTACTTCTTCGCCGATCACCTCGACGCCCGCGCCGACGCGGAGGCCGACCTGATCTGGCGGCTGCTCGGCCTGGAGCCCGGCATGGAGGTGCTGGACCTCGCCTGCGGACACGGGCGGATCGCGAACAGGCTCGCCGCGCGCGGCTGCCGCGTCACCGGCCTGGACTCCTCTCCGGTCTTCCTCGAACGCGCCCGCACGACGGCAGGCGAGCTCGGCGTCACCGTCGACTACGTGCACGGCGACATGCGGCGGCTGCCGTGGACGGGCCGCTTCGACCGCGTCCTCAGCTGGTTCACCGCGTTCGGCTACTTCGACGACGCCGACGACCGGCGCGTGCTCGCCCAGGCCGCGGCGGCGCTCCGGCCGGGCGGCAGGCTCGCGCTCGACCTCAACAACTACGCCGCCGTCGTCCGCACCTACCAGGCGGCCACGGTGGTCGAGCGCGACGGCGACCTGCTCGTCGACCGCCACCGGCTCGACCTGCTGGCCGGGAGGAACGTGGTCGAGCGGACGGTCGTCCGCGACGGACGGGTCCGGCGCGTGCCGTACTCCGTGCGCATGTTCACCTTCCCCGAGCTGCGCGACCGGCTGCTCGACGCCGGGTTCGCGGCCGTGCGGGGCTTCGGCGCGGACGGCGGGCCGCTCACGATGGACAGCCGCCGCATGATCGTGGTCGCCGAGCGCTGACCTCGCGTTACGGTTCGGGGCCTGATGGCGGGGCCGGTGGTTCAGGTACGTCCCGTGCCGTCGTAGCCGAGCAGCCGCATGGCCGTGGCCGGGTCCAGCGTGGCGGCCAGGAACTGGGCGCGGGCGTGCGCCCGGTCGCGTTCGCGTTCCGCGGTGAGCTGCGCCGTACGCATGCGCCTGACCGCCGCGTACGCGAGCCCGGCCCCGACGATCACCGCCACGATCGCCACGAACAGCACGAACAGCAGCCCCGCCGACGGGACGCCGGGCTCGGCCGCCGCGTCGCCGCCCGCCCCGACGATCGTGATGCCCGTCGCGCCGCCCGCCTCGGCGGTGCCGCCGGCACCGGACAGCGTGTTCGTGACGGCCAGCGCGGTGAGCAGGGACACCAGCACGAGCACGAGCGCGCTCGCGACGACCGTCCAGACCCGACCGGCCGTCCGCCGCCACGCCGGCGGCGCGGGAGCCGCCGGCTGCTCATGTGGCCGAGCGGACGGCTGCGGGGGCGGGGACGCGGCGGCCCAGGGCACGAACTGCGGCCGCTCGCGCGGCGCCCCGGGCCGCGGGGCGGGTGCGGGCGGCGCCGGCAGGTCCCCGCCGATCGGGCGGTGCTCCCAGTGCGCCTTCACGGCGTCCCGGTGGTAGGCCTCCAGCGCCTGGTAGAACGCGTCGGAGGCGTACCCGGTGCCGTCGATCAGCGGACCCCGCTCGGCGCGGATGACCGCGACGGCGTCGTCACCGTCGAGCGTCCCGTGCGCCTCCAGCGCGTGCGCCAGGCACAGCACCTCGCGGCGATGCTCGCGCAGCAGCTCCTCGGTACGTTCGAGCAGCCGGGCGAGGCCGGCCTCGACGCGCTCGCCGAGCGCGTCGGGCGCGGGCCCGATCTCCAGCTCCTGGAGCGCGGGCAGGGAGGCGAGGCCGGCGCCCATCCCCCAGCGCGACTCCATGGAGGCCATCAGGTACGCGGCGGCGTGCAGGTCAGCGGAGAGGCGGGCGGAGCTGTCGCCGCCGAAGAGCATGCGCTCGCCGGCCACCGCGGCGAGGGCGACCATGATGTCCGCCTCGCATTCCGACCGCCATCGGGCGTCCTCCGCGCCGGCCGGACCCAGGTGGCAGGCGCCGCTCTCGACGGTGACCATGTCGAGATCGCGGTGGGGGCGGGTCACGTACGCGACGACGGCGTGGCAGGCCTCGTGCACGGCCAGGGCGTGCCGCTCGGCGGGTTCGATCTCCCCGACCGGCCCGAACCGCTTGAGCCGTCTGGCGCGCAGCACGTCGGGCCAGGTGATGACCTCCCTGCCGGCCCTGATGGCGGCGATGAGCGACTCGTTGACCAGGTCCTCGATGTCGGCGCCGGTGGCGTGCGGGGTGACGGCGGCGAGCCTGCCGATCTGCTCGGCGGTCAGCTGGTGCGCCACCTTGCCCAGGTGTCCCTGGATCATGCGCTCGCGCCCGGCCCGGGACGGACGGCCGACCTCGTAGACGCGGTCGATACGGCCGTGGCGCAGCAGCGCCTCGTCGAGCGCGCCGGGCCGGCCGGCGGTCATGATCACGAAGGCGCGGACCGCGGGACGCAGGCCGGGCAGCGGGCGGGCCGGCCTGTTGAGCCGGGTCAGCTCGGTGATGAGGGATCGCAGGACGCCGGAGCCGCCGAGCGCGTCCGCCCCGTCGAAGAAGACGACGACGCCGCCATGGCGCGCCGCGAGCCTGCGCACCCTCCGGAACAGCGCTCTCACCTGGAGCACGCCGGTCAGCGCGGCCGAGTCCACCCGCACGTACGGCCTGCCGGTCTCCCCCGCCACGGCCTCGGCGATCAGCGACTTGCCGGTGCCGGGCGGCCCCCACAGCAGCAGGCCCCCGGGCGCGCGCCCGCCGCGCCGCTCGATCTCCTCGGGCCGTTGGAAGAGGGCGATGTCCTCGCGTACGCGCTCGACGACGTGGTCCTGTCCCCACACGTCGTGGAACCGGGTCGTGACGTCACCGGGAAGATACGTCTCGACGCCGCCCCGAGCAGCGTGCAGGAACCCGCGCCTGGCACGCGCGAGCGCGGCCCGTGCCGTCTTCACCAGGGCTTACCTCCGATTGCCGGATCACCGCAGAAGTTGTGCCCGTTTTCCTGTGTTCGGAGCCCGATCACCCACAGAAAATCTTGACCAAATCTTGGCCGCATGTTGGCTTTACTTGAAATACGGCATCCGAGGTCCGGGGTCGGGTTCGCAACGCTGGGTTCCAACGTTCATGCAACCTTCCATTGGTTCATCTCGGGAAGTAGCGAAAGATATGAGGATCCCTTCCGACACCCGCGGAGTGCGCAATGACAGAACCCGCCATGGAGACCGTCGACTCCTTCGGCATGACGGCCGAGCGGTTGTTCGCCGAGGTCTGGTCACGTCCGGTGCTGTCGGTCAGGGAGCGCCGGCTGCTCCTGTTCGGATTGCTCGTCGGCCAGGGCCTGCACGACCTGCTCGACGTCCAGCTCGATGTGGCACTGCGCGCCGGAGAGCTGAACGAGGCGGAGCTGCGCGAGGTGGTGGTCTTCCTCACCGCCTACGCCGGCTGGGCCCGCGGCGCGAAGCTGAACGACCAGGTCGAGTCGCTGATCGAACGCGTCAGGCGGGAACGGCGCGATGAACCGGACCCCGCGGGCTGAGCGCGCAGAGCTCGCCGCCGCGCGGGCCGATACGGCGGGGGTGCCGTGAACGTTAGGGTTCAGACATGCCTACCGCACTGATCACCGGCGCCACCTCTGGAATCGGCGCCGCTTTCGCCCGGCGCCTGGCCGCCGACGCGTTTTCGCTCGTCCTCGTGGCGCGGGACGAGCTCCGTCTTGCCCGCACCGCCGACCAGCTCAAGCTGAGATACGGCGTCCCCGTCGAGGTGCTGCCCGCCGACCTGGCCACCGAGGAGGGGCTGGCGAAGGTGGAGTCACGCGTGCGCGAGGGCGTCGATCTATTGATCAACAACGCCGGGTTCGGCAACGCGGGCCATTTCCCCGACGTTCCCGTCGAGCGCGAGGTGCGCATGCTCAAGGTGCACTGCGAGGCGGTGCTGCGGCTGACGCTGGCGGCGCTGCCCGGGATGCGTGAGCGCGACCGCGGCGCGATCGTGAACGTGGCGTCGGTGGCGGCGTTCTTCACGCGGGGCACCTACAGCGCCTCGAAGGCGTGGGTGGTGAACTTCAGCCAGTCGGCCGCCGCCGAGGTGGGCAACCCGCGCATCAAGATCATGGCGTTGTGCCCCGGTTTCGTCAGGACCGAGTTCCACCAGCGCGCCTCGATGGACACCTCGTCGATCCCGGGCTTCCTGTGGCTCAAGGCGGACGACGTGGTGCGCGCCGCGATGCGGGACCTCGCGCTCGGCAAGCGGGTGTCGATCCCCGACCTGCGGTACAAGACGATCGTGGCGGTCGGGCGGCTGGTGCCGCGCAGCGTGCAGGAGAAGGTGTCGCAGCGGATCGGCCGCTGAGGGCCGCGGGAACACGCCTGAGGCTCCCCCAGAGCCCGGGGCCCCTGAAGGAGAAGGGGCCCCCGCCGCGGGAGGGGGTCGCGGTGGGGGCCCGGACGGTCGCGCGCGTCTACTCGCGACCGGGAATGGGTGGCCGGTGCCTCAGCGGTTGGCCTCGTGACCGATGGCCAGACCCGAGGACGCGTCGAAGAAGTGCATGTTGTGCGTGTCGACGACCAGGTCGATCTGCTGGCCGGGGCGCACGTGGCTGCGGGCGTTGACGCGGGCGGTCCACAGGGACTTGTCGCCCGACAGCGGCAGCGAGGCGTCGTCGTCGTCACCGGCGTCGGCGGCGGCCACGGTGTCCTTGTGCTCGACCGGCGGGGCGTCGATCAGGAACAGGACGTTGATCTCGGAGCCCAGCTCCTCGGTGACCTCCGCCTTGACGGGCAGCGTGGCCCAGCCGTTGGCGTGGTTGCCGGCGGAGGCGGCGTCCTCGAAGTCGGAGGGGCGGATGCCCAGGATGATCTTCTTGCCGATGTACTGGTCGAGGCCCGGCTTCTCGGTGAAGGTCGACTCGGGGATCGGCAGCTTGATGTCGGCGAAGGCCACCGCGGGGCCGTCGTCGCGGACCAGCTCGGCGGTGACGAAGTTCATCGCGGGCGAGCCCATGAAGCCGGCCACGAAGAGGTTGACGGGCTTGTCGAACAGGTTCTGCGGGGTGTCGACCTGCTGGAGGATGCCGTCGCGGAGCACGCAGACGCGGTCGCCGAGGGTCATGGCCTCGACCTGGTCGTGCGTGACGTAGACGGTGGTGACGCCGAGGCGCTCGTGCATCTGGTTGAGCGAGGCGCGCATGGAGACACGGAGCTTGGCGTCCAGGTTGGACAGCGGCTCGTCCATGAGGAACGCCTGCGGCTCACGCACGATGGCGCGGCCCATGGCGACACGCTGACGCTGACCACCGGAGAGGGCGGCCGGCTTGCGCTTGAGGTAGGTCTCCAGGCCGAGCATCTTGGCGGCCTCGTTGACCCGCTTCTGGATCTCCGGCTTGGGCATCTTGCGGAGCTTGAGGCCGAAGGCGAGGTTCTCCTCGACCGTCATGTGCGGGTACAGCGCGTAGTTCTGGAAGACCATCGCGATGTCGCGGTCCTTCGGCGGGAGGTGGTTGACCACCTTGCCGCCGATGGCGATCTCACCGGCGCTGATGTCCTCCAGACCCGCGATCATCCGGAGCGCGGTCGACTTACCGCAACCGGACGGGCCGACGAGCACCATGAACTCGCCGTCCTTGATTTCAAGGTTGAGTCCGTTCACGGCCTTGACGCCACCGGCGTAGACCTTGTCGACGTTCGTCAGAACGATGGATGCCATGACATTCCTTCGCGCTCCAGGGCGGCAGCCCGGATGTTGGTCCCGTTTCCCACTCGCGTGGATACGTTTTCAAGCATCTCACCCGAAACGGACATGAGTGTCAAGGGTTACGGCATGACCAGCCTTTGTCACCTCTAAGACTTTCCGTTTACCGGAAACCATGATGGAATCGTTTCCATGGCAAAGCGGGCGACGATCAAAGATGTGGCGGAGGCGGCCGGGGTGGGCGTCGCCACCGTCTCCCGGGTGCTGTCGGGAGGCTCGGCCAGTCCGCAGACCCGCGAGCGCGTCCTGGCCGTCGCCGCGCAGCTCGACTACCGCCCCAGCGCGCTCGGCAGGAACCTGCGCCAGCGCCGCACCGGCGGCATGGGCCTGCTCGTCCCCGACCTGACCGACACCTTCCACGCGCAGCTCGCCGAGGGCGTGCTCGCCTGCGCCCGCTCGGCCGGCGAGCCGGTGGTGATCGGCTCCACGGGAGGCGACCCCGAGCAGGAGTCCGAGCTGATCGGCATGCTGCTGGAGCAGAGCGTCGACCGGCTCATCGCGGTGCCGTCCGGCGACGAGGAGAGCTGGGCGCCGGCGATCCGCGCCGGCATGACGGTGGTCTTCGCCGACCGGCTGCCCGCCGCGCCGCCCGCGGAGGAGGATCCCGCGGTCAGCGCCGTCAACGACCTGCTGCTGCTCGACGGCGCCGCGCCCGCTCCCGCCCGTTCGAAGCCGCTGGACGTGCCGTCCGTGGTGGCCGACGACCGGGGCGGCATCCGTACGGCGGTGCGCTACCTGCGCGGGCTCGGCCACCGGCGCATCGCCTTCATCGGCGGCCCCGGACACGACCGGCGGGCGGCGGCCTTCCGGGAGGCGGTGGGCGAGCCGGTGGACGAGGAGCTGATCGTGTTCGGCACCGGCAGCCGCGACTCCGCCTACGCCGCCGCCTCCGGGCTGTTCCAGAGCCGCCCCGACCTGACGGCGGTGGTGGCGGGCGGGAACGTGCTCGGCGAGGCGGCCGTGCTCGCGGCCAGGGAGCTGGACCTGCGGGTGCCGAAGGACGTCTCGCTCATCATGTACGACGACGTGCCCTGGGCCGAGCTGTGCTCGCCGCCGCTGACCGTGGTCGCGCAGCCGGGACGCGACATGGGCTATCGGGCGGCCGAGCTGGTGCTGCGCTCGGGCGGGCGGCGGCAGCGCTCGGTGGTGCTGCCCACGGAGCTGATCGTCCGGGGCAGCTGCGGCCCGCGCCGCTGAGCCCGTTCGCGCGACGCCGGAGCCCTGCGCGACGAGCCGTTCTCGCGCGGTGTCTGAGCCTGCGCGGCCGGCCGTTGTCACGTGGCGTGGGAGCCGGACGGGCGGCTCTCGTTACGCGGCGCCGCCCGTGTAGCGGCGGGGCAGCACCAGGACCGGGTTGTCGTCAAGGATCACCTCGGGCGGGCCGAACCTGGCGGCCACCTGCTTGATCTCCGGCTCGTCCAGCATCAGCAGCCGCCCGTGCTCGACGAACAGCTCGCCGTCCACCACCACGGTCGGCCGGTCCACCTGGCAGTCGCAGTGGGCGAAGCCGGGCCCCGAGGTCACCGGCACGCCGCCGGTGAGCCCGTCGAGCCCGCAGTAGAAGGCCCCGGCGTGCTTCTCCCGTTCGAACTGGGTGCCGCCGGAAAGCCGCACCTTCGGGTTGAGCCCGAACAGCGCATGTCGCATGTAGAAGCCCTCGGGGGCGTACCTGCGCAGCTGCGCGGCGGCCGCCCCGCCCTCGATCTTGCGGACGAGGTTGCCTTCGAGCGTGATGCGCAGCGGCTCCTCGGGGACGCCGGTGACCGTGGAGTCCTCGACGACCAGCACGCCCTCGGTCTCGGTCGGCCAGAAGTTGACGCCCCCGTACGGGAACGGCCGCCAGTCGCCTGGCCGCAGCCCGCCGGGCCCCGGGTCTTCGAACGTGAAACCGCCGAACGTCAGGTCGGTGCCGCGCGCGGAGGTCACCCTGATCGTCGAGGCCGTGGAGAGCTGCCGCAGCGCCCTGGCCACCAGCGCGTAGAAGACCTCGACGGGCAGCCGGGCACCGGTCAGCAGCGCGCCGGCCGTCGCGGTCATGTGCAGCGACACGAACCGGGCCGAGCGCGCCCTGATCTGGTCGAAGAACAGCGGCGCCGTGTGCACCTCGCCCCACCAGGTGCCGCTGATCACCACGTCGGCCTCGTGGAAGGCGGCGGTCTCGATCTGCAGCGGCGCCTCGCGGTCCCAGCCGCCCGCGCTGAACGGCGGCACCGACAGGATGCGCACGTCCGCGTCGCGCAGCGCCGCCGCCGCGGCGATCGCCTGCACGACCACCGGGTCCACGGTGTGTTCCATGAGCAGCAGCACCCGGTCGCCCGGGGCCACGCGGGCGTACTCGCACAGGTTGCGCACACCGGGCATGAGCTCGACGATCGCATACGGCGACACGGCGGGCTCGGCGGCGTAGGTGAAGGGCGATCCCGCGTACGGGTTACCGGCGTACGTATTGATCGTCATCACGCTCCCTGCGGGCCGACCTGAGACAACGGGGTTGATTACCCGCCGGCCGGCACGCCTAGCGTCATGACTTCGTAACGCTTGGCGACCGCTTGCTCACAGGAGCTTCTCGATCGCGGCGATGACCGCCGGGTCGTCGGGTGTGGTGCGCGGGCGGAAGCGGGCCACGACCTTGCCCTCGCGGTCCACCAGGAACTTCTCGAAGTTCCACTGCACGTCGCCGGCCTCGCCCTGCTCGTCGGGGGCCTGGGTCAGCTCGGCGTACAGGGGGTGGCGGCCGGGGCCGTTGACGTCGGCCTTCGCAAGGAGCGGGAAGTCCACGCCGTACGTGGTGGCGCAGAACTCCTTGATCTCCTCGGCGGTGCCGGGCTCCTGGCCGGCGAACTGGTTGCAGGGCATGCCGACGACGGTGAAGCCGCGGGGGCCGTAGCGGCGCTGGAGCTCGACGAGAGCGGCGTACTGCGGGGTCAGGCCGCAGCGCGAGGCCACGTTCACGATCAGGGCGGGACCGCCGGAGGTGAGGGCGCCGAGCGTGGTGGGGGCGTCGTCGAGAGTGCGCAGCGGGATGTCACTGAGGCTCATGATCCGACCCTACAGAACGAGTCAGGGCCAGATTTGTGACACAGTCCTCATTTTCCGGACAAATCCCCAGAAGACGGTATATATCGTGATCTTTACTGACGATCTTCGTATACAAGGTCAATTCCCTGTCAAGGAAATCGCTCGGGCACTGTGGCGCGGTCCGTGAAACCCCTCGAAAGGGAACCCGCATGCCCATGCTTCGCCGTACCGGCGTACTGGTGCTGGCCGCCACGCTCGTGACGGCCGGCGGCGCCTCGGCCGCACAGGCGCAGAGCTCCCAGACCAGCAGCAAGAACAAGTCCATCGCGCGGGCCATGGTGGCCAAGCGCGGATGGGACACGGCCCAGTTCAGGTGCCTGGTCAGGCTCTGGGCCCGGGAGAGCGGCTGGAACCACCGAGCGGGCAACCGCTACTCCGGCGCCTACGGCATCCCGCAGGCGCTGCCCGGCCACAAGATGGCCTCGTCAGGGCGCGACTGGCGCACCAACCCGCGCACACAGATCCGCTGGGGACTCGGCTACATCAAGCAGCGCTACAAGACGCCATGCCGGGCCTGGAGCCACTTCCAGTCCCACCATTGGTACTGACCCAAACCCCAGGCTCGCGCGCTTTTTCCGCCAAGGCCCGCCCAGCTCCGGAGCGGACCGTGCAATCCCGCTCCAGCGAGGGGGCCTTTTATCCGCAAGGATCGCGCAAACACCCGCCCTTCGCGTGTCACTGTGAGTGACCGATGGTGACTGTGCGTAATAGAAACCGTGCTAAAGGACACGCCGCGGTGCCCTCCGGGCCGCCCAGCGCGATCGGGCGGTAGCAGGATCCCGGAGGGCCGCGCGGACCCTCCGCGCCCGAGCCACGGGCGCGGACCGGCAGGGCGCGCCTCGAGCGCGCCCGTCCGCACGCGGCCCGGCAGCAAGGATCGATTTGGACAGCAAACGCGTGCTCACCGGCACAATCATCTCTGTCAGCGCATTCACCGCCATGGGCGTCACCGAGGCCACGGCCGAGACGCACCCGATCAAAGTCAGGACCTGGACCACATCGGCCCGGCCGAAGATCTCGGCCATCCGGCCGGCCAACAGGAACAAGAAGATCGCCCTGGGACACGTCGTCCAGCGCTCGTGGAGCCTCCGCGAGTTCCGCTGCCTCGACAACCTGTGGACCAGGGAGAGCAACTGGAACCACCGGGCACGCAACCGGTCATCCGGCGCGTACGGCATCCCGCAGGCCCTCCCGGCCACCAAGATGCGCGGAGCCGGCCGCGACTGGAAGTCGAACCCGGAGACGCAGATCCGGTGGGGCCTTGCCTACATCAAGGGGAGGTACGGCAGGCCTTGCGGCGCCTGGGGACACTTCAGAGCACACAACTGGTACTAGCAGGCTCCGGAGGGCATCCGGCGCCGCTTCACCGGATGCCCTCCTCCGCTCCGCTCCCCCGCCTCCCCGCCATCTCTTCGACCGCCCTGATCAGCAGGTCGAGCCCGAACTCGAACTCCGCCTCGTGATCGCACTCCCCCAGGAGCCCAGCCAGCGACGTCACCTCGGGGAACAGCGCCGGATCCACACCGTCCGCACTGATCGTCCTGGTCTGCGCCGGCGTGAACGCCGGCGTCACCCCGACCTCCCGCAGCAGCGAGCCCACGATGTAGGCGATGAACACGCGCAGCACGCGTACCGCGCCTGGCCCGTCGAACCCGGCCTCGCGCAACGTCGCGAGCGCCCGCTCCACCGGCAGCAGCCCGGCCGCCGACCGCAGCTGCCTGCTGACCACGAGCATCGTGCAGCGCGGGTAGTGATGCGCGATCTGCCGGAACGCCCGCGCCTGGCCGCGCACCCGCTCGCTCCACGGCGCTCCCGGGTCGTCGGTGAACTCGATCTCGCTCAGCACCGCCTCGGCCACCCCGTCGAGCAGCGCGTCCTTGCTGGAGACGTGGTTGTAGAGCGACATCACGCCGACGCCCAGCTCGGCCGCGATGCGCCTCATCGAGACCGCGTCCGCGCCCTCACGCTCGATCAGCCCGACGGCCGCGGCGACGATCCGTTTCCGGGAGAGAGGCTCAGTGGGCATGGCTCATTCTAGGGACGCGATCATCGGGCTCCGGCGGGCTGTGACGGATGCGGCAACTGCTCGAGGTCACGATGGGGCTCCTCCAGCACGACGACCGCACCTACACGACAGAACTGTTCGATGTCCTGCCCGGACTCGCGTGCCGGGACCGCTGGGACGAGACCACAGGGGACCGGCTGCGCGACGACATACCGATCCGGGCGCTGCGCCGCTACGAGGAGCTCATGCGCATGGCCGGCCGCCGCTATTCGAGGTACAACCCGTTGCTGCGCATGCTCGAGGCGCTGCACGAACGCCCGATGTGGACGAGCGTGTGAAGATACCGGCAGCTCTAATCGCGGGGCAGGCGGAGGACGAGGCGGGTCTGCGGCCCTTCGATGGTGAGGTCCCCGCCGTGTTCCCTGGCGATGTCCCTGGCGATCGGCAGCCCTAGCCCGCTCCCCCCGATGTCCCGCGACCGCGTCTTGTCGAGGCGGGTGAACCGCTCGAACACCCGCTCCCTCATCTCCTCGGGAATGCCGGGCCCATCGTCGACGACCTCCAGCACGGCCCGATCCCCGTCGCTTCGCACGTGCACCTCCACCTTGGAGTCCCCGTAGCGGTCGGCGTTGGAGAGCAGGTTGGTGAGGAGGCGGGCGAGGCGGAGCCGGTTGCCGCGGACGTACACGCCGGGCTCGGCGCGTACGGTGACGGGCAGCCGGGAGGGGCGGCGGGCCACCTCATCTTCCACGAGGCGGTCGAGGTCGAGGCGTTTCTTCTTGACCGGCGCGCCCGCGTCGAGGCGGGCCATGAGCAGCAGGTCCTCGACGATGTCGGCGAGCCGCCGCGCGTCGTCGAGCGCGGCCCGCCAGTCGGCCTCGCTGCGGTCGTGCAGGCCTTCCTCCAGACGGACCACGAGCCCGGTGATGGGGGTGCGCAGCTCGTGGGAGGCGTCGGAGACGAAGCGCCGGTGCCGGTCGACGGCGTCTTCCAGCCGGTCGAGGGTCTCGTTGACGGTGAGGGCGAGCTCGGCCACCTCGTCCTGGGTGTCGGGGACGGCGACGCGGCGGCTGAGGTCCTCGGCGTTGATCCGCTGCAGGCCCTTCCTGATCACCTCGACGGGGGCGAGCACGCGGCCGACGCCGTACCAGGTGCCCCACGCCATCAGCGCGAGCAGCAGCGCGGCCGAGGCGAAGAGCACCAGGCGCAGGTACGGCGAGTTCAGCAGGAACGGCTCGCGGACGGCCGCGTACGCGACGACGGGGCCGTAGACGGTGGCGCGGTTGCTGGTGCCGACCACGATGAGGCAGCCCTCGGGCCGGCATACGCGGGTCTCCACCTGGGAGTCGCCGCCGGTGGGCCGGGCGTTCGTGATCGGCGGCTGGCCGGCCAGCCCGGCGCTGGCGGCGACCACCCGGCCGTCGTAGGTGACGACCTGCAGCAGGCCGATGCCGTTCAGCGGCTGGATGGGGTCGTCGAAGCGCCGGTTGTCGATGATCGTGGTGAGGTGCCGGCTGGCGGTGGCCACCTGTTCCGTCAGGTCGGCTCGCGCCCTGGTCGGCCACGTCACCGAGATCAGGGCCGCTCCGCCCATCAGGAGGACGCCGAACGACACCACGGTCGCCAGCGTCATCTTCGCCCTGATGGAGCGGCGGTTGACCATGTGACCGACTGTGCCACGCTGCCAGCAAACCCCAGGTCAAACGGGTGTCGGACGTCCGCCGTGGAACCGGCGGTGCAGCTCGTGCACCTCCTCGGCCAGCTCGGGGACCGGGCCTTCGACGGTCACGCCGGGCGCGACCTCGTTGATCGGCAGCGTGCGCACGGGTGGTGGCGGCACGCCCAGCTCGCCGAGCCAGGCGGCGAGCTGTTCCGAGGATGTGGCGTACACGATGCGGCCGAGCCCGACCCAGGCGTGCGCGGCGGCGCACATCGGGCAGTGCTCGCCGGAGGTGTAGACGGTGGCCTTGGCACGTTCCGTGGGCGTGAGGTTCTCGGCCGACCAGCGGGCGAGTGCGAACTCGGGATGCCGCGTGCGGTCGCCGGAGGCGACGCGGTTGTGATCTTCGGCGAGCACCTTGCCGTCGCCCGAAACCAGGACGGAGCCGAACGGCTCGTCGCCTTCCTCCAGCGCCTGACGGGCCAGCTCGACGCAGCGCCGCAGGTATGGCAGCTCGTTCTGCGCGATCATCGACCCCCTCCTTCACCGACGTCGACCGTGGTTAACGGACCGGCCGAAAGTGCACGACCTTTCACGTTTTCCCACGTCATGTACAGGAAACCCACCTGGAGGCCACTGAAAATCGGTTGATCCGACGTATTAGATTAGATGGGATGCCTCCCGATACGCACCAACCTCGCCCTGCCCTGCCGTCTTCCAGGCTCTCCCGATCCCGCGCCTACTCCCTGTGGCGCATGCGGTCGTACCTACGGCCCTACGTCTTACGGCTGATCACCATCTGGGTGACCGCTCTCGTCGGCATCGCCATGGTGATCATCTTTCCGCTCATCATCGAGAAGGTCATCGACGGGCCCATCGCCCACCACGACTCCGACGGGCTGCTCCCGCTGGGCCTGCTCGCGGTCGGCGTCGGCGCGCTCGAAGCGCTGCTGATCTTCTTCCGGCGCTACATCCAGGTCAAGCCGGTGCTCGGCCTGGAGACCGCCATCCGCAACGACCTGTACGCACATCTGCAGCGGCTGCCCATGGCCTTCCACGGCGACTGGCAGTCGGGCCAGCTTTTGTCACGTGCCACAACCGACCTGTCGACCATGCGCCGCTTCCTCGGGTTCGGCGCGTTGTTCCTGGTCATGAACGTGCTGCAGGTCGTCACCGTCACGATCCTGCTGCTCAACAAGTACTGGCCGCTCGGCCTGCTGGTGCTGGCCTCGGTCGTGCCGATCGTGTGGACCTCGCAGCGCTTCGAGAAGCGCTACATCAAGATCTCCCGGCAGGTCCAGGACGAGCAGGGTGACCTCGCCACGTTCGTCGAGGAGTCGGCGATCGGCATCCGCACGATCAAGGCGTTCGGCCGCCGGCACCACGTCTACGACCGCTACGACGACGCCGCGCTCAAGGTCTACAACTCCTCGATGGACAAGGTGCGCCTGTCGTCGAAGTTTTTCTCCTTCCTGGAGATCGTCCCCAACATCACGCTGGCGCTGGTGCTGCTGCTGGGCGCGCTGGCCGTCGGCTCCGGCGCGCTGACGCTGGGCGCGCTGGTCGCGTTCACGACGCTGATGCTGCAGCTGGTCTGGCCGGTGGCGAGCCTCGGCTACCTGCTGGTCATGGCGCAGGAGGCGATGACCTCCGCCGACCGCGTGATGGAGGTCATGGACACCGTCCCGGCCATCGAGAGCGGCACGAAGAAGCTGGAGAACCCCCGCGGCCACCTGCGCTTCGAGGGCGTGGGCTTCCGCTTCTCCGACTCCGAGCAGCCGGTGCTGCACGACGTCTGGCTGGAGGTGAAGCCCGGCGAGACGGTCGCCATCGTCGGCGCGACCGGCGCGGGCAAGACCACGCTCACCGCGCTGGTCCCCCGCCTGCTCGACCCCACATCGGGCCGGGTCACGATCGACGGCCAGGACATCCGCGACCTCGACCTGAAGCAGCTCCGCCAGGTGGTGGCCACCGCGTTCGAGGAGCCCACGCTGTTCTCGATGAGCGTGCGCGAGAACCTCATGCTCGGCCGGTCCGACGCCACCGAGGAGGAGCTGGAGCAGGCCATCCAGACCGCGCAGGCGATGTTCGTCTACGACCTGCCGTGGGGCCTGGACACCCGTATCGGCGAGCAGGGCCTGTCGCTGTCCGGCGGCCAGCGGCAGCGGCTCGCGCTGGCCAGGGCGGTGCTCAGCAAGCCCCGCATCCTCGTGCTCGACGACACGCTGTCCGCGCTCGACGCCGAGACCGAGGCCCTGGTCGAGGAGGCGCTGCGCCACGTGCTGCGCGACGCCACCGGCATCGTGGTGGCGCACCGCGCCTCGACGGTGCTGCTCGCCGACAAGGTCGCGCTGCTGCGCGACGGCACGATCACCCACGTCGGCCAGCACCGCGAGCTGCTGGCGGAGGTGCCCGAGTACCGCGAGCTGCTGGCGCAGGACGCCGACTTCGACGACGCGTCGGAAGGAGCGCTGCGATGACCACGACGGCTCCCGAGAAGAAGGCCTCCAGCGCCTCCTGGCGCGGCGTCGCGTCCGAGGACCAGGACGAGCTGCCGGAGAAGGTGTCGGTCCTGCTGCGGGCCCGCTCGCGGCGGCTGCTCGGCGACCTGCTCAGGCCGTACCGCAAGAAGATCGCGCTGCTCGTCCTGATCATCGTGATCTCGAACGCGGCCGGGCTGTCGATCCCGTTCCTGGTCTCGATCGGCATCGACCGGGGCATCCCGCCGATCACCGGCGGCGAGGCCCCGACGGTGCTGGTGACCGTGGTCGCGGTGATCCTGGCCGCCGCGGTCACCCAGGCGCTGACCCGCCGGGCGTTCCTGCGCCTGATGGGCGCGATCGGCCAGAACATCCTGCTGACGCTGCGCAGGAGGGTGTTCGACCACTTCCAGCGGCTGTCGCTGAGCTTCCACGAGCAGTACACCTCAGGCCGGGTGATCTCCCGGCTGACCTCGGACATCGAGGCCATCGCCGAGCTGGTGCAGTCGGGCTTCGACGCGCTGGTCAAGGCGGTGCTGACGCTGGTCGGCACGGCGGTGCTGCTGCTGGTGCTGGACGTCCACCTCGGTCTGGTGGCGCTGATCCCGCTGCCGCTACTGCTGCTGTTCACCAAGTGGTTCCAGCGGCAGTCGGCGGTCGTCTACCGGCGCACCCGCGAGACGGTCGCCCTGGTGATCGTGCACTTCGTGGAGTCGATGATCGGCATCCGCGCGGTGCAGGCGTTCCGCAGGGAGCCGCGTAACCAGGAAATCTTCGAGCAGCTCAACGAGGACTACCGCGAGGCGAACGCGCGCAGCATGATCCTCGGCGCGACGTTCATGACCGGCATCAAGCTGATCGGCAACATGACGATCGGCGCGGTGCTGCTCTACGGCGGCTACCTCGCCCTGCACGGCGAGGTGGAGGTCGGCGTGCTCGCCGGTTTCATGCTCTACCTGCGGCAGTTCTACGAGCCGATGCAGGAGATCAGCCAGTTCTACAACACGCTGCAGTCGGCCGGTGCGGCGCTGGAGAAGCTGTCCGGCGTGCTGGAGGAGGAGCCCTCCGTGCCGGAGCCGCGCGAGCCCGCCGCGCTGCCGGGCGGCCGGGCCAAGGGCGACGTCCGCTTCGACGGCGTCGAGTTCGCCTACGTCAAGGAGATGCCGATCCTGCCGCGCCTCGACCTGACCATCCCGGCAGGACAGAGCGTGGCGCTGGTCGGCGCGACCGGCGCGGGCAAGACCACGCTGGCCAAGCTGATCTCCCGCTTCTACGACCCGACCGAGGGGCGCGTCCTGCTCGACGGCGTGGACCTCCGCTCGCTCGACGAGGCCACGCTGCGGCAGGCCGTGGTCATGGTGACGCAGGAGAACTTCCTGTTCGAGGGCACGGTCGCCGACAACATCAGGTTCGGCCGCCCCGACGCCACCGACCACCAGGTACGCGAGGCCGCCAAGGCGATCGGCGCCCACGAGTTCATCTCGGCGCTGCCCGACGGCTACGACACCGAGGTGGGCAAGCGCGGCGGCCGCATGTCGGCGGGCCAGCGCCAGCTCGTCGCGTTCGCGCGGGCGTTCCTCGCCGATCCCGCCGTGCTCATCCTCGACGAGGCCACCTCCAGCCTCGACGTGCCGAGCGAGCGGCTGGTGCAGCGGGCGCTGCGGACGATCCTGGCCGAGCGCACCGCGCTGATCATCGCGCACCGGCTGTCCACCGTGGAGATCGCGGACCGGGTGCTGGTGATGGATCACGGCCGCATCGTCGAGGACGGGCCGCCGGACCAGCTCATCGCCGCCTCGGGCCGGTTCGCCGGGCTGCACCAGGCATGGCTGGAGAGCCTCAGCTAGGGGGTTCAACGGGCCGGTTCCGGCGCCGACCACGGCGCCGGAACCCGGCGTCAGTACAGCGGCCGGCGTACCGGGCTGATCAGCGGCGTCTCGTCCGGGGGTGCGGGCTCCGCCTGCTTGATCAGCTCCGGGTGACGTGTCAGGTAGCCGTCAGGGAACACCTTGGCCTTCTGGCAGCCGCACTTCGGGCAGACGGCGGCCGCCGAGGGCGGCGGGACGGGCAGCCCGTTCTGCAGCCAGATCTCGGCCGCGTTGCCGTGCTGATCCTCCTGGTGCCTGACGACGTAGTCCTCCTCCCAGACGTACCAGCAGCGCTGGCACTCGAAAGGCACGGTCCTCAGTTCTTCGTTCATGAGGTCACCCCCTGCTTTCGAGTGTCCGCCTCCCTCCTGACCTGCCGCAACCCGGCCTCACCTCACGGTGAACACGAAGATCACAGCGCCCGCGACCACGCTGAGCGTGCCGAGCCAGGCGGCGAGCGCGTCCACCCCGGAGTGCAGGGGCCGGCCGTGGTGCAGGGCGGCCTGCACCCGGCGGAAGCGCAGTCTGGTCCTGATCAGCAGCACGCCGCCGCAGAGCGCGGCCAGCGCGAACGCGGCGATCGCCGGCACCGGCAGGCCGCTGCGCGATGCGAGGCCGGCCGCGCCGAGACCGCCGGTGGACAGCGCCACGGCCGTGCGCACCCAGGCCAGCCGGGTGCGCTCGCTCTGCAGGCCCCGGTCCCAGATCTCCTCTTCCGGGGTCATCCCCACGCCGGGCCTCGCCGGTCAGGCCCGCGCCGAGAGAATGATCAGGACGAGGGCGACCACGGCCACGGCGGCGACGCCGTAACCGAAGACGGCCGCCAGCGCGGGCGGCGGAAGCGGCGCCTGGTCGCGCAGCGCACGCTGGATGTTGCGCCAGCGCGGGTAGGCCATGCCGGCCGCCAGCGCGGACAGGGTGACGAGGACGATGGCCAGCGTCGTACGGATCCACGGCACGAACACGTCGGCCGGCACCGCCGCCATGGCCACCCCACCCGCGCTGAGCGCCAGCGCCGTGCTCAGCCAGGTGAGGAATGTGCGTTCATTGGCCAAGGTGAAACGCGGGTCGGGTTCCATGAAAAAAGGGTATTTCGTCCCCATTTCCCCTAGAGAAGCCGGGATTGTCGGTGTCTCAGCTGCAGGCCTTGGCCACCCGTTCCACGTAATCGGCGCTTTCGGAGGCGACCTTCTTCGCCGCGTCGACCGCGTCGTTGACGTCGTCGACCGTGATGCCGGCCAGCGTCGCGGCGAGGCTGTCGCTCGCCTCCTTGAGCGTGGTGTTGGCCGCAGTGTCGGCCACCTCGTTGAGCTTGGCCGCGGCGTCGTCGATCGCCTTCTCCATGGCCTTGGGGTCGTCGGTCAGCTTGGTGAGCTCGGCGGCCAGCTCAGAGACGATCTTCGGCGCCTCGATGCACGCCTGGGCCTTGTCGATGGTCTCGTTGATGTCGCTGCAACCGGCGGCGAGCACGCACGAGGCGACGAGGACCAGGGGCACATACCGGCTCTTGAGTGGACGCATACCTTGACCCTACCCAAGCGATCAGCCACGTGACGTGACCGAACGCACACCTAGCGGACACCATCCCGTGGCGTCCGGCGACACGCACGACCACCCGGCACACTCCACCATCCGCCCCCACCCTTGCACTGTCCGACCTTCGGCTCCCCCACCGGACCATCGGCACCCGACCCCGCCCCTCCGACCCGCCACCACCCCCGCCACCACCGGCCTCACCCCACCACCGACACCCGGACCTGCCACCCCGAGACACCCAAACCCGCCTCCAAGACCCCGAGCCACCACCGGACCTCACCCACCTACCGAGACACGGACCTGCCCCCGAGACCCACCCACCGCCGGACCCCTCACCCACCACCCGTCCCCTCACCCGCGACCCGGGCACCTCCCCCGCCACCGGACCTCCGTTCAGCACCATCACCCACTCTGACCTGCAAAGATATGGAAAGCGATATGAAAGCTTTCGCGATATCGCTATTAGACATGGTGCTTTCGCGTCTGCTTTGCTCCTGCCCTCTGATCTGATCGAACGACGGCAAGGACATGGCATGCGACAGCTTCGTGCCCGGCGGCTTGCGGCCGCGCTGCAGGCGACTGCTTTGACGATCTCCCTGCTGGCGGGCGGGGCCGCGACCGCGAGCCCGGCCACCGCGTCGTCCGCGGCGGCCACAGCGGAGCCTTCCGGGCAGGCGTTGGTGAGCAAGGAGCTGCGGGCGCTGGAGGCGTCCTACCAGGGGCGCATCGGGGCGTACGCGATCGACACGGCGACGGGGAGGACGGTGGGTTACCGATCGGGTGAGCGGTTCCCGCTGCTGTCGACGTTCAAGGCGTTGGCGTGCGGGGCCGCGCTGCACAAGGCGCGCACCTCCGCGCCCGGCCTGATGAGCAAGCGGGTGAAGTGGACGGCGGCCGAGCTGAAGCCGCACTCGCCGACCACGGAGAAGCACGTCAAGGACGGGCTGACGGTCGCACAGCTCTGCAAGGCGGCCATCACGCAGAGCGACAACACCGCGGGCAACATGGTGCTCAAGCAGATCGGCGGTCCTGCCGGGCTGACCACGTACCTGCGTACGCTCAAGGACCCGGTCTCGCGGCTGGACCGCTGGGAGATCGAGCTGAACGTCTGGACGCCGAAGGAGAAGCGCGACACCACCACCCCCGCGGCCGCCGCCCGTGACCTGCGCAGGCTCGCCGACGGCGACGCGCTGCACCCGAAGGACCGCGCACGGCTCAACGGCTGGCTCATCGCGAACGAGACCGGCGACGCGCGCATCCGCGCCGGGCTGCCGAAGAAATGGACGATCGGCGACAAGACCGGCACCAACGGGGAAAGCGGTCTGGCCAACGACATCGCGATCGTCTGGCCGTCCGGACGGTCCGGCGCGCCGATCATCCTCGCCATCTACACCAACCGCAAGGACGCCGCTCAGCCGGTCGACGACAAGGTGATCGCGCGGACCGCGACGGTCCTGGCCCGCGGGCTCGGCAGGCTCTGATGCGCGGACGGGGGACCATGTTGCTGCGGCTCGCCGCGGCCGCCGCAGGGGCGGGTGTCCTGGTGGCCGGGATCGTGATCCCGGCCGTCGGGGGCATGGGGGCCGGGTTCGTGGCCGCGGCCGACGAGGTGAACCTCAGGCCGGTGGACCTCGCCGAGCCACCGCCGGCCGAGGTCACGATCGTGCAGGACGCCAAGGGCAACGAGATCGCCCGCTTCTACGAGGAGTACCGCGAGGTCGTCCGCCTCGACGAGATCGCCGAGGTGATGCGGACCGCGATCGTGGCCATCGAGGACTACCGCTTCTACGAGCACGGGGCGATCGACATCGAGGGCACGCTGCGCGCCCTGGCCACCAACCTGCAGACGGGCCGCACCAGCCAGGGCGGGTCGAGCATCACCCAGCAGTACGTCAAGCAGGTGCTGCTCAACTCGGCCGACACCGAGGAGGAGCGGAACGCGGCCGTCGAGGCCAGCTACACGCGCAAGCTCAACGAGCTGCGCTACGCCATGGGGATCGAGCAGAAGTACACCAAGGACCAGATCCTCGAGAAGTACCTGAACATCGCGTACTTCGGCGCGAGCGCGTACGGCGTCGAAGCCGCCGCCAAGCGGTTCTTCGGCGTGCACGCGGCCGACCTGACGCTGGCGCAGGCCGCCACGCTGGCGGGCGCGGTGCAGGACCCGAACGCCACCGATCCCAACCTCGGCCCTGAGCATCGCGAACGGCTGCTGAACCGCAGGAACGTGGTGCTCAACCGGATGGCGGAGCTGGGCAAGATCACGCCGGAGGAGGCGGCCGCGGCCAAGGCGACCAAGCTGGGATACAAGGGGACACGGCTTCCCGGAGGCTGCGAAAGCAGCAAATATCCCTACTTCTGCCTTTATATGCGGCATGAGATTCTCAGCAACCCGGACTTCGGCCGCACCGCGAAGGCCCGGCTGGCCATGCTCAACCGGGGCGGGCTGACCATCAAGACCACGCTCGACCCGGTCGCGCAGGCCGCCGCCGAACGCGCCATCAAGCGCTACGTCCACGCCTCCGACCGGCCCGTGGCCGCCGAGGCCCTGGTCGAGCCGGGCAGCGGCGCGATCAAGGCGATGGCCGCCAGCCGCCGCTACGGCACCGACGCCGCCAAGAACGAGATCTCCTACAACGTGGTCGCCGACGCCGCGCACGGAGGCGGAGTCGGGTTCCAGCCGGGCTCGACGATGAAGACGTTCACGCTGATCACCGCCTTGAAGAAAGGCATGAAGCTGGACGACGGGCTCGCCGCGGGCGCGGGCTACCGGGCGCCGGCGTACTCCACGTTCAAGAACTGCGCGGGCCAGAACATCGGCGACCCTTCCCACACCGTCACCAACGACGAGGGCTCGCCCGGCTGGAAGACGCTGCGCAGCGGCACCTGGAACTCCGTGAACACCTTCTTCATGGAGCTGGAGCAGCGGGTCGGCCTCTGCGACACCGTCAAGACCGCCAAGTCGCTCGGCATCAGGCGCGCGGACGGCAAGAAGCTGCAGGAGTACGAGACGTTCACGCTCGGCATCAACGAGACCGACCCGGTGACGGTGGCCGCCGCCTACGCGGCGATCGGTGCGCGCGGCACGTACTGCGCGCCGATGGCCATCACCCACATCACCGACAGGGACGGCAAGACCACCCGCTACCGCCCCAAGTGCCGCCAGGCGCTGGAGCCCGCCATCGCCGACGCCACCGCCGAGGTGCTGTCCGGCGTGTTCACCGAGGGCACCATGCGGGGCGTCGGCGGCATCGGGCGGCCCGCCGCCGGCAAGACCGGCACCACCGACGGGTACGCCTCGGCCTGGTTCGCCGGCTTCACCCCCGACCTGGCGGGCGCCGTCAGCCTCGGCGACCCGCGCGGCTCGCAGCAGTACAAGCTGACCGGAGTGACCATCGGGGGCCGCTACTACGGATCGGTGCAGGGGGCCAGCGTCCCCGGGCCGATCTGGCGCGACACCATGATCCAGGCGCTGCGCAAGGTCCCGCCCACCCCGTTCACGCCGATCATCACCAGCCGCTTCGAGGGCTGCACGATCGGCTGCCGCCCCGAGCCGGACCCGAAGGAGAAGAAGGACAAGAAGGAGAAGGACGGCGAGGGCGAGGAGGCCACCACGGCCACCCCCTCCCCCACTGCCACCACATCCGCCTCCACATCCGCCTCCACATCCGCCTCCACATCCGCCTCCAGGGCCCCGACCCCGCGCCCGAACCCCAAGCGCTGACCTGCGCCGCCGGTGCCGCGCCCGCCGCAGAACGCCCCGCGAGCAGGGGTGCGCCGGGCTCGGCGTCGGTGCCGCGCCCGGCGCATGCGTCCCGCCGCCAGAGACCGCCCAGCGCCGAGCCGTCGCCGAGCCGAAGCCCGAACCGCCGGCAGAGGCAGGCCTGTGCCGTAGCCGCCGCCAGCGCCGGCTTCGGCAGACGCCCCGCCGGCGGAGGCAGGCCTGTGCCGGCCGACGCCGGTGTCAGTGCGGGCAGGCAGCCCGGCGCGAGCCGCGGCGCGCCCGGTCCTGACCCGGACCAGCCGGACACGGGCCTCACCAGCAACCCACTGCCCCAACACGCGAGAGGCGGCAACTCACCCGATCCAGACCCGGACCAGCCGGACACGGGCCTCACCAGCAACCCACGACCCCGACACACCAGGGACGGCAACTCACCCGATCCAGACCCGGACCAGCCGGACGCGGAGCTCACCCGCGGTCCACTGTCCCCGACACGCGGGGCAGTGGGTCAGCCTCGGGCCCTTTGCGGGCTGAGCAGATGCGGGAGGGTGAAATCGGGGGAGGCGTAGACGCCTCCCTGGAGCTCTTCGCCCGGGTAGGAGGCCGCCTCGCCGGGGAGCCGGTCGAGGTACGTCTCGGCGTCGTCGACGGGACGGTAGCCCAGACGCTCGTCCAGCTCCCAGAAGCGGCGGGTGTTGGCCGACACCGCGTACGCGGCGAGGAACGACACCGAGGGGCAGGTCACGGCGGCCCAGACGAACCCGGCGCAGTCGCGCGGGCTGAGCCAGGTGGCGAGGTGGCGGGGATCGGAAGGCTCGGGCTCCAGGCTGCCGATGCGCAGGCACACCACCTCGAGCCCGAACTTGTCGGCGTAGAGCCGCCCCAAGGCCTCGACGGCGACCTTGCTGACGCCGTAGAGCCCGTCGGGCCTGGGCGGCATCGCGGGCGAGACGGTCTGCGCGGCCGGGTAGCAGCCCGTGAGGCGGTTGCTGCTGGCCAGCACGACGCGCCGCACGCCGGTGCGGCGGGCCGCCTCGAGCACGTGGTGGGTGCCGAGCACGTTGCCCTCGAGCAGGCCGGGCAGCGGCGCCTCGTCCGGCACGCCCGCGAGGTGCACCACCGCGTCGGCGCCCTCGACCAGCGGCATCACGTCGTCGGCGCTGCCCAGCTCGGCGCGCACGACCTCCTCGTGCGCGGCGAGCGCGGCAAGCGGCACCCGATCGACCGAGACCAACCGGCGCACCCGCCGCAGCAAGGGCTCGCGCAGCACTGACCCGACCCGCCCGGCGGCGCCGGTGAGCACGACGTTCTTCACGAGCATGCCCGGCATCCTTCCACCGCCCACCGACACTTTCCGCCCTCACGGGAGAGGTCAGAACTCGTCGTGCCCCGTCACCTGGGTGATGGTGAAGACGTGCCGGGTGGCGGCGCAGATCGTCTCCAGGGCGTGGATCGGGGCGTCCTGCGCCGAGTAGCTGGTCCGCAGCACCTGGACGACCCACTCCCCCGCCGCCAGCTCCAGCGTCTCGCGCTCGAAGTCCGTCGGCGGCCGGGCGATCAGCGTCTCCTCGGCGTGCCCGAACGCGTGGCCGAGCGACTCGATCGCCGACTGCAGCGACGGCTGCACGAACCCGGGCTCGGCGATGCGCGTGCCGGCGAACAGGTCGGCGCGGAAGTAGCTGGTGGCGATGCGTACGGGGACGTCGGAGGCGGTCAGCAGCTTGCGCCGCGCGATGACGCCGGTGCCCGCCGGCACGCGCAGGCCTTCGGCGATGTGCGCGGGGGCGGGCTCCTGGCCCACGTACAGCATGCGGCGGCCCGCCTTGAGCCCCTGCCGCTCGGCCTCGGCCAGGAACAGGGACTTCGAGGCGCGCACGGCGGGCTCGGTCGGCAGCGCCCGGCGCACCACGACCGGCGGGACCCCGGTCGTCGTCCCCTCTGTGACTCCCATGTCAGCCTCCTCGACGTGCGCAGGCATCCTACGCGTCCCCAGGCCCCCGCCTCGCCCCGGCCCGGGGAAGATCATCGGGCTGCGCATAGGATTTCCGCATGGCGACGTGCGAGCATCTGTCACAGGCGGGCGACCCGCCCGCGAAGACGCCGGAAGGGTGCGAGGAGTGCCTGGCCGACGGGCGGCAGTGGGTGCACCTGCGGCGCTGCCTGGAGTGCGGCCACATCGGCTGCTGCGACTCCTCCCCCGGCAAGCACGCCACCGCGCACTTCCATGAGACGGGACATCCCGTCATCCAGTCGTTCCAGCCGGGCGAGACCTGGCGCTGGTGCTTCGTGGACAACCAGATGGGCTGAGACCGCCCCATCGGAGCACCACTGCCCGAAGCGGTCTATCAGCCGCGCTTGTCAGGAAACGTCAGCGGTCGAGCATGGCCTCTTCGAAGTCGAGCTGGGTCATCACCTGCCGCAGCACCTCGTCGTCCAGCCGCCGTTCGTCGCGCAGGCGGACGAAGACCTGCCGTTCGGCCTTCAGCATCTCGCGCCGCAACCGGCGGTAGAGCGTACTCGGCGTCTCGGAGCCGCCGGGCCCGGTGCCGCCGCCGAGGCGTTCCCAGGCGGTCAGCGACCGCCGCCACGACTTCTCCCTGAGCTGGTCGATGACCTGTTTCTGGATCTCGTCGGGCTCGTCGCCCAGCTCGGCGACGAGCCGGTCGAGCTCCGCCAGGCCCGCCTCCAGAGCCGCCTGCTGGGCGGCGGCCTCGGCGAGCAGGTCGTCGTAGCGCTCCTTCTCGCTCGAGACGTGCAGTTTCCTGATCAGTGCGGGGAACGTGGTGCCCTGGATGAGCAGCGTGCCGATCACGGTGGTGAACGTGAGGAACAGCAGCAGCGCCCGGTCGCGCGCGGGCACGCTCTCGGGGATCGCGAACGCGGCCGCCAGCGAGACCACGCCGCGCATGCCCGCCCAGCCGAGCACGACGGCCTGCGGGACGTGGGTGCGGCGGGCCGCCCTGATGAGCGGCGCCAGCGCGAAGATCCAGCCGAACCTGGCGGCGATGACGGCGGCGAGCACCGCCACCGCGTAGAGGGCGACCTCCCAGGGCCGGTAGCCGGTGATGCCTTTGATCACGGGTACGAGCTGCAGCCCGATGAGCGCGAACACCACGGCTTCGAGGAAGAAGACCACGACCCGCCACA
The DNA here is from genome assembly GCF_043196965.1 of Nonomuraea sp. NPDC049309. Lineage (NCBI taxonomy): Bacteria > Bacillati > Actinomycetota > Actinomycetes > Streptosporangiales > Streptosporangiaceae > Nonomuraea > Nonomuraea sp. NPDC049309. Next base: position 525,667 of record NZ_JBICSH010000004.1, on the reverse strand, counting down.
CGGCGCCGGCCACCAGCCGGGTGCCGAAGCCGCGCAGGTGCATCCGGTGGCCGAGATAGAGGCCGACGATCACGACGGCGATCACGCCTGAGGCGTGCACCGACTCGGCCGCGAGATAGGCGCCGAACGGGATGAGCAGCATCACCGTGGTCTCGACGAGCGAGTCGCGCAGGCGTTCGAGCACCCAGGCGCAGGCCCGCGCCAGCGCCAGGCCGACGGCCACCCCGCCGAGCGCGGTCAGCAGGAACTCGCCGAGCCCCGCCCAGAGGCTGATCGCACCGCCGGTGGCGGCCCCGATGGCGACCCGGTAGAGAGTGAGCGCGGTGGCGTCGTTGAACAGGCTCTCGCCGATGAGGATGGTCAGCGTCCTGCGCGGCAGGCCGAGCCTGCGGCCGACCGCGACGGCGGCCACCGCGTCGGGCGGCGCGATGATCGCGCCGAGCGCGAACGCCAGCGCGAGCGGCAGACCGGGCAGCAGCAAGTGGACGAGCAGCCCGGCCACGGCCGCGGTGAACAGCACGAGCCCCACCGACAGCAGCGCGACCGGCCGCCTGACGTCACGCAGCCGCAGGTAGGAGCTGTCGAGCGCGGCGGAGTAGAGCAGCGGCGGCAGGAAGACGTACAGCACCAGGTCGGGGTCGAGCGGCACCTCGGGCACCAGCGGCGATACCACCAGCCCGGCCGCCACCAGCAGCAGCGGTGCCGGCCAGTTGTGCCGCCGCGCGAGCGCCGAGACCGCGACCGCGCCGCCGGCCAGCAACAGTAGTTGCAGGCCACCGCTCGAACCCACCAATGCCCCCCGCGCCTGGACGTGACCGCCTCAGCAGGCCGTCTCGCGCTGAAGCGTACCCGGCGGCGAGTGGCGGGGATTCACCACTCCCTGCGGTCGCTTCTCTCGTGGTAGTCGGGCTGCTCGGGGCGCAGGCGCTCGCCCGTGGAGAACATGGGGTCCACGTACGGGCGGGTCATCTCGGCCTCGGACTGCGGGTACTGCTGGTCCTGCCGGCCGAGCGACAGCAGCGGGTCCACCGGGTTGGCCGCCGGGTTCTGGTAGGAGCCGTAGTCGTCGGCGGCGGGCTGGGACGCCGGGCGGCGGCGGCCCGCGCCGGGGATGCCGTGCATGGGCGTGCCGAGGCCCGCCACGGTCGGCTGCGGCTGGGCCTGCTGCTGGGCCTGCTGCTGGGCCTGCTGCTGGGGCTGGGCGTAGCCGTCGGAACGCCGGCCGCCGTACGGGTCGGAGGGGTAGGGGTCGGCGGAGTACTGGTCGCGGCGCTGCTGCGACCCCTGGTACGGGTCGGCGGCCTGCGAGGGGAAGCCGAGCGGGTCGGTGTTCACCGGCGACGGGCGGCGCTGCTCGGAGGGCATCTGGTAGCCGCGGTCGGGATCGACGTACTGCGGGCCGGTGAACGGCTCGGCCGAGCGGCTCTGCGGCTGGGCGTACCGGGGGTCGCTGAGCGGGTCGCCGGTGTACTGCGGGCCGCTGAAGGGGTCGCCCGTGTACTTCGGCTGCGGGGCGGTCGAGTCGACGTACTGCGGGCCGGTGAAGGGCCGCTGGTCGGCGAAGGCCTCGCGGGGCGCGGTGGTCTCGCCGTAGGAGTCGCGCGCGCCGGAGTCGCCGTACGAGGCGACGAGCTTGTCCTGCGGCGGGTTGCCCCTGGCCACGAGCACGTCGTTCGGCGAGAGCGCCGCCGTGGGGCGCTCGTCGAGCGGCGACGGCTGCGCGTGCTGCGGCTGCTGCCGGTCCTGCTGTCCGCGTTGCTGGGCGTGCTGCTGCGGCCGGTCCTGCTGGACCTGCTGGGGCGGGGCCTGCCCCGGCTGGGGCGGCCGGTGGTACTGGCCGGTGCCGGGGATGACCTCGGTGCCCGGCTCGTGCGCGGGCACGGCGGCCTGCTCTCCGGTCGCCTCGGCGTACCCCTCGTCGAGGGTGTCGAGCAGCCGGCCGACATCCTCCATCGGCATGCGGAAGCTCGCAGTGCACATCTCCCCGCGCCACAGGCTGAGGACGAGGGTGCCCTCATGCCACGTGACACGCAGACACCGCTCCTGACCTCGCGCATCGAAGAAGACTTCGCCGAACGACGGCAACGGGACAACTTCCGACATGGCAGACATACTGCTTTAACCAGCCTTTATTCGTCCACTCAACCCCGGAAAACCCTACTTAACCGGCCTTCCCATCTACTCCCGGAACCCCCCTGGTCACGTCCGGTGAATCCCCCACCTGCCAGTTGACGTTCCGATCGCCCAGTGTGCCACGCAACCCGCCGTGAGTTTTCGGGAACGCCGGGATGCGTCTGGCCGATCACGCCGCGTTCGGCGCGGCGGCCCCGGAATGCGGGTAGCGTTTACTGCCGTGCCCGATTCCCATCTCCCGCCAGTGGAAGAACTGCTCAGCATCGCGGTCAACGCTCTCGGAGGAAGCGAACGCGAGGGCCAGATCACCATGGTGCGGGCCGTGCAACACGCCATCGACGCCAAGCAGCACCTGGCCGTCCAGGCGGGCACGGGCACGGGAAAGTCGCTGGCCTATCTGGTGCCGTCCGTCCGCCACGCGATGGACAGCGACAAGCCCGTCGTGGTCTCCACCGCCACCATCGCGCTGCAGCGCCAGCTCGTCGACCGCGACCTGCCCCGCCTGGCCGAGGCGCTCGGCAAGGAGCTGCCGCACGAGCCGACGTACGCGATACTCAAGGGCCGCCGTAACTACCTGTGCCGCTACAAGGCCTCCGCGGGCTGGCCCGAGGAGGACGAGCAGGACCAGCTGTTCGATCCGCGCGAGGTGAGCGCCACCGGCCGCATGGTGCAGCGCATCCAGCAGTGGGCCGAGGAGACCGAGACCGGCGACCGCGACGAGCTGGTGCCGGGCGTGAGCGACCAGGCGTGGCGACAGTTCTCGGTGAGCGCGCAGGAGTGCCTGGGCGCGAGCCGCTGCCCGAGCGGCGCCGAGTGCTTCGCCGAGCTGGCCAGGGCGCGCGCGGGCGAGGCCGACGTCGTCGTGACCAACCACGCGCTGCTCGCCATCGACGCCATGGGCGAGCTGCCGGTGCTGCCCGAGCACGAGGTCGTGGTGGTCGACGAGGCGCACGAGCTGGTCGACAGGGTGACCTCCGTGGTGACGTCGGAGCTGTCGGAGGCCTCGGTCATGCTCGCCGTACGCCGCGTCGGCCGCCTCATCGACCAGCCCATCGCCGATCAGCTCCTGGAGGCCGGCGAAGACCTCAAGGCGCTGCTGGCCGCCGCGCCGCCCGGCCGCATCGACGAGCTGCCGCAGGTGCTGGGGCTGACCCTGCAGGCCATCCGCGACACCGCGTGGCGCTGCATCACCGCCCTGGGGCCGCGCAACGCCGACAAGGACGACCCCGACAAGGCGGGCCAGCGCAAGGCCGCGTTCACGGCGCTCGACGAGGTGCACGACAGCGCCGTGCGCATGCTCGACGCCTACGGCCACGCCACCGAGGCCGACCGCGCCGAGGTCGTCTGGCTCGACCCGGGCAGCGACCGCCGCCCGCCCGTGCTGCGGGTCGCGCCGCTCAGTGTCGGCGGCATGCTGCGCGACAAGCTGTTCGGCGAGCGCACGGTCGTGCTCACCTCGGCCACGCTGGCGCTCGGCGGCACGTTCGACGCGCTCGCCGCCCAGTGGGGGCTCGGCGAGGCCGGCAAGGACTGGCAGGGCATCGACGTCGGCTCGCCCTTCGACCATCCCCGCTCGGGCATCCTGTACGTCGCCAAACACCTCCCCCAGCCGGGCCGCGACGGGCTGCCCCAGGCGTACCTCGACGAGATCGCCGAGCTGATCGAAGCGGCCGGCGGGCGCACGCTGGGGCTGTTCTCCTCGATGCGCGCCGCCAAGGCGGCGACCGAGGCGCTGCGCGACCGGCTCGACGTGCCGCTGCTGTGCCAGGGCGACGACTCGACGATGCTGCTGGTCAAGCAGTTCGCCGAGGACGAGCCGACCTGCCTGTTCGGGACGCTGTCGCTGTGGCAGGGCGTCGACGTCCCCGGGCCCTCGCTGCGGCTGGTCATCATCGACCGGGTGCCGTTCCCCCGCCCCGACGACCCGCTGACCTCCGCCAGGCAGCGCCATGTGGCGGCGAAGGGCGGCAACGGGTTCATGGCCGTCGCGGCCAACCACGCCGCGCTGCTGCTCGCGCAGGGCGTCGGGCGGCTGCTGCGGTCGCAGGACGACAAGGGGGTCATCGCGGTGCTCGATCCCCGGCTGGTGACGGCCCGCTACAGCGGTTTCCTGCTGAACTCGCTGCCGCCGTTCTGGCGCACCACCGACCCGGCCGTTCCGCGCGCCGCGCTCAAGCGCCTGGCCGCCGCCTCCTCCTGAGGTCCCCTCCCCCAGGCGATGCCGGGGCGGGCTCCGTCCGTGATCATCGGACGGGCCGCAGAGCGAGCAGGGAGGTACGCGACGGCACGGTGCGGTCGTCTTGCTCACGGTCGCGGCGCCGGTGACCGCGCACGGCACGCCGGAGCCCACGCCGCATGGCGGCCAGGTGGCCTACCACCGCAAGCCCGACGGCGAAGCCGCGGGTCCTGGACGCGTTCCGGACCCGCGAGGCCGACAGGCCCGCCGTCGCCGGGGAGTGCTCGCCCTGGCGGGCGCCGCCCGGCCCGGAGCTCAGGCCCAGGGGGCGAGCTCGGGGCGCTTGGGCGACAGGCCGTCGCCGGAGGAGACGCCGCGGATCCGGCGCGACACCCACGGCACCAGGTGCTCCTTGATCCACTGGGCGTCCTCGCGCCGCCTGGTGCGGGGATCGACGGTGCGCGGCGGCCACTCCTTGCGCCAGTCCTCCTCGAACGGCACGCCCAGCACGTCGAGCACGCGGGCGGCCACCAGCCGGTGACCGTCCTCGTTCATGTGCAGCCGGTCGGCGCTCCAGGCCCGCCAGTCGCGCAGCCCCTGCATCGACCACTGGTCGACGAGCTTGCAGCCGTACAGGTCGGCGATGGAGCGCAGGTGCAGGTAGTAGATGGCGAACTTGCCGCGCAGGCGGCGCATGATGGGCGTGTCGCGCGGGTCCACCCCGGTGAACAGCAGCACGTCGGCCCCGCCGGAGCGCAGCTCGCGCACGGCCCGTGCGAGGGTCTTGGCCATCACGTCGGGGTCGCTGCCCGGCCGCAGCAGGTCGTTGCCCCCGGCACAGAAGCTGACCAGGTCGGGCGCCATGTCGACGGCCGGCGGCACCTGCTCGGCCACGACCTGGTCGAGGAGCTTGCCGCGGACGGCGAGGTTGGCGTAGCGGAAGGAGGGGTCGTCGGCGGCGAGCCGCTCGGCCACCCGGTCGGCCCAGCCACGGAAGTGCCCGTCCGGACCGGGATCGTTCAGTCCTTCTGTGAAGCTGTCGCCGAGCGCGACGAAGGACTTGTAGTGCCTCATGAGGTGGTGATCATCTCCGCGATAGCGTGCAGCGCAAGGACGTATGACTGTAGCCCGAAGCCGGCGATCGTGCCCGTCGCCACCCCGGCCACGACGGAGGTATGGCGAAACTCTTCCCTCGCCGCGGGGTTGGAGATGTGAACCTCGATGAGCGGGGCGGTGCGCTGGGCGATCGCGTCCTTGAGCGCGTAGGAGTAGTGGGTGAACGCGGCGGGGTTGAGCACCACCGGGATGCGGCCGTCGCACGCCTCGTGGATCCAGCCGATCATCTCGGCCTCGTCGTCCGTCTGGCGTACCTCGACGTGGTGGCCGAGCTTGCGGCCGGTGTCGCGGCAGAGGGCGGCGAGGTCCTCCAGGGTCTCGGAGCCGTAGACGTCGGGCTCGCGGACGCCGAGCCGGCCGAGGTTGGGGCCGTTGAGGACGAGGATCATGCGGAGATCTCCTTGTAGGCGGCTTCGAGCAGCTCTTCCGCGGGGTCTTCGAGGCGGCCGGGCCTGGCCAGGTCGTCGAGCACGACGAACCGCTGCTTGGCGCCGCGGTTCTTCTTGTCGAGCCGCATGTGCTCGCGCAGCCGCGGCCAGGCGTCGGCGCGATGGCTGATCGGCAGGCCCACCGAGGTGAGGATGGAGCGGGTACGGCCGGTGAGATCGGCGCGGCCGGACAGCCTGGACAGCTCGGCGGCGTAGACCATGCCGATGGCGACCGCCTCGCCGTGGCGGATCGTGTAGTGCTCGTCGCGCTCGATGGCGTGGGCGAGCGTGTGGCCGTAGTTGAGGATCTCGCGCAGCCCGGCCTCGCGCAGGTCGGCGCCCACGACGTCGGCCTTGACGCGGATCTTGCGCTCGATCAGCTCGCGCGTGTGGGGGCCGTCGGGGCGGGTGGCGGCCTCGGGGTCGGACTCGACGAGCCGCAGGATCTCGGGGTCGGCGATGAAACCGCCCTTGATGATCTCGGCGAGGCCCGCGACGTAGTCGGCCTTGGGCAGCCCGGCCAGCGTGGACAGCTCGCACAGCACGCCGGCGGGCGGCAGGAAGGTGCCGACGAGGTTCTTGCCCTCGGCGGTGTCGATGCCGTTCTTGCCGCCGACGGCGGCGTCGACCATGGCGAGCAGCGTGGTGGGCACGAGCACCACCTGGACGCCGCGCAGCCAGGTGGCCGCGACGAACCCGGCGAGGTCGGTGGTCGCGCCGCCGCCGACGCCCACCACGGCGTCGGAGCGGGTCACGCCGTGGCGGCCCAGCTCGGACCAGAGCCGGGCGGCCACCTCGACGGTCTTGCACTGCTCGCCGTCGGGCACGGTCAGCTCGGCCACCTCGTAACCGGCGCCTTCGAGCGCCTCGCGGACCGGCCTGGTGATCTCGGGCAGGGTCTCGGGCGCGATGACGGCGACGGTGCGCACGCCTGGCTTGAACAGCGTGGCCGACTCGGCGAGCACGCCGGTGCCGACGACGACGTCGTACGGGCTGTCGCCCCGCACGTGGATCCTGGTGGCGCTCACCCGGGCAGCCCCTTCATGATCTCGTCGGCCAGCTCTTCGGGCTCGCGCTTGTCGGTCACCACGGTCACCGTGGCCAGCCGCTCGTAGATGGGCCGCCGCTCCTCCATCAGCGCCTTGAGCCTGCTGCGCGGGTTGAGCACCAGCAGCGGGCGGGCGCTGGCCAGGCCGACCCGCTGGACCGCGTCGGCCAGCCCGACCTGGAGGTAGACGACGTGCTGGCCCTCGAGGAGCACCTGCGTCTCCTCGTGCAGGATGGCGCCGCCGCCGAGCGACAGGATGCCGTCGTGCTCGGCCAGCGCGCGGCGCACGGCCTGGTGTTCGAGCTCGCGGAAGCGCTCCTCGCCGTCCTCGACGAAGATGTCGGAGACGGGCTTGCCCGCCACCGCCTCGACGTCGGCGTCGGTGTCGCGGAACCCGACGCCGAGCCGCTCGGCGAGCAGCCGCCCGAGCGTGGTCTTGCCGGATCCCGGAGGCCCGATGAGCACGGCCTTGGCTGTCATTTGATCACCATGGAAGAGAGGTAGCCGGACAGGTTGCGGGCGACTTCCTCGACGGAGTCGCCGCCGAACTTCTCGAGCGCCGCGTCGGCCAGCACCAGCGCGACCATCGCCTCGGCCACGACGCCGGCCGCGGGCACGGCGCACACGTCGGAGCGCTCGTGGTGGGCCTTGGCCCGCTCGCCGGTCTTGACGTCGATCGTGGCCAGCGCCCTCGGCACCGTGGAGATGGGCTTCATGGCGGCGCTGACCCGCAGGATCTCGCCGTTGGTCATGCCGCCTTCGACGCCGCCCGCGCGGTTGGTGATGCGGCGCACGCCGTCTTCGGTGCTGTACTCGATCTCGTCGTGGGCGCGGGAGCCGGGCCTGCGCGCGGTCTCGAAGCCGTCGCCGACCGCGACGCCCTTGATCGCCTGGATGCCCATGAGCGCGCCGGCCAGCCGGGAGTCGAGCCTGCGGTCCCAGTGGGTGTAGCTGCCGAGGCCGGGCGGCAGGCCGTAGGCGAGGACCTCGACGACGCCGCCGAGGGTGTCGCCGTCCTTGTGCGCCTTGTCGATGACGGCGACCATGGCGGCGCTGCCCTCGGGGTCTGCGCACCTGACCGGGTCGGCGTCGATCCTGGCGAGGTCGCCGGGGCCGGGCAGCGTCTCGGCCGGGGTGCGGGCGCCGCCGATCTCGGTGACGTGGCTGACGATGTCGACGCCGAGCGCCTGCTTGAGGAAGCGCCGCGCGACCTCGCCGAGGGCGACGCGGGCGGCGGTCTCGCGAGCGCTCGCCCGGTCGAGGACGTTGCGGGCGTCGTCGAAGCCGTACTTCTGCATGCCGGCCAGGTCGGCGTGGCCGGGGCGCGGGCGGGACCGGGGGGCGTTGCGCGCCAGGCCCTCGAGCTCGGCGGGGTCGACGGGGTCGGCCGCCATGACCTTCTCCCACTTGGGCCACTCGGTGTTGCCGACGCGGATGGCGACGGGGCTGCCCATCGTGCGGCCGTGGCGCACACCTCCGACGATCGTCACCTTGTCCTGCTCGAACTTCATCCGCGCGCCGCGGCCATAGCCGAGCCTGCGGCGGCGCAGGGCCTCGTCGATGTCGGCCGTGGTCACCTCGACCCCGGCCGGCAGGCCCTCGAGGATGGCGACGAGTTCGGGCCCGTGGGACTCTCCGGCGGTCAACCAGCGCAACATGCGTACAAGTCTTCCACGTACCGCCGAGTGGGATGTCCCTCCGCTCACCCAGCGAGACAGAGTGTCGTGAACGCGCCGAGCAGCATGAAGGGGCCGAAGGGGAACTGGGTGTCCCTGGTGCCGCGCCGGGACAGCAGGAGGAACAGGGCGTACAGGGCGCCGAACACCTGCCCGGCGAGCGCCGCGGCGGCGACCGCGGGCCAGCCGAGCGGGCCGCACGCCATGCCGATGAGCCCGGCCAGCTTCACGTCGCCGAACCCCATCGCCTCCGGCCTGGCCAGCCACAGCACGCCGTAGACCGCGATGAGCGCCGCGCCGCCGGCCAGCGCGGCCGGCAGCTCTCCCGCCGGGAGGAGCGCGAGCGCCATGATCGGGTACGCGGGCAGCGTGATGGCGTCGGGCAGCGTGTACGTGCGCCAGTCGATGACGGCCAGGGCGGCGCCGATGACGGCGAAGCACGCGTACGCGGGACCTGCCCGCCACGCGACCACGGTCACCAGGGACGCGGCGGCCAGCTCGATCACCAGGGGGTCCGGTGCCGGCGCGGGGCCGTCGTCGTAGGTGCCGGCCAGCGCCCTGATGCGGGCGCCGCAGAGCAGGCCGATCGCCGCCATGAGTGCGAGCACGCCGCAGAACCTAGCCCGCTCCCCCGCCCTCCCGCGGCCGATGCGCGCAACGGGTATGGCGCGGCGGGCGGCCCGCCCGGCCGCTTCGCGCGGATCACGCCCGAGGGCCGCGGGTCAGCGGCTCTTTCTGGAGAACCACCGCCGCTTGGGCTTGGCCGGTGCGGGGCCGGGCGCGACCCTGGCCACGGTGACCCCGCTCAGCTCGTTCAGCGTGCCGGACTCGACGGCGGCCAGCGCGGCGAGCACGTCGCCCTCGATCACGAACTGCACGGGACCGGCGACGTCCACCACGACGGCCGCCGCCTGCTCCTGCACGGCGGCCCTGCACACCTGCAGCGTGGTGGCCTGGATGGGGCGGGCGTCGGGCCGCCAGCGGGCCAGCGACTCCGTGCCGGTGAACGCGAGCACCGCCTGCCTGCCGTCCTTGCCGACGAGCTTGGGCAGCGCCATCTCGCTCTCCTTCTCCTGCCGCAGCCCGTGGGCGCCGACCTCGGTCTCGGTCAGCAGCGCGACCACGGGGACCAGCAGGCGGGCCGTGCTGAGCGCGTTGAGCACCTCGGCGGGGCCGCCGGTGCCCGCGTCGTAGGCGGCCAGTGCGGCGGTCACGGCGGGGGCGGCGGAGCCGTCGTCGTGCGGGTCGAGTGGTTGCGGGATGTTCGGCACGACGTACGAGCCTATCCGGCGCCCGCCCCGCTCCCGCCGGAGGACCGGCCGGGTGCTAGCCCAGGTCGGCGATGGCCGCGACCGGGCCGCCGCCGGACGGCCCCTGGTGCACCGCCGCCACCGACACGAACACCGCGGGATCCCCGGTCACCGAGGCCGCGACACCGCCGACGGCGGCCTTGATCTGCCGGTGCCAGTGCACGTCGGAGTCGTCCAGCATGATGTTGCGCCGCCCGCGCACCCGCCCCGACGGGTCGGCCTCGCACTTCATGAAGACGTTCACCAGCCGGCCCTTCAGATCGGACGGGTGCGGGCGTTCGGGCAGCGGGATGCCGGAGTCCCTGATGGCCGCCCAGATGCCGTCGGCGTCGAGCGCGTCCTTCATGACGCTGTGGCCGATGCGGTAGCGCCCGCCGATCCCGCGCACGTTGCCGACCAGCACGATCTGCGCCCGGTCCAGCTCGACGCCGGACGAGCAGGAGGCCACCGAGGAGTACAGCGACAGGTCCTTGTGGATCTGGTCCTCGCGGGGCATCTCGATCTCGCCGAGCGCGACCGCGATGCCGAGCGCGGCGGTGGAGTTGGACAGGTCCATCGAGGGGCCGGTCTCCTCGATGGCGGTGGTCTGCCCGCGGCTCTTGGCGTCGCTGATCGTCGCGAGCGTGAGCAGCGGCGTCTTGGTCTGGACGTAGTGCACGTCGCGCGGGTCGTCGATGCCGGCGACCTTCATGGCCTCGCGCACGCCCGCCGCGACCTTCTCCACCATGGCCGGGCGGCCGATGTCCTCGGGCAGGATGACCTCGCTCATGGCCACGCCGACCGACAGCCGCGGCTCGTCGGTCGCGGGGGCGTTCGCCGTGGTGGCGAAGATGGTCGCGTGGGGGCTGAGCACGCCGTCGGTGCCGCCCGACCACACCAGCGGCACGCTCTCCGGCGCCGGATGCCCGCCCGCGGCCAGCACCTCGCGGAAGGCGCGGTCGGCCAGGATGCGCGTGTAGTCGTTGACGCCGCCGTTGCCCTCGGTCTTGCCGATGACGGCGAGCACGCGTTCGGCCTCGATCACGCCGTCGTCGATGAGGCGTGACAGGCCGGAGGCGTCGGTGACGCTCTCGATCGGCACCTTGCGCACTTCGATCGGTTCCGGCATGCGTTGCCCTCCTCCTGCCCGGTTTCCGCTGACGCTACCGAGCCGGCCAGCGGGGTTCATGGTCAATGTGTGCCCACGTAGACCGGCGGTGATGTCAACCTGCGCTCATCGCCGGCGGCGGTCAGGTCCTGGGGGTGATCCGGGCGCGTACCCGCCGCGGGAGATGGCCGCGGACATCGCCGGCCGCACCCCGGGACGCGGTTGGTGACGATCGAGGCGGGGCATCTGATCCACATGGGAGCGCGCACGGAGTTCCTGCGGGCGGTCGGCGCGTTCCCCGACCTGTCCACCATGTGACCCCATCCACAATCAAAGGGGGCACATGGGGCAAACTTGACCTCAATGTCACAAAGATCCGCCATCGTAGATGGGGTGCGCACCCGGCTCAGCGATCACGTCAAGGAACGGCTGGGCACATTCGCCCTGACGGCGCCCTCCATCGCGCAGTGCGCGGTCGGTTCGGCCGTCGCCTGGACGATCGCCATCGAGCTGCTCGGCCACCCTCGCCCCTTCTTCGCCCCGATCTCCGTGCTGATCTGCGTCGGCGTCGGGCTCGGGCAGCGGCTGCGGCGGCTGGTGGAGCTCGTCGTCGGGGTGAGCCTCGGCGTCGGCGTGGGCGACCTGCTGGTGTCCTGGATCGGCTCGGGCGCCTGGCAGCTCGCGCTGGTCGTGGCGCTGGCGATGACGGTGGCGGTCTTGCTCAACAGCGGGGCGCTGTTCGTCGCGCAGGCGGGCTCGTCGGCGGTGCTGGTGGCCACGCTGGTGCCGGGCGAGAACGTGGGCGGGCTCGACCGGATGCTCGACGCGCTCACCGGCGGCATCGTCGGCATCGCGGCGGTGGCGCTGATGCCCGCGAGCCCGATCTCGATCGCGGCCAAACACCTCTCGGGGGTGCTCGACGCGCTGTCCACCGTCATGGAGCGGGCCGCGGAGGCGATCGAGAAGCGCGACGTGGAGCTGGCGGCCGAGGCGCTGGAGGAGGCGCGTACGACGCAGGCCGCCGTCGCCGAGTTCGAGGCCGCGCTGGAGACCAGCAAGGAGATCGCCATGATCTCCCCGCTGCACCGGCACCGCCGCGCCCGGCTGGCCCGCTACGAGACCGCCGCCATGCCGGTCGATCTGGCGCTGCGCAACACCCGGGTGCTGGTCAGGCGGACGCTCGCGTCGCTCGGCGAGGCGAGCCCGCCCCCCGCCGCGCTGGCCGAGGCGATGCGCGAGGTGTCGGAGGCGGCGCTGCTGCTGCAGCTCGAGCTGGGCGCGGGCCGTGAGCCCACGCTGGCCCGCCACGCGCTGCTCGCGGTGGCCGCCAGGGAGCGCCCGAAGAGCCTGGGCTTCTCCGCGCACGTCATCATCGCCCAGCTGCGCTCGGTCGTGGTGGACCTGCTGCAGGCCACGGGCATGAGCAACGAGGAGGCCACGGCGACGCTGACGCCGCTGGACGAGGCGGGCAAGGGCACCGACCACCGCTGAGAAGGGTGCGGCGCACGCGGCCCCGGACCCACCGCGACGCCCGCGAGCCGGACCCACCGCGGCGGCCGCGCCCGCGAGCCGGACTCGGCGCGGCCCCCTTGGGACTCAGGCCGACAGGCGCTTCAGGCGGGAGACCGCCTCGTCGATGACCTCCTCCTTCTTGCAGAAGGCGAAGCGGACGAAGTGGCGGCCGCGCTCGGGCCGGTCGTAGAAGACCTGCGTGGGGATCGCGACCACGCCGGCCAGCTCGGGCAGGCGGCGGGTCAGCTCGAGCCCGTCCTCGAAGCCGAGCGGCCGGATGTCGGTCTGGACGAAGTACGTGCCGGAAGGCCGCAGCACGGAGAACCCGGCCGCCGCCAGACCCTCCATGAGCCGGTCGCGCTTGTCCTGCAGCCCGGAGGCGAGCGCCTTCACCCACTCCATCTCGTGGCGCAGCCCGTACGCGACCGCGAGCTGCCACGGCGCGCTCGCGGTGAAGGTGAGGAACTGCTTGACCGTCGAGACCGCCGTGACCAGGGCGGGCGGCGCGCAGACCCAGCCGGTCTTCCAGCCGGTGACCGAGAACGTCTTGCCCGCCGAAGAGATCATCACCGTGCGCTCGCGCATGCCGGGCAGCGTCGCGATCGGGATGTGCTCGACGCCGTCGAACGTGAGGTGCTCGTACACCTCGTCGGTGATCGCGATCAGGTCGCGCTCGCGGCACAGCTCGGCGATGGCGGTCAGCTCGTCGCGGGTGAAGACGGTGCCGGTGGGGTTGTGCGGGGAGTTGACCAGGATCGCGCGGGTGCGGGGCGTGACCGCGGCGCGCAGCTCATCGGGGTCGAAGGTGAAGCGGCCATCGACCGGGCGCATGGTGACGGGGACGAGCCTGGCCTGCGCCAGCGCGATGGAGGCGGCGTAGGAGTCGTAGTAGGGCTCGAAGACGACGACCTCGTCACCGGGTTCGCAGAGCGCGAGCACGCTCGCCGCCACCGCCTCCGTGGCGCCCACCGTGACCAGGATCTCGCTCACCGGGTCGTAGGTGAGCCCGTAGTGCGCCGATCGGTGCTCGCTGACCGCCTGCCGCAGCTCCAGCACGCCGGGCCCCGGCGGGTACTGGTTGGCGCCCGCCCCGATCGCCTGCACCGCGCGGTCGAGCATCGCCGCCGGGCCGTCGGTGTCGGGGAAGCCCTGGCCGAGGTTGATCGATCCGGTCTGTACGGCGAGCGCGCTCATCTCGGCAAAAATCGTCGTGCCGAAGGCGCGCATCCTGGCAACAAGTGGTTCGGTCACGGCTCCACACTATTAGTCTCGTGCCGTGTTCATTCGGGTCGTGCTCGCCCTCGCCCTGTCCGCGCCTCCCGCGACGGCACCGGCCCAGGCCGACCCGAGTCCCTGCCCGGCCCCCGTGCCCGCCCGCACGGTCTGCGGCTTCCTCGAGGTCCCCGAGCGCAGGGACGCACCCGGGCGCACGATCAAGGTGGCGTACGCGGTGCGCCATTCGCCGGCCCGCGACCGCAAGCCCGACCCCGTGGTCTTCATGGGCGGCGGGCCGGGCGCGCCGTCGATGCCGCACCTGGACGCGCTGGCCCGCGCGTTCCCCGACCGTGACGTGGTGGCGGCCGAACAGCGCGGCGGCGCGTGGTCGCGGCCCGCGCTGGCCTGCCCCGAGACCGCGCAGGCGCTGCTCGGGCGGTTGCGCGAGCAGCCGTCCGACGTGGGCGCCGCCGCCGCGCGCTGCCGCGACCGGCTCGCCGGTCAGGGCGTCGATCTGCGCGGCTACCGTACGGACGAGATCGTCGCCGATGTGGTCGCGCTGCGCTCTCACCTCGGCTACGAGAGGTGGAACCTGCTCGGCGCCGGCTACGCCGCCCGCGTCATGGCGGCCGTGGCCGCCGCCGATCCGGCGGGGACCCGGGCCGTGGTGCTCGGACCCGGCGACGACCCCCGCGACCCCGCCGCCGTCATGGCCGGGCTGGGCGCGCGCGACGCCTTCGGCGCAGCGGTGGCCCGGCTGAACGCCCGCCCGGCGCGGGTGATCGCGGTGGATCCGCTGCTCGGCAGGGAGTTCACCGCCCGGGTGCGCGGCGACGACCTGGCCGCGCTGCTCGGCGTGGCGCTGCGCGACCCGGGGACGGCCGCGGTGGCGCCCGCGCTGGTCGGCGCCCTGGCCAGGGGCGACGACGCGCTGCTGCGCCCGCTCGTGGAGCGGCTCGGCGACGAGCTCGCGGCGCGCGAGGCCGGGCTGTACCACGCCGTACGCTGCCAGGACGATCCCCCGCCCGCCGCGTCCCGCCTCTTCACGGCCGCCGCCGACAAGGCGGTGTGCGACGCATGGAACCTTCCCCGAGGCGCCGGGCCCGCCGCGCTGCCGGTGGCCGCGCTCAAGGCGCCCGTCTACGTTCTCGACGGCCGCCACGACCCGGCGACGGTGCTGCAGGCCCGTGCCGTGGCGTCCCGCGCCGGCCTCGCCGCCGATGACTGCGCCCGGCGCAAGGTGGCCGCGTTCGTGGCCGACCCGGCCGCGCCGCCGTCCGGCCCCTGTCCCGAGGCGCGGCCGGTGGAGCTGCGCGTGACGGCCGCCCCGTACCAGATCGCGAAGACGCCGTGGCTGGCCGCGCCGTTCGCGCTGTTCGCCGCGGCCTGCCTGATCCAGCTCGTCACGGCCGCGCTGAAAGGCCTCGCGCTGCCCGCGTTCGGCGGGCTGTCCGGGCTGGCGTTCGCGGGGCTGACCGCCCAGTCGGTGTGGGAGCTGGCCAGGAGCAACGCCGGCGCGCTGACCGTCGGCCTGCCCGCGATCACCGAGTGGTACACCGCGCTCGCGGTCGTCTCCGTGCTGCTCACGCTGGCGGCGCTTGTGCACAACCGGAGATGGCCGCAGATCACCGCGGCCGCCATCGGCGCGGGATTCCTCGTATGGTGGTTCACCTGGGTCCTGTGACGCGCATCCGTGAGCTCGACGCCCTACGCGGCTTCGCGGTGGGCGGCATCATGCTGGTCAACACCTGGCAGCACACCCACAAGGAGCCGCGCGTCCCGCTCGACTGGACGATCGAGACGCTGTTCCAGAGCCGCTTCTACCCCATCTTCTCGATGCTGTTCGGCATCAGCTTCCTGCTGTTCCTGCGCGGTAACAGCAGGTGGGCGCTGCTGAGCCGGCTGTTCTGGCTGTTTTGCATCGGCAAGGTGCAGCACACCTTCTACGAGGGCGAGGTGCTGACCGACTACGCCTTCTACGGCGTGCTGGTGCTGCTGCCCGCCTCGTTCATGCCGGGCGGGCTGCCGGTGCTGCTGCTCGGCGTCATCGTCACCATATGGGGGCTGATGGTGGGCGGCGGCGTGCTGCTGATCCCCGGCCTGTTCCTGCTCGGCATGGCGCTGTGGCGGCTGCGGCCGCCGCGCGAGCTGCTGCTGCCCGGGTTCGCGGTCACGGCGCTCGCGACCGTGCTGCTGACGGCCGCCAGGCAGGCCACCGGCGACGGCACCGTCTACAACATGGCCGCGATCACGGGCGCGGCGGCGTACTCGCTGGGCCTGCTGCTCGTGCTGCGCCCCCGCCTGTCGGCGGTGCTGGAGCCGCTCGGCAAGATGGCGCTGACCAACTACGTCACGGGCACCGCCGTGATCGTGCTCGCCGTCCCGCTGCTCGACGCCGACCCGACCCGCTGGTCCGTGCCCGCCCTGGCGGCGGTGACGCTGGTCGTCCAGGCGCTGTTCAGCCGGTGGTGGCTCGGGCGGTTCCGGTACGGGCCGCTGGAGTGGACATGGCGCTGCCTGACCTACTTCCGTCTTGTGCCCAACCGGCTAGAGTCGAGCCGTGACGACCATCGCCCTCTGCCAGATCCCGGTGTCCCCTGACCCGTCCGTCAATCTCAAGAGGGCCAGGGAGGCCATCGCCGCCGCCGAAGGCGCCGACCTCGCGATCTTCCCCGAGGCCACGCTCACCCGCTACGGGCGGCGCATCACGAGCCTCGCCGAGCCGCTCGACGGCCCCTTCGTGTCCGGGCTCGCCGAGTCGGCCCGCGCCCACGGCATCGCGGTGATCGCCGGCACGTTCGAGACCGGCGGCGAGCGCGTGCGCAACACCGCCGTGGCCATCGACGCCCAGGGCGCGATCGCGGCGGCGTACCGGAAGATCCACCTGTTCGACTCGTTCGGCGCGAAGGAGTCCGACCTGGTCGAGCCGGGCACCGAGCCGGTCGTCACCGAGCTCGCCGGGCTCAAGGTGGGCCTGATCACCTGCTACGACGTGCGCTTCCCCGAGCTGGCCAGGGCGCTGGTCGACCGGGGCGCCGAGCTGTTCGCGGTGATCGCCGCCTGGGGCTCGGGGCCGCTCAAGGAGGACCACTGGATCACCCTGGTCAGGGCGCGGGCGCTGGAGAACACCATGTGGACCGCCGCCGTCGGCCAGGCGCCCAACCCCGCCGAGTCGTCCGACGGCTACGGCGTGGGCCGCAGCATGCTGGTCGATCCGCTCGGCGTGGTCCGCGCCGACATGGGCACCGGGCCCGGCGTGCGCCTCGTGGAGATCGACCACGAGTTCACGGCGACCGCCCGCGCCACCCTGCCGTGCCTCGAACATCGCGTTCTGTAGCCGGGGAGTGGCCCATCACGGGGTCAAGCGATCGTAAAGTAGACCCGTGAGTGGAACGCAGATGCAGAAGGTCGTCCCGCCGCGTCTGCTCGTGCCCTACCTGTCGGGCAAGCGCACGGTCATCTCGGGCTACGTCTACCGCGTCCAGGACTGCGTCAGGCTGACCACCCCCGAGGCGCTGTTCTACGGGCTCGACCTGTCCTTCGACGGCTCCGAGCTGTTCGCCGAGGTGCCCGAGCTCTACGTCATGCGCTGGTACGCCCGCGACGTCGACAACTACCAGGTGCCCTACGGGCCCCACATGGGCGGCGACTGGAGCGACGCGCCACCGTTCGCGGGCAACGGGTTCACCACGTCGTCCGAGCACGTCGTGCCGCAGTTCCACACCATCCCCATGCCGATACCGGCCGGGGCGCAGATCGTCCACGTCACCGCCGAGGGCGAGCGGCCCTTCGCCGAGTACGACGGGCTGACCTGGCGGCCCGCCGCATGAGCGTCGAGACCACGCCGATCGCCTCGGGCTTCGTCGCCCGCTTCGGCGAGCACACCCTGCCCGCGGCGCTCGGCCCCGACAGCGACCAGGTCGTGCTGTTCAGCGAGACCGAGCTGGAGGGCTTCGAGCCCGCATCCGGCTACTGGCGGCGGACGGTGCCGCGCTCCCAGGTGGAGTGGCTGGTGCTCATCCGCACCGTCGGCGCGTTCGGCGGCGAGCCGTGCATCGTGCTCGACGAGGACGACGACGGCCTGCACATCGCCTACACCGGCCACAGCGGGATGAAGGCCGAGGCGCTCGGCTACTGGATGGTCGATCACGGGGCGTACGAGGTGGTCGTGCCCCGCGAAGAGGTCACCTCCATCCGCATCGAACGCATCCCGGTGCCGTAACGCGCCGCGCCCCTTCCCGACCGGCGCGCCCTGGTCGGGGTGCGCTCGGCGGGGCCGGCCGATCGGGCGCGCCGGGCAAGGGCGGCCGGGCGGAGCGGGCCGGGCAAGGGCGGCCGGTCAGGAGCGCCGGGCAAGGGCGGCCGGTCAGGAGCGGGCCGGCCGATGGCCGGTCGGCCCGGGTGGCGGGTCTAGCGGAGGTGGCGGTAGCGGGCGTGGCGGGCGGCCAGCCGCTCCTCCTTGTCCTGCCGCAGCAGGTGCGCGATCTCGTACTCCAGCGCCCGGCCCACCCGCTCGCAGAACTGGCGCGGCTCGTACGCGGCGTCGGGCAGCTCGGGCACGACCCGGTCCACGATGCCGTCGTTGCGCAGGTCGGTGGCGCGGATGCGCTGCGCCTGGGCGATCTCGGGGGCGAAGTCGACCGAGCGGTAGAGGATGGCGGAGGCGCCCTCGGGCGGCAGCGGCGACAGCCAGGCGTGCTGGGCGCACAGCACCCGGTCGGCGGGCAGCAGCGCCAGCGCGGCCCCGCCCGCGCCCTCGCCGAGCAGCAGGCAGACCGTGGGCGCCTCGAGCGTCACCATCTCGGCCAGGCAGCGCGCGATCTCGGCGGCCAGCCCGCCCTCCTCGGCCGCCTTCGACAGGTCGGCGCCCGCGGTGTCGATCACGGTGACGAGCGGCAGGCCCAGCTCGGCGGCGAGGCGCATGCCGCGCCTGGCCACCCGCAGCCCGGCCGGGCCGAGCGGCGCGGTGGTGCGCTGGAAGCGCCGGTCCTGGCCGAGCACCACGGCCGGCGCGGTGCCGAACCTGGCCAGCGCGAGCAGCAGCCCGGGTTCGTTCTCGCCCTCGCCGGTGCCGCTGAGCGGGGTGACGTCGGTGGCGGCGAGTTTGAGCAGCGCGCGCACGCCGGGACGGTCGTCGCGCCGGGAACGGGTGATGGCCTCCCACGCCTCGACCGGCCGCAGGTCCTCCTCGGGCGGCTCGCCCGCGACCACGCCCGAGCCGTCGTCGGCCAGCACGGACAGCGCCCTGATCGCGACCTCCCTGGCCTCCTCCGCCGACACGACGGCGTCCAGCAGGCCCTTGCGGTGAAGGTTCTCCGCGACCTGCACGCCCTCGGGAAAGGGGTAGCCGTGCAGCGACTCGAACACCCGCGGCCCCAGGAACCCGATCAGCGCCCCAGGCTCGGCGGCCGTGACGTGCCCGAGCGACCCGGACGACGCGAACACGCCGCCGGTCGTCGGATGCCGGAGGTAGACCACGTACGGCAGGCCCGCGGTGCGGTGCGCCT
The DNA here is from genome assembly GCF_043196965.1 of Nonomuraea sp. NPDC049309. Taxonomy (NCBI): domain Bacteria; kingdom Bacillati; phylum Actinomycetota; class Actinomycetes; order Streptosporangiales; family Streptosporangiaceae; genus Nonomuraea; species Nonomuraea sp. NPDC049309. The sequence goes on along the minus strand of NZ_JBICSH010000004.1, from coordinate 506,459 downwards.
GGATCGCCGCGGTGATCTTCACCATCTGGACGAACGCCAGCGCGCCCTCCTGCATGCGCGTGCCGCCGGAGGCGGGCGCGGCGAGCAGCGGCAGCCGCTCGCGGGTGGCGCGCTCGACGGCGGTGACGAACCGTTCGGCCGCGGCCACTCCGATCGAGCCCGCCATGAACGAGAACTCGCACGCGACGACGGCCACCCTCCGGCCGCCGAGCAGCCCTTCGCCGGTGATCACGGCCTCGTCGTAGCCGGACTTGATGCGGGCCGCGGCCAGCTCGTCGGCGTAGGAGGAGCCTGGCTCGGCCGGATCGGCGGGCGGCACATCCCACGATTTCCACGATCCCCGGTCGAGGACCGTGTCAATCAGCGTGCGCGCGTCCGGTCGGCTCACTATCGCTCCCTAGATGTCTGCCAACGATGCAATGTTGACGCACGAGCGCCCCCGCCGGTGCCACCGATCGTCGCTCATCGTTCGCGCTCCTCGAGCCAGGCGAGCACGGCGGGGCCGTCCTGGCCGAGTGCGGGCGGGGCGGTGTGCGTCATCGGAGGCAGGCCGTCGAAGCGCAGCGGCGGTCCCGGCAGCTCGATGGGGCCGAGCACCGGGTGATCGACCTGGATGACCAGGCCCTGCGAACGTGTCTGCTCCCAGCTGTAGACCTCGTCGAGCGTCCTGATCGCGCCCGCGGGCACGCCGGCCGCGCTCAGCTCGGCCAGCCAGTGGTCGCGGTCGCGGGCGGCCAGCGCCTTCTCCATGTCGGCGATCAGCTCGTCGCGGTGCAGGAACCGGTCGCGGTTGGTGGCGTAGCGCGGCTGCTCGGGGTCGATGCCGAGGAGCGCGGCGACCTTGCGCCACTGGCCCTCGTTGCCCGCGGCGATCTGCAGCATGCCGTCGGCGCAGCGGAACGCGCCGTACGGGGTGATCGAGGCGTGGTGGTTGCCGCTCGCCCTGGGCACCTGGCCGCCGACCGTCCACGCGGTGCCGTGGTAGGAGTGGACGCCGGTGACGGCGGCGAGCAGGGAGGTGCGCACCACGCGGCCCTTGCCGGTCCGCTCGCGCTCGTAGAGCGCGGCGGCCACGCCGTACGCGCCGTGGATCCCGGCCAGCAGGTCGGCGATGGACGCGCCGACGCGGCAGGGCTCGTCGGGCGAGGGGCCGGTCAGCGACATCAGGCCGGCCTCGCCCTGGGCGATCTGGTCGTAGCCGGGACGACCGGCCTCGGGGCCGTCGTGGCCGAAGCCGGTGATCGACAGGATGACCAGGCGGGGGTTGAGCTCGTGCAGGCGCTCGACGGGGAAGCCGAGACGGTCGAGCACTCCCGTACGGAAGTTCTCGATGAGGACGTCGCTCTGGCGGACCAGCCGCTCGATGAGCCGCCTGCCGTCGGCGGACTTCATGTCGACGGCGATGGACTGCTTGTTGCGGTTGGCGGCCAGGAAGTAGGTGGAGATGTCGTGATCGGGCCCGACGAAGGGCGGCCCCCAGCCGCGTGACTCGTCGCCCCCGTCGGGATGCTCGACCTTGATCACCCGTGCTCCCAGGTCGCCGAGGAGCTGTGCGGCGTGCGGCCCGGCCAGGGCCCTGGACAGATCGAGCACGACGATGCCACCGAGGGGTCCGAGCACGATCCCAACCTCCCACGCGCGTTATGGGGTGAATGAACATTCTCGCAGGCGTCTACCCCTCTTCCTCTACCCTGGTGGCGATGATCGATCTGGCTTCGCGCATCACCGCTCTGGCTCCGTCCTGCGGTCCCGTACGCCTGGTGGCCGTGGACGGGCCCGCGGGGTCGGGCAAGACGACGTTCGCGGGACGGCTCGGAGCCGAGCTCGGCTGCCAGGTGATCCACAGCGACGACTTCCCCGTGCCGTGGGAGGAGGGGCCCGGCGGCTGGTTCCACCTGCTGGAGTCGCAGGTGCTGCGCCCGCTCCAGCGCGGCCTTCCGGGCGGTTTCCGCAGGTACGACTGGGTGCGGGGGACGTACGCCGAGGAGGTGACGGTGCCGCCCGCCCCGGCGCTGGTGATCGAGGGGGTCGGCACGGCACGGGCCTCCATCGCCGATCTGCTGGCCTACACCGTGTGGGTGGAGGCCGCCGACGCCGAGCGGATGCGGCGGGTGCTGGAGCGCGACGGGCCCGAGCTGGAGCCGCGCTGGCGGGAGTGGTTCGCGGCCGAGCGCGCGTGGTTCGCCGCCGACCGTACGAAGGAGCGCGCCGATCTCGTCATCAGAACGTGATCACGGCGTGAGGTGCGTGACGTCGTTGAAGCGCACCAGCTCGCCCGCCCGCCACACCGACACCGACCCGTTCAGCACCGGCGCGAACGCGAGCACCTCCGCGAGCTCGGTGTCGGGCCTGCCCCCGAGCACGTGGCGCAGCGCCAGCACCACGGAGTCGTGCGCGACGATCAGCAGCCGCCGCCCGTCCGCACGACCGCCCAGGTCGTCCGCCAGGAAGTCGCGGAGCCTGAGCGCGACGTCGGCCAGCGACTCGCCGCCCGGCGGGCGGTAGGCGTAGGGGCCTTCGGCCTCGCGCCGGGCCTGCTCCTCGGGGAAGCGCTCGCGCAGCGCGGCCGGGTTGAGCCCGGCGAACTCGCCCTGCTCCTGGTCGCGCAGCCGGTCGTCCACGAGGACGGGCGGCCGCGCGCCCCACTCCCGCCCGGCGATCTCCAAGGTGTCGAGCGCCCGCCGGTACGGCGAGCAGCACACCAGCTCGGGGGCCTCGTCCCCGGGCAGCGCGGTGAGCATCCTGCCGAGCGCCGCCGCCTGCCTGCGGCCCAGCCCGGTCAGCGTCACCTCGTCGTCGCCGCGCCCGTAGACCAGCGGCCGGTCGCCCGCGAGCTCGAAGGCGAGATTGGCCTCGCTCTGGCCGTGACGCACGGCCATGATCCCGGACGGTCGCATACCGCCATCCTCACACACGACCCCCGGCCGAGTGAGATGATCACAAAAGTCGTAGGATCACCATATGACTTCTGTTGCATTCCTCGGAACGGGGATCATGGGGCTTCCCATGGCCCGCAACCTCGCGCAGGCCGGTCTGAAGGTCACGGCGTGGAATCGTACGCTCGACAAGGCAAGGCCCTGGAGGCCGACGGCGTCACCGTGGCGGAGTCGCCCGCGCAGGCGGTCGAAGGCGCCGACGTGATCGTCACCATGCTGAGCGACGGCGACGCGGTGCACGAGGCGATCACCGCAGCCGCGCCGGCGCTGCGGTCCGGCCAGGTGTGGGCGCAGATGAGCACGGTCGGCGTGGCGGGCGTCGAGCGGCTGGCGGCGCTGGCCGCGCAGCACGGGCTGACGTTCGTGGACGCGCCGGTGCAGGGCACCAAGCAGCCCGCCGAGCAGGGCGCGCTGATCATCCTGGCGGCCGGTCCCGAGCCCGCGAGGAAGGCGCTGGAGCCGGTCTTCGGCGCGGTCGGCAAGCGTACGTTCTGGCTCTCCGAGGACGGCGCGAGCGGCGCGGGCACCCGGCTCAAGCTGGCCACGGTGAGCGTCGCCGTCTCCACGACCGCCGTGGTGGCCGAGGCGCTCGCCCTGGCCAAGGGGCTCGACGTGGACCCCGAGCTGGTCCGCGAGGTGATCACCGGCGGGCCGCTGGACAGCGTGTACTTCCAGGCCAAGTCCAAGGCCATCCTGGCGGGCGACTTCGCACCGGCGTTCTCGGTGCGCAACGCCGAGAAGGACACCCGGCTGATCATCGAGGCGGGCGAGGCCGCCGGGGTCCGGGTGGACGTGGTGGCCGCCGCCGGTGAGCGGTTCCGCCGCGCCGAGGCGCAGGGTCACGGCGACGAGGACATGGCGGCCACCTACTTCGCGAGCTTCTGAGCCGTGCCGGGCCGAGCCCGCGAACGGCCCACCGGCACGGTCCGCGAGCATGTCCCGGTCCGCCGGACGCGAGCACCCCGCCGGACGCGAGTGCCGCGTCCGGCGCGGGCGCGGGCGCGGAGGTGTCAGAGGTCGTCGACCTCGGCGTGGGTGCGGCCGCCGGAGAGCTTGGCGTAGCCGGGCCCCCGGTCGAAGAAGCGGTCGGCCGGGGGCCGCAGCCGGGCGCGCAGCTCGGCGGTGGCCTGCTCGTCGATGCGGTCGCCGTCGAGCACCACGCCGTAGTCGCCGAGGGCGCCCGCGATCGACACCTTGCCGTCGCGCACGTCGGCCGCCACCGCGCGCGGGTCGCGGTCGTACGGCGAGCCCCAGCCGCCGCCTCCGGTGGTGCGGATCCTGATCACCTCGCCGGCCTGGACGGGGTAGTCGTCGACCAGCCCCTCCATCTCCTTGCCGTTGATCTCGACGCGGAACGGCCGGCCGGCGAGCCCGCCGTTGACGCCCCAGCAGGACAGGATCGACCGGTCGGCGATCGACATGTACGAGGCGTTGCGCAGCATCCTGATGTGCTTGTCGTAGCCGAGCCCGCCCCTGAACATGCCGGGACCGCCGGAGTCGCAGGCGAGGCCGAGCCGCTCGACCCGCAGCGGCCAGCGGGCCTCGGCGAACTCGACGGGGATGTTGCGCGAGTCGGGCACGATGTGGATGGTGTCCTCGCCGTCGGCGTACCAGCGCCCGCCGGAGCCGCCGCCGAGCACTTCGCGCATCAGGTACGGCCGGCCCTCGTCGTCCACGCCGTACACGCCGGTGTAGCGGATGGTCTCCTGGTCGGCCGGCATGCGCCCGCCGGTGGCCTTGGCCAGCACGCCGGCGAGCACGCCGAGCAGGCGCAGGATGACGAACGTGCGGGCGTTGGTCGGGGCGGGGAAGATCGGCGTGAGCAGCGTGCCCTTCTCGGGGAAGACCATCTTGATCAGCGGCACGACGCCCTCGTTGACGTCCAGCTCGGCCATGCGCTCGGGCGTGTCGGCGAGGTTGCGCAGCACGGGGGCGAGCCACTTCTTGAGGAAGACGCCGTCGGCGTAGTCGCCGGCGTGGTTGATGGGGCCCTTGGCCTGGGGTGAGGTGCCGGTGAAGTCGATGGTGAGCGGCGCCTGCGCGGAGTGGTCGACGGTGAGCGTGATGCGCTGGGCGTGCAGGCGGGGCTCGTCCACGCCGTCGTGCTCGGCGTAGTCCTCCCACACGTACGTGCCCTCGGGGATCTTCGACAGCAGTTCCCTGCGGAACGTCTCGGTGGTCTTGTCGATGATCGCGTCGAAGCACTCCTCGACGGCCTGCCTGCCGTAGCGTTCGAACAGCTCGGCGAGCCGCCGCGCGCCCATCAGGCAGGCCGAGCACTCGGCGTCGAGGTCGCCGGCCAGCGCGTCGGGCATGCGGGAGTTGCGGGTCATGATGCGCAGCGCGGCCTCGTTGGGCACGCCCTGGTCGCGCAGCTTGATCGGCGGCACCATCAGGCCCTCCTCGTAGACCGAGCGGGCGTGGGAGGGCATGGAGCCGGGCACCGCGCCGCCGATGTCGTCGTGGTGGCCGAACGCCTGCACGAACGCGACCACCTCGCCCTCGTGGAAGACGGGGACGGTGACGCACAGGTCGGGCAGGTGGCCGATGCCGCCTTCGGACAGGTAGACGTCGTTGTGGAAGTAGACGTCGCCGGGCTTCATCGTCTCGATGGGGAAGTCGCGGACGATGGGCTGGACGAGGGCGCTGTAGGAGCGTCCGGTGAGCTTGCGCAGACGGACGTCGTGGATGCCGGCGCGGAAGTCGTGGGCGTCGCGGATCATCGGCGAGCGGGCCGTGCGCGCGATGGCGGTCTCGACCTCCTTCTCGACGGAGGCGAGCGTGCCCTCGACGATCTCCACCAGGATCGGATCAGTCACGACTTATCTCCACATTTCCGTATTCGTCGACCTTGGCGGTGAAGCCCGGGTGGATGGGGATCGTGGAGCCGTACTCCTCGATCACCGCCGGTCCGGTGACGGTCGCCCCGGGACCGAGCGCGGCGCGCTGGTGGATCGGGGTGTCGCGGGTCTCGTCGAAGTGCACGGGACGCACCGACGTGGCGCCCTGCCCCGGCCGCTCCAGGCGCGGGATGACCGGGCGGTCGATGGGGCCGATGCCGGAGACGCGCAGGTTGACCCATTCGACGTCGTGGCGCGGGTCGTCGCGGTAGGCGTAGCCGTACAGCTTCTCGTGGGCGTCGTGGAAGCGGGCGACGACCTCGGCGTGCCAGGACTCGTCGATCTCGCCGGCGGGGGCGGGCACCCGCACCTCGTACGCCTGGCCGTAGTAGCGCAGGTCGGCGCTGCGCTGGAAGATCGGCTCGGTGAAGCCCTCGCGGTCGAGCGCCTCGGCGGCCTGCAGCTCGAGGTCGTGGAAGATCTCGACGGCCTTGCCGAGCGAGAGGTCGCGAGTGACGTACGTGCGGACGTAGTCGTTCTTGACGTCCACGGACAGCAGCCCGAAGGCCGAGACGTTGCCGGGGTCGCGGGGCACCAGGACCGACGGCAGGCCGAGGATGTCGATCAGCCGGCACGCCAGCAGCGGCCCCGACCCGCCGAACGTCACCAGCGGGAAGTCCCGCACGTCCAGCCCGCGCTTGACGGTGAGCCGGCGGATGGCGTTGCTCTGGTTGAACGCGCTGATCTCCAGGATGCCGGTCGCGGTGCGCTCGGGCGTGAGCCCCAGTTTGTCGGCCAGCGACTCGATGCCGTGCCGGGCGGCGTCGACGTCGAGCGGGATCTCCCCGCCCAGCAGGTGCGGCGGGATGCGGCCGAGGAAGACGTGCGCGTCGGTGACCGTCACCTCGGTGCCGCCCCTGCCGTAGCAGATGGGGCCGGGGTCGGCGCCGGCCGAGCGGGGGCCGACCTTGAGCGTGCCCTCGGGCGAGATCCAGGCGATCGAGCCGCCGCCCGCCCCGACGGTGACGATGTCGATCATCGGGATCTTGCAGGGGTAGCGGCCGACCGCGCCCTCGGTGGTGATGGAAGGCTCGCCGTCGATCACCACGGCCACGTCGGTCGAGGTGCCCCCGCCGTCGAGGGTGATCACCGAGTCGTGGCCCGCCGTACGGGCGAGCAGCGCCGCGCCGAGCGCGCCGGCCGCCGGGCCCGACAGGACGGTGGTGATGGGCTGGTTGGCGACCTCGCGGGCCGACAGGATGCCGCCGTTGGACTTCATGACGGAGAACGACCTGCCGAGCCTGCTCGACAGGTTCGCCAGGTAGCTGCGCATGACCGGCTTGACCGCGGCGTCCACGAGCGTGGTCACCGAGCGCTCGTACTCGCGGTATTCGCGCAGCACGTCGCTGGAGAGCGAGACCACCGCCTCGGGGTGCTCGCGGGCCAGCACGTCGCGCATGCGCCGCTCGTGCTCGGGGTTGGCGTAGGAGTGCAGGAAGCAGACGCCGATCGCGGTGATCCCCTTGGCCCGGAACCAGCGGGCCACCTCGACGGCCTGCTCCTCGGAGAACGGCCGCACCTCCTCCCCCCGGTGGTCGAGCCGCCCGCCGACGGTCTTGACGAGGTGGACGGGGACGATCCTGGGCGGCTTGACCCAGAAGTAGGAGTTGCCGTAGCCGTCGGGCACGCTCTGCCTGGCGATCTCCAGGATGAACTCGAAGCCCTCCGTCGTGATGAACCCGAGGTTCTCGATGCGGTCTTCGAGCAGCCTGTTGGTGGCCACCGTGGTGCCGTGGACGATCGAGGAGACCTCCAGCGGACCCAGCTTGCCGACGCCGGCGAGGAATCCGTCGGCCGGGTTCGCGGGGGTCGAGGGGGTCTTGGTGGTGAGGATCTCACCGGTCCGCTCGTCCACCGCCACGACGTCGGTGAACGTGCCTCCGGTGTCCACTCCGATACGGACGCTACGCATGGGCTCCTCAGCTCCGGCGCCGGCCGAGCACTTCGTCTATGACTCGGGGCGCGTTCTCCGTGCCGACGTACGCGGCCAGGCGTACGACCATCTCCTGGGTTCTGGCCAGCTCGGCCTCCACCCTGGCCTTACCCGACTGACCTGCCTGAACGCCGAAATAAGCGCCGATGATGGTACCGATCACCCCCGCCACGCCCGCGAACAGGGGAGCGAACTCGGCGCTTGCGAACACGGCTGCGCCGAAGGCCGCGAGGACCGCGACGATGCCCGCCACGACGACGAGGAAGCCGTACCGCCAGCGCTTGGCGTCGGCCTGGGCCGGGGTGAGATCGTCCTGCGTCATCATGGCGTCGAGCGAGGCCGGTTTGTCGGTGACCACTGATGTCCTCCTGTAACTCCAGGGGAGAAATGTCCCACGAGGCCATGGAACAAGCCAAGCCACTAAGCTGGCGGCCCGTGACTGATCTGTCTGCCTTGTCCCCCGCACCCGCGGGCGCCAGAGATGCCGTGCTCAAGTTCTACTTCGGGCCGATGGACTGCGGGAAGTCCACGCTGGCGCTGCAGATGAACTACAACCACGCGCGGCAGGGCAGGCGGGGTCTGGTGCTGACCAAGCACGACCGCTCCGGCGGGCCGCGGGTGACCAGCAGGATAGGGCTCGGCCGCGACGCCATCGAGGTGGAGGACGATCTCGACCTGGTGGCGCTCGTCACCTCGCACGACGAGCGCATCGACTATCTGATCTGCGACGAGGCCTGCTTCTACACCGTTGGGCAGATCGAGCAGCTCGCCGACCTGGTGGACGAGCACGGCGTGGACGTCTACGCCTTCGGGCTGGCCTCGGACTTCCGCTCGGTGATGTTCCCGGCGGCGCAGCGGCTGTTCGAGCTGGCCGACGAGGTGTGCAGGCTCCAGGTCGAGGTGCTGTGCTGGTGCGGGCGTCCTGGGCTGCTCAACGCCCGCGTCGTGGGCGGGAAGATGGTGCGCACGGGCGAGCAGGTCGTGATCGGCGACACCGCCGACGCGCCGGTGCGCTATCAGGTGCTCTGCCGCCGCCACCACCGTGCCGGCCAGCTCGGTGAGGGGTCTGGCTCGGAGTCGGGCTCCGCCGCCTGAGAGGCGGCTCTCTCGTACGAGCGGGACGGCACGGGGATCTGGCGGCCCGCCACCTGGCGGTCAGATGGCGCAGGCGCCGTCGGCGCACCCGTCGGCGGGTGCGGCGAGCTGGGTGATCGGGGTCTCCCCCACGCGCTCGGCCACCTCGTCGATGGCGGCGGCGAAGGCGTCCTCGGGCTGGGCGCCCGAGACCGCGTACTTGCCCTCGAAGAGGAAGAGCGGCACGCCGCTGATGCCCAGCGCGTGCGCCCTGGCGAGCTGCTCGCGCACCTCGTCGGCCCCTTCGCCGGTGTCGGTGACGCCGACATCGGCCGCCAGCTCGGCCAGCACGGCGGGGTCGGCGATGTTGCGTCCCTCGCTGAAGTAGGCGCGCCACAGCCGATCGGCCATCTCCTCGCCGCGGCCCTGCTTGCTCGCGACGTGGATGAGCCGGTGCGCCTCGAACGTGCTGGAGCTGATGGCCTCGTCGAAGCGCAGATCCAGGCCCTCCTCCGCGCCCACGCTCTTGACGCGTGCGACCATCTGCTTCGCCTGCGGGCCGAACTTGCGCTCGAGCTGAGGGATCAGCGGCTCGCCCTCCACCGGTGCGTCCGGATTGAGCTGGAACGGGCGCATCGTCACCTCGATGGTGCCGCCCTTGGCGCGGAACCGCTCGGCGGCCTTGTCGAACCGGGCGTGCCCGATGTAGCACCAGGGGCACGCGACATCTGAAAAGATCTCAACCTTCATGCCCCTGCAAACCGCGCGCGGGCCGCCAAGATTCCTCACCTATCCGGCGGCCAGCTCCTCCAGCCGGTACGGCAGGTACGCCGAGTCGTCGACCAGCGCCGACGCCCCGCGCCACCAGCCGAACCACTCGCCGCTGCGCCACATCCAGTCGACCCGCTCGATGGCGGCCACCACGTCCCCGACGGTCTCCCACCGGTCGCCGAGCTGCTCGCGGGTGGCGCCGTGGCGCACCGCCCAGGCCCGCAGCACGGCGGCCGCCGCCTCGGGGACCTCGCGGGCGTACGGGTCGGGGCTCTCGCCCGGCAGGCGGTGCGGTCCGAGCCCGGCCGCGACGCCCCAGCTCCACTGGGCCTCGGCGGGCCGGGAGTAGCGCAGCGAGTGGAAGTCGAGGTTGGAGCCGAGCTCGTCGTCGGCGCGCCGGATGACGACCGCGTCGAGCCGGCCGCCCGCGTCGAAGCGGACGACCAGCCGCCGGCCCGGCTTGACGCCGGGCGGCAGCGCGAAGCGGTCCTCGGCCTGCCAGGAGTTGAGATCGACCTGCGCGACCGGCGCGCCCCACAGCTCGTCGGCGGCGTCGTCGGCGATCCAGGCGGCGAGCATCTCCAGCGTGGTGAGATCGGTCCACGGCTCGATGGCCACGGCGGTGCGCACGACCTCGTCTGGCGGCGGCGGTTTCCCGCCGCGCGGCCTCTCCCACCAGGCCGTGCCCAGCTCGCGGGTGCCGACGAGCAGCGCCGCCAGCGCGGCCAGCTCGGCCGAGCGCCGGGTGAGCCGGGCGCCGCGGACCAGCTCCAGCGCGCGCTCGGTGCGCTCGTCGCCGAGCACGGGACGCACGTCGCCGATCAGCCGCCCGGCCGTCGGCCGCTCCTCGCCGAGCAGGCTGCGGACGATCCGCCTGGCCTCCGTACGTGCGTCTTCAGCGCGTGCCTGCCGCATACCAGCCACGCTACGCCGGGAGATCCTTTGAAGCGATAGCCGCGGAGGCCGGCACGTGAAACGGCGACCGCGGAGGTCGGCACGTGACGCGACGACCGGCACGTGACGCGACGGCCGCGGAGGCCGGCATGTCAGGGAGCGGCCGGCGGAGGCCGGCGCTGTCAGACGCGGCGGCGGGCGCCCCGCCCCAGGAGCCAGCCCAGCGTCACCCCGGCCAGCGCCACGCCGGCCCCCGCGCCGAACGCGGCCAGCATCACCCACGGGCGGGTCTGCGTGCGCGGCTCTGCGGGCCGCTGGTAGACGGCGGGGGCGTGCGGCCGGACGGCGTCCGCGAGCGGCGCACCGGGCGCAAGGGAGACGCCGTCAGACGGAACGGCCGCGCCCGGGACGACCGCGGCACCCGTGGCGGTTCCGGCGGCCAGGGCGGGCTCCACTGCGGGCTCCACTGCGGGCGCGGCGGCGGCCGGGGCGCACAGCAGCCGCTCGACGGCGGTGAAGAACTCCTGTGCGGTGCGCTTGGCCACCGAGCCGAGCATGCGCTGGCCGACGCCGCCGATCATGCCGCCGATGACCGCCTCGGCGTCGTAGTCGACCCTGGTGCCGCCGTCGGCCTCGCTGAGCCTGACCTGCACGGTGGCGTCCACGGTGCCGGGCGCGCCCTGCCCGCGCGCCTTGAGCGTGAAGCGCTCCGGCGGGACGGGGTCGGACAGCGCGACCTCGCCCTGGTAGACGCCCTTGACGGAGGCGACGCCCGCGTTGACCGTCATCCGGTAGGTGTCCGGGCCGGTCTCCTCCAGCCGCTCGCACCCCGGGATCGTCCGCACCAGCACGGCGGGGTCGCGGAACGCCGCCCACAGCCGGTCCCTGTCCACCCCGATCACGACACTGCCCGCCACGTTCATGTCGCCACTCTAAGCAGCCGGGCCCTCGCGGCTTAACGGCAACACCTGCCAGATGCGGACGGGCCGGTCGATCATGACTGGCAAGATAGGGGCCGATGGTGAAGATGCGGCGGGTGTACGGGAAAGCGGGCGCGATGGGCGCCGCGTGCGTGCTGGCCCTGTCCGCCTGCGGCTCGGGCGGCACCGGCGGCGCGGCCGCGCCCGCGGAGCCCGCCAAGCCCTCCGCCCCTGAGCAGACGGCCTCCGGGCGAACGGCGTCGCCGCGCGCCACCGTTCCGCAGGGGCCGCCGGGCGTCAGGCCGCGCAAGGGCGAGGTACGCCCGATCGCCCGTACCGGCGATCTGCCGCCGGTGATCAGCTCCATCCCCACCGATCGCAAGGTGGTCTTCCTGACCATCGACGACGGCTGGGAGCAGGACCCGGGGTTCGTCCGGCAGGTGCGCGACGAGCGCATCCCGATCACGGTCTTCGCCATGCGCGACGCGGTGGAGGCGAAGGGCGCGCCCGACCAGGCGGGCGGCACGGCCCGCTATGTGGGCGCCGGCAAGTGGGGATATTTCCGGCAGCTTCGCGACGCGGGCGTGGCCATCGAGAACCACACGCTCACCCACCCCAACCTCCGCCTGCTCGGCCGCGCCGCCCAGCGCCGCGAGATCTGCGGCTCGGCCCAGCTCATCAAGAAGGAGATCGGGACGCGGCCCGCGCTGTTCCGCCCGCCGTTCGGCAACTACAACACCGACACGCTGCTGGCCGCCAAGAGCTGCGGCGTACGGGCCGTGCTGCTGTGGACGGCGACCGTGCAGCCGGGCGGCAAGATCGCCTACCAGGTGCCCGACAAGCAACTGCGCCCGGGCGACATCCTGCTGCTGCACTTCCGCCCCAACCTCGCCAGGGACTTCCGCATCCTGGTGAAGAAGATCAAGCGCCGCGGTTACGCGCTCGGCAACCTCCAGGCGTACCTGGACGCCGCCGACCCGCGCTGAGCTCCGCCCCCCTGACGTACCCGACGATCCGTCCGGCGGATGACGCGGCTCCCCGCCCTGGCCGGGCATTCTCGAAGCACGAAATCCACAAGGCACGGGGATGTGACGAAGCTCGCACCCCAATGCTCTACAAGCTGTAGTACTACTGGCAGTAGATGCACTACAGCTTGTAGAGCAACGACTTCTACGGCGGGGATGATGGACGCACTTGACCTGGCTCGGTGGCAGTTCGGGGTGACCACCGTGTACCACTTCCTGTTCGTGCCCCTGACCATCGGTCTCGGGATCTTCGTGGCCGGCCTGCAGACGGCCTGGCACCGCACGGGCAAGGAGCACTACCTCAAGCTGACCAAGTTCTTCGGCAAGCTGTTCCTGATCAACTTCGCGATGGGCGTGGTCACCGGCATCGTGCAGGAGTTCCAGTTCGGGATGAACTGGAGCGAGTACTCGACCTTCGTCGGCGACGTCTTCGGCGCCCCGCTGGCGATGGAGGCGCTGCTCGCCTTCTTCATGGAGTCGACGTTCCTCGGCCTCTGGATCTTCGGCTGGGACCGGCTGCCGAAGAAGGTGCACCTGGCCACCATCTGGGCGGCCGCCATCGGCTCCAACCTGTCGGCCTACTTCATCCTCGCCGCCAACGCCTGGATGAAGCACCCGGTCGGCTACGAGGTGGTGGACGGCAAGGCCAGGATGACGGACCTGTGGGCGGTGCTCACCAACAGCACCGCGCTGGCCCAGGTGCCGCACGTCATCGGCGGCGCGTTCGTGGTGGCGGGCGGGTTCGTGCTCGCGGTCTGCGGCTACTGGCTGCTGCGCACGCGCGGCACGCAGGCCGCCGCCATGTGGCGCGGCGCCGCCCGCGCGGCGCTGGTGATGACCGCGCTGGCCGGCGCGGTGGTCGCGGGCACCGGCGACCTGTCGGCCCAGCTCATGTACGAGCAGCAGCCGATGAAGCTCGCCGCCGCCGAAGGCCTCGAGCACGACACGGCGGGCGCACCGTTCTTCGTCGCGCCCGGCATCGAGATCCCCAAGGTGCTGAGCTTCCTGTCCGCCCACGACCCCGACGCGGTCGTCGCGGGCACCGAGGACCTGCAGCGCCGCTTCGAGGAGCGGTTCGGCCCCGGCGACTACCGCCCGAACCAGCCCGTCGTGTTCTGGTCGTTCCGCGTGATGATCGCCTTCGGGCTGGCCACCGTGGGGCTGTCGGTGCTCGGCCTGTGGCTGACCAGGCGCAGGCGGGACTTCCCCGCGTGGCTGTCGAAGGCGCTGCTGCTCGCGCTGCCGCTGCCGCTGCTCGCGGTGATCGCGGGCTGGCTGCTCAGCGAGATCGGCCGCCAGCCGTGGACGGTGGCCGGTGAGCTGCTGACGGCCGCGAGCGTCTCCCCCGGCGTCACGGTGACCGAGATCGCCGTCTCGCTCGCGGTCTTCACGCTCGTGTACGGCGCCTTCACCGTGGCCGAGGCCGTGCTGCTGGCCCGGCACGTACGCAAGGGCATCGAGGAGCCGGCCCCCGAGCCGGCGACCGAGCGGCTCGAACCGTCGCTCATGTACTGAGAGCCGAGGAGCTAGTCATGATCGAGTTGTGGTTCGCCATCATCGCCTTCCTCTGGACCGGCTACTTCGTCCTCGAAGGCTTCGACTTCGGCGTGGGCATGCTGGCCCCCGCCGTCGGACGCGACGCGGGCGAGCGGCGGGCGAGCCTGCAGACCATCGGCCCGGTGTGGGACGGCAACGAGGTGTGGCTGATCACCGCGGTCGGCGCGATGTTCGCCGCCTTCCCCGCCTGGTACTCCGGCGTGTTCAGCACGTTCTACGTGCCGGTGACGCTGATCCTGGTCGGGCTGATCCTGCGGGGCATCGGCCTCGAGTGGCGCGGCAAGGTCGCGAACCCGGCCTGGTGCGACGTCGCGGTCGCGGCCGGCAGCGTGCTGCCGGCCTTCCTCTGGGGCGCGGTCTTCGGCCATCTGCTGTCCGGCAGCGTGCTCGCGGCCGTGGTCGGCGGCCTGTTCACGCTGGCCGTGAGCGTCATGCACGGCGGGGTGTTCCTGGCGCTGAAGACCACCGGCCGGCTGCGCCGCCGCGCGAGGTCCGCCGCGCTGGCCGCCGCGGGCGCGACGCTGCCGGTCGCGGTGTTCGCGCTGTCGAGCCTCGGCGGCGTCCCCGCGCTGGGCGCCATGGCGGCGCTGGCCGCGGCCACGGCGCTCATCTGGCGGCGCAGGGAGGGCTGGGCGTTCACCGCGACGGCCGGCGCGATCGTGCTCACCACGCTGGCGGCCTTCATGGAGCTGCGGGTGCGGCCGCTGCCGGGGCTGACGCTGGCCGAGGCCGCGTCGGGGCCGTACACGCTGACCATGCTGAGCTGGATCGGGCTGATCGCCCTGCCGTTCGTGCTGGTCTACCAGGGATGGACGTACTGGGTGTTCAGGAAGCGGGTCCTGATGGCCGCGAGCTGAGCCGGCGGGGGCCTGGGGCGGCGGCCGGCCGAGCCGTCAGCCGATGACCCGCATCTCCTTGGTCGCCGGGTCCTTCACGTGCAGGTCGCCGCCGAGCCGCTCCTTGAGCAGGTCGAGCACCTGCCGGCCGGCCAGCACCGCCCACAGGTCGCCGACCAGGTGCGGGTCGTCCTCGGGGGCGGCGGCCATCCAGGCCTCCTTGCCGGACCGGCCGGCGAAGGTCGTGACGAAGAACTCGCCGTCGGGGGTCTTGCAGTAGCCGGTACGGATCTCCGGCGCGTCCACCTGCATCCGCGGCTCGCACCCGACCTTGGCGGCCAGTTGCTCGACGGTGAGGGGGGCGGCGCCGGGCCGCGCGCCCGCCGCGACATAGCCGCCGGCGCTCCCCGATGAGCAGCCGGCGACCAGTCCGGCCAGCAGCGCGACGGCGGCCAGGCGGGGAAATGTCGTCATGTGCGGAGGTACGGATCCGCGGCGAGCCGGGTTCAGCGTCACTTGGGGGCCGGCGTCTGGGAGACCCGGTGGTCGGTCAGGTGCAGGTCGCCGTTGAGCGGGCCCTTGAGCACCTCCAGCACCTTCAGCGGCCCGAGCACCGTCCACTTGGGGCCGACCAGGTGCGGGTTGTACTCGGGCGCCTGGTCCATCCACTGGTCCTTGAGCTTCTCGGTCTTGAAGGTGTTGACGAAGAACTCGCCGTCCTTCGTCTTGCAGAACGCGGTGCGCATGTCCTCGGCTTCCACCTGCATCTTGGGCTTGCAGCCGACCTTGGCCGAGATCTGCTCGACGGTCATCGGCTGCGGGCTGGGCGGCGCGGCATCGCCTGCTGCGACGTAGTCGTTCCAGCCGCCTCCCGAGGAGCAGCCGGCGACCAGTCCGGCCAGCAGCGCGAAAGCGGCCAGACGTGGAAATGTCGTCATGTGCGAGGGTACGCAGCCTCACGGTCTCCGGTTCACCCGCAGCGCGTACAGCTCGGACGGCGAGATCGGCATGCGGTCGATCGGAATGCCCTCGGCGTCCTCGATGGCCGAAGCGATGACCGCCGACACCGGGATCACCCCGGCCTCCCCCGCGCCCTTGACGCCGAGCGGGTTGAGCGGCGACGGCGTCTCCAGATGGCCGGTCTCGATGGGCGGGATCTCGGTCGCGTACGGCATGAGGAAGTCCATGAACGAGGCGTTGACGAGCTGACCGTGCTGGTCGTAGACCATCCGCTCGTACAGGGCGCCGCCGATGCCCTGGGCGACGCCGCCGTGGATCTGCCCCTCGACGATCATCGGGTTGATGAGCCGCCCGCAGTCGTGCACCACCGCGTACTTGACGACCTTGATCTCGGCGGTGTCGGGGTCGGTCTCCACGATGGCGGCGTGCATCCCGGCGGCGAACGTGGAGCGGATCGGCGAGTAGTAGTCGCGCCCTTCGAGCCCCGGCTCGTCCCCCTCGGCGACCGGCGGCTTCCCGGGATCCGCCGCGCCGCTGAACTGAGTGGCCCTGGCCGCCTCCTCGTCGAAGGCGTACCTGAGCGGGTTGGCCAGCACCGCCACCGTGGACAGCGGGATGGACGCCGACGGCGTGCCGGCGACGTGCACGACCCCGTCGGTGACGGTCAGGTCGGCGGGGTCGGCCTCCAGGGCGTCGGCGGCGATGCGCAGCGCCTTCTCGCGGACCTTCCTGCAGGCCAGCGCGATGGCGTTGCCGCTGACCACGGCGGCCCGCGAGGCGAAGGTGCCGACCGCGTACCCGAAGCGGCGCGTGTCGCCGGTGACCACGCTGACCCGCTCGATGGGGACGCCCAGCTCGGCGGCGGCGATCTGGGCGAAGGCCGTCTCGTGGCCCTGCCCCTGCGAGGTGAGCCCGGTCGAGACGTGCACCCGGCCGTCGGAGGTGACCTGCACGTGCCCGCCCTCGTACGGCCCCACGCCGGTGCCCTCGACGTAGCAGCCGATGCCGATGCCGCGCCCCGGACGCCGCTCGAAGGAGTCCCAGCCGATCAGCTCCTTGATCATGCGCAGCATCTCGGGGTAGTTCCCGCTGTCGTAGATGAGCGGCCGGCCGTCCTGGAAGGTCATCCCCTGGTCGTACGGGAACTCGCCGGGCTGGATGAAGTTGACCGCCCGCACCTCCGTGCGGTCCTTGCCGAGATACCGCGCGATCTTGTCGAGCGTGCGCTCCATGCAGAACACGCCCTGCGGCCGCCCGGCCCCGCGATAGGGCGTGACCTGCACGGTGTTGGTGTAGACGGCGGTGAACTCGACCCGGTAGGCGCCCGGCTTGTACGGCCCGAGCAACTGCGTCGAGGTGACGATCGGGACGATGATCCCGTAAGGGGTGTAGGCCCCGTGGTCGTGCAGGATCGTCACGTCCAGGCCGAGCAGGCGGCCGTCGTCGTCGAAGCCGACCCGTACGTACTGCACCTGGGCCCGCTCGTGCGCCGACGACACGAAGTGCTCGCGGCGGTCCTCGGTCCACTTGATCTCGCGGTTCAGCGTCATCGCCGCCCACGGCACCAGGATCTCCTCCGGCCACGGGTGCACGATCTTGACGCCGAAGCCGCCGCCCACGTCGGGCGCGATCACCTCGACCTGCGGCAGCGGCAGGCCGAGCGCGGCGGCCACGGCCATCCTGACGCTGGTGGAGGTCTGGGTGCTGGAGTAGACGCGCAGGTCACGGCCGTCCCAGCGGGCGTACACGCCGCGGCCCTCCAGCGGCATGCTGGCGCTGCGCTCGATGTCGAGGCGGAAGGCGAGGGTGTGCGGTGCGCTCTCGATGGCCTCCCTGGCGCCGCGCCCGTCCGCGGACGGCACCTCCTGGACGAGGTGCGCGCCGACGTTGCCCGGCACGTCCTCGTGCACGAGCTGCGCCCCCTGCACGGCCTCCTCCAGGCCCACGACGGGTTTCAGCGGCTCGTAGTCGACCCGGATGAGCGCGCAGGCGTCCTCGGCCGCGTACCTGTCGGTCGCCACCACCATGACCACGGGCTCGCCGACGTGCCTGACGACGTCCCTGGCCAGCGGGTACGCGGTGCGGCCGTGGGTGAGCGCCGGGTGCGGGATCAGCAGCGGCAGCGGCCGGCCGACGCGTTCGGGCAGGTCCTCCCAGGTGTAGACGGCGATGAGGCCGTCCACGTCGAGCGCTCCCGAGACGTCGATGTCGCGGATGCGGGCGTGCGCGTGCGGTGAGCGGACGAACGCCGCCGCGAGCGCGTCGCGTCCGAGGTCGTCGAGGTAACGCCCCTGGCCGGTGAGCAGCCTGGGGTCCTCCCTGCGCGCCACCGGCTCGCCCAGCCACCGTGTGCTCATGTCTCCTCCGCCAGCAGCTCGGCGGCCCGATGCACGGCCTTGACGATGTTCTGGTAGCCGGTGCAGCGGCACAGGTTGCCCGCGATGCCCTCGACGACCTCCTCGCCGGTCGGGGCCGGGTTGTCGCGCAGCAGCGCGGTGACCGTGCACAGGAAGCCGGGCGTGCAGAAGCCGCACTGGAGGCCGTGGCACTCGGCGAAGGCCCGCTGCACCGGCGACAGCCGCCCGTCCGGGCCCGCCAGCCCCTCCACGGTGGTCAGCTCGGCGCCGTCCACGGTGACCGCGAACGTCAGGCACGAACGCACCGGGCGGCCGTCCAGCAGCACCGTGCAGCAGCCGCAGACGCCGTGCTCGCAGCCGACGTGGGTGCCGGTCAGCCCCAGGTCGTGCCGCAGGCAGTCGGACAGCAGGCGGCGCGCGGGGACGCGGGCGCGGCGGGGCGTGCCGTTCACGACGAGCGTGATCTCGTGCAGGGTGTCGTTCTGCTGAACGGTCTCATGCGTCACGGGCCCATGCCCCCTCCCGCGCCGCCTCGCGCAGCGCCCGTCCGGCCAGGACGCCCACCAGGTGCCGCCGGTAGGCGGCGGTGGCGTGCAGGTCGTCGCCGGGATCGGCGGCGGCGCGTACGGCGGCCGCCGCCCCCTCGAGGTCGCCCGCGTCGTCCAGATCCACCACGACCGGCACGGGGCCGACCCCGATACAGGCCAGCCGTGCCCGCCCGTCCGGCGTGACCACCGCGCACACCCCGGCCAGCGCGTAGTCGCCGTGCCTGCGCGCCACCTCGTGGAAGGCCGCCCCCGCGCCCTCCTCAAGGGCGGGGAAGAAAGCCGAGACGGCCAGCTCGCCCGGCCGTACCGCCGACTCCATGGGACCGGTGAAGAACTCGGCGGCCAGCACGTCGCGTACCGACTCGGCGCCGTCGCTCCACCGGGCCAGCCGCACGTGACCGCCCAGCACCGCCAGCACCGCGGGCAGCTCGGCGGCCGGGTCGGCGTGCACGAGGCTGCCCACCACCGTGCCCCGGTTCCTGATCACGGGGTGGGCGACCAGCCTGAGCGCCTTGGTCAGCAGCGGGTGCGCGCCCGCTCGCTCGGCGTCGGAGTGCCGGACCAGCGCGCCGACGCGTACGCCCTCCGCCGTCACCTCCAGGCCGTCGAGCCCGGCCACCCGGTTGATGTCCACCAGGTGCGGGGGCGCGGCCAGCCGCATGTTGAGCATGGGGATCAGGCTCTGCCCGCCGGCCAGCACCTTCCCGCCGTCCGCCGCCACCTCCGCGAGCGTCCGCAGCGCCGCGCCGGCGTCGCGCGGAGCGTGGTAGGTGAACGGCGGCGGCTTCACGCCTCGCTCCGCACCGCGTCGGGGCTGCGCCCGGCGATGGCGCGCAGCAGGTGATAGCCGCCCAGCACCACGACCGTGCCGAGCGCGATGCCCTCCAGGGTGAAGTCGCCTCCGATGGCGTGCTGTACCGGTCCGATGGCCAGGATGATGCCCGCCCCGATCGGAACCATGTTCACGGGATCGGCGAAGTTCACCCGGTTCTCGATCCAGATCTTCGCGCCCAGCAGGCCGATCATGCCGTACAGGATGACCGTGACGCCGCCGAGCACGCCGCCCGGCGTGGCCGCGATGAGCGCGCCGAACTTCGGGCAGAGCCCGAACAGGATCGCGATCACCGCCGCGATGTAGTACGCCGCCGTCGAGTAGACCTTGGTCGCCGCCATCACGCCGATGTTCTCCGCGTACGTCGTGGTCGGCGAGCCGCCCACCGCGCTGGTGACCACGGTGGCGACGCCGTCGGCCGTCACGGCGCGGCCCACGTACGGGTCCACGTCGGTGCCCGTCATCTCCCCCACGGCTTTGACGTGCCCCACATTCTCCGCGATCAACGCGATCACGGCGGGGAGCACGAGCAGCACCGCCGAGGTCTTGAAATCGGGGGCGTGGAAGTCCGGAAGCCCGAACCAGTCGGCCTGCGCCACCGCGTCGAAGCTCACCCGGTCGTGCGGGAACGCCGTGGCCACGCAGTACGTCCCCTCGGCCTGGCAGGGCGCGCCCGACGCGTCGCGCAGGTTCGCGCCCGGCAGCACCGACGTGATCGGCCCCGCCGTCACGTCGAGCACCCACGACAGCACGAACCCCGCCACCAGCCCGATCAGCACGCCGATCCGGCCGACGAAGCCCTTGAACAGCACGATCACCAGGAACGTGATGATCATCGTGACCAGCGCCACCCAGTGGTCCTGCGGCCAGTAGGTGTCCGCGACCACGAACGCCAGGCCGAACCCGATGAGCATCACCACCGCACCGGTCACCACCGGCGGGAAGATCCGGTGGATGATGCCCACCCCGAGGAAGTGGATGGCGAGGCCGGCCAGCGCGAGCACGAACCCGGCCACCAGGATCGCGCCCGTCACGATCGCGTCCGCGCCCGCCGTGTCGCCGCCGGCCGCCGCCCTGATGGCGAACACGCCGCCCACGAACGACGCGCTGGTGCCCAGGTAGCTGGGCACCTTCCCCTTGACGATCAGCAGGAACAGGATCGTCGCGACGCCCGACATCATCACCGCGACGTTCGGATCCAGCCCCATCACCAGCGGGAACACGAACGTCGCCCCGAACATCGCGATGACGTGCTGCGCGCCGAACCCCACCATCCTGGGCCAGCTCAGCCGCTCGTCCGGTCTGACCACCTCGCCGGGGGCCAGATGCCTGCCGTCACCGTGTTTGGTCCATCCCACAACCATGGCAAGCCCCTCTTGTGCCGGGCGCTCGGGCCGGCGGCCCGTTCCGTTGCGGGCACATTAGGCCGGACGGCACGTGCCCACACGGGCATGATCTGCCAAATCTGCCCCGCCGACCAGAGCTGACATCGCGCACTTGCGACGGCCCGCCCTGTGAGGGGGCCATGGGGGATGTTCGGGGGCCTACGAGGAGACGGGCTCCCTGCGCACGGCGCGCAGCAGGTGGTAGCCGATCAGCAGCACGATCGTGCCGAGCGCGATGCCGCTCAGCGCGAACGTGTCGGTGATCGGGAACGCCACCGGGCCGACCGCGCAGATGATGCCCGCGCCCGTGGGCACCAGGTTGCCCGGGTCCGACAGGTTCACCCGGTTCTCGATCCAGATCTTCGCGCCCAGCAGGCCGATCATGCCGTACAGGATGGTCGTCACCCCGCCGAGCACGCCGCCCGGCGTGGCCGCGATGAGCGCGCCGAACTTCGGGCAGAGCCCGAACAGGATCGCGATCACCGCCGCGATGTAGTACGCCGCCGTCGAGTAGACCTTGGTCGCCGCCATCACGCCGATGTTCTCCGCGTACGTGGTCGTCGCCGAGCCGCCGACCGAGGTCGCCACCACCGTGCCCACGCCGTCGGCCATCACCGCCCGGCCCATGTAGGCGTCCACGTCCGCGCCGGTCATCTCACCCACGGCCTTGACGTGCCCGACGTTCTCCGCGATGAGCGCGATCACCACCGGCAGCACCAGCACGATCGCCGACGCCTCGAACACCGGCCCGTGGAACGACGGCAGCCCCACCCAGTCGGCCTGCGAGACCGCCTCCAGGTTCACCCGGAAGTGCTCGGTCACCTGGCCACTGTCGTCCGGCGCGGTGATCTTCCCACCGACGACGTCCCACACGTACGACAGCACGAACCCGAAGATCAGGCCGAGCAGCACCCCGATCCGGCCGAGGAAGCCGCGGAACACCCCGATGAACACGAACGTCGCCGCCATCGTCAGCAGCGCCACCCACGGGTCCTTCGGCCAGTAGACGTCGGCCGCCACGTACGCCATGCCGAAGCCGATCAGCATGACCACCCCGCCGGTGACGATGGGCGGGAACACCCGGTGCAGGATGCCGACGCCGAGCCTGTGAATCGCATACCCGCAGGCCGCCAGCACCACCCCGACAGCGAGCAGCGCCCCGGTGACGGTCGCGTCGTCGCCGCCCGCCGCCCTGATCGCGGCCACCGCGCCGACGAACGACGCGCTCGACCCCACGTAGCTCGGGATCCTGCCCTTGACGATCAGCAGGAACAGGATCGTCGCGACGCCCGACATCATCACCGCGAGGTTCGCATCCAGCCCCATCACCAGCGGGAACACGAACGTCGCCCCGAACATCGCGATGACGTGCTGCGCCCCGATGCCCACCATCCTGGGCCAGCTCAGCCGCTCGTCCGGCTTGACCACCTCACCCGGCGTCAGGCGCTTGCCATCGCCGTGCACCTTCCACCCCAACGCCACGCCCGCACCTCAATCTCCGCCTGACCAGCGGGTACTCCACGCAGATATGTCGCAGAGCACAATAGAGGGTGCGCCTTAATTCCAGTAGACCGGGCGCCGATATTCCACCCCATCCGGCCCGCGCAGCACGTCGGGCAGCTGGCTCTGCCGCACGATCGCATCGCCCAGCGGGAACCACGCGTCGCTCACCCGCCGCAGGCTCTCCGAGCGCCGGCGGGGCGGGAACACGGTGACCACCCGCGTCTTCGTGCCGCGCTCGGCGTCGATCCTCCTGATGGCGTGCACGGCGGCGCACAGGTCGGAGTCGGCCGACAGGAGCATGACCGCGTCCACCCGCCCGGCCGCCACATCGTGGACCATCGCCGTGGCCAGCGCCACGTCGGACTGCTTCTCCGCGTAGGTCACCCGCGTGTGGCCGCAGGCGCGGCAGCGCTGCAGCTGCTCCTGGAAGCGGCCGAGGACGACCCGCGCCCCGCTGCATCGCAGCGCCGCGAGGTAGACCTCCTGGCGGGCCGTCGCCTGCGGGTCGTTGCGGACGGGGGCCGTGAAGTAGCTGAGCCCCGTGAGCCGCTGGTGCGGGCGGAGGACCCGCGTGGCCACCTCATGGAGGTCGAGCCAGAGGAAGCGCCTGCCGCCGAGCGCGCGCAGGCCGTAGTACAACGCGCGCAGGCCGTAGTACAAGTTGAATCCGTCGACGTAGACCCCTACCCGCTGACTCTCGGGATTCGACTTGTCGCGCACAGCCATCACGTCCTAACATGAAGCCAACCCGCCCGGGGCTGCGTCCCGGGTGCTACGGCCCCTTCATCGGGGCCGTTTCTTTTTGCGGCACCGATGCTAGTAAACAGCACGTAATGACGTGATGACTTTTCGTGAACGACCGTGCCGCTACGCGACGCGGATCGAGAAGCCGTCGCCGCTGACCACCTGACCGGAGCGGATCTTCGCGCGTTTGCGCAGCTCGACCTCGCCGTCCACCTTCACCAGGCCCTCGGCGATGAGCTGCTTGGCCATGCCGCCCGTCTCGGTGATCCCGCAATACTTCAGCAGGTCGCACAGCGGGATGTAGTCGTCGCGCAGTTCGAAGTCCACGACCGACCAGCCTAGACGGCCTCAGATGCCGCGCATGCGCAGCACGTGCAGGGCGAGGGTGAGGTTGAGCCGCAGGTGGGGGTCGTCGGTGAAGTTGCCGAGCAGGCGTTCCAGCTTGCCGATGCGGTAGCGCAGGGTGTTGTAGTGGAAGTGCAGCCGTCGGGCGGTCTCGGCGATGTTGAGGTTGGTCTCCAGCAGGACCTGGAGGGTGCGGCGCAGGTCGGCGTTCTCGGCGTCGTCGTCGGACGCGAGGGGGCCGAGCGTCTCGCGGACGAACGCGTGCAGCTCGTCGGTGTCGTTGACGAGCGACAGCAGCCGGTAGACGCCGAGCTGGTCGAAGTGGGCGACCGCGCCGGGGCCGTGGAGCTGGCGGCCGACGCGGGCCGCCTTGAGCGCCTGCGCGTACGCCTCGGGCAGCGTCTCCGCCCCAGGGCTGGGCCGCGAGGTGCCGGTGGAGAAGGTGGCGGGCGGCACGTCGGCGAAGGCGGACGCGGCGTCCTTGGCGATCCTGACGGCGTCGAGCGAGGCGTCCACGACGGCCACGACCTCGTGGGAGAACCCGGCGACCGCGCCTTCGGGGTCGTGCCGCCTGACGGCGGCGGTCCAGCAGGAGACGAGCCGGTCCTGGGCGCTGCGCTCGTCGCCGTCGGGGTCGAGCTCGGCCACGAGGACGGTGACGGGCCGGGCGAGGTTCCAGCCGAACGCGCGGGCCCGCGAGGTGACCCGTTCCGCGGCGCCGGCCCGGCCGGTGAGCACGTCGCGCAGGAAGTCGGCGCGGTATTTGCTCTCGACGGCGTTGACCGCCTCCTGCCGGGTGACGACGAGCGCGGCGACGGTGGCGGCGCGTTCGAGTATGCCGATGTCGCCGTCCCTGAGCGCGCCCGACGGGCTGTAGGCGACGATCCTGCCATGGTGGTGGCCGCCGGCCAGGACGGGCGCGGAGGCGAACGAGCGCGCCTTCCCGGGCTGCGGCTTCCCGGGCTGCGGTCTCTCGGGGGGCGACGAGACCGGCGGGCCCTCGTGGGCGATGGCCTCGCGCAGCGCCGTCACGTGCTCGGGCGGCCCCGCGGTGGCGAGCACGCGGCCGCTGCCGTCGACGGCGGCCACCGCCACGTCGAGGAGCTGGGCCACCTCGGCGGTGACCTCGTTGAGCCCGCCCCCGGCCAGCACCACCTGCACGAGCGCCCGATGCGCCTCCTCGGCGCGGGCGAGCACCGCCGCCTGCCGGTTGAGTATGTCGGTCAGCACCTGGTTGAGGATGTCGTCGAAGCCGACGTCGTTGGGCAGCAGGATGAGCGGGAAGCCGAGCCTGTCGGCCTGCTCCACCATCTCGTCGGGCAGCTCGTCGACGTACCGGCCGAGCTTGATGGCCAGCGCGGACAGCCCGCGCTCGTCGAGGTCGGCCACCAGCCTGCCGAGCGACTGCGGCGTGTTGCGCAGCGGGTAGCCGGTGGTGAGCAGCAGCTCGTGCGGCTTCACCCAGGCCAGGATGTCGGGCACTTCCATGACGTTGAGCCGCTGCACGATGCGGCCGAGCCCGCTCTCGCCGGCGATCAGCCGCGCGCCCGCGAGGGTGGAGGCGCCGAGCACCTCCCCGACGGACACGCCGTGGATGATCGTGCCGGTGCTGGCGAGGCGGACGGGGGGCTCCATGAGCTGATTGTGACGCGGCGGCCGTCTGTCAGGAAGAGCCAACCTTCCCGCTCACTGTTGGCAAATTTACCCGTACGGGGGGTTCCTGCCGCCGTTCTACGGTCACTTCCAAGGTCGGTTGGGAGGTCAGGTGACCGTCAGTACTCATGCGCGGCGTACCCGCGTGCACGTCACGGGCGCGGCGAGCACGGCGGTGCGCGCACTGCTGGAGTCACAGCGGCGTCCCGCGCGGGTGCTCGCGGCCTTTCCCCAGGGCGTCTACCTGGAGGTCAGGACCGAGACGGAGCCGTCGGTGATCGCCGTGATCACGGGCGAGGCCACCCGGCTGCCGAACTCCGTGGTGCTCGCCGGCCCGCTGCCGAACCTCGCGGTGGGTGACGACGCGGCGGTGGGCGACCGGGCGATCGAGCTGGGCCCGCTGAGCCTGACCGTGCGCCGATGGTGGGATCCGTCGCCGCCGCTCGGCCCGCTGGACCTCGGCCTGCTGGCGCGGGGCGCGGAGGAGCTGACCGGCCCTTCCGGGGCCGGGCTGGCCGGTGACGGCTCGGTCGAGCTGCTGGCGGAGAGCTGCGCGAAGGGGTGGCTGCTCGGGGCGGTCACGGCGGCGGAACGACTCGTCGGGCTCGGCCCCGGGCTGACGCCGAGCGGCGACGACGTGCTGGCCGGGCTGCTGGTGGCGCTGCGGCACCTGGGCGAGGCCGCGGGCGCGGGGCGGGCCGTGTGGCTGGCGGACTGGCTGGCGGCCACCGTGACGTACGACGCCCGGACCCGTACGACGCCGATCTCCGCCACCCTGCTGCACTGCGCGGCCAGGGGCGAGGCCTGCCCCGAGGTGCTGGCCGTGCTGCGCGGCCTGGCCGGGCGGCAGGCGCTCGTGCCCGCGCTGCGCCGCCTGCACCGGATCGGCCACACTTCCGGCGCGGACCTCGCGCAGGGCATCGGCATCGGCGCGCGCACCGTGCTGGCGCTCGGAGCCCCCTCTGAAGCGGAGGTCTCCCCTGGAACGGCCTCCCCTGAAGTGGCGGCCCCTTCCGAAGCGGCGGCCTCCCCTGGAACGGCGGCTCCTTCTGAAGCGGCGGTCTCCCCTGAAGCGGCGGCCTCTCCTGGAGTGGCGGGATGAGCGCGCCGGTGGTACTGGTGCGGCGGGGCGCCTACCACGACTCGGTGACGCTCATGCGGGTCAGCCGCGCGCTGTCGGAGCTGCCCGGCGTGACGGCCGGCATGGTCGCGATGGCGACGGAGCTCAACGTCTCGATCCTGCGCGACATGGGCTTCCAGGCGCCGGACGCGGGGCCGTCCGACCTGGTGATCGCGGTGCGCGCCGACGACCCCGACGCGGCCGCCGCGGAGGCGGAGCGGCTGCTCGCGGCGGCGGCGCGGCCGGCCGGCACGCAGGAGGCGGAGCAGCCGCCGCTGACCACCCGCTCGGCCACCGCCCGCGGCCCCGCGGACCTGGTGCTGATCTCGACGCCCGGCGAGTACGCCTTCTTCGAGGCGCTGGACGCCGTCGAGGCCGGGCTGCCCGTCATGATCTTCAGCGACGGCGTCCCCGTCGAGCAGGAGCGGCGGCTGAAGGAGCTGGCCGAGGCCAAGGACGTGCTGGTCATGGGCCCCGACTGCGGCACCTCCGTGATCGCCGGTGCCGGGCTCGGCTTCGCGAACGTGCTGTCACCGGGCCCCGTCGGCGTGGTGGCCGCGTCCGGCACGGGGGCGCAGCAGGTGACGTCGCTGCTCGACTGGGCGGGCGCGGGCGTGAGCCACGTCCTCGGGGTGGGCGGCAGGGACCTGTCGGCCGAGGTGGGCGGCCTGTCCACGCGGCGCGCCCTGCGCATGCTCGACGACGACCCGGCCACCGAGCTCATCGTGCTCGTCTCCAAGCCGCCGTCGCCCGAGGTGGCGCGCTCGGTATCGGAGCCGCCGCTGAGGACGCCGGTCGTCCGCGCGCTCCTCGGCGCGCACGGCCCCGCCGCGGCGGCGGCCCCCACAGCGGCGGACCTCACAGCGCCTGATCTCACAGCGCCTGATCTCACCGGGCCTGGCGACCTCACAAGTGCGGCGGAGGCGGTGCTGCGGGCGCTCGGCAAGCCCGTCCCCGAGTGGCCCTGCTGGCTCGCCGAGGCGGGACCGCGCCCCGCCGCCAAGACGCTCAAGGGCCTGTACGCGGGCGGCACGCTGAGCGCGGAGGCCGCGCTGCTGGCCGGGACCGGCGACTTCGTGGACTTCGGCGACGACGCCTACACCAGGGGCCGGGCCCACCCGATGATCGACCCGACGCTGCGCGTGGAGGCCCTGTCCCGGACGGTGGAGACGGACGTCGTGCTCATGGACGTCGTCCTCGGCCACGGCGCCGACCCCGACCCGGCGGCCTCGCTCGCGCCTGCGATCGCCCGCACGCCCGCCACCGTGGTGGTCGCTCTCATCGGCACCCGGGGCGACCCGCAGGACTTCGACCGGCAGGCGCGGGCGTTCCGCGAAGCGGGCGCGTCGGTCTTCGTCTCCAACGCCCAGGCCGCCCGCCACGCCAGGAGCCTGCTGTGAGCCCGCGAACCGCCCGACACCCGGAGCCCGCCGTGAGCGCGCCCGTTCACCGTCCCCGAGCCGGGAGCCCGGCATGACGGCTCGGCCGGGCCTGCTCGACGGGCCGCCCCGCGTCATCACCGTCGGGGCGGGGCTGCTCGACGAGGCGCTGCGCGCGCAGGCCGTGCCGACGGTGCCGGTGGCGTGGCGTCCGCCGCTGCCGGGCACCGCCGAGGCGCTGGCCCGGGTGCTGGCCGATCCGCGCAGGCAGGAGGCCAACGCGGTGGCCGTCGGGCGGCTGACGTCCGCCCGCCCGCACCTGGTGGGCGTGCGGCGGGCCTCGGAGGTCCTGGAACCGGGTGTGTTCCTGCACGCGGGCCCGCCCATCACGTGGGAGCGGGCCTCGGGGCCGATGTGCGGCGCGCTGATCGGGGCGATGCTGCTCGAAGGTCTCGCCGCCGACGAGGAGGACGCGGCGGACCGGCTGGCGGCGGGCGCGGTCGAGCTGCGCCCCTGTCACGAGCACGGCGCGGTCGGCCCGATGGCGGGCGTGGTGAGCCCGTCGATGTGGCTGTTCGAGGTGCGCGACGCCGAGCACGGCGGCACCGCGTACTGCTCGCTCAACGAGGGCCTGGGCAAGGTGCTGCGTTACGGCGCGTACGGCCCCGAGGTGCTGGACCGGCTGCGCTGGATGGACCAGGTGCTGGGCCCCGCGCTCGCGGGTGCGCTGGAGCGTACCGGGCCGATCGACCTGCGCGCGCTGATCGCGCAGGCCCTGCAGATGGGCGACGAGCTGCACAACCGCAACCGCGCGGCCACGTCGCTGCTGCTGCGCGAGCTGGCCCCGGCGATCGTGGAGGCGGCGCCCGGCGAGGCGGCCGGGGTGCTGCGCTTCATCAACGGCAACGACCACTTCTTCCTGAACGCGGGCATGGCCGCGGCCAAGGTGAGCGCCGACGCCGCCCGCGACGTGCCCGGCTCGTCGCTGGTGGTGGCGATGGCGCGCAACGGCACCGACTTCGGGGTGCAGGTGTCGGGGCTGGGCGGGCGCTGGTTCACCGGTCCGGCGGGGGTGCCGCACGGGCTGTATCTCGGTACGTACGGCCCCGAGGACGCCAATCCGGACATCGGCGACTCGACGATCACGGAGACGTCGGGACTGGGCGGTTTCGCGATGGCGGCGGCGCCGGCGATCGTGCGGTTCGTGGGCGGCGAGGTGGCGGACGCGGTGCGGGCCACGCGCTCGATGTACGAGATCACGCTCGCCGAGCATCCCGCCTACCAGATCCCCGGGCTCGGCTTCCGTGGCACGCCGGTCGGCATCGACGTCGCGCTGGTGGCGCGAACTGGGCTGTTGCCGGTGGTCAACACGGGGATCGCGGGCCGGGTCGCGGGCACCGGGCAGGTCGGCGCGGGCCTGGTCGAGCCGCCCGCCGAGGCCTTCGTGAGAGCGCTCCACGCACTGTCCGATTTGCGTAAGTGATCCATTTTAATTGTGATATTTCTGCATGTCAGGAATGGTGTCATCCCCCTCTCACCTTCCCATGTTCATTTACCGCCGATATCGTGACGATCCTCCATAATCTGCAAGTAGCGTCGATGACGCACGTGACGGATGAGGCGAGATGGGGGCGGAAGCATGGCAGCCGACCGCTTGCTCAGCGGACCCGGGCCAGACGGGGGGACGACGGGGAACGGCGCTCCGCAGGGCCAGGGACGCCTGATCGGCAGGCGTTACCGGTTGTTGTCGCCCGTGGGGAGGGGCGGCATGGGCATGGTGTGGCACGCCCACGACGTGCTGCTCGACCGTGACGTCGCGGTCAAAGAGCTGATCCTGCCGTACGGGCTGGACAGCGCGGGCAGGCAGATCGCGCACCGGCGCATGCTGCGCGAGGCCAGGTCGGCCGCGCGGCTCACGCATCCCGGCATCGTCACCGTGCACGACGTGGTCGAGGAGGACGGCCGGCCCTGGATCGTGATGGAGCTGGTCCGCGCGTGGTCGCTGGAGCAGGCCGTACGCCAGAGCGGCCCGCTGCCGGTGGTCCAGGCGGCGGAGATCGGCATCCGGGTGCTGGACGCGCTCAGGCACGCGCACGCGGCGGGCATCCTGCACCGCGACATCAAGCCCGGCAACGTGCTGCTGACCTCGGACCGAGTGGTGCTGACCGACTTCGGCATCGCGGCCATCGAGGGCGACGTGACCATCACACAGACCGGCCTGCTCATGGGCTCGCCCGCCTACATTCCGCCGGAGCGCCTGTCCGGCCAGCCGATCGGGCCCGCAGCCGACCTGTGGTCGTTCGGTGCGACCCTGTACGCCGCCGTCGAGGGGCGGCCGCCGTACGAGGGGCCCGACGCGGTGGCGGTGCTCGGCGCGGTGCTGACCCAGGAGCCGACCAAGCCGCAGCGGGCCGGCGCGCTGCTGCCGGTGATCGAGGGCCTGCTGCGCAAGAACCCGGCCAAGCGGCTGACCGCCGACCAGGTCATGGAGATGCTGGAGGAGGTGCTGCGCGCGCACGGCGCGCCGCGGCCGCGCACGCCGGAGACGCTGCCGAGCCCGGCCGACTCCACGCCGGCCGGCCTGCTGCCGCCGCTCGAGCCGCCGTCAGGGCCGCTGCCCTCGCGCATCGTGGAGACGCCGTCGGGGCCCGTGCGGGTGCCGTACGACCCGATCAGCAGCCCGTCGGGCGGGCACTCGATGCCGTACGAGGGGATGACGAGCCCGTCGGGCAGCCACCGCACCGACCGGCTGCCGCCGCCACCCGGCGCCTATGACTCGATGGCGGGCTCGCCGGGGCCGCACCCGCAGAGCGCGTCCGGGCCTTATGACTCCCTGGCGAGCTCGTCCGGCCCCTACGGCTCGGCCGGCGGCCCGGCCGCACCCTCGTACGACTCCCTGGCAAGCACGTCCGGCCCCAACAGCTCGGCCGGCGGCCCGGCCGCACCCTCGTACGACTCCCTGGCAAGCACGTCCGGCCCCCAGGGCTCTCTGGGCGGCGCGCCGGGGCCGCAGCAGCCGCCGTTCGGGACGGCGGGGCGGCAGCAGCCCTTCGGCGCGCCGCCGCCCCCGACTCCCCCGGCCAGGGACTTCGATGACGACCTCGACGGCGGCAGCGGCCCGCGCCCGCAGCCGATACTCCCCCTCACCACCGACAGCCGCACGTCGGGCGCCGCGCCGTGGCCGCTGCCCACGCCCGACGACCTTGCCGACCTGTCCAAGAACGTCAGCGCCGAGGTCAGCAAGGGCAGCCTGACCTCGCTGCCGCCGGTCGAGCCGCGCGCCGGCAAGAGCCGGCGCAGGCGGGAGGACGACGAGGGGCTGTGGATGCGCGGCGGCCGCCCGACGCCGCTGGCGATCGGCGGCTCCGTGGCGGCGGTGGCCCTCGTGGCAGGCGCCCTGGCGATCGTGCTCACCGGCGGCTCCGGGGAGTCTGCGGTGTCCGCCGCGCCGCCGGCCGCGAGCGCCACCGCGCAGGCGAGCTCGCCCTCGCCGGTGCCGGACGGCTTCAAGGAGCACGCGGGTCCCAGGTTCGCCGCCGCCGTGCCGCAGGACTGGAAGCTGTCGGTGGCGGGCGGCGTGGCCACGTTCAGCGGGCCGAAGGACTCGAACATGCGGATCGTGGTCGAGAAGGCCGTTCCGCAGCCCGACGGCGGGGTGGCCGAGCTGGGCAAGCTGGAGGCCGAGGGCGGCAGGGAGAACTACATCCAGGTGCGCCTGCAGGCCGTGAAGTACCGGGGCACGCCGGCCGCCGACTGGGAGTACACCTACACCACGAAGCAGGGTGTCCCCATGCACGCCCTGGTCCGGTACGCCGCGCTCGGCACCGAGCTGGCGCACAAGATCACGTTCGACATGCCGGACCTGCGGTGGGACGAGCAGGCGGCGACGAGGAAGGTGTTCCTGGACACGTTCCAGCCCGTCGCCTGACGTATTGCATCGATCAGTCCAAAACGGTAGCGTGCGGTGCATGGCGCGGCCGAGGAAGTTCGAGGAGGACAGGGCGGTCGAGGCGGCGATGCGCGCGTTCTGGAACGCGGGCTACGAGGCCACCTCGACGCAGGACCTGTGCGCCGCGACCGGCCTCGGCCGCAGCAGCATCTACAACACCTTCGCCGGCAAGCACGACCTGTTCGTGCGCGCATTGCGCCACTACATGGACGTGCACAACCGATCGCTCGCCGAGCTGATGGACGGCGACCTGCCGATCAAGGAGAAGGTCAGGACCGTGCTGTGGTGGGCGGTCGAGCCCGACCCCGACGAACCACCCGGCTGCATGGTGGTCAACACCAGCATCGAGCTCGCCCCCCACGACCCCGAGATCGCCGCACTGCTCCGTCACGACGACGCCAAACGCATCGAGCTGCTCAGGGCCGGCATCGAGGCCGCGTGCACGCGCGGCGAGCTGGACTCCGAGCACGACCCGGCGGCGCTCGCCCGCTTCGTCGCCGCCACGGTCAACGGCCTGCGGGTAATGGCGCGGGGCGGCGCCGACAAGGAGACGCTCGAGATGACGGCGAACGTCGCGCTGAGTGTCTTCTGATTTTTTCTGCCCAGATTTTGTACTGATCAATCTAAAATGAAGGAGGCAGCCATGCCCCTGGCCGTCTACATACTCGGCCTGTCGATCTTCGCGCAGGGCACGTCCGAGCTGATGCTGGCCGGGCTGCTGCCCGGTATGGCCGCCGACCTCGGCGTGTCCATCCCGGAGGCGGGCCTGCTGATCTCGGCGTTCGCCATCGGCATGCTGGTGGGCGCGCCGGTGCTGGGCGTCGCCACGCTCCGGATGCCGCGCCGTACGGTGCTGCTCGCGTTTCTCGCGATCTTCGCGCTGTCCCATGTGGCGGGCGCGCTGACCGCCGACTACGCCGTGCTGTTCGCCACCCGGGTGATCGGCGCCTTCGTGTACGCGGGGTTCTGGGCCGTGGCCGCCGCCACCGCGATCGGCCTGGTCCCGGCCACCTCCCGCGTCAAGGCGATGAGCGTGCTGGCCGGCGGGCTCACCGTGGCCACCATCATCGGCCTGGCCGCCGGCACCCTGATCGGCCAGCACATGGGCTGGCGGGCGGCGTTCTGGGCGGTCGCCGGTCTGAGCGTGCTGGCCGCCATCGGCGTGCTCGCCACCATCCCCGGAGGGCGGCCCGAGGAGGACGGCGCCCCGAGCGTGGCCACCGAGCTGCGCGCGATCGCCAGGCCGCGGGTCCTGCTCGCCTACGGCGTCACGGCGCTGACGACCGGCGGACTGCTCGCCTGCTTCAGCTACCTGAGCCCGCTGCTCACCGACGTCACCGGCCTGGACGAGGCCTGGGTGCCCGTGGTGCTCGGCCTGTACGGCACCGGCTCGCTCATCGGCATCACGCTGGGCGGCAGGATCGGCGACGCACGGCCGTTCCCGCTGCTGTTCACCGGCGTCACCGGTCTCGTGCTCACCTCGGCCGCCCTGTGGCTGTCGGCCGGCGTCGCCGTGCTGGCGATCCCGCTCGTCTTCCTGCTCGGCGCGTTCGGCTTCAGCACCAACCCGGCGCTGAACGCCCGCCCCTTCGCGCTTGCCAAGGGCGCGCCCACGCTGGCCGCCGCCTTCAACGTCTCCGCCTTCAACGTCGGCATCACCGCCGGGCCCTGGGCCGGCGGCCTGGCGATCGACGCCGGGCTCGGGTACGCCTCGGTCGCCTGGGTGGGCGCCGCGATCGGCGTCGCGGCCCTTGCCGCCGTCGCGCTGTCGGCGGCCCTGGAACGCCGCGGAAATCCTCTTCGGCAATCGCCTGAGGTGGAGATACGGTCTGCCGTATGAAGCTGGCGAGCATCTCGTACTATCCCGTCAAATCCACCGCGGGTCATGAGGTGAGCGAGGCCGACGTGCTGCCGTGGGGGCTGGCCGGCGACCGCCGCTTCCTCATCGCCGACGCCGGCGGCCGCACCTTAACCGCCCGTGCCGAGCCACGGCTGCTGTCCATCGTCCCCCTGCTCGACGGTGACGCGCTCACGCTGACGGGGCCGCACGCCGAGCCGCTGACCGTGACCCCCTCCCCCGGCGCGCTCTCCCCCGTCACCCTGTGGGGGCGCGAGGTGGAGCTCACCGACTGCGGTGACGACGCCGCCGCTTGGCTGGCTGCGCTGGTCGGCCGGCCGGTGCGGCTCAAGTGGCTGGACGACCCCCGCCGCCGTCCCGTCGACCCCGGCTACGGGCGGCCGGACGACCGGGTCAGCCTGGCCGACGGCTTCCCGCTGCTGCTCACCTCGGCGGCCTCGCTCGCCAGGCTCAACGACTGGATCGCCGAGGACGCGCTCGAACGCGGCGAGGAGCCGCCCGCGCCGCTGCCCATGCGCAGGTTCCGGCCGAACGTGGTGATCGACGGCGTGCCGTCGGAGCCGTTCGCCGAGGAGGAGTGGAAGCGGCTGCGCATCGGCGAGGTGGAGTTCAGGGCGGTCAAGGGGTGCGCGCGGTGCGTGCTCACCACCATCGACACCGACACGTACGAGACGGGCAAGGAGCCGATCAGGACGCTGTCGCGCTACCGCAAGCGGGACGGCAAGGTCTGGTTCGGCGTCAACATCATCCCGGACTCCCCCGGCCGCATCGCCGTCGGCGACCCGGTGACGATCCTCTGACCGAGCGGCGGATCCGCCGGCCGCACCGTCTGATCGGCGCGGTGGATCCGCTCATCGGAAGGCGCGGCCGATGGGGCGGTTCCCTCGCAGGCCAGAAGGCGCGACCGGCCCAGGTCACGGGCAGTCGCCAAAAAGGCGCACTGTCCCCTATGGGGCGTTGTCAGGGGTTATGCGAGACTTCACGCGTGACCAGTGCCCCCACGCGTTCCACCGCGCCCCCTCCCGAGCAGGTCGCCCGCATCCAGCGCCGCACCCTGGCGGTGCTGTCGGCGTCGCAGATCGTGGGCGGCGTGGGCGTCGCCGTCGGGCTGGCGCTCAGCTCCGTCGTGGTGGACGAGCTGTCGGGCTCGACGGTGATCAGCGGGTTCGCGGGCACGGCCACGGTGCTCGGCGCGGCGCTGCTCGCGCTGCCCACCGCCAGGGCGGCGGGCCGCGGCGGGCGGCGGGCCGGGCTGTCGCTTGCGTACCTCGCCGCGCTGGCCGGCTGCCTGGTCTCGGCGCTGGCGATCAGCCTGCGCTGGTGGCCGCTCCTGCTGGCCGGGCTGGTGCTGGTCGGCGGCGGCAGCGCGGCGAACCTGGCGGCCCGCTACTCGGCCACCGACCTGTCGCCGCGCGACCGCTCGGCCCGGCACCTGTCGCTGGTGGTGTGGGCCTCGACCATCGGCTCGGTCGCCGGCCCCAACCTCGCAGAGCCCGCCGACGCGCTCGGCGTGGACCTCGGGCTGGTGGAGAAGGCGGGGCCTTTCGCGTTCGCGGCGCTGGCGTTCGGGCTGGCGCTGGTCGTCGTCCTGGGGCTGCTGCGTCCTGATCCGCTCGCGCTGGCCCGCGAGCTGGACGGCACCCGCGAGGAGGGCGGCAAGCGCCGGGGCATGATCCGCACCGGCCTGCAGACGCTGCGCACCACCCCGATGGCCCGCCGCGCCCTCATCATGATCGCGGTGAGTCACACGGCCATGGTGTCGGTCATGTCGATGACCCCGGTCAAGCTGCACCACGACGGCTCGAACCTCGACGTCATCGGCCTGGTCATCAGCCTGCACATCGCCGGCATGTACATGCTGTCGCCGGTCGTCGGCTGGCTGGCGGACAAGGCGGGCAAGGTGCCGGTGCTGATGCTCGGCATGGCCCTGCTGGTGAGCGCCGCCGCGCTGGCGGGCACCGCGGGGCACCACGTGGGGCAGGTGACGGTGGCGCTGGTGCTGCTCGGCCTCGGCTGGTCGTGCGGGCTGGTGGCGGGCTCGGCGCTGGTCAGCGAGTCGGTGCCGCTGGAGCGGCGGACCGCCGTCCAGGGCCTGTCCGACCTGCTGATGAACGTCTGCGGCGCCACCGGCACCATCGTCGCGGGCGCCATCGTGGGCCTGCTCGGCTACGGCGTGCTCGGGCTGGTCGTCGCCCTCATGGCCGGGCTGTCGGGCCTGTGGCTGACCTTCGCCGTACGCCGCCGCGCCCGCTGAGACTTCACTTGGCGTCGGCGTAACAGGAGACCGCGACCGTCTCCATCGGGAAGCGCACCGGCGTCCGCCCGAACAGCAGCCTGGTCGCCTCGGCCGCCGCAGCGCCGACCGCCGCCGTGACCTCCTCGGCCTGCTCGGCGGGGCAGTGGACCATCACCTCGTCGTGCTGGAAGAACACCAGCCTGGCGGGCTCGGGCAGCCGCCCGCGCAGCACCGCGAGCAGCGCGAGCGCCCACTCGGCGGCCGTGCCCTGCACCACGAAGTTGCGGGTGAAGCGGCCGCGGTCGCGGGCGGCCCGCGCGCCCTCCGGCCCTGCGACCAGTTCCTTCCATCGCGCGGAGGGGGGCGGGCAGGTGCGGCCCAGCCAGGAGCGTACGAGCCGGCCCTCCTCCCCCGCCTTGGCCGCGTCCTCCACGAACTGGTACGCCTTGGGGAAGCGCTGCCGCATGACGGCGAGCAGCCGGGAGGCGTCGCCGCTGGTGCCGCCGTACATGGCGGACAGCATCGCGATCTTGGCGTGCGCCCGCTCGCCGCCGAACGACTTCGCCAGCGCGGAGTACAGGTCGATCTCCCCCGCCGCCTCGGCGAGCTGGCCGTCGCCGGCCATCGCGGCGAGCACCCTGGGCTCGAGCTGGGCGGCATCGGCCACGACCAGCACCCACCCGTCGTCGGCCAGCACCGCCCGCCGCATGGCCTTCGGGATCTGCAGCGCGCCGCCGCCGTTGGTGGCCCACCGCCCCGACACCACGCCGCCGACCACGTATTCGGGCCGGAACCGCCCCTTGTGCACCCACTGGTCGGCCCACGCCCAGCCGTGCGCGCTGTGCAGCCGGGCCAGCTCCTTGTACGCGAGCAGCGGCGCGACGGCCGGATGGTCGATCTGCTTCAGCTCCCACGACCTGGTGGTCTTGAGCGAGATGCCCGCGCCCCTGAACGCCTTGACGAGCTGCTGCGCGGAGTCGGGATTGACCGGATGGCCGAACGCCGCCGCCACCTCGTCGGCCAGCGCCTGCAGCTTGGCCGGCCGCATGCCGTGGACGGGACGCGGCCCGAGCAGCTCGGTCAGCAGCGCGTCGTGGACGTCTTTGCGCCACGGCATGCCCTCGTGGGACATCTCGGCCGCCACCAGCGCGCCCGCGGACTCGGCCGCGACCAGCAGCCGGAACCGGCCCGGCTCGGGCAGCGCGGCGATGCGCCTGAGCTGGTCGTCGAGCACCTCGGCGACCAGCTCGGCGGACGGCGGCTCGGGCGCGAACAGCGTGCCGGGCTCGCTCGGACGCTCGTCGGGCACCGGCAGCCCATGCAGCCTGGCGTGGGCGGCCCTGGCCGAGCGCGGCTCGCCGTGGCGGCCCTCGTAGGCGAGCAGCAGCCGCTCGGTCAGCGCGATGTCGTGGCAGCGCCCGACGCGCACGCCCCGCTCGATCAGCGGTGGGTACGCCTCGCGGGTGTCGGCCCACACCCACCGCGGGGACTCGGCGGCCTCCAGCTCGCGCACCGCGTCGGCCAGGACGGCGGGACGGCGCGGCGCGCCGCCGACCGGCAGCAGCGTGTCCCCCGCGAGCACCACGTACACGCCACCAGGGTGCCAAACGGCTCCGACAATCAGGACGTCAGGCTGATGCGGACCTCGTCCTCCAGCGGCGGGTTCAGCTCCTGCCCCAGGCAGCCGGTCGCGGCGAAGCAGCGCAGGGTCAGCTCCTGCGGCGTCACCGAGATGTGCAGGAACTGCTTGAAGAACGGCGGCGTGTCCCAGTCGGACAGCTCCGACAGGCAGCGGTGGAACATCCGGTCGACCGGCAGCCGCAGCGGCCACGTCCACGCGCCGAGCAGCCGCGCCGCCCAGCGCATCCGCCGGGTGATGCGCACCGGCCCCGCGGGCGTCCTGACCGGGGCGTTCCTGACGCGCTCGTTCATGATGCACGCGGCCTCGGCGGGCGTCAGGTAGAGCCACGGCATGCGCAGCCTGCGGGCGTAGAGCTGGCTGTAGAACGACAGCGAGTCGCCGCGCAGCGGGTAGCACCTGAAGTCGTCCTCGTGCACGCCGTTCACGTCCACCCGCTCGATGGTGTGGGTGGCGTGCATGAACGCGCCGCCGCCGCCCGAGACGAGGTACTGGATCACCCGGCCGTCGTCGAGCCTGACCGGGTAGCGCTGGTAGTTGTGCACGTCGCCGCCGATGGCCGCGACGTAGCGGTGCGCGGGGTCGCGGACGATGTCGTCGATGGTCCCGCCGTCCTCCAGCGGCGAGGGCTTGTACTCGTTGCCGGTGTAGATCGGCTTGCCGGTGACCAGGATCTTCGGGCGCGGGTCGCGCGAGACCCGGCGCAGCCACGCGGTCTGGTCGCGGTCGATGACGTTGCCGATGCCGGTGTCCACGCCGACGATGAGCAGGCTCTCGCTCTCGATCACCCAGTACGGGCCCGGCTGCGCGGCCTGGCCCTCGGCCTGCTGCGACGGCTTGGAGCGCAGCTTGCGCGCCTCGGCGAACCGTTCCTCGTCGATGGGGTCGGGCTTGCGCCACAGCAGCCCGCGCAGCCCCTTGTCCGGTACGGGTTCGAGCGGCGGCGCGTCGCAGAAGACCCGCATGAAGCCGCCGAGCCCGTCGTACCAGTCGTGGTTTCCGGGTATCGCGTAGATCGGCGCGTCGTAATCCTGGTACGGACGGAAGAACTTGTCGCCGTACTCGTTGCCGGATCCGGTCGGATAGATGACGTCACTGGCGATGATGGCGAAGGACGTGCCGGCACCGACTTTCAGCATGCCCGGAACAACGGCGTACTGGGACGCGTCACCCTCGCCGGTATCGCCCAGTAACAGGAAAGAGAAATTTCCCCCAACAGGTGGCTTGATACGAAATTCCGGATCAATCCCGCGCGCCTTCTGCGCCTCGATCCACCGCCTGCGCACCTGCCCGGAAGGATCTCCGAACAAGGCCGCGAGCACCTCGTTCCGCGAGCGCCACAACGTCGCGGGATTCAGCCAGCTGAAGCTCTTGCGATCCGGCCTGAGCTGCTGAAACGTGCCGATCTGCGAGCATGCCCAGCCCGCCCCCTCCTCCGACACCCGGGACGAAAGCTGCTTTCCGCGCTCAGCCGCTACTTCCACCATGACCACATCTTTACCGTGATCTATCTTCCATGCGACCTGAACGCTCCGTACTGTACGGAACACAGAAGGTTCGCAATGGTGTAGCCTTCCTCCCCCAAGCAAGCGGTTGGGATCGCCGAGGGGAGGCTCCGATGAGCCGTAGGGGCCCGGATGACGCGACCCGAAAAGGCACTTCCGGCGTGGAGGCCATCCAGGGTTCGCTGGCATTCGCGCAAACCCGGCCGCGCTGGAGCAGAAGCGCCGCGCTGAACGGTTTCCGCGAGGCGATCGCCCGCGCGCGGATACTCGCCGACGAGTCGCCTCGCGAGCACACCGAGCTCCTGGTGCACTGCCTCCGCACGACCGCGCGGCAGCTGCTTTTATGGAGACGTTCCGCGGAGGCGCTGCCACTGGCGCAGGAGGCGGTGGCGGCCGCCCGCTCCATCGGCGGCGCGCCGCTCATCGCCTCGCTGCACACGCTGGCGGACGCCTACGAGGCCGAGCGCCACTACAGCGACGCCGCCGCCGCGATCGCCGAGGCCGACGCGGTGCCCCCGGCCGACACCTGACCGCCGGCCGCCCCCACGCCCCTCGACCCGGCGCGAGCCCACGGCCGCACGCGGCCCGCACGACGGACCCGCCGGGGCTACGGGATGAGCACGCCGGGGTTGAGCACGCCCTCGGGGTCGAGCGACGCCTTGACCGCGCGCAGGATCCGCACCCCGACGGGGCCGATCTCCCGCCCGTAGGCCGCCACGTGGTCGCGGCCGACGCCGTGGTGGTGCGTGATCGTGCCGCCGGCCTCGACGACGGCCGCGTTCACCGCCTCCTTGGCCCGCTGCCACTGCGCCACCGGCTCGCCGTCCTGGGCGACGACGACGGTGAAGTAGAGCGAGGCGCCGGTCTCGTACACGTGGGAGATGTGGCAGAGCACCAGCGGCGAGCCGAGCGCGCCGAGCAGGGCGAGCCTGACGGCGTCGTACAGGCGCGGCAGGTTCGACCAGAAGCCGGCCGTCTCCAGCGTCTCGACGGTCGCGCCGGCGGCGAGCAGCGAGTCGCGCAGGTACGGCGCCGAGAAGCGGCCGTGCTCCCACGCCTGGCCCGGCCCCTCCCCCAGCGGCTCGCCGCCGTGCCGCGCGAGCACGGCCGACGCCCGGGTCCGCCGGGGGTCCACATCGGCGCCCTCGTACCCGGTGATCATGAGGCAGCCGCCGGGGCCGCCCGAGCCGATGGCCTCGGGATCGGCCAGGCCGACCATCGTCTCGGTCTCGTCCGACAGCCGCAGCACCGCGGGCAGCGGCCCCTCCTGGGCGAGCGCCCGCGCGGCGGCCGACCCGGCGGCGAACGACGGGAAGCGCCACCCCTCGTAGCGCCGCTCCGCGGGCGCGCGCCGCACCCGCAGCCGCAGCGAGGTGATGACGCCGAACGCGCCCTCGGAGCCGAGCACGAGCTGACGCAGGTCGGGCCCGGCCGCCGACTTGGGCGCGCGGCCGAGCTCGAGCGTGCCGGTGGGCGTGGCCAGGGTGAGCCCGGCCACCATGTCGTCGAAGCGGCCGTAACCGGCGGACGCCTGGCCGCTCGAGCGGGCCGCGGCGAAGCCGCCGAGCGTGGCGTACTCGAAGGACTGGGGAAAGTGCCCGAGCGTCAGGCCGTGCGCGGCGAGCAGCCGTTCGGCGTCGGGCGCGCGCACGCCCGGCTCGAAGTCGGCGAGCATCGACTCGGCGTCCACCGAGCGCAGCCGGTCGAGCCGCCGCAGGTCGAGCGCGACGACCCCGGCGAAGCGGTCGCGCCCGCCCGGCGCGAGGCCGCCCACGACGGAGGTGCCGCCGCCGAAGGGCACGACCGCGATCCGCTCGCGCGAGCACAGCTCGAGCAGGGCGGCCACCTCGTCGTGCGAGCCGGGCAGCACGACGGCGTCCGGGGCGTCGCCGCCGTCGCCCGCGCGCATGCGCAGCAGGTCGGGGGTGGACTTGCCGCGGGTGTGGCGGACGCGGTCCTCGTGCCCGGTCAGCACGTGCTCGTCGCCGACGACGCCGGCGAGCGCGCCGAGCAGAGACTCGGTGAGGGCGATCGGGGGCAGCCGCACCTCGTCCAGGGCGGCGGCGGGTGCGCCGGGCGCGCGGACGCCGAGCAGGTCGCCCAACAGCTTCTTGACCTGGTCCGGCAGCTCGCGGGCCTTGGCCGGGTCGCCCCAGCCGGACCACAGCATGGGTTCTCCAGTCACGTTTACACTGTGACATATGACGTCGAATCGTCACAATGACGACGTTGTGCTGGACGCAGCCCGTGACTGCGTGCTCGCCTACGGGGTGCGCAGGACGACGCTCACCGACGTGGCCCGCAGGGCGGGCGTCTCGCGGATGACGATCTACCGCCGCTGGCCCGACGTGCGCACGCTGGTCGCCGACCTCATGACCAGGGAGTGGGTGCGCGTGGTGTCGGAACTCGACCTGTCCGACCCGGTACGCGCGGTGGTGGCGGGCGTCAGGGGGCTGCGCGCGCACCCGTTGTGGCGCAAGATCGTGGAAGCGGACCCGGAACTGCTGCTGCCCTATCTGCTCGACCGGCGCGGCGCCAGCC
Organism: Nonomuraea sp. NPDC049309; assembly: GCF_043196965.1. NCBI lineage: Bacteria > Bacillati > Actinomycetota > Actinomycetes > Streptosporangiales > Streptosporangiaceae > Nonomuraea > Nonomuraea sp. NPDC049309. The sequence continues at coordinate 465,059 of NZ_JBICSH010000004.1, read as the reverse complement.
ACGAGGCCGTGCTCGAGGTGCTTGAGCCGGTCGCGGGCGGCCCGCGCAAGGCGCGCGCGGTGCTGCTCGTCGCGCAGTCGTTCCTGCTGTCCGCGCCGACCATGCTCGACCCCGTGACCATGGACGAGCTCGACGCCGAGCTCGCCGCGCTGCTGGAGGCCTACCTTGGATAGCTCGCTGAACGCCGCACGACGATCCCGCGAGCTGCGCGAGGTCGCCGAGCTTCCGGAGAGACGGCTGGACGTGCTGGTCGTCGGGCTCGGCGCGACGGGCGCGGGCGCCGCGCTCGACGCCGCCTCACGAGGGTTGAGCGTAGCGGCGATCGACGCGCACGACCTGGCTTTCGGCACATCCAGATGGAGCTCCAAGATGGTGCACGGCGGGCTGCGCTATCTGGCCAAGGGGCAGGTCGACGTGGCGTACGAGAGCGCGGTCGAGCGCGGCGTCCTGCTCCGCAAGACGGCTCCGCACCTGGTCAAGGCCCATCCGTACGTGCTGCCGCTGACCCCTGACGTCTCCCGCGCCCAGGAGGCCATGGTGATGGCCGGCTACCGGCTCGGCGACGCGCTGCGCGCCGCCGCCCGCACGCCGCGCCGCCTGCTGCCCGGCCCGAGCCGCCTCAGCCCGGAGCGCACCCGCAGGCTCGCACCCGTCCTGCGCGCGGACGGCGCGTCCGGGCGGCTGCGCGGCGGCCTGCTGTCGTGGGACGGCCGGCTGCTCGACGACGCCCGCCTGGTGGTCGCGATCGCCAGGACCGCCGCCGCGCACGGGGCGCGCATCCTGACCCGCTGCCGCGCGCTGCGCCTCACCGGCGACGGCGCCGACGTGCGCGACGAGCTGACCGGCGAGGAGTTCACGATCCGCGCCCGGGTGGTGATCAACGCCACCGGCGTGTGGTCGGGCGGGCTGGACCCGCGGGTGCGGCTGCGGCCGTCGCGCGGCACCCACATCGTGCTCGCGTCCCGCTCGCTGCCCGGCCTGATCGCGGGGCTGCACCTTCCGCTGCCGGGCGAGAGCAACAGGTTCGCGCTGGTGCTCCCGCAGCACGACGGCCGCGTGTACGTCGGGCTCACCGACGAGCCCGTGGACGGCCCGGTGCCGGACGTCCCCGAAGCGCCCGAGGAGGACGTCAGAACGCTGCTGGAGGTGTTGAACGGGGTTGTTGAGACTCCGGTGACCAGAGAGGCCGTCGCGGGCGCGTACGCGGGCCTCAGGCCGCTTCTGGCGGCCGACGGCAGGACGTCCGATCTGTCACGCAGGCACGCGGTGTTCGCGGGCGACGGTGTGGTGACCGTCGTGGGCGGGAAGCTGACGACATATCGGCGGATGGCCGAGGACGCGGTGGATCAGGCGGTCGAGCACGCGAACCTGCGGGCCGGGCGGTGCCGTACGCGGCGGATCCCGCTCGTCGGCGCGGGCCCGCGCCCGTCGGACGTGCCGCCGCGCGTGGCCGACAGGTACGGCTCGGAGGCCGATGCCGCGTACGAGCTGATCAAGGCGCACCCGGAGGAGGTCGGGCTGGGGCTGACGGCGGGCGACCTGCTCTGGTCGGTGCGGCACGAGGGCGCGCTGGACGAGAGCGACCTGCTCGACCGGCGGACGCGGATCGGCCTCGTCGCGCAGGACCGCGAGCGGGCTCTTCCGGCGACACGGGAGGTAGTGCACCAGACCTCCCGCCCATGACCTCTCCGAACCGTTAGGTTAGTCTTACCTAATTCGGTTCGGGGAAGGAGCATGTGCGTTGGCAAGGGGCTGCGGGCATCCGGCCGGGTGCCACACCGGAGCGGTGCCCACTCTGGCGAGTGCCACGGTGGGCGCGAGGCTGTGGCTGCTCGTCGAATACGCCGGACCGTGGCCCTCGCACCTGGAAAGCTTCGAACTTCCTGAAGAAATCTCGGAACTCGTCCGCAGAGCGCTCGAACGCGGTATCAGGCCCCAGCTGATCCGCCGCCCGGGAAGGCGGACCCGCCAGCGGGAGCAGGGGATCGGTGTGCTAGTGGCCCACGCCGTGGGCGACCGTCCATGGCTCGCCGGAGGCGTCATCGCAGGTCCTGACGATCTTGACCTGGACGCGCTGGTGGCCGGAGTGGTCCCCGAGTCCTGCATACTTGAAGACGAGCCGGTATTTCTGGTCTGCACGCACGCCAAGCGCAATGCGTGCTGCGCCCGCATTGGACTGCCCCTCGCTCGGTCCCTGGCCGAAAAACTGCCGGACAGAGTGTGGGAAACGTCACACGTTGGCGGCGATCGCTACGCCGCCAACCTCGTGTGCTTGCCACACGGAATTTTCTACGGCAGCATGTCTCAGGCTGCTGCACTGGCAGCGGCTAACGCGTACCGGGCGGGCGAGGTCATCCTCGACCGTTACCGGGGACGCGCAGGCATCCCTGAGCCATTGCAAGCCGTCGAGCACTTCGCCCGAGCCCATACGGGAGAGCGCTCCGTCGGCGCAGTGGCCGTGGAATCCTCCAGGATGGACGGCGACGTCACTCAGGCCATCGTGCGCTGTGGTGACGTCCGGCTCCAGGTTGTGATCGAACCATCGGCGTTCGCTGCGCCGTGTGGTACGGCTTGTGCCGAGACGATCACCACCTACCGGCTGGTTTCGCTGGACAGGCTCACGCCTGTGCGGTACGCCACGCCCGCCCTCACCTGATCTGGGAACATCACGGCCCAGCCTTGCGTTGGAACAGTGATGCCAAAAGCGTCCAATGCGGCTTAAATCCCGAAATACCTCTCACGAAGGTGGTTTTCTCATGTCTCAGGTACGTCGGCAGCTCGCCCGCCCCCGCCCCAGCTGGGGTTGGCAGGATGATGCCGCGTGCCGGGGTGAGGACCTCGTGCTCTTCTTCGGCCCCGATGGGGAGCGGCAGCCCGAGCGTGACGTACGTGAGCGGAAGGCCAAGGCGATCTGCGCCCAGTGCCCTGTCCGCAACGAGTGCCTTGACTACGCGCTGTCCCGGCCCGAGAAGTACGGCACGTGGGGCGGTCTCAACGAGGACGAGCGAGCCAGCGAGCGCCGCCGTCGCATGCGCCGCGCGGCCAGCGCCGGCATCTCCGCCGCCTGACACACACCCGGCACCTTCACCACACATCGCGTGATCACGCAGTTGTCCCGATGAACCGGAGCCTGGCGTTCCATGCCCAGGCTCTGGCGAACCCGGTCGGGACAACTGCCTGATCAGGCCATCGGCATCCCTTCGCGAACGAGCGGGGGGATGTGTTGTTTTCCCCACCGCGCACACCGGCCGCGGCCACGATCCGCCCCGGCGAGACGCCGCGCAGGGACTCCGGTCCGCATCCCCCAGGCGGATCCCCGCGTACGGGCTTCCGTGCGCACTACCCATGCGGATCCCCGCGTACCGGCTTCGGCGCGCACCATCCGTGCGGATCGCCGTGCACAGGCTTGTGCGCACGCCAACCGCGCGAAACCCCGTGCACGGGCTTTGGGGCACTTCGCCTGCGCGGATCGCCGCGTACGGCCCCGAGGGCGCACCGCCCGCGCGACCGCCACCCGTCGCGTACGGGCCGGATCGCGAGGACTCCGCGCCCGTGCGGCCCCTCATACGCGTCGGCGTCCCTCTCGTGCCTTGGTCCTCACGAATGGCACGCTAGCCGACGCATCCGACAATTTTCGTCACTGCACCAATTCAGCATCTTCCCCCGCATAACCCTGCCTTCTTCTGGCATCATCCGGGGGCTCGCCCACACCCGATCATCGGGAGCGTGGCAGCGCGGCATCGTCAGCGCTGATGTCTGGGCGCCGGATGGTCAGCCCCGGCCTGTCGGCGCCGGACTTTCGGCGCTTGTCAGGTCACCGCTGACCGTCGGCACCGCACCGTCAGCGCTCGAGACGTCACCGCCGGACCGTCAGCACCGCATCCCCGGCGCTCGAGATGTCGGCGCCGGACCGTCTACACCGCATCCCCGGCGCTCGAGACATCAGCACCGGACCGTCAGCACCGAATCATCAGCGCCGGACGGTCGGCGTCGGCTTGTCAGCGCTCGATTGTCACAGGCGGCCGATACCGTCGAGGTCATGCCGACTTCGCATAGCGCCTCCGTTCTGGCCGACGATCTGCAAGAGGTCGTCGCGCGGGCCGTCGAGACTCTCGCGCAGGCCGACGAGCCCGCCGCCTGGGATGTCAGGGCGGGCTCGCTCGAATGGACGTGCTGGGAGACGGCCGAGCACCTCGCCGACGATCTGTTCGCCTACGCCGTCCAGCTCGGGCTGACGGTGCCGCCGCTCGACCGCTACGTGCCGTTCAAGATGGGCAGCGCCAGGCCGGGCGGCCCGCGCAACAGCGTGCACGCCGACCGCGCGGGCGGCGTCACCGGCCTGCTTCAGGTGCTGCAGAGCACCGGCGCGCTGCTCATCGCGGCCGTGCGCACCGCTCCGCCGCAGGCACGCGCCCATCACGTCTTCGGCCCGGCCGACGCCTCGGCCTCAGCCGCGATGGGCTTGGTCGAAACGCTCGTGCACGTGCACGACATGGCGCAAGGGCTGGGCCTGTCCTGGACACCGCCCGCCGATGTCTGCGCACGCGTGCTCGGCCGCCTCTTCCCCGACGCCCCGGAGGGCGGCGACCCCTGGGCCACGCTGCTGTGGGCCACGGGCCGCGGCGATCTGCCGGGGCGTCCGCGGCTTACGCGCTGGCGCTGGCACAACGCGCCCAGGCCCGAAACCGCCCACCCCTGACCGAAAATGCACCGCCGCCCGGGCGGTCATGACCGGGCTGGCGGACAGTCAGGATGGCGGAGACCGCCGGGACAGCGGGGACGGCGTTCTTCGTCCCCGGCCCAGAGCCGGCAGACGAGGACGGCGCCCCCACTCCCGGCCCGGCCGCGAGCGGGATGGCGCTCCTCACTCCCCGCCCGGAGCCGGGTCGCATGCGCGGACAGCGCCCTCGCTCCCACTCCGGGTCACATGCGCGGACGGCGCTCCTCACTCCCAGCCGGGGCCGGGTCGCATGCGCGAATGGCGCCTCTCGTCCCCAGTCCGGGGCGTATGAGGGGATGGTGTCTCTCGTCCCCAGGGCGGGGCCGCGAGCGGGGACGGCGTCCCTCGCTCCGAGCCCGGGACATGGGCGGGGACGGCGTCCCCCACTCCGCGATCCGGCCGTGGACGGGGATGGCGTCCCGCATTCCCAGCCTGGGTCATGTGCGGGGACGGCGCCCTTCGTCCCCAGCCAGGGACCACCGGCGGGGATGAGGGAGAGGTCAGACGATCAGGTCGTCGAACTCGCCGTCTTTGGCGCCGAGGACGAACGCGGTGATCTCGGCCGGCGTGTAGACAAGCGCGGGACCGTCGGGAAAGCGTGAGTTACGCATGGCGATCTCCCCGTTGGGCAGGCTCGCGACCTCGACGCAGTTGCCGTTGGGGTTGCTCCGCTTGCTCTTGCGCCAGACGACGGGAAGGCGGCCGGCGGGCGTTCCGTTCCGGAACTCTTGCATGGGGGCAGCTCCTCGCGATCTTACGGATGCACGTGCATCCGCGCTTGCGAGGTGACAATACGGCAACGCGACGGGCTCCATATACCGGACAGCCAAAATCCCTATATGGAGTGGATCACACGGACATGTGACTCAGTCGGAGAGCAGGCGTTCCAGGAAGCGCCTGGTCGCCCTCGGCTCCTCCGCCTGGATGCTCAGCCGGTCCATGACCTCCATGTAGTGGTCGGAGTCGGCGGGCTTGTCCAGGTACAGGGCGCTGGTGAGCTGCTCCATGTAGACGACGTCGGGCAGCTCGCGCTCGGGGAAGCGCAGGATGCTGAACGGCCCGCCGGCCGCGGCGTGCCCGCCCCGCTCGAACGGCATGACCTGCACGGTCACGTTGCGCTCCGCGGTGATGTCGAGCAGATGGGCGATCTGCCCGCGCATGACCTCGTGGCCGCCGAGCATGCGGCGCACGACGGCCTCGTCGATCACCGCCCAGAGCGTCAGCCCGCTCTCCAGGCGCTTCTGCCGCGTCATCCGCAGCGCGACCCGGCGGTCCAACTCGTCCTCCGGCGCCTTCTCGTGGGCCAGCGAGATCACCGCCCTGGCGTAGTCGGGCGTCTGCAGCAGGCCGGGGACGAACTGGTTCTCGTACGTGCGGATGCTGGAGGCGGCGCCCTCCAGGCCGATGTAGACCTCGAACCAGGACGGCAGCAGGTCGCTGTACTGGTGCCACCAGCCGGGGGCGTTGGCCTGCTTGGCCAGCGCCAGCAGCGGCTCACGCTCCTTGGGGTCGGTGACGCCGTACAGGGTGAGCAGGTCGGCCACGTCACGCTGTTTGAAACTGACCTGACCTAGCTCCAATCGGCTGATCTTTGCATGAGATGCGCGAATCGCATACCCGGCGTCCTCGCGGGAGATACCCTTTTCCGTGCGGAGCCTGCGCAGTTGAGTGCCCAGCAGGATCCGCAGCACCGTAGGGCTTCCAGGCGTGTGACTGAGAAGCTTCCCCTCCGTGCTCTCCGCGCTCACTCCACCGCTCCTTGGACTCCCTGCACGTGCAGATGCGATTCGCATCCGTAAACTACGAAAAGTCTTGCATCGGTAAGCACTGGCCGTAAAGATGGGTATTGGATCACCAGACCGCGCCTCGGGGGCCAGGATGACGACTTTCGACGCACGGCCGCAAGCCGCCATTGGTTCCCGGCCACCGGCATGGCTCTCGTCCATCCTGGTCGACGGGCGGCCCGGCGAGTGCGACGCCGTCTTCCCCTTTCCCCACAACGCGGCAGTCGAGCCCGCGTGCGTGTCCATCGCGCGGCGCTTCGTCGATCAGACGCTCGGCACATGGGGTGCGATGGAGGCCGCCTTCGACCTGCAACTGGTGGTCTCCGAACTGGTGACCAACGCCATCCGCCACGGCGGCGGCGCGGCGCAGCTCAGGCTCTTGGCCCACGGAAACGACCTGGCCTGCGTGGTCACCGACCACAGCCGCACGGTGCCGGTCGCCGCGGCGCCCGACGTCTTCTCCGAGTACGGGCGCGGCCTGCGGCTCGTGGACGCCCTCTGCTCCGCCTGGGGCTGGCTGTCCACCGGCTCCTCACGCAAGCTCGTCTGGGCCGTCATCACCGGCTGAACTCTCCTCCAGCAGGCGCAGCACATCATCGTCGGTGAGCTGCTCGAAGTCCGCGTACCACTGCCCGACCGCCTGGAAGGCCGCCGGGGTCAGCAGCACCACCACCTCGTCCGCCTCGTCCCGCAGCGACGCCACCGTGTCCGGCGAGCCGACCGGCACCGCCAGCGTGACCTTCGCCGGTTTGGCCGCGGCCACCGTCCTGAGCGCCGCCCGCGCGGTGCCGCCCGTCGCCAGGCCGTCGTCCACCACGATCACCTCGCGGCCCTCCAGCGGAGGCAGCGGGCGGTCGCCGCGGTAGACGCGTACCCTGCGGGCCAGCTCGCGCCGCTCCCGGCGTACCACGTCCGCCAGCGACTCGGGCGTCAGCCCGAGCCGGCGCAGCAGCCCGTGGTCGAACACCGGCTCACCGCCCTCGGCCATCGCGCCGACCCCCAGCTCGGGAGCCGGCGGGAAACCGATCTTCCTGGTCACCAGCACCTCGAGCGGCGCTCCGAGACGGCGCGCGATCGGCGCCGCCACGGCCACGCCGCCGCGCGGCAGGGCGAGGATCACGGGGTCGTGCGCGTCCCGCAACCGCTCCGCGAGCAGCTCCCCCGCCTGGGTCCGGTCTGCGAAGAGCTCCATGAAATGTGCCCTACCCGCTCCCCGCCGCCCCTTTCGCACCTTTCCTCCGGGATCGACGCCCCATCAACCCGTCCGAGTCGGGACTTCGGCACTCCCCCGCGCAGGAGGGCGACCGTGCACTCGCGAGCCCTGGCCGTCCGCTACGAGCCCGCCGGGGCGGGGGTCAGGGACGGTTGCGGCCGGAGCGGCGCATTTCCTTGTGGATCACTTTCCACCGGTTCCGCTGCTCCTTGCGCAGCCGCGCGTCCGTCCTGGCCGCCATCCACAAGGCCTCGCGCTGAAGCTTGCGCCAGCTGTGCAGGCGGCGCTCCGGCAGGTCGCCGTTCTCGACGGCCGCGAGCACCGCGCAGCCGGGCTCGCTGTCGTGGCCGCAGTCGCCGAAGCGGCAGCCGGCGGCCAGCGCGTCGATGTCGGAGAAGACACGGTCGACGCCGTCGCCGATGTCGTAGAGGCCGACCCGCCGGATGCCCGGCGTGTCGATGATCAGCCCGCCTCCGGGCAGCGGGATGAGCTCGCGGTGGACGGTGGTGTGGCGGCCGCGGCCGTCGGCGGCGCGTACCTGCTGGGTCTCCATGACGGTCTCCCCGGCGAGCGCGTTGGCCAGGGTGGACTTGCCGGCTCCCGACGGGCCGAGGATGACGGCGGTGCGCGAGCCCTGCAGGTAGCCGGCGACCAGATCGACGCCGTCGCCCTTCAGCGACGATACAGCGTGCACGTCCACGCCGGGCGCGGCCGTGCGGACGTCGGCGAGCAGGTCGTCGAGCCCGTCGTCGAACAGGTCGGATTTGGTGACGAGGACGACGGGCGTGCCGCCGGATTCCCAGGCCAGCGCGACGAGGCGTTCGATGCGGCCGAGGTCGGCGAAGTCGGTGGAGTGCATGGACGGCTCGGCCACGAAGACGATGTCGACGTTGGCGGCGAGCACCTGGCCCTGACCGTCGCCGGACAGCCCGCCGACGGAGTCGCGGCTGACGCCGCCCCGCACGAACGCGGTGGTGCGCGGCAGCACCTGGTCGAGCTCGTAGCGGCCCTCGGGCAGCCAGGTGAGCGCCGCCCAGTCGCCGACGCAGGGCAGTGCGATGGGGTCGGCGGCCGAGGCCCGGCGTACGCGGGCGCCGTATCTGACGTGGTGCCGGCCGTCGGCGGCGATCACCTCGGCGGCGCCGCGGTCGACGCGGGACACCCGGGCCGGGACGGTGCCGTCGGGAAGAGCGGCGGCGCGCAGGTCGGTCCAGCCGAACAGCGAAAGATCGTAAGACAACGCAGTGGAACCTTTGATCAAGAAGGTGAAAGAAGGGAAGGCTCGGGGCCGCTCAGGCGAGCGCCCGGAGGTGGACTGAAGGCACGGCGAAGACGGTGACCCGCATAGTCCTCACCTCCTCGATCGTTTGCCGAGCCGACTCTACGTATCCGGCCACGGCGATGCAATCGCATTATGTTCCGCCGCCTGTTGAACCGCGTTAGGGCGGCCGGCCGTACCACCTGCCGACGGACTGAGAAAGGGGAATGATGCGAACCGGCACGTATCCCCCGTCCTCGGCCGAGGAAGCCGTACCGTCGGGCAAGCCGCGCTTACGCCACTGGATCCGGCGCGTACGCCCGGACGACGAGGTGGTCGTGTCCGCGCTGTACCGGGAGTACCACAGGCCGCTGCTGGCCTTCGTGATCCGGCTGACCGCGGGCGATCGGCAGTGGGCGGAAGACGTGGTGCAAGAGACGATGATCAGGGCGTGGCGGAGTGCGGAGCGGCTCGACCCTGACTCGGTCTCGCTGATGCCCTGGCTCGCCACGGTCGCCAGACGTATCGTGATCGATGATCGGCGGCGGAAGGACGCCCGGCCGCGGGAGTCGGGTGCCGCGCCGCTGGAGAGCCTGCCCGTTCCCGACGAGATGGAGGGACTGCTGCATCAGGTCGTCGTGGCCGAGGCGCTGAAGGCGCTGTCGCCGGCACATCGCGAGATCCTCAACGAGACGATCCTGCGGGACCGGTCGGTCAACGACGCCGCCGCGGCCCTGGGCATCCCCGTGGGCACGGTGAAGTCCCGCGTCTACTACGCCGTCCGCGCGCTCCGCATCGCATTGGAGGAGAGGGGGGTGACGGCGTGACTTCGAGGGTCGAGCACACGGACGTGGGCGCCTACGCGCTCGGGCTGCTGGACGAGGACGACCGGCTGGCGTTCGAGGCACACCTGCTGGGCTGCAGTTCCTGCCGCTACGAGCTGCACGAGCTGTCGGGCGTGGCGAACGTGCTGCACGGCATCGGCCCCGTCGAGGACCTCGGCCCCCCCTTCCGATGACCGCCGGTCCGACGTGGTGAGCCTGCTGCGGCGCAAGCGGGCGGCCGACCGGCGGGCGCGCAGGGGGACGTTCGTGATCGGCATCGCGGCGGCGGTCACGCTGGTGGCCGGCGGGCTGGTGGTCGGCACGCAGCTCGACGCGGGCGAGGCCGTGCCGCTCGCGCAGGGCCGAAGCGGTGAGATGGGTACGCACATGGGCACCGCCGAGCAGTTCTACGCCGAGGGCCGCCCGATCCAGGGCAAGGGCGTGGACGGCGTCACCGGGGGGCTGGTGGTCGAGTCGAAGAAGTGGGGCACGCACGTGGCGCTGAAGCTGGCGGGCGTGAAGGGGCCCCTGGAGTGCGAGCTGGTCTCGGTCGCCAAGTCGGGTGAGCGCCGGGTGATGACCGGGTGGTCCGTGCCTCCAGCCGGGTACGGAGTGCCGGGGTCGCCCGACCCGCTCTACATGCATGGGGGCAGCGCGACGCAGCTGAAGGACATCGACCGCTTCGAGGTGGTCACGTCGGACGGCAAACGGCTGCTCACCGTCGAGACCTGACCGCGCGCCGCGTACGCGGCCGCGGTCGGCGAGCGGGGCATTCCGGCCACGCCCCGCCCGCGAACAGCGCCCCGCCGCGCCCGGGAGCCCGTGCGGCGGGGCGCTCGGCCTTCTCCGTGCCCGTGCCCGTGCCGGACGGCTTACAGGCCGGGGGCGGGGAACTGCGAGGTCAGCTCGGTGACCTCGTTGCGCACGCGGGTGATGACGTCTTCCGCGTCGCCCTTGGCCACGGCCGAGACGACCTCGTCGATCCAGGCGCCGATCTGCCGCATCTCGTTCTCGCCCATGCCGCGCGAGGTGACGGACGGGGTGCCGATGCGGATGCCGGAGGGGTCGAACGGCTTGCGCGGGTCGAACGGGACCGTGTTGTAGTTGGTCTCGAGGCCGGCACGGTCGAGCGCCTGCGCGGCCGGCTTGCCGCCGATGCCCTTGGGCGTGAGGTCGAGCAGGATGAGGTGGTTGTCGGTGCCGCCGGAGACCAGGTCGAAGCCGCGCGCCGACAGCTCGTCGGCCAGCGCCTTGGCGTTGCGCACGATCTGGTGGGCGTACTCGCGGAACTCCGGCTGGGCGGCCTCGTGGAGCGCGACCGCGATGGCGGCGGTGGTGTGGTTGTGCGGGCCGCCCTGCAGGCCGGGGAAGACGGCCTTGTTGAGCGCGGTGGCGTGCTCGTCGGTCATCGACATGAGCATCGCGCCGCGCGGGCCGCGCAGCGTCTTGTGGGTGGTCGTGGAGATCACGTCGGCGTGGCCGACAGGCGACGGGTGCGCGCCGCCCGCGACCAGGCCCGCGATGTGGGCGATGTCGGCCGCGAGCACGGCGCCGACCTCACGGGCGATCGAGGCGAAGCCCTCGAAGTCGATGGTGCGCGGGATCGCGGTGCCGCCGCAGAAGATGAGCTTCGGCCGGTGCTGCAGGGCGAGCTCGCGGACCTCGTCGAGGTCGATGCGGCCGGTGTCCTTGCGCACGCCGTAGCGGACCGGGTTGAACCACTTGCCGGTGGCCGAGACCGACCAGCCGTGGGTGAGGTGGCCGCCGAACGGCAGGCCCATGCCCATCACGGTGTCGCCGGGCTGCAGGAACGCCATGTAGACGGCGAGGTTGGCGGGCGAGCCGGAGTAGGGCTGGACGTTGGCGTGGTTGACGCCGAACAGCGACTTGGCGCGCTCGATGGCGAGGGTCTCGATCTGGTCGATGACCTGCTGGCCCTCGTAGTAGCGCTTGCCCGCGTAGCCCTCGGAGTATTTGTTGGTCAGCACCGTGCCGGTGGCCTCGAGCACGGCCTTGGACACGTAGTTCTCGGACGCGATCAGCTTGACGGTGTCGGCCTGGCGACGCTCTTCAGCCTGGATGAGCTGGGCGATCTGCGGGTCGACGCTAGCGAGAGAACCCATGACTCTCCTGTCATCGTTGACGATCTGCGAAGACCCAGGCGCACGGCCTCCGCTCCTTTCGCTCCCTGGTGGTCGTTCCCACCTGATGCGCCAGTCGCGTCTCGCCCTAGACGATAGCGGATGTGGCAGGGGCCCATTTCCTGGTGATCAGCAGGCCGGCGCCCGCGGACGGCGAGTCACGCCTCCTCGACCGCCACGTGCTTGAACAGGCCGAAGAGCCTCAGGTTGACGTCCACGTGGTCGGCGTCGTCGGGCAGGCCCTCGAAGACGGCCCAGAGCTGGAGCTGGTCGCCTTGGCCGAACGGCGCAGCCGGGACGCTGGAGCAGCGGCATCTGCCCTCGTCGATCACCGGGAAGAGCGCGTCGCGCACGCCCGGCGGGACGATGCTCACCTGCGAGACCGTCTGGTCGAGGCCGCCTCTGCCGAGCTTGAGCGTGAACGGCGCGTTCTCGGTGCCGACGTTCTTGACCGTCCAGACGAGGCGGGCGGACGCGCCCTGACGTACCAGCGAGTCGATACTGACCTCGAACGTGGTGCCGAGCGCCTCGACCTTGCGGGTCGCCTCCGGCGTGCCGGGCACGGGTCCCTGCCGCTCCCAGGGGCGTACGGCGACGAGCGTGACGGCCGCGCCCATGACGGCGGCGACCACGCCGACGAGGAGCATCGGCCAGATCCGCCGCCGGGGGGCGGCGGGCACCCCGGGCGGCTGGGACGGCTGGGACGGCCCGGCCTGCGGCCGGGTGGCCGGGAGGACGACCGGCGTCCACGTCTCGGAGACGGCCTGGGTGGCGGCGGCCACCGGCACCTGCGCGCGGCCGAGCAGCGCGTCGATGAGCTGCTGGGCGGTCGGCCGGCGGGCCGGGTCCTTGTCCAGCGCCCGCTCGACCAGCGGCCGGACGCGCTCGTCGAGCCCGTCGAGCCGGGGCGCGTGGTTGATCACGCGGTAGATGACCTCGGGCACGCCTCCGGTGCCGAACGGCGGCCTGCCGGTGCCCGCGTACGCCACCAGCGAGCCCCAGGAGAAGATGTCGCTCGCGGGGGTCACGTGCTCGCCCCTGGCCTGCTCCGGCGACATGTACGCGGGCGTCCCCATCGACCTGGCGACGGTCGCCACCGCGCCGGAGGCGTCGGCGAGCTGCGCGATGCCGAAGTCGATGACGCGCGGCCCGAGCGGGCTGAGCAGCACGTTGGACGGCTTGAGGTCGCGGTGGACGACCCCGGCGGCGTGGATGGCGGCCAGGGCGGTGGCCACGCCGACGGCGAGCGCCTCCAGGTTCGCGCCGGTGAGCGGCGCGCGCGAGACCACGGCCGACAGATCAGGGCCTTCCACATATTCAGTGACGATGTAGGCGATGCCAGCGTGGAACCCGGCGTCGAGCACGGGCGCGGTGCAGAACCTCGCGACCCGCCGCGCGGCCTCGCTCTCCTTGCCGAACCTGCGCCGGAACTCCTCCTGCCCGGCCAGGTCGGCGCGCATCATCTTGAGCGCGACCTGCCTGCCGGCAGGGTCGCAGGCGAGGTGCACGACGCCCATGCCGCCCTCGCCGAGCTTCTTCACCAAGGTGTAGGGACCGACCCGCTGTGGCGACTCCATCGAGGGGATTATTCCGGACACCCCCCGCGTAAGGAACGCTATTTGGCCCGGCTCATCCCGGGCCAGAGCCGGTCGACCTCGGCGTTGAGTATGGCGCCGATGAGCACGGCGAGCGCGGTGATGTAGAGCCACAGCAGCAGCGCGATGGGCGCGGCCAGGGAGCCGTACACGGAGACGGGCGAGAACCAGGCGGCCAGCACCTCGCGCAGCACGGCCGCGCAGACGATCCACAGGAACAGCGCCAGGATGGCGCCGGGCAGCTCGCGGTACCACTTCGTGCGCACGGGCACGCTGACGTGGTAGAGCACGGTCAGGAAGAGCACGGAGCCGACGATGACGACCGGCCAGTAGGCCACGTCGACCAGGACGCCGTAGTCGGCGGGCAGGGCGTCCTTGATGAGCGTGGGGCCGACGACGAGGATCGGCATGACGATGATGCCGATGATGAGGCCCACGACGTACAGGCCGAACGACATGAGGCGGGTGCGGATGATGCCGCGCTCCTCCCCCAGCCCGTACGCGACGGATATCAGGTCGACGTAGACGTACAGCGCCCGCGAGCCCGACCAGAGCGAGAGCAGGAAGCCCAGCGAGATGATGGACACCTTGCCGGCGTCGTCGCTGAGCACGTCGGTGATGAGCGGGTTGATGACCTTGTCGACGGCGTCGTCGGTGAACAGCAGCGCGGCCTGCTGGATGACCCAGGTCTTCACCTCTCCGACGACGCCGGGGCCGAGCCACGTGCCGAGCTTGCCCAGCACGCCGATCAGCCCCAGCACGAACGGGGGCAGCGACAGCAGCGCGAAGAAGGCCGCTTCACCGGCCAGACCGGTCACGCGGTAGGTGACGCCGGCATTCGTGGCGGCGCGCACGATCGCCCACGACTTGGTGTCGAGTACCCAGCTGAGCCTGGCCCTCGCGTGGGAGACGAGCCCTCGCTTGGGCCGGGGAGGGGCTTCAGTGGACGTCATGGCACCCAACGGTAATCAGCAGTGACTCTTCGCCACAGCTTACGTGCCGCGCCGAGCGCCTCGCCTAGCGGTCGTCGACAATGCGCGCGCCCAGCGGCAGGAGGGAGATGGGGACGAGCTTGAGGTTGGCGATGCCCATGGGGATGCCGATGATGGAGATGAACAGCGGGATGGACGTCATCACGTGGCCGATGGCCAGCCAGATGCCCGCGAAGATGAGCCAGATGACGTTGCCGATCGTGGTGAACGCACCGGCATCGGGGTCGCGCACGACGGACCTTCCGAACGGCCACAGGGCGTACGCGGCGATCCGGAACGAGGCGATGCCGAACGGGATCGTGATGATGAGGATGTAGCAGATGATCCCGGCCAGCGCATAGCCTGCGGCCAGCCAGATACCCGCGAAGATGAGCCAGATGACGTTCAGAATTGTGCGCATGTTTACAGGATGTCATCGATCATGCCATTCGCGTCATCCGGAATGACCCTGAGCTCACCCTTGCCTGGGCGCGCGCCCCTTTCCCGGCGGCCCGGCGAACGCCTGGGCGATCTCCATCCAGGCCCTGGCGGGCTCGCCGATCAGCTCGAGGCCGGTGTCGGACAGGTGGGCGCGCTGGGTGACGGCCAGGCAGAAGCCGAGCAGCGTCCCGCGTACGGCGGAGTGCGCGTCATCGGGGCCGGCCGTCCAGGTGCCGCCGCCGGGCATGGACAGCTCCACGCGTACGGGGTCGCCGGGCACGGGCAGCCCGCGTACGGCGAAGCTGTAGGGCCTGGCGCGGTAGCCGAGCATGGCGACGTGCCGCAGCCGGTCGGTCGGCTCCCGTACGACGCCGAGCGCGTCGGCGACGTCCTGGCCGTGCGCCCACGTCTCCATCAGCCGGGCGGTGACGAACGAGGCGGCCGACATCGGCGGGCCGAACCACGGCACCCGCTCCCGCGCGTCGAGCCGGCCGAACACCTCGAGCGCGCGCGTGCGCGCCGCGCCGAACCAGGCGAGCAGTTCGGCGGGCGGAGTGCCGCGCGACTCCGCCACGAGGTCGTCCACCGCCTCGGGCCCCTTGCCCGCGGCCAGCGCGGCGAACGCCTCGGGGTCGGTGGCGGCGAGCACGGCCGCGTCGTCGAACCACGCCAGGTGGCTCACCTGGTCGCGCACCGCCCACCCCTCCGCGGGGATCGGCCGCTCCCAGCGGTCGTCGCCGGCGGGCGGCAGCAGCGCGAGCAGCGCGTTCGTCTCGGCGCGCAGGTCACCGACGAGCTCGGCCATGAGGTTCATAATGCAAGCGTGATCTGCCAGAGCTGCAAGGACAAGCGTCACGAGGAATGCCGGGGCGGCTCGTGGTGCGACTGCCAGCACCGCGAGCAGGCGCTGCCGAAGGATTCGAAGCTCGCCTGGGTGCGCCAGGGCTGACGGGACGACAGGCATAAACGGGGCACTATCCCACACTCTGGACCCCGTCTTGGACATCTCGGACAGCCCGAGTACTCTCGAATCATGCCCGCGGACCCCATGCTCGTCGGCCGACGCCACGTCGACCTTCAGCGTGTCCGCAGTGCCATCTGTTGCGACGCCCGTTAACCGACATCCGTTTTTCCCGCTGAGCGCGTCGCACTCCTTTTCATCAGCCCTGGGTTTCGATGATGAGCCCAGGAGGACGTTGCGCGCGCCCAAGATCAGAAGGACGCGCAATGAGCACCCCTGCCAGCCGCACTCCTGCCAGCCGGCACCACAGACGCCCGCGCGGCGAAGGTCAGTGGGCTCTCGGTTACCGTGAGCCGCTCAACAAGAACGAAGAGAACAAGAAGAACGACGACGGGCTCAACGTCCGGCAACGGATCATCGACATCTACGCCAAGCGGGGCTTCGACTCGATCGACCCGGCCGACCTGCGCGGCCGCTTCCGCTGGTACGGCCTCTACACCCAGCGCAGGCCCGGCATCGACGGCGGCAAGACCGCCGTGCTCGAGCCGGAGGAGCTGGACGACCGCTACTTCATGCTGCGCGTGCGCATCGACGGCGGCCAGCTCAGCCTGGCCCAGCTGCGCACCATCGCCGACATCTCCAACGAGTACGCCCGCGGCACCGCCGACCTGACCGACCGCCAGAACATCCAGCTCCACTGGGTGGAGATCGAGTCGGTGCCCGACATCTGGGAGCGGCTGGAGGCCGTCGGGCTGTCCACCACCGAGGCGTGCGGCGACACCCCGCGCGTCATCATGGGCTGCCCGCTGGCCGGCATCGACGCCGACGAGGTCATCGACGCCAGCGAGCAGATCAGGGAGATCTACGACCGGGTCATCGGCAACCCGGCCTACTCCAACCTGCCGCGCAAGTTCAAGACCGCGCTGAGCGGCTGCCCCGCCCACTGCACGGTGCACGAGATCAACGACGTGGCGTTCGTGGGCGTGGTCAACGAGCGCGGCGAGGCCGGCTTCGACCTGTGGGTCGGCGGCGGCCTGTCCACCAACCCGATGCTGGCCAAGCGGCTCGGCGTGTTCGTCCGCCCCGAGAAGGTGGCCGACGTGCACGAGGGCGTCGTCGGCATCTTCCGCGACTACGGCTACCGGCGGCTGCGTCACCGCGCCAGGCTCAAGTTCCTGGTCAACGACTGGGGCGTGGAGAAGTTCCGCCAGGTCCTGGAGACCGAATACCTCAAGGAGGCGCTGCCCGACGGGCCCGCGCCCGAGCAGCCGCGCGGCAGCCGCCGCGACCACGTCGGCGTCTTCCAGCAGAAGGACGGCAACTACTACGTGGGCTTCGCGCCCAAGGTGGGCCGGGTGGACGGCGACAAGCTGCGCGTCATCGCCGACATCGCCGAGCGGCACGGCTCCGACCGGGTGCGCACCACGGTCGAGCAGAAGATGGTCATCCTCGACATCGCGCCCGACAAGGTCGACTCCGTCGTGGCCGAGCTCGAGGCCAACGATCTGCAGGTCAACCCGTCCACGTTCCGCCGCCAGACGATGGCCTGCACCGGCATCGAGTACTGCAAGCTCGCCATCGTCGAGACCAAGTCCACCGCGATGGAGCTCATCGACGAGCTGGAGCGCCGGCTGCCCGGCTTCGACCAGCCGCTGACCATCAACGTCAACGGCTGCCCCAACTCCTGCGCCCGCATCCAGGTCGCCGACATCGGGCTGAAGGGCCAGCTCGTCGTGGACGAGAACGGCGACCAGGTCGAGGGCTTCCAAATCCACCTGGGCGGCTCTCTCGGCGTCAACTCGGGCTTCGGCAGGAAGGTGCGCGGGCTGAAGACCACCGCCAAGGCGCTGCCCGACTACGTGGCGCGCGTCGTGTCCAACTACGACAGCCAGAAGAAGGAAGGCGAGTCGTTCGCCGACTGGGTGCAGCGAGCAGACGAGGCCGACCTGACATGAGCGAACGAGCGGTTCCCTTCCACTGCCCCTACTGCGGTGACGAGGACCTTGAGCCGTACGAGCCCGCCGAGGGCGGGCGCGCCGGGTCCGGGACCGGCGGCGGCTGGTACTGCCGCGCCTGCGCTCGTGCCTTCAAGCTGAGTTTCCTGGGGATCGGAGTGAAGATATGACGCTCGTCGACGTGGAGATCGGGCTGAGAGAGCAGCGCGGCGTGCTCGACCTGCAGGGCATCGTGGAGTCCGCCGCCAAGTTCCTTGAGGACGCCCCCGCCCGCGAGGTCATCCGGTGGGCGGCGGCGACGTTCGGCGACCGGCTGTGCCTGACCTCCTCGATGAGCGACGCGCTCCTCATCGACCTGGTCAGCAGGGTCAAGCCCGGCGTGGACGTGTTGTTCATCGACACCGGCTACCACTTCGCCGAGACGATCGGCACCCGTGACGCGGTGCGGCAGGTCTATGACGTCAACGTGATCGATGTGAAGCCGTCGCGCACGGTCGAGGAGCAGGATCGCGACCTGGGGCCGCGGCTGTTCGGGCGCAACCCCGACCTGTGCTGCTACCTGCGCAAGGTCGAGCCGCTGAACCGGGCGCTGGAGCCGTACCTCGCGTGGATCTCCGGCATCCGCCGCGACGAGTCGCCCAGCAGGGCCGGCGTGAAGGTCGTGGAGTGGGACGCCAAGCGGCAGATGGTGAAGGTCAACCCCATCGCCGGCTGGACGCAGGAGGACGTCGACAACTACATCGCCGACAACGGGGTGCTGATCAACCCGTTGCACTACGACAACTACCCCTCGATCGGCTGCGCGCCGTGCACGCGGCAGGTCGCCGAGGGTGAGGATCCGCGCAGCGGACGCTGGGCGGGCCTGGGGAAGGTCGAATGCGGCATTCACCTGTGATCCCCGGCGGGGGACCCGTGCCGTTGGCAGGCGGGACGGCCCCCGGCCGCGTGCCACTGGTGGCGGTGGCCCACGGATCGCGCGATCCGCGTGCCGCCGCCACCGTGGCCGCGTTGCTCGACCAGGTGCCGCTGGACGTGCGGGTGGCCTACCTCGACCACTGCGCGCCCACGCTGCAGCAGGCGCTGAGCGGGCTGCGCACGGCGGTGGTGCTGCCGCTGCTGCTCACCGAGGCCTACCACAGCCGGGTGGACCTGCCCGCGGCCCTCGCCGAGGCCCGTGCGCGCGATCCCCTGCTGTCGGTGAGCTACGGGCGCACGCTCGGCCCCCACCCGCTGCTGCTGCCGGCGCTGGAGCGGCGGCTGGCCGAGGCGGGCGTGCCCGCCGGCGATCCCGGCACGGCGGTGGTGCTGGTGTCCGCGGGCTCGAGCGACGCCAGGGCCAACGCCGTGGTGGCGGAGACGGCCCGGGTGTGGCGGCGGTCCGGCTGGTGGACCGTGACGCCCGCGTACGCCTCCGCCGCCCGGCCCACCCCCGCGCAGGCGGTGGCCGCGCTCAAGCGGGCGGGTGCGCCGCGCGTGGTCGTGGCCCCGTACCTGCTGGCTCCGGGCTTCTTCGCCGACAAGGTGCGGCGCGAGACGCTGGAGGCGGGCGCGGACGCGGTGGCCGGCGTGCTGGGAGCGGCGCCCGAGCTGGTGGAGGTGCTGCTCGACCGGTACGAGGAGGCGCTGCGCCGGCCGGTGGCGCTGGCCGGCTGACCCGGCGCACGGCATCCGGCCGGATCCGGTCGGCCCGGCACCAGTCAGCACCACCCGGTCAGCACGGCGCCAGTCAGCACCACCCGATCAGCACGGCACCAGTCAGCACGCCCCGGTCAGCACGGCACCGGTCAGCCGGCACGGCCACGGCCGCCACGACCGGCCGGGTTCCGGCCCGCCGGCGGCCTGTCAGTAGTCGTGACGGCGGCCGTCGCCGTCGCGGAGCTGCCTGCGCAGCTCGCGGGCCTCGGCGCGGACCTGGCGGCCGATCTCGCGCCAGTCCTCGCCGTGCAGCTGCCGCCAGTGCTCGCGCCAGGCGGCGAAGCCGCGCTTCAGCGGCTTGACGTGCGAGTCGCCGACCACCTTGACGTCGCCCATCACCGCGTACGCCTGCACGCGCACCACGGGGACGTTCACGCCCGGGGCGGCCTGCGCGACCTTGACCTTCTTGTCGCCTATGAAGGCGACGCCGTCGATGTCGACGATCACGCCGTCGGGGACGATGATCTTCACGTCGCCCATGAGGGCGACGGCCATGATGTCCACCTGGTCGGTGCGGACCTCGGCCTCGCGCAGGTCGAGCACGATGTCGCCCATCACGGCGAAGGCGCCGAGCTCCTGGTCGATGCGCCACGTGCCGTTCCGCTTGGAGTCGCCCATGACGGCGACGAACCAGCGCCGCTTCGCGCCGCCCTGCTGGGCGGGTGCGGACGATCGCACGCCGCCTGGCAGCAGGTCCTGCGTGAGCATGGCCAGCTCGGCGTGCGTCCTCGCGCTGTAGGCGGCCTCGGTGCGGTCGGTCAGCTCGGACAGGGTGAGTCTGCCCTCGACCGAGGCGATGCGCAGCTGCTCGACGACGGCCTCGCGCTCGGCGTCCGACGCACGCAGCTCACCAGGATCAGTCATGCTCGCAACATATCGCGTTTCCGTCCGGACGTTCCTCCTCCCTGCGGAGGAATAACTCCATACCCCGAAACATGCATATTTCTGGTCAGGAGTGAACCAACCACCGGGCGAGGCGCGTACCACGCCATGACACGGGACCCCGGCCTGGTCCGGGGCGCGGCCGGACCAGGCTAGGGTCCCTGTCATGCATGAGGAACAGCTCTACCGCGCGGCGTTGCACGGCGAGACCGAGACCGTCGGCAAGCTGCTCGCCAGCGGCGCCGATCCCAACAAGGCCAGCGAGGGCGAGGACGGCGGGCTGCCGCTCTGCGCGGCCGCCGCCCGGGACCGCACCGAGGTGGCCACCGCGCTGCTGGAGGCCGGCGCCGAGGTCGACGGCCGCGAGGCGGGCGGCTGGACGGCGCTGCTGTGGGCCGCGGCCAACGGCAACGCCGATGTCGCCAGGGTGCTCATCGAGGCGGGCGCGGACGTCGACGCCGCCAACGACGACGGCGACACCCCGCTCACCCTGGCCGCCAGGCGCGGCGCGCTGGGCGTCGTGCGGACGCTGCTGGAGGCGGGGGCCGACCACGAGAAGTACGACGGCGACGGCGACACCCCGCTGGACATCGCACTCGACTGGGTCGGCGTGCACCTGGAGAGCGCGCTGCTCGACCAGATCGAGCAGGAGGGCTGGGAGTACGTCGTCGCCCGGCAGTACGCCAAGGACGGCACCGAGCTGGTCACCGTGGCGGGGCGCTCGGCCGACGGCTCCGAGAGCGAGCAGGTGCAGGCACAGCGCGGTCACGCCGCCATCGCGACCCTGCTGGAGGACGCGGCGGGCGTCCACACGCCGGTGGATCGGCTCGTGGCGCGGGCTCTGGCGCACCGCGACGTCGACGAGGACGCCGAGACCTGGTGGATCGTGGCCGACACGCTGGCCAAGCGGGCCGACGACGAGACCTACGAGGCGCTGGCCGGGCTCTGCATCAGCGAGGACGCCAGGGAGCGGGAGTTCGGCGTCGACGCCATCGCGCAGTTCGGGCACTCCGACGGCGAGAAGCCGTACCTGGAGAGGACCCTGCCGCTGCTGCAGAAGATGGTCACCACCGAGAGCAACCCGCAGGTGCTGCGCTCGGTGCTGGCCGCGCTCGGCCACCAGGGCGACCCGCGCGCGCTGCCGTACGTGCTGGACATCATCGGACGTCCCGATCACAAGCGCACGACGACCGACGCCATCGCGCTGGCCGACGTGCTGCCGCCCGGCCACGAAGAGGGGCTGGCGCTGCTGATCTCGATGACCGAGGACGACAACGCCGAGATCCGCGACTGGGCCACCGCCGGGCTCGCCGGGCTGGACGCCGACACGCCGCAGATCAGGGAGGCGCTGGCGGCCCGGCTGTCCGACTCCGACCTGCGCACGGTGGCCGAGGCCACCCGCGGGCTGGCCGTGCGCGGCGACGAGCGCGCCGCCCAGGGCGCCGCGCGGGTGCTGGCCGAGAGCGACGACGAGTACGCGAGGGACCTCGTCTCGGAGCGGCCTTCCTGAGCGCCTCTCCCCGCCCTTCGGCCCGTGCCCGGCTGAGAGGCCCGTGCCCGGCTGAGAGGCCCGTGCCCGGCTGAGAGGCCCGTGCCCGGCTGAGAGGTCCGTACCCTGCCGAGGGCCGCGCCCTGCCGAGGGCCCTGTGCGCGCGCCCGAGGGCCTTGATTGCGCGCCCGAGGGCCGGGAGTGCGGTCAGCCGCCGTTGAGCACGCGGGTCACCCAGTCGATCGTCCCCGTGCTCAGCGCCTCCTCCGCAAGGCGCTTGCCCGTCGTCGTGGTGATCGCCGCGAGCGAGCTGTCGATCCAGCCCTGCACGTTCTGGTGGCCCTGCTCGCGGTACTCCACGGCCTGGATGAGGCACTCCAGCTTGTCGGCGTCGCGCGCGCAGACCGCTTCGAGACTGGCCTTCTCCTCGTACTCCCCCACCGCGTCGCGCAGCATGCCGGCCACCTCTTCCGGCACCTCGCGCACCTGGTCGGCGGTGACCTCCTCGTTGGGCGCCGGTTTGAGGTAGAGCTTGCCGACGTACGGGATGTCGGTGATGCGTGTTTCCTGGGTGTCGTGGAACAGGGCCATGAACGCCGCGCGCTCCGGGTTCGCCCCTTCGAGCCTGGCGATCACGGCGGCGATGACGGCCGCGCGGAAGGAGTGCTCGGCGATGCTCTCGGGGTCGCGTACCCCGGCCACCAGCCAGCCCGTCCGCTTGTAGCGTTTGAGCAGCCCGAACTCGTACAGCAGGTCGGCCAGACCGGTCGTGTCGTCACCCGCCATGGGGACCCCCTCTCGTCTCGTGCTGCCATCCGGAGGAGGCCGCGCCGGGCGGTGCGCCCGTTCGCGGCATCCTCCGGTGAACTCATCGAGGACTGGCAAGCCTACGTCGCCGCTCCCCGATCGCGGCGCCCGGCCCCCGGCCGGACGCGCGCCGTCAGTCCCAGTCGCCGTCGCGCCAGTCGTTGCCCCAGTCGCTCCTGAGGCCGTTGCGCCAGCTGTCCCACGGCGCGTAGTCGCCGTAGCGCGGAGGCATCTTGATGACCGGCTTGAGTATCGGCCGTTCCTTGATGGGCTTCACCGGCTTGTACGGCTTGTAACCCTTGAACGGCTTGTGATCCTTGTACGGCTTGTGCTCCTTGACCGGCTTGAACTTGATGGGCTTGACGGGCTTGACGGGCTTGACCGGGCGCTCCGGCGGCTCGGGCTCTTCCTGCTCCGGCTCCTCGGGCCTCGGGGCCTCGCGGGCGGGCTCGTGCCGCCGGTCGTCGTGGCGGCGGCCGCGGAAGTGGTGGTCCTCGCGGTACTCGTAGTCGTGGTGGTGATGGTGTCCCCACCAGGGGCGGCCCCACCAGTTCGGCCCGCAGCGCTTGCCGCACTTGAGCACCGGCTTCTCGCCGGCGACGTATCCGGCGGCGGCGGGGCCGGCGGGCGCGCCCGCACTCGCCGCGGCGATCCCCTGGCCGAAGGGAAGGGCCATGACGCCCGCCGCGGTGCCGGCCAGCGCGAGGGTGGCGAGACGCCGGCGCAGCGCTGGGGTATGTGGTTGATGCGATTGAACGTGCATTTCTTACCGCCCTGGGTAGAACGACCCGAAATCCAAGGCCCCTTTTCTCGGCGCACTTGGACAGGGGCAGACGTACCCGTACGCAGAATCGCGTTGACCCGCACTGATCCAAACAACCCGTCAAATCCTCAAGGTTCGGCGAAGGGCTCGTTGTACCAGACTTTTGGGGGTTGCTGTTCAGGTTTCGGGCGGCGATGCGGTAATAGGCGAACGATGGCTGCTTTTCCTTCTCAGGAAAAAGTACGATGCGCGAAATCAGTCCACTTTGGTGACTTAAGAGCTGTAATGGGCGGCGCAGTGGCGAGCACGTCCCTGGCCGGGGAAAGGCCGCCCTCCAGGCGGGCGGGAAGATCGGCGGGGTCGCCACGGCCACCGCGCGAGAGGCAGAGCGCCACCACGTCCACCGCGAAGTGCGCGTCGGGCCGGCGAAGGCGGAGCGGGATGACCCCGCCCCGCGAGATTCCTCCGCGCCGCGATAGTGTCGTCTTCAGACCGTGACGGAGAGAAGCGGAGGGAACACCCATGGCCACCACGCGCACCGCGACGACCCAGTGGAAGGGCGCCCTGCTCGACGGTTCGGGCACGGTCTCTCTCGACACGTCGGGCGTAGGCACGTTCGAGGTCTCGTGGCCGTCCAGGGCCGAGGCCGCCAACGGCAAGACCTCCCCCGAAGAGCTCATCGCCGCCGCGCACTCCTCCTGCTTCTCGATGGCGCTCGCGCACGGGCTCGCCGGGGCCGGCACGCCACCCGAGTCGCTGCACACCAGCGCCGACGTGACATTCCAGCCGGGCGAGGGCATCACCGGGATCGTGCTGAACGTCCAGGGCCGGGTGCCCGGCCTCACCGCCGAGCAGTTCCAGCAGGCGGCCGAGAACGCCAAGGCCGATTGCCCGGTCAGCAAGGCCCTCGCCGGCACCACGATCACGCTCAACGCCGAGCTGGTCTGATCTCCTTACCCATCGGCGATCAGACCATTGCGCGACCAAGAGCGCTCGCGCGTGCGACAATCGGGTCACATGCGTGAGGTCTGGCCGGGCGAGCCCTATCCACTCGGCGCCACCTGGGACGGCGTGGGCACCAGTTTCGCGGTGTTCTCCGAGGTCGCCGAGCGGGTCGAGCTGTGCCTGTTCCACGACGACGGCGCGGAGGAGCGCATCGCCCTGCCCGAGGTCGACGGCTTCGTCTGGCACGGCTACCTTCCCGGCATCCAGCCTGGGCAGCGCTACGGCTACCGCGTGCACGGGCCGTACGACCCGTCGCAGGGCCACCGCTGCAATCCCGCCAAGCTGCTGCTCGACCCCTACGCCAAAGCGATCGACGGCGAGCTGACCTGGAACCAGGCGCTGTTCCCCTACTACTTCACCGACCCGAGCCGGCGCAACACCGAGGACAGCGCGCCCTACATGCCGAAGAACGTCGTGATCAACCCGTTCTTCGAGTGGGGCAACGACCGGCCGCCGCGCATCCCGTACCACCAGACCGTGATCTACGAGGCCCACGTGCGCGGGCTCACGATGCGCCACCCCGACATCCCGCCCGACCTGCGGGGCACGTACGCCGGCGTCGGGCATCCGGCGATCATCGAGCACCTGCTGTCGCTGGGCGTGACGGCGGTCGAGCTCATGCCGGTGCACCACTACATCCCCGAGCACTTCCTGGTGGCCCGCGGGCTGACCAACTACTGGGGCTACAACACCATGGCCTACCTCGCCCCGCACGGCGGCTACTCCAGCTCGGGCACGCGGGGCGAGCAGGTGCTGGAGTTCAAGGCCATGGTGAAGGCGCTGCACGAGGCCGGCATCGAGGTCATACTCGACGTGGTCTACAACCACACGGCCGAGGGCGACCACATGGGGCCGACGCTCGGCTTCCGCGGCATCGACAACGCCGCCTACTACCGCCTCCACGACGGCGACCGGCGCTACTACCTCGACTACACCGGGTGCGGAAACTCGCTCAACGTGCGCTCGCCGCACGCGCTGCAGCTCATCATGGACTCGCTGCGCTACTGGGTGCTGGAGATGCACGTCGACGGGTTCCGCTTCGACCTGGCCTCGGCGCTGGCCAGAGAGCTGCACGACGTCGACCGGCTGAGCGCGTTCTTCGACCTCATCCAGCAGGATCCGGTGATCTCGCAGGTCAAGCTCATCGCGGAGCCGTGGGACGTCGGGCCCGGGGGCTACCAGGTCGGAAACTTCCCGCCCCTGTGGACGGAGTGGAACGGGAAATACCGCGACATCGTGCGAGATTTCTGGCGGGGCACCCATTCCGCGCTGCCCGAGTTCGCCTCCCGCCTGACCGGCTCGGCCGACCTGTACGAGTCCTCCGGCCGCCGTCCCGTCGCCTCCATCAACTTCGTCACCTGCCACGACGGCTTCACGCTCACCGACCTCGTCTCGTACGACCACAAGCACAACGAGGCCAACGGCGAGGACAACCGCGACGGCACCAACGACAACCGCTCCTGGAACTGCGGCGCCGAAGGCCCCGTCGAGGACCCCCAGATCGTCACCCTGCGCCGCCGCCAGCGCCGCAACTTCCTGGCCACGCTGTTCCTGTCGCAGGGCGTGCCGATGCTGTCCCACGGCGACGAGATCGGCCGCACCCAGCGAGGCAACAACAACGCCTACTGCCAGGACAACGAGCTCGCCTGGATCGACTGGTCCAACGTGCACACCGAGGCCGAGCTGCTGGAGTTCGTGCGCGCGCTGTCGAAGCTGCGCCGCGAGCACCCTGTCTTCCAGCGGCGGCGCTTCTTCCACGGCCGCCACCCCGACGACGGCAGGCGCGACCTGGTGTGGCTGACGCCCGGCGGGCGCGAGATGACGGCCGGCGACTGGCACATCAGCTACGCCAAGTCGCTCATGGTCTACCTGAACGGCGACGCCATCACCGAGCCGGGCCCCCGGGGCGAGCGCATCGTGGACGACTCGTTCCTGCTGCTCATCAACGCCCACCACGAGAACCTGTCGTTCACGCTGCCCGGCGAGGAGTTCGGCACCGTGTGGGTGCCGGTGCTCGACACCACCCACGACACGACCCAGGAGGTCTACGAGGACGAGCACTGGACGGCGGGCGACGTGGTCGCGGTGACGGCGCGCTCGCTGCAACTGCTCCGCCAGCCCCGCCAGAACGGCAAGTCGCTCTGAGCCGCGGCGTCGCCGGGCAGGTCGTCCCGATCAGAAGAGGCGGGCGGCGCCGGCGCTCAGGAAGACGAGCGTGAAGGCGGTGACGCCGGCCACGCCGTGCAGGGTCACGGCGAGTGCGGGGAAGCCGCGCGCGGCCGTGGTGTGGCGGCCGGCGCCGAGCCAGCGGGTGAACATCGCGAACCCCAGCAGCGCGGTGGCGGCCAGGCCGGCGAACGCGGCCCAGACCAGCGCCCGGCTGCCGGTGATCAGCCCGCCCGCCCAGCAGGCCAGCGCGGCCACGGCCAGCGCCGGATGCGAGACGACGAGCACGGCGGGCAACCGGGTGACCTTCGCGCGGTGCGGCCCGTCACCGGTGAGCCAGTACGACAGCAAGTAGATCCCGGCGATCACGGCGATCGTCCACGCCACGGCGGTGGCCAGGCTCACGGCTTCCCCCTCTTCCTGGCAGCCCATCCCCTATGGGCACGTTAAGCAAAGAATCGGTAAGAAGTCCGCTGATACACGAAAGTACTATCCCGTCCCGAATCCGGGCTCGGAGCCGATTGTCGGTGCGCTGTGCCAAGGTAGAGGGGTGCGGCGCATCTATCCCGACATTCAGGACAACCCAGACATTGCGCAGGCGTACGCGTACCCCGGCACCGGGCCGTGGCTGCGCGTCAACATGGTCGCGAGCGCCGACGGCGCCGCCTGGCTCAAAGGCCGGTCGGGGCCGCTGTCCAGCAAGGGCGACCGGCGCATCTTCCAGACGCTGCGCGGGCTGGCCGACGTGATCCTCGCCGGCGCCGCCACCGTGCGCAAGGAGGGCTACGGCCCGGTCCCGCCGCGCGACTGGTGGGCCGAGCACCGCGAGGGCAGGCCCGAGGTGCCGCCCATCGCCGTGATCAGCCGGAGCCTGGCGATCGACCTCGACGGCGAGCTGTTCACCGACGCGCCGAGCCGCACCATCGTCATCACCTGCGAGGCCGCGCCCCAGGAGCGGCGCAGGCTCGCGGCCAAGTGCGCCGACCTGGTGGTGGCCGGTGACGCGAGCGTCGACATGCGCCTCGCCGTCGCCGCGCTGCACGAGCGGGGCCTGACCCGCGTGCTGTGCGAGGGCGGCCCGCGCATCAACGCTCAGCTGTCCGCGCGCGGCCTGGTCGACGAGCTGTGCCTGACGATCAGCCCCATGCTGGTGGGCGGCGGCGCCGCCCGCATCCTGAACGGCGAGCCCGCGCAGGTCGGCCTCCGGCTCGAGCACGTGCTGGAGGAGGACGGCGTGCTCTTCTGCAAATACACAAGGGAGCAGAGCCATGAGTGACGAGCCGACCACCGGGCCGGGCGCGGCCGCGGAGGAGCCGCCGCCGGTGCCCGGCCTGCCGGTGCGGCCGCCCGTGCCGCCCATGCTGGCCAAGCCGGTCAAGGCCATGCCCGAGCAGGACGGCACGCTGTTCTACGAGCCGAAGTGGGACGGCTTCCGCTGCATCGTCTTCCGCGACGGCGACGAGGTCTACCTCGGCAGCCGCAACGAGCGGCCGTTCACGCGCTACTTCCCCGAGCTGGTCGAGGCGGCGCGGGCCGAGCTGCCCGGCAAGGTCGTCATCGACGGCGAGATCGTGCTGCCCATGGGCAGCCAGCTCGACTTCGACGCGCTCCAGCAGCGCATCCACCCCGCCACGTCGCGGGTGCAGATGCTGTCCGAGCGCACGCCCGCGCAGTTCGTCGCGTTCGACCTCTTGGCGCTGGGCGACGAGTCGCTGATGGAGCTGCCGTTCGCCGAGCGCAGGGCGCGGCTCGAAACGCTCTTTCCGGAAAAGGGCGGCTCCATCAGGCTCACCCCGGTCACCAAAGACCGGGCGCAGGCGGGCGAGTGGTTCGAGATGTTCGAGGGCGCCGGGCTCGACGGCATCATCGTCAAGCCGGGCGACCAGCCGTACGTCCCCGACAAGCGCACGATGTTCAAGGTCAAGCACGAGCGCACGGCCGACGTCGTGGTGTGCGGCTATCGCGAGCACAAGTCGGGCCCCATCGTCGGCTCGCTGCTGCTCGGCCTCTACGGCGACGACGGGCGGCTGCACCACGTCGGGGTGGCGGCCTCGTTCCCGATGAAGCGCAGGGCCGAGCTGGTCGAGGAGCTCAAGCCGTACATCGCGGAGCTGAGCGAGCACCCGTGGGGCCACTGGGCCGAGCAGGCGGCGGCCGGCATCGGCAGGCCGGCGGCCGGGCCGTCCAGGGGCGGCCAGCGGGTGCCCGGCGCGGTGTCACGGTGGAACGCCAAGAAGGACCTGTCGTTCATCCCGCTGCAGCCCGAGCTGGTGATCGAGGTGGCCTACGACCAGATGGAGGGCGACCGGTTCCGGCACACCGCGCAGTTCCGTCGCTGGCGCCCCGACCGTGCTCCAGAGTCGTGCACGTACGAGCAGCTTGAGCGTCCAGTGCATTACAACCTTGAGGACATCCTTGCCCGCTAGCGGCTGTCTAGATATATCTCGAATATGACGACAGGGGATGAGCTCAAGGCCGCCGTGTCCGCACGCCGCGACCTCGGGCCCGACTATGAAGACGCCGTCGTGGAGTCGTTCCTCGACAAGATGGGCCAGGAGATCGACCGGCGGGTGGACGAGCGCCTCAGCCGGCTCGGCCCCCAGAGCCGCACTCCGGCCCGCCAGGGCCCCTCCGAAGGGCAGCGGCTCGCGCTCGCCATCGTCTCCGTCGCCCTTGGCACGGTGACCACCGTGCTGTTCCTGCTGTTCGGGGAGGGGCACATGACCGGTTTGATCCCGGTCTGGCTCGGCATCCTCGCCATCAACGGCATCTTCAACGGCACCAGGAACAGAGGCTCCGGCCCTTCGGCGTAACCGCCCCGCGGACCGATCCTTCGCGGCGGGCCACCCGGATGACGCCATCGATTCGTGACCCAGGAGCCCTCGCGCTCAGCACACCTCCCCGCACACCGACCCGCCGGGCCAACGCACGGGAGCGGCCAGGAGAACCGGGCCGCGCAGGTGCGACGAGAAGAACCAGGCGGACGGCCGCGAGAACCGCGCTGGGCGGTCCGACCGCGCCCGACACACAAGCGAACGAGCAGCCCGGCACCGCCCGACAAGGCCTGTCACCGGGCTCGCGAAGAACCCGGAGCGCGGGGCGGCCCGGCACCGGCCGGCAGCCCCGCGCCGGCCGGCAGCCCCGCGCCGGCCGGCGGCTCGGCACCGGGCGGCGGGGAGGCGAACGGGCGAGCAGGGAAACACGTCGCGTCAGGCGAGCCGGATGAGGCCCGCGAAACAACCGGTGGACGGTCAGGCGAGCCAGATGAGGCCGGCGAAGCGGCCGGTGGGCTGTTCGCGGCGGTGCGAGTAGAGCTCCTGGGACTCGATCGTGCAGCGCGCGTCATGGCGTACGTCGCTCACGCCCGCCGCCTTGAGCTGCGCCTCGATGCCCGCCCGCAGGTCGAGGGCGGGGGTGCCCCACGAGGTCGTGGACCAGGCGGCGGGGACCTTCGCGGCGACCTTCTCCCGCATGTCGGCGGGCACCTCGTAGCAGCGCCCGCACGCGCCGGGCCCGATCAGCGCGACCATCCGGCCAGGCTCCGCGCCCTTGCCCGCCATCGCCGTCACCAGCGCGGTGGCGATGCCGGCCTCGGTGCCGGGGCGCCCGGAGTGTGCGGCGCCGACCATGCGGGCGACCGGGTCGGCCACCAGCACCGCCGGGCAGTCGGCGCCGAGCGACGCCAGCGCCAGCCTGGGCTCGGTGGTGAACACGCCGTCGAGCGGAGGCGGGTCGTCGCCGAACGGCTCGCTGACGTACGCCACGTCGGCGCTGTGGACCTGGCGCATGAACACCACCGCCCGCACGCCCAGCTCGGCCACCAGGCCCGCCCGGTTGGCCTGCACGACCTCCGGGTCGTCGCCGACCATGCCGCCGAGGTTGCGCGAACCGTACGGCGGGGCGCCGACACCGCCGTTCCGATCGGTGATGGCCACGTGTACGCCGGGGGCGAGCTCCATGCCCCGATCTTAGGCGACCCCGCCCCCATCCCTTCCGGCAAGCCCACCCGCCCTGACACCTCAGACCGCCGCCCCTGCGCGCTCCCCAGGCTGGACCTCCACCCCTGCGCGCTCCCCAGGCTGGGCCGCCACCCCTGCGCGCACCACCCCCAGGCTGGGCCGCCACCCTGCACGCGCAGCTCCCGGCCGAATGCTCGGCTTCTCCCCGCAAGCGGCGCTCTCAAGAACTCCCCGCCCAAGCGGCGTTCTGGAAGAACAAGTGCGGGCGCATCCCCGGAGGGCGCGCAGGCCGTCTACTGCCCGGGCGTGCGATGGCTCCTCTGATGCGCGGGTTCGGCCGGGTGCACCTCCGGTGTGGGATCTCCGTGCGGCTGCAAGCGGGCCCCAGTGTTCGACTTCAATCGAACACCCTCTACAGTCGTTCTATGGCTATCGAACACCGGCGGGTTGTCATCGCACTGGCATTGGTCGCCGCCTTCATGGTCTTCGTTGACGGCACGATCGTGCATCTGACGCTCGCCCAGCTCGCCGCCCACCTCGATGCGTCCAGGGCCGAGCTGGAGTGGGCGGTCAACGCCTACACGCTGTCCTTCGCGGCGGTGATGCTGGGAGCGGGGGCGATCACCGACGCTCTTGGGGCGAAGCGGGCGTTCGTGGCGGGTCTGCTCGTCTTCACGATCGCCTCGGCGGCGTGCGCGGCGGCGCCCACGATGACGGTGCTGAACGCGGCCCGGCTGGTGCAGGGCGTGGGGGCGGCGCTGCTGCTGCCCAGCGCGCTCGTCCTGGCGACGGCGGCGGCGCCCGACGGGCACGCCAGGAACCGGCTGGTCGGCTGGTGGTCGGCTGCGGGCGGTGTCGGGATGGCGGCCGGGCCGCTGCTGGGCGGCGCGCTCGTCGCGGTCGCGGACTGGCGGACGGTGTTCGGGGTCAACGTGCTCATCGGCGTGCCCGCCGCGATCTGGAGCCTGCGGTCGATGCCGGCCGTGCCGCGGGGCGAGCGCCGCCTGGACGTGACCGGCATGGCGACCGCGACCCTGCTGATCGGCGGGCTGGTGTTCGCGCTCATCGAGGCGCCCGCCCAGGGGCTGCTCAGCGCGCCGGTCGTCACGGCGGCGGTGCTGGCGGTGGCCGGGCTCGCCGGGTTCGTCCTCAGCACACGCGCCGGCCGGACGCCGGCGCCGCCGACCCGCGCCGCCCAGGCGGGGCAGCGGTCGCCCGGCCTCGGGGACCGAACGCCGCTCTCACGACCCGGCCACACCAAGCAGGCGCCGCTCCCACAACCCGGCCACACCAAGCAGGCACCGCTCCCACAACCCGGCCGCCCTAAGCGGGCGCCGCTGCTGCCGCCCGGTCTGTACGCCGATCGGGCGTTCGTTGCGACGGCGGGACAGGGTGCGCTGTTCAACTTCGCGTTCTACGGGCTGCTGTTCGCGATGAGCCTGATGCTGCAGCAGGGGCGCGGGCTCGGGGCGCTGACCAGCGGGCTGCTGTTCCTGCCGCTGACCGGGCTCATCGCGGTCGCGAACCTGTGCGCGGCCCGCCTCGCGCGCCGCTTCGGGCTCCCGGCCGTGGTGGGGGCCGCTCAGGCGGTGCTGGTGGTGACGTTCCTGCTGGTGGCATGGGCGGGTACGGCTGCGGCGCTGTGGCCGCTGGCGCTCGCGCTGGTGCCCGCCGGGTTCGCCTCCGGGCTGCTCGTTCCGGCGATGACCTCGCAGGCGATCGCCGCCGTCGGGCCTCGCCTGCACGGGGCGGCCTCGGCGGCGTTCAACACCTCGCGGCAGGTCGGCGGGGCCGTCGGCATCGCCGTGTTCGGCCCGCTCCTCGGCACCGTTCAAGGCCGCCTGCAGGACGGGTTCGTGGTGTGCGTGCTCGTCGGCGCCGCCGCCGTCGCGGTGGGCCTGCTGCTCACGCCGCTCACCCGCGAACGGGCCGGCGTCGCCGCCTCAGCGGAGCCCGCCAGAGCGTGAGCACCTTTCGTGCGCGGCGGGTCGGGTCCACGGCGATGAGCAGCACGCCGCCCGGCTCGAACAGGCTCTTGGCCGGCCGGAAGCCGTCGGGCGGCCTGGGCAGGTGCGCGTTGCCGCCGGGACCGCCGTCCGGCGGGGTCAAAGGACAGCGGGTAAGGCCACGACACGGTCCTGGAGCACACCCGGGGAAGGCCGTCATCGTTCAGATCCAGTCGTACATGTCGGATAGATTGGCCCCCCATGGATGAGGGGATCATGGATCACTCCGGGCTGTCCGAAGCGGCCGCACAGTCCCGGGCCTCGGTGTTACGTAGCAGGGCGGTGTCGTACAACGCCCTGTTACGGCACGACGCCGCGATAGCGGACCTGACCGAGGCGATCGCGCTGGTGCCGGATGACGCCCGCGCGTGGCGGCTGCGCGGCGAATGCCACCGGTTGATCAAGCGGTACCAGGCCGCGCTCGACGACTTCGAGGAGTCGCTGAAGCTGGAGCCGGACAGCGCGTACGCGCTCGGCTCGCGCGGCCAGACCTACACCGCGATGGAGCGCTACGAGGAGGCCCTGGAGGACTTCGAGCACGCGCTCACCCTCTCCCCCGAGACGCCATGGATCCTCGAAGGGAAGGCGGATGCACTGGTGGGGCTGAACCGGATGGACGAGGCCCTGGCGGTGCACGCCAAGATCATCAAGCTGAACGAGGAGATCCCGTACTCGTGGTTCGCCCGCGGCGAGCTCTACCAGGAGATGAGCCTGTACACCGAGGCCATCGACGACTACACCAAGGCGCTGGAGCTCGACCCCGACTACGTGCGGGCGCTGGCCCGCAGGGGCGAGGCGCTGCGCATGATCGACCGGAACGAGGAGGCGCTCGCCGACCTCAACCGGGCGATCGAGCTGAAGCCCACCGCCACCCGCGCGCTCGGCAGCCGGGGCGCGGTGCTGAGCGAGATGGGCGACAACGAGGGCGCCCTCGAGGACTTGAACGCCGCCATCGAGCTGGACCCCGAGTACATCTGGGCGTTCAAGGTGCGCGGCGAGATCCTGCAGGACCTGGACCGGCACGAGGAGGCCATCGCCGACTTCACCAGGGCCCTGCACCTGGAGTTCGGCGACTGAGCAGGCACGCCCGCGCCGGGGCCGTGCCCGACGCGGCGGGCACGGCCCCGGGTGCTGGTCAGGGCCGCCCCAGGGAGCGGCCCAGCCAGAACGGCCCGATCAAAGCAGCCTGATCAGAGCAGCCCGATCAAAGCAGCCCGGCCAGAACGCCCCGGCCAGAACGCCCCGGCCAGAACGCCCCGGTCAGAACGCCCCGGTCAGAACGCCCCGGTCAGAGCGCGAGCAGGGCGTTGACCGGCAGGCGGGCGTCCGACAGCGGCCGCATGGCGATGCGCAGGAGCGCCAGCGCGTTGTCGTCGCCCGCGATGCGGTTGGCGCTCAGCTCGGCGCACGACTGGCAACTGTGGATGATCAGCCACTCGCCGTCACCGCGGACGGTGACGCTGAGCGCCGCCATCCGTCCCCGGCAGCCCGCGCGGCGGTCGCCGGGCACGCGATGATCGACGTGCAGGCTGGTCAGACAGTGGGGGCAGTGGTTGCGGTGCGCCGTGCCGGGCGCGGCCACGGGCACGTCGAGCCGGCAGGCGACGCAGCGGAAGGCGTCCGCCGGCTCCGCGTGATGCACTCTCTTGCGCCGCTGCGGCCGGGCGCGGTCGCTCGTGACGTTCCTCCTCGGCATCACAGATCACCGAACGCCTCGAGCGGTAACGGCGGCTGCGCGAGCGGGCGTACCGCCATGCGCATGAGGATGAGCTGGTTGTCGTCCCCGCAGATGGGGTTCGAGGTCAGCTCGCCGCAGCGGGTGCAGCGGTGGATGATCATCCATTCCCCGGTGCGCAGCACGGCGATCGAGATCGGGATCATCCGTGACCTGCACTCGTCCTGCAGGTGCAGCGAGTGCAGGCAGCTCGGGCAGTGGTTGCGCCGGGCGCCGTCGGGGGCGTTCGCGGTGACCGTGAGGCCGCAGCGCACGCACACGAAGGTGTTAAGAGGATTGCCGTTGGTGGACAACCTGGGTACTCCTTGCCGGATTGGTCTTCGATGTCACACAGCAAGGGAGCGCCGAGCGAGCCTCGCGGGCACGCTGGTTGGTCCGGCCTGTCCGGTCGGTGTCGTCTCTCGTTTCAGAGGCGGGACCCGCCGGTGGCACGGCTGCGAGGCGCGCTAGGCGCGGTGCCAGGCATCAAGTCCCTCCTTCAGGCGCGGTACGAGACCACGCGGTACGGCACATTCATCAACGGATGCGAGGGTATGGGGGCACGGCGCCGGATCGCCATCGATTTTCCACGCGAGCCCGCGTACGGGGGTTTGGTGTCGTACGGCCGTGGCAGTGGACCCCTGAACGAGGGGGACGAAAGCCATGAGCGATCCGCGACGGGGGAGTGATCAGCGGTGGCCGGCAGCCTGCAGTTCATCGGGAACGCGACCACGCTCATCCGCTACAACGGCTTCACGCTGCTGACGGACCCGAACTTCCTGCACCGCGGCCAGCTCGCCTACCTCGGGTGGGGCCTGGCCTCGCGGCGGCGCACCGACCCGGCGCTGCGGATCGAGGACCTGCCGCCGCTGGATGCCGTCGTGCTCTCCCACATGCACGGCGACCACTGGGACCGGGTGGCGCGCAAGGGCATCGACAGGGACACGGTCATCGTCACCACCCCGGCCGCCTCCCGCACCCTCTACCGGCAGGGCTTCGGCCAGGCCGTCGGGCTGATGATCTGGGATGAGTACCGCCTGCACGGCCCGGGCGGCAGCGTGCGGATCACCGCGCTGCCCGCCAAGCACGCCCCGGGCTCCGCCGAGGCGCTGATGCCGCCCGTGATGGGCACGATGCTGGAGTTCTGCGGCCCGGACGACCGGGTCGAGCTGCGCCTGCACATCAGCGGCGACACCGTGCTCGACCGGCGGCTCGACGCGATCCCGCGCCGCTTCCCCGATATCGACGTCGCCCTCGTCCACCTCGGCGGGACCAAGCTGCTCGGCACGCTCATGGTCACCATGGACGGCGAGCAGGGCACGGCCTGGACCGGCATGATCAACCCGCGGACCGTCGTGCCGATCCACTACGACGACTACACGGTCTTCCACTCGCCGCTGGAGGACTACCTGCGCCACATGGAGCGGGCGGGCCTCGCCGACCGGGTGGTCCGCCTGGACCGGGGCGAGACGTGCGAGCTGGCCCCGCACCGCCTCGTGCGCCACTGATGAACCGGCTGACGGTGCCGACGGTGCCGACGGTCAGGTGTCGGAGCGGGCCTTGCTCGGCTGCACCCGCTTGGGCTCGCCCGGCATCTTCGGATAGTTCGGCGGGTACGGCAGGTCGCCGCGCTCGTCCTCTGCGTACATCTCCAGCAGCGGC
Organism: Nonomuraea sp. NPDC049309; assembly: GCF_043196965.1. Lineage (NCBI taxonomy): Bacteria > Bacillati > Actinomycetota > Actinomycetes > Streptosporangiales > Streptosporangiaceae > Nonomuraea > Nonomuraea sp. NPDC049309. The sequence continues at coordinate 429,048 of NZ_JBICSH010000004.1, read as the reverse complement.
TCGATCGAGTACGCCCGGTCGTCGATGGCCGCGTGGACGTCGCCCAGCTCGGCGAAGCGGGCGGGCACCGTGCGGATGTCGAAGTCGCGCGGGTCGGCGTCGGCCAGCTCGTCCCAGGTCAGCGGGGTCGAGACGGGCGCGTGCGGCCTGGCTCTCACCGAGTAGGCGCTGGCGATCGTGCGATCACGGGCGTTCTGGTTGAAGTCGATGAAGACCCGCTCGCCGCGCTCCTCCTTCCACCACGCCGTGGTGACCAGGCTGGGATCACGCGCCTCGACGGCCCTGGCCAGGGCGATGCCGGCGTGGCGCACCTGGACGAAGTCCCACCGCGGCTCGATGCGGACGGCGATGTGGACGCCGCGGTTGCCCGAGGTCTTGACGAAGCCGGTCATGCCGAGCTCCTCCAGCACGTCCCTGGTGAGGAACGCCGCCTTGCGCGCCGCGTCGAACTCCAGGCCGGGCTGCGGGTCGAGGTCGACGCGCAGCTCGTCGGGATGCTCGACGTCGGCGGCGCGCACCTGCCACGGGTGGAAGTCGATGGTGCCGAGGTTGGCGCAGTAGGCGATGGCGGCCACCTCGGTGACGCGCAGCGACCGCGCCGTCCGGCCGCTGGGGAACGTCACCTCCACCGACTCCAGCCAGTCGGGATGCCGGGGCGGCATGCGCTTTTGGTAGATGGCCTCGGTCTGCACGCCGTCGGGATGGCGCTTGAGGTTGGTCGGACGGTCCTTCAGCGCCCGCAGGGCGCCCTCGCCGACGCTCACGTAGTATTCGACCAGCTCACGCTTGGTGGCGCCGATCTCCGGGAAGTAGACCTTGTCGGGATTGGTGACCTTGACGGTCCGCTTCCCCACCTCGAGCTCGATGTACGGCGATGCCATGCCCCCGAACCTACCCCGAGGGACCGACAACACCCGGTCACCGCGCGCCCTCGCACGATCCCTCGGCCGCCGGACGCATCCCCCGGACAGCCGGTGCCCCTCACCCACCCACCCCAATCGCCTGACCACCCACACCGACCGCCGAACACAACCCCCGGTCGCCCGGCGCCCCTCACCCGTCCACCCGAATCGCCTGGCCACCCGCGCCGACCGCAGGTCGCCGACCTGGTGAGCCGGACGCTATGGGACGGGAAGCGGACGCGGAAAGCCGGACGGAATGAGACCGGAGACCGTCCGGCGAGCCGGACGGTGCGGGACCGGAAGCGAGCTCGGAGGGCCGGACGGGGTGGGCCCGTCCCGGAGCCTCCTCGGTGGCGGGACCGAGGGCTCGACGGGACGGGCCGCCAGATCACCCTTCCGCCGTTCCGGGCGCTGGCGCGCCACCCGGCCGGCCGTTTCGATCCCCAGCGGCGCCAGCACGGGCGTGGGCTGTGCCGCTCGGCGGGATCCGCAGGTGATCTCACCCCTTGGCAGGAGGCGAACACACCTCCTTGCCGTGAAAGACGCGAATTTCCCCGAGAACGGATGCTTCACCCTGCGGAGATCTCTTTTTGCCGTATCTCGTACTCTGGAGTCATGGACAAGGTGGTCAAGAGCGAGGCGGAATGGCGGGCCCAGCTGACGCCTGAGGAGTTCCACGTCCTCAGGGAGGCCGGGACCGAGCGCCCGTTCACGGGGGAATACGTCGACACCAAGACCGAGGGGGTTTACTCGTGCCGCGCCTGCGGTGCCGAGTTGTTCCGTTCTGACACGAAGTTCGAGTCGCACTGCGGCTGGCCGAGCTTCTACGCGCCGTCCGACAGCGACGCGGTCCGGCTGCTGGAGGACCGCAGCCTCGGCATGGTCCGTACGGAGGTGCGCTGCGCCCGGTGCGACAGCCACCTGGGACACGTCTTCCACGGCGAGGGCTACCCCACGCCGACGGACGACCGCTACTGCATCAACTCGATCTCGCTCCGCCTCGAGCCCAAGGAGTGATCGGGTAGCGACGGGGCGTATCGATCGCTGGCGAGGGGTACGAGCACCGCGTGCGCTTTGTCCATCTTCGCCACCGGTGGGTGACGATCGAGACCATCGGGCGGGTGGTGACACAGCGATGCGAGGTGTGCTCGAAGACACGGGTCCGGGTCCGGTGACCCGGGCCCTGGGTCATTCCGGGTCGGGATACGTGACGCGGCAGCTCCGATCCGAGGGGCCGATGATGTTGGCGAGCACCGGGTTGCCGTTCTGGCCGAACTCCGAGTGCACGAACACCACGGGGTTCTCGACGCCGCGTTCGCGGAGGTAGGCGAGGCCGCGCTCGCAGAGGGTGATGGCGGTACGGGAGTTGTCCGCACTCTCCGGCAGATCCGTATAAATGCGGAGATATCCGCCCACTGTGCGGATGTCCTTGAGACGCTTCACGGCCTTGTCGTCCGGTCCCCAGTTCGTTCGGAAGTACTCGGCCGCCTGGTGATCCGTGTGCCGCGAGGGGCCGTCGGCCTTGTAGTCCTTGCCATGGCTCCTGACGGGGCCTCCTGCCGGCAGGTCGTCGGGGCCGGTCGTGCCGGGCACCAGGCCGGAGTTCGTGCTCGGGGCCGGCTTCGGCGGCTCCGGCTTGCGCGCCCCCTTGCTGGTGGCGTGCGCGTTCGCGCCCTTGCCTCCGTCCGTCCCTTCGCCGTCCGCGCCTTCGCCCGCGCTCGTTCCACCGGACGATGCCGCCGCGGCGGCCGCGGGCCCGCCCCTGGCCCGCTTCCCGTCGCTCGCGCCGGGCTCCGCGGCCTGGCTCGCCGGGGGCGCGGTGACCGTGCCGAGCAGCCCGTACGTGACCGGAGTCCCGAACACCCCCTGCATCGCGAGCACCACGACCGCGCCGCCCGCGGTCACCCCGGCGGCGACGCCGGCCATCCGCCCGAGCGCCGCCCGCCGAAGCAGCCCTCGACGCCGCCTGCCCCGCTCACCGGAACCGCCCCGCCGAGAGCGCCGCCCCTCCCCCGAAGACCGCCGGACGTCCTCCGCAGACCGCCGGACTTCAGGTGCAGGTCGCCGGACGTCCTCCGCAGCCCGCCGGACTTCAGGTGCAGGTCGCCGGACGTCCTCCGCTGACCGCCCGGCGGACCCGAGGCCGTCTCCCCTGGCCCGCGCCGAGCGGCGTCCTGCCGCGTGCCGCCCCCGGCGACCCCGCCTTCCGGACATCTCCACCAGCCCTCCAAGCCCGCACACCTGGAACGTGCCACCCCGCTCACGCCCTGCGAGGCAGAGATTCCCCGATTGTGACAAAGCGGATAGAGGGCTGCAGCGAGATCGCCGATTCGGGTCTGACTCGCGGCGGATTCACCCGGCCGCGAGGGCGGGGACCGGCCGAGAGGACTACGGCAGGGCGGCGACCAGCTCGGGCAGCGGCTTGCGCGCCCCGGTGTAGAAGGGGATCTCGACGCGGGTGTGGCGGCGGGCCTGGGCGCCCCGCAGCGTGCGCATGAGGTCGACGATGCGGTGCAGCTCGTTCGCCTCGAACGCGAGCATCCACTCGTAGTCGTTGAGCGAGAAGCACGCCACCGTGTTCGCCCGCACGTCGGGGAAGTCGCGCGCCATCCTGCCGTGCTCCGCCAGCATCGCCCGCCGCTCGGACTCGTCGAGCAGATACCACTCGTAGGAGCGCACGAACGGGTAGACGCTGACGTAGGCGCGCGGCTCCTCCTCGGCGAGGAAGGCCGGGATGTGCGACTTGTTGAACTCGGCGGGCCGGTGCAGCGCCATCGCCGACCAGACGGGCCTGCTGTGGCGGCCCAGGCGGGTGCGGCGGAACCTGGCGTAGACGTCCTGGAGGTCCTCGGGCGTGGGAGCGTGCCACCAGAACATGAAGTCGGCGTCGGCCCTGAACCCGGCGACGTCGTAGACCCCCCTGGTCACGACGCCCTTGCCGGCGACCTGGTCGAGCAGCTCCTGCACCTCGGCCACCAGGCCGTCGCGGTCGCCTGGGCACGGCTCGGTCGCCTGGAAGACCGACCACATCGTGTAACGGATCACCTGATTGAGATCGCGGGCTTTGAGCCGCGGTGCGCCCTCTGTCATGCTGCCTATTCTGCTCTCAGGGAGAGGTGGTCCAGAATCCGGGCGGCGGCCGTGCGGGCGGTGGCGATGCAGGCGGGGATGCCGATGCCGTCGTAGGCGGCCCCGCAGACGGCCAGACCGGGCTGCACGGCGACCGCCGCGCGCACCCTGGCCACCCGGTCGAGGTGGCCCACGTTGTACTGCGGGAGCCCGCCGCCCCAGCGCGTCACCCGGCTGTCGACGGGCAGGCCGCGCACGCCCATCACGTCGGCCATCTCGGCGGTGGCCAGCGCGACCAGCTCCACGTCGTCGCGCTGCAGCAGGTGCTCCTCGCCGACCCGGCCGATCGAGCAGCGCAGGATCACCAGGTCCTTCGACAGGTGGGGCCACTTCACCGAGCTGAACGTCACCGCCTTGACCGGCCGCCCCTCCACGGGCGGCACCAGGTAGCCGCTCGTGGCGGGCGGCTCGGGGAAGGCGTCGGCCGGGTAGGCGAGCGTGACGACGGCCATGCTCGCGTACTGGATGCGGGCCAGCTCGGCGGCGGCCTTGGGCGCCTCGGTCTTGAGCAGGCGGCTGGTCGCCGGGCCCGGCGTGGCCAGGATCACCGCGTCCGCCTCGACGATCTCGGGTTGCGGCACCGGGCCGGTGACCAGCCGCCAGCCGGTCTCGGTGCGGTGCAGCTCGCGGACGGTGACGCCGGTCCTGACGTCGGCCTCGGACGCCTTGGCGACCGCCTCGGGCAGGCCGCCCAGGCCGTTGCGCAGGGTGGTGAAGACCGGGCCCTGGTCCTTCGGCGTCTCCTCGACGAGGTGGCGCGCGGCGTTGAGCAGCGAACGCTCGGACCGCGCGATCGCGGCCACCCGCGGCATCGTCGCCTCCAGCGACAGCATGTCGGCGCGGCCCGCGTAGACGCCGCCGAGCAGCGGCTCGACCAGCCGGTCCACGACCTCGGCGCCCATCCTGGCGCGGATGTAGGCGGCGACGGACACGTCGGTGCGCACGAGCGTCGCCGGCAGCACCTGATCGAGCGGCACGCGCAGCAGCCCGCCGGGCGAGATGATGCCGGACTTGGCCAGCTCCGTGAGGTCGGCGGGCACGCCCATGACCTGGCCCTTGGGCAGGTAGCGTACGGCGCCGCGGCTGTAGACGGCCGAACGGGTGGTGCCGGGGAAGACCAGGTCGTCGCCGAGCCCGACCGCCTTGGCCAGCTCCTTGCCCTCGGGACGGCGGGCCAGCATCGCCTCGGCGCCCGCGTCGACGCTCACCCCGGCGACCTCCGAGGCATAGAGCTTGCCGCCGATGCGCGGCGAGCCCTCCAGGACCGTGACCTTCACGCGCTCACCCGCGCCCTGCCGGAGATACCACGCCGCGGCGAGTCCGGAGATCCCCGCGCCGACGACGACCACGTGCGCCCGATTCCCTTCCACGCCTCCGAACGCTACCGCTTCTCACACGTGCCCATCTCCGCGGGGCAGACCTCCCGCAACCCACCTCACCACCGCACAGCAGCACGAACCGGTGCCCCGAAAACCCCGCCTCCCCCAGGAAACCCCCAGCCTTCAGCAGCGACCGCCATGGAACCGGTGAGCCGCACGCAGCGCGATCGGCACATCCGCGCACACGGCGATCGGCGGGCTTGCACACAACCCCTCCCTGGAACCCCAGCCCCTGGCGGCGGGCCACCACCGGACGGTGGGCGACCGATGCGTGAACTACGGCGAGCGCAGCGGGTCTCCGACACGCATGACGGCGCCCGGCCCGAGGGGGTTTCCGCAAAAGAACGCCGAGCACCGGGCACGGCGGGAGGGAGGCGCACCGGCGGCACCCGCGCCCCAGAGCGACGAAAAGCGGCCGCCCGCCCGCGCCCGCATGGCCATGACCGCGAGTTGCGATGGTCACTCCCGGCCGGCCGGCCGACCGCCCGCGCCCGCGCCCGCGCACGCACAAGCGCGCCCCCACGCACGCGCAACCCGGCCGCCCCGCGCACGGACACGCGCCCACGCGCCTCCACACATGAGCAACCCGGCCACACACGCGCAGGGCGGCAACCCGGCCACGACCGCGCTTGCACAAGCGCGCCCCACGCACGGGCGGTGGCGCGATCCCGGGGAGCGTCCGGGCCGGCCGAGGGTGCGCTCGAAAGGCGGCGGGAGAGCGAAGCGCCCGGGTCAGCGACGGTGCTCGTGGACGAGGTCGGTGAGGCGCTTGAGCTGGTCGGGGTCGGTGTCGGGGAGCACGCCGTGGCCGAGGTTGAACACGTGGCCCTCGGCGGCCTCGCCGCGCCGCAGCACCTCGCGGGCCTTGCGCTCGACGACCTCCCAGGGGGCGAGGAGGATGGCGGGGTCGAGGTTGCCCTGGAGCGCCTTGCCGGGGCCGACGCGGCGGGCGGCCTCATCGAGGGGGACGCGCCAGTCGACGCCGACGACGTCGGCTCCGGCCTCGCCGAGCACGCCGAGGAGTTCGCCGGTGCCGACGCCGAAGTGGATGCGGGGCACGTCGGCGACGCCTTCGAAGATGCGCCGGGTGTGGGGCAGGATGAACTCGCGGTAGTCGTCGGGCGCGACGGCGCCGACCCAGGAGTCGAAGAGCTGCACGGCGGAGGCGCCCGCATCGATCTGGATGCGCAGGTGCTGCAGCACGATGTCGGAGAGCTTCTCCATGAGCGCGTGCCACAGCTCGGGCTCGCCGTACATCATGGCCTTGGTGCGGTCGTGGTTCTTCGACGGGCCGCCTTCGATGAGGTAGGAGCCGAGGGTGAAGGGCGCGCCGGCGAAGCCGATGAGCGGGGTGTCGCCGAGCTCGGTGGTGAGCGCCTTGACGGCTTCGGTGATGTAGGGGACGTCGCCGGGCTCGAGGGGCCGCAGCGCGTCGAGGCCCTTGGCGTCGCGGATGGGCTCGGCGACGACGGGGCCGACGCCGGGCTTGATGTCGAGGTCGACGCCGATGGCCTTGAGCGGTACGACGATGTCGCTGAAGAAGATGGCCGCGTCGACGCCGTAGCGGCGGACGGGCTGCATGGTGATCTCGACGATGAGGTCGGGCGTCGAGCAGGCGGTCAGCATGGGCACACCCTCGCGGACCCTCAGGTATTCCGGCAGCGAGCGGCCCGCCTGGCGCATGTACCAGACAGGGGTGTGCGGGACGGGCTGGCGGCGGCAGGCGCGCAGGAAGGCTGAGTCGGCGAGGTTCACCTCACCAGGGTGCCATGAACGGGGCGCGGTCCCGACACGAGTGCGAGGTGTCGGAAAAACATGCATTGGACACCCCAAATCATGATCAGATAGCCAGATGAAGGTTTACCGGTCTGCTCGGCATCGGCATCCCGCACGGGTCCAGCACACCCCATGCGCGGCCAGAGAGCCGGTCTCGACTGGGCCAAAAGTCCCCCAAGCCACCGCGCGGCACCGATTCATCGACCACTTTCGGGACACGCCGAGCGCGTTGCGGGGAATTGTCAGCGGCTCGTGCCAACGTCGGAGCCACGACCCGAAGAAAGGCCCCGGTTCGATGACTCGTGCGATGACCGCGTTGTGGAGTTCCCCAGAGCGCCGCAGTGTGCGCTGCCCGTCATGCGACGGTGAGCGGCCGTTCGAGCAGCCGCCGTGCGCCGACGGGCACGAGCCGGGCCAGTGCCCCGAGTGGGCCTGCGTCGACTGCGGTCACGCCCTGATGTCCGGCGCCGCCGAGGCCACCCGTCCGGTTCGCCAGCTGGTTACGGCAGCGGCTTGATCACGAAGGATGAGCACCCCCGTGGTCCCCTTTCGTCCGACTTCGGCCTACGCTTCGGCTATGACGCTCGGTGACCAGCCGCCGCCTCCCGCCGCGTTCACGCGGGCCGCGGAGAGCATGCGGCTGACCGAGGTACGGCAGGAGATCGAGCTTGAGGACCTGCCCGCCCCCCAGCGGCTGGCCCCGTACTCGGCCGCCATCGGCGCGTCGGTCTACCGCGGTGACGACGAGCTGGCGGTGGGCCGGCTGATCCTGCTCTACGATCCCGACGGCCAGCGCGGCTGGGAGGGCCCGTTCCGGCTGGTTGCCTACGTCAGGGCCGACATGGAGCCGGAGATCACCTCCGACCCGCTCCTCGGCCCCGTCGCCTGGAGCTGGCTGACCGAGGCCCTCGACGCCCACCAAGCCGACTACTCCGCCGCCGGCGGTACCGTGACAAGAGCCGTGTCGGAGGGGTTCGGCAACAAGGCCGACGATCCGGTCACGACCGAGCTGGAGTTGCGGGCCTCCTGGTCCCCCGCACAGGAGGATCTGTCCGGCCATGTCGCCGCTTGGTGTGATCTGATGTGCCTGGCCGCGGGCATCCCGCCCCTTCCGCCCGACGTGGCCGCCCTGCCCCGTCGACGTGATGATCCGGAGAGTGACCGAACGAAGTGAGGGCACCAGTCAAGACAGTACCTGCGTCATGAGGTCGGTGAACTCATGACAGAAGAACGCACCGTGGAGCCGCTGCTGGAGCCACGCGAAGGCATACCTCCCGTCGTCGCCGACGCCGCCGGGCTGGCCGAGGTCGTGGAGAGGTTCGCGGCGGGCAGCGGCCCCGTCGCCGTCGACGCCGAGCGGGCCTCGGGCTACCGCTACGGCAACCGCGCCTACCTCGTGCAGCTGCGCAGGGCGGGCGCGGGCACCGCGCTGATCGACCCGATCGGCTGCCCCGACCTGTCCTCGCTCGACGAGGCGCTGGCCGAGGCCGAGATCGTGCTGCACGCCGCGTCCCAGGACCTGCCGTGCCTGATGGAGATCGGCTTCAAGCCGCGGCGGATGTTCGACACCGAGCTGGCCGGCCGGCTGCTCGGCTACGAGCGGGTGGGCCTGGGCACGATGGTGGAGACCGTGCTCGGCCTGCGCCTGGAGAAGGGCCATTCGGCGGCCGACTGGTCCACCAGGCCGCTGCCGCTCGACTGGCTGCGGTACGCCGCGCTCGACGTGGAGGTCCTGGTCGAGCTGCGCGACGCGCTCCATCAGGAGCTGGCCGACGCCGGGAAGCTGGAGTGGGCGCGCGAGGAGTTCGAGGCCGTGCTCAACACCCCGCCGCCGGCGCCGCGGCCCGATCCGTGGCGGCGCACGTCCGGCATCCACAAGGTACGGAACGTGCGCGCGCTGGCGATCGTGCGGGAGCTGTGGAACATGCGCGACCGCATCGCCCGCGAGCAGGACCTGGCGCCCGGCCGGGTGCTGCCCGACGCGGCGATCGTGACGGCGGCGCTGGAGGGACCGCGCACCAAGAAGGCACTGACCGAAATTTCGGCATTCACCGGGCGGAGCGCTCGCCGTCACATCAACGACTGGCTCGCCGCCGTCGCCCGCGCCCGTGCGCTGCCCGACAGCCAGCTCCCCCAGCCCAGCACGCCCGGCGACGGCCCGCCGCCGCCCAACCGCTGGGCCGACCGCGACCCTGCCGCCGCCAAGCGGCTCGCCGCCGCCAGGGCCGTGATCGCGGCGCTGGCCGACGAGCACCACATGCCGGCGGAGAACCTCCTGCAGCCCGACGCCGTGCGCAGGCTCACCTGGGAGCCGCCCGAGGAGATCACGGACGAGACCGTGACCGCCCGGCTGCGCAAGCTCGGCGCCCGCGAGTGGCAGCTCTCCCTCGCCGCCCACCCGATCGCCAAGGCGCTGGCCCGCCTGGAGGACGGCGGCGACTCGTAGCGCGGGGTTCCCGGGTGGGCCGCCCACCCGGGAACCGCCCTGTCGGGGCCCCCGTGAAGCCGGCCGCCAAGGCCCGGCCGACCGACCCCGCAGGCCGGCCGAAACGCACCCACGGGCCGGGCGACCGACCCCGCAGGCCGGCCGAAGCGCACCCAGGAACGCCACACCCCGGCCGAGGCCCGCTCCAGCCGAAAGGTCTGCAGCCCGGGACCCGGCCGGCGTCGCAGCGCAAAGCCTGGCCAGGGGCGCCCGGTCAGAGCCCTGGCCAGGCCGCGCGTCCGCCGCAGCCCCGCTCCGGCGAGGGCCGGACCGGACAGAGGCGAGAGGACGCGCCCGCGCGCCCCGCCCTTCGGGAGCACCGCCCCCAGCCGAGGCCCGTCCCAAGCGAAGGGACCGTGACCCTGGCGGCGACCGGTCGCGAAGCAGCGCAGAGCCGAGGGCAGGCGCTCGGCCCGCGCGTGGGGTGCCCGATCTGAGGCGTCCGTGGCACAAGGCACCCGTGACGGTCGTTCCCGCGATGCGGGCGCGCCGGGTCCGAGGCGCCACCTCAACGTGGGGCCGCCGGGGGCGCCGTTCGGGCGCAGGCCGGGAGCGGCTGAGCGGCGGGTCAGGGACGTCGTGACGGGAGCGGCGGGAGGACGCCGGACGGGTGGGGCTCTTGACGCCCTCGGCGGGCGGGCCTTACCGTTCGGGAAAGCGCTTTCCACCCGTTGTGCCTGAAGGGATCCTCATGAGCGTGCGCACGATCGGCGTCGTGATGAACGGCGTCACCGGACGGATGGGCTACCGCCAGCACTTGGTCCGTTCCGTTCTGGCCATCAACGAACAGGGCGGCGTCACGCTCTCGGACGGCTCCAGCGTCACCCTCAAGCCCGTCCTGGTCGGCCGTAATGCCGACAAGCTTGCAGCCATCGCTAAGAAGCACGAAATTTCGGATTTCACCACCGACCTCGACGCCGCCCTCGCCGACGACGACAACCTCATCTACTTCGACGCCCAGGTCACCAGCGCCCGCGTCAAGGCCGTGCTCAAGGCCATCGACGCCGGCAAGCACATCTACGCAGAAAAGCCCACCGCCGAGTCGACCCAGGAGGCGGTCGCGCTGGCCGAGGCGGCGGCGGCCAAGGGCGTCAAGAACGGCGTCGTGCAGGACAAGCTGTTCCTGCCTGGCCTGCTCAAGCTGAAGCGGCTCATCGACGGCGGCTTCTTCGGCCGCATCCTGTCGGTGCGGGGCGAGTTCGGCTACTGGGTGTTCGAGGGCGACTGGCAGGAGGCGCAGCGCCCGTCGTGGAACTACCGCGCCGAGGACGGCGGCGGCATCGTGCTCGACATGTTCCCGCACTGGCACTACGTGATGGAGAACCTGTTCGGCCGCGTGCAGTCGGTCTACGCCAAGGCCGTCACGCACATCCCGTCGCGGGTGGACGAGCAGGGCAACACCTACCAGGCGACCGCCGACGACGCCGCGTACGGGATCTTCGAGCTCGAGGGCGGCATCATCGCGCAGATCAACTCCTCCTGGGCGGTCAGGGTGAACCGCGACGAGCTGGTGGAGTTCCAGGTGGACGGCACCCACGGCAGCGCCGTCGCGGGCCTGCGCAAGTGCCGCGTCCAGCACCGTTCCGTCACGCCGAAGCCGGTCTGGAACCCGGACCTGCCGGCGACCGCGCGCTTCCGCGACGACTGGCAGGAGGTGCCGGACAACGCCGAGTTCGACAACGGCTTCAAGGTGCAGTGGGAGAACTTCATCCGGCACGTGCTGGAGGACGCGCCGTTCCCGAACGACTTCGCATCCGGTGCGAGGGGCGTGCAGCTCGCCGAGCTGGGGCTGCGTTCGAACGCCGAGGGCCGCAGGATCGAGGTGCCGCAGCTGTGAGGATCGAACTGCCCGGATTCGGGTCGTATCCGCTGCGGGAGGCGCAGAGCCGGGCGGTGGAGGCCACGCCGGCGAAGAGCCGCATCGCGTACGCGGCCGCGCACGTCGTCGCCGACCCGCTCGGCGACAACACGCCGGGCTCCCCCGCCGCCGTCGACTGGGACGCGACGCTGCGCTTCCGCCGCCACCTGTGGTCGCACGGGCTGCGGGTGGCCGACGCCATGGACACCGCACAGCGCAACATGGGCCTCGACTGGGCGGCGACCCAGCAGCTCATCAGGCGCAGCGCCGCGGAGGCCCGTTCGTTCGGCGACCCGGCCACGCTGGTGTCGTGCGGTGCGGGCACCGACCACGCGCCGCAGGCCGCCGACCTGGACGCGATCACCGCCGCGTACGCCGAGCAGATCGAGACCGTGCAGTCGGCGGGCGCGGGCGTGATCATCATGGCCTCGCGCCAGCTCGCCGCGGTCGCGACGGGCCCGCAGGACTACCACCAGGTGTACGGGAAGCTGTTCGGCCTGGCCGACCGCCCGGTGATCCTGCACTGGCTGGGCGAGATGTTCGACCCGAACCTCGCGGGCTACTGGGGTTCGCGCGACATCGACGCGGCCACGGACTCGTTCCTGGAGCTGATCCACGCGCACGCCGCGCAGGTGGACGGCGTGAAGGTGTCGCTGCTGGACGAGGAGCACGAGGTGCGGCTGCGCGCCGCGCTGCCCGAGGGCGTCAAGCTCTACACCGGCGACGACTTCAACTACCCGTCGCTGATCAAGAGCGGCTCCCACGCGCTGCTCGGCATCTTCGACGCGATCGCCCCCGCCGCCGCGGAGGCGCTGCGGGTGCTGGACGCCGCCGAGGCGGCCGCCGACGAGGCGGAGCGGGAGCGGCTGCTGACGCGGTACGACGAGATCCTCGCCCCGACGGTCGCCCTGTCGCGCAAGATCTTCGAAGCGCCGACGTACCACTACAAGACCGGCATCGTCTTCCTGGCCTGGCTGAACGGCCACCAGGACGCGTTCGCGATGGTGAACGGCGCGCAGTCGGCGCGCTCGCTGCTGCACCTGTCGGAGGTGTTCCGGCTGGCCGACCAGGCGGGCCTGCTCGCGGACCCGGAGCTGGCCGTGCGCAGGATGCGGGCGCTGCTGGCGGTGAACGGCCTGTGAGCGGGGACGCAAAGCGCATGAGCCTGTCGCTGAACCAGTGGACGACCAGGCGCTGGTCGGTGGCCGAGGCGGTGGACGGCTGCGTCCGCCACGGCCTTGAGGCCATCGGCCTGTGGCGGGAGAAGGTCGCCGAGCAGGGCCTGGCGGAGAGCGTCAAGCTCGTGCGCGCGGCGGGGCTGCGCGTGTCGTCGCTGTGCCGGGGCGGCTTCCTGACCGCCGGTGGGCTGCCGGGCGAGGAGGGCCGCAAGGCGTTCGCGCGGGCGCTCGACGACAACCGGCGGGCCATCGACGAGGCGGCCGAGCTGGAGGCGGCCTGCCTGGTGATGGTGGTGGGCGGTCTGCCCGGTGTCCGGCCCGGCGAGGCGCTGCCGGACAGCGGCTTCACCCGCGATCTCGCGGGCGCGCGCGAGCGCGTGGCCGAGGCGCTGGCCGAGCTGGCCCCGTACGCCGGGGAGCGCGGCGTCAAGCTGGCGCTGGAGCCGCTGCACCCGATCTACTGCCCCGACCGGGCGGTGCTGTCCACGCTCGGCCAGGCGCTGGAGCTGAGCCTGCCCTACCCCGAGGAGCAGGTCGGCGTGGTCGTGGACACCTTCCACGTGTGGTGGGATCCGCGTCTGGCGGAGGACATCGCGCGGGCGGGCGGCAGGATCGCGAGCTACCAGGTCTGCGACTACCTGCACCCGCTGCCCGAGGACGTGCTGCTCGGGCGGGGCATGATGGGCGATGGCGTGATCGACTTCCCGCCGATCACGCGCGCCGTCCAGGCCGCCGGGTACGCCGGCGACGTCGAGGTCGAGATCTTCAACGCCGACATCTGGGCCGCCGATCCCGACGAGGTGGTGGCCACCATGAAGGCCCGCTACGAGCAGGTCGTGCTGGCCTGAGGCGGGCACGCCCTCGCCTGGCGGCGGTCTTGCGGCCAGGCGAGGGGCGCCCCGGGCCGCCTGCGCTCAGGCGGGGGGCGACCGCACCGGCGGCGCTCAGGCGGGGGTGACTGGGCCGGTCGTGCTCAAGCGAGGGTGACCGTGCCGGCGGCGCCGTTCACGGTGATCCGCTCGCCGGTGCCGATGCGCTGGGTGGCCTCGGGGACGCCGACGACGGCGGGGATGCCGTACTCCCTGGCCACCACCGCGCCGTGCGACATCGCGCCGCCCATCTCCATCACGAGCCCGCCCGCCGTCAGGAACAGCGGCGTCCAGCCCGGGTCGGTGGACGGGCAGACGAGGATCTCGCCCGGCTCCAGGTGCGCGCCGTGCGGGTCGAGCACGACGCGCGCGACACCGGTGACCGTGCCGGGCGAGGCGGGCGTGCCGGTGAGCGCGGCCCCGTCGGCGGCGCCCGCAACGGCCTCCGCCTCGGGTTCCGTGCCGTCGGACAGCAGCACCCTGGGCACGTGCTTGCGGCGCTTCTCCCGCTCGTACGTCGCCTTCCGCCCGGTCACCGGCTCGCGCATGTCGTCGCCGCGCAGCGCGGCCCTGGCCTCGCGCAGGTCGAGGAAGAAGACGTCGCCGGCGCGGTCGAGCACGCCCTGCTCCGCCAGGTGCTCCCCCACCACGAGCAGGCTGCGGCGGACCGCCGCGAGCGTCTTGACCAGGTAGAACTTGGGCAGCTCGCGCAGCCCCGCGTACTGCCGGGTGCGTCCCAGCGCCCACCGCACGACGGGGGCCCGCCACCGCGCGCGCCGCCCGGCCCGCGCGGCGACCTCGCCGATCGTCTTCTGCGCCTGCCGCGCGCCCTTCTCGAACAGCTCGGCCGGGGTGAGCCCGCCGTCCATCCGCAGGTAGTTGGCGAGCACGCCGAGGATGTGGCCGGGCTCCTCCGACCAGCGCGGCACCCCGGCGTCGATCTCGGCCACGCCGCGGTGCCCGTACGTGTCGAGGAACGCGGTGATCTCGCGCTGGGCGACCGGCGGCAGCTCGCCCGCCTGATAGCGGGCGACCAGCTCGGAGACCGGCAGCTCCCGGAACGGCTCGGGCTCGACGCGCGTGGCGAGGTGCCACAGCTCGATGTCCATCTCGGTGGTCGGGTTGTGCGGGACGCTGCGCAGGACGTCGCTCATCTCGTCGATCGGCACGCCCGACAGCTTCGAGGACAGCGCGTAGAGCGCGTAGCCGGTGATCGCGGTCGGCATGATCCGGATGATCAGCGGGAACGTCCCGGCGAGCACGCGTTCGGCGTGGTCGAGCCGCTGGGCCGGGGTGGCCGAGCCGGGCACGCGCAGCCGCCGGTCCAGCTCGGCCCCCAGCCGGACGCTGTGCGCCAGCGCCCGGCACGGGCTGGTGAGCGCCACGAGCACGCGCTGGGGCAGCCGCACGTTGCGGGCGAAGCGCAGCGCGCCGCGCAGGAACGGCCGCAGGGAGCGGGGCGCGGGGGCGAGCCGCGGGTCCTCGAACAGGCCGCGTACGAGGGGCACGGCCCTGGCCTCGCCCAGCGTCAGCACGCGCGGCAGGAGGGCGCGGCCTGCGCGGTTGCGCACGGCGGCGGTGATGTCGAGCCAGAGCCGGTGGCCTGATTCGGCCAGGAACCCCGCGCCGGCGTACGGGTCTGCGGGCGCGTGCCCGGCGAGCCCGGCCCCGCCCGAGCTGATCATCCGGAACGCGGCCACGCCCATGGGCGTCAGCGGCCCCATGACGCCCTGCGCGACGTTGACCGAGAAGTACACCCGCAGACCCGCCCGGGTGCTCTCGGGCAGCGGATAGAGGGTGGTGATGGGCCGTGCCTGGGTGAGCCAGAGCGTTCCGCCGGCGTCGATGGCCCATTCGGTGTCCTGGGGCGCGCCGTAGTGCTTCTCGACGCGGGCGCCGAGGTCGGCCAGGCGGCGTACCTCGTCGTCGGAAAGGCAGAGGCCGTCGTGCGCCTTCGCGACGCGTTCGGTGCCGCCGCCGGGCAGCGGCCTGATCGCCAGCCGCTTGTCTCCGGCGCGGCGCTCGATGACCCGGCCGTCGCGGAAGCGGAACCTGTCGGGGTTGACCGCGCCGGAGACCACCGCCTCGCCCAGGCCGGGGCTCGCGTCGATGACGATCTCGCGCCGCCTGCCGGTGACGGGGTTCGCGGTGAACATGACGCCGGCCGTGCGGGCGTCCACCATCTCCTGCACGACCACGGCGAGCCGCACGGCGGCGTGGTCGATCCCGTTGGACTCGCGGTAGGCGACCGCGCGATCGGTCCACAGCGAGGCCCAGCAGCGGCGTACGGCCGCCAGCACGGCCTCCTCCCCCACCACGTTGAGGAAAGTGTCCTGCTGGCCCGCGAAGCTGGCGGACGGCAGATCCTCGGCGGTGGCCGACGAGCGCACCGCGACCGGCACCTCGTCGCCGAGCCCCCGGTACGCCTCCACGATCGCCTCGCGCACCTCGTCCGGCATCGGCGCGTCGAGCAGGTGCTTCCTGGCCCGCTCCGCCACCTGCGGGCCGCTCGTGTCGAGCCCCGCCGCGACCTGGCGGTAGGCCTCCGTGGTGAGCACCCACCCGGGCGGCACCGGCAGGCCCGCCCTGGTCAGCTCGCCGAGGTTGGCCGCCTTGCCGCCCACCTCGGCGAGCATCCCCGCGTCGATCTCGGCGAAGCTCAAGATGGTGTTCATCGCGTGTTTCCCCTGCCATCGGGCGTTTCGCCCTCCAGTGTGGCGCTTCCCCGACAGGAATTCAACACGCGATGAATCAGATCTCCAGCGGCGCCCCGTCCAGGTCCCACGCCGGGTCCACGGCCACGCCGAGCGCGGCCAGCGCCGTGGGGGCGACGTCCACCAGCCGGGGCGCCCGC
This sequence comes from Nonomuraea sp. NPDC049309, assembly GCF_043196965.1. Taxonomy (NCBI): domain Bacteria; kingdom Bacillati; phylum Actinomycetota; class Actinomycetes; order Streptosporangiales; family Streptosporangiaceae; genus Nonomuraea; species Nonomuraea sp. NPDC049309. Next base: position 412,618 of record NZ_JBICSH010000004.1, on the reverse strand, counting down.
AGTGAGCGTCCGCCCAGGTCGTCGCCCAGCCGGTTGACGATCACGAAGACCGTGCGCTCCTCGTCGGAGACGCCGCCGTGGCCGCCCGCGTCCACGTGGCCGTGGTCGGTGGTGACCAGCACCGTCCAGCTCTCCCGGGAGAAGCCCGGGCGGGCGCGTACGGCGTCGAGCAGGCGGCCGAGCTGGGCGTCCTGGGTGCGCAGGGCGGCGGCGTACTCCGGGCAGTGGGGGCCGAGCGCGTGGGCCACCTCGTCGGTGTCGCCCAGGTAGACGAAGACGGCGCCGGGGTCGCCGCCGGCCAGGTGGCGCTCGGCCGCGGCCGTGACCTGGGCGTCGGCGTTCGCCCAGCCGACGGCGTAGCCGTCGAGCACGAAGCGGTGGCCGATGTCCGGGCCGAACGCGCCGTGCTCGGCGAGCGCGGCCCAGGAGAAGAAGGCGGCGGTGTCCAGGGCGGGGTCTGCGGTGGCGGCCCGCGTCAAGAAGTCCGGATATTTCAGGAAGCGGGGGTCGGTGAACGCGTTGTCCACGACACCGTGTTTGTCCGGCCAGACGCCGGTGGCGATCGACGACCAGCCCGGGCCCGAGTCCGTACGCGACCTGATCACCCGGCCGCCGTCCCCGGGCTGTTCGGGGCTCGTGGGGACGACCTCGCCGGGCGACTCCGTACGCGGCGTGCCGGCCTCGCCGTACGGGAGCTTGCTGGTGCCGTACGCGCCGGAGGACATCAGGCCGGCCAGGACGGGGGCGTCGAGCGCGAGGAGCCGGTCGAAGCGGAGCCCGTCCATCCCGACGACGAGCACCTTGTTCTGCGAAGGGGACATGCCCCAACTCAACACCACGAACGGACAAGCGGGAGCCCCAGGGCGAGCGAGAGGCGGGGCATGCAACCGCCGGCGGGGAGGCGAGCCTGAGCGCGAGCAAGCGCGCAACCGGCTCAAGCGCCGGCCAGGCCGGCGGCACCACCGGGCGCACAAGCGCCAGCCGGCGGCATTACCCGGAGCGTAAGCGCAGCCCAGGCGCGAGCAGGCGCACGTACGCGGGCGCGCACGCGCCGCCAACGTGTAGGGCGCGCAAGCGTCCCCAGGGCGTGAGGGACCCGCAACGCCGCCGGAGGGCGGAAGGAAACGGGCAGGGCCAGGCGCTGGGGGGCGGGGCGGGGTCAGGTAGAGAAGCGGCGGACCCAGGCGGCCGCGCCCGGGAGGATCTCCTCGACCGGCGGCACCTGCGGGTACCAGGTGCGCTCCCACTCGAGCGACACCCACCCGTCGTAGCCGGCCGCGCGCAGCAGTTCGCCCGACTCCTGCAACGGCACCGTGCCGCTGCCCATGGGCACCGGGGTGGTGTCCTGCTCGGAGACCGCGTCCTTGACCTGAACGTAGTGGAGGTACGGGCGCAGCTCGGCGAGCGTGCGGGCGGGCGGCTCGCCGTGCCGCCACGGGTGCAGGAGGTCCCAGATGGCGCCGGTGGTGCCGGGGCAGCCGGCCTCGGCGAGCAGCGCGGCCACGGCGGCGCCGGTGGCCATCTCGTCGTGCGTCTCGACCAGCACGCGACGGCCGAGGTCGGCGGCCGGGCCGGAGACCGCCTTGAGCCGGCGCGCGCCCACGGACGGGTCGCCGCCGCGCGGGAAGACGCGGACGCCGGGCGCGCCGAGGTCGGCGGCGAGGCGCAGGTCGGCGATGAGCGCGTCGATCACCGGTTCGTCGGGCCCCGGCTGACAGATGCCGACATATCCGGCTAGGGCGGAGATCTTCAGCCCGGCCGCCTCGATCCGCTCCCGGACGGAGGCCCGCTCGCGCGAGTCCAGCCCGGCGTGCACCCCGGTATCCGGATGCAGCCGCAGCTCGAGCCCCTGGCACCCGTGACCGGTCGCGATCGCGATCGCGCGGTCCAGGTCCTCGCCCGGCATGCCCAGGGTGCTGACGGCCAGCCTCACGCGATCCTCCTGACGCTCTCGCGGAGCACGACCTCGCCCGCGACCTCCTCGACCACCACTTGGTCGGTCTCGTTCAGCGCGAGCTCGAGCGCGCGCGCTCCCATGTCCTGCAGCGGCAGCCGTACGGTGGTCAGCGCCGGCACGTGATCGCGCAGGGTGACGATGTCGTCGAACCCGGCCACCGACACGTCGTCGGGCACCCGCACGCCGCGCTCTCTGTAGGCGGCGAGCGCGCCCACCGCCATCACGTCGTTGACCGCGAACACGCAGGTGGCGTCGCGGACCTGCTGGGCCGCCGCGTATCCGCCGTCGCGGTCGAAGGGCCCATGAATGATCTGCGGCTCGGGCAGGCCGAGCTCGGCGAGCGCCGCGGCGAACCCGGCGCAGCGGTCGGCGGCGGTCACCAGATGCGGCGGCCCGGCGAGCACCGCGAACCTGGTGTGGCCGAGCTCGGCGAGCGCCCTGGCCAGCTGGGCGGCGCCGCGGCGGTTGGCGGGCGCGACGGTGTCGACGCCCAGGAGGTCCTGGCCGACGCAGGCCGCCCGGCCGCCGCCCTCCCGGTAGCGGGCCAGCTCGTCGCGGAGCCTGCCGGTGACGGCGGGGTCGGCGACCCGGGAGCCGGCCAGCAGCACCGCGCGCACGCGCTGGGCGTTGAGCGTGGAGACGTAGGCGATCTCCTGCTCGGGGTCGCGGTGCGTGGTGCCGACCATGACCAGCAGGCCGTGGGTGGCCGCCGCCCGCATCGCGCCGTCGGCCAGGGCCGCGAAGTAGGGGTCGGTCAGGTCGTGCACGACGATGCCGATGACGTTGCTCGCCCCCTTGGCGAGGGTCTGGGCGGCGATGTTGGCCCGGTAGCCGAGCTCGTCCGCGGCCCGCTCGACGCGTGCCCGGAGTGTCGCGCCCACCTGGCGGGTGCTGCCGTTGAGCACCCGCGAGGCGGTCGCGAGCGAGACGCCCGCCTGCCTGGCGACGTCCTCAAGCGTGACCACGAGACCTCCCGGAAAGCGGTTTCCACAGCAGCCTGCCGGCGCCTGGACCCGCATCCTGCCATGTCCACGCCCGGCGGCAACAGGATGCCCTACCGGAAACACGATCTACCACACCGGGAGGTGCCGTGCGGCCCCTGAGCTCGCGCCGGAGGCCGTCCCCCTCGCCCCGGCCGGCGTCGGGTCAGAGCCAGGGGAACAGGATGTCGAGGAGGCCGCCGCCCTTGTCGCTCTCCACCGGGGCATCGGGGGCCGTCTCGACCGGGTTGCCGGTGTCCGTCTCCTGCGCGCTGTCCTGCGAGCTGGAGTCGTTCGTGGCGGTGCGGTTGTCCTCGATGTCGTTCGTCCGGTTGTTGTTGTTCGTCTGACGCTCGGGCCGCTCGCTGGGCTGCTCGTTCTCCTGGGTGGTGTCCTGCTGCTCCTGGCGCTGCGGCTTCCGGGTCGGCTCGGTCGAGGGCTCGCGGGTCGGCCGCTGCCGCGGCTGCTGCTGCACGGGCTCGGCCGGGGTGGTCGAGGTGGGCCGGTTCGGCCGGTTGGCGGTGGTGTCGGTGTTGTTCGTGGCGGTGTCGTCGGCGGTGTCGTCGGCGGTCTCGTCGGCCGTGTCGTCGGTGACCTCGTCCGCGGGATCGGTCTCCTCGTCCTCGGCCGGCGCCTCCTCCTCTTCCTCGGAAACGGCGTCGTCGGACGGGGAGGACACCTCGCCGGCGCTCGCGCACTGGGCTCCGGCGCAGGGGTCGTCGGAGGACGTACCGGTGAGCACCCAGCCGACACCGACGCCGATCAGCACCACGGCGGCCGCCGCCACGAGCAGCACCCGGGTACGGCGGCGCACCTCGCCCTCGCCGTCACCGCCATCGTCGTCGTAGCCACGCGAGCTCCGCGAGCCGCGGGAGCCGCGGTCGTCACGGTCGTCGTCGCTGTCGTCGGTCCAGCCGGAGCCGAGGAAGCCGCGCTTGGGCCGGTCGTCGTCCAGGTCGTCGTCGCGGCTCGCGTCGTAGCCGCGGTCGAGCGGCAGGTACGCGTTGTCGTCCTCGACCCGGTGCGGCCCGCTGTAATCATCGGCGCGGTCGTAGTCGTCCACCCGCTGCGGCCCGCTGTAGTCGTCGAGCGCGTGCGGCCCGCTGTAGTCGTCGGCGGGCAGGTCGTGCGGTCCGTTCGACCCGCCGTACTCGCGCGCGCCGAGCACGTCGTCCACGCCGCGGCCGCCCCGGTCGCGCCCGCCGTACTCGCGCGCGTCCTGGTCGTAGCCGTGGTCATAGCCCTGGTCGTAGCCGCCGAGCACGTCGTGGGCCGAGGAGGTCTCGCGCCCGCCGAGGACGTCGTGCCGGTCGCCCGCCGAGCCGAGCACGTCATGCCGGTCACCCGCCGAGCCGAGCACGTCGTGCGGGTCGTCGAGCACGTCGCGGGGCGGTGCGGGGTCGTCGAGCACGTCACGCCCGCGCCCGTCCGGCATGATGTAGGTCTCGTTGCCGACGACCTGGATCGCGGGCTGCTCGTCGGTGTCTTCGGTGCTCCACCGCGGAGACAGCACGTCACCCGTCATCAGCTCCGGGTTCAACGACCTACCTTGCCCGTCGTCGTATGGCCTGTCGTTATCGTCGCGCGCCACGGTGGAACCTCTCTAGTGCGTATACGGACCGCGCCCCTTCCTACCACTACTTGTCCGGAAATTTCACATGTTTCGCTGAAACTACTCCCCGTAACTTTCGTCCCAAAGGTGTTTCGCCGTCACACCACCCGGGTACGACCACCTGATCTCCGGGTGCGTCCAGCGCCGCCGGCCTGGTCAGAGGCAGGGGTTGGTGCTGGTGTCGATCACCTTGTCCTTGAGCGAGTCGGGGATCGCCGACAGCACCCGCACACCCGGCCAGTCCTTGCCGATGACGAGCTGGATGATCGGGCCGTCCGGCATCTTGGCGGGCGGGCTCTTCAGCGTGTACGGCTGCGAGATCAGCGCCTTGACCTTGCCCTCGACGGGGGTGCGCTTGTCCTTCGACAGCCGGGCGGCCACCGCGTCGCCGTAGGCGGGGCCGTCCTTGGCGTCCTTCTTGGCGTACCGGATGGTCGTGACGTCGGCGGGTGCGGCGTTGCCGACCTGCGTCACCACGAACCCCTGGGCGGCGAGCGCGTCGGCCACCTGCACGGCCCTGCCCTCCTCGCCGGAGGCGTTGAGCACCTGCAGCCGCACCTGCTCCCGCTTGACCGCGGGCGCGGTGGACTTGCCCGGCGCGGGCGACTTGGTGACCTCGACGTCGTTGCGCACGTTCTCGAAGAAGTCGCGGGCGGCCGGCTGGGCGAACTGCACGCGGTTCTTGTCCGCCGGGTACGGCTCCACCGGCACCGTGATGCCCTTGAGCTCCTTGGCGGTCATGCCGCGCACGCTGTTGGCGATCTCCAGCATGCGCTCGAGCGTGAGCCCTTCGTCCACGGTCACCGACCGGGTGGCGGCGCGCAGGAAGGCGTTCAGCCTGCCGGGGTCGGTGAGCAGGCCGCCGTCGGTGACCTTCTTCATGACCTGCTGGAGGAAGACCTGCTGGCGCTGGATGCGGCCGAGGTCGCTGCCGTCGCCGAGCGCGTACCGGGTCCGTACGTATCCCAGCGCCTGCTCGCCCTTCACCACGTGCTTGCCGGCGCCGAGCACCAGCTTGGCCTTGGGGTCGTTGACCGGCTTGGGGAGGCAGATCTCGATGCCGCCGAGCGCGTCGACGATGCCCTTGAAGCCGGTGAAGTCCACCTTCACGAAGTGGTTGATCTTGATGTTGGTGAGGGATTCGAGCGTCTTGGCCGTGCACTCGATGCCGCCGTCGTTGAAGGCGGAGTTGATCTGCCGGAGTCCGGCGGGCACCACCTGGCCGTTGCGGCCCGTGCACTCCGGGACCAGCACCATGGAGTCGCGAGGGAAGCTGATCATGGTGGCGTTGTCCCGGTTCGGGGAGATGTGCAGCAGCATGATCGTGTCGGTGCGCTCGCCGAGGTGCTGCGACTGCGGGCCGTACTTCTTGTTGTTCCCCGCCCGCGAGTCGGAGCCCACCAGCAGCACGTTGAGCGCGCCGGTCTCGGGCGGGCGGCTCGCGCCCACGTTGAACGGCTGGCGGGTGATGCCGCTGTCGAGATAGCGGTAGTAGGCGTACCCGCCGATCGTGACGGCCACGAGCACGACCGTCAGCCCCACGCTGATCCAGCCGCCTAGCGTCAGGCGGCTCTTGCCGGACCGCGGCCCGCCCCTGCCTCCGGACCACGGCGGCTCTTCACGCAGCTCCTCATGCGGCTCGTGGCGCGGCCGCTCGCGCGGCCGCTGCGGCGGCGCCATGGGCGGCGGCGCGTGAGACGGTGACCGTGGAGCGACGCGCCGGCCCAGAACCGCTTCGTCGTGCCGTTCCCTCATGCGGTTCACCCCTCGCGCCATGATCGCGAAGCATAGTCATAAACGACGCTCTAGGAGGATGACTCCTCCCATCACGTCAAGGTTCGTTAGGGAGCGCCGGCCGGAGGGTGGCCCCAGGGGTACTCCTGCCTTACCCGAGCGAGAGCTCCATCCAAAGCGCGCGAACACCGCACGTGACCACGCAGGGTGACGCCATCATGACGTCATGCTTCTGACCGAGATGGCACCTCCTCCCGGCGCCCAGGAGCTGGCCGGGCTGCGCGCCCAGGCCAGGTCCGCAAGGCGCGGCGCCCTCGTGGCGCTCACCGCCTCGATCGCGCTGCTGACCACCGCGCAGTTGCTCGCCGACAGGGCCGCGACAAGGGAGCAGACGCTCCCGCTCGCGGTGCTGTCGCTGGCGGTCTTCACCGCCGCCCTGCCCGCCATGGCGATCACCCAGTACGTCTGGGGCGCCCGCGCCCGCCGCGTCCGCGACCGCGAGCGCGAGCTGTACGCCACCGCCTTCTCCGGCCGCGCCCGCGCCCTGGCCAGGCTCGCGGTGGCCGGCTGCTGGGCGGTGACGCTGTTACTCGGCTGGACCGTTCCGCGGCTGTTCGACCAGGCCGCCCAGTACGGCGTGGCCGGCACCCTGAGCGCCGTCATCGAGGCGACGGCCCCGGTCGCCGTCGCCGCCGGCGCGCTGTTCCTGCTGTGGTGGGGCCGCGACGTCGCATTGACCGTGGCCCGCGCCCTGCGCTCGGGCGGCGGCGCGCCGGGCGACCCCTGGGATCCCGGCCGCGGGATGCGCAGGCGCGAGGGCACGCTGCTGTGGACGGGCGCGGCCGTGGCCATCGCCGCCCTGCTCGGCGCCCGTGCCCACCTGTGGGAGCCGGCCACCGGCATCGTCTACGGCCTGCTCACCGCCGCCCTCGTCTGCGGAGTAGTTACTGACGAGTAGCATTGGGCACGGAACCTCAGCTGACTACGAGGAGCGAATCCGTGCCTTCCTCTCGTGACGTCGTGTTCGTCGACGGCGTGCGCACACCTTTCGGCAAGGGCGGGCCGAAAGGGATGTACGCGGAGACCCGCGCCGACGACCTGGTCGTCCGCGTCATCCGCGAACTGATGCGCCGCAACCCCGCCCTGCCGCCCGAGCGCGTCGACGAGGTCGCCATCGCCGCGACCACCCAGACCGGCGACCAGGGCCTGACCATCGGCCGCGCCGCCGCCGTGCTGGCCGGGCTGCCCAAGAGCGTGCCCGGCTACGCGATCGACCGCATGTGCGCGGGCGCGATGACCGCCGTGACCACGGTCGCGGGCGGCATCGCGTTCGGCGCGTACGACGTGGCGATCGCCGGCGGCGTCGAGCACATGGGCCGCCACCCCATGGGCGAGGGCGTCGACCCCAACCCGCGCTTCCTGTCGGAGCGGCTGGTCGACCCGAGCGCGCTGGTCATGGGCATGACCGCGGAGAACCTGCACGACCGCTACCCCTCCATCACCAAGGAGCGCGCCGACGCCTTCGCGGTGCTGTCGCAGGAGCGGGCCGCCAAGGCGTACGCCGACGGCAAGATCCAGCCCGACCTCGTGCCCATGGCGATCAGGAGCGCCGAGAAGGGCTGGGGCCTGGCCGTCGAGGACGAGGCGCCCAGGCCGGGCACGACCATGGAGGGCCTGAGCGGGCTCAAGACGCCGTTCCGGCCGCACGGCCGCGTCACGGCGGGCAACTCGTCGGGCATCAACGACGGCGCCACCGGCTGCGTGGTGGCCGCCCGCGAGGTCGCGGAAGAGCTGGGCCTGACGGCGAAGATGCGGCTGGTGTCGTACGCGTTCGCGGGCGTGGACCCCGAGGTCATGGGCGTGGGGCCGATCCCGTCCACGGAGCGGGCGCTGCGCCTGGCCGGGCTCGACATCTCCGACATCGGGCTGTTCGAGATCAACGAGGCGTTCGCCGTGCAGGTGCTGGCCTTCCTGGAGCACTTCGGCATCGCCGACGACGACCCCCGCGTCAACCCGTACGGCGGCGCGATCGCCTACGGCCACCCGCTCGCCTCCTCGGGCGTGCGGCTGATGACGCAGCTCGCCCGGCAGTTCGGCGAGCGTCCCGACGTGCGTTACGGCATCACCACCATGTGCGTCGGCATGGGCATGGGCGGCACCGTGATCTGGGAGAACCTGGCATGAGCGAGTTCGAGACCTGGCGGTCGCTGCTGAGCGAGCGCAACACCGACGAAGTGGTCACCAAGGCGCTGGTGCGCGACGTGCAGCTGCCGTACGGCGCGGGCACGATGGCGCTCATCACGCTGGACAACGGCTTCGACCACACCAAGCCCAACACCTTCGGCCCGCACGGCCTGTTCGCGCTCAACGGCGCCCTGTCGGAGATCGCCCAGCGCAGCGACCTCGCGGCCGTCGGCGTGACCGGCAAACCGTTCATCTTCGCCGTGGGCGCCGACCTCAAGGGCGCGGCCGCGCTGGCCACCCGGGAGGAGGCGCAGGCCATCGGCGCTCTCGGCCACTACGTGTTCCGGCGGCTCGGCGAGCTGGGCATCCCGTCGTTCGCGTTCGTCAACGGCGCGGCCATGGGCGGCGGCCTGGAGATCGCGCTGCACTGCACGTACCGGACGATCTCCTCCGGGGTGACCGCGGTGGCGCTGCCGGAGTGCTTCCTCGGGCTGGTGCCGGGCTGGGGCGGCACGCAGCTCCTGCCGCGCCTCATCGGGCCGGAGAAGGCGGTCAAGATCATCATCGAGAACCCGCTCTCCAACAACCGGATGATCAAGGGCAGGGAGGCGTACGAGCTGGGCGTCGCCGACGCCATGTTCGAGCCCGCCGACTTCCTCGAGGAGTCGCTGCGCTGGGCGGCGCGGGTCGTCAAGGGCGAGGTGACGGTGGAGCGGCCGGCCCACGAGGGCTGGGAGAAGGCCGTGAACGACGCGCGCTTCCTGGTGGACATGAAGCTGCGGGGCGCCTCGCCCGCGCCGTACCGGGCGCTCGACCTCATCGCGCTGGCCGAGACCGCCTCCAGGGACGAGGGCTTCGCCGCCGAGGACGAGGCGCTGGCCGACCTGCTCATGAGCGACGAGCTGCGGGCCGGCCTCTACTCCTTCGACCTGGTGCAGCGCCGCGCCAAGCGGCCCGCCGGCGCGCCCGACCCGTCGCTGGCCCGCAAGGTCACCAAGGTCGGCGTGGTGGGCGCGGGGCTGATGGCCTCGCAGATGGCGCTGCTGTTCGCCCGCCGCCTCGAGGTGCCGGTCGTGCTGACCGACCTCGACCAGGCCCGCCTCGACAAGGGCGTCGGGTACGTGCACGGCGAGGTGGACAAGCTGCTCGCCAAGGGCCGCATCTCGCCTGACCAGGCCAACCGGATCAAGTCGCTGGTCACCGGCTCGCTGACGAAGGACGCCTTCGCCGACGCCGACTTCGTCATCGAGGCCGTCTTCGAGGACCTGGCGGTCAAGAAGCAGGTGTTCGCCGAGGTCGAGGAGGTCGTCTCGGCCGAGTGCGTGCTCGCCACCAACACCTCGTCGCTGTCGCTGACCGCCATGGGCGCCGACCTGAAGCACCCGGAGCGGCTGGTCGGCTTCCACTTCTTCAACCCGGTCGCCGTCATGCCGCTGCTGGAGATCATCAGGGGCGCGGCCACCGACGACGCCACGCTGGCCACCGCCTTCTCCGTCGGCAAGACGCTGAAGAAGTCGTCGGTGCTGGTCAAGGACGCCCCCGCGTTCGTCGTCAACCGGCTGCTCACCCGCTTCATGGGCGAGGTCGTCGCGGCCGTGGACGAGGGCACGCCGCTGGAGACCGCCGAGCACGCGCTCGACGGCCTGGGGCTGCCGATGACGCCCTTCGCGCTGCTGCAGCTCGTCGGCCCCGCCGTGGGCCTGCATGTGGCCGAGACGTTGCACGAGGCCTTCCCTGACCGCTTCGGCGTCTCGGAGAACCTCGCGAAACTCGTCGAGTCCGGCAAGCCGGGCGTCTACCGGCCGGACTTCACGCTCGACCCCGAGGCGGTCGCGCTGTTCTCCGGCGGCACCTCGCCGTCCACCGCCGAGCAGGTGCGCGAGCGGGTGCTGCGGGCCCTGGCCGAGGAGATCCGCATCATGCTCGACGAGGGCGTGGTCGCCGCGCCGCAGGACATCGACCTGTGCATGATCCTCGGCGCGGGCTGGCCGTTCCACCTCGGCGGCATCACGCCGTACCTCGACAGGACCGGCTTCGCCGAGCCGCGCTTCCTGCCGCCCGGCGTCGCATCGGTGCCGAAACCTGGCCGGGCCTGAGTTTTAACCGCCCTTGAGGAGGTCCGTACGCGGACCTCCTCTCCTCTTCACCCTTTCCGTCGTAGCGTTTGGTGCCGTCCTACGAACGGAGAGTAACCATGATGAGAGCAGCAGGCACCCTCATGCTCTGCGCCGCCCTCCTGGCCACGTCGTCCTCCCCGGTGCTGGCCGCGGCAGCCCCCAAGGCTCGTCTCAAGGTCGTCTACGGGGTCAAGGGCGGCGGCGCCAAGTCGGCGTACCTCAACTGCGCGCCCACCGGCGGCACCCACCCCAACGCGGCGGCCGCCTGCCGCCTGCTCAAGAAGGCCGGCGGCGACCCGAACAAGCTGAACGTCAAGCCCAACCCCACCTGCACCCGTGAGGTCCAGCCGCACGCGGCCGTGATCGTCGGCAAGTGGTACGGCAAGAACGTCCGCTGGGGCAAGGTCTTCGTCAACGGCTGTTACATGCGCGCCACCGCCGGAGCGGTCCTCGCGCTCTGACCGTTCCCCGGCCCTCTGGCGGCGTCCTCACTCCTCTGACGCCTGCCAGGGGGCCGCGGTCCTGCTGTGCCGGTAGCCGTAGGCGAAGTAGAGCACGATGCCGATGAGCATCCAGACCAGGAAGCGCAGCCAGGTCTGCACCGGCAGGTTGAGCATCAGGTAGAGGCAGGCCAGCACCGACAGGATCGGCAGCACCGGCATCAGCGGGGTACGGAAGCCGCGCGGCAGGTCGGGCCGGGTGCGCCGCAGGATGATCACCCCCACCGACACCAGCACGAACGCGAACAGCGTGCCGATGTTCACCAGCTCGGCCAGCTCCCCGAACGAGACGAACCCGGCCAGCGCCATCGTGACCACGCCGATGAGGACGGTCAGCCGCGCCGGGGTGCCGAACCTCGGGTGCACCACGGCCAGCCGGCGCGGCAGCAGCCCGTCGCGGCACATCGCGAACAGCACCCGGGCCTGGCCGAGCAGCAGCACCAGCACCACGGTCGTCAGGCCCGCGATCGCGCCCACGCTGATGATCGTGGCCAGCCACGCCTGGCCGACCGAGATGAACGCGTCCGACAGCGGCGCCGCCTCGCTGAGGCTGCTGTACTTCTGCATGCCGACCACGACGAGCGAGACCCCGACGTACAGCAGCGTGCAGATGGCCAGCGAGCCGATGATGCCGCGCGGCACGTCGCGCTGCGGCTCGATGGTCTCCTCCGCGGCGGTGGCGACGATGTCGAAGCCGATGAAGGCGAAGAACACGATGGCGGCGGCGGAGAAGATGCCGATCACGCCGAAGGCCACCGGCTGGATGCCGAACAGCACCTGCACGAGCGGCGCCTGAAGGCCCTCGACGCGGGGTGTGGAGATCGGGTCGGGGATGAACGGCGTGTAGTTGGCGCTGTCGATGAAGAACAGGCCGGCGAAGATCACCAGCAGCACCACGGCGATCTTGGTGATCACCAGGATGAGGTTGACCTGGGAGGACAGCTTGATCCCGGCCACCAGGACCGCCGTGAGCAGGGCCACGATCACCACGGCGGGCACGTTCACCACCGGGTCCTCGCCCGCGATCGAAGCGGGCAGCTCGAAGCCGAGTGAGGCGAGCAGCGAGGCGAAGTAGCCCGACCAGCCGACCGACACCACGGCCGCGGCCAGCGCCAGCTCCAGGATCAGGTCCCAGCCGATCACCCAGGCGGGGAACTCGCCCAGCGTCGCGAAGGAGAAGGTGTAGGCGGACCCGGCGACCGGGATCGTGGAGGCGAACTCGGCGTAGCACAGCGCGGCGAGCCCGCACACGATGCCGGCGACGACGAACGAGATCGCCACCGCCGGCCCCGCCACGTCCCTGGCGACCTGGCCCGTCAGCACGAAGATCCCGGTGCCGACGATCACGCCGATGCCGAAGACGGTGAGGTCGACGGCGGTCAGGCGCTTGCGCAGCTGATGCTCGGGGGCTTCGGTGTCGCGGATCGACTGTTCCACGCTCTTCGTGCGAAAGATGTCCACTGGGTGATCCTTCCCACACCCACAGTGATCATTCTCTCGTGTGGCGGGCCCGTCGGAGCACCTGGTTCGCGGCGGTGACCAGGCATGATCACCGCCGCGACGGGGGCGTCAGGTCAGCGGCGGACGGGCTCGACCGAGGAGGTGCGCCGCGCGACCGCCTCGGTGATCTGGCGGGCGAGATCCTGCCCGGTCAGGCCGATCCTGCCGAGGATGGCGGCCCGCTTGGCGTGGTCGAGGAACTCCTGCGGAATGCCGTACGTGCGGACGGGCACGTCCACGTCGGAGTCGCGCAGCAGCCGGGCCACGGCGTCGCCCACCGCGCCCACGCGGCCGTTGTCCTCCACGACCGCCACCAGCTTGTGCGCGGCCGCGGCCGTGACGAGCGCCTCGTCGAGCGGCTTGACCCAGCGCGGATCGACCACGGTGGTCGCGATGCCCTGCGCGTCGAGCAGCTTCGCGGCGTCGAGGCAGACCTGCGCCATCGGGCCCACACCCACCAGCAGCACGTCGGGCTCGCTCTCAGGGGCGCGCAGCAGGTCCATCTCGCCGAGCTTGCCGACCGCCTCGACGGGCTCGGCCACCGGGCCCTTGGGGAAGCGCAGCACGGTCGGGCCGTCGGAGACCTCCACGGCCTCGCGCAGCAGCTCGGTCAGCCGGTCGCCGTCGCGCGGCACCGCGATCTTCAGCCCGGGGACGACCTGGAGGATCGACAGGTCCCACATGCCGTTGTGGCTGGCACCGTCGTCGCCTGTGACGCCCGCGCGGTCGAGCACCACCGTGACCGGCAGGCGGTGCAGGGCGACGTCCATGAGGAGCTGGTCGAAGGCGCGGTTGAGGAACGTGGCGTAGACGGCGACCACCGGGTGCAGGCCGCCGAGCGCGAGCCCGGCCGCGCTGGTGAGCGCGTGCTGCTCGGCGATGCCGACGTCGTAGATGCGGTCGGGGAACGCCTCCGCGAAGGCGTTGAGCCCCGTCGGGTGGAGCATGGCGGCGGTGATCGCGACCAGGTCGTCGCGCTCCTTGCCGAGCCTGACCAGCTCCTCGCTGAAGACGTTGGTCCAGATGCGGCCCTTGGGCTTCTCCGCGCCGGTGGCGCGGTCGAAGGCGCCAGGAGAGTGGAACTGGTCCTCGTCGTGGTTCTCCGCCGGGCTGTAGCCGCGGCCCTTCTGGGTGACGGCGTGCACGATGACCGGGCCGCGGAAGTCGCGGGCCTTGCGCAGCGCCGCCTCCATGGCCTGCTCGTCGTGGCCGTCGATGGGGCCGACGTACTTGAGCCCGAGGTCCTCGAACATCACCTGCGGCGCGAGGACGTCCTTCACGCCCTTCTTGAAGCCGTGCAGGGCGTCGTAGAGGACCGGGACGTGGCCCAGCTTGTCCTTGACGTACTCCAGCATGTCCTCGTAGCGGCGGTTGACGCGCAGCGAGGACAGGTGGGAGGCCAGGCCGCCGATCGTCGGCGAGTAGGAGCGGCCGTTGTCGTTGACCACGATGACGATCGGCAGGTCCTTGTTGGCCGCGATGTTGTTGAGCGCCTCCCAGGCCATCCCGCCGGTCAGCGCGCCGTCGCCGATGACCGCGACCACCGTGCGGTCGTGGGCGCCGCGCAGCTTGAACGCCTTGGCCATGCCGTCGGCGTACGACAGCGCGGTGGAGGCGTGGGAGTTCTCCACGAAGTCGTGCTCGGACTCGGCCTGGCTCGGGTAGCCCGACAGGCCGCCCTCCTGCTTGAGCGCCTCGAAACCGGCCGCGCGGCCGGTGAGCAGCTTGTGCACGTACGCCTGGTGGCCGGTGTCCCAGATGATGGGGTCGCTGGGCGAGTCGAAGACGCGGTGGACGGCGATGGTCAGCTCGACCACGCCGAGGTTGGGGCCGAGGTGACCGCCGAACCTGGCGCACGCGTCGACCAGCAGGTCACGGATCTCTCCTGCGAGCCCTGGCAGCTCCTCGACGGCAAGCCTTTTGACGTCCTGCGGTCCCTTGATCGAGCCCAGCAACCCGCTCACGGAGGCGACTCCCCTCTGCTTTTTTGCGCCGATCCCCCGAGTCTAGTTCGCGAAGCACCCGCTGACTCCATGAAGTCAAATCCACCCATGTATGACCGATCTTGACCTAGTCTTGCGGTCCATATGAACTCCCTCTCCGCAAGCAGGATCGTCGCGCTCGTCGCGGCAGGCGTGGCGCTCGCCCTGGCCGCGGCCGCGCTGACCATCGTGCTCGCCGACGTGGCGACGACCTCGGCCGCACCCGGCAGCGGAGGACGGCAGGTCGCCGCGCCGCCCGCCAGCGCGGGCCAGGCCCACAACGGCGGCGCCACGATCGCCGGGCGGGCGACGGCCACCGCCAACCCGCTGTACGAGACCGGCCGGCTCACCGACGTGAACTGCCGTCCCGGGTCGCTGCCCCCGGGCAGCATCTCGGCCTACCGGCGCTTCCTGACCCGCGTGACGGCCTGCCTGAACAAGGCGTGGGCGGCGCAGTTCCGCAAGGCGGGGATGCCGTTCAGCAAGCCGCGGCTGCGCATCATCACCCGCAAGGTCAAGACGCCGTGCGGCACGTGGAACACCGGCGCCGACGGCGTCTACTGCTCGACCGACCGCACGATGTACCTGATGATCAGCAAGGACCAGCTGCGCAACCCCTTCCCGCTGGGCATCACCCGGCTGATCGCCCACGAGTACGGCCACCATGTGCAGCAGGTCTCCGGCATCTGGGACTACTACTGGGCGGCGCGCACGGTCGCCGGCAAGGCCAAGCGGCTGGAGCTGTCACGCAGGTCCGAGCTGCAGGCCGAGTGCCTGTCCGCGGTGTTCATGAGCACGATGAAAGACACACCGCTGGTCACCGACGCCGACTGGGCGTACACGGTGGGCTGGTTCAGGAAGAACGGCGCCAAGGGCTGGCCGCAGAACGACCACGGCAAGGGCCCGACGCAGGCCGCGTGGATGACGCGGGGCTTCAACCGCGGCACCCCCGGCGCCTGCAACACCTGGGCGGCGAGCGCCCGGAGCGTCACCTGACGGCGAGTTCCCTCGCCACCGGTTCCCTAGCCACCGCTTCCTTAGCCACCGGTTCCTTAGCCGCAGGGCCCTTCACCACCGGTTCCTTCGCTTCGGGCCGGTTTTTCATTAGGGTGCCGTGCCATGCGTATCCCCCTCTTAGCCCCGCTTTCCGCGGTCATGGCAGGCGCGCTGGCGGCCGTGCTGTTCACCGGCACCGCGCACGCGGCCCCGTCCCCTTACACCTCCGTTCTGACGAAGAACGCCCTCTACAAGGCGGGCAAGCCCGGCGTGCGGACCTGCGCGGAGCCCGAGGTGCGCACCGGCTCCGTGGAGGAGGCGGAGCTGTACTTCGAGACCGTCAAGGACTGCCTCGACCGCGCCTGGGCCCCGGTCGTGCGCAAGGCCGGGCATCGCTTCACCAAGCCCGCATTCAAGATCATCACCAAGCCGGGTGTGAAGAACAGGTGCGGGCGCTTCCCCGGGGGCGCGCAGGCCGCCTACTGCCCGCTCGACCGCTCCATCACGTTCCTGCTCAGCCCGAACATCGTCGAGGAGCCGACCGACCTCGCGCTGATGCAGGTGCTCGCCCACGAGTACGGGCACCACGTCCAGCAGCTCACCGGCATCATGAAGGCCGCCGACCGCGTCATGTCCAAGGGGAGCGAGGACCGTTCGCTCGCCGCGCTGCGCCGCCTCGAGCTGCAGGCGCAGTGCATGTCCGGCGCGTTCGTCGGCCGCGTCTGGGACTCGCTCGGACGGCCCGACTCCGACTGGTCCATCCTCACCAAGGGCACGCACAACGCGGTCGCGCTCGACGCCATCGGCGTGCGCAGCGGCTCCGACCGGACGCACGGCAGCGACAAGGCCAACGCCTACTGGCTGCAGCGCGGCTTCACGTCGCAGTCCGCCGGATCCTGCAACACCTGGACGAGCTCGGCAGCCCAGGTGCGGTAAATCGCCCTATAAAGGCTTATGATCCGCGATCATGCGCCTTTCACTCTTAGCGCCGGCGGCCTTCGCGTCGGCGGCGTTCCTGGCCGCGGGGCTCCTCACGCCGCCGCCCGCGAACGCCGCCGCAGGCGTCCCGCAGCCGGGGCTGCTCGGCGTGATGGGCGGGGACGCGGTGCGGCTGTCCTGCTCGATCCCGCGCATCAAAGTGGGCAGCGTGGCCTCGCTCACGTCCTTCCACCAGGCGATGGCCGCCTGCGCCGACCGCTTCTGGGCGGCCAGGTTCGCCGCCGCCGGCCTTGCGTACACGCCGCCCGCCGTCACCGTCACCACCGGCCGGGACTCCGTGTGCGGGACGATCACCAGCAGCGGGGCGCAGTACTGCCCCGACCAGAGCACGATCGCGATCCGCATCAGCAAGGCCGACCTGCGCGACCCGTTCAGGATGAACATCGCCCACTCGGTCGCCCACGAGTGGGGGCACCACGTCCAGCACCTCATCGGCGTGCTCGACGCCCACGCCGCCCTGCACGCCCCCGCATCCGCCAAGGCCCGGCGGCTGCTCAGCCACCGGCTGGAGATGCAGGCCGAGTGCTTCGCCGGGGTCTTCTACAGCGCCGCACTCAAGAGCATCAAGCCCGGGATCTCGTGGCGTGACTGGGTGGCGGCCGTACGGATGGCCGACGAGAGCGACGTCCACGGCAAGCCGCGGAACCTGGCGTGGTGGCAGGATCGCGGGTTTCGGGGTGGCGCGACCGGCTTCTGCAACACCTGGACGGCCGCCACCGACCGCGTCACCTGACCCTCCCCGCCAGCCGCGGGGACCGTGGGAACCGCCCTGCCGCCCGCCGCCTCCCCACCGTGGAGCCACTTGTCCTCAGGGGAGAAAAGGGCCGCCCACCGTCCCTCCTCCGAGGGGACCGCGGCGATCGAGCCGCCGCCCGCCGCTCTCCCGCTGTCCGACTTGTCATCCTTTGAGGAGAAAGCCGTGGAGCTGCTGTCCGCTGGGGCCCTTCTTCTCACCCCTCAAAGGACAGCAGCCCGGGAGGTCGGGCAGGGGCGGGGCGGGTCGGCTCGCTGCGGCTCCCTCGAAGACCGGGACTCGGACGCCACTTCTCCTCCCCGGTGAGAGACAGCGGGCGTCGAAAGAGGAAGGAGAGCCGACGTCCATCCGAGTGAAGGGGAGGCCGCCGGGGCCGGTGGGCTCCCGAAGGGGCGGCGGGTCAGGCGTTGGCGCGGGCGAGGACTTCCAGGGGGTCGGAGAGTACGTGGGCGAAGGCGAGCTCGGCGGCGCCGACGAGCGGAGCCGAGTCGCCGAGCGCGGAGGTGCGCAGGCGGACGCGTTCGCGCTGGTGCGCCATGGCGTGCAGGGCGAGCTGCGAGCGCACCTGCGCGGCGGAGCCGAGGTAGATCTCCCGCAGGATCCCCCCGAAGATCACCAGTTCGGGGTTGAAGATGTTCACGAGGTTCGCGACGCCGAGCCCGAGCCAGTCGCCGACCCGGCTGAGCGCCTCCTGGGCCACGATGTCCCCCCGGTCGGCCGCCTCGACGACCTCGCGTACGGCGTCGGGCCCCCGGCGTCCGTCCGCGACCCGCCCGGCCGACTCCAGCAGGGTCCGCTCCCCCACCTCGGCCTCCAGGCAGCCGTGCGAGCCGCAGCCGCAGGCCCGGCCGCCGGGGTTGACGACCATGTGGCCGATCTCGCCGCCGTAGCCGTCGTGCCCGCCGACCAGGTGACCGCCGGAGATGATGCCGCCGCCGATGCCGACGTCGCCGTGCAGGTAGATGAGGTCGCGTACGGCGACGCCGACCCCGCGGCTGTGCTCGGCGAGCGCGGCCAGGTTGGCGTCGTTGCCCACGCTGACGGGCAGGCCGAGGCCGAGCCGCCGCGCCAGCTCCTCGCCGAACGGCACCTCGTCGGCCTGGAGGTTGGGCCCGAAGCTGACGACGCCGTCGGCCTTGCGCACGCCGCCCGACACCGCCGCGGCGGCACCGACGCAGACGGTGTCGCTCCTGGTCTTGCGACGCATCTGGCGGGCGAACCCGGCCAGCGTGCCGGTCAGCTCGTCCAGGTCGAAGCGGTCGCGGTCGCGTGCGGCCTCGCGCCGGTCGAGTATGACCCCGCCCAGGCCGACGCGGGCCGCGGCGATGCGATCGGGGCCCACGTCGAAGGCGAAGACGTAGACCCGCGACGACTCCGGCCGCACCACCAGTGAGGGCCGCCCGGCACGGCCGGTCTCGCGCGGCAGCTCCTCGCGCACCAGCCCGGCGGCGGTGAGGTCGGAGGTCAGCGCCATGATCGTGCTGCGGTTGAGCCCCATCTTCGAGGTCAGCTCGGCCCGCGAGATCGGCCCGCCCAGATGGACATGGCGCAGCAGTGCGCCGAGGTTGTGGCGCCTGATGTCCTCTTGTGACGGGCCGGCACGCATGGTCTGGGGTTCCTTCAGGGGCTGCGGATCGCTGATCACCTTAAACCAGCGGCCGACGCCCGCTTGCGGGCCAGCGCGTCGACACCCGCCGCGAGCAGCAGGACCGACCCCGTGACCAGGTACTTCACGCTGGAACCGTACCCCATGAGCCCCATGCCGTTTTCGATCACCGCGACCACCGCGCCGCCGAGCACGGCGTCGAGCACCCGGCCCTTGCCGCCGAAGAGGCTGGTGCCGCCGATGACGGCGGCGCCGACCGCGTACAGCAGGACGGAGCTGCCGCCGGTGTTGGGGTCGACGGAGCTGGCGCGCGAGGCGGCCACGATGCCGCCGATGGCGGCCATCGACGAGCAGATCACGAACGCGCTGATCTTGATCCGGTCGACGGGGATGCCGGCCCTGCGGGCGGCCTCGGCGTTGCCGCCGACCGCGTACAGGTGGCGGCCGAACGAGGTGCGGCGCAGCACCACCGTCCAGAAGACCAGCAGCGCGAGGATGACCGGCACCACGATCGGCACGCCGGTGAGCGAGACGAGCGCGGGGTTGCGGCTGCGCTCCAGGTTGAGCGCGGCGACCGCGAGGCCGGCGAACAGCGCCAGCACGGCGACGCGGAAGGCGATCAGCGACAGCGGGTCGGCGGTCAGGCCCCGCTTGGTGCGGGACCTGGCCCTGCGCAGCTGGACGACCGCGAAGACGGCCACGCAGACCACGTAGAGCGCCCAGCCGAGCCACGGGGGCAGGTTCTTGTTGGCGATGGCGACGACGACCTCGTCGCGGATGGAGATGTTGGTGCCCTCGTCGACCAGCACCAGGACCAGGCCCTGGAAGGCGAGGAAGGCGGCGAGCGTGACGACGAACGACGGGATGCCGACCTTGGCGACCAGCGTGCCGAGCACGGTGCCGATGACGACGCCGGTGAGGATGGCCGCCAGCATGCAGACGTACCACGGCAGGCCGTGCTGGGTCAGCGTGACGGCGAGCACGGCCGCGCAGACGCCGCTCGCGAACCCCGCCGACAGGTCGATCTCGCCGAGCAGCAGCACGAACACCAGGCCCATCGCGATGAGCGTGATGGCCGCGCCCTGGGTGAACAGGTTGGCGAAGTTGATCGCGGTGAGGAAGGACGGCCGCGCCACGGCGAAGACCGCGCAGAGCACGACCAGGCCGAGCACGGCGGGCAGCGCGCCCATGTCACCGCCGCGCACCCGCTGCATGTAGGCGAGGAAGCTGTTCTTGATGGACGGAGTCTGCGCCGCCTCGACGATGGCCTCGCCGGGTAGTTCTTTGACCTTGTTCATGAGGTGACCCCGTTCTTGAGGCCCAGATCGCCGCTGCGGCCTGATGTGATCAGTTCGACGACCTGCGCGTGCGTCACGTCGGCGGTCTTGACCTGGGCGGCCATCCTGCCGAGGTAGAGCGCCGCGATCCGGTCCGAGACGGCGAACACGTCGTTCATGTTGTGGGAGATGAGCACGACGGCCAGGCCGGTGTCGGCGAGCCTGCGCACCAGCTCGAGCACCTGCGCCGTCTGGGCCACGCCCAGCGCCGCCGTCGGCTCGTCGAGGATGACGACCTTGCTGTTCCACAGCACGGCCTTGGCGATGGCCACGGTCTGCCGCTGCCCGCCGGACAGGCTGGAGACCTGCTGCCTGATGGACTTGACGGTACGGACGGACAGGTCGCTGAGCGTCCGCTCGGCCAGTTCCTCCATGGACTCCTCGTCCAGGAGGATGCCGTTCTTGCGCTCGCGGCCGAGGAACATGTTCTGGACGATGTCCAGGTTGTCGCACAGGGCGAGGTCCTGGTAGACGATCTCGATGCCCAGCTCGGCCGCGTCGCGCGGGCTGTTGATCTGCACCTCTTTGCCGTCGAAGAGCATCTGGCCGGCGTCGATGGGGTGGATGCCGCCGATGCACTTGACCAGGGTGGACTTGCCTGCGCCGTTGTCGCCGACGAGGGCTGTGACCTGGCCGGCGTACGCGGCGAACTCGACCTCGTGCAGGACCTGCACCGGGCCGAAGCTCTTGTCGATCCCGCGCACTTCAAGGAGGGGGGTCATGGATCTCCCTAAACGGGGGTACGGCCGGGCCGGTGACGCCGGCCGTACCCCGCCGCGTCATTGAATGCCAGCTTCAGTGCACTTCTCGGCGAACTCGCCGGTGCACAGTTCCTCCTTGGTGACGTAGCCGTCGGCCACCACGTCCTTGACGTTGTCGAAGTAGATGGCCTGCGGCTCCATCAGCTCCGATGGCACGTCCTGGCCCGTCTCCGGGTCCTTGACGCTGCCGCTCGCCGCGGGCTTTTCGCCCTTGGCCAGCGCGACCGCGAGCTTGGCGGCGGCGTCGGCCTCCTTCTTGACGGCCTTGTACACGGTCATGCACTGGTCGCCCGCGAGGATGTTCTGCAGGCCCTGGACGGTGGCGTCCTGGCCGGTCACCGGCACCCTGCCGTTGAGGTTGTTCTTCTTCAGCACGGTGATGGCGGCGTTGCCGAGGCCGTCGTTGGCGGCCAGCACACCGGCGATCTTCGGCTCCTGGGTCAGCATCTGCTCGAAGATCGTCCCGGCCTGGGTGTTGTCCCAGTCGGGCACGGACTGGTCGGGGCCCTTGACGTACTCGCCGGAGTCGAACTTCGGCTTGAGCACGCTGTCGTAGCCCTCCTTGAACAGCGTCGCGTTGTTGTCGGTCGGCGAGCCGTTCAGGTAGGCGACGATGGGCTTTTCCGCCTTCTTGTCGGTCAGGCATTTGACCAGGCCTTCGCCCTGGAGCTGGCCGACCTTGGTGTTGTCGAAGCTGACGTAGTACGCGGCGCCGCCGCCGAGCGTCAGCCGGTCGTAGTCGATCGTGGCCACGCCCTGGGACTTGGCCTTCTCGATGACGGTCTTACCGGTGCCGCTGTCCAGGTTCACGATCATCAGAACGGTGGCGCCGTTCGTGATCATCTGGTCGGCGATGGTCTGGAACTGTGTCTTGTCGTTCTGCGCGTTCTGGATGTCGTACTCGACACCCGCGGCCTTGAACGCCTCTTCAAGGTACTTGCGGTCCGCCGTCTCCCATCGGGCGGAGGACTTGCTGTCCGGCAGGATCACGCCGATCTTGCCCGCCGCACCCGAGGCCGAGGCCGAGGCCGAGTCGGTCGTCGTGGTCGAGGTCTGACCGCTGTCGCCCCCGCAGGCGGTGAGACCGAGGGCGAGCGCTGCTGCCGAAGCGGTCAGGCTGAGGATCCCCTTGCGCATGGTGCAGGGTCCTTTCTTCCGGAAGGGGCCCGGATGAATGTTGTTTGCGGCAACGTATTCCGCCACGAACCAGTTGTGAAGGGGGTTGAAGGCGCGAGTTTGTTGTTTCGGGTAACAATCCAGAAACGTCGCCTCAACCTTCCCGACGCCTGCCGGTCGCCCGCCGTGAGGCCCCACGGGACCCGATCACGGAGTTCCGGGCTTGAACTGCTGGGGTTGTTGGTAGGTTTGGGCCACTTTGTGACCCTTTACGGAAGGTGCGAAAAGGTGCAGCGGTACGGACGCGTGGCCGGTGGCGTGCTCGCCGGATGCCTGGTGGCAGGCTGTTCCGGCCTGCCGGGACTCGACCCCGCGGCGTGGTGGGTGACCGAGCCCGCGCCCCCGTCGCCCACGGCGTCCCGGACACCGCAGCCCTCGCCGTCCGCGACCGAGCAGCCGTTGACGGCCCAAGCGGTGATCGACGAGTACATCGACCGCAACAACAAGGCCAACAAGGCGCTCGACGAGAAGCTGCTCGCCACGTACGAGGGCGGCTCCAGCTTCGACATCGACAAGGCCGACTACCTCTCGGCGCGCAAGCTGGGCGCCAAGGCGGGCGACTACAAGCCGTTCGAGTACGTCAAGGCCACGTTCGTCGCGCCGGCCTCCAAGCGGTGGTTCCTCGCGACCGCGTACTCGAAGCGCGAGAACAAGACCGCCAAGGACCCCACGTATCTGCTCTTCGCGCACCAGGACGGGGCGTGGAAGCAGGTCTACTCCCCCGACATCTCCGAGGCGCTCGGCGCCGGCGACCTGCCCACGATCAAGACGGACGCCTCCGGCGCGGCCACCGAGGTGGACCAGGCCGACGGCACCGGCCTGCTCATGTCGCCCGCCCAGTTCGCCAAGAACTACGCGGTCCACCTGACGGGCAAGGGCTCGAACGCCGCCAAGAGCCGCTTCGCCTCCGACCCCCTCACCACAGAGGCCGCCAAGAGCCGCGCCAACATGCGGCAGTTCGCCCGGGTGACCGAGCACGCCGCGCAGGCCAAGGAGTACCCGACGTACGCGCTGCGCACGGCCGACGGCGGCGCGCTCGTCTTCACCACGTTCGCGCGCACCACGGTGTACGACGTGCACCAGAGCACGCAGCGCTTCTACGTCTACCGGAAGAACAGCGGCCTGCTGCCCGGCAAGTACTACAAGTACATGAAGGTGGGCGAGCTGCTGCAGGTGGCGGCGCACATCCCGCCCAAGAGCGCCTCCCCCGCCCAGGTCCAGGTGATCGGCTCGTACTACGGGATGGTCGCCGGCCGCGGCGAGTGACCGGACGCGCGGGCCCGCGGCCCTGAAGGGCGAGGACGCGCCCGCAGGGACTGCGGAGCTCAGGTCAGTGCCCGCGAGGGCTTCGCGGAGGGTCAGGCGAACACCTGGCCGAGCACGTTCTGCACGATCAGCCCCACCGCGGAGGTCGCCGCCACGATGAGGACGGCCGTGCGCACCTTGCCGCCGTCGAGGTAACGCCGCAGCGGCCCCGAGGCCAGGAACCCGAGCAGCATCGGCACGATCAGCGCCCCGCCCACCAGCAGCGACCCGGACGGAAGCTCGTCCACGAGCGCGAGGATGGCCAGCGACTGCACGGCGCTCAGGAAGAAGAACATCGCCAGCGTGGCCCGGATCTGCGGTCCCTTGGCGTTCTGGTAGACGAGCGCGATGGGCGGGCCGCCGATGCCGGTCGCGGTGCCGGTGATCCCCGACACGAACCCGGCCGAGGTGACGGTGAGCGCGTTGCGCGGCACGCTCATGGCCCGCGCCGTCAGCGCCACCGCGACGAGCACCATGACCGCGACGAAGATGCTGCGGGCATAGACGGAAACGTAGACGATGATGACGGCGCCCAGCGCACTGCCCGGTAGCCTCCCGAGCACCGCGAAACCGAGCCCCCGCCAGTCCACCCGCCGCCACTCCACGGCCAGCGTGGCCAGCGGCAACGTCATGTTCACGACCTGCACGGCACCGGGCATGAGGTCGGGGGCGAGCAGCGTGAGCAGCGGCGCGGCGACCAGCCCCAGGCCGAACCCCACGGCCCCTTGGACGATCGCCCCCACGAAGACCGCCACACCACCAACCATCAGCACCAATGCCACATTCGCCATGCGGGCGAGTCAATCATCCCTCCCCTCGGCGCTGGTCGCCGGTACTGGCACGTTCGGCTCCAGCGCTCCGGACAAGATCGTCGTTTCGCCGGCCACCGGCCGGTGTCTCCCGTGCCGCCACCCCCGGGGCCGCCCTGCCCCCGTTCTCGGCGGCTCAGGCCTGCTCTAAGCTTCCGCCGTGCCGATCTCGTCGCTCGCGCCCGCGCTCGCCGCGCTCCTCGCGTTCACCGTCCCGCAGCCCGGCCTCCCCGCGAAGGGCGGGAAGCTCGCGACCGGCTCGTGCCCGGAGCAGGCGCTCACGGACGGCGGTATCCCGCGGAGCCGGCAGTACCTCGGAGCGGTCGTGCGGTGCCTGAACACGTCGTGGCGGGCGTACTTCCGCAAGGCCGGGCTGCGCTTCAGCCCGCCCGCCGTCCGGTACGCCGGCGACCCGCACGGCACGGCATGCGGCGTCCCCCTCGACGACGTCGACGCCCTCTACTGCCACCCCACCCGCACCCTCGTGTTCACCCTGACCGGCCGCTGGATCGACGGGCGTACCGACCTCTACCCGTTCAAGGTCGCCGCCCACGAGTACGCCCACCACGTGCAGACCCTCACCGGGGTGCGCCGCTCGTACGAGGCCCGCCACCGCGCCGAGCCCGCGCGCAGGGCGGAGCTCCGGCGGCGGTTCGAGCTGCAGGCCGACTGCCTGGCCGGGGTGTTCATCGGCAGCGTGTACGGTTCGCTCGCGCGTACGGGCGAGGACTGGCAGGCGCTGAAGGACGCCGTGCGAGCGACGGGAGACGAGGACGGCGGCTCCAGCCACGGCACGGGCGCCGGCCGGGTGAGCTGGCTGGAGCGCGGCAAGCGGACCCTCGACCCGTCCGCCTGCGACACGTGGTCGGCCCCGGCCCGGAAGGTCTCCTGACAACGCAACCGTCCCGGCGCGGGTGACACGACCGGCACCGCCGGGTGCGGATGACACCGCAGGACGCGGGGAACACAAGAGCCGCCCGGCGGGGGTTGTCCCGCAGGGCGGCTCTTGATGTGTTCGGGTGGTTCCCCCGAGACGGGCGCGTCAGGATCGCGCCCAACCCCCGGCACGTCGGCCAAGGGCCCCCGTCCCCCGCCCCGGCTCGTGACCGAAGCGGGAACACGGGAAGCTGTGCGTTCTCACCGGCCAGCGGTGAGCCCGGCTCGGATAACACCACGTCCGCGCCGCCGCATTCCGCCGGCTCTCGTGGCCTTCGTCACCTCGGCCCGCGAGAGCACGCGGCCTCCGGCGCAGGCGCTCGCCCCACCGAGCGGCCCCCACGAAGGAGGCCTAATCGAAGGGGGCCTCACCAGAGGGTCTGCCTCACCAAGCGGCCCCCACGAAGGAGCCCCCAGCAAGTGCTCTCACGAAGCGCCCCACGAAGAAGCCCTCATCAAGAGGTCATCACGAAGGCGCAAGCCACCGCGAAGCGGCCTCGTGGCAGCGCGCGGCCCGCGAAGAGCGACGAGCGCTGGAAAGAGCAGCGAGCCCGGAAAGAGGGAAGGCAGGC
Source organism: Nonomuraea sp. NPDC049309 (assembly GCF_043196965.1). NCBI lineage: Bacteria > Bacillati > Actinomycetota > Actinomycetes > Streptosporangiales > Streptosporangiaceae > Nonomuraea > Nonomuraea sp. NPDC049309. The sequence continues at coordinate 386,801 of NZ_JBICSH010000004.1, read as the reverse complement.
GAGTGCGGCCCGCGGGCACGGTGGTCAACCGGCCGCGGGCCGCACCCGGCCGGGTCACTTGGCGAGCAGGGAGCGCAGGACGTACTGCATGATGCCGCCGTGCCGGTAGTAGTCGGCCTCGCCCGGCGTGTCGATGCGGACGATCGCGTCGAACTCGACGTCGCCGGCCTTGACGTGCACGGTGCGCGGGATGCCGCCCTTGTTGAGCTCCTCGACGCCGGTGATGTCGAAGGTCTCCTCGCCGGTCAGGCCGAGCGAGGCGGCCGAGGCGCCCTCGGGGAACTGCAGCGGCAGCACGCCCATGCCGATGAGGTTGGAGCGGTGGATGCGCTCGTACGACTCGGCGATGACGGCGCGGACGCCGAGCAGCGCGGTGCCCTTGGCGGCCCAGTCGCGGGAGGAGCCGGAGCCGTACTCCTTGCCGGCCAGGACGACCAGCGGGATGCCGGCGGCGGCGTAGTTGACCGAGGCGTCGTAGATGAACGTCACGGGCCCGTCGGGCTGGGTGAAGTCGCGGGTGTAGCCGCCTTCGGTGCCGGGCGCGATCTGGTTGCGCAGGCGGATGTTGGCGAACGTGCCGCGGATCATCACCTCGTGGTTGCCGCGCCGCGAGCCGTAGGAGTTGAAGTCCTTCACCTCGACGCCGTTGGCCTGGAGGTACTGGGCGGCGGGGGTGCCGACCTTGATGGCGCCGGCGGGCGAGATGTGGTCGGTGGTGACGGAGTCGCCGACCTTGACGAGCACGCGGGCGCCGTGGATGTCGCGCACGGGCTCCGGCTTCTCCGGCATGCCGTCGAAGTACGGGGCCTTGCGGACGTAGGTGGAGTCGGGGTCCCACTCGAAGGTGTCGCCGGTCGGGACCGGCAGCGAGCGCCAGTGGTCGTCGCCCTTGAACACGTCGGCGTAGTCGCGCTCGAACATGTCGCGGCCGATCGAGGAGTTGACCACGGCGGCGACCTCTTCCGGCGACGGCCAGATGTCGCGCAGGTAGACCGGCTCGCCGTCGTTGCCGATGCCGAGCGGCTCGGTGTTGAGGTCGATGTCCATGGTACCGGCCAGCGCGTACGCCACGACGAGCGGCGGCGAGGCCAGGTAGTTCATCTTGACGTCGGGGTTGATGCGGCCTTCGAAGTTCCGGTTGCCCGACAGCACGGCGGTGACGGCCAGGTCGTTGGCCTGGATGGCCTCGCTGATCTCGGGGAGCAGCGGCCCGGAGTTGCCGATGCAGGTGGTGCAGCCGTAGCCGACGAGGTTGAAGCCGATCTTGTCGAGGTACGGCTGGAGCCCGGAGCGCTCGAAGTAGCCGGTGACGACCTGCGAGCCGGGAGCCAGGGAGGTCTTGACCCACGGCTTGCGGGTGAGGCCCTTCTCCACGGCGTTGCGGGCCAGCAGGGCCGCACCGAGCATGACGTACGGGTTGGAGGTGTTGGTGCAGGAGGTGATCGCGGCGATGGAGACGATGCCGTGGTCGATCTCGAACGACGTGCCGTCGGCGAGCGTCACCGGGACCGGCTTGTGGGGCCGGGCGTTGGCGGTGGCGTTGGAGGCGGGCGCGTCGGAGGCGGGGAAGCTCTCCTCGACGGCCTCGTCGACGTCGTCGGTGACGTAGTTGCGGACGTCGCGGCGCCAGGCCTCCTTGGCGGCCGACAGCTCGATGCGGTCCTGCGGGCGCTTGGGGCCGGCGATGGACGGCACGACGGTGCTCAGGTCGAGCTCGATGTACTCGGAGAAGACCGGCTCGGGCGCGGACGGGTCGAGCCACAGGCCCTGAGCCTTGGCGTACGCCTCGACGAGGGCGATCTGCTCCTCGGAGCGGCCGGTCAGGCGCAGGTAGTCGATGGTCTGGCCGTCGATCGGGAAGATGGCGCAGGTGGAGCCGAACTCGGGGCTCATGTTGCCGATGGTGGCGCGGTCGGCCACCGGCACCGAGGAGACGCCCTCGCCGTAGAACTCGACGAACTTGCCGACGACGCCGTGCTTGCGCAGGATCTCGGTGATCGTCAGCACGAGGTCGGTGGCGGTGGCGCCGGCGGGCAGCTTGCCGCTGAGCTTGAAGCCGACGACGCGCGGGATGAGCATGGAGATCGGCTGGCCGAGCATGGCGGCCTCGGCCTCGATGCCGCCGACGCCCCAGCCGAGCACGCCGATGCCGTTCTCCATCGTGGTGTGGGAGTCGGTGCCGACGCAGGTGTCGGGGTAGGCCTTGCCGTCGCGGGTCATGACGACGCGCGCGAGGTGCTCGATGTTGACCTGGTGGACGATGCCGGTGCCGGGCGGCACGACCTTGAACTCGTCGAAGGCGGTCTGGCCCCAGCGCAGGAACTGGTAACGCTCGCGGTTGCGCTCGTACTCGCGCTCGACGTTGCGCTGGAAGGCGTCGGGGTGGCCGAAGTAGTCGACGATGACGGAGTGGTCGATGACCATCTCGGCGGGCGCCAGCGGGTTGATGCGCGACGGGTCGCCGCCGAGGTCGCGTACGGCCTCGCGCATGGTGGCGAGGTCGACGACGCAGGGCACGCCGGTGAAGTCCTGCATGATGACGCGGGCGGGCGTGAACTGGATCTCCACGCTCGGGGCCGCGTTCGGGTCCCAGTTGCCCAGCGCCCGGATGTGGTCGGCGGTGATGTTGGCGCCGTCCTCGGTGCGGAGGAGGTTCTCCAGCAGGATCTTCAGGCTGTACGGGAGACGTGCGGCGCCCTCGACGGCATCCAGCCGGAAGATCTCATATGACGCGTCGCCGACGCGGAGCGTGTCACGGCTGCCGAAGCTGTTCGCGGACACGATGATTCGCCTCCTCCATAGACAGGTGTTCAGACAGAATCCTGCCGCACTGCGGAAGCGGACAGCACGTTAGGTGCGCCTTACTCGCAGGCCGCGGCGGATGTCTCGACATCAAGATATCTACAGAATATCTCGACATCAAGTTAAACAGGTGCAAGCCGCCAGAAGAGCAGGCCGACGATGACGACGGACAGGACCGGAGCCAGGATCTTCTGCTCGAACTTCCTGCCGGTCTTGATGCCGATCTTCCACGGCAGCACGAACGTGACCCCCAGCGGCCAGAGCACCGGGCAGCCCCGTTCCGTCAGGCAGTCGCCCACGACGTGGATGAAGCAGCCGACGCCGACGGCCAGGCCCAGCCAGGCGTATTCGACGTCGAGCGAGAGGAAGACCGCGTACAGGCCGGCGGTCATGCCGATGTTGATCATCGCGGAGCCGAGTTTGTTGCCCGGGATGCCGACGCCGATGGCCCGCAGGGAGAGCCCGATGAGCAGGATGACCATGATGTCGCGCCCGAGCGGATAGGTGTTGGCCAGCCAGTGCGCCCCGAATCCGAGCCCGACCGCGAACAGCAGCGAGTGGGTGGCCCCTCGGTGCCCGCCGCTGATCCAGTTGACGAGCTTGCTGAGCGCCCATGTGATCGGCCCGAACGTCTGCGCGATGGTCGCGCTGGGATGGTCGAGGTCGGGCAGCATGGCCGCCCCGGCGCAGATGATGGCGCCGGCGATCAGCTCGGCGGGGGTGAGCGCGGTGGCCATGATGCCGGTCTCGACCCACCGGGTGGACTCGTTCAGCAGCGGGAGCGCGGCGAGCGGCGGCGCCAGCCCCAGCCATGCGATGGCCCCGGTCATCGCGTGCGTGTGCCCCATCATGATCCGGGACTGTACGGCAAAGCCGTTCTTTACGCGTCCGCCCATGCCGAGCGGTAAGCGGAGGGTGACGCGGAGGCGTCCTCGACGCCGGGAAAACCGGCCTGAAATGCCCGGAAAACGCAGACGAGGTCGTCTCCGCGGCGACAGCACCCCCCAGCCCTGCCGACGCGGAACGACCTCGTCTGCTGGGTTCAACGACGGCTCCCCGGATCCTGTTCCCGGATTCCGCAACTTTTTCGTGATGTGGCTCACACCTCTCCGTGACTTGTTCATCGACATGTTCTCGATATATCTTTGACGCATCGAGACTGAGTCACGATAGATGGAGGAACGATGACTCACCACATGGCGGCAGGCGAGGCCTGGTTCGGCGGTCACGACTACAAGCGCGCGGCCCGCGAGGCGTTGCAGGCGATGGCCGACGCGTTCGAGCAGCTCGGCAGGCACAAGGGCGGTCCGCACCACGGCCCCCACCACGGCCCGCCCCACGGGGGGCCGCGCGAGCACCGGCACCGCGGCAGGGGCGGCCCGTTCCCGTTCGACTTCGGGCGCGGCCCCTGGGGCGGACCCCCGTGGGGCGGGCGCGGCTGGAGCGGCGGCCGCGGCCGCAAGGCCAAGCGGGGCGACGTGCGCGCCGCGATCCTGGCCCTGCTCGCCGAAGAGCCGCGCAACGGCTACCAGATCATCCAGGAGATCGCCGAGCGCAGCGAGGGCGGCTGGAAGCCCAGCCCCGGCGCCGTCTACCCGGCGCTGCAGCAGCTCACCGACGAGGGCCTGGTGATCTCGGAGGAGAACGAGGGCCGCAAGACCTTCCGGCTCACCCAGGAAGGGCGCGACTACATCGAGGCGCACGCCGACGAGGTCCGCGCGCCGTGGGACGAAATGCGCCCCGACATCGACGACAACACCGCCGATCTGTGGCACATCGCCCGGCAGTCGGCGTTCGCGATGATGCAGATTCTCCAGACCGGAAACGACGCACAAATCCGGGAAGCGCGTAAGACTCTGGTTGAGACCCGGCGCAAGCTCTACCAGATCCTGGCGGACGACCCGGGCGAGGAGTGAGAACGATGGCCGGCGCCGCGCAGGACAGCCGGTACGGAGAGAGCGAGGCAACCGTCATGGACCCCAGAGATCTCCGCATCGGCGACGCCGAACGCGAGCGGACCATGGCCGACCTGCGCGAGCACTTCGCGCAGGGCAGGCTCACCCGCGAGGAGCTCGACGAGCGCCTCGACCGCACACTGGCCGCCAAGACCGCCCGCGAGCTCGCCGAGGTGACGGCCGACCTGCCAGGCGGCCGGCCGTCGGCCCACGAGCCCGCCTACCAGGAGCCGAGCCCGTACGCGATGGGCGACTGGCAGGCCGCCATGCACGCGCACCGGCGGCAGATGGAGGCCATGCGCCACGCCCACCGGGACATGCGCCACCACATGCGGGGCTGGCACGGGCACATGCGCCGCCACCGGCGCGGGCCGCACCCGCTGGTGCCGATGCTGACCGTGCTGCTGTTCCTCAGCCTGATCTTCGGCGGCTTCGGCGTCTTCAAGGTGCTGCTCGTGATCTGGCTGGGCGCGCTGGTCTTCAGCCTGGCGCACCGGCGCTTCCACCACCGCGGCTGACACGGCCCCGCCGGCGGGAGGCCCGCCTACACCTCCCCGGAGGGGCAGGACGGAAGGGCGGAGCAGGCCACGAAGTGCCCCGGCGCGGCCTCAAGCAGGCCGCCCGTGCCGCCCTTGTCGTGGTAAAGGCAGGACTCGACCGGCGCCGCGTCGTCCCACGACTCGTGCAGGCGCGGCACCGCCGACAGCAGCTCGCGCGTGTACGGATGCAGCGGGTCGCCGAACACCTCGTCGGTCGGCCCCATCTCGGCCACCCGGCCCCGGCGCAGCACCACCGTCCGCTCGGCCAGATAAGTGCCGAGCGACAGGTCGTGGGTGATGTAGAGCACGCCGAGTCCCCTGGTCTTGAGCTCGGCCAGCAGGTTGAGCACGTCGATGCGGGTGGAGGCGTCGAGCATGCTGGTGATCTCGTCGGCGACCAGCAGCTTGATGTCGAGCAGCAGCGCGCGGGCGATGAGCAGCCGCTGCAGCTGCCCGCCGCTGAGCTGGTGCGGGTACTTCCCCAGCACCTGGGCGGGGTTGAGCCGCACGTCGCGCAGCGACGTCTCGACCCGCTCGGCCCACTCGGCGGCGGGCACGTCCGGGTAGTACGCCTCCTTGATCATCGCGAACACCCGGTCCGCCTTGAACACCGGGTTGAACGAGCTGAACGGGTCCTGGAAGATCCCCTGCACGTGCCGGTAGTAATCCTTGCCCGCCCGCACCGGCCGCCCGTCGAAGGTGATCGTGCCGCTGGTGACGGGGTGGAGCCCGAGGATCATCCGGCCGATCGTGCTCTTGCCGCTGCCGCTCTCCCCGATCAGGGAGACGACCTCGCCGGGCACGACGTCGAAGCTCACGCCCTTGACGGCCGCGACGGTCTTACCGCCGAACGCGCCGACCTTGTACTCCTTGGTGACCTCGCGCAGTGTCAGCATCAGGCCTTCCAGCAGGCTACGTGGTGGTTCGGGGCGAGCTCGGCCACCGGCGGATCCTCGGCGCACTCCTCGCCCGCGATCGGGCACCGGTCGCGGAACCGGCAGCCCGCGGGCGGATCGAGCAGCGACGGCGGTGCGCCGGCGATGCCTTCCAGCCGCCGGTCGGCGTAGCGCACGCCGACCTCGGGCAGCGATTCGAGCAGCAGCTTCGTGTACGGGTGCCGCGGCGACTTCACGATCACGTCGGACGGCGCCTTCTCGGCCAGGCGGCCGGCGTACATGACCATGATCGTGTCGGCGAGGTGGTGGGTGAGCGCGAGGTCGTGCGTGACGAAGATCATGCTCTTGACGTAGCCGCTGTCCCGGAAGCCGAGCAGGGCGCGCGTGACGGCCTTCTGCGTGGAGACGTCGAGCGCGGAGGTGACCTCGTCGGCGATCAGCAGGGACGGGTCCAGCAGCGTCGAGATGACCATCACCATGCGCTGCTTCATGCCGCCCGACAGCTCGATCGGGTAGCGGTCGAGCACCTCGCGGGGCAGCCCCACCTGGTCCATGCGGCGTTCCAGCTCGGCCAGGTCGAGGGTGACGCCGCGCGAGGCGAGCAGCTCGGTGACCATCTTGCGGATCTTGCGGGTGGGGTTGAGCGCGCTCATGGCGTACTGCGGGATGAGCGAGACCTCGTGGAAGCGGAACTCGTTCATCCTGCGGTCGTCGTCGATGGGCAGCTCGCGGCCGTCGAGCACGACCGTGCCGCCGACGCGGCGCATGCGGCCGTCCATGCGGATGAGCGACTTGCCGAGCGTGCTCTTGCCGCAGCCGGACTCGCCGACCAGGCCGAGGATCTCGCCGTCGCGCAGCTCGAAGGTCATGCCGTCGAGCGCGCGCACGTCGCCCCTGAGCGTCCTGTAGTACACCTTCAGCTCGCTGACCTGCAGGCTCATGTCTCCCTCAGCTTCGGGTTGAAGACCTCGTCGAGGCCGACGTTGGCCACGTACAGGGCGCCCACGATGGCGGTGATGGCCGCTCCCGGCGGCACGAACCACCACCACATGCCGAGTTGCAGCGCGCTCCATTGGTGGGCGTTCTGCAGCATCAGCCCGAGCGAGACGCCCTCCGTGGGGCCGAGCCCGATGAAGTCGAGCGAGGAGCCGATCAGCACCGAGCCGCCGAACAGCAGGATGAACGTCATGAACAGGTAGGAGCTCATGTTCGGCGCGATCTCCCTGGCGATGATCCGCCAGGTGCCCGCGCCGCTCATCCTGGCCAGATCCACGAACTCCCTGGTGCGCAGCGAGAACGTCTGCGCCCTGATCGCCCGCGCCGCCCACGGCCACTGCGTGAGCCCGATGAACAGGCCCTGCACGGCCACGCTGCGGATGCCCAGGTAGGCGTTGATGATGAGCAGCACGGCGAGGGTGGGGATGACCAGCACGACGTTGGTCAGCATGTTGAGGACCTCGTCGATGACGCCGCCGCGGTAGCCGGCCGCGAACCCGACGGCCATGCCGATGACCGCGGCGATGCCGCCGCCGATCACCCCCACCACGAAGGTGGCCCGCAGACCGTGCACGAACTGCAGGAACACGTCCTGCCCGAACGTGGTGGTGCCGAGCCAGTGCTCGCCGCTCGGCGGGCTCATCGGCTGCGGGCCGTAGTCGTTGGGATTGCCGCTCACCAGCAGCGGCCCCAGCAGGCCGAGCAGCAGCAGCGCGGCCACGATGCCGAAGCCGGCCACGAGCTTGGCGTTGCGCACCGCGAAGTGCAGCGCCTCGCGCCGCACGCCGGCCGGTTCGTGCGGCGCGACGTCCTGGATCACGCTCATGCCTGGGCACCCGCCATTCCCGCCCTGGTCCGCGGATCGACCACGACGTAGACGATGTCGATGATGAAGTTGGCGATCAGCACGCCGAGCACGATGAACAGGAACGTGCCCTGCAGCAGGAAGAAGTCCTTGTTCTGGATCGCCTTGAGAATGAGGCTGCCGAGCCCCGGATACGCGAAGACGATCTCGGTGACGAGCGCGCCCGCCACCAGCGTGCCGAGCTGCAGGGCCAGGCCGGTGACCTGGGGCAGCACCGCGTTGCGGAAGGCGTAGCGGCGGATGAGCCTGCTGGGCGCGCCGAGCGCCGCGAGGTAGTTGGAGTAGTCGGATTCGAGTTCGTAGATGATCATGTTGCGCATGCCGATGGCCCAGCCGCCCAGCGCCACCAGGAACAGCGACAGGAACGGCAGCGCCCAGTGGTGCAGCAGATCGACCACGAACGCCCACGACCAGGTGGGCCGCATCGAGAAGCTGTAGCCGCCGGCCACCGGGAACCAGCCGAGCAGCACGCCGAAGCCCCAGGCCAGCAGCACCGCCAGCCACATGTAGGGCATGGCGGTCAGCACGTAGCCGACGGGGAGCACGGTGTTGTCGAGCAGCTTGCGGCGGGCGGCGTACGCGCCGAACCGGTTGCCTGCCACCCAGCTGAGCAGCACCGACGGGACGATCAGTCCCAGCGTGTACGGCACCGCCTGGGTGATGACGTCGGCGACCGGGGTGGGGAACAGCCAGATGCTCACCCCGAAGTCGCCGCGCAGCAGCGTGCCCCAGAAGTTGACGTACTGCTGCCAGAGCGGCTGGTCGAGACCGAAGAGGTTCGTGTAGTAGGCCCGCATGGCCTCGACGGCCTCGGGCTTGGTGACGTTGGCCCGCGCGACCATGCTCGCGACCGGGTCGCCCGGCATGAAGCGCGGGATCATCCAGTTGACCGTGACGGCGACGAAGAAGGTCAGTCCGTAGATGAGCAGTTTCCTGCCGAAGTAACGACGCACAGGTATGTGTCTCCAGAGCGGCCCCTCCGCCGCCGCGAGGAGGGGGCGGAGGCGGAGGAGCAGGGGAGGTTCTGTCGGTCAGCTCGTCACGAGCCGGCGGGCTGGAGCTGGGTGAGCGTCTCGAAGCCGCCGAGCTCCAGCCAGTTGCGCCAGAGCACGGCGCCGGTCTTGGGCGCGCCTTCGGCCGACGACGGCCAGTTCTTCCACACGGCGGTGCTGTGCTGCGCCCACAGGCCGTTGTACCAGAGCGGGATCACCGGCAGGTCGTCCAGGTGGATCTGCTGGAGCTGGGAGATGATCTTCTGCATGCCGGGGATGTCGTCGGTCTTCACGTGGTCGAGCTGCTGGACGAGGTCCCAGGCCTTCTTGTTCTCGTACCGGGCGAAGTTGACGGTGTTCTGCTGCTTCCTGATGGGGAGCTGGAAGATGTACTCGTAGTAGGTGTACGGGCTGTTGGACAGCCCCCGCTCGTTGTTGATGAGCAGGTCGAAGTCGCCCTTGGCGCGCTGCTCGACCAGCGCGTTGAAGTCGGGGAACTCCGGCGTGATCTGGATGCCCGCGCTCTTGGCGCTGGCGGAGATCGACCGGGCCGCCTCCATCCAGTCGGTCCAGCCGGACGGCACGATGATGGTCAGGTCGATCTTGGAGCCGTCCTTGTTCTCCACGAAGCCGTCGCCGTCGGTGTCCTTGTATCCGGCGTCGGCGAGGAGCTGCTTGGCCTTGCCGGTGTCGAAGCTGAAGCCCGACTTCGCCACCACGTCCTTGTCGATGAACTGCTCCCACTGCGGCAGCAGGCCGGTGGGATCGGCGGCGTTGACGAGGTTGCCGTAGACGCTCTCGACGATCTTGCCGACGTCGATGGAGGTGGCCAGCGCTTTGCGGAAGGCGGGGTCGTCCATCGGCTTCTTGGTGGTGTTGGGCACCAGCCAGGCGGTGTTGGCCGACAGCATGTACGGCGGCTCGTTGTAGTACGTCGTCAGCCCGAAGTCGCCCTTGACCAGGTTGGCCACGCCGGGCAGGAAGTTGTTGCTGAGGTCGAGGCCCTTCTGCAGCAGCATGCCCATCGCGACCTCGTTGCTCGGGGTGGCGATGTCGACGATGTAGCGCGGCTTGGGCTCCATGTTGAGCGCCGTCTTGCCCCACCAGTCGTCGCGCCGCTGCAGCACCACGCGGTCCTGGTCCTTGCTCAGGAACGTGTAGGCGCCCGTGGCGACCGGGTTGTCGTTGGTGCCGTCGAGCACCTCCTCCTCGGAGCGGTCCTTCCAGATGTGCTCGGGGACCATGGACCGGCTGTAGAGCATGTAGTCCCACTGCTGGTAGTTGGCCTTGGAGAAGGTGAACTTCACCGTCTGGTCGTCCACCGCCTCGGCCGACTTCAGCCAGTCCCAGAGCTGGTGGTAGGGGATCGTCTCCATCTTGCCGAGCTCGAAGGAGAAGACGACGTCCTTGGCGGTGAACGGCTGCCCGTCGGACCACTTGACGCCCTGGCGGACCTTCAGCTCGTAGGTGGTGTCGTCGGTCCACGAGCCGCTCTCGGCCAGCCAGGGGACGAGCTTGGCGGCGTTGGTGTCGTAGTGGAAGAGCGTTTCGTAGACCAGGCCCTTGGTGCCGACCGCGGAGTCCCACTCCCTGATCGGGTTGTAGTTGGCCGGCGGTCCCCACTGCGTGCCCGTGGTGTAGAGGGTCTCGTTGCGCGGGAGCTGGTCGGGGTTGGCGTCGGCCACCGCTCCCTGGCTCTGCTCCTGGGGGACGGAGGGGGCGGGCGTGCCTCCGCCTCCGGTGCAGGCCGCGGCGAGCAGTCCCGCCGCGACGAGCGGGATCATCATCCGAGCCCGGTTACGCATCGTCTCTCTCCTTACTCCGCGCGGCGGCGCGAAGGTATGCACGTCCTGTCAGAGACCCCGAGTCGCCCGTCAGGAAACGCTGTCTGGGAGCGCTCCCATCCGGGTGCTAAAGATCGCTCCCGTCGGACAGCCCGGGAGCGGTGCACTCTTCAGTAGAAGCGGCCCCGGAGGGGGCTGCTGAACCGGATAAGTACCGCGAACGTAAAATCCGCGTGTCCGCTCCGTCAATAGCCGTGACGGTTTCGAGATGTGCCGACGCAAACGCTCTCATCGCCGGAGACGCCGCCGGATCAGGTGTGAACGACCCCTTCCGGTTGACCGGTTCAATACCGTCGGGCCGACCGAATCTCGCGAGCGTGCCAACCACCGGCGCCGCTCCGCCGTCCTCTCTCGGCCGCTTCATCCTGATCAACGATGAGAGGACCTGTTTGGTGAGAGTCGCCCCCGCTGTCGCCGCGCTCGTCTCCGCCGTCACGCTGGCCGCCGGCGCCGCCCCGCCGGCCGCCGCGCAGACCGCCCCGCGCCCCGTACGGATCCTGAAGATCTTCTACGACTCCCCCGGCCCCGACCTGCGCACCAAGGAGTCGCTGAACGCCGAGTACATCACGCTGCTCAACACCGGCAGGCGTGCCGTCAACCTCAAGGGGTGGAAGGTACGCGACAAGAGCGGCTCGACGTACACCTTCGGCAAGGTCGTCTTACGCGCTAAGAAGCGCGTCACCCTGCGCACCGGGCCGGGCGACGACGGCGCCGCCGTCGTCTACTGGAACCGCAAGCACTACGTGTGGAACAACGACGAGGACACCGCCTACCTGCTCGACAGGAAGGGCCGGCAGATCGACTCCTGCTCCTACCGGGCCGACAGCAGGTCCGCCTCCGTCGATTGCTGAGCCCCGCCGGCCGCTGAGCCGCGCCGGGTCTTCCCCACCGGCGCGGCCGGCCTTCCCCGATGGAGGCGTCAGAGCCAGCCCATGCGCTGGGCGGTGCGGATGGCCTCCAGCCGGTTCTGGGCGTTCAGCTTCGTCATCGCGCTCGACAGGTAGTTGCGCACGGTGCCCTCGGTGAGGTGCAGCTCGGCGGCGATACGCGCGATCGTGGCGCCGTCGGCCGCCAGCCGCAGCGCGTCCCGCTCCCGCTCGGTCAGCGGGCTGTCGCCCGCGGCCATCGCGGCGGCGGCCAGCTCGGCGTCCAGGTAGCGGCCGCCCGACTGCACCTTGCGGATGGCCATCGCCAGCTCCTCCGCCGAGGCGTCCTTGCCGAGGAAGCCGCTCACCCCCGCGGCCATCGCCCGGCGCAGGTAGCCGGGCCTGCCCAGGCTGGTCAGAATGACGATCTTGCACTGGGAGCTGATCTGCTCGGCCGCGGTGAGACCGTCCATACCGGGCATCTCGATGTCGAGCACCGCCACGTCGGGGCGGTGCTTCTCGACCGCCGCCACCACTTCGTCGCCCCGGCCGACCTGCGCCACCACCTCGATGCCGTCCTCCAGGTCGAGCAGGGCCGCGATGGCGCCGCGGATCAGATGCTCGTCGTCGGCGAGCAGCACGCGCGTGGTCATGCCGGCACCGCCGCCCGCAGCAGGTAACGGCCGCCCTGGTCGGGCGCGGCCTCCAGGGTGCCGCCCGCCGCGCGCAGCCGCTGCGCCAGCCCGGCCAGGCCGTTCGGCGCGTGCTCGCCGACCGGCCCCGTCACCCCGTCGTTGGACATCTCCAGCACCCCATCCTGGATCGTGATCGTGCAACGTTCGGCTTTGCTGTGCTTGAGCACGTTCGTGGCGCCCTCGCGGACGACGTTGGCGAGCAGCGTGCGGGCCTCGGGCGTCAGGTTCGCGGTGTCGGCGCGCACCGTGCAGCGCACGTCGGCCGCCTCCAGTACCGCGCGCACGCTGGCCAGCACCTCGTCGAGATCGACGGCCCGGTAGTTCTGCACGACCGTGCGCACCTCGCGCAGCGAGCGCCTGGCCAGGTCGCGCACCTCGAACATCTCGGCCGCCGCCGCCTCCTTGTCCGTCTGCAGCGTCCGCTGGGCGTGCTCGGTCCTGCGGGCCACGTCGGTGAGGCTCTGCCCGAGCAGGTCGTTGAGGTCGCGGGCGAAGCGCAGCCGCTCCTCCGAAACCGCCAGCCTGGCCATCGCCTCCTGCCCGTCGTACGCCTCCTCGGTGAGCCGCCACAGCCAGAGGTTGGCCCACACCCCGCCCACCGAGACCCCGGTGAAGAGGATCTGCGTCAGGATCAGCGGCAGCGCGGTGCCCACGTCCACGCCGCGCAGCCAGGCATACGCGGGGATCGCCACCAGTGACGCCGCGATCAACATCAGCAGCGTGCGCCTGCGGACGAACGGCGTCATCAGTGCCAGCCACGTGGCCAGGACCCACACGTGCACGAAGCCCAGCGCCAGCCCGGCCGCGATCACCCCGGTCACCACCAGGATGGCGGTGGGCCGCGGCCCGCCGCTGACGGCGATCCGGTACGGCCGGGTGCCGAGCGCGATGAAGACCGTCAGCGCCACCGCGCCGAGCACGACCGGCGGCCACCACATGCCCTCGTCCAGGAGCAGGTAGAAGACGACGTAGCCGATGCAGGGGATGATCAGGATGATGTCGGTGCAGTAGACGATCAGCCAGCGGACCTTGGTCAGCCGGTCCGCGTTCTTCACGCGGTCGATGACGTTCGTGATGCGGCCGATGGCGTTCACGCCGGCACCACCGCCCGCAGCACGAACCCGCCGTCAGGGGTGGGCCGGGCGGTGAACGAGCCGCCCGCCGCGACCAGCCGCTCCGACAGGCCGCGCAGGCCGCTGCCGGCCTGCGCCGGAGATGCCGTCACTCCGTCGTTCACCATCTCCAGCACACCCGCGTCGATCTTGATCACGCAGCGCGTGGCCGCGCTGTGCTTGAGGACGTTCGTGCCGCCCTCGCGCACGGCCCAGGCCAGCAGCGTCCGCGCGGCCGGCGACAGGTTGTCGGTCCTGGCCTCGATCACGCAGGTGGCGCCGGCCGCCTCCAGCGCCGCCCGCACGCCCGCCAGCTCCTCGTCCAGGTCGAGCGTCTGGTAGCCGTGCACGGCCTGCTGCACCTCGAACAGCGAATCGACGGCGAGCGCGCGCACCTCCGCCATCTCGGTCTCGGCCCTGCCGGGGTCCTTGGTGGCGAGTTTGGCGGCCAGCTCGCTCTTCAGCGTGATGACCGACAGGCTGTGGCCGAGCAGGTCGTGCAGGTCGCGGGCGAAGCGCAGCCGCTCCTCGGCCACCGCGAGCCTGGCCCTGGCCTCCCTGCCCCGGTGGGCGTCCCTGATCACCCACCACAGCCACCGCCACACCAGCATGGCCGCGATCACCGCCGCGGCCGCCAGCGCCGTGCCGAGCAGCACGCCGGGCCACGCACTGCCGGTGACCAGCACCACGTAGCCGGTGATCGCCGCGACGACCACCGCCGCCAGCAGGAACGTGTTGCGCGGCCGGAGGTAGAGCGCCGCCAGCGACAGCCAGAGCGTCGCGGTGTCCACCCACATGCCGCCGCTCACGGCCTCGCGGGGGATGAGCACGAGCAGCGCGACGCCCAGCAGGGCCGACACCATCAGCTTGAGGGTGGGCTTGCGTGGCTCGTCGAAGCCGTCGTGCAGGACGAGGGCGAAGAGCACGGCGTACGGCACCAGGAGCACCAAGGTCGCCGCCCCGCGCAGGACGTCGAGCGAGCCTTCGGCCATGGCGGCCGCCGTGGAAACGGCGAAGGCCAGGCAGAGCAGCACGATGCTGCCGTCCATCCAGTACAGCAGGATCTTCTTCGCGGTCTCGGGACGTGCGCTCATCACGTCCCTCCCCTGCTGCCCGACAGTCCCCCGGGAACCTCCCAGGTCAGCGAAATCTTATCTATTAGACGGTGTATGCCAAAGAACGCGCGCTACGCCCGGTTTCAGGGGGGTTCCACGCACCGACAGCCAGGCCAGGCGGTGGCGGGTGGCGTACGCGACCAGCCGCCACGCGTCCTGGACGGTGAGGTCGTCCGCGCTCGCCGGCAACGGGGTGAGCGCGAGGAGCGGGTACGCCTCGTCCGCGCCCGGCAGGCCGTGGACCTGGGCGAGCCGGCCCGCCGCCTTGTGCACCCGCACCGCCACCAGGTCCAGCCGGCCGCCCGGCGACGTGGCGCGCGGCTCGATGGGGGCCAGCAGGTTGACCGTGCTCACCTGCGCGCCCGCCTTGCGGGTGGCCCGCAGCATGGCGACGTCCTGCGCCGACAGGCCGTCGCGGCCCAGCGGGAGCGTGAAGCTGACCCGCAGCGGCCGCTCGCGCTGCACGGCCGCGATGGCGCGGGCCCTGCGCAGCACGGCGGCGCGGTCGGCGCTGTCGCGGATCTCGAAGTCGGCGGCGGTGGCGTCGAACGCCCGCAGGACGCGGCGGTAGGCGGCGGCGAGCGCGCCCGGCCGTGTGCAGGAGGCGGCCAGGTCCACGCCGCGCGGGCCGCCGAACACCGGCATCGCGTCCCCGCCCGCCGCGCGCAGCCTGCGCACGCGCTCCGCCAGGCCGCCCGAGCCCTTCCCCTGACGCCCGGTGCGGCCGCTCTCCGGCACGCCGGCCCGCCCGGTCGGGGTCGCCGCCGTCCCGCCGGAGTCCGCCCGCGATGCGCCGCCGGAGGCCGCATCCGGCTCGCCGCCGGGAGTCGCCGCCGAGCCGGCGGCCTCGCGCGGCGCGTCCGGGATGGCGATCGGGGGCAGGGTGGCGCCGGAGCCGGTGGGAGCGGGCGCCCAGGCGGGGGCGCAGGCGCCGGTGGCCGCCACGACGTGGCCGAGCGCGTAGTAGCGGACGCCGGTGCGGCGGGAGCCGGCCGCCAGGTCGAGCGCGGGCGAGCGGGCGGCGTCGGCGAAGGCCACGAACCCCGTGAACGGCTCCTTCCGGGGCTGCCGCTCGACCTGGGTGGCGACCGGCTTGGCGGCCGGCGGGCGGGCGGGCCGCGGCTCCGCGTCCGCCGGGAGCATGCGGATCGCCGCGGCGGTGCCGGCGGCCAGGGCGATCGCCCCGAGAACGGCGAGCGGGCGCGGGAGCGTGCCCGGCTCCCTCCTGTGCCGAGACATGGGCAACCCCGTGTGGTCGTTCGGCTACGATTCGTCGCTGCCGCTGAACGTTAGCAAGCACGTACGGCGTGGCGCGGCCCTTTTCCGGTTCACGTCCGTTGTGTGCGGATAATGTGGTCATGAAGCTGCGGATCTTCACCGAGCCCCAGCAGGGCGCCACCTATGACGACCTGCTCTCCGTGGCCCAGACCAGCGAGCGGCTGGGCTTCGACGCGTTCTTCCGGTCCGACCATTACCAGCGCATCGGTCCCGGCGACCCGGGTCCCGGCTCCACCGACGCCTGGATCACCCTTGCCGGCCTGGCCCGCGAGACCTCCACCATCCGGCTGGGCACGCTGGTCTCGCCGGCCACGTTCCGGCTGCCCGGCCCGCTCGCCATCAGCGTGGCGCAGGTCGATCAGATGAGCGGCGGCCGGGTCGAGCTGGGCTTCGGCACCGGCTGGTACGACCAGGAGCACTCGGCGTACGGCATCCCGTTCCCGCCCGTCAACGAGCGGTTCGGCCGCTTCGAGGAGCAGCTGGAGATCATCACCGGTCTGTGGACGGCGGAGAAGTCGTACTCCTTCGAGGGGAGCTACTACCGCCTGGCCGACTCTCCCGCGCTGCCCAAGCCGGCCCAGCGCCCGCGCCCGCCGGTGATCATCGGCGGCACCGGGGCCAAGCGCACGCCGCGGCTGGTGGCCGCGTACGCCGACGAGTACAACGTGCCGTTCCGCTCGCCGGCCGAGACCGGCGAGGCGTTCGACCGCGTGCGGAAGGCGTGCGAGGCGACCGGGCGCAGCGTGCGGCTGTCCGCGGCGCAGACCACCGTCGTCGGCGCCGACAAGGCCGAGTACGAGCGCCGGTGCGCGGCCATCGGCGAGAACCCCGACAAGCTGCGTGAAGCCGGGCTCGGCGGCACCCCTGGCGAGGTGCTGGAGAAGATCGGCACGTTCGCCGAGCTGGGTGCCGAGCGGCTCTACCTGCAGATTCTCGACCTGCATGACCTGGAGCACCTGGAGCTGATCGCCGCCGAGGTGCTGCCGCACGTCTCGTAACGGCCGGCGGCCGGATTCCCCGTGCCCGGCGCCCCTCACGTGCCCGGTGATCGATCCGCTGCCCGTGGCGGTCTTCCGTGCCCGTGAGCGCGCCGCCGGCGCTCGTCATGGTGTGGTGTCACTCCCGCGCGCGTCCCCGAGCGGGTGCGGGAGCCGCCCCCGCGTCCTTCCGCTCTCAGGGCACGCACGCGTCCGTTTCCGCGCGGCCGCCCGCCCGGCGTGCACGGCATCTCCGGCCCTGCCGCGCGCCGCCGCGGGCCCGTTCTGATCGCGCTCCGAATACGTCGGTGATCAGAGGGTAGTTCGGGACCATTCAGGGGGAAGGACCTGCATGGCTACTCGATACACCCATCATGAGCACTTGGGGCACGTGGTCTTCATCACCGCGGCGGCGGCCATCGGTGGGTTCCTCTTCGGTTACGACAGTTCCGTCATCAACGGCGCGGTCGTCGGGATCCAGCGCTACTTCCAGGTGGGTCCGGTCGAGATCGGCTTCGTGGTGGCGATCGCGCTGCTGGGGTCCGCCATGGGCGCCTGGGCGGGCGGCGGGCTGGCCGACAGGTGGGGGCGTACGCGGTCCATGCAGGTCGCGGCGCTGCTGTTCTCGGTCAGCTCGATCGGGCAGATGCTGCCGTTCTCGGTGTACGACCTGGCGTTCTGGCGGGTGGTCGCGGGCTTTGCGATCGGCATGGCGTCGGTGCTGGGGCCCGCGTACATCGCGGAGGTGGCCCCGCCCGCCTACCGGGGCAGGCTGGGCTCGTTCCAGCAGCTCGCCATCGTGCTCGGCATCGCGGTCTCGCAGCTGGTCAACTACGTGTTCGCGCGGGTGGCGGGCGACGATGTGAACAACCACATCTGGATGCTGCAGGCATGGCAGTGGATGCTGGGCGCCTGCCTGGTGCCGGCGCTGCTGTTCCTGCTGTTCGCCTCGACCATCCCCGAGTCGCCGCGCTATCTCGTCATGTCGGGACGTACGGCCCGGGCCCGCCAGGTACTGGCCGAGATCGAAAGTGAGGACACCGACCTCGACGAGCGCATCGCGGAGATCCAGCACGTGCTGCGCACAGAACGCGTTCCCGGGCTGAAGGACCTGCGCGGCAAGGCGCTGGGACTGCTGCCGATCGTCTGGATCGGCATCGCGCTCTCCGTCTTCCAGCAGTTCGTCGGCATCAACGTGATCTTCTACTACTCGTCCGTGCTGTGGCAGTCGGTCGGCATCAACCAGAGCGACTCGCTGCTGATCAGCTTCTCCAGCTCGATCATCAACATCATCGGCACGTTCATCGCGATCTCGCTGGTGGACAAGATCGGGCGCAAGCCGCTGCTGCTGATCGGCTCGGCCGGCATGGCGATCTCGCTGGCCACGGCCGCGTGGGCGTTCAGCTTCGCGCAGGGCGAGGGCGAGTCGGTCTCGCTGCCGGATCCGCAGGGTGCGATCGCGCTCGTCGCGGCCAACGTGTTCGTGCTGTTCTTCGCGCTGTCGTGGGGTGTCGTGGTCTGGGTGCTGCTCGGCGAGATGTTCCCGAACCGCATCCGCGCCGCCGCCCTGGGCGTCGCCGCCGCGGCCCAGTGGATCGCCAACTGGGCGATCACGGTGACGTTCCCGGCGCTCGCCGAGTGGAACCTGCCGCTCACGTACGCCATGTACGCGCTGTTCGCGGCCCTGTCGTTCCTGTTCGTCGGCAAGTGGGTCAAGGAGACCAAGGGACGCAAGCTCGAAGAGATGGGCTGAGCCGCGCCCTCCCCGCAGGACGGGCGCCCCGCTCCGACCGGCGGAGGGCTTCGCGTCGTGGCGGGGAAGGGTGGAGGCGCGGCCTCCCCTTCCCCGCCACGAGCGCCGCCGGCCCTCCTGGCGAGGCCGTGGTGCGGGGGATCAGCGGGCGGCGAAGTCCTGGGTCCAGTAGATCTGGCCCTTGGAGTTCTTGGCCGCGCCGACGCCGATGAGCGTGTACCGGCAGTTCATGATGTTGGCGCGGTGCCCGGAGCTGTTCATCCAGGACTTCATCACCTCGGCGGGCGTGCGCTGGCCCATGGCGATGTTCTCGGCCCAGGCGTTGCCGCCGGTGAAGCCGGCCGCCCGGATACGGTCCATGAACGAGCGGCCGTCCTTGGAGGTGTGGTCGAAGTAGTTCTTCGCGGCCATGTCGGCGGAGTGGCCGTACGCGGCGGCGTGGAGCTGCGCGTCGTGCTTGAGCGGCTTGCAGCCGCCCTTGGCGCGCTCGGCGTTGACCAGGCGGACGACCTCGTTCTCCTCGGCGGTGCCGACGGTGCCGCTGCCGTTGGCGGGCGGCGGCGTGCCGGGGTTCGCCGGCGGGGTGCCGGGCTTGGTGGGCGCGGGAGCCGGGGTGCCGGTGGCGGGGGTGCAGGTGAGCTTGACCGCCTTGGACTTCGCGGTGCGCCCCCGGTAGTCGGTGGCGACCGCGTAATACGTACCCGCCTTGCAGGGCAGCGCGAGCGTGATGCGGCCGGTCCTGGTGGCGCCGCTCTTGACGACCGGGTCACGGCCGGGAACGGCCCGCTTGATGCGGATGCGCAGGAGCGCGTCGTCGGAGCAGCCGCTGCGGACCGCCCGGGACTGGATCTTCAGTGCCTCGGTGACGCGCGGTTTGGCCACGCTCACGCGGCACCGTGCCGCCTCCGTGGCCGCGGAAGCCGACGCCGCGCTGAGTGGCGTGGCGATCGCTGCCAGGCTGACGGCTGCGGCGAGTACCCCAAGGGGTCTACGCATAGGGGGTTTCCTCCAGTTGCGGTAGACGCTGGATGGCACCGCATTCTGTCGGGACCGATACCGATTTGTCATCCGAACGGAGACATTCGGCACGAAAACCGGTAAACCAAAGTGAACCGTGAGGCGTCTGTACAGGTCCATCCGGCCGTACCGAATCCCCTATGGGCACGGACGAATCGACCCTCGCGCCAGAAGGCGCGAGGGCCGTGAGATCGTGCATTGAGATCTGCGTCACATCGACGCGGCGCTCTTCGTACCAACGATCAGCTCTCGCGCACGAGCAGCGCCACGCACTCCACGTGGTGGGTCATCGGAAAGGCGTCGAAGGCCCGCAGGTCGGACAGGGGATAGCCGCGGTCGCGGAACCAGGCCAGGTCGCGGGCGAGCGTGGCGGGGTCGCAGGAGACGTACACGATGCGCGAGGGCTCCAGCGCGCTGACCCGCTCGACCACCTCGCGGCCGAGCCCGGCGCGCGGCGGGTCCACCACGACGACGTCGGCCCGCTCGATCTGGAAACGGTCGAGCGCCTCCTCGACCCGGCCGCGCTCGACGCGCGCCTGCGGCAGGTCGCGCAGGTTGGCGCGGGCGTCGCGGACGGCGGCCGCCTCCGACTCCAGCCCGAACACCGCGCCCTCGGGGCCCACGGCCTCGGCGAGACCCGCGGCGAACAGTCCCACCCCGCAGTAGAGGTCGAGCGCCCACTCCCCCGGCTCCGGCGCGGCGTAGGCGAGCACCGCGTCGAGCAGCGTCTCGGCCGCCCCCGGGTGCACCTGCCAGAAGCCGCTGCCCGCCACCCGGAACTCGCGGTCGCCCACCTGCTCGTGCAGCACCCCCGAGCCGCGCCGCGCGACCGTGCGGCCCCTGCCCTGGTCGAGCAGGATGGAGGCGGGCGCGTCGAGCTCGGGCACGGGCACGCTGCGGCGCGGCCTGGGCGCGACCACGACGGCGCGCTGGCCGCCCGACGAGGCGATGACCTCGACCACGGCGGCGCCCGGCCACCGGTGGTCCTGCGCGCCCACGGCCTCCACCTCGGGGTGGGCGATCAGGCAGGCGTCGACCACCTGGATGTCGTGTGAGCGGTGCTTGCGGAAGCCCAGCTCGCCGGACGGGGTGGCGGCGAACTGCACGCGCGTGCGCCAGCCGAGCCCGTCCTTGGCCCCCGGCACCTCCTCGACGACGACCTCGCGCTCGATGCCCGCGAGCCGGCGCAGCTGCTCGGCCACGACCTGGGCCTTGAGCCTGCGCTGCGCGTCGAGGGTGGCGTGCTGCCAGTCGCAGCCGCCGCAGCGCCCGGGACCCGCGTAGGGGCAGGGCGGCACCACGCGATCGGGCGAGGCCTCGATGACCTCGATCGCGTCGGCCCGCAGGAAGCGGGAGGTCTCCTCGGTGACGGCGGCGATCACCCGCTCGCCCGGCAGCGCGTGCCGTACGAACACGACGCGCCCCTCATGGCGCGCCACACACCAGCCGCCGTGGGCGACCGGACCTACCGTCAGCTCGAGAGTTGCCTGTTCCACAGGGGACAGCCTATGCCCAGGCCCGCAGCGTCCCGACCTGGTGCGAGCGCCTACTGTAGATGCTCATGGACAGAGTGGTACGGCGGAGGCTCGGCTTCGGCGGCACTCTGCTGGGCACGCTGTTCGCCTGCGCATCGCTGACGCCGTCACTGCTGCCCAGGCCGTGGTTCTACCAAGGCGTGATGGGCGCGGTCACCGCGATACTCGGCTACGCCGTGGGCGCCGCGCTGGGGGCGCTCGGCCGGGCGCTGATCCGCTACCGGCCGCCCGAGCGGGCGCGGCGCATCATCTGGCGGGTCATGCTGGCGGGCTGCGCCGCGCTGTCGGCGGTGACGCTCTGGTACAGCTACGACTGGCAGCGCGACCTGCGGGCGCTCATGGGCATGGACACCCGCATCACCTGGTTCCCGCCGGTGATCTTCGCGCTCACGGTCGTGCTCTTCCTCCTCGCCCTGCTGCTGGCCAGGCTCGTCCGGCTGGCCGGGCGGAAGCTCAACGCCTGGCTCGACCGCTTCGTCCCGCCCTACCTCGGCCACGTCGCCGGCGCGATCGCGATCGGCCTCGCGGTCACCTTGTTCGCCAACGACGTGCTGTTCAACGCGTTCGTGGCGCGGATCAACGACATCTCCTCCGTGGCGAACGAGGGCACCCACCCGGGCGTGCGCAGGCCCACCTCCGCCTACGTCTCCGGCGGCCCCGGCTCGCTCGTCTCGTGGGAGTCGCTGGGCCGCGAGGGACGCCGCTTCACCGCATCGGCCGCCACCCCGTCGCAGCTGTCGGCCTTCTCGGGCAAGCCCGCCGTCCAGCCGATCAGGGTGTACGTCGGCCTGGAGAGCGCCTCGTCGCTGACCGCGCAGGCGGACCTGGCGGTGCGCGAGCTGGAGCGCACGGGCGCGTTCGGCCGCAGGGTGCTGGCCGTGCTGGGCACCACCGGCACCGGATGGGTCGATCCGCGCATCCCCGACGCGCTGGAGTACATGTACAACGGCAGCTCGGCCATGGTCGCGATGCAGTACTCGTACCTGCCGAGCTGGGCGTCGTTCCTGCTCGACCGGGATCGGGCGGCGGCCGCGGGGCGGGCGCTGTTCGACGCGGTGCGCGCGCGGTGGGCGCTGCTGCCCGCGGGCAAGCGGCCCAAGCTGCTGCTGTCGGGCGAGAGCCTGGGCTCGTACCAGATGGAGGAGAGCTTCCGCGACCTGGACGACCTCGTGGCGAAGGCGGACGGCGCGATGTTCGTGGGCCCGCCCAACGCCAACCGCATCTGGCACCGCCTGACGAGCGAGCGCGAGCCGGGGAGCCCCGTGTGGCGGCCGGTCTACGACGACGGCGAGACGGCCAGGTTCGCCCAGCAGCCCGGCGACCTGTCCACGCCGGCGGCCCCGTGGCGCCACCCGCGCGTGGTCTACCTGCAGAACGCCACCGACCCGGTCGTGTGGTGGTCGCCGGAGCTCATCTACGACCGTCCCGCCTGGCTGGAGGGCAGGCGCGGTCCCGGCGTCAACCCGGAGATGAACTGGTTTCCGCTGGTGACGTTCTGGCAGGTGCTGGTGGACATGACGACCGCGCTCGAGGTGCCCGCGGGCCACGGCCACCGCTACGGCGCGAACATCGCGGACGCCTGGGCCGCCGTCGCCCCGCCGCCCGGCTGGGACGCGGGCGACACCCGGCGGCTGCGCGCCCTGCTCAGCTAGGGCTCTTCTCCCGGTCCCCCCGCGTCCTGCTCCCCGGCCGCCGCACCGCGCCCGGCGCGTACTGCTCCGGCCTGCCGATGAGCCGGTCGGAGGAGTGGAGCTGCCAGGGCACGCTGGTCACCATGACGCCGGGCTTGAACAGCAGGCGCGCCTTCAGCCGCAGCGCGCTCTGGTTGTGCAGCAGGTGCTCCCACCAGTGGCCGACGACGTACTCGGGGATGAAGACCGTCACCACGTCGCGCGGCGAGCGCCTGCGCAGAGTCTTGACGTAGTCGAGGACGGGCTGGGTGATCTCCCGGTACGGCGAGTCGAGCATCTTCAGCGGCACCGGGATGCCGCGCCGCTCCCACTCCTCCTGCAGCTTGCGCGCCTCCTCCCCCTCGACGCCGACCGTGACCGCCTCCAGCGTGGACGGCCGGGTGGCGCGGGCGTAGGCGAGCGCGCGCATGGTCGGCTTGTGGATCTTGGAGACGAGGACGATCGCGTGGTTGCGCGCGGGCAGCATGGACGCGTCGTAGTCCTCGGTGATCTCCAGCTCGGCCGCCACGTTGTCGTAGTGGCGCCTGATGCCCTTCATCATGAGGAAGAGCACCGGCATCGCGATCACCACGATCCACGCGCCGACCAGGAACTTCGTCAGCAGCACGACGATCAGCACGAGGCCGGTCATGACCGCGCCGACGAAGTTGATCACCCGCGAGCGGTGCATCTGATGGCGGACGCCCGGATCGGTCTCGGTCTTCAGATGGCGGGTCCAGTGGACGACCATGCCGGTCTGGCTGAGCGTGAACGAGACGAACACGCCGACGATGTAGAGGTTCAGCAGCCGGCTGACGTCGGCCTGGAAACCCCACAGCAGCAGGCAGGCGCCCAGCGCCAGGATGATGATGCCGTTGGAGAAGGCCAGCCGGTCGCCGCGGGTGTGCAGCTGGCGCGGCAGGAAGCGATCCTGGGCCAGGATCGAGCCGAGCACCGGGAAGCCGTTGAACGCGGTGTTGGCGGCGAAGAACAGGATCAGCGCCGTCACCGCCGAGATCACCACGAACGGCAGCGACCCGCCGCCGAACACCGCGTCGGCCACCTGGGCGATGATCGGCTGCTGGTGGTAGCCGGGGCCGACCGGCGTGCCGTCCGGCTTGAGCAGGTCCTCGGCCACGACCGACGGCTCGGCGAACTTCACCCCCGAGGCCAGGCCGAGCGCGACGATGCCGCTGAACATGGTGATCGCGATGAGGCCCATCATCAGCAGCGTGGAGGCCGCGTTCTTGCTCTTGGGCTTGCGGAAGGCGGGCACGCCGTTGCTGATGGCCTCGACGCCGGTCAGCGCCGCGCATCCGGTCGAGAACGCGCGCAGCACCAGGAACGCGGCGGCGAAGGCGGTCAGCTCGGTCTGCTCGGGCCGTACCGTGAAGTGCGCGCTCGGAGCCTCGAGCTGCTCGTGCAGCAGCAGCGTGCGGAACCCGCCCCAGACGAGCAGGAGCAGGATGGCGGCCATGAACGCGTACGTGGGGATGGCGAAGGCGGCGCCGGACTCGCGGACGCCGCGCAGGTTGACCATGGTGAGCAGGACGACGATGGCGATGGCGACGGCGGGCTTGTGCTGGGCCACGAACGGCAGGGTCGCGCCGACGTAGTCGACGCCGTTGGCGACGGACACCGCGACGGTCAGCACGTAGTCGACCATGAGGGCGCTGGCCACGGTGAGCCCGGCGTTCCTGCCGAGGTTCGTGGTGGCCACCTCGTAGTCGCCGCCGCCGCTGGGGTAGGCGTGGACGTTCTGCCGGTACGACGCCACCACCGTGATCATCACGACCACGACCGCGGCGGCGACCCACGGGCTGTAGGAATAGAACGAGACCCCCGCCAGGGAGAGGATGACGAGAATCTCTTGTGGCGCGTAGGCGACCGACGAAAGGGCGTCGCTCGCGAAGACGGGTAGCGCGATCCGTTTCGGGAGAAGTTGCTCGTGGAGCTGCCCGCTGCGCAGGGCGCGCCCCACGAGCAAGCGTTTGACAAGATCCGTTACCTTCGCCACGTAACGAGATGCTAGCCCTAGGCAGGTGCCCGGCCCGAGGTGCTCCCCCCGAGGGCCATACTGGTGTCGAGCAACCGGCCGACCGCGTAGATGCGGGGGGACATGCATATTGTGATCATGGGGTGTGGCCGGGTCGGATCGACCCTTGCCCACATCCTCGAAGACAGCGGGCATTCCGTGGCCATCATCGATCGCGACCCGCAGGCGTTCCGGCGGCTGCGTGCCGGGTTCCGCGGGCGCCGGGTGACCGGCATCGGGTTCGATCGCGGCGTGCTCACCGAGGCCGGCATCGAGTCCGCCGCCGCGTACGTCGCGGTCTCCAGCGGAGACAACTCCAACATCATCTCCGCGCGTGTCGCCCGCGAGACCTTCGGCGTCGACAACGTCGTGGCCCGCATCTACGACCCCCGTCGCGCCGAGGTCTACCAGCGGCTCGGCATCCCGACCGTGGCCACCGTCCGCTGGACGGCCGACCAGATCATGCGCCGCATCCTGCCCGAGGGCGCCGAGCCGCTGTGGCGCGACCCGACCGGCACCGTCGTCCTGGCCGAGGTCGTCGTCAACCCCGCGTGGATCGGCACCCGCGTCACCGACCTGGAGGAGCGCGCCCGCACCCGCGCCGCGTTCATCAACCGCATGGGCGAGGCCGTGACCATCTCCCCCGAGACCGTGGTGCAGGAGGGCGACGTGCTCCACGTGATCGCCGCCGAGTCGGACATGGATCGCATCAACAAGGTGCTCGCCGCCGCACCGGAAGGGGATGAGTGATGCGCGTCGCCATCGCCGGAGCCGGCGCCGTGGGCCGCTCCATCGCGGCCGAGCTGCTGGAGAACGGCCACGAGGTGCTGCTCATCGACAGCGACCCCCACGCCATCAAGATCGACAGCGTGCCGCGGGCGGAGTGGCTGCTCGCCGACGCCTGCGAGATCGCCTCGCTCGACGAGGCGGGGCTCAACAACTGCCACGTCGTGGTGGCCGCCTCCGGTGACGACAAGGTCAACCTCGTGGTGTCGCTGCTGGCCAAGACCGAGTACGGCGTGCCGCGGGTGGTCGCCCGCATCAACCACCCCAACAACGAGTGGCTGTTCAACGAGTCGTGGGGCGTCGACGTCGCGGTCTCGACGCCGCGCCTGCTCAGCGCCCTGGTGGAGGAGGCGGTGAGCGTCGGCGACCTGGTGCGGCTGATGACGTTCCGCCAGGGGCAGGCCAACCTGGTCGAGCTCACGCTGGCCGAGGACGCGCCGGTGGTGGGGCAGCGGGCGGGCGCGGTGCCGTGGCCCGCCGACTCGGCGCTGGTGGCGATCCTGCGCGAGGGCCGCGTGCTGGTGCCGACCGCCGACGACCCGCTGGAGGCGGGAGACGAGCTGCTGTTCGTCGCCAACCAGGAGGTGGAGCAGGAGCTGGCCCACCTCCTGTCGCAGCACTGAGCCGCGCGGGCCCTCGATCAGGGCCCGCCGCTCAGAACAGGCGGAAGTGCTTGTGGTGGTGGTGCTTGCGCTTGAACACCACCTTCGCGCACCCGCCGTCAGTGCTCCAGATCGTGAGCGGCTTCAGATCGAGAACGCCCGTGACCTCCTTCCCGCACACGCGGCTCGGTCCCCAGAAGCCGTCCGCGATCGCGGGCGTGGCGGAGAGGAGCAGCGCGGTCGCGGTCATGGTGACGGCGGCGATGAGGCATCTGTACATGGCGGTCCCCCGACAAGTAAGAGGTGATTGTTCGCCAGGCTTGTACCCCTGCGTGTGGATCGACTGGTTCAGCGTTCCGCCCGGAGATCTTTACCTGTGAGCGGGCGGGGCGGAGGCACGCGCTGCAACGTGCCGGCCACCGATGACGACGAGACCTCGCCACGCTCCAGCCACCCCAGGCACATCCCCGCACGCACGGGCGCGGCCCGCACCCCGCCGGTCCTCCACTCGGGCGGGATACGGGCCGCACTCGTCAGCCGCAGGCGGAACCGGGCGGGCGCGAACGGATGCAGCCCGGTTCCGGCGAGTTCTGACGGGTTCAGGCGAGTTCAAGCGAGTTCAGGCAGGGGCGACCGGAGGCTTGACCGGGGTGCGGCCGCGGCCGAGCACCCACACCATGGCCGCCAGCGCCGCCACCTGCAACGGCCACCCCATGATGATCTTGGCGAAGCCGAGCGCGGCGACCGCCTGGTCACCGCCGCCGAACAGGTAGACCGGCCCCTGCACGGCCACCCGGACCGCGCACGGCAGCATCAGCAGCCAGGTCAGCCGCGTGCACAGCTTCACGATGCCCGGGTCCTTGTGCCAGCCCGTCGGATCGCCCGTGACCGAGCCGATGAGGAAGCCCACGACCGGCCAGCGGGTGACGATGGAGATCAGCATCGCCACGGCGTAACCGGCGTTGTAGAGGATGCCGGGCAGGAAGTAGTCCTTCGCGTCACCCGTACGGCTGGCGAAGAACGCGCCGATCGCGATGCCGATCAAACTGTTGATCACGAACTGCGGCGTGGACCGCTGCAGCACCCGTACGAGCAGCAACAACACCGACAGCGAGATGCTGACGATCAGCGACAGCTTCAGATCCTCGCTGAAGATCCACGACAGCGTGAACGCGATCGTCGGCACCGCCGCCTCCACGATGCCCCGGACACCGCCGAGCGCCTTCGCCAGCTGTGCTCGGACCGCCGCTTCCACCGTGTCGTGGGCGACCTCTTCCGCCTCGGCACTCACCTGATCAACTCCCTGGCCGCAGCTCGTAACGCGGATTGAACATCACCTTGCGCCCGTCCTGCATGCTGACCAGGCCCTCGGCCTTGACCGTGCGGCCCGGCTCGATGCCCGCGATCTTGCGGCGGCCGAGCCAGACCAGGTCGATGACGTCGGACCCGTCGTAGAGCTCGGCCTCGAGAGCAGGAGCACCGCCTCTCGGACGCAGTGTCACCGTACGTAGCGTACCCGCCACGCAGAAGCGGCGGCGGCCGCCACACGAGACGATCGGAGTGGCGCCGACCTCGTCGGCGTCCTCCCGCAGCTCGCGGGCCTCGATCTCTGACTGGGGGGAGGCCAGCCGGCTGAAGAACCCGCGCAATCCCCCGCGTTTGGGGGGCTCTGCCGTACCCATGATGCCTCAGCCTATGTGATGGTCCGCCGCTAGCGAATCTCGCTGATTTCCGGCCCGCGCTTGTACGGGTTGAACCTCGAAGGCTCGGCCGTCTCCTTCCGGACCGGGTCGTTGGGGCGGCGCAGCGGGATCGGCTCCTCCCGCGCCATCGGCTCGTCGCCTCTGACCACCACCACGTCCTTGATGAACTGGTGGAACGCCTCAGCGGTCGTGTCATCGACCGCCGCCTTGCCCGAGATGACCGCGAGCAGGAACCAGCGGGGCCCGTCGATGCCGATGTAGCGGGCCGGCCTGCTGCCGCCGTCGACCCGCATCTCGCCGCTCAGCTCCGTGCCGAACGGGCCCTCCTGCTCCTGCAGATGGCCCGCCTGGCCGGCGATCTTCATCCTGATCTCGTCCCACAGGGTCATGCTGCGCGGCGCGGCCAGCGCCTGCAGCTGCAGCGAGCTCTCGTCGTACAGGACGACCACGCCGACGTGCTGGTCCCCCACGGAGGCCAGGCGTACGTCGAAGTCAGGGTTGTGCGGCAGCCGCAGACCGCCCAGGTCGATGCGGTCGTTGTCCGGATGTGGCTCGTCGGCGTCCCACGGGCCGGACTCGCGCATCGGCGGCGCGGGCTCCTGCTCGACCACCGGCTCCGGCTGCTCACGTCGACGACGACGTCGGAACACGTTCCTCACTCTCCCTGTTCATCGGGCCGGACGGCCCGTTGTACGTCTGACGACCTTCACCGGGCGCGCACCGGTCAACGCCCCGTGGACCCGAACCCGTTCGCGCCGCGCACGGACCCCGGCAGGCGCTCCACCTCGTAGAAGGCGGCCCGCTCCACGCGCTGCACGACGAGCTGCGCCACCCGGTCGCCCCGGCGCAGCCGGAACGGCTCCTTGGCGTCAGTGTTGATCAACGTCACCTTGATCTCGCCCCGGTAGCCGGCGTCGACCGTGCCGGGCGCGTTGACGAGCGTGACCCCGTGCTTGGCCGCCAGGCCGGACCGCGGATGGACGAACGCCGCATAGCCGTCGGGCAGCGCGATCGCCACGCCCGTGCCGACCACGGCGCGCTCGCCGGGCTTCAGCTCCACGTCCTCGGCCGCGTAGAGGTCGGCGCCGGCGTCGCCCGCGTGCGCGTACGACGGCAACGGCAGCTCGCTGTCGAGCCGCTGGATGAGGACCTCTACTCTGCTGCTCAAGGATTCACCTCGTAGTCCGGATGTTCGACCTCGATGGCGGCCAGATCGCCGTGCTTGGCGAAGTGCTCCATGTTCACCTCGATGAACAGCGCTGCCGCGCGGACGGCGACCGGTCCGTCTGGAGCGCCGATGCGCCCCTCAGCCTCAAGGTACGCCTTCCTGCCCACGATGCCGTTGCACCAGGCACGCAGGTGGAGTGTCGTGCCCACGGGAACGGGGAGGAGGTAGTCGGTCTCCAGCCGTCCCGTCACATAAGGCTTGCGGAACAGGTAGACGGACATACCGATGACCTCGTCCATCGCGGCCGCCAGCACACCGCCGTGCGCCAGCTTCGGCGCGCCCTGATGCGCCTCCCCCACCGTGAACTCGGCCTCGACGGTCGCGCCGTCCGGCGTCCTGGCCTTCAGGTGCAGGCCCGTCGGGTGCTCGCTGCCGCATCCGAAACACTGGCCGTAGTGGGAGCCCAGGACGGTGCCCGGCGCGGGCGCCCCCGGCGGCGCCTCCGGGCGTTCGGCGCCGGGCGGCGGAGTGGTGAGGGAGGAACGCGTCACGGGTGATGAGGTTACTCCGTACCGCCACCACCCGAACCACGCGACCGGCCCACCCACGCCCGAGCCCCCGCTCACCACCCACGGGTGACCACACACGGCAGCCCACACACCCCTGGTCACCGTCGCTGCGGTCGTCGCCGTAGGACGAAGCGTTGTCGCCCCGTGCGCGGGCTGCGTCTCGGGCACGGCCGCCCACCCGCACAACAGCGCCGACCTACACAGGGCCGACCTACACAGGGCCGACCTACACAGGGCCGCCCGCCCGCACAACACCAGCGGCCTGCGCAGGGTCACTGTCGTGTCCTGCTTCGCTGCGGTCGTCGCCGTAGGACGAAGCGTTGTCGCCCCGTGCGCGGGCTGCGCCTCGGGCCCGGCCACCGTCTTGGGCGCCACCGTCGTCTCGAGCAGGCCCGCCATCTCCGGCCCGGCCACCGTCCCGAGCGTGGCCGCCGTTTTGAGCGTGGCTGCCCTCATTACGGCCGTCGCGAGCGTCGCCGCCACCATCACGAGCACCGCCCCCGTCACCCCAGGGACTGCGACCGTCGTCGCCATCGCCGCCGTCACGATGCTCGCCACGAGCGTCGCCACCACCGCGAGCGCCGTCCCCGTCGCGGTGACGATCACGACCGCCATAGCCACCGTCATCAGGGCGGCCCCAGGCGTCGCCGTCGTCCCCGAAGCGACCCCCTTCGCCACCGGAGCGGCTCCAAGCGTCGCCGTCATCGCCGAGACGACCCCCATCGCCACCGGCGCCGCCCCGGCCGTCGTCGTCGCCGATACGGCCTCCGCCGTCACCCTGGCGGCCCGGGGTGTCGTCGGGTGGGCGCGAGCCTGGTGGGGCCGTGGGGTCGTCGTGACCCGGGGGTAGCTCCGGCGGTTTGTGGCGGAGCTCGGGCAGGGCGCGGTAGATGACGGCCGCGACCGGGACCGCAACGGCGGCGCCCGCGATGCCGGCCAGGACGCCGCCCACGGACAGCACGAGGATGATCGCCAGCGGGTGGAAGTGCAGCGCCCGGCCCACGATCAGCGGCTGCAGGACGTGGTTTTCCAGCTGCTGCTCCACGATGAGGATGCCGAGGAAGATCAACGCGTAGACGAGCCCCTTGGCGCCCAGCGTGACCAGGGTGGCGACGGTGCCGGCGAAGAAGATGCCGACGATGGGGATGAAGCTGGCGAAGAAGATGATCACCGCGAGCGGCGCCCACAGCGGCACGCCCATGCCGGCGAGCACGACGCCCATGATGAGCCCGTGCACGGCGGCCACCGCGACGGTGCCTTGGACGTAGTGCGAGAGCGTGGTCCAGGCGGCCCGGCCGGCGCGATCGACCCTGGGCGCCACCGAGCCGAACGCCTTAAGGAACCAGACCCAGATGCGGTCGCCGTCCTTGAGCAGGAAGAACGTCACGAACAGCAGCAGCACGATGGACGCGAGCACCTCGACGGCGACCGCGCCCGCGGACAGCACGGTGCCGGTGATGGCGGTGCGCTGCTCGTTGACCATGGCGGCGATCTCGTCGACGTAGTCGGTGATCTGCGCCTCTTCGAGGTGGAGCGGCCCGGTGATCAGCCACTCCTGTACGGTCCTCGCGGTCTCCTGGACCTGGCTGACCAGGCCGGGGAACTCCTCGCTCGCCCGCGCTCCGACCAGCCATCCTGTGCCGACGAGCACGGCGAGGGCGACCAGCATGGTGAGCCAGGTGGCGTAAATGGGCCGCATGCCGGCGTTGCGCAGGCTCTTGGTGAGCGGGAACAGCAACGCGGTCAGCAGAAGCGCGATCGCCACGGGCAGCGCCACGAACGCCAGGCGTGCTATGACCTGGACGATGAAGTAGACGACCACGCCGACGAGGATCAGGCAACCGGACCATGCGGCCATCCTGGCCAGCACGGGCGGCACGAGCTTGGTGGGGCGGTCGGTCAGCACGTGTTCCAGACTGGCATGTCCGGGCCCGTGACGCGCGCGGATATCGCCACCACCGCTATCAGCGAAATCCGCCCGCGGAACGCCGCCACGGCCCCATCGGTCACGGCCCGATTGCGCCACCGCGCGACACGCGGCACACGAACCAGTTTCCCGGCACGCACGCCCACCCACGACCGACACGACACCATGCACGACCACGCGACACGCACCACACCACCGGCTCCCCGGCACACGTGCGCACACGACCGTCTCCGGCCCCAGCGGCCGGCCGCGCGGCACGCGGCGCACCGCCAGCGCCCCGAGCGCCCGAGCCCGGCCCTCACGCCGGGAAGATCGGGTCTGTGCAACCGGACGGGGCCGTGTCACCGTCGTGACCATGAAGGCTCCGGTGATCCTCGCCATGCTCGCGTCCTGCCTCGCCGCCACCCCGGCCTCCGCCTCCACCCCCACCTCCGCTCCCGCCGTCACCCCCGCCTCCGGCACCACGAGGCCGGCGGGCGACGACGCCCGGCCGGTCCTGGAGGTGCTGTCCAGCCGCCCCGACCAGGTGAGCGGCGGTGACGCCCTCATCAGGGTGCACGGAGACACGAAGGTCAGGGTGCTGCGCAACGGGGAGGACGTCACGGCGGCGTTCGCCCGTACCGGCACGAGCCGTACGGGCCTGGTGACCGGCCTGCGGATCGGGGAGAACACGATCACGGCCGTCGCGGGCCGCCACCGCACGAGCATCCGCTTACGCAACCACCCCATCGAGGGCCCGATCTTCTCGGGCCCGCACCAGTACCCGTTCTTATGCAAGACGGAGCGCAGCGGCCTCGGCCCGCCCGTCGCCGACAACCAGGACGGCCAGGGCATGCGGGTCGAGGGCGGCTGGAGCAAGGACTGCTTCGCGCCGACGGTGACCGACCGGCTGTACCGCTCGACGGACGGCACGTTCAAGCCGATGCCCGCGGAGCGGCCCGCCGACATGGCGACGACGACGCTGCCTGACGGCCGCACGGTCGACTTCGTCGTCAAGCGCGAGCGCGGCGTCATCAACCGCTTCCTGTACTCGATCGCGATGCTGGAGGACGGCTGGACGGGCCGGGCGATCTACCGGTTCGACGGCGGTGTGGCGATCGGCCACGACCAGGGCACGATCGGCGGCGGCGCGCTGGACGCCTACCAGCTCGGCCAGGGCTACGCGATCATGTACTCGTCCGGGACCCGAACGAGCACGCACTACAACCTGATCCTGGGCGGCGAGACGGCCCTGATGGTCAAGGAGCGCTTCATCGAGCGCTACGGCCCGCCGCTCTACACGGTGGGCGTGGGCGCGTCGGGCGGTGCGATCCAGCAGTACATCTACGCCCAGAACCACGGCACCAGGATCATCGACGCGGCGATCCCGCAGTACTCGTATCCGGACATGGTCACCCAGACCATCCACGTGGGCGACTGCGAGCTGCTCGAACGCTACATGGACGCCCGTCCGCGCTGGGCGAAGTGGGACGACCGCACGGCGCTGATCGGCATGAACGCGAGCGACACGGTCGCGAACCCGTACACCGGAGAGCCCGGCTCCGACGAGTGCGTCAACGGCTGGCGCGGCCTGACCCCCTCACCATGAACCCGCTGTGGACCTCGAACAACGATCCCGAGTGGGAGCGCATGGACCCGCCGGGCGTGAAGGACACCGTGCAGTGGACGCACTGGGACGACCTGCGCACCGTGTACGGCGTGGACGAGCACGGCTACGCCCGTTCGGCCTGGGACAACGTGGGCGTCCAGTACGGGCTGAAGGCGCTCAGGGACGGCGTGCTGACGCCGGAGGAGTTCCTGGACCTCAACGCGCACGTGGGCTCGTGGAAGGAGGCGAAGGACATGGGGCAGGAGGGCTGCCCGTTCGTGCCCTCGGCCTGTCCCGCCGACGTCGACCCGTGGAGCGCGCGCAACGCCCACCAGGGCGACCCGGCGCCGCGCCGCACCGGCGACCCGGTGGCGATCAGGAACGTGCTCCGCAGCGGCCTGGTGTTCGGCGGCGACATCGACATCCCGGTGATCGACTGGCGTCACTACCTGGAGGACGAGCTGGACATGCACAACGCGCACCAGTCGTTCGCGGCCAGGAAGCGCATGCTGAACCACGACGGACAGGCGGGCAACCAGGTGATCTGGTTCACCGACGCGCGTCCTGACGGACCCGAGTTCGACCAGACGCCTGAGGCGCTCAAGGTGATCGACGAGTGGATGGCGAACATCCGCAGGCATCCGTCGCGCGGCGTGATCGGCAACAGGCCGCCCAAGGCCGTGGACCGCTGCTTCGCCACCGACGGCACCGAGATCGCCGCGGGTCCGCATGTCTGGGACGGCGTGCTCGACCGCCGCGCTCCCGGCGCGTGCACCGAGCGTTTCCCCCTGTACGGCACCTCGCGCACGGTCGCGGGCGGCCCGATCGAGGGCGGCGTCTTCACGTGCCGCCTGCAGCCGGTCGAGCGGGCGATCGCGAAGGGCCTGTACGGCTCCTGGAAGCCCACCGCCGAGCAGCGGGCGAGGCTGAAGCAGATCTTCCCGACGGGGGTGTGCGACTACCGCTAGCGGAATGCCGGCTTCACTCAGGTGTGGAGGGATAGGCGGAGAGTCACCCGGTAATAGAGTGACCTGCCATGGCCACCCAACGCCGCCCCGCCACCGAGACGGAGGCCCGCGCGCTGGCCTCCGCGACGCGCCTGCGCATCCTGCGGCTCTGCCTGGACGAGGCGCTGACCAACAAGGAGATCGCGGGCCGTCTCGGCGCGCACCCCGCCACGACGCTGCATCACGTGCGCAAGCTCGTGGAGACGGGGTTCCTGGCGGCCGAGCCCCGCCGCCCGGGCCCGCGCGGCTCGACGGAGATCCCCTACCGCACCACCGGCAAGACGTGGGAGATGGACGTCTGCGAGAGCGGCGTGACCGGTGCGAACGCGCCATGCTCGGCGCGTTCCTTGAGGAGGTGCGGCTGGTCGACGTGTCGGAGGGCGAGTTCGCCAGGCTCGGAGTCAGGCTCACCGAGGAGGGCCGGCAGGAGCTGTGGCGGCGGCTGCGCGAGGTGATCGAGGACTTCCGCGACCGTCCGCCACCGGCGGACGGCGCGGCCTACTCGCTCTTCATCGCGGTCCACAGGGACGTGACCAGAGACGTCACCAGGGACGCCGCCAAAGACGGCACCGAAAACCCCGGCCCCGGCCGGCGAGAAGCCGGGCCGGGGCCGGAGACGTCCTTCGAGGCGACCGGGACCTGAGACGGCCCTCAAGACGGACCGCACCGATCTTCGAGGCGTCCGTCAGAGCGTCGTCAGGCGGGCTCGGGTGCTGCCAGGTCCACCTCGACCTTGAGCTGCTCGCCGTGGTCGAGGACGAACTCCTCGACGTTGCCCGCCGCGCACACGTCGTCCTGGGCCTGCTTGAGCAGCTCGACGTCGGGCGTCCACACCGACAGCCGCGACACCTCGGCGCGCATCGACAGCTTGGCCTCGGACTTGGCCTTGCGCACCTGCGCCAGCACGTCGGAGGCGACGGCCAGCACGGCGGGGTCGCCGGTGCCGCGCTCGGCGACCGGCCAGGAGGCGCGGTGGACCGAGCCTTCGCGCCACCACGACCAGACCTCTTCGGTGACGAACGGCAGGAACGGCGCGAACAGCCGCAGCAGCACGTCGAGCGCCTGCCGCAGCGCCGCGTGCGCCGACGCGGTGGCGGGACCCGACTCGTACGCCCGCGCCTTGACCAGCTCCAGGTAGTCGTCGCAGAAGGCCCAGAAGAAGCGTTCGACGACTTCGATGGCCCTGGTGTGGTCGTAGGACTCGAACGCCTCGGTGGCCTCGCGCACGGTGTCGGCCAGCGCCGCGAGCATCGACAGGTCGAGCGGCTCGGTGACCTCGCCGTCGCTGTCGGCCAGGCCGAGCACGAACTTCGAGGCGTTGAGGATCTTGATGGCGAGCCGCCGCCCGATCTTGAGCTGCCCGGGGTCGAAGGCGGTGTCGACGCCGTAGCGGCCGTTGGCCGCCCAGTAGCGCACCGCGTCGGAGCCGTGCTTGTCGAGCAGGTCGAGCGGTGTGACGACGTTGCCCTTGGACTTGGACATCTTCTTGCGGTCGGGGTCGAGGATCCACCCCGAGATGGCCACGTCGCTCCAGGGCACCTGGTCGAACTCGTAGTGGGACCTCACCACCGTCGAGAACAGCCAGGTGCGGATGATCTCGTGGGCCTGGGGCCGCAGGTCGGCGGGGAAGACCCGCTTGAACAGGTCGTCGTCGGTGCCCCAGCGCCCGGCGATCTGCGGGGTGAGCGACGAGGTGGCCCAGGTGTCCATGACGTCGGGGTCGGCCATGAACCCGCCGGGCACGCCGCGCTGCTCCTCGGTGTAGCCGGGCGGCACGTCGGAGGACGGGTCGACGGGCAGCATGTCCTCGGTGGGCAGGATCGGCGCGTCGTGGACGGGCTGGCCGTTCTCGTCGATCGGGTACCACACCGGGAAGGGCACGCCGAAGAAGCGCTGGCGGGAGATCAGCCAGTCGCTGGTGAGCCCTTCGACCCAGTTGTCGTAGCGGACCCGCATGTGCGGCGGGTGCCAGCGGAGCTCGCGGCCGCGCTCCAGCAGCCGGCGGCGCAGCTCCTCGTCGCGCCCGCCGTTGCGGATGTACCACTGGCGGGTGGTGACGATCTCAAGGGGCTTGTCGCCGCGCTCGTAGAACTTCACCGTGCGCTTGACCGGCCTGGGCTCGCCCTCCAGGTCGCCCGACTCGCGCAGCATCTCGACGATGCGCTCGCGGGCGCTGTGGACGGTCTTGCCGGCCAGCTCCTTGTACGGCCCCGGGTCGACGCCCTCTGGCGGCTCGGGCAGCAGCCGGCCGTCCCAGCCGATGACCGGGCGGGTGGGCAGGTGCAGCTCGCGCCACCAGGTGACGTCGGTGACGTCGCCGAAGGTGCAGATCATCGCGATGCCGGTGCCCTTGTCGGGCTCGGCCAGGCGGTGGGCGAGCACCGGCACCTCGACACCGAAGATCGGGGTCAGCACGGAGGTGCCGAACAGGTCCTTGTAACGCTCGTCGTCGGGATGGGCCACCAGCGCCACGCAGGCGGGGATCAGCTCCGGCCGGGTGGTCTCGATGTAGACCGAGCCCTTCTCGCCGTAGAAGGAGATCTTGTGGAACGCGCCGGGCCACTCGCGGTCCTCCAGCTCGGCCTGGGCGACCGCGGTGCGGAAGGTGACGTCCCACAGCGTGGGAGCCTCGGCGAGGTAGGCCTCGCCGCGCAGCAGGTTGCGCAGGAACGCCCGCTGCGAGACCGCCCGTGCCTCGTCGCTGATCGTGGTGTAGAGCAGCGACCAGTCGACCGACAGGCCGATGCGCTTCCACACCTCTTCGAACGCCTGCTCGTCGATGGCGGTCAGCTTGTGGCACAGCTCCACGAAGTTGCGCCGGGAGATGGAGATCTCCCGCTTGCCGGGCTTTTCCGGCGGCACGAAGTCAGGGTCGTAGGGCAGTGACGGGTCGCAGCGCACGCCGTAGACGTTCTGCACCCGGCGCTCGGTCGGCAGGCCGTTGTCGTCCCAGCCGATCGGGTAGAACACCGACTTGCCGAGCATGCGCTGGTAGCGCGCCATGATGTCGGTGTGGGTGTAGGAGAAGATGTGACCGATGTGCAGCGAGCCCGACACGGTCGGGGGCGGCGTGTCGATCGCGTAGATCTGCTCACGCGAGGCGGACCGGTCGAAGCGGTATGTGCCCTCTTCGTCCCAGCGAGCTACCCATACCTGCTCCAAGCCGTCGAGAGTCGGCTTTTGGGGCATGGAGGGACGGCGTAGTCGCTGTTGAGTCATGCCTCCTTATGGTACGGCTTCGCGGCCCGGCAAGCGGTAGAGACTAGTGTTCGTTACAAAGGGGAAGGGAGAGCGACATGGCGGAGGAGAAGCCAGATATCGCCTGGCGCGTGATCGGCGGCCTGGTGGGTCTGGTGACGGCGTGGGCGGCCCGCAAGGTCCTGGGTTTCGCCTGGACGAAGGCGACCGGCAAGGAGCCGCCCGTCGACACCGAGTCACCCGAGGTCGGCCTCGGCGAGGCGATCGGCTACGCCGTCGTCATGGGGGTGGGCATGTCGGTGGCCCAGATCGTGGTCAACCGGACCGCCAAGAAGCGCTACGACGCGTGGAAGTCGCTGAAGCAGGTGACTCCAGGGCAGTGAGGAACTCGTTCGCCCAGCGGTCCACGTCGTAGGTGGCGACCCGGCGGCGCATCGTCCGCATCCGCCGGGCCAGCTCGTGCGGCGTGGCCCGCATGGCGTTCAGCAGCTGCCGCTTGATGTCCTCCACGTCGTAGGGGTTGACGAGGTACGACTGCCGCAGCTCGTCGGCCGCTCCGGTGAACTCGCTCAGCACCAGCGCGCCCTGCAGGTCGTGGTGGCAGGAGATGTACTCCTTGGCGACGAGGTTCATCCCGTCGCGCAGGGGCGTGACGACCATGACGTCGGCGGCGAGGTAGAGCGCGGCCAGCTCCTCCTGGTTGTAGGACTGGTGGAAGTACCAGATGGGCTGGTAGCCGAGCTGGGCGTGCTCGCCGTTGATCCGCCCGACCTGCAGCTCGATGTCGTCGCGGAGCTTGCGGTACTCGTCCACGCGTTCCCTGCTGGGCGTGGCGATCTGCACGAACACCGCCTCGCCCGGCCGCAGCCGCCCGTCCTTCAGCAGCTCGCCGAAGCCTTCGAGGCGCTGGCCGATGCCCTTGGTGTAGTCGAGGCGGTCCACGCCGAGCAGCACGTGCTCGGGCTCGCCCAGCTCGATCCTGATCTCCTTGGCCCTGGCCACGATGTGCGGCTCGCGGACGAGCGCGTCGAGGTGGGCGAAGTCCACCGAGATCGGGAACGCCTGCGTGGTGACGATACGGTCGTCCAGAAAGATCTCATTGCCCTTGTACGGCAGCCCGAGCAGCCGGCGGCACAGCCGGCGGAAGTTCGACGCGCCGCCGGGCAGCTGGAAGCCCACGAGGTCGGCGCCGAGCAATCCTTCGACGATGTCCTTGCGCCAGGGCAGCCGCCAGAACAGCTCGGTGGGCGGGAAGGGGATGTGCAAGAAGAACCCGATGCGCAGGTCGGGCCGCAAACGGCGCAGCATGGCGGGCACGAGCTGGAGCTGGTAGTCCTGCACCCAGACGACGGCGCCCTCCTCGGCCGCCTCCGCGGCGGCCTCGGCGAAGCGCTGGTTGACGGACTGGTACGCCTCCCACATCTGCCTGTCGAAGACAGGCGTCGCCACGACGTCGTGGTAGAGCGGCCACAAAGTGGCGTTCGAGAAGCCCTCGTAGTACAGCTCCACCTCGCGGGCGGACAGCGGGATGGGGATGAGGTTCATCCCGTCCTGCTGGAAGGGTTCGAGCTTCTCGTCCGGTGCACCGTGCCAGCCGGCCCAGGCTCCGTGGCGGCGCTGCATCACCGGCGCGATCGCGGTGACGAGCCCGCCAGGACTCCTGCGCCACGAGGCCGTTCCGTCGGGTTCGATCGTGCGGTCCACCGGCAATCGGTTCGCGACGATCAGAAACGAGCTACGGCCAGTCAACGCAGTCCTCCTATGGGGTCATATGTCAGGAAAGCCGCCTAGCGCGCGGCTAACAGCGGCCGCTACCTGCTCCGGGCCCGCCTGGGGGAGGATCGCGGCGATGTGGGAGTCGGGCCTGATGATCCATGCTTCATCCGGCCCGGCGCCGAGCCTCTCAGCGAGCGAGCCAGTCCCATCGATCTCCGCGAGCCCGCGAACGGCGAGCGGCGCCGTAATGACCTTGCCCAAGACCTGCGCAAACAAACTCGAATTGCACATATCACCCAATAGCACGAGAAATCCGTCTCGGGTGATCTCGCGTAGTCTGCCGCCCGGCAGCGCCATATCCGG
Organism: Nonomuraea sp. NPDC049309; assembly: GCF_043196965.1. Taxonomy (NCBI): domain Bacteria; kingdom Bacillati; phylum Actinomycetota; class Actinomycetes; order Streptosporangiales; family Streptosporangiaceae; genus Nonomuraea; species Nonomuraea sp. NPDC049309. Next base: position 347,232 of record NZ_JBICSH010000004.1, on the reverse strand, counting down.
CAGGATCACGCCGGGCACCGGCGGGCACGACCTGCCCTTCGGCGGCCGGCCCGCGAACGGGCGGAAGGGCTCGGGCGTGGTCAGCGGTGAGTCCACGTACCAGAAGGGCTCGGCGAAACGGCCGGAGTCGATCTCCTCCACGCGCCCGCCCTCCAGCGCGGCCCGCCGCCGCATGCGCTCCTCCACGGTCCTCGGCACGAGAAAGCGCATGGTGGCGCCGGTGACCTCGAGGTTCTCCCGCGCGGCGGCGTGCCGCTCCAGGTGGTAGGACTCCAGCAGCTCGTCCCCCGCCCAGCCGTTGAGCACGAAGGCGAGCTTCCACGCGGCGTTCTCGGCGTCCGGCACCCCGGAGTTGAGCCCGCGCGCCCCGAACGGCGCCACCAGGTGCGCGCAGTCGCCGGCCAGCAGCACCCGGCCGACCCGCATGCAGGAGGCCAGGCGGGCGTGGAAGCGGTAGGTGCTGTGCCACAGCAGCTCGTACGGGCGGTCGCCGATGATCTGCCGGATCTTCCGCGCGATGTCGGCGTCGGTGGGGACGAAGTCGGGCGCGATCTGCCAGTCGATCCGGTACGTGCCCCCGGGGCACGGGTGGATGAGCACCTGACGCCCCGGGTTCCACACGGGGTCGAAGTAGAAGCGGCGCTCGTTCTCCCAGCCCGGCAGATCGGCCTTGATGTCGCAGATCAGGAACTGGTCGTCGAAGGTCTCCCCGGTGAACTCCACGCCGAGCGCCGCGCGCACCGCCTGGCCCCGCGCGCCCGCGCAGGCCAGCACGTACGGCGCGCGCAGCCGCCGCTGCCCGCAGTGGACGGTGACGCCGGTGGCGTCCTGGGTCAGCCCGGTCACCTCGTGCCCCCAGCGCACCTCGATGAGCGGCTGGGCGGCGATCGCGGCGTCGAGGATCTGCTCGGTGCGGGTCTGGGAGATGTTCACGCACGGCGGCAGCGGCCCCTCGCGCTCGAACGTCCAGGAGAACAGCTCGCGGTCGCGGTAGTAGGTGCGGGCGGTGGTCCAGGCCAGCCCCTCCTCGGCGATCTGCGGCGCCCCCGCGGCGGCCCAGATGTCGAGCACGTCGCGCTGCTGGCAGATCGACTTCGACCCGCCGCTCCCCCGCCCAGGCCGCTGGTCCAGCACCAGCACCTGAACGCCCCAGCGGGCCAGCAGCAGCGCGGCGGTCTGCCCGACCGGGCCCGCGCCGATCACGATGACCTGCGGGTCGGCGCTCATGACTGGAGTTCGTCCCAGACCTGCCGGTCGCGCTCGGCGGTCCAGATGCGGGGCCGTTCGACACCGTGCAGCTCGTCCCACAGCCGCGAGACGTTGAACGGCAGGCAGTGCTCGAAGATCGGCCAGGAGCCGTAGCGGGGCGCGAGCGCCTTGTGCGTGCGCTCGAACGCCTCCTTCACCGACCCGGCGGCGCTCACCTCGCGCATCATGACGGTCAGGAAGTCGCGGGTCTGGCCGATGGCCGCCGCAACGGCGTCCTTGCCGTGCGCCACCGCTCCCCTGCCGCCGACCAGCGTCTCGGCCCCGAACGAGGCCACCCGGTCGAGCGTGGACGAGGCCCAGTCGCGGTGGAACGCGTCGCCGGTGTAGAGGGCGGCCTGCGACTCCACCAGGTCGCCGGCGAACAGCACGCGCCGCTCGGGCAGCCAGGCCACCAGGTCGCCCTCGGTGTGGCCGCGCCCGCAGTACTGCAGGACCAGGTCGCCGCGCCCGCCGCCCAGGTCGATGGTGAAGCGGTCGCTGAAGGTCGCCGTCGGCCAGGTCAGGCCGGGGATCGAGCCGGGCTCTTCGAACAGGCGGGGCATCCTCGCGTACTCGCTGGCCCAGTCCTGCTCGCCGCGCTCGGCGATCAGCTCGCGGGTCTTCTCGTGCGCGACGATCACGTCGGCCCCGAAAGCGGAGGCGCCGAGCACCCTGACCGCGTGGTAGTGGGAGAGCACGAGGTACCTGATCGGCTTGTCCGTGTGCTCGCGCAGCCTGGCCAGCCACCGGCGGGCGGCCACCGGCGTGGCCATGGCCTCGAAGCAGACGAGGAAGTCCTCGCCCTCGATGGCTCCCACGTTGGGGTCGCCTTCGGCGGTGAGCGCGTACACGCCGTCCGCCAGGATCTCCAGGGACTGCCGCTTCTCGCCGAGGTCCGCCGACGAGGCGAACGGCTTCGCCATCGCTGTCTCCTCCCGCTCAGGGCACCACCGCTTCCGGCCGGGTCGGTCCGGTGCGGCGTGCACGCTCCTAGGAGTCTCTTCCCGCTCGCGCCCCGGCTGTCCCGGGGCACGCGTGGTGGCTCTTGACAGGCGCGTCCCGCCGGTGATTGGTTTACCGAACATTCGGTCAGTTGACAAGGGAGACCGTTGTGGATAGTGCGCGCCGCATGATGGACGCGGACACCGCATCAGCCGCCCTGGGCATCGTGCCGGAGGAGCTGGGCGAGGGCCGGGCGGTGTGCCGCATGACGGTGACCCCGCAGATGGTCAACGGGCACGGCATCTGCCACGGCGGCTACGTCTTCCTGCTGGCCGACACCGCGTTCGCGTGCGCGTGCAACAGCCATGGGCCGGTCACGGTGGCGGCGGGGGCGGAGATCACCTTCGTCTCCCCGGCACACGCGGGCGACGTACTGATCGCCGAGGCGGAGGAGCGCACGCGCTACGGCCGCAACGGCGTCTACGACGTCACCGTGCGCAGGCCCGACGGTCAGGTGGTCGCGGAGTTCCGCGGCCGGAGCCGGGAACTGAAGTGAGACGGCCGACATGAGACTGGGACGACCCCCCGCACCCGACGAGCTCGACCCCATCGAGCGCGTCTCCCGCGACGAGCTGACGGCGCTGCAGCTCGAACGCCTGCGGCACACCCTCGACCACGCCTATCGCAACGTCCCCCTCTACCGGGAGAAGTTCGACGCGGCGGGCGTGCATCCGAACGACTGCAAGGAGCTCGCCGACCTGGCCAAGTTCCCCTTCACCACGAAGGAGGACCTGCGGCGCAGCTACCCGTTCGGCATGTTCGCGGTGCCCCGCGAGCAGGTGGCGCGGATCCACGCCTCCAGCGGCACCACCGGGCGCGCCACCGTGGTCGGCTACACCAAGCGCGACCTGGACGTGTGGTCGGAGGTGATGGCCCGCTCGATCCGCGCCTCCGGCGGCCGGCCGGGCGACATCGTGCACGTGGCCTACGGCTACGGCCTGTTCACCGGCGGGCTGGGCGCGCACTACGGCGCCGAGCGGCTGGGCTGCACGGTGGTGCCGGTCTCCGGCGGCATGACGCCCCGGCAGGTGCGGCTCATCGAGGACTTCAAGCCCGACGTCATCATGGTGACGCCGTCGTACATGCTGGCCCTGCTGGACGAGTTCGCGAACCAGGGGCTCGACCCCCGCGCCACCTCGCTGCGGGTCGGCATCTTCGGCGCCGAGCCGTGGACGGAGAAGATGCGCGCCGAGATCGAGGACGCCTTCGACCTCGACGCGGTGGACGTCTACGGCCTGTCGGAGGTGATCGGCCCCGGCGTGGCCAACGAGTGCGTCGAGACCAAGGACGGGCTGCACGTCTGGGAGGACCACTTCTATCCCGAGATCATCGACCCGTTCACCGGCGAGCCGGTGGAGCCCGGCGAGAAGGGCGAGCTGGTCTTCACCACCCTCACCAAGGAGGCCATGCCGGTCATCCGCTACCGCACCCGCGACCTGACCCGGCTGCTGCCCGGCACCGCGCGGCCCGCGTTCCGCCGCATGGAGAAGGTGACGGGCCGCACCGACGACATGATCATCCTGCGCGGCGTGAACGTCTTCCCCACCCAGATCGAGGAGATCGTGCTCGGGATCGAGGGCCTGTCGCCGCACTTCCAGCTCAGGCTCACCCGTCCGGAACGGCTCGACGTGATGACGGTCAGGGTCGAGGCGCGGCCCGGGTTCGCGGAGGGGCGCGAGGCGGCGGCGCGGGCGCTGCGCAGGGCCGTCAAGGAGACCGTGGGCGTGAGCGTCGAGGTCGAGGTGGTGGACCCCGAGACGCTGGAGCGGTCGGTGGGCAAGCTCAAGCGCGTCATCGACGAGCGCCGCGGCTGAGGCCGCCGGATGAGAGGGGCGCCGCGCCTGAAGCCGCTGCTGGGCGGCCGGATGTGACGCCAGATTCGAGGCGGGGTGTGAGGCCGGTTGTGGGACCGGCCGCGCGCTAGGACTCCAGCTCGCCGCGCGGCCCGCCGCGTACGGGCTTCGGCGCGGGGGCCTCGGGTAGCGGGGCCTTGATGCGCAGGTCGGCGCGGATGGCCTCGCCGAGTTTCTTCGTGGCCATGCGGTTGAGCGTCCCGCCGGCGACGGCACCGGTGAGGAACGGCCCGAACGTGCTGAGATGGCGGCCGAGCGTGCGCATGAGGCGGTTGCGCAGGGCCGTCTTGGTGGCCGCGCCGAGCGCCAGGGAGACGGACGCGGGCGCGAGGGGGTCGATGCCGCGCTGCTTGGCCCAGGCGGCGGTGAAGGCGATGGCACGCTGGGTGCCCGAGCCCTGGACGTGGACGCCGTAGACCTCGTGCAGCTCGGCCAGCAGCTTGACCTCGATGGCCGCGACGACGATCGTCTCGGCGACGAGCTGCGCGGGGGCGGAGAGCAGGAGGGGCGGCGCGGCGAACTCGGCCGCGGCCAGTGCTCCGCCGATGGCGCCTACCGTCATCGTGGCCTTCTGTGCGGTGCGCACCAGGTCGTCGGCGAGCTGTTCGCCGGTCAGGCCGTGATGATGCTCGGAAAGCGTGTGCAGGTCCCTGATCGGGATGCGCGGCGCGATGTTGAGGAAGACGTCGGCCAGCCAGCGGCCGCGGCCGGCGCCGGTGGCGCGGGCCCGCTTCGCTCCTTGGCTGAGCTTCTGCGCGAGTCGGCCGAGCAGCCTGCGCCGCTCGGCCGGCTCGAGCTCACCCGGAGCGGTGAGCCTGCCGACGAGCTCGCCGACCTCGCGGTCGGGGCCGGCGACCTCATCGTCCGGTTGGCGGTCTTTCTCCGGTTCGGCCACGCGTTGCCTCCGTAACTGACGTCGCGATCGCTCGGGTTCGTGGGCTGTCGTGGTCCTCGGTCCCCTTACCCGGAAGCTCGGTCGCTCCAGTGGTCAGGCGGCGCACTCCCGGCAGACCTGCTGGCCGTTCTTCTCGGAGGCCAGCTGGCTGCGGTGGTGCACCAGGAAGCAGCGTGAGCAGGTGAACTCGTCCGCCTGACGGGGGATCACCCGCAGGGAGAGCTCTTCGTTCGACAGGTCGGCACCGGGCAGTTCGAGCGACTCCGCCAGGTCGGTCTCATCGATGTCGATGCTGCCGGACGACTTGTCGGTGCGCCGCGCCTGCAGCTCCTGGAGGCTGTCTTCACCCAGGTCGTCGTCTGTCTTGCGCGGGCTGTCGTAGTCGGTAGCCATTGTGCTTACTCCATCCCCCTCATCCATATGTCTTCGCGCTCGTCGCGCGTCTTCTAACGTCCAGGAAGCCCATCTTGTGCCCGTTCCGTCGGGGAGATTTCCCATCGGTACCCCGAGGAAACGGACGACGAACCTCCCAACACGTCAGGGCCTGCTGCCGTCGGCAATGGTTAGCCAAATATGGCGAAACCCACAGCCTTGGCGTCATGCACCACCGTGTTCGACGGCACATCCAACCACATGTACGGCGAGAACGAGACGCCCCCTTGCGACAACACGCGGACGAACGCACCGGGAACGTCTCCGCGTCAGCGCGACGGTAGCCGAATGGTCACGACAAGCCCCCCGCCGTCGCGCGGCACGGCGGCGACATTCCCGCCGTGGGCCTGCACGACCGCGCGGACGATGGACAACCCGAGACCGGCGCCCTTGGCCGAATCCACCCGATCCGCATGGAGCCTCCTGAACGGCTCGAACAGGCTGTTCACCTCGTACGCGGGGACGTGCTGCCCCGTGTTGGCCACCTGAACAACCAAGGCCCCGTCCACCATTCCCGTGCGGATCCAGACTTTTCCGCTTTCGGGAATGTTGTACTTCACCGCGTTCTCGAGCAGGTTGCTCACCGACCGCTCCAGGAGCACCGGATCGCCCACGGTAGGCGCGCTGACCAGATCGGTGACGACGCTCACACCGTGTTCCTCGGCGAACGGCGTGACCTGTTCGACCGCCGACTGCGCGACCTCCTTGACGTCCAGCGGTTTGCGCACCGCGAGTTCGCGTTCACTCCTGGCGAGCAGCAGCAGGCCCTCGATGAGCTTCTCGTTACGCGCGTTGACCTCGAGGAGGGTACGGCCGAGCGCTTTGAGGTCCTCGGACGCCTGCGGATCGGAAAGCGCGATCTCCAGGACCGTCCTGTTGATGGTGAGCGGCGTGCGCAATTCGTGGGAGGCGTTGGCCACGAACCTTCGCTGGGTGTCGAAGGCGACGTTGAGCCGGGTCAGCATGGCGTCGAAGGTGTCGGCCAGCTCCTTCAGCTCGTCGTTGGGGCCTTCGAGCGCGATGCGCTGGTGTGCCAGCGTGCTCTCCGAGAGCTTCCGGGCCGTCGCGGTCATCTGCGCGACGGGCTTCAGCGTCCGGTCGGCCACGAAGTAGCCGATGATGAGCGCGAGGATGCCCACGCCCGCCAGCGCCATGACGGAGCTGTACAGCAGCGCGTCGCGGGCCTTGTCGATGGCCATCTGCTGGAACTGCTGCCAGCGCTGCTGCAGGCGCGCGTCGGAGAAGGGGTCGAGCCCGAGGTCGATGGCCGGCCACGCCTCGCTGATGGCGTTGCCGATGATGGCGTACATCGACAGCAGCAACGCCACGGCGGCGGCGAACACCAGGGCGCCGTAGGTGAGGGTCAGGCGCCACCGGATGCTGACCTTGCCGGGAAGCTCCTTCACACGTTCCATGGTGGAGCGCTGATGGAGCGCCTGCGCGGGCGGAGGGGGGCCGTCCCACACCGGCGGACCCGTCGGGGGCGGCGGCGTCTCCTGTACGCGCGTCGCCTTTCGCTCGGAATGCGGGCTGATCATGGGATGCGTCGGAGCCGTTTCACGCTCTGGCCTGTCCGTCACAACTTGTACCCAACCCCGGGCACGGTCTCGATCACCTGAGGCTCGCCCAGCTTCTTGCGCAGCGTCATCATGGTCACCCGGACGACGTTCGTGAAGGGATCGATGTTCTCGTCCCATGCCTTGTCGAGCAGGTCCTCCTGGCTGACCACGGCGCCCTCGGCCCGCATCAGCTCCTCGAGCACCGCGAACTCCTTCTTGGTCAGCACGACCTCCCTGCCGTCGCGCTCCACCAGCCGCTTGCCGGGGTCGAGCCGGATGCCGGCCCGCTCGAGCACGGGCGGCAGCGCGGGGGCGGAGCGGCGGCCGAGCGCGCGCACCCGGGCCACCAGCTCGATGAACACGAACGGCTTGGCCAGGTAGTCGTCGGCGCCCAGGCCGAGGCCCTCCACCTTGTCGTCCACGTCGCCGGAGGCGGTCAGCATGAGGATGCGCGAGGCCGTGCGCTGCTCCACCAGCCTGCGGCACACCTCGTCGCCGTGCACGACCGGCAGGTCGCGGTCCAGCACGATCACGTCGTAGTCGATGTAAGAGGTACGCTCCAGCGCCCCGCCGCCGTCGTAGGCGACGTCGACCGCCATGGCCTCGCGCCGCAACCCCGTCGCGATCGCGTCGGCCAGCACCTTCTCGTCCTCAACCACCAGCACGCGCACGCTCGGTACACCTCTCTCCCATTCCGGTCACTCATTCTGGCCACAGCCTCGATAAGCGCACGGTAAGGCATGTTCCGGCCGCTCTGGACCACGGGCGGGGCGCGGCAGGGCCGGCGTGCGGCCGCCTTACGGAAGCTTGGTGAAATTCATGTTTCAGAAGGCGAGGACCTGGGGTATGCCAGCGGGACACCCATTGCCCGGGCATCAGCCCACGATGGCAATGCTTCGCCCTTGCACGGAACGGACCCCCGGAGAGTAGGTGAGATGGGCGAGTTCACCACCACGATCGAACACCGCCTCGACCAGGCTTACAAGAACCTGCGGGAGGCCCGCAGCGCCGGCGACGACTACCTCGCCGACACCCTCACCGCCGAGATCGAGGACCTGCGGCGCCTGGCCGACGATCACGGCATCCCACTGCCCCGCTAGCCGAAGCGAAACGGCCGGAGCCCCATGGCTCCGGCCGTTTCGCGTGCCCGGCTCGGCGGCTCAGGCGTCGCGCAGCGGGTCGAGCGAGGCCAGCAGGTCGTGCAGGTCCTCGAACAGCCCGGGAGCGGCGCACAGCGCGAACTCGGGGCTGATCGGCGCGCCGTGCAGCCCGCCGATCCTGGCGCCGGACTCGGTGGCCACGAGACCGGCGGCCGCGAAGTCCCACTTGTTGACGCCGCGCTCGTAGTAGCCGTCCAGCCGGCCCGCGGCCACCGAGCAGATGTCGATGGCGCACGAGCCGCCGCGCCGGATGTCGCGGACGCGCGGCAGCACCTTGGCCACCACCTCGCCCTGCACCTGGCGGCGGGCCTTGGCGTAGCCGAAGCCGGTGCCGATCAGCGCCTGCTCCAGCGGCACCCCGGTGTTGCAGTGCAGCCGCTCGCCGCCGAGGAAGGCGCCCTCGCCGCGCGCGGCGGTGTAGACCTCGCCGCGCGCCGGCACGTTCACCACGCCGGCCACGATCTCGCCCGCCACCTCGACGGCGATCGACACCGCCCAGTCGGGCAGGCCGTACAGGAAGTTGACGGTGCCGTCGATGGGGTCGACGATCCACCGCACGTCGGACTCGCCGGGCGCCTCCCCCTGCTCTTCGCCGAGGATGCGGTCGCCGGGCCGCGCGGCCGCGATGCGCTCGCGGATGAGCGCCTCCGACGCCTTGTCCAGGGCGGTGACCACGTCGGTGGGGCTTGACTTGGTCTCGACCTCGCGGGACATCGTGGGCCGCTTGGCGAGCAGCATCTCGCCGGCCTCGCGGGCGATCTCCTCGGCGAGCCTCAGGAAGTCCGTCATCAGGCCACCGACTCCGGTCGCTTCCACTCCTGGCCGAGCACGTGGTGGCCGAGGAACGCGAGCACGGTCTCGTACCAGGCGACGATGTTGCCCGGCTTGAGTATCCAGTGGTTCTCGTCCGGGAAGTACAGGAACTTCGCGTCCACCTCGGTGCGGCGCAGGTCCCACCACAGCCGCAGCGCCTCGCCGATCGGCACCCGGTAGTCCTTGTCGCCGTGGATGACGAGCATCGGGGTGGTGATGCGGTCGAGCGACCTGTGCGGCGACAGCAGCTGGTAGCGCTCGCCGCCGGGCTCGCCGAACTCCCGCTGCCAGTACGCGGCGAAGTCGGTGGTGCCGGAGAACTGGTCGAGGTACCACAGCGAGGCGTGGGTGACGATGGCCTTGTAACGGTCGGTGTGCCCGGCGAGCCAGTTGGCCATGTAGCCGCCGAAGGAGCCGCCCATCGCGGCGGTGCGGGTGGCGTCGATGTCGTCCCTGGCGATGGTGGCGTCCACGATCGCGTCGAGGTCGGCCTGGGTGCGCGGGCCCCAGTTGCCCCAGCCCCTGTCGATCATCTCCTGGCCGTAGCCGGTGGACATGCAGGGGTCGGGCAGGAGGACGGCGTAGCCGTGCTGGGCGAGGATCCACGCCTGCCAGCGCCACTGCCAGTCGTTCCACGAGCCGAGCGGGCCGCCGTGGATGAACATCACCAGCGGGGCCGGGTCCGTGGCCGAGGCGGACTCGGGCAGGGCGAGCCAGCCGCGGATGGTGGCGCCGTCGTCGGCGGTGGCGGTGACCTCGGTGAGCGTGCCGGGCACCTCGGGGCGCGGCGCGGGCGAGGGCAGGTCGGTGACCTCGCCGGTGGCGGCGTCGATCCTGGCCGGGCCGGGGGCGAGCGCGATGCCGCTGTGCAGGGCGTAGACGAAGCGCCCGTCGGGCGACGGGTTGACGTGCAGGTACGCGGCGTCGTCGCCGGTGAGCCCGGTGGCCTCGCCGTCGAGCGGCACGCGGAAGACCGGGCGGCGGCCCTGGTGGTCGGCGACGAGGTAGACGGCCGAGGAGTCGGGTGCCCAGGCGACGTCCATGGGGAACAGGTCGGGCGCGTACGCGCGGCCCTGCCCGGTGGCGAGGTCGGCGATCCACAGCTCGGAGCGCGCCGACACGTCGTAGCCGGTCTTGCGGTCGCGGTTGCAGGCGACCTTGGTGCCGTCGGGCGAGACGGCGAGCGGGCCCTGGAAGTCGGCGTCTGCGTCGCTGAGCAGCACGCGGCGTTCGCCGGTCGCGACGTCGATGACCACCAGATCCGTGCGGGTGTCTCCCTTGGGCAGGTACTGCCGCCAGGTCACGACGACGGACGCGCCGTCGGGGGTCAGCTCGAAGTCGCACTCGCGCAGCGCGTCACCCGCGTCGGGGGTGAGGTCGCGGACGTCTTCGAGCCGGTCGGCGCCGAGCCTGCCGGCGAACAGGCGGGGCCGGCCGGGGCCGAGGTCGTGGTCCCAGTACCGCACCGGGTAGTTCTCGTGCAGGATGGCGCTGATCCCGGCGTCCTTGCGGGCCTTGCGCTTGGCGGCGTCGGCCGACTCCTCGCCGTCGAGCACGTCGGAGACGAAGACGACCACGTCGCCCGCCGTGCGCACGGCGCCGATGCCGCCCGGCCTGCTCGCCACCTGGCGGGCCTCGCCGCCGGCGCGGGGCAGCAGCCACAGGGCGGGCACCTCGTCGGTGGAGTCCTTCTCGGTGGGGTCGGGGCGGGCGGAGGTGAACAGCAGGTCTCCGTCCGCGGTGAAGACGGCGGCCGACTCGCCCTTGGCCGACCGGGTCAGCCGGTACGGCTCGCCGTCCACGGGGATCGCCCAGAGCGCGGTGCCGAACGACTTGCCGTCGGGGTTCAGGGACTGGACGGTCGAGACCAGGCGGGACCCGTCGGGGGAAAGCTTGAGCGAGAGAACTCGGGGGATGGCCACATAGTCGCGTATGTCGTTGAATGCGCTCACCCGTCCGAACCTACCTCGCGGCCTGGACCGCCGACACACCCGCATAGTGTTGTCACGTGGGAATTTACGACGCCTTGCTGGTCCTGTCGTTCGGCGGTCCCGAGGGTCCGGACGACGTGATGCCGTTCCTGGAGAACGTCGTGCGCGGCCGCGGCGTGCCGCGCGAGCGCCTGCTCGAAGTGGCCGAGCACTACCAGAGCTTCGGCGGGGTCAGCCCGATCAACCAGCAGAACCGCGACCTGGTCGAGGCGCTGCGCCAGGTCGTGGACGTGCCGGTCTACTGGGGCAACCGCAACTGGCATCCGTTCGGCGAGGACACCGTGCGGCAGATGAAGGCCGACGGCGTGCGCAAGGCCGCGGTGTTCGCCACGTCGGCGTTCGCCGGCTACTCGAGCTGCCGCCAGTACTACGAGGACATCAAGCGGATCTCCATCGAGGGCGGCCCCGAGCTGGTCAAGATGCGCCACTACGGCGACCACCCCGGGTTCGTGGCGGCGATGGCCGACCACACCAGGGCCGCACTCGAACGGCTCGGCCGCGACGACGCCAGGCTGGTCTTCACCGCCCACAGCATCCCCGTCTCCATGGCCGAGACCGCGGGCCCCGAGGGCGGCCTGTACGAGGCGCAGCTGCGCAGGAGCGCCGAGCTGGTCAACCGGGCGCTGGGCCGCACCGAGCCGTGGGACCTGGTGTGGCAGTCGCGCAGCGGCCCGCCGCAGGTGCCGTGGCTGGAGCCGGACGTCTGCGACTACCTGCGCAAGACGGACGCGCGCTCGGTGGTGCTGGTGCCGATCGGCTTCGTCTCCGACCACATGGAGGTCGTCTACGACCTCGACACCGAGGCCCGGCAGGTGGCGGCCGAGCTGAAGCTGCCCATGGAGCGGGCGGCGACGGCAGGCACGCACCCGCGTTTCGTCCAGATGGTGCGCGAGCTGATGGAGGAGCCGGAGCCGGTGCCCTGCCCGCTGACCTGCTGCCCGCCGCCGCGCAGGCGCCCGCAGGCGTAGCGCTCATCGGGCGGGCGCGCCGGGCATTTAGCCGCCGGGCGCCGGGGTCAAGCGTAGGGGTCAGGCGTAGGTCTTGGCGTAGGCGTCGGCGATCGCGAGGACCTTGTTCACGTAGTCCCACGAGTGGTTGTAGAACCAGATCGCCTTGCGCAGCCGCTCGCCGCCCTGGCCCGCCTTGTTGGCGCACAGGTAGTCGGCCGCGGCGGGCACGGCGTCGTACGGGCTCCAGATGTCCTTCTTGCCGTCGCCGTCGCCGTCCACGCCGTAGTGCTCCCAGGTGGCGGGCATGAACTGCATCGGCCCGAGCGCGCCCGCGCTCGACGGCCCGTTGTTGCGCCCGTGCCCGCTCTCCACCTGGCCGATGGCGGCGAGCACCGTCCATGACAGGCCGGGGCAGCGGGTGGCGGAGGCCTTGTACAGCTCCAGGTAGCTGCGCGGGCGGCCGACGGTGACCTGCTGCTCGGCGGGCCTGCTCTGCTGCTGTTGCTGTTGCTTCGCCGTACGGGCGGCGGCGTCGAGCAGGACGACCTGGCTGCCCTTGCCGAGCAGCTTCCGCACGCCCGCCTGGCTGATCTTGCCCTCCTTGCCGTGCAGCAGCACGGCCACGCCCTGCGCGAACCCGAGCGACCTGCCGAGGTCGGCGCTGATGATGCCGTCCACGCCGAGCAGGCCGAGGCTCGCGGATGCGGCCACGCGCAGCCTCGGTCCGCCGTCCACCTGGTAGTAGGCGCCGAGGATCATGCCGAACTTCTTCACCGCCGCCGCGTCGGCCACCAGCTCGCCCCTGGCCAGCGCGCTCCACACGGCGGGCTGGTCGGCGACCGGCTGCGGGGTCCAGGAGCGGAACTCGGCGGGGTTGACGGCCAGCAGGTTCAGCGGCGTGCCCGACACCTTGACGGCGCCGGCGTCCACCACGATCACCTTCTGCACGTGGGCCAGCTCGCCCAGCCGGAACCTGGTCTGCTTGGGCACGGTGCCCGCGGCGACGGCGAGCACCCGGGGCGGCGTCACGGTGACGCTGGGCCCGCCCTCGCCGAAGTCCTTGACCGGCTCGGCGGTGGGCACGATCTGGTCGAGGCGGGGCGCGGGGGTCTGCGCCGTCTGCTGGGGGCGGGGCCTGCGTGGAGGCTCCTGGGCGGTTCCCCGGGTGGTGCCGACCAGATCCTGATCCAGGGCGATCACGACGCCCGCGGCCGCGGCGGTGACCACGAGCACGGCGGCGACCATGAGCATGACCGCGCGGAAGCTGGGAAGACCGGACACTCGGGACACGTTAACTCACCCCGCCGCCAAATCACTTGCCATCCGGACATACAGTGCGCAATGGTTAGCCTGGGTAAGTAAGGGGGAAACGGCGTGGTCGGGCCTTACCGGGGGTTGTTCGAAAGGCCCGGGGTCAAAGCGTTCGTCCTGGCCGGGCTCATCGGCCGGATGCCGATGTCGATGCTCGGCATCGGGATCATCCTCCTGATCTCCACGCTTACCCGGTCGTACGCCACCGCCGGCGCGGTCGCCGCGACCACCAACCTCGCCTTCGCCGTGGCCGCCCCTCTGTCCGGGAGGCTGGTGGACCGGTTCGGCCAGGGCCGGGTGATCCCGCCGTTCGCGGTGCTGAACGCGATCGCGCTGGCCGCGCTCATGATCTCCGCCGGCTCAGGGCTGCCCGCCTGGACCTACTACGTCTCCGGCCTGGTCGTGGGCGCCACGTCGCTGTCGATCGGCTCGATGGTGCGGGCCCGCTGGTCGGTCATCCACGGCGGCTCAGGGCGCCTGCACACCGCGTTCGCGTTCGAGTCGGTGGCCGACGAGGTGGTCTTCGTCACCGGGCCCGCGCTGGTCACGGTGCTCGCGACCGCCGTGAACCCGTACGCCGGGCTGATCGTGGCGCTGCTGTGCATGCTGGGCGGCTGCCTGGCGCTGGCCGCGCAGCGCGGCACGCAGCCGCCCGTGCAGGAGCTGAAGTCGGGGTCGGGGACGCCGATCCTCATCCCCGGGGTGACCGTGCTCGCGGCCGTCGCGCTGGCGCTCGGCGCGATCTTCGGCTCGGTCGACCTGATCACGGTGGCGTTCGCCGACGAGCACGGGGTCAAGGGCGCGGCGGGCTTCCTGCTGGCGGCGTTCGCCGGCGGGTCGATGGTGTCGGGGCTGTGGTTCGGCTCGCGCCGCTGGCGGATCTCGCTGCGCGCCAGGTTCGTCAGGGCGCTCGCGCTGTTCGCCGTGGGGCTGGTGCCGATCATGTTCATCGGCCATCCCTGGGTCATGGCCGCCGCCCTGTTCCTCGCCGGTTTCGCCATCTCGCCCACGCTCATCACGTGCTTTTCGCTCACCGAGCGGCTGGTGCCGCAGTCGCTGCTCACCGAGGGCATGGCGTGGATCTCGACGGCGATCGGGTTCGGCGTGTCGGCCGGCTCGTGGGCGGGCGGGCGGCTCACCGAGGCGTACGGCGCCTCCGCCGCGTACGGCTTCTCCGTGGCCGCGGCCGTCGTCGCGGTGATCATCGGGATCGGTGGTTCGGGTTTGCTGAGAGTTCCCGGGGCCGCTTCACCCGCTGAGAGCTGATCCGCTACGGTCGGGAGATCCCTCGCAACACCCAACAATCTGGAAGCACTAGTCATGTCCCGACAATTGAGTTCACTTCTAGCAATCGCGGCTGTTTGCGTAACTCTCGCCCCGGCGCCGGCCATCGCCGAGGCGACCTCCGCTCCCGCCAAGGGGACCAAGACCACGACCGCCAAGAAGGCGGCGAAGACGCGGAAGCCGGTCGACTGCTCCCAGGTCAAGTGCCTCGCGCTGACCTTCGACGACGGGCCCGGCCAGTACGCGGGCAAGCTGCTCGACACGCTGAAGAAGTACGACGCCAAGGCGACGTTCTTCCTCGAGGGCCAGTACGTGAAGGCCCGCCCGCAGTTCGTCAAGCGCATGGTCGCCGAGGGCCACGAGCTCGGCAACCACAGCTACAGCCACCCCGACTTCACCAAGAGCGACGCCGGGAAGATCCGCAACGAGATCAAGAAGACGCAGGACGCGGTGAAGAAGGCCGCAGGCGTCGAGCCCAAGCTGCTGCGCCCGCCGTACGGCCTCACCGACCTGCAGGTCTCCGACATCGCCACCGAGTTCGGCATGCCGATCATCCTGTGGACGGCCGGCTCGAAGGACTGGAGCTCCAAGAACGTCAAGGCCATCCAGAAGCAGACGCTGGCGGTGGCCCAGCAGAACGGCATCATCCTGATGCACGACTGGGTCAAGCAGACCGTCGACGGGATGCCGGCGCTCATCAAGACCCTGCAGAACAAGGGCTACCACCTGGTCACGGTCTCCGAGGTGATCAAGGACCAGAAGCTCGAGCCCGGTGACGCGTTCCCGCTTCCCGAGGGCTGGGAGCAGTGAGTATCGTTCGCGTCTGACCGGACGATCTTTCGCTGGAGGGTGCTCATGGCCTTCGTCAACTGGGCGCGCAACCAGACGGGCACCCCGGCGGAAGTCCGCGTGCCGGCCTCCGCCGAGGAGGTCGCCCGCGCCGTACGCGACGCCGCAGGCTCCGGCCGCCGCGTCCGCATGGTGGGAACGGGCCACTCCTTCACCGGGGTGGCCCTCACCGACGGCATCATGCTCCGCCCCGACGCGCTCACCGGAATCGAGTCCGTCGCGGGCGACCGGGTGACCGTGCGGGCCGGCACCCCCTTGCGCGTGTTCAACGAACTGCTCGCAGAACGCGGCCTCGCCCTGGCCAACATGGGCGACATCACCGAGCAGACGGTGGCGGGAGCCGTACAGACCGGCACCCACGGCACGGGACGCGACAGCGGCGGGCTCGCCGACCAGATCGCCGGGCTGGAGATGGTGCTCGCCGACGGCACGCTCGCCACCGTCTCCCCCGGCGACGACCTCTTCGACGCCGCCCGCGTCGGCCTCGGCGCGCTCGGCATACTCACCAGCGTCACCTTCCGCGTCGAACCGGCGTTCCTGCTGCACAACCGGCGGCGCAAGCTCGCGCTCAGCGACATACTCGGCTCGCTCGACGAGCTGACCTCGCAGAACGAGCACCTCGACTTCTACTGGCTGCCGCACACCGACGCCTGCCTGGTCAAGACCAACAACCGCAGCCCCGGCCCGCCACGGCCGCCCGGCGCGTTCCGCCGCTGGCTGGACAACGTCTTCCTGGAGAACACGCTGTTCGGCGCCGCCTGCGCGCTCGGCGCCCGGCTGCCCGGCCTCATCCCGCGCATCAACGCCGTCAGCGCGGCGGCGCTCGGCGACTCCTCATCGGTCGACGCCTCGTACAAGCAGCTCACGGCGCGGCGCGACGTGCGCTTCCTGGAGATGGAGTACGCCATCCCGCGCGAGCGGCTCGGCCAGGCGCTGCGCGAGCTCCGCGACCTCATCGACCGGATGGACTGGAAGATCGGCTTCCCGGTGGAGGTGCGGGTGACGCCGCCGAGCGACGCGTGGCTGTCCACCGCGTACGGGCGCGCGACCGCGTACATCGCCTGCCACGTCTACCGGCCGACGCCCAACCCCGCCTACTTCGCCGGCGCCGAGGAGATCATGACCAGGCTCGGCGGGCGGCCCCACTGGGGCAAGCTGCACACGCGGGACGCCGCGTACCTGGCGCAGGCGTACCCGAAATTCGCTGACTTCGTGGCGCTGCGCGACCGCCTCGACCCCGACCGGCTCTTCACCAACGCCTACCTGGACACGGTCCTCGGCCCCTGACCGCTCGTGTGAGTGCGTGGCGCTCCCGGAGAGGACGGCCCGCGTTTCCGGCAGGGGCGGCCGTGGCCGAGCCGGATCAGGAGGGCGGTTGGGCGCGGTCCTGCCCGGCCGCCTCGTCCTCCTGCCCCTGCGGGGCCGACGGCGCGGCCGGGGCCTGCGGCTCCTCGGCCTCCAGAGGAGGCCCGCCGTCGCGCGACGGCGTGCTCGGCGCCTCCGACGGGTGCACGGCGCCGGAATCGCTGCCGGACTCGCTCCTGGACGGCTCCGGCCTCGGGGTGGGCCTGGCGCTCGGCTTCGTGGACGGCTGCTTCGTGGCGTCCGGCGTGGGCGTGGCGGACGGCTCAGGAGACGGGGTGTGCTCGGGCGTGCGCGTGGAGACGTAGGCGGGCGGCGCGAACCCGGTCTCACGAGGCCGCCGCTCGTGCCGCAGCTCCTGGCGCGCCTGCTGCGCCTGCGCCGGTTTCTTGCCGGTGATCTGCTCGTGCACCGTCTGATCGGTGAGCGCCTGGTAGATGAGGATGCTCCCCATGCTGACCCCGAACACGACCGCGGCCGCTGCCCCCGCCTTCACCCACGGCGGCCTGCGGCGTGCGCGCCGCTCGTCGGCATCCGTGCGCTCCCCGTCTTCTCCGTCCTCTTTGTCTTCTCTGGCGGGGTCCTCTTTGGCGGGGTCCTCTCTGGCGGCCAGCGTGCGCTGCTTGACCCGTTCCCCCGTGCGCTTCAGGTAGTGGGTGTAAACAGCCGTGCCCACGGTGCTCGACACGCTCACGACAGCGGCCCCGATCACCGTGCCGGCCACACCGAGGTACGACGCGGCCACGGCCGCCGTCACCGCGGCCAGGGCGCTGCCGAGGATCTGCGGCAGGCTCAGCTCGAACTTCGGCCGCTCGCCGCTCATCCCCCGGATCAGTCCTCTCTCGCCAAGCGTCAGGTAAAGAGCTGTCTCGTGAATAGACGCGACTGCGTGTCCTGATGTTCCTGTGAGCTGCGTGACAGGCACCCTTGTAAATCGTGCCCCGACGACTCGGCCTGCCCTCCGTGTACCTCGCCGCGGCCGTGGCAACGGCAGCCACGACCGCCGTTCCCTTGGCCATGACGCCCGCCTCCGGACTCGCCCTGCGCGACGTGCCGCAGGAGCCCGCCCGCCCCTACGTCGTCACGGCCCGCGACCGCGCGGCCGCGCGCGACCTCGTCGGCGAGGTGCGCTGGCGGGTACGCCGCTACTACACCTCGGCGCTGCCCGGCCTCGCCACCTTCCTGACGCCATCGGAACTCGCCGAGCTGCGCGCCGACCCGCGCGTACAGACGATCGAGCCCGATCGCGAGATCCACGCCCTGGCCACCCGCAGGCCCGCCCGGCGCGCCCCCGCCGCGAACGGCGGCGACGGCACCACGGTGTACGTCGTGGACAGCGGCGTCAAGGTCCGCCACGCCCGCTTCGACGATCGGGCCTGGCGGGCGTTCGACGCCACCGGCGGCACCGGGCGCGACTGCCGGGGCCACGGCACCCGCGTCGCCGCCCGTGCCCACCGCGCCGCGCCCGAGGCCGGCATCGCCTCCGTACGCGTGCTCGGCTGCGCGGGCACCGGCACCCTGTCCGACGTCCTCGCCGGGCTCGACTGGATACACCGGCACGCCCGCGGCCCCTCTGTCACCGCCCTGGCCATCGACGGCGCCGACTCCCCCGCCCTCACCAGGGCGGCGCGGTCGCTGTCCCGCTCCGGCATGTTCGTGATAGGGGCCTCCGACACCCGTGCCTGCCAAGTGACCGACGACGGGCTCGCGTACTCCGCCCGCGCCCCGCACCTGGCCGGAGTCGCCGCCCGCCACCTGGCACTTCATCCCAATTCAGGACCGGCCGCCCTGGCCGACGAGCTCGGCTGCAGGAAGGCCCGGGGTGCGATTCGCCAGAACCCTTCGCGGCCGCATAACCTCCTCATGCGCGATGGCGGGCTCTAGAGGAATGGACTCCACAAATGTGACCGGCGTCACATCGCCCTTGGGCTATCCCAGGAAGGCGATGTTCGGACATGCCGGGTACGGTGCTGGCAGGCAACCGGCACACGCGAGAGACTCAAGGGTCCGGGGGAAGAATGGCGACGCTGACGAAGGGACTCGCATGCAGGAGCTCCGACTCGTCGCGGTGAGTGAGGACGGCACTTACCTCGTCCTGGCGACTGCCGGGAGAGGGACGCGCTTCACGCTCCCCGTGGACGACCGGCTCCGTGCTGCCGTCCGCGGCAACTTCTCCCGTCTCGGCCAGTACGAGATCGAAGTGGAGAGCCCGTTGCGTCCCAAGGAGATCCAGGCCCGCATCCGCGCCGGAGAGACGGCGGAGGAGATAGCCGCGACCGCCGGGATCCCGGTCGAGCGTGTCCGCTGGTTCGAGGGGCCGGTGCTCCAGGAACGCGAATACGTCGCCCAGCAGGCGCAGCGGGTCGCCGTGCGCATGCCGGGAGAGTCCGCGCCCGGGCCCACGCTCGGCGACCTCGTGGCCGAGCGCCTCACCCGGCGCGGCGTGCCCACCGACGAGATCGACTGGGACAGCGCCAAGCGCGACGACGGCCTGTGGCGGGTCAAGCTCGGCTACGTCTGGAACGGACACACCCGCCATGCCGAGTGGCTTTTCGACCCTCGCAAGCGCCACGTGACCCCCCACGACGACGAGGCTCTGCGCCTGTCCTCCGCCGACTTCGACCCCGAGCCGCCCGTGGTCGAGGACACCACGGTGACGCCGTTCACGCCGCGGGTGGCCAAGCTGCAGCCGGTGCCGCCGCTGTCGTCCGAGACGGTGCCGTTCCCGCTGCGGCGCGAGCCCGCCGAAGAGCCCGCCGTGGGCTACGAGCCGCCCGGACGCTCGGGCGACCCCGACTCGTCCCGTCAGGACGAGTCCGAAAGCGGCGCCCGTGACGACGAGTCCACCGCCGCCCCTGGATCCGACGCCGCCCGCGACACCTCGCGTCCCGGCCCCTTCGACCCGGCCGACTTCGATCACGCCCGCGACACCTCGCGTCCCAGGCCGCTCGACCCCGCCCGCGAGACACCGCGTCCCGGGCCTTTCGACCCGCTGACCCGCGACTCCTCGCGTCCCGGGCCGGCCGCCCGCGAGCCGTTCCACCCGCCCACGCGCGACCCCGCACGTCCCGAGTCCGCCCGCGAGACCGGCCACGCCCGCCCCGGTGAGAGCTCGACCCGCCGCGGCGGGTCTTCGCCGTGGCTGCCCGACTTCAGCTCGGGCCGCGACGCCGGGGCCTCCATCTACGCCCCGGCCGACCGCACGTCCGGCACCGACGCGTCCTCCGGCACAGAGCCGGCCCGGCCCGCCGAGCCCGCAGCCGGCACAGAGCCGGCCCGCCCGGCCGACCGCGCACCCGGCACCGAGCCCGTCACGCCGCGGCACTCGCCCGCCGCCGCGTCATCCGGCTCTCCAGCCGCCACCGCACCCGCTCAGCAGGCCGCCCCGTCCCAGACCCCCGCCACCACCGCCGAGGTCGCCACGGGACAGACGTCCCAGCCGGGCACCGGCCACGCGGCCGCACCGCAGCCCGCCGCCGAGGCCAAGACCACGTCCGAGCCCGAGGCGTCCGCGGCGCAGACCAGCGCTGCCACGACCGGCACCTCGCAGACCAGCGCCACCGCAGCCGACACGCCGCAGACCAGCGCCACCACGGCTGACACGCCGCAGACCAGCGCCACCACGGCTGACACGCCGCAGACGGGCACCTCCCCGGCGGCCGCCGAACAGCCGGTGGCCGGTGCCGAGGAGACGCCGGCCGTGGCCCAGACGGGCGCGACGACGACCGAGGCCGCCGCCGCTACCGAGCCCACTGCCGCCGAGCCGACCACCGCCGAGCCCACCGCCGCCGAGCCCTCCGGAGTCGCCGAGTCCAAGGCCGAGGGCACCGCCGGCGTCCAGGCCGGTGCCGAGGCCGCGAGCGCCGCCACCCGGCCCGAGACCACGGCCACCACCACCCCCGCCGAAGCCGGGGACGGCGCGGCGGCGGACAAGGCCCAGGAAGCGGCCACCGACGCCACTGCCACGAAGGCCGAGCCCACCCCGGCCGGAACGGACGCGACCGCAACAGCCGCGCCCGCCGCCACCGGCACGGACGCAGCCGCCACAGCCGAGACCGCTGACGCCGGAACGGACACGGCCGAGACCGCCAGCGCCGAAGCGGACGCAGCCGAGCCCGCCGGCGCCGAAGCGAACGCGGCCGCAGCGGCCGCGCCTGCCGCTACGGACAAGGACGCGACCGCAGCGGCCGCGACTGCCACCACCGACGCGGACGTGGCCGCGGCGGCCGAGCCGGCGAAGACCGAGCAGGAGCAGTCCTCCGCTGCGGAGGAGCCGGCCTCGTCCGGCAAGGCGACGGTCCCCGCGCCCGCACCGGCTCAGGAGCAGCCGGCGGCGGCCGCCGAGCAGGCAGGCACCGACCACGAGAAGAAGGCGCCCGCGCCCGCCCCGGAGCCGAAGCCGCGTCCCGCTCCCAAGCCGAAGCCCGCCCCTCCGGCGGTCCCCGCGGCGCGGACGGGCAAGGACGACGGCAAGGGGGAGCCGGCCGTCCCGGTGCCTGCGCCCACGCCCGCGCCCGCGCCGAAGCCCGCCGGGCGTCGCAAGTCGCGCGGCCGCCGCGCGTCCGTGCCGACGTGGGACGAGATCATGTTCGGCGCCCGCCGCCAGGACTGACCGGGCCGGAGCCCGCCGCCCGTTCGTCGCCAGGAAGCGTTCACCAGGCAAGGGGAAACC
This sequence comes from Nonomuraea sp. NPDC049309, assembly GCF_043196965.1. Taxonomy (NCBI): domain Bacteria; kingdom Bacillati; phylum Actinomycetota; class Actinomycetes; order Streptosporangiales; family Streptosporangiaceae; genus Nonomuraea; species Nonomuraea sp. NPDC049309. The sequence goes on along the minus strand of NZ_JBICSH010000004.1, from coordinate 325,851 downwards.
CTCCCACTACCGCCTGCACACACTTCCACCGACGAACACCGCCGTCGCGGCCCCGGTGACACCGCCGTCGCGCCACGACCACACACGGTGCGCACGCAGCGGCCAGCCCGAACCCACGCGCCCGAGCACCCGCCCGGGCCCCGCGCCGTTCCGCGCACCCGCCGAGACCACCCATGCGCCGGCGCCCGAGCCGCGCTCGCCCGCCAGGAGCCGCGCACAGGCGCCCGCGCCGAGCCCACTCGCCCGGCAGCGCCACGCGCCCCGATCCACACACCCGCCAGGAGCCGCGCACCAGCCCCACACCGAGCCCATCCGCCACCGGCGTCGCTCATCCAGCAGTGTCACGCGCCCGACCCGAACCACCGAGACGGCGTCAGGAGCGAGTGCGGCCGTTGAGAGCCCCGACGTCACGGTCTCTGTCGCGTCCCCCGCCCCGGAGCAGCCCAGGGTTCACCGCCGCAAGCGGCCCCGCGCACGTACGGTCAGCGGTTCCGGGTGAGGAAGGGGGCGAGCCATTCCGGGGTGACCTCGCCGGCGAAGCCGACCGCCTGAGCCATGGACACGTCAACGGCCGAGTAGCCGCCCTTGCCCGCCCCGACTCCGGCGATCAGCGTGAGCACCCCGGCGCGGCGCTGGAACCAGGTCTGGCGCAGCCGCCAGCCCACCACCGCGCGGCGTTCGACCACGGCCTGGGCGCGGCGCAGCGACCCCGATCGTACGGACAGCCGCCGCCCGTCGTAGCCGTGCCCGAGCGAGGCGTACCGGTCGAGGCCGAGCGGGACGCCGGCGACGGCGAGCAGGACGGTCATGACGAGGACGACCCACCAGATCATCGTCCCGGTGAGCCAGACGCCGGCCACGCTCGCCAGGGCCGCCGCCGCCCACGGGGCGATCGCGCGGAAGAGGCGGCGCTGCCGCGCCACCGGAGGATGCGGGCGCAGGTCGCCCCGGTAGGGGCCGATGGCGTCGCCGGCGACCTGGAAGGCGACCTCGCGCGGCACGTCGGGCAGGAGCTGTCCGCGCGTCTCGGAGTCGCCGAGCCCGGTCACGATGGCCCAGACGCGTACGACGCCCGCCCAGCGTTCGGCCAGGCCGTCCACGATCTCGTAGCCGCGTACGCGCCGGGACTCCAGAGACACGCTGCGCCGGTTGATCAGCCCGCGCTCGGCCACCAGGTAGCCGGCGCGGCGCATGAGGCGGAAGTCCCAGTTGAAGACCGCGTACATGAGGCCGCCCGCGAACGGCATCGCCACCACGAGCAGCGCCGCGACGGCGAGCAGCAGGTACGGGTGCTCCCACAGCCACTGCCCCGCGCTCCAGGCGGCGTCCCTGCCGAAGCCCAGCTCGTCGCCCCATTGGAAGGCCAGCCCCACGGCACCTCCCGCGAAGGCGAACGGGGTCAGCAGGTACGCGCCGGACAGCGGCCCGTACAGCAGCCATCGGCGGGGCACGCTGATGATCGTGCGTTCTGCGGGCGGTGCGGGCTCGTGCGCCTGGGCTTGGACGGCGCCGGGGGCGGGCGGGGCCGCGCGGCGCAGGAGCACGGCCTTCAGGCGTTCCGCCTCTTCGAGGGTGACGCCGGCGAGCTTGGCCTCCTCCTCGTCGCCGCTCGCTCCCGTGTCGATCTTGAGTACGGCCAGGCCGAGCAGCCGGTGCATGGGCGGGGTGCTGATGTCCACGCCGCGGATGCGTTCCAGGGGGATGGTGCGGATCGAGCGGCTGATCAGCGAGCGCTTGGTCTCCAGGCGGTCGCCGGCGATCTCGTACGTGAACGTGGCCCACTTGACGACCGAGAAGACCACGGCCGCGATGACGCCCGTCGCCGCGAAGGCGTACGACCTGGCCGAGAAACCGCCGACGAACAGCACGCCCACCAGCGGGAGGAGGAGGGACGGGAGGGTGCGTACGGGGTCGATGAGCAGCACCTTGGGGCTGAGCCGCTGCGCCGCCCGCCCCGGCCCCTGCCACGGCCCGCGCTCCTGGCCCGGATAGGGAGCGCGCCCCTGGCCCTGTCCTGAGTACGGCCCGCCCTCCGGTCCGTACGGGGGCGGCGGCCCGGCCTGGTGGCTCCAGGCACCGGGGTGCGGCGGCGGTCCTGCGGGATGGCTCCACGCACCGGGTCCCGGCGGATGGCCTCCGTCCGCGGGATGGCCGCCGGCGTCCGGCGCAGGTGGGGTGGCCGGCCGTTCCGTGTCCCTCGGGTCGTCGTCCGGGGCGGGGTGTGGGCCGGTCATGTGGCGTCGTCCCTGAGCTGTTCGGCCCGGTGCGCGAGCTGTTCGGCGAGCTGGGCCGCCACGTGGAAGTCGAGGCCCTGGATGGTGGACGAGCCGGCGTGCGAGGCCGTGCGGATCTCCAGGGTCGCCAGCCCGAGCATGCGCTCGAACCAGCCTTGCCCCTTGTCGACCGTCTGGATGCGGCTCACCGGCACGAACACCCACTCCCTGGTCAGGAAGCCCGACCTGGCGTAGACGACGTCGCCTGACAGCTCCCAGCGGTGCACGGCGTACCGTACGAACGGCTCGGCCGCGAGGAAGGGCAGCACGACGACCGCGACCGCGAGCGGCAGCAGCCACGGGGAGCCGGCGAGCCATTCGGGCACCCACGGCCACCCGCTCCCGCCGACCCAGGTCGACACCAGCAGTGCACCGCCCACGAAGAGCACCGCGGCGACCAGCGATTCGAGCAGCCACAGCCGGATGGCCTTGGGCGAGACGCGGTTCGCCGGATCCCGCAGCGGGCCTGTTGACGTCACAAGCCCAGCTTAGGGTGCGAACCGGGCAGGAGATCGGCTCGCGTGCCCGTTGCCGACCTGCGTCGCCGCCCGGATCGGCGTGTCGGGTTCGGCGGGCGGCCGGGGCGATGCCATGCTCGATGGCGGCCGGCCGCAGGCTGTCGAGCCTGGCCACGTCGGCGGCGGCCACGTTCGTGCCAAGCCAGGCCCGGCATGCGCGTGACCGCACCACTGCGCGATCGCCTCACGCAACGTGGCCAGCCGCCGTCCGGAAGTCCCGGTGATCGCGCAACGAAGCGGCTCCGTTACCCTGTCGTACGAGCTGGCACACCTGGTTTTTCGGCCCGCCGTCCACCCCGACACCGATGTCCCCTTTATGGTGGTTAACGGACTATCTTCCGGTCATCCGACAAAAAGGCATATGTGCAGGTAGGGGAGCTTTCGTCACTCCAACCTCCGCATTCCCAGGAGGCCCCTCGCACCCCTCTCATGTGGCCAACTTCACTACCCGGATGCCGTCAATATGGCTGTTTTCGGATCCTTTACCGAGCACGGACCATCGAGAAACGGTCTGCGCACCGCCGAGAGCCGCGTAGCATCGTCCGGCATGGGGCTGTGTACCACGGCATCACGCGTGCGACGCGCCGCCGCCATCGTGACGGCGGTAGGTGTCGCGTTCGCCTTGTCAGGTTGCGGCAGCCTCGGCTTCATCGGCAGATCCCAGGCGAAGGACATCGCCGAGATCAACGTCACGAGTCCTGAGCTGCGCGAGGGCAAGCCGCTGCCCAGCGAATACTCCTGCAAGGGCGACCAGGGCAGCCCGCCGCTGCGCTGGTCGAGCCAGCCGCTGTCCGAGGCGAGGTCGATCGCGATCGTGGTCGACAGCCACACCGGGTCGGACTCCGCCGTGCACTGGGTGATCTACAACATCCCGGCGACCACGACCGAGCTGGGCCCCAACGCCGCGGCCGACCCGCCGGAAGGCTCCGGCCAGGCGAAGGTGACCAGCGGTCGCGAGGGTTACGAGCCGCCTTGCGACACGAAGGCGAGCTACCGGTTCACCGTCTACACGCTGGACGACCGGGTCGAGCTCGACGAGGGCCCGGAGCTTCCCCAGATCTTGAAGGAGATCGCCAACAAGACGATCGCCCGAGGGCGGCTGACGGCGGTGGGCATCGAGTGAGACCCCGAACACGGCATGTAGTGCCGGTGTACCAATTCTTCACGTAGGGTGTGACAACTCTCATACCGGTCCGACACAATCAGATCCAATCGTTAGGCGCTGGTGATCAAAGGGGGCAGATCGCGTCGATGGCCGCGCGATCTCACCGGCGCCAGAGAGAGGCCATGGCTTTGAGGGTGGTGCAATGATCGCGGTCGTAGTGAGCTTGGTCGCTGTCGTGCTCCTCGTGCTCGTCGTCGTGGCACTGGGCATGCGTTCGATGAACCGCAGGGAGAGCTCGCTTCCTCCGGAACGGCTGAAGGAGATGGCCGAGAAAGAGGAGAAGACCAAGACGCGCTCCACGGACGAGTTCGCCAAGCACGAACCGCGGATGACCAACTTCAGCCCCGACTTCAGCCCGATCGACGCGCCGAAGCAGAAGCCGGTGCGCACCGGGCAGCGTGGCCGTCGTGGCGTCGACGAATGGGGCAACCCGGTCAACGACGACGATGACGAGGAGTTTTGGGCCAGCATCCGCAGCGAGGCGGAAGAGGGCGGTTTCGGTGCCGGGGGCACCGTCGCCGCAAGGAAGGCCTCCTCCTCTTCCTCGCGTTCCGCCGACCGCCCCACAGAGCGCACCTCCGAGCGCGAGCAGCGCACCGCCGCCCAGGCCGACAGACCGGCCGCACGTCCCTCCGGACGGTCCGGCGAGCGCCCCGCCAAGCGTTCCCGCCCGGCCAGGCCGCAGCCCGCCACCGCCTCCGCCGACCCCGACGCGACCACCGTTCAGGCTCCCCTCCCTCAGCGCCAGCCCTCCTCCCAGCGCCAGTCCCCCTCGCAGCGCCAGTCCTCTACGCAGCGCCAGCCCGCCGCCGCCAACCTCGCCGACCTCGTCGAGCCGCAGAAGCGCGTCCCCAGCCAGGCCGAGCTCGCCGACCAGCGCACCGTGACGTTCGCCGCGCCGACCGCCGACGTGATGAGCATCCTCGGCCCGGGCGCCCAGCCCGTGCCCGCCCCCACGCCCCCCGAGCCGCCCACCAGGCCCGCTCCCGTGGCCTCCAGCGGCGTCTCGTCCAACCAGTCCGCCACCGGCGGCTACGGCGCGAGCAGCACGGCCGGCGGTTCCTATCCCGCCACCCCCGCGGCGACCGGCAGCGGCTCGTTCCCCGCGGCCGGCCCCACCTCCAGCGGCAGCTTCCCGGCCACGCCCGCCGCGCCGATCCACGGGGCGCCGACGAGCGATCCGTTCCCCGCGTACGGCGACACGCCCGACCCGCTCGGCACCGGCTACGGCAGCGGCGCCTCCAGGCCGGCGGCGAGCACCGCGTCCGGCTCGTGGCCCGTATCGCCCTCGCCCGACATCCTCGACGACCCCGCGCCGAGCAGCGGCGCGTCCTACGGCGGCGGGACCTCCTGGCCGGCGTTCGAGCAGCCCGCGTCCCGCTCGTCCTACCCCGCCACGTACGAGGTGAGCTCCGGCTACGCCGTGGCCGACGACTCCGACCCGCTCACCGGCCCCTCCCCCGCCGGCGGCACCCCGACCGTGCCCGGCCGTGCGGTCTCCAACTACGACGTGCTGTCCGCGCCGACGCCGCCTCCCGCGCAGCCCGCGTCGCCGTTCGCGATGGGCGCGTACGAGACGGGCGACATCACCACCAGCCCCGCCTCCGCCTCATGGCCCGAGCCTCCGTCTTCGGAGACCGGCCGCTCCTCCTACAGCAGGGGGCGCAGGAGCGGCAGCCACCGCAGGGCGAACCCCGATCAGGATCTTCCGCACGATTACTACCGGTGATCTTTCGTACTCATTAATCCGTAAAACCAGCGTGACGCCCTTCTCAAGCAGGGGCGACGGAGCACTAGGGTTTGCTCCATGTTCCGCGACACGAAGAGTAGCTGGCCGAGCACCCTCCGCCACGACGTGCCGGCCTCGCTCGTGGTCTTCCTCGTCGCGGTGCCCCTGTCCCTGGGCATCGCGATGGCCTCGGGGGCGCCTCTCGTCGCCGGTCTGATCGCCGCGGTGGTCGGCGGGATCGTGGCGGGCGCCCTGGGCGGATCCGCGGTACAGGTGAGCGGCCCGGCCGCGGGCCTGTCGCTGGTGGTCGTGGATCTCGTCCACACCTACGGCTGGCGGGCCACCTGCATGATCACCCTGCTGGCGGGGGCCGTGCAGCTGGTGCTGGGGGTGTTCAAGGCGGCCAGGGCGGCGCTGGTGGTCTCGCCCGCGGTGATCCACGGCATGCTCGCCGCCGTCGGTGTGATCATCGCTCTCGCGCAGCTGCACATCGTGCTCGGCGGCAGCTCCCAGCGGTCGGCCGTGGCCAACCTGGTGGAGCTGCCCGGCCAGATCGCGAACCTGCACGGCCACAAGGTCGCGGTCGGCGTGCTCACGATCCTGGTGCTCGCCCTGTGGACGCGGCTGCCCCGGCGGGTCAAGGCGGTGCCCGCGCCGCTGGCGGCGCTGTTCGTGGCGGCGGTCACGGCGTGGGCGTTCGGCTGGGACGTGACGCGGGTCGATCTGTCCGGCAGCATGACCGAATGGGCGTTCCCGGTGCTGCCGCAGGGCGACTGGCACGTGGTGGTGGGCGCGGTGCTGCTGGTGGCGCTGCTCGCGGGCTGCGAGTCGCTGCTGTGCTGCGTGGCCGTGGACGGCATGCACACCGGCCGCAGGGCCGATCTCGACCAGGAGCTGACCGGTCAGGGCGTGGCCAACATGGTCTCCGGCGCGCTCGGCGGGCTCCCGATCGCCGGGGTGATCGTGCGCAGCCGCGCGAACGTGCAGGCGGGCGGGCGCACCCGATGGTCGGCGATCCTGCACGGGGTGTGGGTGCTGGTGTTCGCGTTCGGCTTCGGCTGGACGATCACGCTGATCCCGCTGGAGGCGCTCGCGGCGTTGCTGGTCTCCATCGGCGTCCAGATGGTGAACCTCGGCCATATCAAGAAGGTGCACGGGCACGGCGAGGTGCCGGTGTACGTCGTGACGATGTTGGGGGTCATCCTGCTCGGGCTCGCCGAAGGCGTGCTGGCGGGGCTGGCGCTGGCCGCGCTGCTGGCGCTGCGCCGCCTCACCATGCTGACGGTGCTCAAGAGCGAGGAGCGCGACGGGCGGCTGCGGGTGACGATCTCGGGGTCGCTGACGTTCCTCGGCGTGCCGAGGCTGACCCACGAGCTGCGGGCCGTCCCCGCCGGCACCCATGTGGACCTCGACCTGAACATCGACTTCATGGACAACGCCGCCTTCGAGGCCCTGCACTCCTGGCGTCTCGACCACGAGCGCCTGGGCGGCACCGTGGACATCGACGAGCTGCACGACGAGTGGTACACGCTGGCCGCGAGCGGCGGCCGTACGCTGCCGAAGAGGTCGCCGCTGAAGGCGCCCGACCGGTCGTGGCTGCCGTGGGCGCACCGGCGCCGCCCCGCGTCCGCGCCGCCCGACGACGCGGGGGACGAGTGCCAGCTCACCGCGGGGGCGCGGGAGTTCCACCGGCGTACGGCGCCGCTCGTGCGCCCGATCTTCACCGAGCTGGCGCGCAAGCAGCAGCCCTCGCACCTGTTCATCACCTGCGCCGACTCCAGGATCGTGCCCAGCCTGATCACCGCGAGCGGGCCCGGCGACCTGTTCACCGTGCGCAACATCGGCAACCTCGTCCCGCGCAGGGGCGCGGAGCCGCACGACGACTCGGTGGTGGCCGCCATCGAGTACGCCACGCAGGTGCTCAACGTCCGCACCATCACCGTGTGCGGGCACTCGGGCTGCGGGGCGATGGCGGGCATCCTGAGCGCCGGCGTGAAGGCGGGCAGCCTGCCGGGGCTGCGGCGGTGGCTGCGGCACGGGTACCACAGCCTGGCCACGTTCATCGAGCGCGAGGGCGACCGGCTGCACAGCGGGGCGCTGGACGTGCTGTGCCGGGTGAACGTGCAGCAGCAGCTGGAGAACCTGCGCACCTACCGGAAGATCGACGAGCAGGTCAGGGCGGGCAAGCTGGAGCTGGTCGGGCTGTACTTCGACATCGGCTCGGCGCGCGTCCACAAGGTGCCGCCGCTGCGGCCCGTCACACCGTACGCGGACGAGCCCTCCCGCAGGCTCGTGACCGCCGAGCACGCGACGAGCCAGGTTCTGAGTGATCCTCCACAGACCGGGCACGCCGGGCGGGGTTGAGGTCGCGGTGCCGGCGAGGGCCGCCCGATGCCCACGGCGTTCCTCGCCACGCCGGTCCTGGCTCCCAGGGGCCGGAGGGGCGGACGCGGCCGCCGTTGGGTGGCAGGGCGGCCGCCTCCGCCCCTCGCCGCTGCCGGATGGCAGGGCGGCCGCCTCCGCCCCTCGCCGCTGTGTCAGAGCCGTCTCCGCCCCTCATCGGCGCATACGGGGCATGCTGGACACATGGCTACTACGTCTCGCACCGAGTTCCAGCATCCCCGCTTCGCCCAGGCGTACGTGCGGGTTTCCGAGCTGGCCGACCGGCGCGGTGCGTACGAGCACCGCCGCCGCCTGCTGGCCGGCCTCCAGGGGCGGGTGATCGAGATCGGCGCGGGGAACGGCCGCAACTTCCCCCACTACCCGCCCGCCGTCACGGAGGTGGTGGCGGTGGAGCCGGACGACACGCTGCGCGCCCACGCGGCCGAGCAGGCGCGGTCGGCGCCGGTGCCGGTGTCCGTGGTGCCCGGCCACGCGGGCGCCCTCCCGGCCGATGACGACACGATGGACGCCGCCGTCGTCTCGCTCGTCCTGTGCTCGGTGCCGGAGCAGCGGAGCGCGCTCGCGGAGATCGTACGGGTGCTCGCCCCCGGCGGCCGCCTGCACTTCTACGAGCACGTACGCTCCCCGCGCCGCCCGATCGCCGTCCTCCAGGACCTGATCACCCCCGCCTGGCGCCGCGCGGCCGGCGGCTGCCACCCCAACCGCGACACGCTGGCGGAGATCGAGCGGGCCGGCTTCGAGGTGGCCTGGATCGACCGCTTCCGCTTCGCCCCGAACCCGCCGGTCCCACCCCACACCCACATCCTCGGCGCCGCCGTACTGAAGCGCTGACCTGCGGCGGCGGGTCGGCCCACGGCGGATACCCCTGAGTCACCAGCCGCCCGGCCGGCCGCCTCGTCGCCCACGGCCCGTCAGCCGCCACGAAGACACCCACGACCGCCACGGGCCAAGCACCAGCGCCGAGCCTCGGCATGGGCGGCCGAGGCTTTCGCCGCAGGCCCGGGGAAGACACCGAGGCTTTCGCCGTAAGGCAGAGGAAGAAGGGATGGGGGACGAGTCGGCCTGTAGGCCGGGTTCTGTCCTTCTTGCGAAGGGGCGGCCATCCATCTAGGACCGCCGTTGCCGGCGGCCTCAAGCGGTCTACCCGCGCGACTCGGGCGGGCAACCCTCAAGCGTCGCGCGCGGGACACCCCGAAGGGAGTCCCTTCTTGACCTTGCTCCGGGTGGGGTTTACCGAGCCGCCTGCGTCACCGCAGGCGCTGGTGGTCTCTTACACCACCCTTTCACCCTTACCTTCCGGCCGAGACCGGAAGGCGGTCTGCTTTCTGTGGCACTTTCCCGCGGGTCACCCCGGGTCGGTGTTACCGACCACCCTGCCCTGTGGAGCCCGGACCTTCCTCGGCGGGCCCGCAGGCCCGACGCGGCCGCCCGGCCGACTCGTCTGCAGGAGGGTATCAAACCCTCGGTCATCCACCGTCAACGGCGAGATGTGATCGCTTATGCCCGGGGCCGTGCCGGGCCCCGGGCGAGGTCAGCGGAGGTGGGCCGTGTCGTTGAAGCCCTTCACGACGGCGGGGCCGTCGGCGTAGTACTCGATCAGCGACAGGCACGCCAGGTCGAGGTGCATCCGGTAGATGGCCTGCAGCGGGGCTGTGAGCGCGTCCTGGAGGAGCATCTTGATCGGCGTGACGTGGGAGACCGCGAGCACGGTGCGGCCCTCGTACCGCTCGATCAGGCGCTCTCTGGCCGCCCGCACGCGGCGGGCCGTCTCCGCGAAGCTCTCGCCGCCAGGCGGGGCCGCATCGGGGTCGGAGAGCCAGGCGTTCAGCTCGGCGGGCCAGCGGCGCTGGACCTCTGTGAACGTGTGGCCCTCCCACGCGCCGAAGTCGGCCTCCCTGAGGTCGTCCCACACCTCCACGTCGAGGCCCGTCCGCTCGGCGACCGCCTGCGCGGTCTGGCGGGCGCGCTTCAGCGGCGAGGAGACGATGACGTCCAGCCGGTACGGCTCCCGCGCCAGCCGCTCGGCCGCCGCCGACGCCTGGGCCAGGCCGCTCGCCGTCAGCTCGGCGTCGCCGCGGCCGGAGAAGCGGCGTTCGACGGACAGCTCGGTCTCGCCGTGGCGGAGCAGGAGCAGCGAGGTGGCGACGCGGGTGGGCGGGGCCCAGCCGGTGCCGGTGCCCTCGCCCGTGCGCCGGGCCGTCGGCTGCCGGGCCTGCTGGGCCGTGGCGACGGAGGCCGTGGGGGCGGACAGCTCGGCGACGTCGCCCGCATCGAGGAGGTCGGTCTGCTTCGGCACCGGCGGCGCCGACGGCACCGACGGCGCGGCCGTACTCGATGCCCCCGCTGAACCGGGCGCGGCGCCGCCCGCCTTCCACGCAAGGCCCTGGGCGGCGGCGTCCATGGCCTCGTTGGCCAGGCGGTCGGCGTGCTGGTTGCGCTCGCGCGGGATCCACGTCCACTCGGTCACCCGCAGCCGCCTGACCAGCGCGCCCGCCTCGGCGGCCAGCGGGCGCAGGCCCTCGTTCTTGATCTTCCAGCGGCCCGCCATCTGCTCGATGACGAGCTTGGAGTCCATGCGTACGGCCACCTCCGCGCCTTCGCCGCCCAGGTCGAGCGCGGCGCGCAGGCCGGCGATCAGCCCGCGGTACTCGGCGACGTTGTTGGTCGTGACGCCGATCGCCTCGGCCGCCTCCGCCAGGACCTGCCCGTCGGAGGCGTCTTTGACGACCGCGCCGTAACCGGCCGGGCCCGGGTTGCCGCGCGAGCCGCCGTCGGCCTCGACGATGTAGGAGGTCACAGGCCCGACTCTGCGGTGCGGACGAGGATGCGGCGGCACTCCTCGCACCGGAGCACCTCGTCGTGGGGGGCGGCCTTGATGGCGTTCATCTCGGCGATGGACAGCGCCACCTTGCAGCCCTGGCACCGGCCGCCGCGCAGCATGGCCGCGCCGATGCCGTACTGCTCCCTGAGCTTCTCGTAGAGCTTGAGCAGGTCGGCGGGGATGTCGCCGGCGACGGTCGCGCGGCGGCCCTGGACCTCGGCCACCTCCTTCTCGATCTCGGCGAGCGCGGCGTCGCGGCGCTCCTCGGCGGCCGCCAGCTCGGCCTTGACCTGCTCGCGCTGGGCGATCAGGTCGGTGACCTTGGTGTCGGCGGCCTCGCGGCGTTCCATGATCTCGAGAACGACCTCTTCCAGGTCGCCCTGCCGCTTGTGCAGCGAGGCGATCTCGGACTGCAGGCTCGCGAGGTCGCGCGGCGAGGTGACGGCCCCGGAGTCGAGGCGCTTCTGGTCGCGCTCGGCACGGGTGCGTACGGCATCGACGTCGCTTTCGGCCTTGGCCTGCTCGCGTGCCAGGTCGCCCGCCTCGGTCTCGGCCTCGATCACCTGGGTGACGAGCCTGGCGTACTGCTTGGAGCGCTCGTCGATCTCGGCCAGCTCGGGCAAGGTGCGGCGGCGATGGGCCAGCCGGTCAAGCGTGGTGTCGAGCTCTGCCAGGTCGAGCAGTCGCTTCTGTGCCTCAGGGGCTGCTTTCATGATCAATATCCTCTTGTCCAAGCATCGGTGACCGTGGCGGAGACACGCGTTTCAACGTTAACGCCACTCTCGCGCAGGATGGACGCCGCGCTGTCGAGCCAGGGCCACTCGGTCGCCCAGTGCGCGGCGTCGATCAGCGCGGGGCCGCCCGCCTCCACGAACTCGCTGGCGGGGTGGTGGCGCAGGTCGGCGGTGAGGAAGACGTCGACGCCCGCGGCCCTGGCCGCGCCCAGCAGGGAGTCGCCCGCTCCCCCGCTGACCGCGACGCGCCGCACGGGGCGCGCGGGGTCGCCGGCCACGCGGATGCCCCACGACGTGCGGGGCAGGCCCTTGGCCACGCGTTCGGCGAACTCCTCCAGCGTCGTCTCCCCGGGCGGCTCGCCGATGCGGCCGAGCCCGCGCCACGGGTCGTCGGGGAACGGCTGGAGCGGCACGAGGTCACCGGTGAGCCCGACCGCCCTGGCCAGGGCGTCGGAGACGCCGGGGTTGGCCACGTCGGCGTTGGTGTGTGCGGTGTAGAGGGCGATGTCGTTCTTGATCAGGGTGTGGACGAGGCGGCCCTTGGGCGTGGTGGTGGCCACGGTGGTGGTGCCGCGCAGGTAGAGGGGGTGGTGGGTGACGATCAGGTCGGCGCCCCACTCCAGCGCCTCGTCGGCCACGGCGGCGACCGGGTCGACCGCGAACAGCACCCGCCGCACCTCCTGCGCCGGATCTCCGCTGACCAGCCCCACCGCGTCCCACGACTCGGCCCGGGCGGGCGGATAGGCCGCCTCGAGCACTCCGATCACGTCATTCAACGTCACAGCAGCCACCTGCGCAGACTACCGGTACGCGGGAGATCGAGGGGTGTCGCGGCGGCGGCGTTCGGCGTAATGTAAGTGGATCCTGACTTGCGGAGGACGGGCATGGCGCCACGCGTCGCGATCATCGGAGCGGGTTTCGGCGGGCTGTGCATGGCGATCCGGCTGGAGAAGGCCGGGATCCGCACGTTCAGCGTCTTCGAGAAGGCGGACGATCTCGGCGGCACGTGGCGGGACAACACCTATCCCGGGGCGGGGTGCGACATTCCCTCGCATCTGTATTCGTACTCATTCGAAAAGTACTCGAGCTGGACGCGGCGCTACCCCGAGCAGCCGGAAATCCTCGGCTATCTCCACCACTGCGCCGATAAATACGACGTCAGGCGGAAAATCCGGTTACGGACGGAGGTGCGGCGGGCGGTCTTCGCGGACGGCGCCTGGCACGTCACCACGTCGTCGGCGGAAGGCGAGCGTACGGAGACGTTCGACGTGGTCGTCATGGCGGTGGGGCAGCTCAACCGGCCCAGCCTGCCGGACATCTCCGGCATGGACGACTTCGCGGGGGTCGCCTTCCACTCTGCCCGCTGGAACCACGACCACGATCTCACCGGCAGGCGCGTCGCGGTGATCGGCACCGGTTCGTCGGCGGCCCAGCTCGTGCCGCGGGTCGCGGAGCGGGCCGCGCACCTGTACCTCTTCCAGCGCACGCCCAACTGGGTGATCCCCAAGCCGGACGCCGTGTTCGGGCCGGTCGCGCGGCTGGCGTTCCGCTTCGTGCCCGGGTTGCAGCGGGCGTACCGCGAATGGATCTACCGGTACGCCGAGAGCACCCTCTACCCGGCGCTGGCACGCGGCTGGAGCGAGGGGCTGCTCAGGCAGCGGGCGCTGCGCCACCTGCGCGACCAGGTGCCCGACCCCGAGCTGCGGGCCAAGCTCACCCCCGGCTACCCGCCCGGCTGCAAGCGGGTGATCATCGACAGCTCCTTCTATCCGGCGCTGACCAGGCCGAACGTGTCGCTGGTGACCGATCCCATCGCGCGCATCACCCCCAAGGGCGTCGAGACCGGTGCGGGCACGTACGAGGTGGACACCATCGTGTACGCCACCGGTTTCAAGAGCACCGAGTTCCTGACGCCGATCGAGGTGATCGGGCGCGAGGGGCGCTCGCTGCACGAGCGGTGGAAGGACGGCGCGGAGGCGTACCTCGGCATCTCCGTGCCGGGCTTCCCCAACCTCTTCATGCTGTACGGGCCCAACACCAACCTCGGGCACAACTCCATCGTCTTCATGATCGAGTGCCAGGTGGCGCACATCATGGCGTGTCTGCCGTACCTCGGCAGGTCAGGGCCCATCGAGGTGCGGCCCGAGGCGATGGCCGCCTGGCGGCGGCAGCTGGATGCGGCCATGAGCACGATGGTGTGGGGCGCGGGCTGCCGGAGCTGGTACAAGACGCCCGACGGGCGCGTGACGAACAACTGGCCGGGGCCCACCACGCTGTACCGCAGGCTGACCGCCAGGCCGCCGGAGCCCGCGTACCGGCCCGTCGGAGCAGGGTAGGACCCGCCCGGCCGGCACCCACCCAGCCGAGCCGCCACCGAAGCCGGGCAGGAGGCGCGCGGTCACCATCGACGCCGCCCGGCCGGCCCCGCCGGCGGCCGTCAGAGCCGGGTAGGACCTCCCCCGTTGTGCGTCAGACCAGGATCGGACGCCAAAGATCGGACCGGAGCACGATGGTGCAGGTCACGGGCTCGCGATAACGTCCTAAGCATGACGCTTCCCCTGCACCAGCGCGCCGTCGTGGCCGACACTCACAACGACCTTCTCATGGCGGTCTCCGCACGGCCGCCGCAGCAGTGGGCCTCGTTCTTCCGTGAGCGATGGCTGCCGCAGCTCCAGGACGGCGGGGTCGACCTTCAGGTGCTGCCGGTCTTCATCGACGACCAATACCGTCCCGAGGGCGCGCTGCGTCAGACGCTGCGCATGATCGAGTGCGCTCACGTGCTGGCCGAGGGAAACCCCGACCACGTGAGCCTCTGCCTCGACGCCGGCGACATCGACCGGGCGCTCGACGCAGGCAAGATCGCGCTCGTGCTGGCGATGGAGAGCATGCCCGGCATTGACGCCAACGTCGAGCTGATCTCCACCATGCACCGCCTGGGCGTCCGGGTGGCGTCGATCGCCCACTTCGGCCGCACTCCCCTGGCCGACGGCAGCGGCGAAGACGACACCGGCAGCCGGCTCACCTCTCACGGCGTCGAGGCGCTGCGGGAGATCGAGCGGCTCGGCATCATCTTCGACGTCTCCCACCTCGGCGCCTCCGGCGTCGCCCACGTGCTCGAGCTGGCCACCAGGCCGGTCATCGCCACCCACTCCTCCGCCCGCGCCCTGCGCGACCACCACCGCAACCTCACCGACGACCAGCTCCGCGCCATCGCCGCCAACGGGGGCGTCATCTGCGTCAACTTCTTCGCCCCGTTCCTCGCCGAGCGCGAGGAGGACATGACGCTCGACCGGCTGCTCGACCACATCGAGCACATCGTCTCCGTCGCCGGCATCGACCACGTGGGGCTCGGGCCCGACTTCATCCGCGAGGTCATGGACGACCTGACGCCGCCGTGCTGCGAAGACGTCCACACCAGGGGTGTCGACCCGAAGAAGGCGATCCCGGGCCTGGAGGGTCCCACCGGGCTGCCCATGGTGACCGAGGGACTGCTGGCGCGCGGCCTGCCGGAGAAGGACGTCATGCAGATCATCGGCGGCAATGTGCGGCGCCTGTTCGGGGAACTGCTCTGATGCGGGCCCACACACGTACGGCAGCCGCGCGACCCGCGCAAGACGCGCCCCGGCTTCCACCACGACCAAGCGCCACGCCCGACGCCACCAGATCGCCGACCCGACCAGGCAGGACGCCCGACCCGAACAAGCGCCCAGCCCGACCAAGCGGAACGGCCAGCACGAGCAGGCCCCCAACCCGACTAAGCAGGACGCCCGACGTCATCAGGCTGCCGACACGACCAAGCGGGACACCCGACGCGACCCGGCTGCTGGGGCGACCAAGCGGGGCATTCGCGTGACCGTTTCCGCCACCACGACCACGTTCGACGGGGGACCATCGGCATGACCGACCACCACCACACCACCTTTCCTGAGCTCGCCGGCATGCTGGCCGACCTCGAGGAGCTGGTCTGCTGCGAGTCGTTCTCCAGCGACCTGGAGGCCGTGGCCCGCAGCGCCAAGGTGGTGGCCGCGATGGGCACCCGCCACCTGGGCAGCGCGCCCGAGTTCCTGGTGATCGACGGCGTCACCCACCTGCGCTGGTCGTTCGGCACGCCCAAGGTGCTGCTGCTCGGCCACCACGACACGGTCTGGCCGATGGGCAGCCTCGCCACCCACCCCTGGTCGGTGGTCGACGGAGTGGCCAGGGGACCGGGCGTGTTCGACATGAAGGCGGGGCTGGTGCAGACGTTCCACGCGCTGGCCGGGCTCGACTCGCTCGACGGCATCACGCTGCTCATCACCGGGGACGAGGAGGTCGGCTCCATCACGTCGTCGCGGCTGATCCAGGACACCGCGCGGGGGCTGGCCGCCGCGTTCGTCATGGAGGCGAGCGCCGACGGCGGGGCACTGAAGACGTCCAGGAAAGGCACGTCGATGTACACCGTCAACGTCCACGGCAAGGCGGCGCACGCCGGGCTGGAGCCGGAGAAGGGGGCCAACGCGGGCGTCGAGCTGGCCCACCAGATCCTGGCCATCGCCGGGCTGGGCACGGGCGCGACGACCGTGACGCCGACGGTCCTGTCGGGCGGTGCGACGCTCAACACCGTTCCCGCCTTCGCGTCGGTCGGGGTGGACGTACGGGTCGCCGAGGTGGCCGAGCAGGAGCGGGTCGACGCGGCGATGCGCGCCCTGCGGCCCGTCCTGCCCGGCACCCGCCTGGAAATCGTCGGCGGGCCCAACCGGCCGCCGCTCGAAGCGTCCATGTCGGCCGCGCTCTTCGCCCGCGCCCAGGAGCTGGCCGCGGAGCTCGGCCTGCCGCCCCTGACCTCGGCTTCGGTGGGCGGCGCCTCCGACGGCAACTTCACAGCAGGCGTGGGCTGCCCCACCCTCGACGGACTGGGCGCGGTGGGCGGCGGGGCGCACGCGGACCACGAGCACGTCCTGGTGTCGGAGCTCCCCGGCCGCACAGCCCTCCTCCGCGCTTTGATCGAGGCGGTCCGCTGAGCAGCCGCTTCGCAAGGTGACCGGCTCGCCGCCGGTGGAGCCGGCCAGACGCGCCAGTGGAGGCCGTTGAGACACTCCAATGGATGGCCGTTCAGAGCGCTGATGGAGGCGCTCACGAGCGCTGGAACGTCACAGCGGCGATAGAACCCGTCAAGTGCACCGGTGTAGGCACTCAGAGGTGGTGGTGGTGGTGAAGCCGGCCGGGTACGCCGGTGAAGGCCGCCCGGCGGCGACCCAGCGGACCACCCCCAAAGCATCCCGGCGGGCCATTCCAGAGCGGGGTTCCAGGGGGCGAAGCCTGCAGCGGCCCAACGAGTCACACGACGGCCCTGAGGGGCGAGGCGCGGCTGTGGTCTCAGGAAGGGGTGTGGGCGAAGCCGTTCAGGAGGGCGGTGAGGCCGGGTTCGAAGTGGTCGTCGAGGGTGGTGGCGTCGGCGGCTTCGGCGAGGAGGTTGTAGTCGGGGCTGCCGGGCTCGGGTTTGCGGCTGCGGCGTTCCCCGCCGAGCTTGGTGACGGCGATGGCGAGGGCATGGCCGACGGTGAACTCGCGCAGGCAGCGGGTAAGGCGGAGGGCCTGCGCCGGAGGGATGCCCTCGGCCTGGAGCTTGCTCAGCATTTTGACGCCGGTGTCGATGGAGGCGGGCGAGCGTACCGGCCGGGTCGCGAACACCTGGACCGCGTGGGGATGGCGCAGGAGGGTGTCGCGCAGGCGCAGGCAGTATTCGCGGGCGAGTTCCCGCCAAGGGCCGTCCCAGGGCAGGGTGTCCACCTCGATCTCGTCGAACATCGCCTCGGCCACGCCGTCGAAGAGCGCCTCCTGGTCGTCGTAGTAGCGGTAGACGGCCATGGGGTCGAAGCCGACGGCGGTGCCGAGCTTGCGCATGGAGAACTTGCGCAGGCCGTGGGCGTCGATCAGGGCGAGCGCGGCGGTGGCGAGATATTCGCGGGTGAGCCTGGGCCGGGTGGGCGGCTCGGGCACCTCGCCCGCCGTCTTGAGACCTGGTGCTTGGGACCCCCGCGTACGAGAAGCCGGAGCCTGAGAACGCTGGACGTGAGAAGTCGGTGGTTGAGGACTCGGCGCCTGAGAGCTCTGCGTTCGGGGGGCCGGTGCTTTGGGGTCGGTCGTCATGGTGCGAAACCCTCCAGGACGGCGCTGAGTGTCGCGGTGAATTCCTCCGGGTGCTGCATGTACGGGACGTGGCCGCCGGGGAACTCATGGCAGGGTACGCCAAGGCGTTCCGACAGCAGGCGGACGGCGGCGTGGTACGGCTTGCCGGCGCTGTCGCGCCCGGCGGCCAGGCACCACGGAGCCGTGGCGGCGGCCAGGGCGGTCAGGTCGGGCCGGTAGTCGTAGCAGAAGGCGGGCAGTTCGCGGCGCAGCAGCAGGTCGGCGTTGTGGAGCTGGCGGGTCATCGGGTCAGGGGCGCGGCCGGTGACCTTCCGGGTCAGGGCGTCGGCGGCGAGCATGAGGCGGGTTCCGGCGGCGATGGCGGTCTGGCCGGCGGGCGACAGGAAGATGCGCGGCGGGTCGGGCAGGGTCATCGCGCCGAAGGCCGCGTACGCTCGCATCAGGTGCCCTTTTTGGCTGAGCCGGGCGATGTGGTCGATCTCCCGGCGCTCCGCGGAGCCGGCGGGCAGGAGCTGGATCAGCGGTGCCTCGTGCACGACGGCGCCCAGCAGGCGGTCTTGGTGCCTGATCACCATCTCGAGGGCGATGATCGCGCCGCCGCTGCTGCCGAAGACGTAGGCGCGGTCGAGGCTGTGGTGGTCGAGGACGGCGGCCGCGTCGTCCGCCTGGGTCGCGGGTGTGATCGAGGCGTCCGGGCGGGTGAACGGGCTGCGCGAGTTGCCGCGCCGGTCGTAGGTGATCACGGTGAACGTGCGCGACAGCGGCTCCATGACGTCCGCGTACATGGCGGCGTCGCCTCCTCCGCCTGGGATCAGCAGCAGCGCGGGGCCGTCGCCCGCACGCTCCACATGCAGCCGGGCTCCGGGCACTTCAACCAACCCCATCGACTTGATCGCCATGGTGCTCCCTGGTCTCCTCATGTCATGTGTCTACACCGTAGTCTGAGTCTACGACGTAGACAGACGTGCTCGGCTCGGCTCCTGCTCGGCTCGGTGGGTGGTCTCTCGGCGGCTCTTCGGGGAGCAGCTCTCCTGGGAGGTGAACAGCGCTTCTGCGGGCTGAGCCGTTCTCCTGCGGGTTCGAGGAGGGTGGTCTCGGCGATCCGTTGCTGTAAGCCGCCGCAAGCGGTTGAGGCTCCGCGCTTCGGCTTTGCGCGGTTGCGGGTCGCCTCCGGCCGTAATGCGGCGAGGGTGGCGCCGGCAGATGTTCCGACCGGAGCGGGCAGGCAGCGGGCGGCCGGGCTCTTCTCCATCCGGTACGTGTTCGGGATGGGCTGCCGGGTTCCTCCTCGCCCGATGCGTGTCAGGGGCCAGTGGCCAGGCGCATCTCCATCCGGAGCGCGGCAAGGACAGGCGACCGGGCGAACCCCCACCCGATGCGTGTCAGGAGCGAGCGGCCAGGCGAACCTCCACCCGATGCGTGTCAGGGGCGAGCGGCCGGGCGAGTCTCCGTCCGGAGTGGGTGGGCGGGTGCTTCTTCGGTCACAGGGTGTCGGTGGTGGGGTGCGGGCCTTGGACGGCGTGTCGGCGAGAGGGCTGAGGTCTGGTCGGAGCGGTCCCAGGAGGAACAGGGGACGGCTCAGATTCACGGCCAGGGTCACTGGGCGCGGGTGAAGCGGGCGCCCCAGGCGTGGATGCGGGTGAGGAGTTCGGGCGGGCTGATGATGCGGAAGTCGGCTTCGAGGCTGCCGAGGGCCATGATCGGCCAGTCGAGGTCGTCGGTGCCCATGTGGACGAGGCAGTGCCCGCCTTCGGCCTCCTCGACGGTGGCCCACCGGCCGATGCGCGCCCGCACCTCGTCGGCCGGGGCGTAGACCAGGGCTTTCGTCCGGTACGTCTGCGGCTGCATGGTGTCGAGGCCGGCCTGGACGAACTCGGCGGCGTCGGCGGTGGGCAGCTCGCGGGGGCGGAAGCGGGCGCCGGTGCTCTCCGGGGCGGACATCCGGTCGACGCGGAAGCTGCGCCAGTCGTGGCGGGTGAGGTCGTAGGCGACGAGGTACCAGCGGTGGCCGAGCGACACCAGGCGGTGCGGCTCGACGTTCCGCTCGGTCTTGTTGCCGCCGGCGGCGGTGTAGGAGAAGCGGATGCGTTCGCTGTCGCGGCAGGCGAGGGCGACGGTGGTGAGGACGGCGGGGTCTGCGGCGGCTCTGGCGGGGTTGCCCCAGCCGGCGGAGACGGTCATGGCGCGCAGCGCGTCGATGCGGCGGCGCAGACGTACCGGCATCACCTGGACGACCTTCGCCAGCACCCGTACGGACGACTCCGCGATGCCCTCCACCGGGTTCTGCGCGGCGGCCTGCAGGCCCACGGCCAGGGCGACCGCCTCCTCGTCGTCGATCACCAGGGGCGGCAGCGCCGCGCCGGCGGCGAGCTGGTAGCCGCCGTCCACGCCGCGCTGCGCCTGCACCGGGTAGCCCAGCTCGCGGAGGCGGTCGATGTCCCTGCGGAGGGTGCGGGGCGACACGCCGAGCCGTTCCGCCAGCTCCCTGCCCGGCCAGTAGCGGTGGGTCTGCAGGAGGGAGAGCAGTCGCAATGTCCGGGTGCTGGTGTTCGCCATGTTCTCCATTCTCCGCGTCATTGAGGACGGAAAGTGGCCGCAATGGAGACCATCGTGGAGGGGAAGCGACCGAGAAGAAGGGCATCACCCATGACCGTTGAGACACTGAGCAGCACGCCCGAGCTGACCGGCGAGCGCGCCGACCTGCTGGCCGAGCTGGCGCAGGCCCGCCATTTCCTGCGGTACACCACCCGCGACCTCACCGACGAGCAGGCCCGCGCCCGTACGACCGCCAGCGAGCTGTGCCTCGGCGGCCTGATCAAGCACGTGACGTCGATGGAGCGGGCCTGGGTGGACTTCATCCTGAACGGCACCTCGGCCATGAAGAACTTCACCGACATGACCGAGGAGGACTTCGCCCGGCGGGCCGCCGAGTTCCGGCTCCTGCCCGATGAGACGCTGGCCGGGGTGCTGGCGGCCTACGAGGAGGTGGCCCGCAGGACGGACGAGGTGGTCGCCACGCTGCCGGACCTCGACGTCAGCCACTCGCTGCCGGAGGCTCCGTGGAACGAGCCGGGGGCTCGCCGGTCGGCACGCCGGGTGATCCTGCACATCATCGCCGAGACGACCCAGCACGCGGGTCACGCCGACATCATCCGCGAGTCCCTCGACGGCGCGAGGACCATGGGGTGAGAGGGCTGCGGGGGCGCCGCCACCGTCGGGGCGGACCGTCGGGGCGGACCGTCGGGGGTCGTCAGAGCGGGCCGCCGTGAACCGTGCTCGCCGGGCGGGCCCCGCCGCCCGCAGCCCGGTGCCGGGTGCGGGCGGGAACCGGTGACGTGCGTAAATGAAGGCATGGAGCACGAAGAGGCGGCGGCCAGGGCCGGGGTGGTGGTCAGGGAGCTGCGCGAGATCGGCGAGTTCGAGCAGGTCTACCGGCTCTTCGACGAGATCTGGCGGCCGGGGCCGACGAACGTGCCGGCGACGGTGGAGCTGATGGCGGGGTTCGCGCACACCGGCAACTA
Organism: Nonomuraea sp. NPDC049309; assembly: GCF_043196965.1. Lineage (NCBI taxonomy): Bacteria > Bacillati > Actinomycetota > Actinomycetes > Streptosporangiales > Streptosporangiaceae > Nonomuraea > Nonomuraea sp. NPDC049309. Next base: position 304,558 of record NZ_JBICSH010000004.1, on the reverse strand, counting down.
TGTGGCGGGCGCGTACGCGGGTGACGAGCTGGTGGGGGCGTCCGTCGGCTTCCGGGCGGCGGGGCGGGCGCTGCACTCGCATGTGACGGGCGCCGTGGTGGGGCGGGGCATCGGGTACGCGCTCAAGGCGCACCAGCGGTGGTGGTGCCTGGAGCGGGGGCTGGAGCGGATCACATGGACGTTCGACCCCCTCGTACGCAGGAACGCGTACTTCAACCTGGTGAAGCTGGGCGCCCGCCCCGAGGAGTACCTGCCGGACTTCTACGGTGTGATGGCCGATGCGATCAACGAGGGGGACGAGTCGGACCGGCTCATGGCGGTCTGGCACCTCACGGAAGACGTGGAGACGGAGCACGAGCCGAGGGAGGCGGCCGTGCGGCTGTGGGAGGGCCCCAACGGGGAGCCGGTGCTCGAGCCCGGAACGCCCCCGCGGAGCGGCACCCTCCTCGTCGGTACGCCGCGCGACATCGAGCGGCTGCGCCGGGACAACGCGTACGCGGCCCGCGCGTGGCGGCGGGCGATGCGGGAGGCGCTGGGCGGGGCCATGGCCCAGGGGGGACTTGTGGTGGGTTTCACCACTCGCGGAGAATATGTCGTGTCGATTACTTAGGTATTCCACAGCCGTTATATGCCTCTGTAATGTGACGGCAGGAATGCCGAACAAGGAGATCCGCATGTCGGAATTCACTCCCACCGTTCCTTCGCGAGTCCTGCCCACCGTCGAAGTCCGCGACCTTCCCGAACCGCCGCGCTCCACCTGGCGCATCATCGGCCCCGGCCTGGTGGGCGCCGGTGTCGGGCTGGCGTCGGGCGAGTTCATCCTGTGGCCGTACATCGCCTCCCAGGTCGGTCTCGTCTTCATCTGGGGTGCCGCGATCGGCATCATCACCCAGTGGTTCCTCAACATGGAGATCGAGCGCTACACGCTGGCCACCGGCGAGACGGCGCTGACCGGATTCAGCCGGATGTGGAAGCACTGGGGCCTGGTCTTCGTGATCATGACGTTGTGCTCGAACCTCTGGCCGGGCTGGGTGACCACGTCCGCGACGATGGTGACGTACCTGACCGGCACGGGTGAGGGCTCGGTGCGCTACATCGCGATCGCCATGCTGATCGTGATCGCGCTCGGGCTGACGCTGGCGCCGGTGATCTACACGGCGCTGGAAAAGGTGATCTTCGTGAAGATCGCCCTGGTCGCGACGCTGATCGTGGTGGGCATCGTGGTCGCGATCAACGCCGAGAGCTGGGTGCAGCTCGGCCGGGGCCTGACGGTGGACGCCCGGTTCCCGGTGCCGCCGCTGGACTTCGCCGTGCTCATGGGCGCCATCGCGTACGCGGGCGCGGGCGGCGGCCAGAACCTGTGCCAGAGCAACTGGATCCGCGACAAGGGCTTCGGCATGGGCCTGTACGTGCCGCGCCTGGTCAGCCCGGTCACCGGTCAGGAGGAAGCGGTCTCGTCGACCGGCTTCCAGTTCGCGCCGACCAAGGAGAACCTGGCGCGCTGGAAGAACTGGTGGCGCTTTGCGAACGTGGAGCAGGCGTGGACGTTCGCGGTCGTGTCGTTCGCGACGATCGCGCTCATGTCGATGCTGGCGTACTCGACGGTGTTCGGTAAGCCGGGGCTGGAGAACAGCATCGCGTTCCTGCAGGCCGAGGGCGAGGTGCTGCAGGACGTCGTCGGGCCGTGGTTCGGCATCCTGTTCTGGGTGATCGGCGCGCTGGCGCTGTTCGCCTCGGCGATGGGCATCGTCGACTACACCTCGCGGCTGGCCTCCGACACGATCAAGACCGTCTACCTGCGCGACAAGCCGATCTCCGTCAACCGCGTCTACTTCATCGTGGTGTGGGCGCTGGCGCTGTTCGGCACCGTGATCCTGCTGGCGGGCCTGGACCAGCCGCTGATCCTGCTGGTGTTCTCGGCGTGCTTCGCGGCCGTGATGATGTTCGTGTACTCGATCCTGCTGATCATCCTCAACCGCAAGGCGCTGCCCGAGGCGCTCAAGGTGCGCTCGTACCGGCTGGGCGCGCTGATCTGGTCGGTGCTGTTCTTCGGCACGCTGACCGTGATCGTGGCCTTCCAGCAGGCGCAGAGCCTGTTCGGCTGACGGCTGCTCGACCCGCGGCGTGCGCGGCGAACGGCCGCCGCGCACGCCGGCGGTTGACCTCAAGCGAGATCGAGGCAGCAGACTCGCCGCATGCGAGTCGTAGAAGTGACGAAGTACGGCGGCCCCAGGTGCTCCAGGTGGGCCGGGCACCGGGGTGGCCGGGCGGGTCGTGCCCGCGGGCGACGGGGTGGACGCCGGATGGCTGGGCAGGCGGGTGGCCGTGCAGCCGCCCGGCGGGGGCGCGTACGCCGAGCGGGCCGTCGCCGGGGTGGAGACCGTCGTGGAGATGCCGAGTGACAGGCCCCGGTCAGGGGGATCGGGAGGCCAGGTAGTCCTCGCGCACCTTCGAGCGCGACAGCTTCCCTGTCGGCGTCCGCGGCAGCGCCTCGCGATACTCGATCACCTTCGGGTGCTTGAACCTGGCGATGCGCGGCCCGCAGTGCTCCAGCAGCTCGGCCGTCAGCGCGGGCCCCGCCTCGACGCCCGGGGCGGGCTGGACGAGGGCGACCACGTTGTGCCCCCACTCCTCGTCGGGCGCTCCGATGACGGCCACGTCGGCCACCGCGGGGTGTTCGAGCAGCGCCGCCTCGATCTCGGCGGGGTAGATGTTCACGCCGCCTGAGACGATCATGTCGGTACGCCGGTCGCACAGGAACAGGTAGCCGTCCTCGTCGAGGTAGCCGATGTCGCCGGGGGTGTACCACTCCCCCCGCTCCCCCAGCTTGGTGGCGGCCGTCTTGGCCGGGTCCTTGCGGTATTCGAACGTGCCGATGCCGGACTTGACGTACACCAGGCCGGGCTCGCCGGGCGGCAGCTCGTCGCCGGACTCGTCGCAGATCTTCGCCTCGAACGTCGGCACCGGCCGCCCGACGGTGCCGGGGCGGGCCAGCCACTCGTGGGGTTTGACGGCGAAGGCGATGGAGGACTCGGTGGAGCCGTAGTACTCGTACAGGACCGGCCCCCACCACTCCATGATCTGCTTCTTGACCGCCACGGGACAGGCGGCGGCGGTGTGGACGACCTGCCGCAGGCTGGACAGGTCGTATCGGGCCTTGACCTCGCCGGGCAGCTGCAGCATGCGGTGGAACATGGTCGGCACCATCATCGCGTTCTCGATGCGGTGGCGTTCGATCAGTTTCAGGGTCCCTGCCGGGTCGAAGCGGGGCGCGATGACCACGGTGTGCCCGAGATGCAGCGCGAGCTGGGCGTGCGCGCAGGGCGCCGAGTGGTACATCGGCGAGGTGACCAGGTGGCGCGCGTCGCCCGGCTTGAGGTCGACGACCTCGCCGATGAACCAGATGTGCAGCGGCAGCGTCGCCTCGGGCTCCTTGCCGGGCAGCGGGCGCTGCACGCCTTTGGGGAAGCCGGTGGTGCCGGAGGTGTACCACATGACGGCTCCGGCGGTGCGGCCGTCCGGCGCGGCGGTGGACTGCCCTTCGGCGAGCCCACCGGTGCCGATCTCGCCGCCGGGCACGGCGTGCTCGGGCCCGGTGACGACGACCTTGGCGTCGCAGTCTTTGAGGATGTACGCGATCTCCGTGGCGGTCAGGTGCCAGTTGATCGGCACGTAGTAGAGCCCGATCTGGGCGGTCGCCATGACCATGATCAGGGCGTCGATGCCGTTGGGCAGGACGCCCGCGGCGACGTCGCCGGTGGCGAGGCCGCGCTCGCGCAGGCCGTGCGAGACCTGGTTGACGCGGGCGAGCAGGTCGCCGTACGTGGTCCGCGTGCCGTCGGCGTCGATCACGGCGAGGCGGCCGGGGTCGGCGGCGGCGATGGCGTAGAAGCCGGGCAGCCCGCTGATGTCCATCTAGAGCTCCAGTAGTTCTGCGAGCCTGGCGCGGTGGATCCGGGGCGGGCCGAGCAGCACCTCGTCGGCCTTGGCCCGCTTGTAGAACAGGTGGGCGTCGTGCTCCCAGGTGTAGCCGATGCCGCCGTGCAGCAGCAGGTGGTCGCGGGCCACCTCGAAGCAGGCGCGGCCGACGTACGCCTGGGCGAGCGCGGCGGCCTCGGGCAGGTCGGCGGGCGACTCGTCGGCGGCCCACGCGGCGTACCTGACGATCGACTCGGCCTGTTCGAGCTTGGCGTGCATGTCGGCGAGCTTGTGCTTGACGCCCTGGTAGGAGCCGATGTAGCGGCCGAACGCGACCCGGATCTTGGCGTAGGCCACGATGGCGTCGAGCGCGGCGCGCATCACGCCGAGCTGCTCGGCGGCCAGCGCCACGCACATCCGGTCGAAGATCCCCGTCTCGGGGGCGGGCCCGAGCAGCCGGGCGGGGGCGCCGTCGAGCACCACCTCGGCCTGGCCGCGGGTGATGTCGAGCGTCTCCAGCGGGCTCCTGCTCACGCCGGGCCCGGCCAGCTCGACGGCCAGCAGCACGAGGCCGTCCGGGCCGGAGGCGGGCACGACGAGCACGTCCGCCTCCATGCCGGAGAGCACCTGGCCGAGCCGGCCGGTGGCGGCGGAGCCGTCGTAGGCGACCTCGCTCGGGTGCACGGTGGCGGCGATGCGGCCCTCGGCGATGCCGGTGAGCAGTTCCTTGTCGGGCACCTGGCGCAGCGTGATGGCGGCGAACGCGGTGGCGAGGAACGGTCCCGGCAGCAGGGCCGCGCCGGTCTCCTCCAGCGCGACGGCCAGCTCGGTGAGCCCGGCGCCGGCGCCGCCGTACTCCTCGGGGACGATCAGGCCGGGCAGGCCGAGCTCGCCGCTCAGCCGCGCGTACACCTGCGGGTCGTAGCCCTCGCGGGCCTTGGACACCGGCGATGCGGCGCTGAGGAAGGCGCGTACGGCCGCGCGCAGCTCCTGCTGTTCGGCGCTGAGTACGAGCTTCACCCCTGCGTCCCCACCTTCAGGTCCTTGAACGGCACGTTCTTGTCGACGCGCGGCTCCGGCGGCAGGCCGAGCACGCGGTCACCGATGATGTTGCGCATGATCTCGTTGGTGCCGCCGCCCAGCGCCATGCCGGGCGCCATGGAGATCGCGCGGGCCAGGGGGTGGCCGGCCAGCGCGGCCTCGGGGCCGGCGAGCCGGGTGGCGAGGTCGGCACGGAACTGGGTCAGCTCGGCGAGCAGCAGCTTGGCGGCGCTGCCGCGGGCGCCGGGGAAGACCCCCGCCTTGGTCTCCTGGGCCAGCCGCTCGTTGAACAGCTCCAGGGCGCGGCTGCGGATGTGCAGCTCGACGAGCTCGTCGCGGACCAGCGGGTCGGAGGTGTCGACCTGGTGGCGCAGCGCCTCGAGCGCGGTGGGGTCCTCCTTCTGCCCGCTCATGCCGACGCCCGCCGAGATCGACAGCCGCTCGTGCAGCAGCGTCGTGACGGCGACGCTCCAGCCGTCGTTGACCTCGCCGATGCGGTGCTCGTCGGGGATCGTGACGGCTTCGAAGAAGACCTCGTTGAAGTTGGCCCGGCCCGACATGTCCTTCAGCGGCCTGACGGTCACGCCCGGGTGGTGCATGTCCACCGCGAACATGGTCAGGCCCCTGTGCTTGGGCTGCTCCACGTCGGTGCGGGCGAGCAGCAGGCCCCAGTCGGCGTACCGGGCGACGGACGTCCACACCTTCTGGCCGTCGACGACCCAGTGGTCGCCGTCGCGTACGGCCCTGGTCTGCAGGCCGGCCACGTCGCTGCCGGCGCCCGGCTCGGAGAAGAGCTGGCACCAGATCTCCTCGCCGCGCAGCAGCGGGCGGATGAACCGCGCGCGCTGGGCGTCGCTGCCGCGGTCGAGGATCGTGGGCCCGGTCATGCCGAGGCCGATCGAGAAGACATAGGTGGGCAGGGCGAAGTCGCGGGCCTCCTCGGCGAAGGCCCGCTCCTCCGCCTGGGTCAGGCCCTGTCCGCCCCACTCCTTGGGCCAGCTGATGCCGGAGTAGCCGGCGTCGTACAGCTTGGCCATGAACTCCTTGGCGCGGGGGATGGCCTCCGCTTCCGGGTGGCCGCCGGACGGTGCGTTCTCCTGCAGCCACTGGCGGGCCGCACGCCGATACTCAGCAAGGTTCACATCGACTCCTTGGCATCAGTGCTCACTTACTCTAATCAGCTCGCCACGGCACGCATAGAGCATTGCTCTAGTGCCTGCCCGCCGGATTCGTCATGGAATCTCCGGTGATTCGAGGCGACGCCGCCTGATGTGGTCCCCTGACCTCCAGGGGGATGGGAGTGATCACACGGCCGGGCCGGTCCATACGCACGCAGCTGGCGACGCTCGCCGCCGCGGCCATGGCACTGCTCTGCGCCGGCGTGGCGGCGCTGCTGCTCTGGGCGACGCGCAGCACGATCGTGGACATCAGGACCCGCGAGGTCCTCAGCAGCGCGCTGCGGGTGGTGCACCTCATCAAGGACGACCGGCTGCCCCGCGTGACCACGATGGACCTCGACGGGCTCCAGGTGGTGGACGCCGCCGGGCGGGTGGTCTCATCGACGCCGAACCTGGCCGGATCGCCGCGCCTGAGCCAGATCGTCCCCGCGCGCGACCAGGCCACCCGCGTCGCCACGATCTGCGACCGGCCCGAGTTCGGCGACCGCTGCGAAGTCCTGGTGGCCTTCCGCGTGTACGAGAAGGGGGGCGACTGGCTCGTCTACGCCTTCGGCCCGCTGCCTCCCTGGTACATCAGCCCGGCCGCGATCGCGTTCCTCCTCCTGTTCACGGTGACGCTGGTGGCGCTGACCTGGTTCGGCGTCTCGCGGGTGGTGGCGCGGACGCTGGCCCCCGTCCAGGACCTCACCGAGCGGCTGGCCGAGATCACCGCGGGCGACGGCTCGCTGCGGCTGCCCGTACCGGAGACCGCCGACGAGATCAGGGGTCTGGCCGTGACCGCGAACCGGACGCTCGAACGCCTGGAGGCCGCGCTCGACCAGCAGCGCCGCTTCGTCTCCGACGCCTCGCACGACCTGCGCAGCCCGATCACGGCCATGCGGACCGAGCTGGAGATGGCGCTGCTCGACCCCGACGACAACGACTGGCGCGAGACCGCGTCGAAGCTGCTGGCGAGCCTCGAGCGGCTGCAGCGCATCGTCGGCGACCTGCTCACGCTGGCCCGGCTGGACGCGGGCGAGCCCGGCGCCCTGGAGCCGGTGGACCTGGGCGAGCTGGTCGCCGCCGAGACCGCGAGGCCGCGCTCGAAGCAGGTGGCTACCTCGCTGCAGCCGGGCGTGGTGGTCACCGGCGACCGGCACCGGCTGGCGCGCCTGCTGACGAACCTGCTGGACAATGCCGAGCGGCACGCCGAGAGCACGATCACCGTCACCGTGCGGGCAGAGGGCGGGCAGGCGGTGATGGAGGTGCTCGACGACGGCGCGGGCATCGCACCCGAGGACCGCGAGCGGGTGTTCCGGCGCTTCCTGCGCCTGGACGCGGCCCGCAACCGGGACGCCGGAGGCACGGGCCTCGGCCTGCCGATCGCGCGGGAGATCGCCGAGAAGCACCACGGGACGCTGCGCATCGAGGACTCCGACAGGGGCGCCCGTTTCGTACTCAGAATGCCAAGAAGTAACGCCTGACGGAATTTGTTGCGACCCCCACCGAAAGTCGTTCTAGTGCGATGGCTACCATGATCGCGATGAACGGGACATCTGAGACATGCCGGGGCTTCACATAACCAGAAGGACTGACGCCCGTTTTGTCCTATAAATACTAGTGATCAGAAGTTAGAGTTACTCGCTGTGACAACTGGTTTCAGCCGATTACGGCGCGAGGATTTGCTGAAGACGGCCTGCGAGGTGATCGCGGAGCAAGGTTTCGGCCACACCAGGACCCTGGACATCGCCAGGGCCGCCGGAGTCAGCCAGGCCCTGCTCTTCTACCACTTCGAGACCAAGGAGCGGCTGTTCGCGCAGGCATTCGGCTATGCCGCGCGCGTGCATCTGGACGCGCTCGCCGATGTCGAGCGCTCCTCGGGCACGCCACTGGAACGCTTGCGCTCCCTGCTCAGGCTCTGCTCGCCGGCGATCCCCACGGAGGGCTGGCGGCTGTGGATCGACGCCTGGTCCGAGGCCATGCGCAGCAGCGAGCTCGAGGAGATCTCGCGGCGCATCGACGCCAGGGGCCGCACGCTGATGCGCACGATCATCGAGGCGGGCGTGGCCAGCGGCGACTTCGAGTGCGAGGACCCCGACGCGACCACGTGGCGGCTGTTCGCCCTGATCGACGGGCTGGCGGTGCAGACGCACCTGCATCCCAAGGTGCTGTCACGGCGCCGGGTCAACGTGCTCATCCGTACGGCGGCGGCGATGGAGCTGGGGGTGTCCGCGGAAAACCTGTGACCCTCCCCCGCGTTCCGGTGTACGTCCACCACGAGCCCCGCTGATCTCGACCGAGACTCATGGGGATCTGGGCGGACGCCGCGCCGTCAGCACCTCGGTGACCGTCGTCACCTCCCACGTGCCGGACGGCCGGTCCGCGAGCAACGCCTGCCTGGCCGCCTCGGTGAAGGCGCCGGCCCGGTCGCCGAGGCGGGCGGGCGCGGTGTAGGAGTACGACAGCTGCAGGCCGACCACGGCCGCCACGTCGTACGTCAGCCGCTGCTCGAATCGCGCCCTGCCGAGCACGTTGAACGGCGATGCCGCGAGCACGGCCTCGTGCGGCACGCCGGTCGCCTGATAGCTGTTGCGCGCCGTGAACGTGTTGATCCCGAACGCGTCCCGCACGCGGCACATCACCGGCTCCCACGGCAGCTCGGGCTGGTCCACCGCCGGTCCCACCAGCGCCACCACGCCGCCCGGCGGCAGCAGCGCGTCCAGCTCGGCGAGCACCGCCCGCCGGTCCATCCAGTGGAACGACCGTCCCATCACCACGTGGTCGAACGCGGGCAGCTCCCGCAGCCGCTCGGAGTCGCCGGCGATCCAGCGCACGTTCGGCGACCGCGCCGCCAGGCGCCTGCCCTCCGCCAGCATGCCCTCGTCGGGATCGACGGCCAGGACCTCGCGCACCCGCCCGGCCAGCGGGATCGCGACCGTGCCCGGGCCGCAGCCGAGGTCGAGCACCGTGCTGTCCGCCCCGAACGCCGCCGCCAGATGCTCGATCGCCGGCTCCGGGTGGCGGAAGCGGTATCGCGCGTAGTAGGGGGCCGCGCCGCCGAACAGGTCCGCCATGGATGGGACCATATACGGGTTCATGACGAGGTTCGATGGAAGGTTGCGATCTGTGAGGCGGCTACTCACGGTCCTGCTGCTCGCCGTCGCCGCGACCGGGCTGCTCTGGTCGCCGGCGCGGGCGCACAACGTGCTGATCAGCAGCGATCCCAAGGACGGGGCCACGCTCTCCGCCCCTCCAGAACGGGTCACGCTGGTGTTCGACCAGGCGGTGCGTCAGGGGTACGCGCAGGTGGGCGTCACGTCCGCCGACGGCGGCTCGTGGGCTGACGGCGCCGCCGTCGTCGCGGCTGAACGCGTCACCGTGCAGGTCAAGCCGTTGCCCGCCGGGTCGTACACGGTCGGCTACCGCATCCTGTCGGCCGACGGGCACCCGGTCACCGGGAAGATCGGGTTCACCGTGACGGCCGGAGGCGCCGCCGCGCCCGCCACGCAGCCCGCCGCGCAGGAGCCCGGCTCCGACGCGGCCGCCGCCGAGGCGGCCGCCAACGGCGGCGCCGGGATGGCCGTGGTGTGGGTGCTGGGGGCGCTGGTCGTGCTCGCCATAGGCACCGTCGTCGCGCTACGCCGCTCGGCCCCCGCCGCACCCGCGGCGCCCGCAGCCCCCGCGGCAGGCACCGCAGGCGACAGCGACGCGGGCGCAGGAAGCGGCGCAGGGGCCGGGGCTGGGACCGGTGGGCGTTCCGGCGAGGGGGCGCAGGCGTGAGTGTCGCTGCTCCCCCGCTGCCGCAGACGCGCGGGACCGGCGGGCGGCTGCCGGCCGGCGCGTTCGGGGTGTGCGCGGTCGCCGCCGCCGTGGCGGCCAGCTCGCTGACCGCGCAGGAGTCCGTGCCGGGCATCCCCATGCCGGGCCCCGTCGTGGCGATCGGCCTGCCCGTCGTGCGGGCGCTGCTCGACATCGCCGCCGTGGCCCTGGTCGGGCTCAGCCTGCTGCCCAAGCTGCTCGGCTTCGACGCGCCGGAGCGTACCGAGCCGGTGCTGCAGCGGGTGCGCCCGCTGGCCGTGACGGCCGCGTGGGCGTGGGCGATCTGCGCGCTGCTCACCATCGTCTTCCAGACCGCCGAGCTGAACCCCGGGGTCGTGCCGACGTTCGGGATGATCGCCGACTACGTCGACAGCGTCGGCACGGGGCAGGGCCTGCTGTTCAGTGCCGCGTGCGCGCTGGCGGCGGCCGGGATCGGGCTGATGGCGGTGCGGTTCGGCGAGAAGGTGCCGGTGGAGCTGCGGATCATCGTGGCGCTGTTCGGGCTGCTGCCGATCCCGGTCACCGGCCACGCGGTGAACTCGATCTGGCACGACCCCATCATGATCTCGATGGAGGTCCACGTGATGGGCGCGGCGGCGTGGACGGGCGGCCTGATCGTCACGGTCGCGTTCCTCGCCCGCCACCACGACCTGCTGGCCCTGGCGCTGCCCAAGTTCTCCAAGATCGCCACCATCTGCCTGCTGCTGGTCTCGCTGTCGGGGCTGATCACGGGCCTCGGCACGATGGCGCTCACGCCCGGCGTCACCCTGCCGGAAGCGATCGTGACCAGCGACTACGGGCTGCTGGTGGTGGCCAAGGCGGCGCTGGTGGCGCTGCTGGTGCCGCTGGCCGCGCACATCCGGTTCCGGCTGCTGCCGGCCATCAGGAAAGGACAGGCCACCGCCCTGATCGGGTGGACGGTGGCCGAGGTGAGCGTGATGGGCCTGGCGTACGGGGTGGCGGTGGCGATCACCCGCTCCTCGATCGCCTGACCGCCGCCGCTCAGGTGGTGGCGGGCGCCGCCACCACCGGGGCCGGGGAGCCGGCGGGCACGTTCCGCCGGCTCATGACGGCCTCGATCGCGAGCCAGGCGACGAGCAGGCCGATCCCGGCCCACACCGCCGACGACGTGGCGAGCGGGGGCGCACCGAGCAGCCCCTCCTGGCCCTTGATCGCGCCGTAGACGGAGCCCATGGCCGCGCTCTGCACGGCCAGCGCGCCGTACGCGGCGGCCGTCGCGATCGCCGCCCCCAGCACCGCCCGCACGTACGGCCACCGCACCAGGAACGCCACGTCCACCAGCAGCCCGGCCGCGATCAGGAAGAACGGGATGGCCGAAGGCGGGAAGCCGGTGAAGGTCAGCAGCGGCCAGATGACGGTCCTGAACCCGACGTAGGCCGCCGCGACGAGCGTGGCGGCCCCGAAGCGGCCGATCAGCCGCCTGGCCAGCACCAGCACCGCAAGCCCGGCGATCACCGCGTAGACCGGGTAGACGTAGTCGGGCACGGGCAGCGTGAACCCGGCCATCATCTCCCGGTCGACCGGCCGCTGCATCTGGTCGGCGGCGAACTGCAGCAGGATCGGCTCGGCGTAGGTCGCGCCGTTGTCCCACGCGCCGAGCGAGAGCACGCCGTACTCCTGATGCTGCTCGGGGAAGTGCACGTTCTCCAGGAAGAACGCGAAGAACGCGCCCAGCACGACCGTCCGCTCGCGGCCGGGCGGGGCTCCCCTGTACCAGCCGCGGATCACGCCCGCGATCATGAGGAACGTCCCCGCGTACAGCATCATGTGGGACGGGCTCCACGAGGTGATGTCGAGCCCGTTGATGCGGTGGTTGATCAGGTCGAGGGGCACCGCGACGAGGAAGACGCCGGTGCCCCACTGGATGAGCCTGAGCGCCGCCTTGTCCACGCCGTAGCCGGTGTAGCCGTGGATCACGGTCAGGGCGACGACGAGGGCGGTGCCGACGGAGTTGAGCAGGTGCGGGGGCGCCAGGTCGTCGCGCAGCCACTTGAAGTGCCAGGAGACGTCCCAGGCCGAACCGAGCAGCTTGAGCGTGAGCGCCACCAGCCAGCCGAAGTAGAGCACCCGGAACAGGTCGTGCGGTGTGTCGCGGCCCGCCTCGCCGCGGGTCCAGTAGGGCGCGGCCCAGGCGGCTGCCTTCTTGAGCGATGCTGGAGACTTCACGGCGGAAATCTTACGGTCAGGCGTCCGAAAAGCCGTGACCGGCCGAGGATTTCGGGCCGCTTGAGCGAACGACGTACGAGATCAGCGCCCTGCCGCCGGGGGTGCGCAGGCGCGCAGCGAGAACATCAGCGGCACCCTCGGCTTGCCCTCCGGCGTCCGGTAGGCGCCGTCGCGCTCGGTGAGCGCGTGGTAGCGGCGGAACAGCGTGTACTCGTGCTCGTGCAGGAACTCAAGGCGCAGACCGGCGTTCGCGAGGGCCGTGACGATCTCGCCCAGGCCGTGCCTGAACTGCACCGACGTCGGGCTCTCGTGCACGCCGCCGGTGTAGGTGTGCGGGTCCGACCAGATGTGGGGCCCTTTGTCGAAGTAGTCGTACGTGACGGCGGTGCCGGTCTCGTCGTCGAACACCTCCGTGATCGGGTGGAACTCGGCGAGATAGAGGAATCCGCCGGGCTTCAGCAGCTTGGCGACGGTCTCGGCCCAGCGGCCGACGTCGGGCAGCCAGACGAGAGCGCCGGTGCCGGTGTAGACGATGTCGTACGTGGTGCCGAGCGCCTCGGGGGCGTCGTACACGTCGGCCGTGACGAACCTCGCCGGGATGCCGCACTCCGCGGCGATGCGCCGGGCGTGCTCGATCGCGGGCTCGGAGAAGTCGAGACCGGTCACCTGCGCGCCCAGCCTGGCCCACGAGAGCGTGTCGAGGCCGAAGTGGCACTGCAGGTGCACCAGGCTGCGCCCGGCGACCTCGCCCACCTCCTCGATCTCGAACGCGCGCAGCGCGTTGCGCCCCTTCATGAAACCCTCGACGTCGTAGAAGTCGCTGGCCACGTGGATGTCGACGCGCGCGTTCCAGTTGTCCCTGTTGATGCTCAGGTAGTCGGTCACAGGCCCGATGGTAGGAGGCCGGGGTGCGGCGAGTCGCCGCATTTTCGGCGCGGCCGCGCGGAGCTGGGCGCGGTCCAGGTGCGCACCGAGACCGAAGCTCACGTGGTCGTGAGGGTACGGGCGCTGCCGAAGCGGTCGGGGCAGGGGCGGTGCCGCTTGTCCACAGGTCGGGCGCGAGGCGGCCCGCCGGTCCCGTCCAGCGTGCATGATGACCGCGTGACTTCAGAAGAAGCAGAGGCGATCCTCCAGGACTACTTCGCCCCCTGGATCCGTCAGCTCGGGTTGCGCGTGGAGGAGGTCGGCGAGCGCCACGCGATCGTGCGTCTCCCCTGGTCCGGCGACCTGGCCAGAGAGGGCGGCGGGCTGTGCGGCCAGGCCATGATGGCCGCCGCCGACACGGCCACGGTCGTCGCGATCTCGGCGGCGCGCGGCGGGTTCGTGCCGATGACGACCGTGCAGCAGTCCACCACGTTCCAGCGGCCGGTGGCCGGCACGGACCTGCTGGTCGACGTGCGCCTGACCAAGCTGGGGCGCACGCTGGCCTTCGCCGACGTCACCATGCGCCCCGACGGCCGTCCGGAGATCGCCGCCCAGGCGACGACGGTCTACGCGCTCCTGGCGTGACATCCGTCGCGAAGACCCCCTGATCTGCTGTTTCGTCCCTCGGCGTGCGCCCGTGCGGCCGCCGTCTCAGGGATCTCTCAGGTGCGGAAAGTAGGCTCACCACATGAAGCGTGTGGCCGCTCTGGTAGTGGCACTCGCCCTCATTGGGGTGGCGACATGGCTCGTATGGCCGTCGGCGCCCCACGTGCGGGGCCAGGACCAGCAGATAACCGTCGTCGACGGACCGGCTGACGACCAGCGGGTCCAGCTCGACACGACGTTCTTTCCTCCGCCCGGCGGCGGGAAGGCTCCCGTCGTCATGCTCGCCCACGGGTTCGGCGGCAGCAAGCAGAGCATGCGCGACCAGGCGATCCGCCTCGCCCAGCAGGGCTACGGCGTGCTCACGTGGTCGGCGCGCGGCTTCGGCCGATCCGGCGGCCAGATCGCGCTCAACTCGCCCGACTACGAGGTCAAAGACGTCAAGCAGCTCATCGACTGGCTCGCCGAGCGGCCCGACGTGCAGCTCGACGCGGCGGGCGACCCGCGCGTGGGCATCGCGGGCGGCTCCTACGGCGGCGCCATCGCGCTGATGACGGCGGCCTACGACACGCGCGTCGACGCGATCGTCCCGCAGATCACCTGGTCCGACCTGGCGGACGCGCTGTTCCCCAACGCCGCCGGGCAGGGGCAGGCCGGCGGGACCGACGGGGTCTTCAAGCGCATGTGGGCCGGCATCTTCTTCGGCCAGGGCGTCTCGCTCGACGCCGCGTCGCTGCTCGGCCGCCGCGAGGCCGCCGCGCCGCTGACGCCCGAGCAGGCGCGCTGCGGCCGGTTCCTGCCCGAGATCTGTGACGTCTACCAGAAGGTCGCCACCGACGGCCGGGCCACGCCCGAGGCGGTGGAGCTGCTGCGCAAGTCCAGCCCCATCACGGTGGCCGGGCAGATCAAGGCCCCGACCCTGCTTCTTCAGGGGCAGCGCGACTCGCTGTTCCCGATCAGCCACGCCGACGCCAACGCCAACGCCATCGCGAGCGCCGGCACGCCGGTGAGCATCGCCTGGTTCGACGGCGGCCACGACGGCGGCAACGGCGAGGCCGACTGGCTGTTCGAGCAGACCACGGCCTGGTTCGCCCGCTACCTCAAGGGCGAGGGCTCCGGCGACTCCGCGCCGCCGGTGAGCGCGTTCACCGTGACCCGTGACGGCGGGCGCGACCCCGGCACCCGCCAGCGCATCCTCCTCCATCCCGAGGCCGGCTCCTACCCCGGCCTGACCGGCACCGACACCACCGCGGTCCGGCTCGCGGGCCCCGCCCAGAACATCGTCAACCCGCCGGGCGGCTCGCCCGCCTCCATCTCCAGCGTTCCCGGCATCGGAGGCCTGCTGGGCGGACAGGGCGGCGGCGTGTCCATCGACATGCCGGGCCAGAGCGCCGCCTTCGAGTCTCAGCCGCTCACCGCCCCGCTCCAGCTCACCGGCAGCCCGGCGGTCAAGGTCAGGGTGCGGGGCTCGGGCGATGTGACGCTGTTCGCCAAGCTGTACGACGTCGCCGACGCCGCCCAGCCGCCCACGCTGCCCGCCGGGCTGGTGGCGCCGTTCCGGATCTCCATCCCCGAGGGCTCGGACAGCGCCGAGGCGACGGTCACGCTGCCGGCCGTCGACCACCGCTTCGCCGTCGGCCACCGCCTGCGCCTGGTCGTGACGACGACCGACATGGGCTACGCGACGCCGGACCGGCCGGCCGCCTACCAGGTCGAGCTGGCCGCCCCCACGGTGACGATCCCCACCGTCCGCACGCTGGCCGCCGCGCCGACCGGGGTCGCCTGGTGGGTGTGGGCGATGCCGCTGGCCGCCGTGGTGGTGGCCGCCGTCATCCTGGCGACGGGCCGCACCTCATCCCGCCGCCGCCCCGCCCCCACCGGCAAGAGCGCCCGGCCCGCCGCCACGGACCCGGCACCCGGCACGGTGAGCACCACCATCGGCGCGGACGCCACGGCGACGGCCGGCCAGAACGGCTCGTCCTCCGAGCGCGTGGTCGTCGTGAACGGCGACGGCGAGCAGGCACACGACAAGGTGCACGACAAGGTGCACGACAAGGCGCACGAGGCCGCCGGCTCCGGTGACACCGCCGCCTACCATCAGGCGGGCGCTTCTGAGGTGCCGCTGGAGATCAGCGGGCTGACCAAGGCGTACCGCAACGGTGAGCTGGCCGTCGACGACCTGTCGTTCCGCGTCGAGAAGGGCCAGGTGCTGGGCCTGCTCGGCCCCAACGGCGCGGGCAAGACGACCACGATGCGGATGATGATGGGCCTCATCCAGCCCGACGCCGGGGAGATCCGCATCTTCGGCGAGCGCGTGACGCCGGGCGCGCCCGTGCTGTCCAGGCTGGGTTCGTTCGTCGAAGGTCCCGGCTTCCTGCCCCACCTGTCCGGCCGCGACAACATCGAGCTCTACTGGGCGGCCACCGGCAGGCCCGTCGCCGACGCCCACTTCGACGAGGCCCTGGAGATCGCCGGGCTCGGCAAGGCGCTGGAGCGGGCCGTACGCACCTACTCGCAGGGCATGCGGCAGCGCCTCGCCATCGCCCAGGCGATGCTCGGCCTGCCCGACCTGCTCGTGCTCGACGAACCCACCAACGGGCTCGACCCACCCCAGATCCGCGAGATGCGGGAGGTGCTCAAGCGCTACGCGCGCGACGGCCGTACCGTGATCGTCTCCAGCCACCTGCTGGCGGAGGTCGAGCAGAGCTGTAGCCACGTCGTGGTGATGCGGCGCGGTCGGCTGGTCTCGACCGGCCCCGTGTCGCGGCTGCTCAGCTCGGCCGCGACCGGCAACGGGCACGGGCCGCGCCTGGAAGACGTGTTCCTCGACCTCATCGGAGACAAGTCATGACCGCCGCGACCGGTTACGCGCCCCGCCGCACGCTGCCGCTGCGGGTCGAGATCGTCAGGCAGTTCAAGCGGCGGCGCACCATCGGCATGTTCGGGCTGCTGCTCGCGCTGCCGTGGATCCTGGTGATCGCGTTTCAGTTCGGGCCGCAGTCGAGCGGGCAGGGGCAGGCGTCGCTGCGCATCTCCGACCTCGCCACCGAAAGCGGCCTCAACTTCACCGCCTTCGCCCTGTCGGTCTCCGCCAACTTCCTGCTGGTGGTGGCGGTGGCGCTGTTCTGCGGCGACACCGTGGCCAGCGAGGCCAACTGGTCGTCGCTGCGCTACCTGCTGGCCGCGCCGATCCCCCGCGACCGGCTGCTGCGCCAGAAGCTGATCGTCGCGCTCGGCTACGCGGCCGCCGCGGTGATCTGCCTGCCGCTGATGGCGCTGATCGCCGGCACGCTGGCGTTCGGCTGGGACGACATCCAGGTGCCCGGCACCGGTGAGGTCATACCGGCGCTCGACGTCCTGCCCCGGTTCGGCATCGTGATCGGGTACGCCCTGGTCAGCCAGCTCGTGGTGGCCGCCCTGGCGTTCCTGCTGTCCACCATGACCGACTCCCCGCTCGGCGCCGTGGGCGGGGCGGTCGGACTGTGGATCGTGTGCACGATCCTGCAGGCGGTCGAGGCGCTGGGGTCGCTGCGCGAGTTCCTGCCGACGTTCTGGAACAACGCCTGGCTCGATGCGCTGGCGCCGGAGCTCGACTGGAGCGGCATGGCCAAGGGCGCATCGGTGTCGATCACGTACGCGGCCATCCTGATCGCGATCGCCTTCCGCCGCTTCCGCACGAAGGACGTCGTGAGCTGACACCGGACGCCGTGAGCCGGCCCAGCCCTTGCCAGGTGGGCCGGCCGGGCAACGTGATCGGCCCTACCTCCGTCAGCCGAGCCAGCCGAAGGACTTCGTCACGGCCTTTTTCCAGCCGGCGTAGCCCTGTTCGCGCTGTTCCTCCGTCCACGTCGGCTCCCAGCGGCGGTCCTCCGCCCAGTGGGTACGGAGTTCGTCGGTGTCCCGCCAGTAGCCGACGGCGAGGCCGGCCGCGTACGCGGCGCCCAGGGCGGTCGTCTCGGAGACCGTGGGGCGGCTGACGGGGACGCCGAGGATGTCGGCCTGGAGCTGCATGCACAGGTCGTTGGCGGTGACGCCGCCGTCCACCCTGAGGACGTCCAGGACCACCCCGGAGTCGCGCTGCATCGCCTCGACCACGTCGCGGGTCTGGTAGCAGATGGCCTCCAGGGTCGCGCGGGCGATGTGGGCGTCGGTGTTGAAGCGGGACAGGCCGACGATGGCGCCGCGCGCGTCGGCCCGCCAGTACGGCGCGAACAGCCCGGAGAAGGCCGGCACGAAGTACACGCCGCCGTTGTCGGGCACCTGCCGCGCCAGCGTCTCGCTCTGCGGGGCGGAGGTGATGATGTGCAGCTGGTCGCGCAGCCACTGCACGGCGGAGCCCGTCACGGCGATGGAGCCTTCGAGCGCGTAGACGGCGGGCTGGTCGCCGAACTTGTAGGCGACGGTGGTGAGCAGGCCGCTTTCCGAGCGTACGCGGGAGGTGCCGGTGTTGAGCAGCAGGAAGTTGCCGGTGCCGTAGGTGTTCTTGGCCTCGCCGGGCGCGAAGCAGACCTGGCCGACGGTGGCGGCCTGCTGGTCGCCGAGTATGGCGGTGATGGGTACTTCGCCGCCGAGCGGGCCGTGCTGGAAGGTGACGCCGTAGGTGGCGGGGTCGGAGGAGGGGCGGATCTCGGGCAGCATCCGGCGTGGAATGCCGAAGAACGACAGCAGCTCGTCGTCCCAGTCGAGCGTGTCGAGATCCATCAGCATGGTGCGGCTGGCGTTGGTGACGTCGGTGATGTGCACGCCGCCGTTGACGCCGCCCGTGAGGTTCCACAGGGTCCAGGTGTCGGTGTTGCCGAAGACGGCCTCGCCGCGGTCGACGGCCTCGCGGACGCCGTCCACGTTCTCGAGGATCCACTGGATCTTGCCGCCGGAGAAGTACGCGTCCGGCCGCAGCCCCGTCTTGTCGCGGATGACCTGCCCGCGGCCGTCGCTTTCGAGCGCGGCGGCGATGCGGTCGGTGCGGGTGTCCTGCCAGACGATGGCGTTGCAGTAAGGGCGGCCGGTACGCGGGTTCCACACCACGGTGGTCTCCCGCTGGTTGGTGACGCCGAGCGCGGCCAGGTCGTCGAAATGCAGGCCGGCGCGCTGGAGGGTGGTCTGGATGACGGCCGCGGTCCTCTCCCAGATCTCGATGGGGTTGTGCTCGACCCAGCCGGCCTGGGGCAGGATCTGCTCGTGTTCGAGCTGGTACTTGGCGTACTCGGCGCCGTTGTGATCGAAGATCATGAAGCGGGTGCTGGTGGTGCCCTGATCCACCGCGCCGACGAAATCAGGCATGGCTCACTCTCAATCTGACGGCTTGACGGTGTCGCGATCCTCGCCCTGCGGCAGGAAACGGGCGATGCACAGCTGGTAGAGGGCCGTGCCGAGCGCTCCGCCGACCAGCGGGCCGACGATGGGGACCCACCAGTACGGGTCCCCGTACTGATCTCGCCAGGCCCCGTCGTAGCCGGTGAGCCAGCTGGCCAGGCGGGGGCCGAAGTCACGGGCGGGGTTGATGGCGTATCCGGCGTCGGTGCCGAACGACATGCCGATGCCGACGACGAGCAGGCCGATGAGGAACGGCCCCATGTTCGCTCCCGGCGCCATGTTGAGCACGTCGGAGAGCGCGAAGACGACGAACAGCAAGATGGCGGTGCCGATGACCTGGTCGCGCAGCCCGCCCCACATGGACACCGGCAGGGTGCCATTGCCGGGCAGGGTGGAGAAGACGATCTGGGTCTTGATCGTGTGTCCGGGGTCGGCCATGGCCAGCACTTCGCTGTAGTTCCAGCGCACGATGAGCGCGGCGACGAACGCGCCGAGCGTCTGCGCGAGCGCGTACGGCAGCACCTTCGGCCACGGGAACCCCCTGAACAGGGCGAACCCCAAGGTCACGGCCGGGTTGATGTGGGCTCCCGTGGTCCGGCCCGCGACGTACACGCCGAGCGTCACGCCGATGCCCCAGGCCCACGCGATGCTGTCGTGGTCGCCCAGCTCGGCGGCGATGACCTGCGCGACGACGCCGCAGCCGAACAGGATGAGCACCATCGTGCCGAGGAACTCCGCGATGAGCTCGCCGGTCAGCTTCCGCCGGGTGAGGATATGCGCCACCGAACCACCTCCTTGCCGTGATCGAGGACTTTCCCGATCAACGATCAACGCATACGGAAAGTGGTGGATAAGTTGCGCAAAGTGATTGTCGTCCGGTGTCCGGGGTCGCCGCGTTGTCCGTACGTGGGGTAGCCGGCGGATTTCCGCCTGACTCGGCGGATCGCCCGTCTGACGTGGAGTATGCGGTGGTTTCCCCGTCTGGCATGGGGTTTGCGGTGGTTTTCCGTCTGATGTGGGGCATCCGGCGAAGTCCCCCTCTGGCGTGGGGCGCTCGACGGTTTCCCCGTCTGCCCGGTGCGCGGGGGCGAAGGGTCCGCGTCGGCGCTGCCGGTTCGGGCAGTCAGGCAGGCACGGTCACCCCGCCGCGCGACGCCTCCCGCGAGCACCACGTTCGCCCGGCGCACGGCGCCCTGTCGTGGCCCAGGCGAGCACGACGCTCCCCGCCGTACGACGCCCTGCCGTAACCCCCGGCTCTTCTCGCCGGGCGGCGCGGCGGGTGGACGATGGACGTGGGCGGGGGAACCGTCAGAGGGGGCGGGTGAAGGTGATCAGGCTGGTGCCGGGGCCGTTGTAGCCGGGCACCGGGCCGGAGACGGTGAAGCCCATCCTGCGGTGGAAGGCGATGGACGCCGTGTTGGCGGGCGCGGTGATCGCGCGGACGACCCGCCGCCCGTGGTCGCGGGCGAGGGCGAAGAAGCTCTCGTACAGGGTGCGTGCCAGGCCGCTCCGCCGGGCCTCGGGGTGGACGCCGACGAAGTGGATGTACGCCTCGCCGGGCAGCGACGGCGACGGGAACCCGATGAGGAAGCCGGCCAGGTCGCCGGAGCCGGGGCGTTCGGCGATGAGGCTGGTGGCGTGGAAGTGGTCGAGGAAGAGCCGGGGCAGCGAGGCGCGTACCGGCCGGCCCCACCAGTCGTCGACCACGGCGGCGATGGCGTCGTAGTCGGCGGGCCTGGCGGAGCGCAGCACCCAGTCGCCGGAGCGCTCTTGGCCGGTTCCGGACACGCGGCCGCCGGAGCCCGGCCGGTCGTCCCTGAACACGGAGCCGTCGGTGCGCACCTGTCCGGTTCCGGACACGCGGTGGCCAGAGCCCGGCCGGTCGGCCTCGTACACGTGATCACCGGAGCCCGGCCGGTCGGCCCCGGGAGCGCGGTCGGCGGAGGTCACCCGGTCAGTCCCAGTGCGGGGGCCGGTTCTCCAGGTAGAAGGAGTCGTCGTCGGCCTCGCGCCAGTCGCCCCAGCCGATGTCGGTGTCGTCCAAGGTCTGCTCGGGTAGGAAATCCTTCACGACGTACATGCTACCGAGGCGTACAAACCCATCCCCGATGTGTCGTCGGGATCAAGGACAGTTCGCGAGGTCAGCGGTACGATGCGTAGGCAGGTGTCGCCGATCCCCCCGTGAGGCTGCTCATGGCCACCCCGACAGGCTGGCGGCGAGAAGGCAATCTACCGGCGGAGCTGACCAGCTTCATCGGCAGGACACGTCTCCTCGCCAACCTCAAACGGCACCTCAGCGAGTCACGCTTGGTGACCGTGACCGGCATCGGAGGTGTGGGCAAGTCGCGCACGGTGCTGCGCTTGGCGCACCAGGTGCGCGCCCAGTACCCCGATGGCGTGTGGTTCGCCGACCTCGCCCGGTTGCAGGACGCGGGCATGGTCAAGCACACGATCGCCTCGGCGCTCGGCATCGCCGACCAGTCCTCGCGGGCGGAGTCGGAGTCGCTGTCGGAGTGGGTGGGCGAGCGCGACATGCTGCTCATCATCGACACGTGCGAGCACCTGGTGCAGGGCTGCGCCGAGCTGGTGCACGAGCTGCTGGAGGCGGCGCCCAACCTGAAGGTGCTGGCCACCAGCCGCCAGTCGCTGCACCTGCCGTACGAGCACGTCGTGCCGGTGCCGCCACTGCAGGTGCCGGGCGACGACCCGGCGGAGAGCCTGTTCACCAACGAGTCGGTGCAGCTGTTCGCGGCCCGCGCGAGCGCGAGCATGCCCGACTTCGTGCTGGACGAGGAGAACATCGGCGCGGTGGCGGAGCTGTGCCGCAGGCTCGACGGCATCCCGCTCGCGATCGAGCTGGCGGCGGTGCGGCTGCGCGCGCTGTCGGTCGAGCAGATCCTCGCTTTACTGGCCGACCGGTTCAGCCTGCTGGCGGGCGCGAGCCGTACGGCGCTGCCGCGGCATCAGACGCTGCGCGCGGCGATCGGCTGGAGCCACGAGCTGTGCGAGCCCGCCGAGCGGCTGCTGTGGGCGCGGCTGTCGGTGTTCGCCGGCGACTTCGAGCTGGAGGCGGCCCGTTTCGTCTGCTCCGACGGCCGGCTGCCGTCGGAGGACATCACCGACCTGGTGACGGGCCTGGTGGAGAAGTCGATCCTGCTCATCAGGAGCAACCACGCGGGCGTGCGCTACAAGCTGATCGACACGCTGGCCGAGTACGGCGAGGAGTGGCTGGAGAAGCTGGGCCAGACCCAGCAGCTGCGCCAGCGCCACCTGGAGTACTACCTGAGCCTGGCGCAGCGCAGCGAGGACGCCTGGTCGGGGCCGCGGCAGATCTACTGGTTCGTCCGCATGCGGCAGGAGCACGACAACATCCGCCTCGCGCTGGAGCACGCGCTGTCCACGCCGGGCAAGGAGCCGCTCGCGCTCACTTTGCTGTCGTCGCTGTGGTTCATGTGGGTGTGCTGCGGCTTCGCCCGCGAAGGCCGCCTCTACCTCGAACGCGCCCTTGAGGCCAATCCGACGCCCAGCAAGGAGCGGTGCAAGGCGCTATGGGTGCTGTCGTACGTGCGCAGCGCCCAGGGCGACAGCGTGGGCGCACGGGAGACGGCGGAGGCATGCAGCGTCGAGGCCGTCCAGGTGGGCGACTCCCGCGCCGTGATCCTCGGTTCCAAGATGCAGGGCACGGCGGCGATGCTGCAGGGCGACCTGCAGAAGGCGAGCGCCCTGCTCGGCGTGGCGATCGAGTTCAACACCGACAATAAGGAGCTCAACCCTGGCCTGCTCCCCGCCATCGTGGAGCTGTCCATCGTGCTCACCGAGCAAGGGGACCTCAACGAGGCCGAGTCGCTGTTGCGGGACTGCCTGCAGGTCTGCCGCGAGCGCGGGGAGCTGTGGGTGAGCTCGTACGCGCACTGGGCGTTGTCGCTGCCGATGATGGCGATGAACCGGCTGGACGAGGCGCTGGCGACCGCCCAGGAGGCGCTGCGCATCAAGCGCTACTTCCACGACACCGTCGGCACGCTCATGACACTCGAGACGATCGCGAAGATCTATTCGTCTCAGGGTCAGGCGGAGCGGGCCGCGATGGTGCTCGGCGCGCTGCACCAGAACTGGCGCGCCTCCGGCCTGCCCATGCTCGGCGCCCCGTTCCTCACGGCAGACCACGACAGATGTGTCAAAGAGTGCAAGAGGCTGCTCGGCGAGGACCGTTACAAATTGGCATTCGAGGCGGGCGCAGCGCTCGATCTGGACCAAGCGGTCGCAGCCACACAAGAGGATCCATATGACAGCTAAATCGTCCAGTCCATAACCTTCCTCATCCTTACCCGTAATTACCCAAATGATTGGGAAAATTCGGCGTCGGGTAGGCCCACGGGAACGACATCTGCCCCAACAAGGGCCATTTGCCACTGTTCCCACGGGGAGGCTGCGCACCTATGCCCGAAATGCCGCACGTATCGCTACCCACCCCTTCCATCCCATATCCTTCAAGGATCAACCCCTTTGAGGCCATCGCAGCGGAGCACACCATCTCCTGGGCTCGACGGCTGAAACTCGTCGCTGACGAGACCGCTGCCGCACGCTTCGCAGGGGAGTCGTACTCCCGGCTCGTCGCCCGGCTCTACCCGGAGGCGTCGGTGCCGGCCCTGGCGCTGGCCGCCGACCTCAACAGCTGGTTCCACGTCTACGACGACCAGTTCGAGCTGGCCGAGGTGGGCTCGGATCCCGACCTGGCACGGCGCATGGCGGACAAGTTCCGTGCCGTGCTGGACGGCGAGCCGCTGCACGCCTCCGCGGGCCCGATACTCCACGGGCTGGCCGATATCCGTGAGCGCATGCTCCTGCACGCCAGCGCACAGTGGTGGCACCGTTTCGCGACCCATCTCCAGGACTGCTTCGAAACCGCCCAGTGGGAGGTCGATAACCGGACAAGGGGCGAGGTCCCCGACCCCGACAGTTACGTCGAGCACAAGCTCAACATCGCCTACGTCCCGCCCTCGTTCGACATCATCGAACTCGCCGAGCAGTTCGAGGTGCCCGACGACATCCGCGCCTCGACCGCGTACCGCACGCTCGTCCACGAGGCAGGTCACGTCGTCGTCTGCACCAACGACCTGATCGGCTTAAGGCGCGAGCTGATGCAAGGGGAATTCCACAATCTCGTCATCGTGTATTGGAAAGCCCTGAACTGCCCTCTGCAGGTCGCCGTGGAAATGGTCAACGACAAGATCTCCGAGCGCATACGCGTCTTCGAAGCGGCCAAGGCCGACCTCCAGCGCACCTTCGACGAACTCGGCACCGACGAGAACCGCCGGCGCGGCACCCTCCGCTGCGTGATGGGGCTCGAGAACTGGATGCGCGGCTACCTCGACTGGGCCAAGGAGACGCGCCGGTTCGCCGATCCGGTGCTGCGCGGCCAGGTCACCGGCTTCCATCGCGAGCTGGCCGACTAGCTCGATCCCACTGACGACCATGCGGGCGGCGCCCGCGGCCAGGGAACACCCGCATGGCGTCGGTGCCCCTCTCAATGGGCGCTGCGGGCGTGATCGCCATGAACCGACGATGGCCAGCAAAGTGTCACCTTCGCCGTCGGCCGAACCACGCCCGCGGCATACGCGTACCGTGATCGCGATACCGGCGGCTCTGACCAGGTAGATCGGCGTCGCCCAAGACGCCTACGCCTTCGGGTCCTTCGTCCATACCAACCGGTTCGTCCCGATAGGGTGCCGTGCACGGAATCGTTCTGTCCCGCCGTAGGTTCTGGTGAAGAGTACCTAGGGAAAGGCTGTCCAACCGTGTTCGACCCGAAGGATCTCTACGAGCTCGCAGACGACGCGCCCGAGCTGCATGATCCGGTCTTGCTGTACCACTTCGACGGCTTCGTCGACGCGGGCGGTGCCGGACGCCTCGCGCTGGGCCACCTGCTGGCCGAGCTGGAGCACCGGGTCGTGGCGAGGTTCGACGTGGACCGGCTGCTCGACTACCGGTCGCGGCGTCCCATCATGACGTTCGACACCGACCGGTGGGTGGACTGGGAGAGTCCCGAGCTGGCCGTGCACGCCGCCGAGGACGCGACCGGCACCCCGTTCCTGATTATGAACGGACCGGAGCCCGACCGGGAGTGGGAGCTGTTCGCCAAGGCCGTGGGCGAGCTGGTCGAGCGGCTGAACGTGAGCAAGCTGGTGACCATGCATGGCATCCCCATGGCCGTGCCGCACACCAGGCCGCTCGGCGTCACCGCGCACGCCAGCCGGCCGGAGCTGATCTCCTCGCAGGCCAGCGTGTTCGGCCGCGTGCAGGTGCCCGGCAGCGTGGCGGCCCTTCTGGAGCTGCGGCTGGGCGCCAAGGGCCACGACGCCGTGGGCTACGCCGTGCACGTGCCGCACTACCTGTCGCAGGCCGAGTACCCGACCGCCGCCGTGACGGCGCTCGAGGCGGTGACGCGCGGCACGGGGCTGGTCTTCCCGATGGAGAAGCTGCACGAGGCGGCCCGGCGTACGACGACGGAGATCGAGGAGCAGATCCGGGCCTCCGCCGAGCTGTCCACCGCGATCATCGGTCTCGAGCAGCAGTACGACGCGTTCGCCGCGGGCGCCCAGAAGGAGAACCTGCTGGCGGAGGCCACGCCGATGCCCACCGGCGACGAGCTGGCCGCCCAGTTCGAGCGTTTCCTGGCCGAGCGTGACGAGGAGTAGCGGGCGTTCCAGGGCGGGCGGGAGGGCGGCGGTTACCCTGGGCCGATGAGCGAGATCCGCGTCGGCCTCGTCGGCTACGGCACGGCGGGCGCTTATTTCCACGCCCCGCTGATCCACGCCACCCCCGGTCTGTCCCTGGCCGCGGTGGTGACCAGGAACCCCGATCGCCGGGCCGAGGTGGCCGCGAAGTACGGGGCCGCCGCCGTGGACGACGTCCAGGGGCTGTGGGGCCGCTGCGACCTCGTCGTGGTCGCCTCCCCCAACCGCACCCACGCTTCGACGGCCGCGGCCGCGCTCGGCGAGGGCCTGCCGGTGGTCGTGGACAAACCGCTGGCCAGGACCGCCGACGAGGGGCGCGAGCTGGTCCGCCTGGCCGAGGAGCGCGGCCGCATGCTCACCGTGTTCCAGAACCGCCGCTGGGACGGCGACTTCCGCACCGTGCGCCACCTGGTCGAGGAGGGGGCGCTGGGCCGGGTGCTGCGGTTCGAGTCGCGCTTCGAACGCTGGCGTCCGGTGCCGAAGGGCGGCTGGCGCGAGAGCGGCGGCCCCGACGAGGCTCCCGGGCTGCTCTACGACCTCGGCAGCCACCTGATCGACCAGGCGCTGCAGCTGCTCGGCCCGGTACGCGCGGTCTACTGCGAGAGCGACGTGCGGCGCGAAGGGGTGGCGGCCGACGACGACACGTTCATCGCGCTGACGCATGCGAACGGGGCGCGGTCGCATCTGTGGGCCAGCTCCATGGCCGCCAGGTTCGGGCCCAGGTTCCGGGTGCTCGGCTCGGCGTCCGGCTTCGTCAAGTACGGCATGGACGTGCAGGAGGAGCGGCTGCGGGCCGGGATGTCGCCCGATGCGCCGGGCTTCGGCGAGGACGTGGAGGAGCGCTGGGGCGTGCTGGGCACCGAGGACCAGCCCGCCGCCGAGCGGCGCGTCGTGCGGACGGAGCCGGGGGCGTACCTGGACTTCTACCGGCTGGTGGTGGCGGCGCTGCGCGACGGCGGCGCGCCTCCGGTGGACCCGCGCAGCGCCGTGGAGGCGCTGACCGTCATCGAGGCGGCCCGTCGCTCGGCCTCAGAAGGCGTCGTCGTGACCCTGGACTGAGCCCGGCCCCGCCGCCGAGAAACGACCCACCGCCACAGAAAACGATCCGCCGCGGAAAACGGCCCGCCGCAGAAAAACGATCCGCCGCAGGAAGGCGCTCGGCCGTCAGTCGCGCAGGCGGGCGCGGAGGGCCGCCGTGTCGGCGTCGGTCCAGCCGTTGGCGGCCAGCCACCCCATCGGACCGCCGAAACGGTCGTCGAGCACGCCGAAGAACTGCTCGATGTAGCGGGCGCGCGGCATGTGATCGTCGGAGGGCCGCGAGTCGAGGTCGTCCCGGTACGTGTCGCTGCTGCGCAGCCGCTTGAGTATCAGCTCGATCCGCTCCCCCGTGGCCACGTAGTCCTCGACGATGGCCTCCCTGGTGACGCCCGCGACCTCCAGGGCGAGTGCCGACACCACGCCGGTGCGGTCCTTGCCCGCCGCGCAGTGCACCAGCGCGGCCCCGTCGTCGAGCGACATCGCCCGCAGCGCGGCCACCACGGCGTCGGGCCGGTCGCGCAGGTAGCCGAAGTAGAACCCGGTGACCCGCAGCTCCTCGTCGAGCACCCGGTCCGCCCAGGGCAGCACCCGCTCGCCGTCGATCCGGTCGGGGGTGGTGTCCGCGTCGACGTCGGTGTGCCGGCCGCCCTCGGCGAAGAGCGTCAGGTGGTGGTGGCGCACCTCCGGCACCCGGGTCAGCGGGCCGGGGCCTTCGAGCCGCACCTCGGCGGTCGAGCGCAGATCGACCACGTGCCGCAGGTTGAGCTCGCCGACGAGGAGCGTCACGTCGGCGGGGGTGAGTGCCTGGAGGTTGTCGGCGCGGTAGAGGCGCCCGCGCCGGGTGCGGCCGCCGTCAGTCGTGGGCAGTCCGCCCAGATCACGCGCGTTGACCGCGCCTTCAAGGTCGATCCACCTCGTCGTCTCGCTCACGATCACGACCCTATATGTCCTCGAGAATGCAGCGAATTCGAGATTCATAACGCAGCATGAACGTATGGATCCACGAGCTCTGCCTCCACGGCTGGTGATCGATCCATCGCTGCGCCCCGAGGTCTCGGCCGAGCTCCGGTCGAACCTGCACATCCTCCGCCAGGCTCGTAACGGTGCGCGCATGGACACCACGCACAATCCGGCCGTGTTGTTCGTCCTCCCGGCCCTCCTCCTGCTGCTTTTCATGATCACCGGGAGCCCGCCGCTGTTCGTCATGGGCGTGGGGGCCGGCGTCATCGTGCTGCTCAGGTGGCTGGCGACGGACGGCGCCTACCGCACGACCAGGCGGAGACTACAGCTGGCCAGAGCGCACGCCGAGCACTACGTCCTGCCCGAGGACCTCGATCATCCGTGCCAGATGCTGCTGCGCAGGGCACAGAACGCCGTGGATGCCATCATGAACTCCGCCGTGCACAAGGAGCGGCTGATCGACAGCGTGGACAACCAGGTGTCGCTGCCGGAGGAGCTGTGGCAGATCGCGCAGCGGCTGCGGCGGTTGTCGTCGATGCACGCCGAGCAGCGCAAGCTGATGCCGCGCGAGCTGCCGCCGGACATGGAGGAGGCGTTCCGGCCGTACACGAGCGCGCTGGATGCGGCCTGGACGTCGCTGACCCGGCGGGTACGCCACCTGGAGAAGTACGCCAAGCAGGTGATCAAGGCGGACAAGGCGTACCGCACGCACCAGCGGCTGGAGAAGCTCGCCGCCAAGACGCCGGAGTACCAGCAGCTGCTGGCGGAGACCGTGCGCGACGAGCTGGCGCACGAACGTATGAGGGAGCTGTCGGACCAGGCCGGTCACGTCCGCAAGCTCTTCGAGGAGAGCATCATGGAGGCCAGGCAGGCGGCGGGCGAGCTGCTCCGCTCGCCCCTGACCTAGCGTGGAACGGTGGGGCACGGCCCGCGCCGGCCGCGCCCCACCGCCGTCTTGACGAACCGGGTCAGCCGATGACGGTGCAGGTGGCCGTCATCGTCTTGGCCGGGTCGCTCTCGGACGTGGCCGTGAGCTTGACCTTGGCCACGTGAGCGCCGCCGTCGCGCACGGCGTCCACGCTGACCGGCTTCTGCTTGCCGAACTCCACGGAGGCCAGCGCGTTCGGCAGGCGGACGCTCCAGCCCTTGCCCTGGACCTCGGCCTTGAGCCGGTAGACGTCGGCGTTGAGGTAGGCGCTGACGTCCTCGGGGTGCCGCCCGCGCGCCGGGGCCTTCTTACCGGTGTTGATCAGCGGGAACGTGCAGGTGGAGACGTTCTTGCCGGACGGCAGGCCGACCGAGGGCAGCAGCTTGACCCCGCGCCGCTGCGGTCCCGCGCCGTCGAGCGAGCGGATCGCGACCGTGTAGGACAGCTCGCCCTCGCGGTTGCGGTGCACGTCGATGATGTAGAAGTGCAGCCGGTTGGCCTCGTCGACGTACTCGTACTCGCTGCCGGAGTCGGTGCCGGCGTGGAAGAGGGCGTCGGAGAGCTGGCGGTAGTCGCCGATGGTGATCGGGACCTTGGTGCCGTCGGGCAGCACGTAGTCGGTCATGCCGATGTCCTGCGGGTTGGCGTCGATCACCCACTCGAACGGCGCCCGGTCCTCGTCCTTGGTCTTGGCCAGCAGGACACCGGAGTCGGGGGTGAACGAGTCGCTGCCCATGCGGTCCACGACCTCGACGGTGTAGTTGTCGTAGCCGCCGCCGTCGCACAGCGGATCGGTGCTGTCGCAGCTGCTGTGGTCCTGGTCCATCGCGATGTTGATGCCGGACAGCTCGTTCTTGCCCGGCTTGACCACGCGCGCCGTCACCGTGGCGGTGACCAGGCCGGACTCGGCGAGCGCCTCGCGGCTGAGCCGCAGCACGTTCGCCTCGTCCACCATGTTCAGCTTGATCTTGTTGCGGAGCATGTGCTGGGAGCCCATGGACGCGCCCGCGACCGGCGGGATCAGCCAGCGCGAGTGCGGGCCTCCGGGGCCGTTGAAGCTGCCGCGGCTCAGCATCTCCCAGATGCCGGTGTACGAGCGCCGCGGCGGCTGCCCGTACGGGTTGTTGTAGTTGTCGCCGATGCCCATGATGTGGCTCAGCTCGTGGGCGAACGTCGCCATGCCGGAGCTCTCGGCCTGCACCGAGTCGATGCCGAAGCGGGCGTTGGGCCAGAAGTTGGAGCCGGCCTGCCAGGAGGTCCACTCGACGTAGCGGGTGGGCGACCAGTTGGGCAGCGCGTCGTCCGGCGGGCCCCACTCGTCGGTGACGTCCTCCTTGGTCGGGAACTTCATCATCCCGAACTCCTGCCAGGTGGCCGACTCGTCCTGCCCGGCGCTGAGGTAGAAGATGAAGTCGAACTGGTCGGCCACCTCCTGGCCGACGTCGGCGATCCAGGCGGCGTTGCCGTCGGCGCGCAGGTTCTTGTTGCAGGTGTCGCCGGCCGGGCACGACTCGCGCTGGTACTCCATCGCGTACTCGTGGTCCTTGCCCGGCATCATGTACGGGCCGAACCCGGTCAGCTCCACGCCGATGCGGCCGCCGGAGTCCTCCATCCAGTACTCGTGGATGGTGTGCCCCTTGTTGAGGGCGTTCGGGGTGTTGAGGAAGTCCTCGTAGAACTTGGCGACCTTCTCACGCGGGATGTCGTGGGCCTCGGCGCTCGGGTTGCCGTACACCGTCGAGTTCTGCGGCTGGGTCACCACGAACGGCTGGTTGGGGTAGTCGAGCAGCACGAGCGCGCCCTTGAAGGTGCGCTGCGACCCCTTGACCTTCGGGTCGTTCCACTTCGTGCCGGGCGGTTTCTTGTAGTCCGCCCACGTCATGTTGTCGGGGTTCTTCCAGTTCTGCGGGTCGATGGGCTTGAGGCCGCTGTCCGGCGCCTTGCGCAGGGCCCGCTCACCGGCGTCCATGGGCTGGTCGAGTTGCCAGGGCTGGGTCTGCGGCCAGTGATCGCGCCGCCAGGGATGTTCCGGGTTCTCAGGGGGTGCTGCGGAAGCAGGGGTCGCCACCAGGCTCACCGGAAACAGCACGATGGCCGCCAGGAGACCCTTCAGCAGCTTCTTCGGGGCGTTCACGGCATGACCGTATAGAGACTGTTGACGGAGATCACCGAGCAGTTGTAGGGAAGACTTGTAGTGACATTTCCGTCATTTGATGAAAAACACAGGTAAAGGTGCCATAGTGGCGGATCTTCAGCGGGCCGTGGACGAGCTCGCCACGCGTCTCGGGCGCCCCCTGCTCCTGGAGGACCGCCACCAGCGGGTCGTCGCCTACAGCGAGCAGAACGGCGCCATGGACGACGTCCGCCGCGACTCGATCCTGCTCCGCCACACCGTGCCCGAGGTGCGGCAGTGGCTGCGCACCGCGGGGATCAACGAGGCCACCGAGCCGCTGCGTACCCCGGGCGCGCCGCAGCTGGGGCTGCTGCCGCGGGTCTGCGTCCCCGTACGGCACGCCGACGGCCTGCTCGGCTTCCTGTGGTTCATCGACGCCGAACCGCCCATGCCCGACGCCGACGTCGCCGAGGCCGCCCGCGCGGCGCCGGGGCTGGCGCTGGCCTTATTCCACGAGAGCCTGGCCGGCGACCTCGCCTCGCAGCGGGAGCTGGAGGCGGTGACGGGACTGCTGCTCGGCGAGGAGGACGCGGCCAGGCAGCTCATCGAGGCCGGCGCGTTCCCGCAGGCGCAGCCGGTGACCGTGCAGGTGGCCAGGCCGCGTACGGCCGAGCCGGACGACGCGCTCCGGCTCGCCCTGGAGCAGGGTCTGCTGGCGCTGCGGCGGAGGCTGGGCGGGCACCACCCGCTGCACCTGGTGCGCTACGACCATGGGGTGCTGCTCACGGCGGGGCCGCCGGTGCCGGCCGACGAGCTGCACGCGGCCATGCCGGTGCCGGTGGTGGTCGGGATCGGGCGGTCCAGGCCGGAGCTCGCGCAGGCGGCGGAGTCGTACCGGGAGGCCAGACGCGCGGCCGAGGTGGCGGCCAGGGTGCCGGGGCTCGGGCCGACCGCGGAGTGGGCCAGGCTCGGCGTCTACCGGATGCTCACCCGCCTGCCCGGTCAGGAGCTGCATCCCGGGCTCGAAGGGCTGCTCGCCGACGAGCAGTACCTGCCGCTGCTGGAGACGCTGGAGACGTACCTGGATCTCGCGGGCAGCGCGGTGGCGACCTCGCGGGCGCTGCGGCTGCACAGGACCTCGCTCTACTACCGGCTGCAGCGGGTGGAGGAGCTGGCGCGCACCGACCTGAAGGACGGCGGCGAGCGGCTGGCGCTGCACCTCAGCCTGAAGCTGGCCCGCCTGTCCGGCCGCTACCAGCCGAAGAACCCGCCGGACCGGTCCTGACCCGGCCGGGCGTCGGGCCTGCCCGGGCCCTCCTGAGCGCGCGCCCGCGCGCGGCCCGGCGGCCGGCCACACCTACCCTCTGTGGGGGATGGCCGTCTGCGAAGGAGGCTCCAATTTGGCGGAGGAACCGCGCGCGCCGATCGGGCGCATCATCGGGCTGTTCGGCCCCTACCGCGGCCGCCTGGCCGTCGTGGCCCTGCTCATCCTGCTCTCCTCCCTGGTGGGGCTGGCCTCGCCGTTCCTGCTGCGCGAGGTGCTCGACGTCGCGATCCCGGACAGGGACGCCGGGCTGCTCACGCTGCTCGCGCTCGGCATGATCCTCGTCGCGATCACGACGACGGTGTTCGACGTGCTGCAGACGCTGGTGTCCACCACCGTGGGCCAGCGGGTCATGCACGACCTGCGCGTCTCCGTCTACGCCCACCTGCAGCGCATGTCGCTGGCGTTCTTCACCCGCACCAGGACGGGCGAGGTGCAGTCGCGCATCGCCAACGACATCGGCGGCATGCAGGCCGTCGTCACCTCGACGGCCGCCTCGCTCGTCTCCAACCTGACCACGGTGATCGCCACGGTCGTCGCCATGGCCGCGCTCGACTGGCGGCTGACGCTGCTCTCCCTCGCGCTGCTGCCGGTGTTCGTGTGGATCAGCCGCAAGGTCGGCGCCGAGCGCAAGCGCATCACCTCCGAACGGCAGCGCAAGCTCGCCGGCATCGCCTCGATGGTGCAGGAGTCGCTGTCGATCAGCGGCATCCTGCTCGGGCGCACGATGGGCCGCGCCGCGGAGCTGACCGAGCGCTTCGCCAGGTCCTCGCACGAGCTGGCCGAGCTGGGCGTCGCCACCAGCATGGCGGGGCGCTGGCGGCAGGCGTCCATCCAGCTCGTGATGGCCGCCATGCCCGCCACCATCTACTGGGCCGCCGGGCACACGGAGGCGATCTCGGTGGGCACGCTGGTGGCGTTCACGACGCTGCAGACGAGCCTGTTCCGGCCGATGGTGTCGCTGCTGCGGCTCGGCGTCGAGGTGCAGACCTCGCTGGCGCTGTTCGGGCGCATCTTCGAGTATCTCGACCTGCCGGTGGACATCCGTCCCGGCACGCGGGAGCTGGCGGACGTGCGCGGCGAGGTCCGCTTCGAGCAGGTGGACTTCTCGTACGGCGACGCGCCCACGCTCACCGGCATCGACCTGACGGTGCCCGCGGGCTCGTCGCTGGCCATCGTGGGCGAGACGGGCTCGGGCAAGACCACGCTGAGCTACCTGCTGCCCCGCCTGTACGACGTCACCGCCGGCCGGGTCACCATCGACGGCGTGGACGTGCGGGAGCTGACGTTCGAGACGCTCAGCGCGACCGTGGGGGTGGTCTCGCAGGAGACGTACCTGTTCCACGCCTCCGTCGCCGACAACCTGCGCTTCGCCCGCCCGTCGGCCACCGACGAGGAGCTGGAGGCGGCGGCGCGGGCGGCGCGCATCCACGACCACATCGCCGCGCTGCCCGACGGCTACGACACAGTGGTGGGCGAGCGCGGCTACCGTTTCTCCGGCGGCGAGAAGCAGCGCCTGGCCATCGCCCGCACGATCCTGCGCGACCCGCCGATCCTGGTGCTGGACGAGGCCACCAGCGCGCTGGACACGCAGACGGAGAAGGCCGTGCAGGAGGCGCTGGACGCGCTGGCCGAGGGGCGTACGACGATCACCATCGCCCATCGCCTGTCCACGGTGCGCGACGCCGACCAGATCGTGGTGCTCGACCGGGGGCGGATCGTGGAGCGCGGCACCCACGACGAGCTGATCGCCCGCGGCGGGCACTATGCGGCCCTGGTGAGCAGGGACCAGCCCGCCGAACTCGTCTGACCACGTTTTAAACGTGGCATCCCTCACATTACGGTCAGACCGGAATCCGTGTCGCGGAGGCGCGTGTTCATCCCCCTCGGTGCTTCCGTACGGCAAGGATTCTTCGTGTCTTCGACCTCCTCCACGTTCAGGGCTCTGCGCCACCACAACTACCGGCTCTGGGCGGGGGCGGATCTCGTCTCCGTCACCGGCACCTGGATGCAGGTGCTGGGGGTGAACTGGCTCATCCTCACCCTGACAGGGTCGGCGACCAGCGTGGGGCTCAGCCTCGTCATGCAGGCGCTGCCGACGCTGCTGCTCGGCATGTGGGGCGGCGCGCTGGCCGACCGCCTGCCCGGCAGGCCCGTCGTGATCGCCGCGCAGCTCGCGCAGGCCGCGCTCGCCGCCGTGCTCGCGGCGATCACGCTGAGCGGGACCACCTCGGTACTGCCCATCTACGCCGTGGCACTGGCGGGCGGCGTGGTCAACGCGCTCGGCGGGCCCGCGCTCGGCCGGTTCGCCGCCGAGGTGGTGCCGCCCGCCGACCTGCCGAACGCGATGGCGCTCGGCTCGATACTCAACTCGGCGGGGCGCATCCTCGGGATGAGCCTTGCGGGCGCGCTGCTGCCGGTCATCGGCGAGGGCGGCGTGTTCGTGGCCAACGCCGCCACCTTCTTCGCGGTGATCGCGGCCGTGCTGGCCATGCGCTCCCGGGAGTTCCACAAGCTGGCCGCCGCCGGCCGGGACAGCGGCTCCGTACTCGACGGCCTGCGGTACGTGCTGCGCACGCCGTGGCTGCTGGTGGTGCTCGCACTCTGGTTCGTCTCGGGCAGCGTGGGGCGCAACTACCAGGTCACCATGGCCGCCATGAGCGCCGGCCCGCTCGCCTCCGGTGCGGGCGGCTACGGGCTGCTGTCCACGGTCTTCGCCGTCGGCACGGTGCTCGGCGGCTTCCTGGCCGCCACCAGGACCCAGCTGACGCTCCGCCTGCTGCTGGTCCTGGCGTTCGCGACCGGGCTGGCCCAGGCGCTGAGCGGGCTGATGCCGTCGCTGTGGACGTTCGCCGCCATGATGGTGCCGATCGCGGCCGGTGCGGTGGCGCTGGACACCACCGTCTCCGCGCGTGCCCAGCTCGACAGCCCCGACGAGATGCGCGGCCGGGTCATCGCGGCGCTGTCCATCGTCAGCTCCGCCGCGGGCGCGCTGGGCGGGCCGCTGCTCGGCGGGCTGAGCGACACGCTCGGCCCGCGCGTGGCGCTGGAGATCGGCGGCGTGGCGTGCCTGTCGGCCGCCCTGCTCGCGGCGGTGGCGCTGGCCCGGCTCTCCGGCCGCACGGTCAGGCAGGCGATCCGGCTCCGGCCCGGCTGGGAGAACGCCTGACCCACCCCCCTCCTCCCGGGCGCGGACGGCCCCGGCTTGACGAGCGCCCGGCCTCGCCCCTCCTCCCGGGCGCCGACGACTCCGGCTTGACGAGCGTCTGACCTCGCCGGGAATAGGTTTTTACCCGATTTGGTTGCGAACGGATGCACAGCTAACCTATAACTGAAGTTGGAGGTTAGCTACAGGCTCACAACCAACAAGGGAGGGACGTGGAAATGTTGCTGACCTCGATCGACCCGTTCCTGCAGGAGTTCGAGCGCCAGTTCAACCGCATCGCCCGGCAGGCCTTCAACGGTGACGGCGCGATCATGCCGATGGACGGCGTGCGCCGCGACGACGACGTGATTCTCCGCTTCGACCTGCCCGGCGTCGACCCCGACTCGATCGACGTGACCGTGGACCGCGGCGTCCTCAGCGTCACCGCCCGCCGCGAGGAGCAGGTGCCCGACGACGCCCGGCTCTTCGTGCACGAGCGGTCGATGGGCACGTTCACGCGGCGTGTCTACCTGTCGGAGCACCTCGACAGCGACAAGATCGACGCGGGTTACGCGAACGGCGTTCTGACCGTGCGCATCCCCGTTCTGGAGCGGGCGAAGCCGCGTAAGGTAGCGATCCAGCGCGGCGAGCCCAAGGCCATCAGGGCCTGACACGCGGTCCGGGGGGCGGGCTTCCTCGGACCGCCCCGCCCCCGACCACGTGAGGAGATGACATGCCGGACCTGCCCCTCGACGACGAGCACGCGCCTCTCTACTCGCTCGGGCAGGTGGCGGAGATGCTGAAGGTGCAGCACGCCTTCCTGCGCCGGCTCGACCAGCACGACGTGATCAAGCCGAGCCGGTCGAGCGGCGGCCAGCGGCGTTACTCGCGACGCGACATCCTCATCGTCCAGCACGTCACCCGCATGGCCGAGGAAGGCATGACGCTCATCGCCATCCGCCGCATCCTGGAGCTGGAGCGGGAGATCGCCGCTCTGCGCCAGGAGCTCGAGGAGACCAAGGCGCGGCTGCGCGAGAAGGAGTGACGTCGGGCGTGACGAAGGCGCGTACGCTCGTGCCGTGCACAACACGAGATACGCGCCATCCGGCATGGTGTGCAGCGTCGACCACCTGGCATCGGCGGCCGGGCTGGCGATGCTGGAGCGCGGCGGCTCCGCCGCCGACGCGGCGATCGCCGCCAACGCCGTGCTCGCGGTCGTCGCCCCCCACATGTGCGGGCTCGGCGGCGACCTGTTCGCCCTCGTCCACGACGGTGCGACCGTCACCGCGCTGAACGCCTCAGGACGGGCCGGATCCGGTGCCGATCCCGCCCGCCTGCGGGCCGAGGGCCACACCCGTATGCCCCACCTGCACGACATCAGATCCGTCACCGTGCCAGGGTGCGTGGACGGCTGGGTCGCGCTCCACGCCAGGTACGCGAGGCTGCCCATGGCCGAGCTGCTGGCGCCCGCGATCCGGCTGGCCGATGCCGGGTTCCCCGCCTCGCCGCTGATGCTCGCGGGCGCGGCGAGCGCCGCCCGGAGGCCCGGCGGCGGCGACTTCGCCTCCGTACGCGCCGCGGGCGACCGCGTCACCCGGCCCGGCGTGGCCCGCGCGCTCAAGGCCGTCGCCGAACGCGGCCGCAAGGGCTTCTACCTCGGCGAGTTCGGTCAGGGCCTGCTCGAGCTCGGGGCCGGCGAGTACATCGAGGCCGACCTGGCGCTGCCCGGCGCCGACTGGGTGGAGCCGCTGAAGACCCGCGCGTACGGCCACGACGTCTACTCGATGCCGCCCAACTCGCAGGGCTATCTGCTGCTGATGTCCCTCGCCATCGCCGAGGGCCTCGATCTGCCCGCATCGCCCGCCCACCCCGTCTGGGCCCACCTGCTCGCCGAATCGGCCAGGATCGCCGGGCACGACCGGCTCGACGTGCTGCACGAGGACGCCAAGGACCTGCTCGACCCGGCCGAGATCGACCGGCGGCGGGCGCGTATCGACTCCCGGTCCAGGCTGCGGCTCACCGCGCCCGCGCAGCCCGGTGACACGACGTACCTGTGCGCGATCGACGGAAACGGCATGGGCGTCTCGCTCATCCAGTCGAACGCGGCCGGGTTCGGGAGCATGCTGTTCGAGCCCCGTACGGGGATCAATCTCCACAACCGCGGCATCGGTTTCTCCCTCAAGCCCGGTCATCCCGCCGAGTACGGCCCCGGCCGCCGGCCGCCCCACACGCTGACCCCGGCGCTCATCACGCGCCCCGACGGCACGCTCAGGTCCGTCGTGGGCACCATGGGCGGCGACGCGCAGCCGCAGATCCTGCTCCAGGTCATCACCCGGCTGCTGCGCCACGGCGAGGAGCCGGGCTCCGCCATCGCCGCGCCGCGCTGGCGGCTCGGCACCGGCGGCACCGGCTTCGACACCTGGGACGCGCCCGACGACGCCGTGCTCGACCTGGAGGAGGGCGCGGGCTGGTCCGACGGGCTCGCGGCGCTCGGCCACCGGGTGGCGGCGCTCCCCTACGGCGGCTCGTTCGGCCACGCCCACCTCATCGACGTGCGGGAGGACGGCATGCTCGCGGGCGCCGCCGACCCGCGCTCGCGGGTCGGATCCGCGATTGGACGCTGAGCCCTCGGGTAGCGGATGCCGCTACAGGGTCGCCAGGAGCCGGCCCAGGCTTTCGAACAAGGCCGGATCCCAGGATTCCGGCCCGTCCAGAGGGTAGGGGTAGTCGTATGACGGAGCTGCCGCCGGATCGCTTCGGTCTGGCCGACGAGCAGGAGATCGAGGTCGAGGAGTGGACCGACGACCTCGGATTCCGACATGAGATCGTCGAAGACGACCCTCGGCATCACGACACGCTCGACGAGCGCCTGCGGCGCGAGGCGCCCGAGCGGCTGCGCGGGCCGCGCCCCAAACACCGGCTGACCCAGCCGGACGAGGGGCTCGGCCCCGACCTGGACGACGAGGAGATCGCCACGCTGTACGTCGGCGACACCGATGACGTGTCGCCCGAGGAGCGGGCGCTGCGCATCGACTCGGAGGACGACCTCAGCTGACCCGCGCCGGCCTGCCCGCGCTCGCTGCGCGATCTAGGCGAGGTCGCGCAGGGCGGGCAGGACGGCACGCAGGTCGCCGATGATGGCGTCGGCGGCCCTCGCCTGCGGCCGTTCGGCGTGCAGGTGGCCCCAGGGGCCGCGGCGCAGCAGGGCGGTGCGCATGCCCGCCTTCGCGGCCGGCAGCACGTCGTTGTCCAGCCGGTCCCCTACGTACAGGATCTCGCCGGGCGCGCACCCCGCGACCTCGGTGACCTTGGCGAAGAAGCCCGCGTCCGGCTTGGCCACGCCCCAGCCGTCGGAGGTGTGGACGGAGTCGGCCGGCAGGTCCATGGCCACGAGCGCGTCGTAGGCCCGGCGCGGCTGGTTGCCGGCGATGATCACCTGGTATCCCGCCGCCCTGATGGCCGCCAGCGCCTCGCGGACGTCGGGGTAGAGATCGTCGGCGTCGAAGTGGTTGCGCAGGCCGTCGGGGTCGTCGCGCTCCCAGGCCGCCGCCTCGGCGGCGAGGTCGACGCCGGGGCGTACGAGGTGGAAGGCGTCGGTGTGCGGCCGGTCCATGGCCGCCATCCCGCCCAGGGCGCCCATGAGCTCGAAAGGCGTGACGCCCAGCCGCTCGGCCCAGCGGTGCCAGATGCGGGTCTCGCTGATCAGCGTCTCGCCGACGTCGAACACCACCGTTCTGATCATCTTTGCCCCCAAGCCCGAGTCACGTGAAGCG
The DNA here is from genome assembly GCF_043196965.1 of Nonomuraea sp. NPDC049309. NCBI lineage: Bacteria > Bacillati > Actinomycetota > Actinomycetes > Streptosporangiales > Streptosporangiaceae > Nonomuraea > Nonomuraea sp. NPDC049309. The sequence continues at coordinate 265,581 of NZ_JBICSH010000004.1, read as the reverse complement.
CCGCCGACCCCAGCGAACCGGACAATCGACGCAAGGGCCGATTCTCTCACGCGCCGGGGGTACCGGCGACCGCGCGAGCGCTCAGGGCAGCAGCCGGTCCATCGCCTTGGCGATGCGCTTCTCCGAGACGGGCGTGGGGGTGCCGAGGGTCTGGGCGAAGAAGCTCACCCGCAGCTCCTCGATCATCCATCGGATCTCCACCACGTCGGGGTCGTCACGCCGCGCCGGGGGCAGCTTGTCCAGCAGCTCGTCGTAGTCGTCCTCGACCTTGTGAACGCGGTCCATCCACTCCTCGTCGCGCCACGGGTCCTCGGGCAGCTTGGTGAGGCGCCGGTCGATGGCGCGCAGGTAGCGCAGCACGTCGGGCAGCCTGCGGTAGCCGGTGGCGGTGACGAAGCCGGGGTAGACGAGCCTTGCGAGCTGGTCGCGCACGTCGTCGGTGGCGGCGCTCGGGCGCAGGCCGTCGAGCCGGACCCCCGCCTCGTGCCAGACGCTGAGGATCTGCTCGACCTTGGCCAGCACGTCGCTCGCGGTGTCGTAGAGGTCGGCGCGCACGTGCTGGTAGAGGCGGTCGTAGGCGTCCGGTTCCCAGACGGCGCCGCCCGCCTCCAGCATGAGCTTGTCGACGGCCGCGTTGATCACGTCGTTGAACAGCGCCACCGCGCCGCCGTGCGGGCTGCGCGACAGGGCCAGCTTGGCCTGGTTGGACAGGCCGCCGAGCAGGGCCTTGGCGGGGTTGGTGACGTTGAGCAGGAGCAGGCGGCGCACGCCGGGCCAGTGGGAGCGGCGCTGCTCCGCCTCGGTCTCGAAGATCTTGATGGAGACGGAGTCGCCGGCGTCCACGAGCGCCGGATAGCCCTTCATGCGGCCCTGCTCGAACACCTTGGGCAGGGTGCCGAAGCTCCACGTGCGCAGGCCGGTCTGCTCCAGGTCGTCGCCGGCCTGGGAGAGCGTCTCGCGCAGGCGCGGGGCCAGGCGGCGCTTGAGCTCGTCGAGGTCCTTGCCCTCGGCCACCGTGCGCCGCTTCTCGTCGATCACCCGGTACGTGATGCGCAGGTGGTCGGGCACCTGGTCGAGCTGCCACGCGTCGCGCGGCACGCGTACCCCGGTGAGCTTGAACAGCTCGCGCTCGACGGCTTCCAGCAGCGGCTCGCCGCCCGGCTTGACCCCGGCCAGCACCTGCTTGGCGTAGTTGGGCGCGGGCACGAAGTTGCGCCGCAGGTTCTTCGGCAGCGACCGGATCAGCGCGGTGATCAGCTCTTCGCGCAGTCCGGGGATCTGCCAGTCGAAGCCGTCGGAGGTGATCTGGTTGAGCAGCGCCAGCGGCACGTGGACGGTGACGCCGTCGGCGTCGGCCCCGGGCTCGAACTGGTAGGTCAGCTTCATCCGCTGGCCGAGCTGCTTCCAGGTATCGGGGTAGTCGCGGGCGCTGACGTCGGCGCCCTCGTTGACCAGCATCTCCGGCGAGAACGTGAGCAGGTCGGGCTGCTCCTTGCTCGCCTTCTTCCACCAGGCGTCGAAGTGGCGGGCCGAGACGACGTCGGCGGGCACCCGCTGGTCGTAGAAGTCGAAGAGCGTCTCGTCGTCCACGAGGATGTCGCGGCGGCGGGCGCGGTTCTCCAGCTCCTCGACCTCGCCGAGCAGCCGGCGGTTCTCCTTGAGGAACTTGTGGTGGGTGTCCCAGTCGCCCTCGACCAGCGCGTGCCTGATGAACAGCTCGCGCGACAGGTCGGGGTCGATGCGGCCGTAGTTGACCTTGCGGCCGACGACGAGCGGCACGCCGTACAGGGTGACCTTCTCCAGGGCGATCACCGCGCCCTGTTTCTTCTCCCAGTGGGGCTCGGAGTAGGTGCGCTTGACCAGGTGCTGGGCGAGCGGCTCGACCCACTCGGGCTCGATCTTGGCGTTGACCCTGGCCCACAGGCGCGAGGTCTCGACGAGCTCGGCCGACATGACCCACTGCGGCTGCTTCTTGGCCAGCGCGGAGCCGGGGAAGATGGCGAAGCGGGCGTTGCGCGCGCCGATGTACTCCTGGATCGGCCGCCGGCCGCCCTGGTCGCGCTGCTTGTCCAGCACGTCCTTGACTCCGATGTGGGACAGCAGGCCGACCAGCAGCGAGGCGTGGATCTGCTGCGGGTCGGCGGGCCGGCTGTTGGGCTGTACGCCGAGCGTCTGGCGGAGCTGGCTGTAGATGTCCTGCCACTCGCGCACGCGCAGGTAGTTGAGGAACTCGGCCTTGCACAGCCGGCGGAACGCGCTCGAGGACAGCTCCTTCTGCTTGTCCCGCAGGTAGTTCCACAGGTTGACGTAGGTCATGAAGTCCGACTCGGGGTCGGCGAAGCGGCGGTGCTTCTCGTCGGCCTGCTGCTGCTTGTCGGCGGGGCGCTCGCGCGGGTCCTGGATGGACAGCGCGGCGGCGATCACCATGACCTCGCGCAGGCAGCCGTTCTTCTCCGCCTCCAGCACCATGCGGCCGAGGCGCGGGTCCACCGGGAGCTGGGCGAGCCTGCGGCCGATCGGGGTGAGCTTGTTGTCGGCGTCGAACGCGCCCAGCTCGTGCAGGAGGTTGATGCCGTCCTTGACCTGGCGGCGGTCCGGCGGCTCGACGAACGGGAACGCCTCGATGTCGCCCAGCCCGATGGAGGTCATCTGCAGGATGACGGAGGCGAGGTTGGTGCGCAGGATCTCGGGGTCGGTGAACTCCGGCCTGTTGAGGAAGTCCTCCTCCTCGTACAGGCGGATGCAGATGCCCTCGGACGTACGGCCGGAGCGGCCCTTGCGCTGGTTGGCGCTGGCCTGCGAGATCGGCTCGATCGGCAGCCGCTGCACCTTCGTGCGGTGGCTGTAGCGGGAGATGCGCGCGTACCCGGGGTCGACGACGTACTTGATGCCGGGCACGGTCAGGGACGTCTCGGCGACGTTGGTGGCCAGCACGATGCGGCGGCCGGTGTGGGGCTGGAAGACGCGGTGCTGCTCGGCGGCGCTCAGCCGGGCGTAGAGCGGCAGCACCTCGGTGTTGCGGAACTCGGCCTTGCTCAGGGCGTCGGCGGCGTCGCGGATCTCCCGCTCGCCGGACAGGAACACCAGGATGTCGCCGGGGCCCTCGCCGATCAGCTCGCGGCAGGCGTCGACGATGCCCTGCGTCTGGTCGTCGTCCTCGCCGAGCGGGCGGTAGCGCACCTCGACCGGGTACGTGCGGCCGGAGACCTCGATGATGGGCGCGTCGTCGAAGTGGCGGGAGAAGCGCTCGGGGTCGATGGTGGCGCTGGTGATGATGACCTTGAGGTCGGGGCGCTTGGGCAGCAGCTGTTTCAGGTAGCCCAGGATGAAGTCGATGTTGAGGCTGCGCTCGTGGGCCTCGTCGATGATCAGCGTGTCGTACTGGTCGAGCATGCGGTCGTTCTGCAGCTCGGCCAGCAGGATGCCGTCGGTCATCAGCTTGACGAGGGTGCGGTCGCTCGCCTGGTCGGTGAAGCGGACCTTGTAGCCGACCACCTCGCCCAGCCCGGTGCCGAGCTCTTCCGCGACGCGCTCGGCGACCGTGCGGGCGGCGATGCGGCGGGGCTGGGTGTGGCCGATCACACCGCGTACGCCCCGCCCGAGCTCCAGGCAGATCTTGGGGATCTGGGTGGTCTTGCCGGAGCCCGTCTCGCCGGCGATGATCACGACCTGGTTGTCGCGGATCGCGGCGAGGATGTCGTCCTTGCGCTGCGAGACCGGAAGGTTCTCCGGGTAGGTCACCGCCGGCACGGCCGCGCGGCGGCGTTCGAGGCGCCGCTCGGCACGCTCCACGTCGGCCAGGATCTCGGCGGCGATCTTGTCGCGCGCCTCGCGGGAGCGCACCCGGCGCATGCCGTCGAGCCTGCGCCGCAGCCGCCGCTGGTCGCGCGGCATGAGCTCGGGCAGGCGTGACTGGATCTCCGCGACGGGCCCCGCAGGCCGGGCCGCCCGGTCAGGACGGGCCGGTCGGTCCTGAGGGGAAGGGCGGGACGGGCGAGAAGGCGAAGACGGCGAGGACAACGAAGGCGTTCCCATACTGCTTTCAGGATATTTGAGCCCCGCGTCACGGGAGCCAACCGTCCATGCTGCCCCACGCGCCCGCCGCGCGCATCCCATATATCGCCGTCCCAGGGCCTGTCCGGTGGATCTCGGTGCCCGGCTGAGGACGATCTCGGGAGTGGGTCCGATGGCGTGTCGCGGTGCGACGGCATGACTAGCGGCTGTGCACGGTGATCACGTAGCCGTCGGGGTCGGCGAAGCTGAACACGCGCCCGAACGGGCTGTCCGCGGGCGGCGCCACGATCGGCACTCCGGCCTCCTTCAGCTCGTCGTGCAGCTTCTGGGAATCGTCGGCGGCGAACCACAGGACGGCGCCGACGCCGGGGCGTTCGGGCAGCTCGACGCCGGGGAGCGGCTCGCGCACGGCGAAGGGGACGGGCTCGGTGGCGAAGACCACGGCGCCGGGCGGGGCGGAGGGCGCGCGCTTGAGGCCGAGGCGGCTCTCGTAGAACTCGGCGGCCTTGCCGAGGTCGCGGACCTGGAGGGCGACGAAGTCGATGCCGGTGGCGGTCATGGTGTCTCCTCTGCGATGTCAGGACTTTGACATAGAGACTGTATGTCAGAATGTTGACATGGCGCAAGAGGACCTCGAGATCAGCGTGGGTTACCAGCTCAAGCGGGTGCAGGCGGCCCTGCGGGCGGCCATGGACGACGTGTTGCGCGTCCACGGGCTGACCACCCCGCAGTACTCGTGCCTGGAGCTGCTCCGGCAGCGGCCCGGCATGTCGAACGCCGAGCTGGCGCGCGGCACGTTCGTCACCCGGCAGTCGATGAACGTGCTGCTGCAGAACCTGCAGGAGGCCGGGCTCGTCGAGCGGCCCGCGACGGCCCCGTCGGGCCGGGCGCTGCCCGCCCGGCTCACCGAGGAGGGGCGGCGGCGCCTGGAGGCGGCCAGGGCCGACGTGACGGCCGTCGAGCAGCGGATGAACTCCCCCATGACCGCGGAGGAGGCGGAGGCGCTGGCGCGCCGCCTCGCCGAGATGGCCGAGGCCCTGGGAGGCTGACGCGCCGGACGCTCGCGGCTACGCGCGGCCGGGCTCAAGCGGTCCCGGCGCGCGACGGATGCGCGGCGGACCGGGCTCGAGCGGTCCCGGCACGGCGACGGATGCGCGGCGGCAGGGCGCTGCCGCGGCTACGCGCGGGCGGCGGCCGCGTGGGCGGCGCCGATGATGCCGGCCTGGTTCTGCAGGCCGGCGGGCACGACGGGCGTGTCGATCTTCACGTGCGGCAGGAACTTCTCGGCCTTCCTGCTGACGCCGCCCCCGATGATGAACAGCGAGGGCGAGAACAGCATCTCGACGTGCCGCAGATACTCCTCCACCCGCCCCGCCCACTTCTCCCAGCTCAGGTCGTGCTCCTCGCGCGCCCTGGCGGACGCGCGGTGCTCGGCGTCCTTGCCGCGCAGCTCCAGATGCCCCAGCTCGGTGTTGGGCACCAGCACCCCGTCGGTGAACAGCGCGCTGCCGATGCCGGTGCCGAACGTCAGCACCAGCACCGTCCCCTGCCGCCCGCGCCCCTCGCCGAAGCGCATCTCGGCCAGGCCCGCCGCGTCGGCGTCGTTGAGCACGGTCGCACCGCCGAAGAGGCGGGCCGCGTCCACGCCGATCCACGAGCGGTCGATGTTGGCCGCCGAGCGCACCACGCCCCCGACGACGACGCCGGGAAAGGTCACACCGACGGGACCTTTCCAGTCGAAATGTTCCTTGATCGCGCTCACCACTCCGGCGACGGGGTCCGGCCCCGACGGCTCCGGCGTGGGAATGCGCAGCCGCTCCTCGACCAGCTCACCGGTCTCCGTGTCGACCGGCGCGCCTTTGATTCCGGAACCGCCGATGTCGATGCCCAAGACTTTCATGCTTTTCCTCTCCCCGTCAGGACGGCTGCGAACTCCCCTTTTCGGTCCGGCTGAACCCGCCACCCGTCGCCCACGTATCTCGCGTCACAAGCGCTCATTAGGAGGCACCGGATGCGGCCACGCATCATCACACTCTGCGCTGTTGCGGTCGTTCTGGGAGCGACTCTCACCACTCCCGCACACGCCACCACCAGGACGCGTTTCGACGTCATCAACCTTGTGTCGGACGTCAAGGGCAAAGCCCCTGTCACCGACCCCAAGGTCGTCAACCCGTGGGGCCTGGCCATGGGCAAGACTCTGTGGGTCTCGAACACCGGGACCGGCACCGCCACCGTCTACTCCGGCACCGGCAAGAAGGAGAAGACGGAGGTGGCGATCCCCGGAGGAGCCCCGACCGGCCAGGTGTTCAACCCCGGCGACGGCTTCACCGTCAAAGGCAAGCCGGCCACGTTCATCTTCTCCAGCCCGAGCGGCGCCATCACCGGCTGGAACGCGGAGGCCGACCCGGCCAACGCGATCATCGCGGCCTTCACCCGCGGCGCCGACTACAAGGGACTGGAGCTCGTCCGGACCGAGGACGAGGCGTTCCTGCTGGCGGCCGACTTCGCCAGTGGGCGCATCCACGCCTTCGACAAGGACTTCCGGCGGATCAAGCTGGCGCGCTGGCAGTTCAGGGACTCGGCGCTGCCCAAGGGCTACAAGGCCTACAACGTGGCGGTGGTCAACGGCAACATCTGGGTCGCCTACGCCCTGCGCGACGCGAAGACCGGCAAGCCGGTCTTCGGCAACGGCAAGGGCTTCGTCAGCCGGTTCAACGCGAACGGGCGGCTCACCGGGCGCATCTCCCGCGTCGGGCTCAACGCGCCCTGGGGCCTGAGCGCCGCGCCCAAGGGCTGGGGCGAGTACGCGGGCGCGCTGCTCGTCGGCAACTTCGGCGACGGCACCGTGCACGCGTACAAGGGGGGCCGCCACCTCGGCGCGCTGCGCGACTCCGCGGGCAAGCCGATCGTGCTGCCCGGCCTGTGGGACCTGGAGCCCGGCACCGCGGCGACCGGTGGCGAGAAGGCCCTGTGGTTCTCCGCCGGCATCGACGGCACCAAGCACGGCCTGATCGGAGTGATCGCCCCGAAGGGCACGAAGGTCGGCTCGAACGGGGCGGCCGCGGCGCCGAAGCCGTCGGCCCCGAAGACGAGCGCCCCGGCCACCCGGCCCCCCTCCCAGAATCCCTACGGCGGGTACTGACCGGCGCTCGGCCGCCGTCCCTCCAGCCCGGCGAGGGGCGCAGCCCGACTCCAGGGCCGGGAGGGCGGCCGGAAGGTCTCCGGCGCGGACGGCGCGAGCCGCGCCGGAGACGCCCGCTCACTCCTGGCGCCCGATCGCGCGGCGCCCCACCCCACTCATCCCGGCCCGATTCCATACCGCGCCGCTCATCCCCACCCGATCCGACCCCACCCGATCCGACCCCACCCGATCCGACCCGGCCCGATGCGGACCGGCCCGATGCGGACCGGCCCGGTTCATTCCGGCGCCGCCATCCCGCTCGATCCGACCCAGCCCGATGCAGACCGGCCTGATGCGGACCGGCCCGATGCAAGACCGGCCCGGTTCACCCCAGCACTGCGGCCAGGTCGTCGAACGTGCGGTAGTGGACGCCGGTCATGCCGAGCGCCCTGGCCGCCTCGACGTTCTGCAGCCGGTCGTCCACGAACAGGCAGCGCTCAGGCGCGGCGCCCGCCTGCTCGGCGGCGATCTCGTAGATGCGCCGGTCGGGCTTGGCCACGCCGACCCTGGCGCTGCTGACCACGGCGTCGGCGAAGTACGTGAGCCCGAGCATGTCGATGTGCGACTCCAGGGTGTCCATGGCGTTGGTCACGATGACCACGGGCACGTGCGCCTGCACCCGGGCCAGCAGCTCCCTGACCTGCTCGTCCACCCAGAATCTGATCCCGATGAACTCGGCCACCGCCTGCCGGGCACGCTCGTCGCCGCCCAGGGCCACCGCGATCGACTCGGCCCATTCGGCCTCGGTGCGCAGGCCCAGCGTCGCCGGCATGATCAGCTCAGGGTCGAAGGCCGTCTTGATGATCGGCAGGCCGTAACGGGCCTCGATCTCGGCCTGGGCAGCGTGGTCGAAGTGGCGCAGCACGCCGTCGAAGTCGGTGAGAACCGCGTCGAAGGGGATCACAGCCCACCATTCTGCCGGGTGCGCGCAACCCCCGCCCCCGCCGCAGGTGCCGAGGCGACCGGCCGCACTACCATCTCCGAGACGGCATTCGGTATCGGAACGGTAGGGCATGAGCGATCATCAGCTGCCACGCGAGCTGTGCCAGCTGTTCGCCGACGGCGGCAGAGGGAGGAGGCTGCCCGTCACGCTGCCTCCCGGCGACGTCGTCTGGCCGGACCCCGGCTACACCGGGCAGGGCAAGGCATCGCGACCGGCGTTCTGGATGAGCGATGACCATGCGACCGGCGCCGACTGGGCGCTGCTGCGCGAATGGCACCCGCACAGCGGCCTGTGGCCGCTGCTGCTGGACGAGTCGGCGCAGCCATGGGGGGTCGGGCAGGTCGTGCCGGACGATCCCCGCCAGATCGACCACTTCACCGCCGAGGGCTTCATGGCCGAGGTGTGGGAGGAGTGGGTGGCGCAGATGCCGCCTGAGGCGCTGTCGGAGATCGAGCCGTTCGGCGCGATCTGTCCGGGCCCCGCACCGCCCGGCAAGCTGCGGGCCGATCCCGAGGCGGTGGCCGAGTGGCTGGCGGGCGAGCTGGCGGCCAAGGGGATGCCGCTGGGGCTGGTCGCGGCCGACCGAGGCGCCGACGCGCTGGCCGTCATGGGCTGGCAGGGGGCGCTGCACCACAACGAGTGGATGGTGCCGATGGCCGCGGTCGTGCGGAGCTGGGAGGACCGCTTCGGGGCGCGCGTGGTGAGCGTCGGGTTCAACACGCTCGACCTGAGCGTGGCGGCGCCGCCCGTCGATCACGAGCACGCGCTGCACGTGGCGGCCGAGCACTGGACGTTCTGTCCTGACAACGTGGTCCAGGGGCCGGGCGACCTGCAGGGGTACGCCGAGCAGATCATCGGGGGACACGCCTGGTCGTTCTGGTGGGACTGAGCCCCACCGGGCGGGCCGCGGGTCCTTAGCGCCCGCTGGTGCGGCCGCGCGCCGCTTCAGGGGGCGGCTCGCGCGGGGGCCGGGTCTCGTCCGGCCCCGCCGCCCGCGGTCACGGGATGTGCGCGACGGCCCCGTACGTGCCGGACGCGCCGGGCTCGCAGTCCTCCAGGGCGTCGGGCCGCCAGTCCGGGACCCACACCAGCCCCGGCTCGACCAGCTTCAGCCCTTCGAGCAGCCCCTTGACCTCCTCCCGGGTGCGTACGGCGTGCCCCGGCAGCGTCATCGCCACCAGGTCGTGGATGGCCGGCAGCAGCTCGGCGGGTATGGCGTCGAACGTGGTCTGCACCAGCGTCAGATAGCTCCGCTCGGGCACGACCTGGCGGATGCGTTTGATCACGTAGTGGAAGTACTCGTCGTCGTTGAGGCTGTAGGCCGACAGCAGCAGCACGGCCATGGGCCGGTCCCAGTCGAGGAACGTCTGCATCACGCGGTCGTCGAGCACCTCGTCGATCTCGCTGAGGTCGCCTTCGACGACGCGGACGCAGTCGGTGATGGGCTCGATGGTGGCGCGCGCGCCGGCGAGCACCATCGGGTCGTTCTCGACGTAGACGACGCGCGGCACGAACCCGGTCGGGTTCCTGCGCGCGACGTCGTGCAGCTGCCGGCCCGGCGGCAGGCCGCTGGGCACGCCGCTGCCGACGATCACGAACTGGTCCACTCCCTGGAGCGCCAGGTGGTGGACCACCCGGGTCAGGAACCGCAGCACGGCACGGGCGGCCGTGGTGGTGACGGGCGCGGCCTGGTCGTAGCGCCGCACGACGTCACGATCGGCCGAGAAATGGTTCTTCCCGCCGGCCGCGGCGTCGAGAATCCGGGTGACTCTCGCTTGGGTCAGCTCCAGCTTCGCCAGATTTCGGATGGCACGCTGACGCATTGAGTGTTGCCCCTTTCCCCTCGCCCACAATCTCGGAGAAAGTTGTCCTTACGGACCCCACTCGATGACCCAAGCCTTATGATCCCCCGCACACCGGGAAAAACAACCGCGAAAACTATTGGTTTTGGGTATATGTCAGTTACCTCGTCCAGGCATGAACGATCTCCCGGACGGGAAGGGGATCCACCCATAACGATCTCCCGGACGAGAACCAGGGCCGGCCATAACGACCTCCCGAGCGGGAACCAGAGCCGCCCATAAGATCTTTCGGAATGGGACGGGTCCGGACGCGAACGATCTCGGAGGCGAAAGCGCGGCCGCCCATGAACGGCCTCAGGAAGCGAGGAGAGCGCTCCGCCGGCGACAAGTCCGCGCAGGCAGAGAGCGCGCAGCCGGCCTCGAACGTCTTCGAAGCGGAGGCGCGCTCGGCCGTCGAACCGATCTCGAAAGCGGGAGCGGGAGCGGCCATAAGGCACGGCCGCCACGCGGCGACGAACGCTCACGCGGACGGACGGGGAGCCACCGCAAGCAATCACGCGGGCAGACGGCAAGCCCACCACAAGCGCTCACACGGACGGACAGCGAGCCCACCACAAACGCTCACACGAGCAGACAGCGAGCCCACCCGAAACGATCACGCGGACGGACGGCGAGTCCGCCGAAAACGATCACACGGCCCCGGAAGCGGTCCCGCCGAAAACGACCTCAAGGGACGGGAGCGCGGCCGCTCACGAACGATCTCGCGGCCGAGAGCGCAGCCGACCGAAAACGACCGCAAAGGGCGGCAACGACACCCGCCGGCGCGATTCCGCGCAGACCGGGGCGGATTTTTTCCGGCAGACGGAAAACGGCGATCCGCCGTCGTCGAAGTGACGGGGAGCTCATTTGCCGAGCGAACGCGAAAGCCTTTCGCGATGCTGGTTGAGCAGCTCGAACGTCTCGTCCCGGGTGGTCGTCGTCACCGACAGCTTGGTGAACGCCTGGTGGTAGACCTCCACCGCGGCCGCGTCGCTGATCAGCGTGTCGGACTCGATGCCGTGAGCGCAGGCGATGTCCGGCTCGTACGCCTCGGCGAAGCGCCAGATCGTGAACGGCCCGGTGCGCGGCACGTACACGGGATCGTCCATCGGCACCACGTGCAGCGAGACGTTGGGCCGCTTGGCGTGTTCGAGGAGCACGTCGAGCTGGCGCAGCTGGACGTGCCGGCCGACGATCGAGCGGGTCAGCACGCTCTCGTCGATCACCGCCCACAGCACCAGCCCGTTGTCGCGGGGCAGCGCCTCCTGCCGCGCCATGACGAGCGCCACGGCCTCGTCGATGGTCTGCTGGCCGTAGATGGCGGGGCCGGCCACGGTGATGGCGGCCCGCGCATACTCCTCGGTCTGCAGCAGCGGCGGGACGAACTGGGTGTGGTAGCTGCGGATCACGGTGGCGCGCTGTTCGAGCGCGTACCCGGTGGCCAGCCAGACCGGCACCGACTGGGCGTCGTACCAGGCGGCCTCGCGCTCGCCCCTGGCCAGGCTCAGGACGTACTCGCGGATGGGCGGCGCGGTGACGCCGTAGAGGGTGAGCAGGCGCTCGACCGTGATGGGCGCGGGCGCGATGCGGCCCTCCTCGATGGCGGGGATCGCCGCGGCGCCCTTGCCGAGCGCGGTCTCGACCTGCTCGACCGAGAGCCCGGCGGACGTGCGCAGGCCGTGCAGCCGCTTGCCGAGCGCCCGGCGCTGCGGATCGCTCAGCGGCGCGACCGCGTCGGGGATGTCGGCGGTGCGCTCGCGCTCGGGCTCCTCCGGCAGGCCCTCGGCCTTGCGCGCCAGCTCGACCACGCCGCGCAGCACTTCGAGCGAGCTCTCCGACAGCCCGGACGCGGCCAGCCCGAGTGAGGCGGCCCGCAGTTGCAGGTCCTCGACCGAGCCCGATTCGAGGTAGTCGTCACCGACCAGCCAGCCCACGCTCACCTGCAGGCACGAGGCCAGCGCCCTGAGCACCTGGAGGGTGGGGTTGGTCTGCTTGCCGGTGCGCAGCTGGCTGATGTAGGCGCGCGTGATCGGGATGCCGGCCTCCGTCAGGGCGGCGGCGACCTGCGCGCCCGTGTAGCCGCGCTTGGTCAGCGCGAGATCGAGCCGCTCGGCGAAGTTCGCCACGGCGCACCTCCTACCGCCCGTGAACTTTTCCAGCGTAAGGGACGCGGGGCCCGGTGTCCCCTGCCATGCGGGCAAGCTCTGCCACGCGATGAGGTATCAACTTATTCGCAAACTGTGAGTTGACATAGCCCACCATATAAGCGGACCATCAGAAGCGCGTGGTAACTGTGGCTTAACAGCCACGGGTACTGGAGAGTTCCCCAGGCAAGGAGGTGGCCGGACATGACCATGGAGCGCCGGGATGGTTCCCGGTTCCTGGAAGATCCGGTCTCCGCCGGGCAGGAACAGGCGGTGCGCCGCATCTGCGCCCGCGTGGCCGGGCCTGACGCAGGCGACGAGGTCCATGTCGCCGAGCTGCCGCTGGGCGGTCTCCAGGTCTGGCTGGACAGCCCCCGTCACCGCTGGCGCTACTACCACCGGATGGCCCGCGAGCTGCGGCTGGCCGGCTGGCACACGGAGACGGGACCGGAACGGCTGCTGTTGCTCGGGTGGAGTGCGGTCTGCCTGAGCCACCGCGTCAGGATGCTGGGCGCGGCCCTCAAGGGACGGCTGGCCGACTTCGACAAGACGGCGTTCACCGCCGTCATGCTCGCCACCCGGCTGTGCCACGACGGGCATCCTGCGCAGGACGTGCCCGCCGAGGTCGAGGCCCGCTGCGCCGAGGCGCTGCGCTGGCCCGCCCGGCTGGCCGACCTCGAAGGGCTCGAACGCCGGTCGTCGCTGGAGCCGCTGCGGCTGAGGCTGGCCCAGGTGGCCGGCCTCGAGGCCAAGGTGGCCCGGCGCTGCGGCGAGCACCTCGTCCTGGCCTCGAAGGTCGCGCGTACGGTCGCCGGTGGTGCGGGACCGGTGCGTACGCGGACGGCCGGGCCCCGCCTGGCGGCACACGGTGCCGGGCTGACGGAGCGCATGGTCTGCGTCAGCGTCCCGAACGTGGCCGAAAGAGCGGTGACGGCCCGATGACGACCACACGAGGCGCGGGCGCGGCCACGGTCATCACGGCCGCGCCCCGGCCGGGACGGCGGGGAGGGCGGCCCCGTTCGGATGACTTCCGTCCTGACGGGTTCCGCGGCGACGCGCGGCGTCCTCGCGGGTCCCGTCCCGACATCGGCGCCGCGGCGCGGTTCTCCGCCTCGCTCGCGCCGTACACCGGCGCTCACTCGACCGGCAGGCCGCCGTATGGCGGCGCGCCGGTGCGCACGAGCGCAGGCGCCGGAATGCCGGCGCTGCCATCAGGCGACGGGAGGGTGCGGGCCGCGCGCGGCCTGCCGGACCCGTACGCCGACAGTGCGGGAACGGTGGCAGCGCATCCAGCGCCGGCCCCGGCGCTTCCCCGCCCCTCCGGCACCGTGCGGCACGTGCCCGACTCAGTCGGCGCGGTGCTGTCGGCCAGCGCGGTAGCGGCTGGCGTGCTGGCCGACTCGAGGGGTAGCGCCAGGGGCCGGCTTCACCTTCACGGCATCGGCGGATCGATCGGCAGGGCGGGCGCCACAGAGCCGATCGACCGGCCGTCCCGGCGGGCGGCAGAGCCAGGGCACGGGCCCTCGGCCGCCTCGCCGGCCGCCGTTCTGCTCGCCGCCACGGCGCTGGTGCGGGTCGCCGTGGCGGCGGGACGTGAGACCGGACGACGATCTCAGCGCGCGGCGGAGGAGGGGCCGGCGGTCCCGCGCCGGCTCCTCGCCGCACGGCGCGCCGCCTCCGGCCGGGTACGCGGCACGCGGCCGCGCCCGCCCGCAGGCCCACGACCTCGCCCGCAACCGACCAGGACCCCCGCTATAGATCAGGAGCGCCCATGCTCACCGACGAAACGCGCAGGTCACAACCGCACGAGATGCACCCGCGGAGCATGAGGCCGGGCCCGCCGCCGCCCCACGGCGACGAGGACCGGGCAGGCCCGCCTCCGCAGGCGCGCACCGTGCACCGGCTGCGCCGCATCCGGCAGGTGTCCGTCGAGGCCATCACCGAGATCGACCAGGCGCTCCGGCACCGCGCCTCGTGACCGTTTCTCGCCTTCCCGCACAGGAGGAAGACCATGCGCACCGTCCGGGGCACGCTGTGAGCCGCGGCAGGATCGGCGTGATCGTCGCGCCGGAGAACCCCTCCGCCGAGCCGGAACTCACCCGGCTGTTCGGCTCGCGTGCCGACATGTACGTCACCCGCCTCCCCATCAGCCCGCTGCCGTCGCTGACCGACCGCCTGGAGAGCTACAACGCCGCGCTGCCCGCGATGGCGCGCGCCTTCGGCGGCCTGCGGCTGGACGCGCTGGTCATGGCCTGCACGGAGCCCCGCTACCTGCTGGGCCCCGACGAGGACCGCGCCCAGTGCATGGAGCTGACGGCGGCGACGAAGCTGCCGGTCGCCTCGGCGACGATGGCTACCCGCGAAGCGCTCGACCACCTCGGCGTGAGCGACATCGTGCTGGTCTCGCCGTACGAGCCGTGGGTGACCGATCTCGCCGAGCGGTTCTGGAAGGCCGCCGGCGTCACCGTCACGCAGGTCGTGCAGATCCGCGCGAGAGACGGCTACTCCTCGTACGCGGTCACCCCCGAGGAGCTGATCGCCCAGGTCGAGTCGGCCGAGCCGCCGGAGGACGCGGCGCTGCTGTTCACCGGCACCGGCCTGCCGACCCTGCCCGTGCTCGGGCCGCTGACCAGCGGCAACGAGCGCAGGCTGCTCACCACCAACCTCGCCGTGGCCTGGTGGTCGCTGTCCAGGGCGTTCGGGCGGCAGGTGACGTTCAGCCCGCTCCCCCACCGCAGGACGGTCGTGCGGAGGGTGGCGCACACGGGAGGCAGGGCATGAACGGCGTCATCGTCGCCGGAGCCGGGCCGGCCGGGCTGACCGCCGCGCTCTCCCTGGCCAGGGCCGGCATCCCGGTCACCGTGCTGGAGCGGGAGAGCGCGCTGCCCAGGCAGCCGCGCGCCTGCACCTTCCACCCCGCCACCCTCGACCTGCTCGCCGACCTCGGCGTGGCCGCCCGGCTGGTCGCCAGCGGCCGGGTGGTGGACCGGGTGCAGTGGCGCGACAGGTCGGGGCTCGTGCTCGCCGAGATGGGCATGAACCGGCTCGACGGCCTGACCAAGCACCCCTTCAGGATTCACGCCGACCAGAGCGTACTGACCCCCCTGCTGCTCGCGGCGCTCAACGTCTACCCCAACGTGGACGTGCGCTTCGGCTCCCAGGTGGACGGCGTCGCCGAGGGCGGCACGGGCATCCGGGTCCGCGTCGGCCACACCTGGACGCGGGCCCGGTACATGATCGCCGCCGACGGCGCGCACAGCACGGTGCGGGCCGCGCTCGGCCTGCCGTTCCCCCGCAACACCTGCACGGCCCAGGCGCTGCGGGTCTTCACCGACGCGCCGCTGGACCGGCTGCTGCCGAGCCTGGCGCCGCTGACGTACGTACGCGACGTGCAGCAGTCGTGCACGCTGCTCGCGCTGCCCGACCACTGGCGGATCATCTTCAAGATGCCGTGCGAGGCGCACGAGCCGCTGTCGCCGTCGAACCTGTCGCTGCTGGTCCGCCGGTCCCTGCCGGGCGCCACCGAGCCCATCAGGGTGACGGGGGCCGACCGGTTCCAGCTCTCGCGCGGGGTGCTGACCTCGTACCGGTGCGGGCGGGTGCTGTTCGTGGGGGACGCGGCGCACTCGACCTCCACCATCGGCGGGCTCAACATGAACGCGGGCATCCACGACGCCGCCGAGGCCGCCAAGGTGATCGCGGCGGTGATCGGCGGGTACGCGCCCGCGGCCGCGCTGGAGGCGTGGGCGTGGCGGCGCCGCTCGGTGCTCATGCACCGGGTGATACCGCGCGGCGAGACGCGCCCCGCCGGCGTGCGGGAACGTGACAGTGCCAGGCTCGAAGCGGCCATGGCCGGGCTGCGGGCCATCGCGGGCGACCCCGACGCCACCCGCGCCTACCTGGCGCAGGCGTCGCTGCTCGACCCGGTGCCGCACCCCGTGAAACCGATCCAGAACGCCGTGCCCAAAGCCGTGGGGAGGGCCTGACGCTTGGACGCCGCCCGCCCGCGTACCGAATGGAGCCCGCGTACCAAATCGAGGAGGTGACACCGGATGTGGCGAACTCTGCCGGACGACGCTCGCCAGGCCATCCGTGACCTGTGCGACACGCACGGCGCCCGGCTCTACGACTACTGCCGCACCGAGCTCGCCGCGGGCGACGCCGAGCAGGCCGTGGCCGGCGCCGCGATCACGGCGCACCTGTACGCGGACCGCGTGGTGGACCCCGCCCTGCGCCGCCCCTGGCTGTACGCGGTGGCCCGCGCGCACCGGGCGTTCGTGGCGACACCGGCGAGCATCGGCTCGTGGTCGCGTCCAGGACGCATGTCGGAGCTGCTGCCCGAGGCCCTGCTGTCGCTGGAGCGGCCGCAGCGCGAGCTGCTCGACCTCTCGGTACGGCACGGCCTGTCCGACGCCGAGCTGGCGGTGATCTTCGAGCTGCCCGCGGCCGAGGTGCACGGCATCGTCGCGAGGGCCGCGGCCGGCCTGGAGGAGTGGTTCGCCGCGATCATCGCGGCCCGCTCCCGCGGCGGCTGCCCCGACCTGGCCGCCCGGATGGAGGCGTGGGTCGCCGCGCCGGGCCGCCGGGCCAGGGCCAGGATCGGCCGGCACATCCCATCGTGCGCGATCTGCCGGGCCGCGCCCAGGACGATGACGGCGGCCGCGCTGCTGCGCCGCCTGCCCATCGCCACATTGCCCGGCACGCTTCCCAACCGGCTGGCGTCCGCGCAGCCGTTGCCCGGCGAGGGACCTCTCTGGCGGGCCGACGGCTTCCCGGTGCAGGCACGCACACTGGTGGAGATGTCGTCGCAGTCTCCACCGGTCGCCGGCGCCATGCCGTCCGCCCGGGTCGCCGGCCCCACGACGGCGACCCCGGGAGAGCCCTGGTCGGCGGCGGGCGCGGCCGCCGCCGACCAGGAGCCCCCGACCATACCCGCGGCGCGACTGCCGCTGGAGGGCATCACGAAGCCGCCCGCGCCCCGGCTGCCGATGCCGCTGGCCGCCCCCACGTACGCCGAGTACGACACGGACACCGGTTCCGATGCCGGCACTGATGCCAGACCCGACGCCGGACCCGATGCCACCGCTCACGTCCCCGATGAGCCCGGCGCGGCGCCGGCGGTGCGGTGGCGGCATCCGTTCACGCCACCGAGCCGCACCAGGCCGTTCCGTGGCGGCGTCAACGGCGACAAGCTCGTCTACAGCACCGCGCTCAAGGGCGAGAGCAACGGCGTGCGCCACGAGGCACCGGTCATCCGGTACGGCGGGATCACGGTGGCGAACTTCGTCCAGCCGCCCGGCGGGGACGGCGGGCAGTGGCAGGAGTACTGGCGCGAGCCGCCCGGCGACGACCCCGAGCAGGGCGCGCCGATCAGGACCGTGGTCAGGCTGGCGCTGATCTCCGGCGTGGGCCTGCTCGCCGCCGGGCTGATCTGGGCCATCATGAACGGCCAGGCGGGACAGCAGCCGGCGCTCAGCAAGGCCGCCGCCCGGTCCAGCGCGGAGACCGATGCCGCGAGCAGGCCCGCGAGCAGGCCCGAGAGCAAGGTCGAGCGGGAGGCGGACGGCCGGGAGCCGTCCGGGACAGGCGCCGGTGAGGGCGCGGGGTCGGGCATGAAGGCGGTGCCGAGGAAGAGCGCGCTGCCGAAGCCCGCGGCGCCGGTGGCCAAGCTGTCGCCGTCGTCGGCGTGGCTGGGCGAGCGGCGTACGGGATCGTTCAAGCTGATGTGCACCGGCGACTGCGAGATCGTCTCCGCGACCGGCACCGGCGGCATCACCGTCTCGGGCACCCGCTTCCGGGTTCCCCACCGGCTGGAGCGCTGCGACGCCCGGCCTGACGTGCGGCGCGGGAAGATCACCGTCAAGTGGGCGGGCACCGCGACCGGCGACGGCGAGACCACCGGCGGCACCACGACGGGCGGCGGCACGCTCACCCTGAACGTCGCCTGGACGCCCTCCCCCGACGCGAGCTGCGGCTGACAGAGCCGGGCAGGAGGCGGGCAGGAGGCCCAGGTGCGGGCCTCCTGCCCGAGGGATCCTTAGAAGAAGTGGAACCCGGGCTCGGGCTCCGGCAGCGCCGGATCGGCCGGGCCGCGGAACGTCGTCGCGTCCTTCGGCACGTCGGCCAGCGGGCTCCCGAGCACGAACGGCAGGCTGACGCTGCTGTTGCGCAGGTCGATGGTGACGGTCGCGCCGGTGCCCTGCTCACCGGTGTAGGTGGAGTCGGTGCCGGCCACGATCAGGCCGATGCGGTGGCCCTTCTTGAACGTGTAGTCCTGCGGCAGCGTCAGCCACTTGACCGTGCCGTACGTGCCCGGGGGCAGCGGCTTGGCCTCGCTGAGCGAGTCGCGGTTCTGCACGTCGATCCAGCCGCGGGCGACGATCTCCAGCGGGCGGGTGGCCACGTTCGTGACGACCTTGCGGTAGCAGGCGTCGTCCTCTGCGGTGCTCTCGCCGTAGCAGTCCTCCTCGGTGAGCGTGGTGATGCCCTGGTTGTTGCGCCAGTCGACGCGGGTGTCGGTGCCGAAGTCCACCAGCAGCGCGGTCAGGTTGGCCGTCGGCTTGTCCAGCTTCACCCGCAGGTCGGCGGTCGGCGTGCCGGACAGGCGCAGGTTCAGCGGAAGCTCGCCCGTGGTGAACGCGACCCGGCCGGGCTTGTCCGTGCCCACGTCGGCCACCATGTCGTTCTCGCTCATACGCACGTCGGTGAAGGACGCGGTGCTGTTGCGCTTGGCGGGCTTGAGCCCGAGCGTGCCGTCGGCCGACGGGCGCAACGGCACCTTGAGCGCGAGCGGCGCAGGCCAGTCGCGCTGGGTGATCCACTTCGCCGGGGCCACCTCGACGTCCGCGCGGGGCTCGTTCATGATCCCGTTGCGCACGCCGAGCAGCCAGTGGTCGAACCAGCGGTGCAGCGTGTCCACCCACAGGCCCCTGCGGCCCTCGAAGTCGAACGGGTCCACGTGCTGGGTCTGCCCGACCCAGATCTTGCGCGGCACGTTGCGGTCGGCCAGCGCCTTCCACCAGGCGGAGAAGTTGTCGGGCTTGACGTTGAGGTCGTTGACGGTGTGGACGACGAAGACGCTCGCCTTGACCTTGGAGGCGTCGCCGAGCAGGCCCTTGATGTAGTCGCGCTCGGCCCAGAACCGGTTGTAGTTCCCGGTGTCGTCGCCGTCCTCGGCGTCCATCCTGTCGCGCACGTGCGCGCACTTCTCCGCCGGGTCGGTGTCGATGTAGCCGGCGAGCCAGGAGGCGTAGTCGTAGTTGTAGATCACGCCGTTCGAGCGCTGGTACTTGTACCAGGAGCTGATCGCCGAGATCGGGACGATGGTCTTCAGGCCCTCCACGCCGGTCGCGGCGACGGCGTTGGCGAGGGTCCCGTCGTACGACTTGCCGATCATGGCGGCCTTGCCGGTCGTCCAGTCGGCCACGGCCGGGGTGCCGTCGGCCCGGTAGGCCTTGGCGCGGCCGTTCAGCCAGTCGATGACCGCCTTGCCGCCCAGCACGTCGGCCTTGCCGCCGATGTCGGGGCAGCCGTCGGACTTGGTGGTGCCGATCATGTCGACGTTGAGGACGGCGTAGCCGCGCGGGACGAAGTAGTTGTCGTAGAACAGCGGGAATTTCACGACATTTCCGGCGGCGTCGTACTCCTTCCGCTCGCCCTCATTGCCGCGACCCGAGTTGTCGTAGTAGGGGCTCTCATCGATGATCACCGGCACCTTGAGCGCCGGGCCGGACTCCTTGGGCCGGATGATGTCCACCCTGACCCTGTCCAGCGCGCCGTCGGCGTCGCTGTCGACGGTGGACTCGACGTATACGTGCTCGCGGATCGCGTCCGCGTACGAGAAGACCGGCTGCGTACGGCCGTCCTCGACGGTGATGGTCGGACCGGTCGCCGCCTGCGCCGGGGTCGCGATCGCGAGGGTGAGGGCGACCGCGAAGAGGGCTGGGCGTAATTGTGACACGCGTGACCTCCGGGACTTCGGTGAACAAGCGCCACCGTCTCAGACGGTCAGGAAGGTGGCAAGATCCGACGTATGGATGTCTTGGATCGGGTGCTGGGCTGTCTCCTGGGCGGTGCGATCGGTGACGCGCTGGGAGCGCCGATCGAGTTCGAGTCGCTGCAGGACATCCGCAGGACTCACGGCGCCGCCGGCATCAGCGGGTACCTCCACGGCCGGCAGGGCGCGACCGGGCTGATCACCGACGACACCCAGATGACGCTCTTCACCGTCGAGGGCCTCCTGACCGCCCGCGCCGCCACATCCGCAGCTCACCGTAACGAAGCGACGCCGCCGACGCCCGCCGACGCGCGGAGCGCGCACCCGGACGCGGCCCCATCGGACTCGAGCCCCGCGGACGCGGACCCTGCGGACCGGGGCCCCGAGGTCAGAGGTCCCGCGGTCAGGGGTCCCGGGGTCATGGGTCTCGCGGACGGGGGCACCCCGGACAAAGGCACCGCGGACGGGGGCCTCGTGGACGCAAGGACCGTGGAGGCGGTGCGACAGGCGTACCTGCGGTGGCTGGACACCCAGGACTACCGGACGCCTCCCCCTGCCTCCCTGCCGCACCACACGGGGTCGCTGCGCGAGGAGGGCTGGCTGTACTCCAGGCGCGCCCCCGGCAACGCCTGCCTGTCCGGCCTGCACCGGCCCTTCCCGGGACCGGCCCGGTGGGGCGAGCCCGGTCCGGTGAACCGCGACTCCAAGGGCTGCGGCACCGTGATGCGCTCCGCGCCGTTCGGCCTCATCGCGCCGCCCGAAGGCGGGGAGCGGGCGGTCAGGGAGGCGTTCGAGCTCTCGGCGGCCTGCGCGCAGATCACCCACGGCCACCCCACCGGCTACCTGGCGGCGGGCGCGTTCGCCGCCATCATCGCGTACCTCATGGCGGGCGAGGCGCTGGAGCCCGCCGTGCGCCGCACCCTCGGCCTGCTGGCCGGCTACCCGAAGCATGAGGAGACCTCCGCCGCGCTCCGCGCCGCCCTCGGCCTGGCCGCGGCGGGCGCGCCCGGTCCTGAGGCGGTCGAGTCGCTCGGCGGCGCCTGGGTGGCCGAGGAGGCCCTCGCCATCGGCGTCTACTGTGCCCTGGCCGAGCCCGACGTGGAGCGCGCCCTGCTGCTGTCGGTCAACCACTCCGGCGACAGCGACTCGACCGGCTCGGTCTGCGGCAACATCGTCGGCGCGCTGCGCGGGCGCGCGGCCCTGCCCGCCGCCTGGCTGCGCCCGCTGGAAGGCCGCGAGACCATCGAACGGCTGGCCACCGAACTCGCCCGCGTCCAGGGGTGATCGTCCAACCGCCCCCTCCGGCATCTAGGGTGGATGGCGTCAGCCGTTTGAGGAGAACGTGGATGCGTAACGTCGCTCGGACCTCACTCGTGGACGCCGCCATCGCCGAGCTTCGCCGGGAGATCGCCGAAGGGGTGTGGCCCGTCGGCACCAAGATCCCGTCGGAGAGCCGGCTCGCGGAGAGCCTCGGCATGAGCAGGCTGTCCGTGCGCGAGGCCGTACGCGTCCTGGCCCACGCCGGGCTGCTGCACACGCGGCAGGGCGACGGCACGTACGTCACCGCCACCGACGAGTCCGAGGTCGCCCTGCGGCGCCGGCTCGACAAGGCGGCCGCGATGGACATCATCGACGTGCGGCGCGGCCTCGACCTCGTCGCCGCCCGGCTGGCGGCACAGCGGCGCACCGACGACGACCTGGCCGCCATGCGCGCCGCCCTGGCCCGCCGGGACGCCGCCGCCGAGGCGAGCGACCTCGACGCGTTCGCCGACGCCGATGTGGACTTCCACGTCAGCGTCGCGATGGCCGCGCACAACGCGCTGCTCGGCGACCTCTACCGCAGCATGAGCGAGGCGCTGCACGACAGCGTCAGGGGCCAGGAGGAGGCGGCCTTCGAGCCGGACCCCTGGCACGCCGACCTGCTGGAGGCGATCGAGAACCGCGACTGCACCAAGGCCGTCGCCGTCTCGATCGCCCTCCTGGACAAGCAGGAACAAGACCTCTGACCCGCCCGCCGTCGCGGCCGTCACGGGAGCGGGAACGACCATTCCAGGCGTGGTCGCCACGGCGAGGCATCGCGCCGCGACCACCCTGCGCGGGTGCGGTCGTCACGGGAAGGCGAGGGTGTCCGCTGAGGGGTCCGCGGGCGGGTCCGGCTCCCGCCGCCGTCGCCGTGCCGCCAGCCGCAGCGCCGCCACCGCGAGCCCGGCACCGGCAGCGGCGGCGATCAGCAGGCTGTAGGCGGGCACCCCGGACCCCGGGGCGGCGCTCCGCTCGCCCGCCGCACTCCGCTCCCCCGCCACGCTCGCCGTGCCGTCACCGGCCGTAGCCCTTTCACCGGTCGCAGTCCCGTTCGTGGTCGCCGCGCCGCCCTCGCCCGCCGTGCTGTCACCGGAATCCGTCGCAGGAGGCGTGGCGTCCTCGGCCTGGGCGTCCGGGGCGGGGCTCTTGACGGAAGGGGCGACCCGCTTGAGCGCGGCGGCGGAGGCGGGGACGTGGACCGGGACCTCGCCGGGTTCGACCTCCGGGGGCCGGATCGCTCCCCAGAGCCCGTCGGTACGCCGGCCCCGCACCATCTCGGCGGGCACGGGCGCGACGCGCAGCTCACCGGGCACCTTGAGCACGCCCACCTCGTACGGCGGGAACCACCCCTGCAGCGCCTCGACCTTCCACTCCCCCTTCGGCACCGCCACCGACGTCGCGTAGTGCGCGGGCTCGGGCAGAGGCGTGCCCAGGAAGGTCACGCTCCGGCCGTCCGCCCGCGTGAGCCGCAGCCCGACCGGCTCCAGCTTGCCCTCGAACGGGTGGGTGCCGTGCTGCAGCACCCAGAACCCCACCGCGTACGTGTGCCCGCTCTCGAACCGGTCCGGCACGGGATCGAGCAACGTCACCGCCCACCCGCCGACGGTTTCCGCGCGCAGGCCCGCCGTCCCAAGAGCATCCGCCGCACGCCCGCCCATCGGTGCGGAAGCACCAACCGCACGCACATCGGGCGTCCCAAGCGCACCCGCCGCACGCGCACCCGCCGGTGCGGAAGCACCCGCCGCGTCATGAACACCCGCACGTGCCTTCAGCGGCTCAGCGGCGGACGCCGCGCCGGACGTCGTCCCGGCGGCGGACTCCGGTAACGCCGTCCCGGCGGCGGACTCCGGTAACGCCGTCCCGGCGGCGGACTCCGGTAACGCCGTCCCGGCGACAGGGGCCGGTAGCAGGGCCGTCGCGAGCGCCAGGGCGGCCGGCGCGATCATCGTTCTCCACATGAGAACCACCTCCGGTCCCCATACACCGCTCAGACGGCGGAGGTTCCCGGCGCCCGGGTTGATCGGCGGGCCAATTTCCGTCGAGAGCAGGCGCGGAAACCCCGTTGCGGCGCGCACAATGGGAGGCGGAAAGGCGAGGGCGAGAATTCGGCGAGGAGCGAGGAGGCTTGCGCCGTGTCCGCCTCGGGACGCGAATATCTGTCCGCGATGCTCGACCTGCTCGTCTACGAGAACGTGCTGGTGGCCTGGAAGCCCCTGCCGCTGAACAAATACATGATCGTTTCGCATGAGGGCGAGGAGATCAGCCTGACCGCGCAGCAGGCCGACATGTGGACTCGTGGCGCCTTCGCGGTCTACCTCGCGCTGGTGGACCAGCGGCGCATCAGCCCCCGCATCCCCGGCCGACCCCCGCGAGCCTCACGCGGGCCCCACCGGCCGACCCCGTGAACCTCGCGCAGGACCCAGCCGACCGACCCCCACAAACCCCGCACAGAACCCAACCGACCGACCCCCACAAACCCCGCACAGAACCCAACCGACCGACCCCCACAAACCCCGCACAGAACCCAGCCGACCGGCCTCCACGTGCCTGGCGCAGGGTCGGCGGTCGGTCGGCGGCCGGTCGCGCGCGACCCGCCGCCTCCCCCGTTCCGGCAGACGCCTTTCGCAGCGCCTTTCCGCGGCGCCCTTTCTACAGCGCCTTTCCTACGGCGCCTTTCCTGCGGCGCTTTTCACGCGGCGCCTTTCCCACGGCGCCTTTCCTACGGCGCCGCGACGACGCCCTGCGGTGAGCACTCGAACGCCGCGAGGCGGTTTCCTCGCGGCGCGCTCGTCAATCCCCCGTTCAGGGCGTCACGGATCGGATCTCGTCAGCCCTTGTTGTTCATGAACTGCGAGATCTTCCACTCCTCGCCTTCCCGCGTGAGCACGAACAGCTCGCGCATGTTGTCGTTGCCCTGCTTGCTCGTCGCCCGGACGATGGCGTCGTCCGCGCCGGCGGTGCGGGTCTCGTCGATGGTGTGGGTGGCCTCCTTCATGCCGTTGCCGCCCTGGAGCTGCTTCTCGAACAGCGACTTGATCGCCTCGCTGCCCTCCGCCGTGGGCTGCCCGGCGAGCAGGACCACCGCGTCGTCGGCGAAGGTGTCGGTGACCTGGTCCACGTCACCCGACTTGAGCGCGTCGAAGAACCCCTGGACGGCCGTCTCCGCCTGCCCGCCGCCCGAGGTGTCGCCGGGCGAGGACTCGGGCGACTCCTCGGGAGAGGTGTCGGCACCCGGGGATTCCATCTCGGTGGGGCTCGCCGCCCCCTTCATGGCCTGGGTGTTGGCGGAGCAGCCCGCAACCATGAGGGCGGGGACGATCGCGGCCAGCAGGAGTGCCCTGCGCTGAAAAATCTTGCTCATGGCCGCTTTGATGCCCCCGCCGCCCGACGGCGAATGCGGGGTTTAGGCACTTCGCACGGCACCTTTACCGGGTGCGGGTATTTCGGACGGTACCGGTTAACGGGTTCGGGAGAGACAGGTCAGAGGTTCTTTCGTTGCCGTCCTGATACCGGTCCGCCGATAGCGTGCCTTCAGTGCCGCACATCATGGCGAACCCCGAACCTCTCCCGCAGCGCGAGGACGCAGAGCGCTGCGGGAGCGTCGAGTCAGGACGGCGGTGCGTGCTCCCGGCGGGGCATCGCGGCCCTCACGTCTACCCGCCGGCCGGCGCTGGCACCTTGGAGGCCGAGGTGGAGGCGGACAGCGGGGCCGGCGCGTAATCGGGCGGCGCCGGAGCCCTCAGGGCGACCTCGACGACGCCGGAGGCGTTCACGCGTACCGGGTAGGTCGGCACCGAGACGCTCTCGTCGTCCAGGTACCGCCCGGTCACCAGCGAGAACACCTGCTTGTGCAGCGGCGAGGCGACCGTCGGCTCGCCCTTCCTGGTGCCGACGATGCCGCGCGAGAGCACGTACGCGCCGCTGAACGGGTCGAGGTTGCCGAGCGCGTAGAGCTCGCCGTCGAAGGTGCGGAAGACCGCGACCTGGACGCCCTCCACGAGGGCGCAGACGCCGGTCTCCGGGAGCATGGAGTCGTAGGCGCAGATCTCGGTCCAGCTCATCGGGCCATCACCGGCTTGATCTGGCCGCGCTCGCTGGCGAAGACGATGGACGGGTCGGGCACGCCGGGGGCGTTGACGAAGCTGACGAACCTCTTCAGCTTCTCGGGGTCCTGCAGGGTGGTGGCCCATTCGTCGGCGTACGTGGCGATGTGGTGCTCCATCTGCGCGTCGAGGTCGGCGCAGATGCCGAGCGAGTCTTCCATGATCACCTCGCGTAGGTAGTCGAGCCCGCCGTCCAGAGACTCGATCCAGGCGGCGGTGCGCTGCAGCCGGTCGGCGGTGCGGATGTAGAACATCAGGAACCGGTCGATGGTCCTGATCAGCTCGTCTGTGCTGAGGTCTTTGGCGAGCAGGTCGGCGTGGCGGGGCTTGAAGCCGCCGTTGCCGCCGACGTACAGGTTCCAGCCCTGCTCGGTGGCGATGACGCCGAAGTCCTTCGAGCGGGCCTCGGCGCACTCGCGGGCGCAGCCGGAGACGGCCGACTTGATCTTGTGGGGCGAACGCAGGCCGCGGTAGCGCAGCTCCAGCGCGATGGCCAGGCCCACGGAGTCCTGCACGCCGTAGCGGCACCAGGTGGAGCCGACGCAGGACTTCACCGTACGCAGGGCCTTGCCGTACGCGTGGCCCGACTCGAACCCGGCGTCCACGAGCCGCCGCCAGATCTCGGGAAGCTGCTCGATGCGGGCGCCGAACAGGTCGATCCGCTGCCCGCCGGTGATCTTGGTGTAGAGGCCGAAGTCGCGGGCCACCTCGCCGATCACGATGAGCTTGTCGGGCGTGATCTCGCCGCCGGGGATGCGCGGGACGACCGAGTACGTGCCGTTCTTCTGGATGTTGGCGAGGAAGGCGTCGTTGGTGTCCTGCAGCGCGGCCCGCTCGCCCTCCAGCACGTGCCCGTTGTGCAGGGAGGCGAGGATGGAGGCCACGGCGGGCTTGCAGATGTCGCAGCCCCTGCCCTGGCCGTGCTGGGCGATCAGCTCGGAGAAGGTGGTGATGCCGCGCACCCGTACGATGTCGAACAGCTCGGCCCGCGAGTACGCGAAGTGCTCGCACAGCGCCTTGCTGACCTCGACGCCCGACTTCTCCAGGAGCTGCTTGAGCATCGGCACGCAGCTGCCGCAGGTGGTGCCGGCCCGGGTGCACGCCTTGATGGCGGGCACCTCGGTGGCGCCGCCGGCGATGGCGGTGCGGATGTCGCCCGCGCACACGTTGTTGCAGGAGCAGACCTGCGCCTCGTCGGGCAGGTCGAGTGCCGCGCCGGCGCCGGCGAAGAGCAGGTCGGACGGCGATGCGGGCAGCTCCTTGCCCACGAAGGGCCGCAGCGCGGTGTACGGCCCGCCGTCGCCGACGCAGATGCCGCCGAGCAGGGTGCGGGCGTCGTCGCTGATGAACAGCTTCTTGTAGACGCCGGCCACCGGGTCCATGTAGGTGACGTCCAGCGCGCCGTCCATGGCGCCGAACTGGGCGACCTCGACGCCGAGCAGCTTGAGTTTCGTGGACATGTCGGCGCCCTCGAACGTGGCCGTGCCGCCCATGATGCGGTCGGCGGCCACCTCGGCCATCGTGTTGCAGGGCCCGACGAGGCCGTAGATCATGCCACCGGCCAGCGCGCACTCGCCGACGGCGTAGATGGCGGGGTCGGAGGTGCGCATGCCGGAGTCGACCACGATGCCGCCGCGCGGCCCGACCTCGAGCCCGGCCTGCCTGGCCAGCTCGTCGCGCGGCCTGATGCCCGCGGAGAAGACCACGACCTGCGCGTCGATGACGGTACCGTCGGGCTTGCGCAGGCCGGTCACCTCGCCGCCGTCGTGCACGATCTCCTGGACGCCCGCGCCGGTGTGCACGGTGAGGCCGAGTCCTTCGATGTGCGACTTGAGCACCGAGCCGCCGCCCTCGTCGACCTGGCGCGGCATCAGCCAGGGGCTCATCTCCACGATGTGGGTCTTCAGCCCGAGCCCGCGCAGCGCGTCGGCGGCCTCCAGGCCGAGCAGGCCGCCGCCGACGACCACGCCCTCCTCGGCGTCCTTGGCGGCGGCCCTGATGGCGTCGAGGTCTTCGATGGTGCGGTAGACGAAGGCGTGCTCGGCGCCGGGCACCGGCGGCACGAACGGGACGGAGCCGGTGGCCAGCACGAGCACGTCGTACGGCTCGGTGCCGCCGTCGGCCAGGCTCACCCGCCTGGCCTCGCGGTCGATGCCGGTGACCCGGGCGCCGATCCGGGTGACGACGCCGTCCGGCACCTCGTAGGTGAGGTCGTCGGCCGACGTGCCGGACAGGTAGGAGGTGAGGTGGACGCGGTCGTAGGCCGGTCGCGGCTCCTCACCGATGACGGTCACGCTGCCGTCAAAGCCCTTGCTCGTGAGCGTCTCGACGAGCCGATGGGCGGTCGGGCCGTACCCGACGACGACGATCCTGTTCACACTGAGATCCCTTCCTGCTCGCACAGCCAGCCGACGATGCCCTCCACGGCGTCGCGGCAGGTTCCGCATCCGGTGGTGGCCCTGGTGGCGGCCGCCACTGCGTCCACGTCGCGGGCGCCCGCCTCCCAGCACGCCCTGATCCGGCCTTTGGTCACGTTGTTGCAGCGGCAGACGGTCGCCGCGTCCGGCATGAGCGTCGGGCTGTCGGCCACGGGGGCCGCCGCCAGCCCGGGGAACAGCAGCCCGGCCCGGTCGCCGGGGAGCGGTCCGCCGCGGTCGAAGAGCTGGGTGAGCGTGCCGACGGCGTCGCTCTCGCCCAGCAGGATCGCGCCGACCAGGCGGCCGTCCTTGATGACGAGCTTGCGGTAGGTGCCGCGGGCGCGGTGGCTGAAGCGCACCACCTCGGCCTGCTCCTCGCCGAGCTGGGTCTCGCCCATCGCGGCCAGCTCGACGCTCTTGGCCTTGAGCCGGGTGACCAGGCGGGAGCCCCGGTAGAGGGCCTTGCCGCCGGTGATGACCTCGGCGGCCACCGCGGCCTGCTCCCATGCGGGGGCGACCAGGCCGTACACGGTGCCGTCGTGCTCGGCGCACTCGCCGATCGCGAAGATCGACGGGTCGTCGGTGCGCAGCTCGTCGTCCACGACGATGCCGCGCCGCACCTCGAGGCCCGCGTCCGCGGCGAGGCCCGTGACCGGCCGCACGCCGCAGGCCAGCACGACCAGGTCGGCGGGGATCAGCTCGCCGCCGTCGAGGCGGACGCCGTCCTCCTCGACCGCCGAGGCACTGACGCCGGTGCGGATGCCGACGCCGAGCCCGGTCAGCGTCTCGCCGAGCACCTGGCCCGCCTCCACGTCGAGCTGGCGTTCCATGAGGTGGCCGGCCAGGTGCAGCAGCGTGACCGGCAGGCCGCGCCCGGCCAGGCCGCGGGCCGCCTCGATGCCGAGCAGCCCGCCGCCGATCACCACGGCCGCGCGGGCCTGCTCGGCCTCCCGCATGATGCGCTCGCAGTCGTCGAGCGTGCGGAAGGGGACGGCCCGCGCCACGCCGGGGATCGGCGGCACGATCGCGTCGCTGCCGGTCGCGAGGACCAGCAGGTCGTACGGCTCGCGCCGCCCGCCGCGGGTGACGACGTGCCGGGTCTCCCTGTCGATGTGGGCGACCGGGTCGCCGAAGACGGCCTCGACGCCGTGGGCCTCGTACCAGCCCGGGTCGACGAGGCGTACCTGATCGGGCCTGGCGCTGCCGGCCAGGACGTTGGACAGCAGGATCCGGTTGTAGGGGCGCCGCTCCTCGGCGCCGAACACGGTGATCTTCATGTGCGGGTCACGCGTGCGTACCTCGCTGACCAGGCGTGACCCGGCCATCCCGTTGCCCACGACGACGAGCCTCATGAATCCCTCTCCACCCTGACGGCGCAGACCTTGAATTCCGGCATTCGCGACACCGGGTCCAGGGCCGGGTTGGTCAGCCTGTTGGCGCCCTCCCAGTGGAAGGGCATGAACACGGTGTCGCGCCTGATGGCGTCGCTGATCCTGGCCACGGCCTTGCTCTCGCCCCTTCTGCTGCTGACGCGCACGACGTCGCCCGCCGCGATGTCGAGCTGTTCCGCCAGGTCCGGGTGCAGCTCGACGTACGGCTCGGGTGCGGCCTCGACGAGCGGCGCGATCCTGCGGGTCTGCGCGCCGCTCTGGTAGTGGGAGAGCACCCGGCCGGTGCTCAGGTAGACGGGGTAGTCGTCGTCGATGTCCTCGGCGGCGGCCCGGTGCTGGACGGGCACGAACCTGGCCCGGCCGTCGGGGTGGGCGAAGCGGTCGAGGAACGGCCGGGGCGTGCCCGGGTGGTCCTCCGAGGGACACGGCCAGAACACGCCGGTCTCGTTCGCGATGCGCTCGTAGGTGATGCCGGAGTAGTCGGCGGGGCCGCCGGCGCTGGCGCGGCGCAGCTCGTCGAAGACCTTGGCCGGCTCGGTCTCGAAGGTGTGGCCGAGCCGCGCGGCCAGCGCGGCGATGACGTCGAGGTCGCTGCGCACGCCCGGGGGCGGGGTGAGCGCCCTGCGGCGCAGCAGCACCCTGCCCTCCAGGTTGGTCATCGTGCCGGTCTCCTCGGCCCACTGCGTGACCGGGAAGACCACGTCGGCCAGCGCGGCGGTCTCCGACATGACGAAGTCGCAGGTCACCAGCAGGTCCAGCGATCCGATGCGCTCGGCGATGTGCTCGGCGGCGGGGGCCGAGATGATCGGGTTCGACCCGAACAGCAGCAGCGCCTTGGGGCCTTCGGGGGTGCCGAGCGCGTCGAGCAGCTCGTACGCCGACCGCCCGGGCCCGGGGATGTCGTCCGGCGAGACGCCCCATACGGCCGCGACGTGCGCGCGGGCGGCCGGGTCGTCGATCTTGCGGTAGCCGGGGAGCTGGTCGGCCTTCTGCCCGTGCTCCCTGCCGCCCTGGCCGTTGCCCTGCCCGGTGACGCAGCCGTAGCCGGAGCCCCGCGTGCCGGGCAGGCCGAGCGCGAGCGCCAGGTTGATGAACGCGGTGACGGTGTCGGTGCCCTTGGCGTGCTGCTCGGCGCCGCGCCCGGTCAGGATGTACGCCCGCTCCACCGCCGCGAGCGCCCTGACCGCCTGGCGCATCTTGTGCACCGGCACGCCGGTGATCCGCTCGACCCGCTCGGGCCACCAGGAGGCGAGCGAGGTGCGGACCTCGTCGAACCCGGCGGTGCGGGCGGCCACGTACTCCTCGTCCACGAGCCCGTCGCCGATCGCGATGTGCAGCAGGCCGAGCGCGAGCGCCAGGTCGGTGCCGGGGGTGGGCTGCAGGTGCAGCCAGGCGAGGCGGGCGGTCGGCGAGCGGCGCGGGTCGACGACGATGAGGCGGGGCCCGTTCAGGTGGCGGACGAACGGCGGCATGGTCTCGGCCACGTTCGCCCCGGCCAGCATGACGACGTCGGCCTCGTCCAGGTCGGTGATCGGGAACGGCATGCCCCGGTCCATGCCGAACGCCCTGATGGACGCGGCGGCGGCCGACGACATGCAGAAGCGGCCGTTGTAGTCGACCTGGCTGGTGCCGAGCGCGACCCTGGCGAACTTGCCCAGCGAGTACGCCTTCTCGTTGGTCAGCCCGCCGCCGCCGAACACGGCCACGGCGTCGGGGCCGTGCTCGGCGCGTATGGCGGACAGCCGGCCGGCCACGTGGTCCAGCGCGACGTCCCACTCCACGGGCTCGCCGTGCAGGAGCGGGGTGGTGAGCCGCTCGCCGTTGGTGAGCAGCTCACCGGCGGTCCACCCTTTCTGGCACAGCGAGCCGGGGGCGTTGGCCGGGATGTCCGTGCGCGGAGTGATGGCCGGCCCCGGCTCGATCTTCATGCCGCACTGCAGCGCGCAGTACGGGCAGTGTGTCGCGGTCACGTCAGACCCTGGCATGCGCAAGGCTCGCCACCACGTTGACGCCGACCTTGCGGGTGTAGCACCACCAGGTCAGGGCGAAGCAGGATGCGTAGAACAGGCCGAAGGCGAGGAAGGCGGCGGCGGGGCTGCCCGAGGCGGCGAACGACATCCCGAACGCCCGGTTGATGAGGAACCCGCCGAGCGCGCCGACCGCCGAGATGATGCCGATGGCGGCGCTGGCCTGGCGCTTGCCGTGCAGCAGGGCCTCCTCGCCGGGTCCGCGCTCGGCCACGGCCTTGGCCTGGAAGATCGCCGGGATCATCCGGTACGTGGAGCCGTTGCCGATGCCGGAGGTGACGAACAGCAGCTGGAAGGCGAGGAAGAAGAGCCAGAACGAGCCCGCCGCGCCGGCCAGCCAGGTCAGCAGCACGCCGCCGCCCATCGCGGCGAAGTTCCACAGCGTGACCGGGGCGCCGCCCCACTTGTCGGCGAGCCAGCCGCCGACCGGCCTGACCAGCGAGCCGAGCAGCGGGCCGACGAAGGCGACGGCCGCGTACGGCTCGTCGGGGAAGAGGCTCTGGCTGAGCAGCGGGAAGGCCGTCGAGTAGCCGATGAACGAGCCGAACGTGCCGATGTAGAGGAACGACATGACCCAGGTCTGCGCCTTGCCGGCGACCGCGAGCTGCTCGCGCGGGTTCGCCTTGGCGCTGGTGAGGTTGTCCATGAAGAAGTACGCGCAGGCGGCGGCCGCCACGATGAACGGCACCCAGAACCAGCCGGCGGCGGCCAGCCCCAGCGAGCCGATGACCAGCGGCATGATGAGCTGCACCGAGCTGACGCCGATGTTGCCGCCCGCCGCGTTGAGCCCGAGCGCGATGCCCTGCTTGCTGCGCGGATAGAAGTAGGTGATGTTGGCCATGCTGGAGGCGAAGTTCCCGCCGCCGAACCCGGCCAGCGCCGCGATCACCAGGAAGAGCCAGTACGGCGTCCCCGGGTTGTTGACCGCCACGCCCAGCAACGCCGCGGGGATGAGCAGCAGCAGCGCGCTCGCCACGGTGAAGTTGCGCCCGCCGAACCTGGCGGGGCCGAACGTGTAGGGCAGCCGTAGCACGGAGCCGATCAGGTTGGGCAGTGCGACCAGCCAGAAGAGCTGGTCGGTGGAGAACTCGTACGACCCGAGCTTGGTCGCCACGATGCTCCACAGCGTCCATACGGTGAAGCCGAGATGCTCGGCCGCGATCGAGAAGATCAGGTTGCGGCGGGCCACCCGCCGGCCAGTGCTCTCCCAGAAGGCTGGGTCATCGGGGTGCCACTCGGCGATCCAGCGCGCCATCGACCTCTCCTACGCTAGGCGTCCGGGGATGCCCAAGGTAGGAAGGGCTCATTACGCACGATGACCCTGCGTGGCTGTGCGCCCGTTACGTGTGATTCACCTCGGTAACAAGCTCCGCACAACCGTCACCCTCGAAACATGATGTTAATGATCGGTTATCGGCCCCCTGCTGGGGTAACAGCTCTCAGACAAGGGGGGAATCATGATCAAACAGCTGCACAAGATGGGCGTGAAGTCCGGCCACATGTACACGTGCGGCCTGGCGTCGATCGCGCTGGCCTTCGCCAGCTGGGCGGTGTCGACCAAGGCCGAGAAGGCCGGGCTCGACCGGGCCGACCGGTGGGGCATCTTCGTAGGCGAGTGGGCGCCGACCTTCTTCGCGATCGGCGTCGCGCTGCGGATAGAGGAGACCCACCGCGAGCTCGAGGAGCCCGAGATGGGCATGTTCGATCAGTCCGAGAGCGCGCGGAGCAGGACGCACGCCGGCGTCTGAGCCGCGATTGTGTCACGCAGGTCACGTCACTGTGCGTGACCTGCGTGGCCGCTTTTTCGGCGTGATTACGGTCGTTCGGCCGGCTTCGTTCGGCCGGTCTCCCCGGCCAGGCGGAGCAGCGGCTCGTCGGTCAGCCGGTAGCGGTACCACTCGCTCTGGTTGACCGCGCCCAGCTTCTCGTAGAAGGCGATGGACGGCTCGTTCCAGTCGAGGACCGCCCACTCCAGGCGGGCGTAGCCGCGTTCGGCGCAGATTCTGGCCAGCTCGCGCATCAGCGCCTTGCCGTGGCCGCCGCCCCGGTGCTGCGGGCGGACGTACAGGTCCTCCAAGTAGATGCCGTGCACGCCGCGCCAGGTGGAGTAGGTCAGGAACCACAGCGCGAACCCCACCACCTCGCCGTCCTGCTCGGCGATGTGCGCGAAGGCCGCGGGGTGGTCGCAGAAGAGGGTCTCGCGGAGCTGCTCCTCGGTCACCCGCACCTCGTGTGCGGCCTTCTCGTACTCGGCGAGCTCGCGGATCATGCTGACGATCTCGGGCACGTCAGCGGGTGTGGCGGGACGAATCATGGCAGTCAGGGTACGTGCCCCGCTCCCCCGCCTCGCGCGGTGCCCGCCCCGGCGTGCGCTGCGGTGGCCGGTATCCGGGACACTGGTGCTGGTCACGTTCGAGAAAGGCAGACACCCATGGAACAGCGCGTATTGGGACGTACCGGACGCCAGGTCGGTGTGGTCGGCCTCGGAGCCTGGCAGCTCGGCGCCGACTGGGGCCAGGTGACGGAGTCCGACGCGATCGCCACGCTCGAAGCGGCGGTGGACGCGGGCGTCACCTTCATCGACACCGCGGACGTCTACGGCGACGGCCGCAGCGAGCAGATCGTCGGCCGCTTCGCCAAGGAGCACCCGGGCCTCACGGTGGCCACCAAGATGGGCCGCCGGGTGGAGCAGATCCCCGAGAACTACGTGATGGAGAACTTCCGCGCCTGGAACGAGCGCTCCCGTAAGAACCTGGGCGTGGACACCATCGACCTGGTGCAGCTCCACTGCCCGCCGACGCCGGTCTACTCGACGGACGCGGTGTTCGACGCGCTGGACACGCTGGTGGCGGAGAAGAAGATCGCCGCGTACGGGGTGAGCGTGGAGACCTGCGAGGAGGCGCTGACCGCGATCGCCAGGCCGGGTGTGGCGACCGTGCAGATCATCCTGAACGCCTTCCGCCTCAAGCCGCTCGAACAGGTCCTGCCCGCCGCCCGCGCCGCCGGGGTCGGCATCATCGCCCGCGTCCCGCTGGCCAGCGGCCTGCTGTCGGGCAAGTACGACGAGAACACCACGTTCGCACCCGACGACCACCGCACGTTCAACCGGCACGGGGAGGCGTTCGACGTCGGCGAGACGTTCTCGGGCGTGGACTTCGCCACCGGCCTGGAGGCGGTGCGCCGCCTGGCGCCGCTGGTGCCGCCGGGGGCGACGATGGCGCAGTTCGCGCTGCGCTGGATCCTCGACCAGGAAGGTGTCTCCGTGGTGATCCCGGGTGCCCGCAACCCGGAGCAGGTCAGGGCCAACGCCGCCGCCGACGCCCTGCCTCCGCTGGACGAGGCGGCGCTCGCGACGGTCCGCGAGGTCTACGACGAGCTCATCCGCCCGCAGGTCCACCACCGCTGGTAGCACGCACCGGGGAGTCCTGGGCCGATGCGCCGGAAGAGGGCGCCGGTGAGGCTCCGGTCCCGCGCCGAGGAGAGGGCCCGCCGGCGACCCGCGTCCCACCCGGAGCGGCCGAGGTGCCGTCAAGCGACGGCAGGTCTGGTGGCCTCGCCGGTCACCGCCACCCATCTCGCCGTCCGGGCGGGACTTCCCGCCGGGTAGCAGGCCCCGGCCGGGTCTCCTTCCACCATCGTCCCGTGGCCACGTCCCGGCAAGTGCCCTACAGCACCTTTTCCCCGCTGTACGAGGAGTCGTTCCGCGGGGAGCCGGGCGCGCGGATGCGGAAGAGCATCACGACCAGCGCCGCCAGCGCCGCGAACGCGACGGCGACCGCGGCCCCGGCGAGCCTTCCGTAGCCGAGCGCGGCGAGCAGGGCGAGCCCGCCGGCGCCCGTCACGACCCAGCGCAGGACGTCGAGCCACGCGGCCCTGGCCACGTCGCCGCCCGCGCGGACGTGCACGATCACGGCGTCCACCACCATCCAGAGCGTGACGAAGGCTCCCCCGGAGTACAAAGAGCCGATCACGACAGCCTCGGACCCGCGCTCCGCGAGCGACGGTGCCTCGCCCACGACCGGTACGGCGGTCAGCACGCCGGCCGAGGTTCCCAGGACGAACAGCACCGCGATCGACAGACCGGCCATGGCGACGGCGGCCCGCATCGCCGCGCCGCCCCCTCGCAGGCGGTCCGCCCCGGACGCGCACAGCCCCCAGCCGACCGGGTCGAGCAGCAGGTCGAAGCCGTTCACCCGGATCGCGGCGAAGGCGAGCAGCAGCCCGGCCGCGATCCGCGCGGCCGGACGGGCGGATCGCGGCGGGGACGGGCTCCCGGTCAGCGTCACCTGTCCATCACCGCCTGATCGCAGGCCGACACGGCGAGGCCGCGCTGCCAGGCCACCGGCGTGTCACTCCCGGTGAACCTCCAGCCGTCCGGCACCACCTCCGACTCCCCCGACCACAGCGGCGCCCGGTAGGAGAACCGGACCGGCCGCGGCTCGCGCGGCACCTTCGTGCAGTCGCTGACCTGCACGGTCCTGGACAACCAGGCCCTCTCGAAACCGGCCACCTCGACCTTCGCGGCCTCACGCCTCTCGCGGTCCACGGGCAGCAGACGCAGGCCGGGCACGTCGAGCGTCACTCCGGTGACGGTGAGCGGGAACGCGCCCTCGTTCCGCACGTCGAAGCTCACAGAAGTGATCAGCCTTCCGCGGTCGTCCCGGTAGGTCAGGCCGCCGTTCGCCGTCCACTCGGTCCGCGGCTCCATCGCGCCCGCCCACGACAAAACGCCGAAGACGACGGCGAGGATCGCGCAGAAACGGCTCACCGCCACCCCACGTGAATAGCGCCGATCGCCCACGCCGAATCGCTGCCAAATAGCATCCGGATGCACGCTGCAGAACCTTATATCGTGTCCGGGTGCTGATCTGGATCATGGGGGCGTTCGCCATTTCCATGGCGGCCGTCGCGGTGTCGCGGGAAAGGCTCACGAGGTTCGCCACGCTGAGCGGTTATCCCGTTACCGTGGAAAATGCGCCGCAGGTCATCGCGCATTTCTCGGCATTGCGCCGGTGGCGGCTCGCCTGCGTCATCCCGGCCGTTCCCGCGGCGGGTTTCACCGGCGATCCGTTCTATCTCGTGACCGGTTGGTGCGCGGCGCCCGTGCTGACGGCATTCGCCCTGCGGAGAACGCGGCCAGGCCGGCCTTCGGAACCGCACGGGCGGGCTTATCCGGTGTCCGTCTCCCGCCGCGCGTGGCTGGCCGCCGCGGCGGCCGCCGTCGCGGCGGCGCTGCACCTGCTGCTGTCGGAGGACCTGTCCGGCCGCCTCGTCCCCGGCCTGGCGTCCCACGCCGCCGTGGCCGTCGCCGTCGCGGCCGTCGTGACGCTCGCCGATCGCGGGCTGCGCGCGCCGGTCCAGGACCCGGCCGCGCGGGCGCTGCGGGCGTGGTCGGCCAGGAACGTGCACCTCGCGGGCAGCGCGGTCGTGCTGGCGAGCGTCCTGCTCATCCCCGGTGGGAGGCCCTGGGACGAGCCGCCCGCCTCCGTCGCGGCGCCCCGCACGACCGAGGCCGAGCCCGCGTCGTTCCGGACCATCCGCCGGTACGAGCCCCCGACCTGCCCGTTCCTCGAGGACGCGGTGACGCCCTGCCCCTACTGGCAGGTCAACGGCCGGCCGTTCCCGCAGGCGGCGGCCTACGTCGTCAGGGCCGGCGGCGCGCCGGAGAAGGCCCCGTTCGCGGTCGCCCCCGACCGGCGTGCCGTCGTCTATCTGCACGCGGAGAGCCGCCGTCTGACGTACCAGGACGCGCGGGGCACCCGCCCGCTCACCGGCCCGCTGCCCGACGCCGAGGTGCCCGGCGTCGCCTTCCACGGCCGCCGCGTCGCCCTCACCGGGACCGGCGTGCGGATCATCGACACCCGCACCTGGGCGTCGCTGGCGATCCCCGGCGCGCGGGCGGTCCACGACGTCAACGACGCCGGCGTCGTCGTCAGCGAAGGCCGGTGGATCCGCGTCCTGGACGCCGATGGCAGGCGGCGCATGCGGCTCCCGTACGGAGGCGGCAAGGACAGCTATCACCTGCGCCGCGACGGCCGCCGTCTGGCCGTCGTCCGGTGGGCCACCGCGCAGGCGGAGACCTACGACGCGGCCACCGGCGCACGTCTGTCGGCCGTCACCTTCCGCTTCCCCGGCGACGACACGCTGGAGAAAGTGCTGGGCTGGACGAAAGACGGGCGATTCCTGGTGCGCAGCTCCTACCGCGAGCGCAGCTATTTCCTGGACCTGGCCACCGGCCGGCTGCACCGCCGCTGATCACCCAGCGTGAAAACGCCCCGGAAAAGGCGGTGGCCCCCCGGTCTACCCTTACCGGGGGGCCTGGAAGATGCCGCCATATTCGGCGCCGAAGTCTCTTGAGAGAACCGGGTCAGTCGTTATGACGTGCGCTCTACCGTTGAGCCACCGGGGCAGGAAAGAGCCCCGAACCGGAGTCGAACCGGCATCTCACCATCACAGCCCGTCCTCGGTCGCCCCGGCGCCGGCGGCGAATGCTGAATCTGGAGCGAGAATCTGAGTTTCAGGCGGTTGCCTCTACCATTTGGGCCACCTGGGGCATGTGCCCCCGGGGAGGACTCGAACCCCCAACTCACCGCCGTTCAGCTTCAGGCCTCAGCCTCAGCTTGCGCTCCTGGCGCACCCTCGCCCGAAGGCGAGGGGGTCTATGGGGAGTGCTCACCTGAACAGGTAGGCGAACACCTTGTCACCGATCTTACGGTCGACGACCTCCGTGCCGTTCGCCTCCTCGCGCGCGTACTTCACCGCGTCCTGCAGCTTCTGCACGCGGGCCAGCAGCTCGTTCACCCGGCGCTGCGGCATCGCACCGGAGAAGGCGATCTTCGTCCAGTAGCCCACGACGACGTCCTCGTTGTAGACCTGCACCTGCGCCGGATGCTTGTCGGTCGCCTCGGCGAGCACGTGGTTGCGCGGCACCTTCTTCGTCCTGGTGGTCTTGACGGGTTCGGTGCGCCAGGTGTCGGTGGCCTCGTCGCGCGTCCACGTCTCGGCCGGGTCGAGCGTGGGCAGCTTGGAGACGAACGCGTAGACCTCGCCGAGCTGCTTCTCCAGGAAGAGCAGGTAGGTCACCGGCACGTTCTCGAGCAGCACCTCGCCGTCGACCACCACGTCGGCCTTGGCCTCGCAGTTGGCCCAGTCCTTGGTGGCGGTCACGTCGAAGAGCCGGGTGAGGGCCGTACCGACGTCCTTGAGCACTTCCTCGGCCTGCACCTGCACGCGCGTCGACTCGGGCGGCAGCTGCTCGCCTTCATCGTCGATCGGCTGGTACGTGCGGGAGAGACCGGACAGCAGGGGCGCCTTCTGGATCCGGCTGTAGGCGTCCGTCACCTTGCGCTGGACGTCCGACTTCACACCCTTCTCGACGGCGAGGATCTGGTTGAGCTTGGTCACGGACCAAACCCTAGAGGCGCGGTGAGCGGTACTCATCCGATTTTTCGGCTCTTGTCAGGGCGCGACGGGCCCCGGGACATGGCCGCGAGGCCCCTCCGGGGGCGGGAGGGGCCTCGGCGTCTGCGACGTTTGCGCTCCAGTTGGCCCCCGCTGGAGCGATGCCAGATTAATAGCTGACTGTCCGGTTTGTATAGATATGCGGATACTTTCCTTATGATCCCCGTCGTTGACTTCTTGTAGCCGGTCGATTACTACTCGTTGGGTAACTGCCGGCATCAGGAAGGACACGTTCCGTGCGCAAGACCCTTACCGCCCTCGCCGCCGCGTGCTGCGCCCTCGGCGCGGCCGCCGCCCCCGCCCAGGCCATGGCCCCCGCCGGTAACGCACCGTCCTGCGTGGTGGTCTGGCAGACCACCGGCACCGTCACCAAGACCGGATACGCCCGCAACGACTGCAGCAGGACGCTGCGCCTGAAGATCGTGTGGGCCCGCGGTACCGACGGCCCCTGCAGCACGGTCCGCCCCGGCGGCACCATCTGGGCGAAGGTCGCCCGCGGCGTCCGCAGCTTCGACGGCGCCAGCACCTGCTGACCCCGCCCCATGCCGCGACCGCCCCGGTGCGGGCGGTCGCGGCGTCCCGCGCACGACGACCCCGAGGGAGAGGTCGGCATCGACTTCATGGTGCTCAACGACGTCTACGGCGGGGAGGCGACGGCGTACCTGGTGCCGATGACGTATCGGGGAGCCCCGCTGGACGGCGCCGAGCAGGCGCTCATCGGCACGGCCGAGCGCGGGGTGCTGGGACGGCGCCGGATCCACGACGGCTGCCACGATCCCGTCCCGATCGCCCAGCTCATCGCGTTCGTGGAAGGGCGCGCCCAGGCCCAGGGCCAGAGCGTCAGCGACACCCCCGACCCCACCGTCACCCGCGCCTACACCGTCCCCGCAGCGCAGGAGATCGCCACGAAGGACACCACCGATGACGCCGAGGGCACGCTCCTTCCCGGCCCGCCCGGCACGACCCTGCGCCTGCACCGGATCCTTCAGGTCGCCGCGCCGCTCCCCCAGGACGCGATCGGGCACGTCTCCGGTGTCTGGAACGACCCGGACGGCACCCAGGTGCGCGGCACCTTCGTCACCGTCCACCCGCGCACCTGAGCCCACCGGGACTCACGGCCTCAAGCGAGAAGCGCGACCTGAAGACGGCGGGGGTCGGAGCGGGAGCGTTCGGGGCGGCAGGTTAACGCCGCTGCCTTTCCCGCTTCTCCTGCTTGTCCTGCTTTTCCCGCTTCTGCTGCTTCAGGCAGGCGGCTTCCTTGCGGGCCTCGGCGTAGACGGACCGCTCGCGCTCCAGCCACTCCGGCTGCTCCGCCTTGATCTGCTCGATCTCGGCGGTGGTGAGCGGCTCGGTGATGCCGGCCCTGGCCAGGCCCGAGATGGAGACGCCGAGCTTGGCGGCGACGACCTGCTTGGGGTGCGGGCCGTTGCGGCGCAGCTCGGTGAGCCAGGCGGGCGGCTCCTGCTGCATCGCGTTGAGCTCGTCCCTGGAGACGACGCCCGCGCGGAACTCGGCGGGGGTCGCCGAGAAGAGCACGCCCAGCTTCTTGGCCGCCGTCTCGGGCTTCATCGTCTGGATGCTCTTCGGTTTGGACGAGGTCATGTCGCCAAGCGTAGCCAGTCGGGAGGGGTTCGCTGACATCGGTACGCTGTGGCGGTGACCGATGGTGAGACGTTCCGGCTGGCGTACGCGCCCGGCGTGACCCCCGCGAAGTGGGCCAGGGTGTGGTCCGAGCGGCAGCCCGACGTGCCGATCACGCTGGTCATGGCGCCCACCCCCGAGGTGCTGGCGCTGCTGCGCGAGGGCGGGGCCGACGCCGGGTTCGTCCGGCTGCCGGTCGACCGCGACGGCCTCAATGTCATCCCGCTCTACATCGAGACGACGGT
Organism: Nonomuraea sp. NPDC049309; assembly: GCF_043196965.1. Lineage (NCBI taxonomy): Bacteria > Bacillati > Actinomycetota > Actinomycetes > Streptosporangiales > Streptosporangiaceae > Nonomuraea > Nonomuraea sp. NPDC049309. The sequence continues at coordinate 224,875 of NZ_JBICSH010000004.1, read as the reverse complement.
GGTCGTGGTGCCCAAGGACCACGTGGTGACCGCCGCCGACGAGGTGACGCTGGCCGACCTGGCCGACGAGGAGATCTTCCACCCGCTCGACGACGCCCTGGAGTGGACGGAGCCTCCCGGCCTGCCCGCCTTCACCCGCCCGGACACCACGGCCGAGACGATCCCGCTGGTGGCCTCCGGCGCCGGGCTCGTGCTCGTCCCCCAGTCCCTGGCCCGCCTCTACCACCGCAGAGACCTCACGTACCGGCCGGTGACGGACGCGCCGCAGTCGCAGATCGGGCTCGCCTGGCTCGCCGACGCGACCACGGACCTGATGGAGGACTTCATCGGCGTCGTCCGCGGCCGCACCGTCAACAGCCACCGCGGCCGCACCCCCGCCGCCACCGCACCGGCGGAGAAGTCCCGCAAGCCGAAAAAGCCCGCCCAGAAGACCGCCGCCCGCCGCACCTCTCCCCCGCGCAACCGCAGGGGCCGGCGCCGTTAGCGCCCTTCGGGCTGATCTTGCGCGACCGCGAGGCGCGCCGCCGCCTAGACCGGCCTGCCGTGTTCGAGATAGGCGGTCTCGCCGCGCTCGTACGCGGTGACGGCGGCCTTGAGCCGGAGGGCGAGCCGTTCGACGAGCAGCTCGTCGAGCTCCTCGACGGGGTGGAACGCGTACGCGCTCAGCTCGCCGTCCGCGAACGTGATCCGCCCGAGCAGTTCGTCGCTCAGCACGCCGCCGTCGAACACGAACAGCACCTTGTCGCCGTCCCTGGAGTCGGGCGCCCAGTCGGCGACGAGAAGGCGCCCGATGGCCGGCCGGATGCCCAGCTCCTCCCGTACCTCCCTGACGCACGCCTCGTGCGGGGTCTCTCCCTGCTCGACGTACCCGCCCGGAATGTCCAGAGAGGACTTGTACGTAGGCGTGACCAGCAGCAACCGGCCGACGTCGTCGAAGAACAGCGCTCCCGCGGCAGCGCGAGCCTGGGCTCTCTGATCATCCACACCACGACCTTACGGCCCGAGACGGCCCGCCTCCCGGAGGCGAGGCTTGGCGTCGCGCCCTGTCGCGGCACCATGGTCGCCATGCCGAAGCTGATCGACCCCGACCCCGCGTTGCCGCCGTCCTTCCGGGACGCGGTGGCGGAGTTCCGCGCCGACCGCGACTTCCCCGTGCCGTGGTTCGTCGAGGACGTCGATCCCGGCGCTCTGACGAGCCCTGCGGCCTTCCGGGCGCACGTCACGCGGCTCCTCGGCGAGCGCACCGAGGAGGCGGGAGCAGCACGGAACGTACCGGACGGCATGGGCCCGGGACCGGGCGGCGGCACCGGCGGCCTGACGCCATGAGACAAGGGCAGGACCCATGTCAGCGATCTCGCAAGGCGAGCAGCTCGGAGACCGTGACGAAGCGGTATCCGTCCTCGCGGAGACCGGTGATCACGCCCTTGATGGCGTCGCGGGTGTTCCTCCCGCCGGCGTACCAGGGGTGGAGCAAGATGATCGATCCCGGCCTGACCTCCTTGCGTACGGCCGTGACGATCTCGGCTGCGGTCGGCGTCTTGCCCGAGTCCGGCTCCACGTCCCACATCAACGTCCGCCTCTGGTCACCTGCCAGATAGAGCGGCAGCACCAGCAATTTCTTGCCCGTCGGCGGGCGGAACAGGATCTCGCCGCGCTGCCCGGCCCTCCGGATGGCCGCATCGGTGCGTTCGATTTCACTCGCCACGGTGGCGGGGGAGACGAAGACCATGCGCCGATGGTTGTAGGTGTGATTGGCGAGCTGGTGGCCCGCGGCGACCAGCGCCTGCGCGTCCTGCGGCCGGGCCTCGACCTGAGAGCCGACGACGAAGAACGTCGCGCGAACGCGCTGCTCGGCGAGAACTTCGATGATCTCGGCTGCGTGCTCGTCAGGGCCGTCGTCGAAGGTCAAGGCGACGACCTTCTCACCGGTCGCCACGCGGTGGGTCAGCTCTCCCGCCAGCTGGAACGTCCGGGCGTTCATCAGCTCGTACAGGCCCATCGACCCGAGGAGGAGGACGGCGAGAAGGGCCGCGAGAAGCCTGAGCCATCTTCTCCGCCCGGTCGTTCCGGCTGTGCTCATGGCCGATCATGGAACCACAATTCAGGCGGCTCCGGCGAAAGCGCGGGCATCAAGCCCGTGATCACGCGCAGCGCGTCCCTCAAAGGACATGTCGATGACCACGAGCGACGCCGAGACACAAGGGCACGCTCATACCACAAAGCCCCGTTTCCTCAAGTGGAGACGGGGCTGATGTCGCCAGGTGGGCGGTACTGGGTTCGAACCAGTGACCCCTCGCTTGTAAGGCGAGTGCTCTACCGCTGAGCTAACCGCCCCTGATCGGCACTACACCTTACGACACCAACGGGCCCGATCGCACATCCACCACCCACCCGGGTCCCAGCTCGGGGCGGCCGGCGGCGCGCCAGCCGAGGAGGGCGGCGCCGAGCATGCCCGCGTCGACGCCGAGCGCGGCGGGTACGAGCGGGGGCGCCTCGCGGAAGGCCAGGCGCTTGACCAGACGCGTGCGTACGGGATCGAACAGGGCCGGACCGGCCTCGGCGAGGCCGCCGCCCAGGATGATGAGGGACGGGTCCAGGAGCAGCGTGTACGTGGCCAGCGCCAGCGACAGCGCCTCCACGGCCTCGTCCCAGACCTCGATGGCGATGGGGTCGTCGGAGGAGACCACCTGCTCGGCCTTGACGCCCTCGACCCCGGCCCGCTGGCTGTAGCGGCGTCCGACGGAGGCCGCCGACGCGTACGTCTCCAGGCAGCCGAACTGCCCGCACGCGCACTGTTCGCCGTCGGGGAAGACGGGGGTGTGGCCGATCTCGCCCGCCCAGCCGGCGGCGCCGCCGTACGCCTCGCCGCGGATGATCGAGGCGCCGGCGATACCGGTGCCGATGGGAAGGAAGAGGAAGTCCGACACGCCACGGCCCGCGCCGAGGATGCTCTCCGCCAGGCCACCGGTGCGGACGTCGTGCCCGAGCATGACCGGGATGTCCAGGGTGGTGAAGTCCGTGGCGGGGACGTCGCGCCATCCGAGGTTCGCCGCGTACACGGCCGTGTCCTCGGTCACCAGCCCGGGTACGGCCAGCCCGACGCCGGCGGGGATGCCGTCGCCCGAGGCGGCCAGATGGCTGATGAAGTCGGAGATCGCGGCCACGACCGCCTCCGGCCCCTCGGTCCGAGGGGTGGGGCGCCGCTCGCTCAGCAGCACCGCGCCGGACTCGCTGACCAGGCCGCCCTTCATGGACGTGCCACCGACGTCAAGCGCGACGACGAACGAACTCATTGCGGACACGGAAGGAGACGATAGCGCAGCTCAGCAAATGTCTGGAAAGGGTGTCCAGCCCCAGAGACAAGATCGGCGAGATCGGCAGGTGAACGGGGATGCCGACCGGCGTCCCCGTGGCTCAACTGCACGTACATGCCGCAGGGCCCAAACCATCACAGAGCCCCGCGAACCGCCGTGAGGTCCGGGAAGCCGAACGGACACGCCGAGGACCGGACAGGGCCTTCTAGGCGCGCCCGAGTACCCGGTTGAGCGCCGCCTCCACCTCGGCCGACAGACCGGGCGGCGCGGCGACGGCGGCCGGGTCGATGGGGCGGGCGGACGATCGGGCCATCCACACGGCCCCGCAGCCCCTGCACTCGACCTCGCCCAGCCGGCAGAACAGCGCCGTGGAGCCGCACGTCGTGCAGGAGTCGAGATCGAGGTCGTGCAGCCGCTGACAGTCCGGGCAGATGAGCACCTGGGAGTCGTTGCGCACCCCGCGCTGCCACGGGCTGGCTCCGCGCACCGGGTCCGTCTGCCGGGCCCCGCACCGGAAGCAGGGCATCGTGTCCTCCGAAGTCGGCGATGTCCTCAAACGGTCTTCTGAACGTCAAGCGATGTCGGCGAGCGCCTTGACATAGTCGGCGATGTCACGCGCCTCGGAGATCGGATTGACCACCGACCACCGGATCACGCCCTCACCGTCGATGATGAAGGTCCCCCGGCGGGCGACGCCCTTCTCCTCATCGAAGACACCGTACGCCTGGGCGACCCGTCCATGTGGCCAGAAATCAGAGAGCAAGGGGAACGTGTAGCCCTCGCGATCAGCCCACGCGCGGAGAGCGAAGACCGAGTCGACGGACACGGTCAGCAACCGCGCGCCCTCGATGGGCTGATCGCGCAGAGCGGACAGTTCGCTGCCGCAGATCCCGCTGAACGCCAGCGGGTAGAAGACCAGCACGACCTTCTCGCCCCGGAACCGTCGCAGGCTCACGGGGGTGCCGTGCTGGTCCTGTAGCTCGAAATCAGGAGCTTGGGCGCCGACCTCGGCAGGATGTGCGTTCACAGGTCCATCCTGCCGTACGGCAGGCGCTCCGGCCCCTACCGGCGGCTGCCCTTCGGCGGGACGAGCCTGGTCCCGGACCAGTCGGCCGCGGCGGAGATGCTGCTGGTCTGCGAGAGACCCGCGGTGGCGGCATCCTCGCCGATGTCGCTCGGCTCCACGTGGCCTTCGCGCCCGGCCTTGGGAGTCAGCAGCCAGATCTGGCCACCGTCGGCGAGTGCTCGCATGGCGTTGGTCAGAGCGTCGAAGAGGTCGCCGTCACCGTCACGCCACCACAGCAGCACCACGTCGACGACTTCATCAGCGTCCTCATCCAGCAGCTCGTTGCCGGTCAGGTCTTCGATGGATTCGCGAAGCTCGTCGTCGACGTCCTCGTCCCAACCGATCTCCTGCACCACCTGACCCGGCTTGAGGCCGAGCCGTTCGGCCAGGCCGCGCTCGCCCTGCGCCTGACCCGCGGTCGCGCTCACGTTTATCCCTCCTGCTTGAGTGGCCCCGCTTATGCGGTTTATCGCTTCGGCACAGTCCACACGCTGTGACCCTCAGTCGTCAACGGTCGCCACGGGTACGGCCCTGGTCGGCCAGAATCAATCAGACAAAAACGACAGGCGAACCTGGCGTTGCGGGTTGTCGACGTTCAAGTCGATCAAGGCGACCGACTGCCACGTCCCGAGCGCCATCCGCCCGCCCAGCACGGGGATCGTGGCGTACGGCGGGATCAGCGCCGGCATGACGTGCGACCGGCCGTGACCTCGCGAGCCGTGGGCGTGCCGCCAGCGATCGTCGGCGGGCAGCAGATCGCGCAGGGCGGCCAGCAGGTCGTCGTCGCTGCCCGAACCCAGCTCGAGCAGCGCGACCCCGGCCGTGGCGTGGGGCACGAACACGTGCAGCAACCCGTCGCCGCCCTGAGCCCGCACGAAATCGGCGCATTGGGCCGTGATGTCGTGCACCGTCTCCCGGGAACCGGTGGCCACAGCGATGATTTCAGATCTCACGCGGAGAAATCTTACTGAGGCACCACCACGGCATCGGGCCCCGGAATCACGATCCCGGTGTGGCCATCGTCGAAGGCCACGACGTACGGGGGCGCCCCGTCCGGCCCCCGGACCTCCGTGATTACGCCGCCCCTGTCGAATTCACCAACCGTATTGCCGTGTACCAGGAGGCGATCACCAACCGTCGCGAACATACCTCTCACATTGGTCCATGGAGTGGCGGATGAAAAGCGAGATTCCTAAGTTTTGCCCCTTCTGGAGGGCGATGGAAAAACATGACTGAATTGTTACGGTAGCGGGGCGTAGGCCTTGGGCCCCTCGCCGCCGACAGGGCGCGATGTGGGTACGGAGATGCGCCCCAGACCTGCACCAGGCCGGACCTGGGCCGAGCCGATCATCTGGCGCGATGCTCGGCCGCCAGGCGCGACCACCGGGTGCGGTCGTGAGCACGGTCGCCCGGCGCTGCGCTCGGGCAGGGCAGGCCCCGGATCTGGCAGACCAGGCGTTGCCCGAGCCGGCACCGTGTCGCCGGAGCGGGCTGTGTCGCCCGGGTCAGGGCCGTGCCGCCCGAGCCGGTGCCGCGGTGCATGGGCCGGGGCCGTGTCGCCTCTGGTCGGGGCCGAGCTCCCCGAACCGGAGTGGCGCTGCGCGAACCGAAAGGGCGCTGCTCGAAGCGGAGTGGCGCTGCGGGGCCGCACGTACTACCAGGAGGCGCTCCTCGGCCGCCTCTTCCAAGGGGCTTCGGAGGTCTCCTTAATAAAGAGGTCTCCTTACAAGTCGCCTCACTCCCGGCAAGGGTGCCGGCAGCGGCATTGTCCGGTTTCGGCGGTGGTCGGCCCTGCGCTCGGCTGCTCGGGCGCCGCGCCGGCCGAGCTCCGGGCCCCCACCCACACAGGCCCGCACACAGGCGGGCTACGTCCCGTCGGGTGCGGTGGAAGCGGCCCTCATCGACGCGGCGCCTTCCACAGGGAGGGGCGGTGGCAGGCGCCGAACCGCGCGGACGGTGGGGTCACCCGCCGGCCGAGCGGGCGCCGAACTGACCGAGTGACGGGCCGACCAGGCGGGTGGACGAGGCCGGGCGAGCGGGCGTCGAGGCGGGCGAGCGGCGGGGTGGACGGGAGGTAGGGCGGGATTGTGCCGTTCGGGAGGGAGGGGTTGTGGCGGGTCGTTCCGCTAAAGCGCAACAAACCGGGGGTTCGCCGCACAAAAGCCGGAGGTCTGCGGCGTAAGGGCCGGTCAGGGGTCGGCGTCTTAAAGCATCACGGAGCGCCAAGGCGAGCCGGGCGGATAGACTCGCCCGCTCACGCGTGAGAACCCCCCTGAGGGGGAGGGGTAAGACTACGGAGGAGACATCGCACAAGCAGCCAGGATTCGAGCGAAATTTCGTGAGTTTTCTGGTCTTGTTAAATTGCTTGCGACATGTAACCTTTGGTGGCGATTCGTCCTACCATCGGTGGTCTAGGCCATCAGGGGCTGCCCTGCCAGCAGGGACACTCTGGTTACTTGCTAGTAGAGATGCGTTTTCTCCGGCTAGCGACCAGGATGGAAGGCGACCCAGACCAGACATCAGTCCATCTCGGAAGGCGAGACCCAGTGGCTTCCGGACGCCAGCGATTCTCGATCATCAGCGACGGCCTACCCAGCCAGCTGCCTGATGTCGATCCCAGCGAGACCAACGAGTGGCTCGAGTCTCTCGACAGCGTCGTCAAGACCGAAGGCCGCACCAGAGCCCGCTATCTCATGCTGCGCATGCTGGAGCGGGCCCGCGAGCACCAGGTCGGCGTGCCGGGCCTGCGCAGCACCGACTACATCAACACGATCCCGCCGGAGCGCGAGCCCTGGTTCCCGGGTGACGAGCACATCGAGCGCCGCATCCGCGCCTACATCCGCTGGAACGCCGCCGTCATGGTGTCCAGGGCCAACGCCCGCACCAACGTCGGCGGCCACATCGCCACGTACGCATCCGCCGCGTCCCTCTATGAGGTCGGCTTCAACCACTTCTTCCGCGGCAAGGACCACGGCGAGTCCGGCGACCAGGTCTTCTTCCAAGGTCACGCGGCCCCCGGCATCTACGCGCGCGCCTTCCTCGAGGGCCGGCTCAACGAGGCCCAGCTCGACGCGTTCCGCCAGGAGCTGTCGCACGGCTTCCACGGGCTGCCCTCCTACCCGCACCCGCGGCTGATGCCCGACTTCTGGGAGTTCCCCACGGTCTCCATGGGCCTCGGCCCGATCGCGGCGATCTACCAGGCGCGCTTCAACCGCTACCTGCTCAACCGCCAGATCAAGGACACCAGCCGCAGCCACGTCTGGGCCTTCCTCGGCGACGGCGAGATGGACGAGCCCGAGTCGCTGGGCGCGATCGGCCTGGCGGCGCGCGAGGAGCTCGACAACCTCACGTTCGTCATCAACTGCAACCTCCAGCGGCTGGACGGCCCGGTACGCGGCAACGGCAAGATCATCCAGGAGCTGGAGGCGTTCTTCCGCGGCGCCGGCTGGAACGTGATCAAGGTCGTGTGGGGCCGCGACTGGGACCCGCTGCTCGCGGCCGACGTGGACGGCGTACTGGTCAACCAGATGAACACCACGCCCGACGGCCAGTTCCAGACGTACTCCGTCGAGTCGGGCGCCTACATCCGCGAGCACTTCTTCGGCTCCGACCCGCGCCTGCGCAAGATGGTCGAGCACCTGTCCGACGACGACATCCGCAAGCTGTCGCGCGGCGGCCACGACTACCGCAAGGTCTACGCCGCGTTCAAGGCGGCCCGCGAGCACGTCGGCCAGCCGACGGTGATCCTCGCCCAGACCATCAAGGGCTGGACGCTGGGCAAGGACTTCGAGGCGCGCAACGCCACCCACCAGATGAAGAAGCTCACCAAGGCCGAGCTGAAGGAGTTCAGGGACCGGCTCTACCTGCCGATCCCCGACTCGGCCCTGGAGGCGGACCTGCCGCCGTACTTCCACCCGGGCGAGAACGACCCCGAGATCCAGTACATGAAGGAGCGCCGCGCGGCGCTCGGCGGCGTGCTGCCCAAGCGGGTGGTCCGCGCCAAGCCGGTCAAGCTGCCCGGCGACGACGTCTACTCCACCTTCCAGAAGGGTTCGGGCAAGCAGCAGGTCGCCACCACGATGGCGTTCGTACGGCTGCTGAAGGACCTCATGCGCGACAAGGAGATCGGCCACCGGTTCGTGCCGATCATCCCCGACGAGGCCCGGACCTTCGGCATGGACGCCATGTTCCCGACGGCGAAGATCTACTCGCCGCACGGGCAGACGTACGAGGCGGTGGACCGCGAGCTGCTGCTGTCGTACAAGGAGGCCGTGCAGGGCCAGATCCTGCACGAGGGCATCAGCGAGTCGGGCTCGATGGCCTCGGCGATCGCGGCCGGCACCTCCTACGCCACGCACGGCGAGCACATGATCCCGGTCTACATCTTCTACTCGATGTTCGGCTGGCAGCGCACCGGCGACATGATGTGGCAGATGGGCGACCAGATGGGCCGCGGCTTCCTGCTGGGCGCCACCGCGGGCCGCACCACGCTCAACGGCGAGGGCCTGCAGCACGAGGACGGCCACTCGCCGCTGCTCGCCTCGACCAACCCGGCGGCCGTCATCTACGACCCGTCGTGGGCGTTCGAGCTGGCCCACATCGTCAAGGACGGCCTGCGGCGGATGTACGGCGACCAGCCGGAGGACATCTTCTACTACCTGACCGTCTACAACGAGCCCTACCTGCAGCCCGCCCAGCCGCCGGGCATCGACGTGCAGGGCCTGCTCAAGGGCCTGTACAAGTTCGCCGACGGCCCGCAGACCGAGGGCCCCAAGGCCAACATCCTGGCCTCCGGCGTGGCCGGCCCGTGGGCGATGGAGGCGCAGCGGCTGCTCGCCGAGGACTGGGGCGTGTCGGCCGCGGTGTGGTCGGCGACGTCGTGGTCGGAGCTGCGCCGCGAGGCGCTCAGGTGCGACGAGCACAACCTGCTCAACCCCGACGCCGAGCGCCGCGTCCCCTACGTCACGCAGGTGCTGTCGCAGGCGCAGGGCCCGTTCGTGGGCGTCAGCGACTACATGAAGGCCGTGCCGGACCAGATCGCGCAATGGGTCCCGGGCGACTGGACCTCGCTGGGCACCGACGGGTTCGGCCTGTCCGACACGCGCTCGGCGCTGCGCCGGCACTTCCACGTCGACGCCGCCTCGATCACGCTGGCCGTGCTGAACAGCCTGGTCAAGCGGGGCGAGCTCGACGGTGAGGTGCTGCGCGAGGCCATCGCCCGCTACCACCTCAAGAACGGCGTCACCGAGGCGGGCGGCGCGGAGAGCAACGACACCCAGTCGATGGGCGTCTGAGCCGTCCCGCGTCCGGCGCTCCCGTGAGACATGATTCGCGGGAGCGCCGTCATCTTCTGCCGTCCGCCCGTCGGGCGGGTGAGGCGGCACGTTCAGGAGGGGTGCGTGCCGCCTCACCCGCCATTGGTGCAGGTTGCCGTATTGTGGGCACTACTTCCCCCTGAAGAGATGTGAGGGGAAGTTTCGTCATGCGTCGCGTTATCGCCGCCGCCCTGGTCCTGGCGGCCGCAGGTTGCTCCACCGTGCCGGCCCAGCCAGCCTCCGAGGTTCGTGACGGGTCCAGCCCCGCGCCCGCCGCCGGGTCCGGCTCGATCGCCTGGGGTCCGTGCACCGACATCAAACGTCCCGACGGCGAACCTCCCGCCGCCCAGGACAAGTCCGTACGGTGCGGCAAGCTCGCGGTGCCCCTCGACTACGCCAAGCCCGACGGCGAGAAGATCGAGCTGGCCTTGATCAAGCTGCCCGCCACGGGCAAGAAGAAGCTGGGCTCGATGGTGTTCAACTTCGGCGGGCCGGGGGCGTCCGGCGTGGACACCCTCGACCAGGCCGCCAAGGCGCTGACCGCGCTGCGCGCCCACTACGACCTGGTCAGCTTCGACCCGCGCGGCGTCGAGCGCAGCTCGGGCGTGCGCTGCGGCGACGGCGCCGAGATGGACCGGTTCACCGCGCTCGACACGCTACCCGCGAACGACGAGACCCGCCGGGCGACCGACGCGGCCAACAAGGAGTTCGCCGCGCTCTGCCAGCAGCACTCCGGCAAGATCCTGCCGTACGTCGGCACCGTGAACGCCGCCCGCGACATGGACCGCATCCGCGAGGCGGTGGGCGACCCGAAGCTCAACTACGTCGGCATGTCGTACGGCACCCAGCTCGGCGGCGTCTACGCCACGCTGTTCCCCAAGAACGTCGGCCGCATGGTGCTGGACGCGCCGCTCGACCCGACGGTCACGTTCGAGGAGCGCACCATCGCCCAGACGCGCGGCTTCCAGAAGGCGTACGAGAGCTTCCTGAAGGCGTGCGTGGCCGAGGGCAACTGCGAGGTCGGCAAGACCGAGGCCGAGGCCGACGCCAACGTCACCCGGCTGATGAACCAGCTCACCACCAAGCCGCTGCAGGTGGGCGGCCGCGCGCTCACCCAGGGCCTGGCCTCCACCGGCGTGGCCGCCGCGCTCTACTCGGAGCTGACCTGGCCGTTCCTGGAGCGGGCGCTGAGCGAGGCGCTCAAGGGGCGCGGCGACGCGCTGCTCTACCTCGCCGACTCCTACACCGGACGCGACCCGAACGGCGAGTACTCCACGCAGATGACCAGCTTCCCCGCCATCACCTGCGTCGACACCGCGGAACGACCCGACGAGGCGACGCTGCGGCGCACCGAGGCGGCGGCGCTGAAGATCTCGCCGCTGTTCGGCAGCGAAGGCTCGGGCGGGCTCTGCTCGATCTGGCCGGTCGAGGGCAGCGACGAGGCGCGGCATGTGGACGCCACCGGCTCCGCGCCCATCCTGGTGGTGGGCGGCAAGGGCGACCCGGCCACGCCGTACGAGTGGGCGCCGAAGCTGACGGCCCAGCTCAAGACCGCGACGCTGGTGACGTACGAGGGCGAGGGTCACGGGGCGTACCTGTCGGGCAGCAAGTGCGTGCAGGGTCTGGTGGACGCGTACCTGATCGAGGGCAAGATGCCGCAGGAGGGCACGACCTGCCCGGCCGCCTAATGTAGGTGCGGTGACTGATTACCTCGCTCAGATCGAGGCCGAGACGGCCAGGCTGGCGGCGCTGGCGGACGACCTGACGGTGCCGGTGCCGACCTGCCCCGGCTGGACGGTCGGCGACGTGGTCACCCACGTCGGGCAGATGCACCGCTGGACGGTGCACGTGCTGCGCAACCAGGTGCAGGAGCGGATCTGGTCGTTCCAGGTGCCCGCCGGGCTGCCGGAGGGCGCCCACGGCGACGCGGCGTGGCTGGCGGCCGGAGCCGCCGAGATGCTGGAGACGCTGCGCGCCACCGACCCGTCGATGGCCGTGTGGACGTGGGGCCCGGACAAGCGGGCCTCATGGTGGCCGCGCCGGATGTTCTTCGAGCTGCTGGTGCACCGGGCGGACGTCGAGCTCGCGCTCGGCGTGGAGCCGGAGTTCCCGGCGGAGACCGCGATCGACGGCATCGAGGAGCTCCTGCACAACCTGCCGGAGGCCCGCTGGGTCACCAAAGCGCTGGCCGAGCTCGACGCGGAGGGGGCCACGATCCACCTCCACGCGAGCGACGCCGACGGCGAGTGGACCATCACGCAGGGCCCCGCCGGGAAGATCACGTGGGAGCGCGGGCACGCCAAGGGCGACGTGGCCCTGCGCGGGCCGGTCCGCGATCTGCTGCTCGTGCTCTACAACCGCCGCTCCCCCGACGCGCTCACCGTGCACGGCGACCGCGCCCTCCTCGGCCGCTGGCTGTCGGCCGCCGGCCTGTAGGACGACCGCCGGCTGCCGGACGCCGTCCTGTAAGGCGACCACCGCCGGACGCCGCCCAGAAGACGGCCCCACGGTGGCCGTGAGCGGTCGCCCGGGGCCGTCCGGTTCGGAGGCCGGCCGGAGACGCCGGGGCGGGGCCCTGGACGCGCCGCCGCTCGGCGATCGGCGGCGTGTCCAGGGCGACGGGTGACCCGCCCCGTGCCGCGGGGCGGCCCGCTCGCCGAGCCGGGATCTTGCGGGGAAGGCGCTTTTCCCCGGCCGGCGAGCGGATGATCACCTGGGATGAAGGTTCATGGACGCCGTCGTCTCCTCGGGGGTGCGGACAGGACCACGATCACCGGCGAAGGCGACAACCCTATGTCGGTGTTTTCGACAATATTCTCGGATAATCAGTCGAGCACGGTGCCGTGGACGACCATCTCGGGCACATCGGTGGCGAAACCCTCCAAAGGCCGGTCGGGGCAGCGCTCTGCGGTGACGGTGGCGGACGCGATGCGGTCGAGGCGGAAGACGCGTACGTCGTCGCGCAGGCGGCACCACCCCACGAGGTACCAGAACCCGCCGCGCCCGCCCAGGAACACCCCGGGCTCGACGTCGCGCGTGGTCAGCGCGCCCTTGGCGTCGGCGTAGTCGAGCCTGAGCACCCGGCGGCGCAGCAGCGCCTCCTCGATGGCCCTGGAGATGCCCTCGCCGCCCAGCGGCCGGATCTCCTCACCCGGCTCCGAGCGCGGCCTGGCGAGCAGCACGCGGCGGGCCAGCTCTCTGGCCAGCTCGCCCTCGGGGCCCGGCATGGCGGCCACCACCTTGCGTAACGCGCTGCGGGCCTGGCGGCCGAACGGCTGGTCGCCCGCCCTGCTGAGCGCCACCGCGATGGCGACGGCCTCGGCGGGCGTGAAGTTGAGCGGGGGAAGCGACACCTTCCTGTCGATGGCGTAGCCGCCCTTGCGGCCAGGCTCGGCGTAGATCGGCACGCCCGACTCCTGCAGCGCGGTGATGTCGCGCTCGATCGTGCGCACGCTCACCTCGAACCGCTCGGCCAGCTCGCGGGCCGAGCGGCAGCGGGGCGCGATGGCGCGCAGCTCTTCGACGAGCGCGTAGAGCCGGTCGGTACGGTTCACAGCCGGAACGCTACGCGCCACCACCGACAATCGCGTGCCTCGCGGCGGCCTCGCGACGCCCGGATAACCCCGCCGCCATAGAGTTCTCACGCCACCGCCACCGCCAGCGCACCCCGCAACCGCCGGAACGCCTCCGTCCCGCCAGAGCACCCGCCACCCCCGAAGCGCCACCGCTACGCCGGAACGTCTCCGTCCCACCGGAGCACCCCGCCCACCCCTGAAGCACCTCCGTCTCGTCGGAGCGCGCCGCCAGAGCCCCCTCCATCGAAGAGGAGCACGGCGCTTCAGGCGAGCGCCGCCCGGCTTCTCCCTCCACGTGACGAGAGGCGGATCTTCCGCGCGAAGGCGCGCCCGGTCCAGCGGGCGAGGCGGCGGCGGAGACGCGCGGCGTGCGCAGGGCGGGCGACCAGGCGCCCGCGGCCGGGAACGGACGGGCCAGGTGCGCGCCCACACCAGGCGAGCCAGGCGCATTCACCGCACCAGGCGAGCCCGGCGCGTCCACCGCACCAGGCCGAGCCGGGCACGTCCACCACACCAGGTGAGCCGAGTGCGCGTTCACCGCGCCGGGCGGTGCGGGTCAGGTGCGGGTCCACTCCAGGAGGCGGTCGAGCGGCCAGGTGTTGATGATGCGCTCCGCCTCGATGCCGCATCTGGCGGCCCGTTCGCAGCCGAAGCGCTGCCAGTCGAGCTGCCCCGGCGCGTGCGCGTCGGAGTCGATCGCGAACAGGCAGCCCATCTCGTACGCCAGCCGCATCAGCCGCTTGGGCGGATCGAGCCGGTCGGGCCGCGAGTTGATCTCGACCGCGACCCCGAACCGGCGGCAGGCCTCGAAGACCAGCTCGGCCTCGAACTCCGACTCGGGCCGCCTGGCCCCGCGCCTGCCGCCGGCCTGGACGATGCGCCCGGTGCAGTGGCCGAGCACGTCCACGCGGGGATCGGCGATGGCGGTGACCATGCGCCGGGTCATGTCGTCGGAGCCCATGCGCAGGTGGGAGTGCACGCTGGCGACCACGACGTCCAGCCGGTCGAGCAGCTCGGGCTTCTGGTCGAGTGAGCCGTCGGGGTTCACGTCCACCTCGATGCCGGTCAGGATCCGAAACGGCGCGAGCCGCTCGTTGAGCGCGGCCACCTCGTCGAGCTGCTGCTCCAGCCGCTCGGCCGAGAGCCCTTTGGCGACGGTGAGGCGCGGCGAGTGGTCGGTCAGCGCCCAGTAGTCGTGCCCGAGCGCCATGGCGGCCCTCGCCATCTCCTCGATCGGCGAGCCGCCGTCCGACCAGTCGGAGTGGCTGTGCAGGTCGCCTTTGAGCGCCGCCCGCAGCCGGGCGGTCTCCTCGTCGAGCTGAACGTCCGCAGTCGCTCGCAATCGCCGCAAATAAGTAGGAACCTGACCATTGACACTTTCGTTGACCACGAGGGCGGTGACCTTCCCGATCCCGGGGAGACCACCGAGCCCGCCGTCGCGGGTGAGACGGGCGAGCTCTTGCGGGGACAGCTCGTCGATCACCGCGGCGGCGCGGCGAAAGGCACGCACGCGGTACGGGGGCTCACCCGCGCGCTCGAGGAGAAAGGCGATCTCGCGCAGGGCCTCGACGGGATCCATGCGTCCAGTCCTACCCAGCAGGGCGAAGACTGGGAGCACCAACTCTGAACAGGGCAAATCTGCCGGGAACCATTGATCGGGGGCAAGGGCCGCCGCTAGTGTGATCGGCTCAGGAAAGCAGGAGTTTCATGCCACAGCCGTCGAAGGCGTCCGAGCAACCGCCACGCAAGTCGTCCAAAGTGATCCCGTTGACCGTTCTCGGCGTCCTGTCGGTGATGGTCGTGGGCTACTGCGCGGCGGTCGACGACGACGAGCAGGTCACGGCCGACTGCATTCTGCTGGAAGGCGACCCGCCACCCGGCTACGGCGACTTCACGGCCACCCCGACGGCCTCCCCCACACCGACGGCCTCCGGTGAGAGCTCCAGCCCGACGCCCTCCCCGACCTCATCGGCGAGCTCCTCCCCCACCCCGACCGACGGCGGGGCGCCGCTCACGGCCAGCCCCGCGAGCTCCGCGTCCGCCGACGGCTACCTGGTCGTGGACGACTCCTACTGCGACGACGACGGGTCCTCGACCCGCTATCGCTACTACGACGACGATGACTACCACGGTGGCCACGGCCGCCCCTACACCGGCTCCCACGGCGCGTACGTCTGGTATTACGGCGGCCGCCGCATCGGCAACCGGGTCATGGACGGCACCACGCTCAAGCCGTCCAACGTGACCATCAACAGCAGGAGCGGCAAGTCGATCCAGCGAGGCGGCTTCGGCGGCCGCGGCTGGGGCACCGGGAGCTGAGCGATGCGCCGCGAGCACTCCGCGCCCAGGGAGGGCTGGGAGAAGATCATCGAGGGCCACGGCCTGGCCTATCACCGCGCCGCCCACCCGGCCGGGCTGAGCCGCCCGTACTGGGACGAGTCCGTGCACTACGTCTTCTCCATGGACGAGGTCGAAGAGCTGGAGAGCCAGGTCGAGGAGCTGCACCAGATGTGCCTCCAGGCCGCCGACCACGTGGTCGCCACCGGCCGCTTCGCCGACTTCGCCATCCCCGAGTGGGCCTGGGAGGCGGTCGCCCGCTCGTGGGAGCGCCGCGACGACCACCTGTACGCCCGCTTCGACCTGCGCTACGACGGCACCGGCCCGGCCAAGCTGCTGGAGTACAACGCCGACACGCCCACGTCGCTGGTGGAGTCCTCGGTCGTGCAGTGGTTCTGGCTGCAGGACGTCTTCCCCGGCGACGACCAGTGGAACTCGGTGCACGAGCGGCTCATCGACCGCTGGCGCGAGCTGCGCCTGCCGCCCGGCCCCACCCATTTCGCCTTCACCAACGCCGACGAGACCGGCGAGGAGGCCATGACCGTCGCCTACCTGCAGGAGACGGCCGAGCAGGCGGGCATCGAGACCGTGGCCATCGCCATGGAGGACATCGGCTGGGATCCGCTCAACCGCTGCTTCGTGGACGTCGAAGGCCGCGTGATGCGCTCGACGTTCAAGCTGTACCCGTGGGAGTGGATGCTGACCGACGAGTTCGGCCGGCACGCCGTACGCTACGGCACGTGGCTCGAGCCGCTGTGGAAGGTGCTGCTGTCCAACAAGGCGCTGCTGGCCGTGCTGTGGGAGCTCAACCCGGGCCACCCCAACCTGCTGCCCGCCTACCTCGACGGGCCGCGCGAGCTGACCTCGTTCATCTCCAAGCCGCTGCTCGGCAGGGAGGGCGCGTCGATGCGCATCGTGACCCCGGACGGCGTCCAGGAGACGCCCGGCATGTACGGCCGCGAAGGCTACGTGCATCAGGGCTTCGAGCCGCTGCCGGTGTTCGATGGGCAGCGGCCGGTGCTGGGCGCCTGGGTGGTCGCCGACGCGGCGGCCGGGCTCGGCATCAGGGAGACGACCGGTTACATCACCGACGACACCTCCTCCTTCGTCCCGCACCGCATCGCCGGCTGAGCCGACCGAGCTGACTGAGCTGACTGACCTGTCCCGACCCGTGTTCTTTGTTCGAATGGAACTGCAGTGACCCTCCTTGAGAACCTCGCCCGTGGCTCGGGCACCATCGCCGCGTACGCCGCCGTCGGCGTCATCTTGATGATCATCGGCTTCTACGTGATCGACCTGGCCACGCCGGGCAAGCTCAGCCAGGTCATCCGCTCCGAGCGCAACCCCAACGCCACCCTGCTCGCCACCTCCGCGATGATCGCGATCGGCCTCATCGTGGCCGCCTCCATCTGGGCGTCCGGCGGCCTGCTGTCCGAAGGGCTGGCGAGGACGGCGGTGTTCGGCCTGGTCGGCATCGTGGTCCAGACGCTGGCGATGCTGCTGTTCGACAAGGTCGTCGGCGTCTCCGTCCGGGAGCTCGTCAAGGAGCCGGAGCTGCAGCCGGGCGCCCGGCTGCTCGCGACCACGCACGTCGCGATCGGCCTGATCACGGCGGTCGCGGTCATCTGATCCGCCATCCCGCCGCGGCGCGGACCGCCGTTCCGGACATCCGGGGGACCTGGCACTCTAGGAGTCGTGAGAGACCGGACCCGGGAGGACACCACACGAAGGCTCGAGCGCGCCATGGGCGCGCTCGGCACCGCGGCGATGGCGCGCATGGACGAGCAGCTGCCGTGGTTCCGCGCGCTCAGCGCGGAGGACCGCTCGTGGGTGGGGCTGGTGGCCCAGGCCGGCATCGCGGCGTTCGTCGAATGGTTCCAGCACGCCGGCGAGAACCGTCCCACGCCCAGCATCGAGTTCTTCGGTACGGCACCGCGCGAGCTCAAGCGCTCCATCTCGCTCCAGCAGACCGTCGACGTCGTCAGGGTCGTCGTCGAGGTCGTCGAGGCGCGCACCCACGAGCTGGCCGCACCCGGCGGCGAGGACCAGCTCCAGCAGGCGATGCTGCGCTACACGCGCGACGTCGCCTTCGCCGCCGCCCAGGTCTACGCCCGCGAGGCCGAGGCCAGAGGCTCGTGGGACGCCCGGCTCGAAGCGCTGATCGTCGACGCGCTCGTCCGCGGCGAGGTGGACGACGGCCTGCACTCCTGGGCCGCCGCGCTCGGCTGGACCTCCTCCCCCGTGGTGGTCATCGCCGGAAACGCGCCCGACGGCGACCCGCGCGCGGTCATCGACGGCCTGCGCGAGAAGGGCCGGCGCATCGGCATGGACCTGCTGGCCGGGGTCCAGGCCGACCGGCTGATCGTGATCGTGGGCGGGGCGAGCAACGCCAACGACGCCGCCAAGCAGGTCGTGTCCAGGTTCGGGGTGGGCCCCATCGTCATCGGGCCCGAGGTGCCCGACCTGCACGCCGCCGCCAGGTCGGCCAGGGCGGCGCTGGCCGGGCTCAAGGCGTCCTGCGGCTGGCCCGACGCGCCCCGGCCGGTGCACGCCGAGGACCTGCTGGCCGAGCGGGCGCTCGACGGCGACGCCGATGCCAGGCAGCAGCTCATCGAGAACGTCTATCTGCCGCTGGCCGGCACGCCGCTGCTCGACACGCTGGCGACGTACCTGGAGCAGGGTACCTCGCTGGAGGCGACGGCGCGGTTGCTGTTCGTCCACCCCAACACCGTGCGCTACCGCCTCAAGAAGATCACCGAGCTGACCGGTTACCAGCCGACCGAGGGCCGCTCGGCGTTCACTCTGCAGGTGGGTCTCATCCTCGGCAGGCTGTCCGAAAACGCCGAAACATGGCGATCGCTAACGTAATGCCGCCGAAACTCCCACTGTAGGGAACCTACAAATCACCCCGGACAAAGTTCGTACGGATCTCTATCCGCGTGTCGAAGTTCTACAGGGCAAGGTGGTTTTTGTGCTTGTACTCGTCGCCCCGGGCCAAGGTGCCCAGACACCGGGCTTCCTGACTCCCTGGCTCGAGCTGCCCGGCTTCGCCGACCGGCTCGGCGCCTGGTCCGACGTCGTAGAGCTCGACCTGATCGCTTACGGCACCACCGCTGGGGCCGACGAGATCCGCGACACCGCCGTGGCCCAGCCGCTCCTCGTCGCCGCCGCGCTGGCCGCCGCCGAGGTGCTCGGCGCGCGCCCCGACGTGCTGGCGGGCCACAGCGTCGGCGAGTTCGCCGCCGCCGCGCTCGCCGGGGTGCTCACCCCCGAGCAGGCGCTGGCCCTCGTCCGCGAGCGCGCCAAGGCCATGGCCAAGGCGGCCGCCGTCACCGAGACCGGCATGACCGCGGTGCTCGGCGGCGTCGAGTCCGACGTGCTCGCGGCCATCGAAAAGCACGGCCTGACCCCCGCCAACATCAACGGCGCCGGCCAGATCGTGGCGGGCGGCACGCTCGAGCAGCTCGCCGCGTTCAAGG
This sequence comes from Nonomuraea sp. NPDC049309, assembly GCF_043196965.1. Taxonomy (NCBI): domain Bacteria; kingdom Bacillati; phylum Actinomycetota; class Actinomycetes; order Streptosporangiales; family Streptosporangiaceae; genus Nonomuraea; species Nonomuraea sp. NPDC049309. The sequence goes on along the minus strand of NZ_JBICSH010000004.1, from coordinate 205,789 downwards.
AGGACGCGCCGGCCCGCGCCCGCCTCATCCCGCTGAAGGTGGCGGGAGCGTTCCACACCCACCACATGGCACCGGCGGTCGAGAGCCTGCGCGCCGCGGCCGAGGCCGTCGAGCCCGCCGACCCCGAGGTCACGCTGCTGTCCAACGCCGACGGCCAGGCCGTCGCGAGCGGCGCCGAGTTCCTGCAGAAGCTGGTCAAGCAGGTGAGCAGCCCCGTCAGGTGGGACTCCTGCATGGAGACCATGGCCGCGCTCGGCGTGACCGACATGATCGAGCTGCTGCCCGGCGGCACGCTGACCGGCCTCGCCAAGCGCGGGCTGCGCGGCGTGCGCACCGTGGCGCTGAAGACCCCCGACGACCTCGAAGCGGCCAGGGAGCTGATCCCATGAAGATCCCCGACATCGTTCCCGGCGCCAGGGTGCTGGCCTTCGGCCACTACCAGCCGGCCAACGTCGTCACCAACGACGACCTGGCCAAGACCATGGACACCAACGACGAGTGGATCCAGTCCCGGGTCGGCATCAAGGAGCGCAGGATCGCCTCCCCCGCCGAGACCGTCGAGGACATGGCCACCATCGCCGGCGGCAAGGCGCTCGCGGCCAGCGGCCTGACGCCCGACGACATCGACCTCGTCATCGTGGCGAGCTGCACGATGGAGACCCAGATCCCCAACGCCTCGGCCGTCGTGGCGCACCGCCTGGGCATCACCGCGCCCGGCGCCTTCGACATCAACGCCGCCTGCGCCGGCTTCTGCTACGCGCTCGGCACCGCGAGCGCCGCCGTGCGCGGCGGCTCGGCCAAGCACGTCCTGGTCATCGGCGCCGAGAAGCTGTCGCAGTGGGTCGACTGGACCGACCGCTCCACGGCCGTGATCTTCGCCGACGGCGCCGGCGCGGCGGTCGTCGGCCCGGCCGAGACGCCCGGCATCGGCCCCGTCGTGTGGGGCAGCGCCGGCGACAAGGCCGACGCCATCTACGTCAAAAACCGCAACGAGAGCCTCCACCAGGAGGGCCAGACCGTCTTCCGGTGGGCCACCACCGCCCTGCACCCGGTGGCGCTCGAGGCCTGCCGGCGCGCCGGCGTCGATCCGTCGGAGCTCGCCGCGTTCGTGCCTCACCAGGCCAACCTGCGCATCGTCGAGTCGATCGCCCGTAAGCTGGGCGCCGACAAGGCCGTCATCGCCCGCGACATCGTCCACGCCGGCAACACCTCGGCCGCCTCCATCCCGCTCGCGCTCTCGCGCATGCTGGAGCGCGGCGAAGTGCAGTCGGGTGGCCTGGCGCTGGTGCTCGGCTTCGGCGCGGGTCTGACGTACGCCGGACAGGTGATCGAGATCCCCTGACGGGGTCCCGCTCGCCCTTCCAGACTTGTGCGGCATCGCCCGTACAGAACCCAGGAAATCAAAGGAGAACTAGCGACATGGCTGCCACCGAGCAGGAGATCCTCGAAGGCCTCGGCAAGATCATCAACGAGATCACCGGCATTCCGGCCTCGGAGGTGACCCCCGAGAAGAGCTTCGTGGACGACCTCGACATCGACTCCCTGTCCATGGTCGAGATCGCCGTGGCCGCCCAGGACGAGTTCGGCGTCGAGATTCCCGACGACCAGCTCAAGAACCTGAAGACGGTCAAGGACGTCCTCAACTTCATCCAGGGCTGACCTCGGATTGTTTCATCGATCAACCGATCACTGACCAGCAAGGAGCGCGAAACGTGAGTGCGAACCGGGTACGTGTCGTCGTCACCGGGCTTGGCGCGACGACGCCCGTCGGTGGAGACGTCACCTCGACCTGGTCGGCGCTCCTCGCCGGTCGGTCGGGCGTCAAGACCCTGGAGACCGACTGGGTCGACACCGTCCCCGTGAAGTTCGCGGGGACGGCCGCGGTCGATCCCACCGAGGTGCTGCCGCGGCCCGAGGCCCGGCGGCTCGACCGCAGCGAGCAGTTCGCCCTGGTCGCCGCCCGCGAGGCCTGGCAGGACGCCGGCGCCCCCGAGGTGGCGCCCGAGCGGCTGGGCGTCGTGGTCTCCAGCGGCATCGGCGGCATCAACACCACGCTGTCGGCCTACGACACCTACCGCGAGCGCGGATGGAACCGGCTGTCGCCGTTCACCGTGCCGATGCTCATGCCCAACGGCCCGGCCGCCTGGGTCGGGCTCGACCTGGGCGCCCAGGCGGGCGTGCACGCCACGGTGTCGGCCTGCGCGTCCGGCGCCGAGGCCATCGGCTACGCGCTCGACATGATCAGGGCCGGCCGCGCCGACGTGGTCGTGGCGGGCGGCACCGAGGCCGCCATCCACGGGCTCAACATCGCCGCCTTCGCCGCCGCGCGGGCCATGTCCACCCGCAACGACGACCCCGAGGGCGCCTCCCGCCCGTGGGACCGCGCTCGCGACGGCTTCGTGCTGGGCGAGGGCGCGGGCGTCGTCGTGCTGGAGTCGGAGGAGTTCGCCAAGGCGCGCGGCGCGCGCATCTACGCCTACTGCGCGGGCGTCGGCTACTCCGCCGACGCGCACCACATCACCCAGCCGGAGCCTGAGGGCCGCGGCCAGATCATGGCGATGACGATGGCGCTCACGGACGCCGACATCTCCGGCATCGACGTCAAGCACGTCAACGCCCACGCCACTTCGACCCCGGCAGGCGACGTCGGCGAGGTGCAGGCCATCGCCAAGGCCATCGGCAGCCACCCGCTCGTCACCTCCACCAAGTCCATGACGGGACACCTGCTCGGCGGAGCCGGCGGCATCGAGTCGGTCTTCACCATCAAGGCGCTGCACGAGCGGATCGTCCCGCGCACGATCAACATCGACGACCTCGACGACGGCATCGAGGTCGACCTCGTCCACGAGGCGAACCGCGAGCTGCCTGCCGGCGATATCGCCGCGGTCAACAACTCGTTCGGGTTCGGCGGTCACAACGTGGCCGTCGTCTTTAAGGGGGCTTAAATGACCGTGCTCGACAACCGGGTGGTGAGCGAGGGCTCCGATCAGGAGCCCGCTGATCCCCGCGATCCCGTCGTCCGCCTGACCGCGCTGCTCGACGAGGGCTCGCTGCGGCTGATCACGCCCCAGGACAACAGCGGCGCGCTGGCCGCCACGGGCCGCGTCGAGGGCGTCCCCGTCGTCGCGTTCTGCAGCGACGCCCGCGTCCAGGGCGGCGCCATGGGAGGCGAGGGCTGCGAGCACATCGTGCACGCCTACGACGTCGCCGTCCGCGAGCGGGTGCCGATCATCGGCATCTGGCACTCCGGCGGTGCCCGCCTCACCGAGGGCGTCGAGTCGCTCCACGCGGTCGGCCGGGTCTTCACCGCCATGACCAAGGCGTCCGGCATCGTGCCGCAGATCTCCGTGGTGGTCGGCCCCGCCGCAGGCGGCGCCGCCTACGGTCCCGCGCTCACCGACCTCGTCATCCTGGCCGACACCGGCCGCATCTTCGTCACCGGCCCCGACGTCGTCCGCAGCGTCACCGGCGAGAGCGTCGACGCCGCCGCGCTCGGCGGGCCGGAGCCGCACGCCAAGCGCAGCGGCGTGGCCCACATCGTCACCAAGACCGAGACCGACGCCTTCGTCAAGGCGCGCAAGCTCGCCACGCTCCTCGGCCACCAGGGCCGCATCCGCCTCGGAGAGATCGGCGAGGTCGACTTCTCGTCCCTGCTGCCCGAGTCCGCGCGCCGCGCCTACGACGTCAAGCCGCTGGTCAACGGCCTGCTCGACGAGCCCGGCCTGGAGCTGCACCCCAAGTGGGCGCCCAACATCGTCACCTCGCTCGGCCGCATGGGCGGGCGCACGGTCGGCGTGATCGCCAACAACCCGATGCGGCTCGGCGGCTGCCTCGACGCGACCTCCGCCGAGAAGGCCGCCCGCTTCGTCCGCATGTGCGATGCGTTCGGTGTGCCGCTGGTCGTGCTGGTGGACGTGCCCGGCTACCTGCCCGGCGTCGGCCAGGAGCACGACGGCGTGGTCCGGCGCGGCGCCAAGCTGCTGCACGCCTTCGCCGAGGCGTCGGTGCCGCGGGTCACGCTGATCACCAGGAAGGCGTACGGCGGCGCGTACATCGCGATGAACTCCCGCGCGCTCGGCGCCACCAAGGTCTTCGCCTGGCCGACCACCGAGGTGGCGGTCATGGGCGAGGTGGCCGCGGTGCGCGTGCTCAAGCGCCGCGAGCTCGCCGCCGTCCCCGAGGAGGAGCGGGCCGAGCTGGAGCAGCGCCTGGCCGAGGAGCACAAGCAGCTCGCCGGCGGTCTGGTCAGGGCCCAGGAGCTGGGCGTCATCGACGAGGTGATCAAGCCCGCGGAGACGCGCGGCGCGATCGCCAAGGTGCTCGCCCAGGCCACGCCGGCCAGGGGTGCCCACGGCAACATCCCGCTGTGAGGGCTCCCAAGCCGCTCTGAAGCGAAACGAACGAGGCCCCGCACCGGAAGGACGGTGCGGGGCCTCGTTCGTCTTTCACAGGCGCTCTCTACGAGCAGCAGGCGCTCTTCAGACTGATCAGGGTTCTCCTACGTGTCACAGGCGTTTGACCGGCGTTCGTCACGCGCCAGGCGGCGGGGCGGGGCGCGCGGGGAGCCTCCCTCGCACCCCGGCCGCCTCGCCCCCCGCGATCACACGGCCGCGTGCAGCCACCTGACGGGCGCGCCGTCCCCGGCGTACCGGAACGGCTCCAGCTCCTCATCCCACGGCCGGCCCAGCAGCTTGTCCAGCTCGTCTTCGAGCACGCACCGCCCCTGCGCGGCCATCATCATCGCGGTGCGCAGCCGGTCTTCAGGGATCATGATGTCGCCGTTCGCGCCGATCACGGCCGTGAACGGGCCGAGCGACGGCGTGTAGGCATGGCGGGAGCCGTCGACCCCGGGTGAGGCATCCTCGGTGATCTCGAACCTGAGGCGCTGCCAACCCATGAGGGAGGAGGCGATGGCCGCCGCGATGCCAGGCCGTCCCTCCCACTCCGCCTGGGCCCGCACGACATTGGGCGCGGCGGGCTGCGGAGTCCACGTCAGGTCTACGGGCACGCCAAGGACACCCGCGACTGCCCATTCGATGTGAGGGCACAGCGCGGGCTGAGCCGAGTGGACGTAAAGAACGCCACGAGCAGACACCGGACCTCCCGTTCGGTACGAGGTGCGCCTTCCCCAACGGCCTCGTCCCGGGATGATCACAAGTGACTAGGGAGAGACTACCGTCGGTCGCTATTCGGCACCAGAGGGGGGCCATACCAACTTGGTGCGGAAGTGGCGGGTGACAGGTCGCCTCCCAAGGAAAGATACCGGCTCATGGACATCCAATCAGTCGGGGAGGCGTTCGTCCGCCCACGTCAGGTGCTGACCGACCGCAGTGCGCTGTCCGCCGCGAGCCGATGGACCCAGGCGGTCTCCGAGGCCGACGGCGTCTGCGTCGTCCACCTGGCCGACGGCGTCGATCCGTGCGAGCTCACCGCCGAGCTGCGCGACCAAGGCCTGCGCGCCTCCCCCAACCACGTCTTCCGCGGCCAGCCGCTGTTCTTCGGCGGCCCGGCCTCACGGCCCTTCCCCACGCCCCCGATCGGCTACCGGCCGCATCACCGGCCGCGCACCGACGTCGTCGTGGGGTTGCTCGACACCGGCGTGGCCAAGCACCCGTGGTGGGCGGGCAGCGGCTGGTACGCCAGGCTCGGCCCTCAGGATGCCGACGCCATGGAGGGCCAGCAGGCGGGCCACGGCACGTTCATCGCCGGATTGCTGACCCGGCGCGCCCCGGGCGTGTCGCTGCGCGTGCACCGGGTGCTCGACGGCGACGGCGTGACCGACGAGGCGACCGTCGTCCGCGCGCTGCACCGCATGCGGGAACGCCCGCCCCACGTGCTCAACCTGTCGTTCGGCGGCTACACCTTCGACGACCGGCCACCGCCCCTGCTGTCGGACGCCATCGCCGCGCTGGGGGCCACGCCGGTGGGCACGGTGACCGTGGCCTGCGCCGGCAACACCGCGTCCGACCGGCCGTTCTGGCCCGCGGCCCTGCCCTTCGTGGTCGGCGTGGCCGCCGTGGACGCCTCCCAGCTGTGCCGGGCCCCCTACTCCGGCTACGGCACGTGGGTGGACGCCTGCGCCCGGGGCGACTGGCTGACCAGCAGCTACCTGCACACCGGCGACTTCGAGGGATACGCGGCGTGGAGCGGCACGTCGTTCGCCACGGCGCTGGTGGCCGGAGCCATCGCCGACGCCGCCAAGACCGAGCCCGCACGGCAGTGGATCGATGGCCTGCTGAACTCCGAGGCGACCCCGCAAATTCAGGATCTGGGGGTCCTCTTCCCGGCGAGTCTGTAGAGTTTACGCTCAGTCCCCGGACCATCACGGGGAGGCATGATCGCCTCCCCGAGCCGGGCGGAAGGAGGCCGTATGCGGGATCTGCGTGATCCAGCGGAGCTGCTCGCGGCCGCGGCCAAGGGCGACCGGGCCGCATGGGACGAGCTCGAAGCGAGGTACGGGCCGCGCATGTGGGCGGTGGCCCGCGCCTGCGGCCTGAGCCCGGTCGACGCCGCAGACGCGGTCCAGGGCGCCTGGCTCCGCCTGCTGCAGCATCTGCACGACATCAGGGAACCGGCGAGCGTGGGCGGCTGGCTCGTGACCACCGTTCGTCGCGAGGCCCTTGCCATGCAGCGCAAGGAGCCGCCTCTCGTCTCCGTGACCGAGCCGGTCGACGAGCCCGACCCGGCCGCCGCCGTGCTCGAGGCCGACGGGCGGCGCCGGCTCTGGAAGACGGTCTCCACACTCCAAGAACCCTGCCGCTCGATCCTGGAACTTGTCGCGTACGAGGTCGGCAACCAGCAGGTGGCGTCACGGCTCGGGCTGCCCGACGGCAGCGTCGGGCCGACCAAGGCTCGCTGCCTGGAGAAACTGCGCACTCTGCTCTCACTACAGGAGACAGCGCAATGATCAACGACGAGTACTTCCTGGCGGCCCTCCGGCTGGCCGCCGGGAACGACCCGATCCCGGGTCACGTGTCCGCCGCCGCACGTGACGCCTACCGGCTCCGGGTCCCGATGGCCGTGACCGCCGCCCACACCGAGTCCGCCGCGATCCGCAGCGTGCGCGACAGCGACAGCTCCCATCTGGTGCGGTTCATCGCCGCCGGCCTCACGTTCGACCTGGAGGTGACCGAGGGCGACGGGCTCATCGACGTCGCCGGTCACATCTCCCCCTACCCCGGCGACGGCGCGCTCGTCGACGTACGGTCCCCGCACCTGACCCTGACCCGGCGCATCGCCCCCACCGGCCACTTCGTCGCCACGGGCCTGCCGCCCGGGTGGCTGAGCGTGGTGTGCCACCGGCCGGGGCACGCGCCCGTACAGACCACGTGGGTGCGCATCCGCCCCTGACCCTTCATCCGCTCGTCCAGGCGGCGGAGGACGCGATGACGCGTTCCCTGGACGAGCCGGACCACGCGCTGCGGGCCGCCGGCGCCATCAGGGAGGCCGCCCAGCGCGAGGGGTGTCCCGAGGCCGAGGCCGTGGCGCTGCGGTCGATGGCGCTGGCCGCGCGCGAGCTGGGCGACCTGGAGAGCGCCGAACGCCACCTGCTGGAGGCCATCGCCCTGCCGGACGCTCCGCCCGAGCGGGTCGCGCAGGCGCGGCTGTCGCTGGTGACCGTACGCACCGAGCGCGGCCGGCCGCTCCAGGCGCTGCGCGTGGCCGCCCTGGCCCGGGCGTACCTGTCGCCGATCGACCGCGCCAAGCTCGACACGCAGCGCGCGGTCGCGCTCGCCCGGCTGGGCCGTCACCAGGAGGCCATCGCGTCCTGCGACCGCGCGATACGGGCGCTCGCGGACGCGCCGGGCACGATGGACGACCGCAGGTTCCTCGCCGGCGGGCTGCTCAACCGGGGGCTCATCCACTCGTACCGGGGCGACTGGGACGCGGCGCTGCGCGACCTCACCGAATGCCTGCGCATCGCCAAGGAGGCCGGGCTGCGGCACCTCGCCCGGCTGTCCGCCGCCAACCTGCCCTTTCTCTCCGTACGCCGCGGCGACCTCGCCGCCGCCTTCACGCACTACCACGAGGCCGAGGACGCCCTCTTCGGCTTCCCTGAACGGCTGGCCACGATGCGGGCCGACTTCGCCGACGCCCTCCTGGCGGTGAACCAGCCGGGCGAGGCCAGGGCGATGCTGGACCTCGCCGTACCCGACCTGGAGGCGTCGGGGGCGCTGGTGGCGCTGGCCGAGGCGCGGCTGAAGCTCGCCCAGGTGGAGCTGCTCACCGGAGACCCGCACCGGGCCCTGCAGGTGGCCGAGCAGGCCGCCGCCGAGTTCGCGGCGCAGCAGCGCACGACGTGGCTGCCGCTGGCCAGGGAGGTGGTGCTGCGCTCCCGGCTGGCGCTCGGGCCGGCCACCCGCGAGCTGCTCAGGGAGCTGGTCGAGTGCGCCGGAGAGCTGGAGGAGTGCGACGCGCACGTCGCCGTCGCGGCGGCGCTGCGGCTGGTCGCGGCCGAGACGGCGCTCGCCCTGAACGACCGGCGCACGGCCCTCGACCAGCTCACCCACCTCACCGAGGCGGCCGGACGGGCGCCGGGCTGCGAGACGGTGCGGGCCGCGTTGATCCCGGGAACGGTGCGCCGGCACGCGCTCGCGCTCAAGTCGGCGCTCCTGGACGACCCCGCCGGGGCCTTCGCCGCCGTACGCGACGGGCTGGCCGAGGTGAGCGGGCGCGTGGAGGGGTTCGACGACCCGTCGCTGCGCGCGCACGCGGCCAGGTCGGGTGAGCGGCTGGCGGCGTTCGGGCTGGAGCTGGCCGTACGGGAGGGCAGCGCGGGCACCGTGTTCGAGTGGGCGGAACGCTGGCGGGCCGTCGCCTCCCCCGCCTGCGCGAGCGCGCTCCCCGACCCCGACCGGGTGCGGGCGGAGCTGGGGCAGGGCGCTCTGGTCGAGTACGTGGCCGACCGCGGCACGCTGCTCGCCGTCGTGATCACCGAGCGGCACCTGCTGCTGCGGCGGATCGGCGACCTGCAGGAGGTCGGCGAGGCGATCCTGCGCCTGCGGTACGCCCTGCGCCGCCCGACCCGGCGCCACGACACCGAGGCGGCCGCCGTCGCGCTCGAAGAGCTCGCCCTGCGGCCTCTCCTGGCCGACCTCGGTGATCGGCCGCTCGTCATCGTGCCGGTCGCGGCCCTGCACAAGCTTCCCTGGGGCGCGCTGCCCGCCCTGCGCGAACGCCCGGTGAGCGTGGCCGCCGGCACCGCCGCCTGGCTGCGGACCCGCGCCGGCGCCCACGCGCACGCGGCCGCCCGTCGCGGCGGCGCCCACGCGCAGGCCGACGCGGCCGCCCGCCCGGCCGGGAGTCCGCCCGTGGTGGTGGCCGCGGCGGGGCCGGAGCTGGAGCACGCCCGCGCCGAGGTGGCCCACGTCGTGGGCTGCCACCCCGGCGGCCGGCTCACCGAGGGGCGGGTGGGGCCGGTGCGGGAGGCGCTGTCCACGGCCGACGTCGTCCACCTGGCGGCGCACGGGACGTTCCACGCCCGCACCCCGCTGGGATCGGGCATCACGCTGGAGGACGGCGCGCTCATGGCGTACGACCTGCTTGAACTGCCCCGGACGCCGGGACTGGTGGTGCTGTCGGCGTGCAACTCCGGGATGTCGCGGACGCCCATGGAGGGCGCGCCGCTCGGCCTGCCCGGGACGTTCCTGGCGAAAGGCTCGTCGTGCGTGATCGCCGGCATGGTGCCGATTGGCGACGAGGAGGCACGGGCGGTGATGAGCGCCTTCCACGAGCTCCTCGCGGCCGGGCAGGCGCCCGACGCGGCGCTGGCGTGCGCGGCGGCCAAGACCGGCGAGGCCGGCTTCGTCTGCTTCGGCGCCGGCGACTTCCCGCTCTACTGAGCCCAGCCCTCCGAGGCCAGACGCCCCGAGCGGAGCCAGGCGCCGCTCAGCCGGTGCCGGTGGCGACGGGGCGGTTCGGATCGCTGACCCAGTCGGACCAGGAGCCGACGTACAGCGCCGCCGGCAGGCCCGCGATCTCCATCGCCAGCACCTCGTGCGCGGCCGTCACGCCGGAGCCGCAGTACGCGCCCGCCCGCGTCCCCTCGCCGACGCCCAGCCCGGCGAACCTCGACCGCAGCTCATCGGGCGTCAGGAAGCGCCCGTCGGGGCCGACGTTGTCGGTGGTCGGGGCGCTGACCGCACCGGGGACGTGCCCGGCCACGGGATCGACGGGCTCCACCTCGCCGCGGTAGCGCTCGGCGGCGCGGGCGTCCAGCAGCACGCCGCGCCCGGCCAGCTCGCCCGCCTCGTCGGCCGACAGCATCGGCATGCCGCCGGGCCGTGCGGTGAAGTCGCCCTCGACCGGCGCGGGCACCTCCTTGGTGACCGGGTGACCGGCCGCGATCCAGGCGGGCAGGCCGCCGTCGAGCACGCGGACGTTCTGATGGCCGAAGTAGCGCAGCGTCCACCAGGCGCGGGCGGCGACCGTGGCGGCCGCGTCGTCGTACACGACCACCGGACGGCCGTCGAAGACGCCGAGCCGCCGCATCGCGCTCTGGAACGCCTCCGCACCGGGCAGCGGATGCCGCCCGCCGGTGCCGGGCGGGCCGGCCAGGTCGGTGTCGAGGTCGCAGTAGACGGCGCCCGGGATGTGACCCTCGCGGTAGGACTCGATGCCGGGCGGCCCGCCGAGCCGCCAGCGCACATCGAGCACGGTGACCTCGCCACGGCCGGCGAGCTCCGCGAGCGCGGCGGGTGTGATGAGCGGGCTTGTCACGGGCGTACCTCCAAGAGCGGGACGTGCTGTTCTGCGACCGTCAGCGAGCCGTGGTAACCGACGAACCGCGCCTCGACCGGGTGCCTGCCGGGAGCGGTGATGGCCAGGTCGGTGCGGGGGACGGCCACGACGTCGCCGATGCGGGCGAGCCACGATGCGCGTACGCGGGGGCCGAACCAGCCCGACTCGACCGCCTCCTCACGCGACACCACCCATGCCTTGTCGCCCAGCGTCTCCCGCCAGGCGTCGAGCACCTGACCAGCGGCCCCGGGAAGGGTGTAGACGTGGCGTGCCCTGGCCTCGCCGCCCAGCATCGCCACCCCCTCCGCCAGCTCGGGGACGCTCTCCGCGTCGATCTTCTCGGTGGCGTTGACCATGCCGTGGTCGGCGGTGACGTAGAGGGCGGAGCCGGGCGGCAGGCCCTCGGCCAGGCGGCTCGCCATGGCGTCCACGATCTCCAGCTGCCGCAGCCACTCGTCGCTGCCCCAGCCGTGCATGTGGCCGGCGGCGTCGAGGTCGCCGTAGTAGACGGTGACGTGGGAACGCCGGCGCTCACGCAGCACCTCGTGGACCCGCGCCACCCGGTCCTCGACCGAGTCCGCCGCCACGTGGCGCACGCCGCGGAAGGTGGCCCGGCTCAGGCCGGTGCCCTCCAGCTCGGCGGGGGCGACGTAGACCGGCTCGATGCCCGCGGCGGCGGCGCGCTGGTAGACGGTGGCGGCCGGCTGCCACGCCTCGGGGTCGATCGGCTCGTCGCCCGGGAAGGTCCAGCGCAGGCAGTTGAGCATGGCTCCGGTGCCGGGCACGGCCAGCAGCATGCCCACCATGCCGTGCTCGCCGGGCGTCAGGCCGGTGCCCAGGGTGCACAGGCTGGTGGCGGTGGTGGCGGGGAACCCGGCGCTGAGCGTCCTGGACGTACGGTGCGCCGCCAGGAACGGAGCCCGCTCGGGGTGCGCGTCGAGCAGCTCCGCCCCGAGACCGTCGACCAGGAACAGGCACACCCGGTCGGCGGCATCGAGGCCGAGCGGGTTGGGCTCCGGCAGCCCGAGCGCGGCCAGCAGGGAGCCCGGCAGGTCGGCCAGCGACGCGCCGCCGTATCCGGGCACCAGCATGCCCCTCAGTCTAGCCCCGCCCCGATCACCCACCCGGCGCTCCGCGGCACCCCTCAGCAGCGCAGGCTCCGCCGCACGACCAGCCAGCCCCGCGCTCATCGGGACGACACTCCACGAGACCGGCCCACGCACCGGACCGGCACCCTCAGCGAGCCAGGGGCGCTCACCGGGCTGGCGTAGCTCACCGGGCTGGCGTCGCTCAGCGGGGGGCGCGGGCAGCACGGCGCCTTAACGGCATGACGGGCGTACACGCGACCGCGCACGGACGGCACGGCACACGGGGTGGCGCGACGCGAGCACGGGCGCGGCGCGGGCAACACCCCCGGACACGCGGCGCGGGCACCACCCCGCATCTCCCGCACGAGCACCAGCGCCGGCCATGGCTCCGCTCGTGAACGCGTGCACGAACAAGCACCGGCGCGGGCACCCCACACGAGTCCGGGCGCGCGACAGCGCGCGGGCGGCACCACGCGCAGGCAACACCGCAGGCGGCACCACGCGGGGGTGGCACCGCGCGGGGGTGGTGGTACGACACGCGGCGGAGCGGGCGCGGGTGATGGGCGCGCGGCCGGAGACACTCAGGCGCGCGGCCGGAGGCGCTCAGGCGGGTGGGGAGGATGCGCGCGGGCGGAGTCAGGCGGTGGCGCGGGCGGTGGCTTCGGAGAGGGCCTTGGCGAAGGCGAGGACGTGGGAGACCGCCTCGGGACCGTCGGCGGCCTCGCTGACCCGCAGCGACAGGTCGTCGGCGGTGATGGCGCCGGTGTAGCCGTGGTCGGCCTCGCAGTTTTCGTCGCCGCAGGTGGCGGGCTCGAGATCGACGTGGGAGATGGCGCCCCAGCCGATGGTGAGCGTCACCTCCGTAGGAGGGACGCCGGGCACGTAGGAGGCGGGGTCGGGCACGACACGGGTGACGGCGACCGACTGGACGCGGCTCAGCCGCACCGCCTCGGTGGTGGTGGAGGCGTGGGACGCCGAGACCCCCTCCACCGCGGGGTGCTCGTCGGTGTGGCAGACGAGCAGCCGGGTCGCGGTCAGCACCAGCACGGTGACGTGGCGGCGCACCTCCATCGCGGGATCGAAGGTCGCCTCGTGGTGGACCACGAACGCGGTCACGGCCTCCTTGCCCAGCGCGGATTCGACCGCATCGGTGACGAGGTCGGGGTAGTAGCCGCTGCGCTCGATCGCGTCGCGCAGGCCCGCGGCTGAGACTCGGGTTTCCCTCATGGCTCCATCCTGCCAGGGACCGGCAGTGCACTCACCCGCCGGATGTAACGCTCTCTAACGTCTTTTGCCGGGTCATCAGCGGGCACTCGGCCCCTCCCCTTCGCTCAGGGCTGACGTGAGATCACGACAGCCGGCGCGGCCCGCCGTCGAGCCGCGGGCCCGCCGGGGTGCGCAAGGTCGCGCGGGCGCTGAGGATCACCACCGCCGACTCCCCCACGAGCACCTGGTCGAGGTCGAGCCTGGCCACCTCGGGCAGGTCGTGGGAGAGCCGCCCGACGCGTACGAGCAGGTCCTCCAGGGCGTCCACCGCGACGGGCGGGTAGCCGTACTGGCCGAACAGCAGCGGCGCGGCGCGTACGGACCGGATCAGGTCGGAGGCGTCCTCGCGGGTGAGCGGCGCGAGGCGGAAGCTCTGGTCGGCGAGGAGCCGCGCGGTCACCTCGCCCAGCCCGAACGACACCACCGGCCCGAACGCCGGATCCTCGATCACCCCGACCACGGTCGGCACCGCGGGCTGCGGCGCCATCCGCTGCACGGCCAGCTCCGCGTGCTCGCGCACCAGCTCGGCGTAGGCGTGGCGGACCATGTCGGGGCCGGTCAGCCCGAGGCGTACGGTGCCGGCCCGCCGCGAGGCCGCGGGGTCGGCCGCCTTGACGACGACCGGCCAGCCGAGCCGTTCGGCCGCGGCCACCGCCTCATCGGGCGAGCGGACGACCTCGGCGGGCCAGACCTCGAGCCCGTAGCAGGACAGCAGCTCGGCCGCGTCGATCTCGACGGGCGGCCCCGGCTGGGCGAACCCGCCGGGCGGGGTCTCGGGCGCGGTGCCCGCCAGCGTCTCGCGGACCAGCGTCCGCGCCCGCTCGGTGTCGATGCCGGTCAGCTCGGGCGGCGGGGCCACCGGCTGGGCGCGGCGGCGAGCGTAGCGGACGACGTGGGCGAGTGCGCGTACGGCCTCCTCGGGGGCGGCGTACGACGGGATGGACCCGCGCGCGGGCCCTTCGTCGCCGGGGACGCGCAGCGCCGGGTGCATGCCGAGATGCCCCTCGAACGTGGCGAGCACCGGCTTGCCGGAGTCTCGGGAGACGCGCAGCAGCTCGGCGGCCACCTCATCGGTCCTGCCCGGGATCGGCGGCATGTAGATGACGACGGCGGCGTCCACCTCGTCCGAGGCCAGCTCGCCGGCGAGCGCGGCGCCGTACTCGCCGGGCCCCGCGGCGGGCCCGAGGTTGACGGGCTTGCGGGGTTCGAGGCCGGCGGCCTGGCAGGCGTCGGCGGCGAGCAGGCCGAGCGCGTCGGAGTTGGTGACGAGCGCGACCCGCGGGCCGGCGGGCAGCGGCTGGTACGCCAGCAGCTGCCCCACGTCGAAGAGCTGGATGAGGTCGTCCACCCTGATCAGCCCCGCCTGCTCGAACAGCGAGCTGATCGCCGAGTCGGGCAGGCCCAGCTCGGCGGCCGAGTGGCCGGACGGCGTGCCGCCGCTCTTGACCACCACGACGGGCTTGCGCCGGGAGATGCGCCTGGCCAGCCGGGTGAACTTGCGCGGGTTACCGAGCGACTCCAGGTAGAGCAGGATGACCTCGGTGGAGTCGTCCTCCTCCCAGTACTGCAGCAGGTCGTTGCCCGAGACGTCGGCGCGGTTGCCCGCCGAGACGAACGTCGAGATGCCCATGCCGCGCTGGGCGACCCGCTGGAGCAGCGCGGTGCCGAGCGCGCCCGACTGGCTGAAGAAGCCGACGTTGCCCCGGCCTGGGACGGTGGCGGCGAGCGTGGCGTTGAGCTTGACGGCGGGGTCGGTGTTGGCGATGCCGAGGCAGTTGGGGCCGACGACGCGCAGGCCGTAGGAGCGGGCGATGCGGGCCAGCTCGTCCTGCCTGGCCCTGCCCTCGGGCCCGGTCTCGCCGAACCCGGACGAGACCACGACCAGGCCGTGCACGCCCTTTTCCGCGCATTCCTTGACGATGTCGATGACGCCCTCGGCGGGCACGGCGACCACGGCGAGATCGACCTTGTCGTCGATGGCGGTCACGCTCGGGTACGCGCGCACGCCCGCCACCGCGCGCACCTCTCGGTGGACGGGGTAGACGGGGCCGGAGAAGTCGGCGGCCAGCAGGTTGCGCAGCACGGTCTGGCCGACGCCGCCGGGCTCGCGCGAGGCGCCGATGACCGCGACGGAGCCGGGGGTGAGCAGCCGGGCGATCGAGCGCGACTCGGCGCGGTGCTCACGGGCGGCGGTGACCTCGGCGGAGGTCTCGGTGGGGGTGAGGTCGAGCGTCATGCGTACGACGCCGTCCTCGAACTGGCTCTGCGCCGTGTAGCCGGCCTGGCGCAGCAGCCCCATCATGCGCGTGTTGGCGGGCAGCACGTCGGCGATGAAACGCTCGATGCCGCGCTCGCGCGCGGTGGCCGCCAGGTGTTCGAGCAGCACGGACGCCACTCCCCTGCCCTGGTGGGCGTCCTCGACGAGGAAGGCCACCTCGGCCTCGGCGGGTCCCGTGCGGTCGTAGCGGATGACGGCCACCATCTCGGTGCCGATGGTGGCGATCAGCGCGACCCTGTTGACGTAGTCGACGTTGGTGAAGCGCTCGACCTCGCGGTCGGAGAGCCGGGGGCGCGGGCCGAAGAAGCGGAAGTAGATCGACTCGTCGGACAGGCGGGAGTAGAAGGAACGGAGGCGGTCGGCGTCGGCGGGCTTGATGGGCCGCACGTGCGCGGTGCCTCCGTCGGCAAGGACGACATCGGCCTCCCAGTGGGCCGGATATTGTGCCTCCACAGACACGAGCGTAAACCCGGATCCCACATGTCAAGACGCTGGGGCCCCATTGGGCAACGCTTGTGCATCGACTCCTGCCCGGTCATGGGGTACGCCCCACGAGCAGCCCGGAAGCTGTTAGTTTTGCGGTGGCGTTTTGCCGTGGCCAGGCTCGATCTGTAGGCAGCAAGGTGGTGACATCATGACGCGGGTCGTCGTGGTGGGCGATCTCATGACCGACGCGGTCGCGCGCGCCCGTTATGCGCTCGCCCGGGCGAGCGACACCCCGGCGATCGTGACGATGCACGGCGGAGGCTCGGGGGCGAACATCTCGTCCTGGCTGGCCGTCGAGGGCGCGGAGGTGGCCTTCATCGGCCGCAGAGGCGCCGACATCACGGGTCGTAACCGCGACATGGAACTCATGGGCTACGGCGTCGACGCCCGGCTCGTCATGGACCCCGAGCGTCCCACCGGCACGTGCGTGGTGCTGGTCACCCACAAGGGCGAGCGCACGATGCTGTCCGACCCCGGCGCCAACGCCGCCCTGTCGCCCGAGGACCTGCCGCGCGACCTGTTCACCCAGGGCTCCCACCTGCATCTGTCGGGCTACACGCTGATCAACGAGGGTTCGCGCGAGGCCGGGCTCGCGGCGCTCGACATGGCGCGCCACGCCGGGATGTCGATCTCGGTCGACTGCGCCTCGGCGGCTCCTTTGGAGCGTACGGGCGCCGAGCCGTTCCTCGAGTGGACCAACGGCGCGAAGCTGCTGTTCGCCAACGTCGACCAGGCCAAGGTGCTGACCGGCCGCGACGAGGCCGAGGCGGCGGCCAAGGTGCTCACGGCGTGGTTCCCGCAGGTCGTGATCAAGATGGGCGTCGACGGCGCGCTGTGGTTCAGCAACGGCCGCCCCGACCCCGTGCGGGTGGCCGCCGAGCCGGTCGAGAAGGTCGTCGACGGCACGGGGGCCGGTGACGCGTTCTGTGCCGGGTTCCTGCCGCCGTGGCTGGAGGGCAAGCCCCCGGCCGAGGCGCTGGCCTCGGGCTGCAGGCTGGCGTCCAAGGCGATCCTGCACCTGGGCGCCCGCCCGCCGTTCTGAAAGGCCCCTGCGCTCAGCTGGTCACGGCGAGCGCGAGCGGCAGCACCGCGGGCGCGCCCGCGTGGCGCACCTGAGCCGCGGCCAGCGTCATGGTCCAGCCGGTGTCGACGCGGTCGTCCACCAGCAGCACGGGCCCGCCGCACCGCCCGATCGCGGCGCTGAGATCCTTCGGCATGGCGAGGGTGGCCCTGATCGCCTGCACCCGCTGCGCGCTGTTGTACTGCCGCCCTGGCGAGCCCGCGCGGTAGCCCAGCTCTCCCAGATAGGCCAGCCGCCCCACCTGCGCGAGGCGCTCGGCCAGCCCGCGTACGAGCTTCGGCCGGCTCGCCGACGGCACGTTGACCACCGCGACGGGCCGCTCCTTCCACTCCCACGCCGACAGCACCTTGACCACGGCGGCGAACACGTCGTCGGGCACGGGGGCGTCGTCGCCGGCGAGCAGCTCGCGCAGCCGGTTGCCCCAGCCGATGTCGGTGAGCCGCCCGAGCGCCCTGCCGGGCTCGGCGCCCAGCTCGGGCTTGATGCGCCCGGACAGGTCGGGCATGCCGGTGGGCCACTGCCTGCGGGCCTCGATCTCGACGCCCGGCCTGGTGAGGCGCTCGCGCGCGGTCTCGACGGCCTGCGCGGCGATCTCGGTGGAGCGGTGCCTGCCGGTGCAGTTGTCGCAGCGGCCGCAGGGCGTGGCGGTGTCGTCGTCGAGGTGGCGGCGCAGGAACTGCTCGCGGCACTCGGTGGTGGTGAGGTAGGCCAGCATGGCCTCCTGCTCGGCGCGGCGCTCGGCGGCGATGCGGGTGTAGCGCTCGGTGTCGTACTCCCACGGCGCGCCGGTGGCCTCCCAGCCGCCCTTGACGCGGCGTACGGCGCCTTCGACGTCGAGCACCTTGAGCATCATCTCCAGCCTGCCCCGGCTGAGATCGACCGCGGACTCCAGGGCCTGGGTGGACATGACGCCGCGCTCCTCGAGCGTCTTCAGCGTGGCGCGGACGACGGGCTCGGGCGGGAAGGCCAGCGAGGCGAAGTACGCCCAGATCTCGCGGTCTTCGGCGCCGGGCAGCAGGATGACCTCGGCCCGCTCGACCCCGCGCCCGGCCCTGCCGACCTGCTGGTAGTAGGCGACCGGCGACTGCGGCGCGCCGACGTGGACGACGAAGCCGAGGTCGGGCTTGTCGAAGCCCATGCCGAGCGCGCTCGTGGCGACCAGCGCCTTGATCTTGTTGCCGAGCAGCGCCTCCTCGGCGGCCAGCCGCTCGGACGGCTCGGTCTGGCCGGAGTAGGCGGCCACCTCGAAGCCCTGGTCGCGCAGGTAGCCGGCGATCTCGTGGGCGGCGGCGACGGTGAGGGTGTAGACGATGCCGGAGCCGGGCAGCTCGCGCAGCGTCTGAGCGAGCCAGGCCAGCCGCTGCTCGGCGGTGGGCAGCCGGACGACGCTCAGGTGGAGGCTGTCGCGCTCCAGCGGGCCGCGCAGGACGAGCGTGTCGTCGTCCTCGCCGCGCAGCTCGGGGGGCAGGCGCAGCTGCTCGGCGACGTCGCGGGTGACGCGGGCGTTGGCCGTGGCGGTGGTGGCGAGCACCGGGATGCCGGGCGGGAGCTGCGCGAACAGCGTGGACAGCCGGCGGTAGTCGGGGCGGAAGTCGTGGCCCCAGTCGGAGATGCAGTGGGCCTCGTCCACGACGACGAGCCCGGCGCTCTCGGCCAGCTCGGGCAGGACGTTGTCGCGGAAGTCGGGGTTGTTGAGCCGCTCGGGGCTGACCAGCAGCACGTCGACCATGCCGTCGGCGACCTGGCCGTAGATCTCCTCCCACGCCTCGGGGTTGGCGGAGTTGATCGTCACGGCCTTGATGCCGGCGCGCTCGGCGGCGGCGATCTGGTTGCGCATGAGCGCGAGCAGCGGCGAGACGATCACGGTGGGGCCCTCGCCCAGCTCGCGCAGCAGCGCGGTGGCCACGAAGTAGACGGCCGACTTGCCCCAGCCGGTGCGCTGCACGACGAGCACCCTGCGGCGGTCGAGCACCAGGGCCTTGATGGCGGCCCACTGGTCGTCGCGGAGCCTGGCGTGCTCGCCGGCCAGGGCCTGCAGCCGCTCTTCGGCCTCTTCCCGCAGCATCGCGGCGTCGGGGGCATCAATCATGCCTCCCTTGTTACCAGCTCCGGGCGACGGAATTCGCCGATCCCGTCACCCGGACGCGGCGCGCTCGGGGAAGGGGTCGCCCGTGACGCGGTGCATGCGGCGGCGTCCGGCG
Organism: Nonomuraea sp. NPDC049309; assembly: GCF_043196965.1. NCBI lineage: Bacteria > Bacillati > Actinomycetota > Actinomycetes > Streptosporangiales > Streptosporangiaceae > Nonomuraea > Nonomuraea sp. NPDC049309. The sequence goes on along the minus strand of NZ_JBICSH010000004.1, from coordinate 186,649 downwards.
GACCGGATGTCAGGCCGAGCGACTGCTCGGTCAGGGAGAGCGCCGCTCGAACAAGTCTGCGATAACTCGTACGGATCGAGTAGGATCGGAGCCTCGGCATGATGGTCGACGCCATCTTCTCCCCGGGCAGCCCGAGCGTGAGCGACACCATGGATACGGCACGGACGACCTGGCTCGTGCGATCATCTGCCATAGGCGAAGACGTCCCCACCCCTTCCGGCCGCGTGGCCGCGCCGGCCCGCCGCCCGCGCGCGGCGCCGGAAGGCGGGTCGCATCGCCGCCTCGCACGCCGGTCTGACGCTTCTCCAGCGGGCTGACGGCTACGGTTGGAGCACAAGAACAGAAGGAGGATGCGCTTTCCCTCGGCGCGACGGCCGAGGCAGCCGCGCAGCATACGATGGCCCGACGCACGACAGCACCCCCGCCCGAGGACTTCGAGGAGCGGATCGTCGACATCGACGTCTCCTCTGAAATGCGCAGGAGCTATCTCGAGTACGCCTACTCGGTGATCTACCAGCGGGCGCTGCCCGACGCTCGCGACGGCCTCAAGCCGGTCCAGCGGCGCATCCTCTACTCGATGAACGAGATGGGCCTGCGGCCCGACCGCGGCCACGTGAAGTCCTCGCGCGTCGTCGGCGACGTCATGGGCAAGCTGCACCCCCACGGCGACAGCGCGATCTACGACGCCCTGGTCCGCCTGGCCCAGCCGTTCTCGATGCGCCTGCCGCTCATCGACGGCCACGGCAACTTCGGCTCGCCCGACGACCTGCCCGCCGCCATGCGTTACACCGAGGCGCGGCTGGCCCCCGCGGCGATGCTGATGGTCGAGTCGATCGACGAGGAGACGGTCGACTTCAAGCCCAACTACGACGGCCAGGAGACCGAGCCGGTCGTGCTGCCGTCGGCCTTCCCCAACCTGCTGGTCAACGGCACCAGCGGCATCGCGGTCGGCATGGCCACCAACATGGCGCCGCACAACCTCGGCGAGATCGTCGCCGCCGCCCGCCACCTCATCAAGAAGCCCGACGCGACGCTCGACGAGCTGATGAAGTTCGTGCCGGGTCCCGACCTGCCGACCGGCGGCCAGATCATCGGCCTGCAGGGCGTGCGCGACGCGTACGAGACCGGGCGCGGCACGTTCCGCATGCGCGCCAAGTGCTCCATCGAGCAGATCACGCCGCGCCGCAAGGGCATCGTCGTCACCGAGCTGCCGTACAACGTCGGCCCCGAGCGCGTGGTCGCCAAGATCAAGGAGCTGGTGACCAGCAAGAAGCTGCAGGGCATCGCCGACCTGAAGGACCTCACCGACCGCCACAAGGGCCTGCGGCTGGTCATCGAGATCAAGAACGGCTTCATCCCCGAGGCGGTGCTCGAAGAGCTCTACCGCCTCACGCCGATGGAGGAGACGTTCGGCATCAACAACGTCGCGCTGGTCGACGACGAGCCCCGCACGCTCGGGCTGCGCGAGCTGCTGCAGGTCTACGTCGACCACCGGCTCGACGTCGTGCGCCGCCGCTCGGAGTTCCGCAGGCGCAAGCGCGAGGAACGCCTCCACCTGGTCGACGGCCTCATCATCGCGCTGCTCAACATTGACGAGGTCATCCAGGTCATCCGCTCCAGCGACGACTCCGCCCAGGCGCGCACCCGCCTGATGGAGGTCTTCGACCTCACCGAGATCCAGGCGTCCTACATCCTCGACACGCCGCTGCGCCGCCTGACCCGCTACGACAAGCTGGAGCTGGAGCGGGAGAAGGAGACGCTGACCGACGAGATCGCCAAGCTCAACGAGATCCTCTCCTCCGAGACCAAGCTGCGCCAGGTGGTCTCCAGCGAGCTGGCCGACGTCGCGAAGAAGTACGGCACGCCGCGCCGCACCGAGCTGCTGGAGTCGCCGGGCGTGACCCGCACCCCGGTGACCGAGCTGCAGGTGGCCGACGACCCGTGCCTGGCGCTGCTGTCCTCGACCGGCCTGCTGGCCCGCACCGCCGACGCCTCGCCGCTGCCCGGCGACGGCCGGCGGTCGGCCCACGACGTGCTGGTCAGCGCCGTGCGCACGTCCGTACGCGGCGAGGTCGGCGTCATCACCTCGCACGGCCGGTTGATCCGCATTCAGGTGGTCGATCTGCCCGCCTTGCCGTCGTCGGACGATCCGCCGTCGCTGTCGGGCGGGCATCCGGTCTCCGAGTACGTCTCGCTCGAACCCGACGAGAAGGTGGTCGGGCTGGGCTCGCTCGATCCCGAGAGTCCCGGCCTGGCGCTCGGCACCGCCCAGGGCGTGGTCAAGCGCGTGGTGCCCGACTATCCGGCCAACCGCGACGACTTCGAAGTGATCACGCTGAAGGAGGGCGACCGCGTCGTGGGCGCGGTCGAGCTGGTGTCGGAGTCACACGACCTGGTGTTCATCACCTCCAACGCGCAGCTGCTGCGCTACCCCGCCTCCCTCGTACGCCCCCAGGGCCGGCCCGCGGGCGGCATGGCCGGCATCCGGCTCGACGAGGGCGCACGGGTGATCTGGTTCGGCTCCGTCGATCCCGAGCGTCCCGCCCACGTGGTCACCATCGCCGGCTCCTCCACGGCGCTGCCCGGCACCCAGGTGGGCGGCGGCAAGGTCTCCGACTACGCCGAGTTCCCGCCCAAGGGCCGCGCCACGGGCGGTGTCCGCGCCCAGCGGTTCCTCAAGGGCGAGGACGTCCTGCTGCTGGCCTGGGCGGGCCCGGCCCCGGCCAAGGCGGTCTCGGCGGTGGGCAAGCCGGTGCCGCTGCCCGGCGAGCTGGGCCGCCGCGACGGCTCCGGCGTGCGCCTGACCCACACCATCGGCGCCATCGGCGGCGCGCTGGCCTCCGGCCCCGAGGCTCTGCCCGGCGGCTCCGGCACCGAGCAGACGGCCGCATCCGGCGAGGAGTAGCCGAGCAGGCGGGGCTCAGAGGCTCGCGGGCGCGGAGACGTGAGGCCGGCCTCTCGCGATGTGCGGAGGCCGGCCCCTCGTCCAGGCAGGCACAGTCCCGATGCCCCGGCCCGCTTCGCGCAGGTCAGTCGGCCGCCGAGTCGGCGCAGAGGCAGAACGGGTGGCCCGCCGGGTCGAGGAACACGCGGAAGGAGCCGTCCTCGCTCGGCTGGTGCTCGTGCTTGCGCGCCCCCAGCGCGAGCACCTGACGTTCGGCCTCGTCCAGGTCGGTCACGGTCACGTCGATGTGCATCTGCTGCGGGCGCGAACCTCCCGGCCAGTCCGGCGGCTCATGATCGGGGGCGAGCTGGAACGCCAGCCGGAACGGCGACCCGCCGTCGGTGACGACCACCCATTCGTCGTCCGCCGCGGTGATCGGCCAGCCCAGCAGCCGGGAGTAGAACTCCGCCAGCCCCCTAGGGTCCGGGCAATCGACCACGGTGGTCCTGAACGCGGCGATACCACCCATCACTGTCCCGCCTCTCCATGATGACAATGGATGCCATGGCTGCTAACTCGTTCATGGTTCCGCTCGGCACTCCCGCGCCCGCCTTCGACCTGACCGCCATCGACGGAGGCAGCGTCTCACTGAAGGACCTCGAAGGCGCGCCCGCCACGCTCATCGCCTTTCTGTCGAACCACTGCCCGTACGTGCGGCGCATCGAAGACGGCATCGGCGCGCTGGCCAAGGACTACGGCGCGCGGTTGTCGATGGTCGCCATCTGCAGCAACGACAGCGTGAATTACCCGGACGACGATCCCGCACACCTCGCCGAGCAGGCGCAGCGTGCGGGGTTCACGTTCCCGTACCTGCTGGATGAGACCCAGGAGGTGGCCAAGGCCTACCGCGCCGCCTGCACCCCCGACTTCTTCCTGTACGACGCCGACCTGCGGCTCGTCTACCGGGGCGAGTTCGACAGCGCGCGGCCGGGCAACAAGGAGCCGGTGACCGGCGCGTCGCTGCGGGCCGCCATCGACGCCGTGCTCGAGGGCAAGCCGGTGCCGCAGGAGCAGAACCCGTCGATCGGCTGCGGCATCAAGTGGAAGCCGGGCAACGAGCCCGCCTGACTCCGCTCATTCCGGCACGCGGCCGCTTCACACCGGCACGCCCGCCCCACGCCACCACGCGAGCACAACGACCCCACGCCGCCACGCGGGCACGCCGCCCCACCCCGGCACGCGACCGCAACCGCTCCATCCCGGCATGTGGGTGTGGCCTCCACCCCGGCACGTGGGCGTGACCGCCGAGCCCCCGCAAGACATGGAACCGCCCGTACCACCGAACCTCGCGAGGCGAAACCCCATACCGCCGAGCCCCCCGCGACGCTGTGCCCGGTGAAGGACGGCAACGCGGGGGCTCGGCGTATGACGACGACGCGGAACCAGACGTGGAAGTGCCGAAAGCGCAGCAGCCCTGTTAGGAGGCCGCGGCGGCGATGGCGGCGGGCAGGGCGAGCAGCAGGTCGTGCGGCTCCCCGCCCTCCCAGTGCCGGATCACCTTGGTGCCGGCCTCGCCAGGATCGAACTCCTCGCACCCCAGCGGGCCGAAGCAACCGGCCTGGTCGAGCATCACTATCAGCGGGTCGTCGTCAGGCAGGGTGGCCGCGTAGGCGGCGGCGTCGAGGAGCGCGAGCGCGCACCTGGCGTTCCGCCCCTCGTCCCTGGACTCCACGCGGTCGAGGCGACGCCGGGCTTGAGCACGGAGGTACGCGGCGAGCGATTCTGACCTACTCACGACAAACCTTCTTCGGTGACGTACGTACGGCTACGACATCATCACTCAAAGTGAGGCTCTTTCGTGGGACGTTTGCCAAGTACGGCCAGTCGCACCCCCGCGGACATGACTTTTCAGTAGTGCGAGATTATTTGCGGCATGAGTGCGTTCGACGACCTATACGCCGCCAACGCCGCGTTCGCCAAAACCTTTGGCGCCTCCAACCTGACTGGCCGTGCGGCCCGCGGGCTGGCCGTGGTCACGTGCATGGACTCCCGTATCGACCCGCTCGGGCTGCTGGGTCTCAAGCCCGGTGACGCCAAGATCCTGCGCAACGCGGGCGCCCGCGTCACCGACGACGTCCTGCGCACTCTGGTGCTGGCCGTTTACCTGCTCGGCGTGGAGCGGGTGCTCGTGATGCCGCACACCGACTGCGGCATGACGAAGGTGACGGACGCCGACGTCCACGAGCTCACGCAGGCCCACGGGGTGGACACCCGCAGCCTGGAGTTCCACACCGTCCCTGACCAGGCCGCCGCCCTCCGCCACGACCTCACCAGGATCGCCAGCACGCCGTTCCTGCCCGCCGACATGCCGGTGGCCGGCGCCATCTACGACGTGCACACCGGCCTGCTGACGCCGTACCCCGACTGACAGCCGCCCTGAAGGGCTCCGGCACGCCCCTGAGGCGGCCCGAGCGCGCCGCACAAGCCGGGGTCGGCCAAGTTCTCTCATACGGGCCCCAAAACGCCCCACAGACCTCTTGAGCCCCTCCCACCCCCTTGCTTACGGGCCTGCGGGCCGATGGTCAGCTCAACCGGTTCGCCGAGCGTCGCGACCCGGCCCGGCGACGCGCTCACCTCCGGCCGGGACCGGCAGAACCTCCCGCCCCGGCTGTAGGCCGCTCGGAGCGAGCGCCCGCCCGCAATCTGCCCGATCGCCCACCGCGACAGGCACCAGCCGGCTGCCACCGCAGCGGGGCAGGCGCGACGAGGTGCCGGCCGCGACGGGGCACCACGAGACACCCGACGCGAAGAGCACCACACGAAGGGCGCAACGCGCTGGGCACGACACGAAAGGGGCAGCGCGCGTCCGCACGACACGAAGGGGGCAGCGCGAAGGCACAGCGCAAGAAGCACAACACAGAAGACACGACGCGAAAGGCGCAACACGGAAGACGCAACGCGGTGAGCGCGACGCGGAAGACACAACGCGGAGGGCGCAACGCGGAAGACGCGCCGTGAAGATCACGACGCGGAAGACGCGACGCGGGGCGCACGACGCGCGGGAGGCGCGGGAGGCGGAAGGCGTGGGTGGCGCGGGAGGCGGGAGGCGTGGGTGGCGCGAAGGAGCGCACCCACAGCTGCTCGGCGTGCTGACCGGTGGCGCCACTCGCACCCCCGCCCGCTGGGCGACCTCGGACCACGCCGGGTCGCGCCGCCCGGCTCGCCCTGGCGCGCCGGAGTGGCTAAGCGGACCGGCCGACCGGATCGCACCGGACGGCCCAGCCGACCCGGGCAACCTGGCCGACCCAGACGATCCGACCGACTAGGACAGCCCGACCAACCCCGGCAACCCAGCCAACCCAGACGACCTGGCCGCCCCAGACGATGTGACCAACCCGGCAGCCCGACAGACCCAAGCGATCCGACCGACTAGGACAACCCGACCAACCCCGGCAACCCAGCCAACCCAGACGACGATCCAGCCGCCCCAGACGGTCTAGCCGACTCGGGCGACCCGGCCGACGCGGGCGAGCCGGCCGGTCCGATGGGCCGGATACGTCGATCGCGCCGGTGTCAGGCGTCGATGTGGTCGCGGTCGACCTCGGCCGCGCTGTTGACGATGAACTCGCGGCGCGGTGCGACCTCGCTGCCCATCAGCAGGTTGAAGATGTGCTCGGCCGCCTCGGCGTCTTCGATGCGGACGCGGCGCAGGATGCGGTGGCGCGGGTCCATCGTGGTCTCGGCGAGCTGGTCGGCGTCCATCTCGCCCAGACCCTTGTAGCGCTGCACCGGGTCCTTCCAGCGCTTGCCGCGCCGCTCCAGGTCTCGCAGTACCTTCTGCAGCTCGGCGTCGGAGTAGGTGTAGATGTACTTCTCCTTGCCGCGCCCGGGGTTGATCAGCTCGATGCGGTGCAGCGGCGGCACGGCGGCGAAGACGCGCCCGGCCTCGACCATGGGCCGCATGTAGCGGTGGAAGAGGGTGAGCAGGAGGCAGCGGATGTGGGCGCCGTCGACATCGGCGTCGGCCATGAGGATGACCTTGCCGTAGCGGGCGGAGTCGATGTCGAACGTCCGGCCGGAGCCGGCCCCGACGACCTGGATGATGGCCGCGCACTCGGCGTTCTTGAGCATGTCGCTCACGGACGCCTTCTGGACGTTGAGGATCTTGCCGCGGATCGGCAGCAGCGCCTGGAACTCGGAGTCGCGGGCCAGCTTGGCGGTGCCGAGCGCGGAGTCGCCCTCGACGATGAACAGCTCGCTGCGGTCGACGTCGTCACTGCGGCAGTCGACCAGCTTGGCGGGCAGCGCGGAGTTCTCCAGCGCGCTCTTGCGCCGCTGGTTGTCGCGGTGCTCGCGGGCGGCGATCCGGGCCTTGGCGGCGGCGACGATCTTCTCGAGCACCGACCTGAGCGGCTGCTTGTAGCCGCGCGGCGGGTTGGTGAACAGCTCTTTCAGCTCGCGCGAGACGACGTGGGAGACGATGCGGGTGGCGGCGGAGGTGCCGAGCACCTCCTTGGTCTGCCCTTCGAACTGCGGCTCGGGCACCCGGACCGTGACCACGCCGGTCAGGCCCTCGGAGATGTCGTCCTTGGTGACGGGGTCGTCGCCGTTCTTGAGCAGGCGGGTCTCGCGCAGCACCTCGTTGATCGTACGGACGAGGCCGCGCTCGAAGCCCGTCAGGTGGGTGCCGCCCTTGGGGGTGGCGATGACGTTGACGAACGAGCGCACGGTGGACTCGTAGCCCTTGCCCCAGCGCAGCGCCACGTCGACGCTCAGCTCGCGCTGGACCTCGGTGGGCGTCATGTGGCCCTGCTCGTCGAGCACGGGCACGGTCTCGTGGAAGTGGCCGACGCCCTGCAGGCGCAGCACCTCGCAGAGCGGCTCGTCGCGGGCCAGGAACTCGACGAACTCGGAGATGCCGCCGTCGAAGCGGAACTCCTCCTCGGTGCGCTCTTCGTGCCGGCTGTCGTAGACGGCCAGGGTCAGGCCGGGGACGAGGAAGGCGGTCTGGCGCAGGCGTACGTGGATCTCGTCGAGGGAGATCTCGGCGTCGGGGAGGAAGATCTGCCTGTCGGCCCAGAAGCGGACGCGGGTGCCGGTGACGTTCTTGGGGATCGTGTCGCCGACGCGCAGGCCGGACTTCTTCTTGAACTTGGCCTTGGGCCCGTCGCCGTCGAAGATGCCGGGGACACCGCGCCTGAAGCTGATCTCGTGGACCCGCCCGTCGCGGTCGACCTCGACGTCGAGGCGCGCCGACAGGGCGTTGACCACGGAGGCGCCCACGCCGTGGAGGCCGCCGGACGCGGCGTAGGAGCCGCCGCCGAACTTGCCGCCCGCGTGGAGCTTGGTGTAGACGAGCTCGACGCCGGCCAGGCCGGTCTTGGGCTCGATGTCGACGGGGATGCCCCGGCCGTTGTCGCGGACCTCCACCGAGCCGTCGGCGTAGAGCTCGACCTCGATGCGGTCGCAGTAGCCGGCCAGCGCCTCGTCGACGCCGTTGTCCACGATCTCCCAGAGGCAGTGCATGAGCCCGCGGCTGTCGGTGGACCCGATGTACATGCCCGGGCGCTTGCGGACGGCCTCGAGACCTTCGAGCACCGACAGGTGACGAGCCGTGTAACCCGCCTCCACTAGCGTCACTTCCGCTCCCCTGGCCTAGTCATCGAACACGTGTGCGTAGCCTACCGTTCTCGCCGCACGCGCGCGTACAAGCTTGCCATGGCCGCTCGTTTGCCGTTACCAACGGGCTGATCGACATTACTTTCGGGCACATTCCGCTCTGGGCGTAGCGAGGGGGCGGTTGGGAACGTCCACGTCCGGTTAGATGTTGTTCCAAGTGACTGACGCCAGATCCTCGCTCCGGCGAGGGTGACACGAAAGGCGATACGTGACTGGAGCTCTCGCCCCCGTTAAGCCGCTGACGGCCCTCGACCGCTGCGACCGCTGCGGCGCCCAGGCCTACATTCGCGCGACCCTGCCTGTGGGTGGGGAGCTGCTGTTCTGCGCTCACCATGGGCGTCAGCACATCGCAGCGCTGCGCGAAAAGGGCGCCGACATCGTGGACGAGTCGGCCCGGCTCAGCGAAACCCCTGCAACCGCCCCCAACGACGAGCGCTGATAGGGCGCTGGTCGTGTGAGATAACCACATAGCGAAACGCACGACGGCGACTCCGGGTCCGCTCGGAGTCGCCGTCGTGCTTTCTGATGCCCGCCACCCGGTGCTCTCCGTCACCACGCGGCGACCGCGCGGATACGGGCTCGTGCGGCCCGGTCCGCGACCGCGTTCGTCCGCGCCTGTGCCGAGGAGAGAAGCCGTCCCGGGCGACCGGAGGCCGCCGGTGGGGGCCCGGGACGGGGCTTGGGAGGCCCGGGTGGCGGGCGCGGCCGAGGGACGGTGGCGGCTGCGGCGGGCGGCGTCGTTGGCGCCCGCCACGGCGCCCCGCCCCCAGACCACGCCCAGCACCCGGACAAGCGTCGGCCGAAGGCGACGCCTTCGCCTCAGAGCGCATCCGGCACGGGGAAGGCACCGCCCCGGAGCGCTCGGCGCTGCCGGGGAGCCGGGGATCCCGGCGCGCGCCCCGGGAGGCGGGGTGGTCACCGGCCGGCGTAGGGTTCGGGCAGGACGAGCGAGGAGTGCACGGGGTTGCCCTCCGTGGGCGGCAGCTCGCTGAGGCTGCGCAGCCTCTCGTCGCGCTTCCTCAGCTCCTCGGCGGTGGTCGGCATGAGGGTGGCGCGGCCGGTGCCCACCAGGTCCTGGTTCGCGGTGACGAAGCCGCGGGTGTCGCGCTCGTACGCGGCGAAGGCCTCCACGTGGTCCCCGTTGGCGCGCGCGAGCGAGAGCGCCAGCATGTACGCGCTGACGAGGGCCGTGCTGGTGCCCTGCCCGGTGAGGAACGACGGCGCGTGCGCGGAGTCGCCGACCAGCGCGACGCGGCCGCTGGTCCAGCGGGGCATGCGGATCTGCGCGACCGCGTCGAAGAAGATGTCGTCCGCGCTCTGCAGGGCGGCCACCATCTCCGGCACCTTCCAGCCGGCACCGGAGAAGACCTCGGTGATCAGCTCGCGCTGGGCCTGCACGTCGCCGAAGGCGTGGAACGGCGTCTCCGGCTGCGCCCAGGTGAGCATGGCGTTCACCTCGCCTTTCGCCGCGTAGAGGGCCGCGGCCCTGCCGGGATCGTTCCACATCACGATCTCATCCTTGAGGTTGAGGATGTTGTCGATGGTGTAGATGGCGAAGCAGTAGCCGATGTAGCGGTGGAACGGCTGCTCGGGGCCGAAGACCAGCTCGCGGGTGTGCGAGTGCATGCCGTCCGCGGCGACGACCAGGTCGAAGGTGCGGCTGGTCCCCGACTTGAAGGTGACGTCGACCCCGTGGTCGGTCTGGTCCAGGGCGACGATGAAGTCGTTGAAGATGAACTCCACGTCGTCGCGGACCGTCGAGACCAGCGCCTCGGTCAGGTCGCCGCGCCGGATCTCCAGGTCCCGCCCCGCGACGCTGCCGGTGACGGCCGCCGTGCTCAGGGTGGCCACCACGTCGCCGTCGTTCTCCACGAAGGTGCTCCGGTCCACGTGGACCTGCACGTCCCGCAGCCAGGGCAGCAGGCCCATGCGCTCGACGACGTTGATGGCGGTCCCGCGGATGTCGATGGCGTAGCCGCCGCCGCGCGGGGCGGGCGCCCTCTCGACGATGGTGACCTCGAAGCCGTAGCGCTTCAGCCAGTACGCCACGGCGGGGCCCGCGATGCTGGCCCCCGACACCAGGACGCTACGGGCGGGCGAAATACGGCCGCTGCCGGATGCATCGGTGAGTGTCATGCCTTGACTCCTTTGTTCATAGTGCGGACGACGAACAGGCACAGCGCCGCGGTCATGCCTGCGATGAAGAAGCCGGTGACGAAGCCGGACTCGGCCGGCACGTGTGAGCCGGGGGGAATCTGAGCGGTGAGGAGCGCGCCGCCGAGCATGCCGCCGACGGCCCCGCCCGTGACGCGGGCCAGCAGGATGACGCTGGTGGCGATGCCGGTCTCGTTCTCGGCGACGAAGGAGGCGACGCTGGTCATCATGGCCGTGACGCACAGGCCGTTGGCCAGCGCGATCAGCGCCTTGCCGAGCGTGACCTGCCAGAGCTCGTCGTGCGCGACGGCCAGGCCGAGCAGGGCGACGGCCATCATGACGGTCGAGACGAAGGTCATCGTGCGCGGGCCGAAACGCCGCTCGCCGATCCCGCCGAGCGGCCCGGCCAGCGTCGAGGCGACCGCGCCCGGCAGGAGGATGAGGCCGATCGCGGTGGCGGACAGCCCGAAGCCGTATCCGTCGCCCGACACGTCGAGAAGCTGGGGCACGAGGTAGGCGCCGTTCGCGGTGCCGAGGCAGATCACGAACGTCACCACGCACGACTTCCAGACCACGGGGCGGACCAGCATCCGCAGGTCGATCATGGGCGCGGCGGCGCGGCGTTCGACGGCGATCCACCCGGTCACGAAGGCGGCGAGCACGACGACCAGCGCGATGAACGGAAGCGGCTGCGAGCCCGCGTCGGCGGCCAGGATCAGCGTGAGCATGAGGGTGCACAGGACGCCGCAGAGCAGCAGCAGGCCGGGCCAGTCGAGGCGCGAGCCGTCCGAGGTCCCGGGCGCGTCGGCGGGCAGCAGCTTGTTCGTCAGCAGGGTGACCGCGATGATCACGATGGTGGGCAGCGCGAACATCCAGTGCCGGGAGAGCGACTCCGCCACCGGTCCGGCGACCAGCAGCCCCACCATCGACCCGCCGACCAGCATGCCGCTGACCAGCCCGATGGCGGCCTTGGCCTCGCCTTGCGGCAGGTGCTTGCGCAGCACGATGACCGACAGGGGCAGCGAGCCCACCATCGCGCCTTGCAGGATCTGACCGATCAGGAGCACCGGCAGGTTGGGCGCGAGGGCGGAGGTCAGACCGCCCAGCGCGACGATGGCCGCCAGCAGCATCAGGACCCGCTTGCCGCCGTAGCGGTCGCCGAACTTGCCGGCGATCGGGGCGACGAGCGCGCCGGTGATGGCGAGCACGATGTTGAGCAGCGCCCCTTCGGTCGGGGTCATGTTCAGCTCGCGTTGCAGGAGTGGCAGCGTCGGCGCCACGACGGACTCCAGCGAGCCCATGGCGACGGCCAGTATCGCGAGCGCCGCCACGGCGGCCTTGCTCATGCGGACCGGCGGGGCGGTGGGGGGTGTGGTCATGGGCGTCCTTTCCCTTGATGCCGGGCGAGATGAGGGCCGGTGGCACGCGGGACGCCCTTGTCCGTACGCGCCACCGGCCGTGCGGACGCGGCGTCGTCCGCCGGAGAGGTGGCCTGTCGTGTCGTGGCCGGCACCGGGTGGGAATCGGACCGGGCGGCAAGGTGGCCGAGAACGCTGACGGCGAGGACGACGAGCGCCGCCACCGCGACCGCGAAGCCCTCGTGCACCTGGCACAGCGCCGCGCCGGCCGCCGCGCCGATGATGATCCAGGCGACGGCGGCGGCCCGCCGCAGCGCGCCTTGGGAACGGGCGGCGCCCAGCCGGGAGTCGGCGGCGAGCCCGGTGAGCGTGGAGGTGACGACGACGGTGGTGACGTCCTTGACCGCCAGGTGGCGGGCCGTGGCCGCCTGCATCCCCATGGCCAGCGCGAGCGAAGAGGCGGTCGCGGGGCGCAGGCCGGTGACGGCGTCCGCCCCCACGGTGGCCAGGACGAGCGCCGCCAGGCCCAGGATCAGCGCAACGCCGGTCAGCAGGCCCGTGCACCGGGCGTCCCAGCCGGATGCGGAGGTGCGCAGCACCCGCCCGCCCAGTGCCGCGCCGGCGAGGAAGAGCACGAGGGCCAGGGCGGGGCCGAGCACCGGCAGGTCCGTCGTGCCGGTGGCGGCCATGCCGAGGATGACCACGTTGCCGGTCATGTTGCCCGCGAACACCTGGTCGAGCCGCAGGTAGCCGACGGCGTCCACGACGCCCGTCGCGAACGTGAGCGCCAGCATCAGACCGGGCAGCGAGACCCGCCGCACCACCGTCGCCGCCCCGCTCATCGGCCCACCGCGTAGCCTTGCGCGCCGCGCGGGTTCGCCGCCGCGCCCAGGACGCCGCTGTCCGGGTCGCGGGTGACGACCGAGAGCCGGCCCTGGCTCCACGGCCCCGAGACGGTGACGTCGTGGCCCCTGCGGCGCAGCTCGTCCACGATCGCCAGGTCCACGCGCCCTTCGATCACCAGCCCGCCCGGCGTCCAGGTGCGCGGCCAGAACGAGCTCGGCACGGCGGTGGTGTGGAACGCGGGGGCGTCGATCGCCTGCTGCGGGTCCATGCCGAGGGCGAGGGTGCGGACCAGGTAGATGAGCTGCCACTGGTCCTGCTGGTCGCCGCCGGGCGTGCCGAGTGCGGCCACGGGTGCGCCGTCGCGCAGCAGCAGGGTCGGCGTCAGCGTCGTCCGCGGGCGGCGGCCGGGCACGAGGCATGAGGGCGCGGCCGGGTCGAGCCACGACATCTGCAGCCGCGTGCCGAGCGCGAAGCCGAGCTCGGGTATGGCCGGGGAGGACTGCAGCCAGCCGCCGGACGGGGTGGCGGAGATGATGTTGCCCCAGCGGTCGACGACGTCGATGTGACAGGTGTCCCCCCGGGTCTCCCCGGTCTGCTGCACGGTGGGCTCGCCCACGCCGCCGGCCCGCGCCTCGGGCCGGCGCGTCTCCAGAGGCGGTGTGTACGGCCGCCGGACGCCGATGTCGCCGGGCCGGAGTTCGGTGGACGCGGCCGGCCCGATCAGCCCGGCGCGTTCCTTGGCGTACTCGGGGGACAGCAGCCGGCCCAGCACCTTCTTGGCGTCCGCCGGATCGAGGTCCCCGTAGTACGCCTCCCGGTCGGCCATGGCCAGCTTGAGCGCCTCGGTGATGGTGTGGACGCCCTCGGCGGTCGACGGGTCGATCCGCGCGTCGTCGAAGTGGTCGAGCATGGTGAGCGCCTGCAGCAGCACCGGCCCCTGGGTCCACAGGCCCGCCTTGGCCACCGTGATCCCCCGGAAGGAGGCGGTGACGGCGGGTTCGAGCCAGGGCTCGAAGTCGGTGAAGTCGGCGGCGGTGATCACCCCGGCGTGGTCGGTGCCCGACGAGTGCCGGTGCGGCACGGCGGCGGCCTGCTCCACGGCGGTCGCCACGAACCCGGAGCGCCAGGCGCGGCGCGCGGACTCGATCCGCGCCCTGCGCGTCATCCCGGTGCCTTCGGCGATCAGCCGGCGCAGGGTGCGGGCGTAGACGGGGTTGGTGATGGTGCTGTACGGGTGCGGGACGCGGCCGCCGGGCATCCACAGCGCGTACGAGGTCGGCCAGTGGTCGCGGAAGAGGTCTTCGACCGTGGCCAGGGTGCGGGCGAGCTGGGGGACGACGGGCACGCCGCGCTCGGCGTACTCGATGGCGTAGGCGAGGACGTCGTCGAGCTCCCAGGTGCCGAGCTCGGTGAGCAGCCACAGCCAGGAGTCGACGGCGCCGGGGACGGCGGCGGCGAGGGCGCCCGCTCCCGGAACGTGGTCGAGCCCTTCGGCGCGGAAGTGCTCGATGGTGGCGGCGCGCGGGGCGTGGCCCTGGCCGGCCAGCACGCGCGGGGCGGGGTCGTCGGCGGTGGCCAGCACGGCGACGAGGTCGCCGCCGGGGCCGTTGAGGTGGGGCTCGGCCACGTGGAGCACGAACGCGCCCGCCGTGGCGGCGTCGAAGGCGTTGCCGCCGCGTTCCAGCACGGACTGGGCGGTCGCGGAGGCCAGCCAGTGGGTGGATGCGGCCATGCCGAAGAGTCCGCGCAGCGTGGGGCGGGTCTGGTGAGGCGGTGCGTCGGTCGGTTCGTGGTGCTGACCGGCCATGGTGACCTTCCGTTCCGGGGGCACGGGTGGCTGGGGTACGTGCCGGCCCGGCCCCGTGGCGTGGGCGCGCGCGGGGGCTCAGGCCGTGAGGGGGGTGGACACGCGGGACGGGGGTCACGTGCCGGATCGGGGGTTCGGGAGCGCTCGGGACTCCGGGGATCAGGAGGCGTGGTGCGCGGCGTGGTGTTCGGCGAGCACGTCGCCGCCGAAGTCGGTCTCCGGGTCCCGCCACACGGCGTGGGAGTGGTTGGCGCCCCGGTGGACCTTGGTCCACTCGATGAGCAGCCGCGGACCGTGCAGGCGGTAGTAGTGCGGCGCGCCGGGCTCGGTCGAGCCGGCCCAGGCGAAGTGCACGGCGTCGAGCTGCGCCGGGTCGTCGTAGCGCGACAGCGGGGAGATGCCGTCCTGCACCCGGCCGAGATAGGTGCCGAGCAGGGCGCGCAGCAGCTCGCGCTGCCCGGAGTCGAGCTCGGATGCGGGCACGCCCTTGAGCGGCGGCGTGAGCGACACCTTGCGCCGCTCCTCGTCGTCCAGGAGGGTGTGCGGCTGGTCGGGGCGCTCCGGCACGTTCTGCTCGGGACGCCACAGCTCGCGGCGCTTGATCAGGCGGTCGTCGACCTTGGGGCTGTTGCCCGCCACGACGTCGTACGGCGGCCGGGGCAGCAGGATGGCCTGCCTGGCCGCGTCGGGCGACAGAGAGCGGACCAGCTCGCCGGCCAGGTCCTCGGGCGCTCCCAGCGGGCGCAGCAGCGCGCCGCCGAGCAGCGGCGAGGCGGCCGGGTCCGCGCCCATGAACAGCGGCGTGCTCGCGGCCACCCGCCCGTCGATCACGAGGAAGTTCACCGAGATGTGGTGGCCGCCGAAGCGCCAGCCCCACGGCTCGCTGCCGCCGGGCTCGCCGAAGACCCGCAGGTAGTACATGCCGGGGTCGCGGGAGCGCTCGCGGCCCCAGTACACCGAGAAGTCCTCGACGCGGTCGAGCACGTTCTCCAGGCCGATGACGGTGGCGACCGTGTTGTACCCGGCCTCCGACAGGCCGCTCGCGAGCAGCCGCATCGCCATGCGGTACTGGGCCGGCCGCTGCTGGGAGAACGTCAGGCCGCCGTGGTCGGTGGGCGTGTAGTACCAGCGGGTGCGTTCGGCCTCGGACGCCTCCCCCGCGCCCGGGACCGGTCCCACGCCCAGTGCGCGCTGCTCGGCGTCCAGCGAGTCGATCCACTCCCCGGCCGCCTTGGCCATCTGGTCCGCAACCTCGCGGGCCGCGTCAGTCATGCTGCATCTCCTTGCGTTCTGGAACGCGCCGGGGCCCGGCGGCGGTGCTCACGAGTCCACCCCGATGAACTCGCGCACCCACCGCGCGACCGTGTCGGGGAACTCCGACGCGATCGCGTGGCGTCCGCCCTCGATGACCCGCATCTGAGCGTTCGGGATCTCCGTCTCCATCACCTGCGCGGCGGCGAACGGGGCCACCTGGTCGTCCGAGCCGTGGATGATGAGGGTGGGCATGGCGATCTCCGGCAGCCGGTCACGGACCTCGTGCTCCCGGATGACCTGTTCACGGCGGGCGTTCTGCTCGGGCGTGCGCTTGACGAGCACCTTCATCCGGTCGCCCGGCACGCCCTGGCCCTGGGGGGTGAAGAAGAGGTCGAGCGCCTTGCGCTGCCGCTCCTCGTAACTGAGGGACAGCAGCTCCGCGGCCACCCCGCTCTGCACGGCCCAGCTCGGTACGGTGGCGACCAGGATGAGGGACTCGATCCGCTCGGGGTGCCGCAGGGCGGCGTGCTGCGCCACGGCACCGCCGAACGACGTGCCCAGCAGGTGCGTCTTCGGCAGGTCCAGTGCGTCCAGCAGGGCCACGATGTCGTCGCCGAGATCGGACATCGTGTACGGCCGCGGCGGGTTGACGGTGATGCCCGAGTCGCGCTGGTCGTACGAGATGACCCGGATGCCCGGGCCGAAGTGGGACCGCAGCGCCGTGAACTGAGTGCGATCGCTCTCTCCACCGTGTACGAGCACGAGCGGCACGCCGGACCCGCTCTCGATGACCCCGACCTCGAGGTCACCCGCCCGTACGATCTTCGTCTCCGTGTCGGCGGGTGCGGTCGTGTCGTCCTGCGGTGGCACTGCGGAACCTCCTGGGTGATGGCGTCAGGTCGCGGGAGCCGGACGTCGGCCCGGTGCGCGACAGGCGTTCACCTTCGAGCCGAGACGTGGAAGAACCCCGTTCACCTGGGGGATGGGCTCAAAAGGTTGACTAGGAGTCTGCGGCGACGGCCGCGCCCGCCGCGTCATACCAGGGAGCCAAAAGCGGAGATACCGCAGTAGGGGGTGGCGTGCGGGCGCGCTACTCGCCCGGAGTCACCAGCCCGGATTCGTAGGCGAAGACCACGGCCTGGGCGCGGTCGCGCAGGTCGAGCTTGGTGAGAATGCGGCTGACGTGGGTCTTGACGGTCTGCTCGGCCAGCACCAGGGTCTGGGCGATCTCCTGGTTCGACTGGCCGCGCGCCACGAGGGTCAGCACCTCGGTCTCGCGCTCCGTCAGCTCTTTCAGCCGCTGCGCGGACGTGCCGCGGGCCACAGGACGCTGCCTGGCGAACTCCGCGATGAGCCGGCGCGTCACGGACGGGGCGAGCAGCGCGTCGCCCTGGGCGACGATGCGGACCGCCGCGACGAGGTCGCCCGGCTGCGCGTCCTTCAGCAGGAAGCCGCTCGCACCGGCCCGCAGCGCCTCGTAGACGTAGTCATCGACGTCGAACGTGGTCAGCATCAGCACGCGCGGCCGGTGGGTCACCCCCGGCGGGGGCGCAAGCAGCCGGCGGGTGGCCTCCAGGCCGTCCATCACGGGCATCCGCACGTCCATCAGCACGACGTCGGGCCGGGTGCGGCGGCTCAGCTCCACGCCCTCCGCGCCGTCGGACGCCTCGCCCACCACGTCGATGTCGCCCTGCGCGTTCAGCAGCGCCGCGAAACCGGCGCGCACCATGGCCTGGTCGTCGACGATGATGACGCGTGTCGTCACGTGGAGTCCTCTTCGCTCAAGGGCAGCCGTGCGGCCACCCGGAAGCCGCCGCCGGGCAGCGGTCCGAGCTCGAGTGTGCCGCCGACCAGCCGCACCCGCTCGCGCATGCCGACCAGCCCGTGTCCGGTGCTGCTCGACTCCAGCGGCGCGGCGGGCGGCCGGGGCGGCGGGCCGTTGACGATGAGGACGTCCAGCCGCCTGGCGCCGTCGACCGGCTCCGGCACCGACAGGCAGACCTGCGTGCGCGCGCCCGGTGCGTGCCGCACGACGTTCGCGAGAGCCTCCTGGACGATCCGGTACGCGGACAGCCCGACGGCGGCGGGCACCTCCGCGTCGCAGGGGACGAAGTCCACCGGCACGCCCGCCCGCGCGGTGGCGTCCACGAGCTGCCCGATCTGCGCCAGGCTCGGCTGGGGCGCGAGCTCCTCGTGCGTCTCCTCGCTGCTGCGCAGGACGCCGAGCAGGCGCCGCATCTCGCCGAGCGAGTTGCGCGCGGTCGCGGCGATGCTCGTGAACTCCTCCCGCACGTCCGGCGGCAGCCGGTCGAGGCGGTATTCGGCGGTGTCGGCCTGCACGGTGATGACGGACATGTGGTGCGCCACCACGTCGTGCAGCTCCCGGGCGATCCTGGCCCGCTCCTCCAGCAGCGTGCGCCGGGCGCGCTCGGCCTCGCTGATCGTCTCCTGCTCGACCAGTCTGCGCCGCACCTCGGCGCGTTCCCGCAGCACGCCGCCGACCAGCAGGGCGGCCCCGCCGAGCACGGTGAACAGCAGGTTCCTCGCCTCGACGCCGTGCGGTGCGAAGAACAGCAGCGTCACGTTCGCGACCGCCGTGGCCGTCCACACCAGCAGCAGCGTCCGGCTCCGCTCGCTCAGGCCGAGGGCGAGGCAGACCGCGGTGTGGGCGATGATCACCGTGGACGGGAACGGCCACATCAGGTGTTCGGGGACGCCCGCGCCGCGCAGGATGAGCGCCCCGGCCACGTCGGCGGCGAACATCACGCCCCAGGCCGGCAGCGGCCGGACGACGGCGAGGAGCAGCGGCGCGATCTGCGTGATGGTCAGCACGGCACCGACGCCGGCCATCAGGTCGTAGAACTCGGTGAGCAGGATGCCGGTGGCCGGCAGCAGGCAGACGCCCAGCACGAGCGCGGTGACGGCGGGCAGCAGCCGTACCCACCGGCGCGGCGAGCCCGCGACCACCGCGCGCGGACCTGTGACCTCCGAGGTCATGGACACAGCCTAAGACCCGGATTCGGACGGGCATGGGCCGGGCTCGGCCTCTCCCCTGCCTCTCTCCCGCCGCTCCCCGGCCGGCGGCGGCGCGCGTGCGGCGGCGGGCGCCGGTGGGCTGCGGCGTGAGACGGCGCCTGCGGCCGCCCTCGCCCCGCGACCTCGCACGGCATCGGGGCGGGATCACCGCCCGCGGTGGACGGGGCCGTCTCGTACGGACGCATCCCTGTCTCCCCCCTCGCTGCCGGCCTGCGGATCCCTCGGGGGCGAAGGCTAACGGGGAGGTCGCCGCCGTGTCGTCATACCGGGGAGCCGGACCGTGGTGATACCGGGGTAGGGGGTGCGGGTCAGGAAGGGGCCGCGCGGTAGTGGTAGCGGCCCGCGGCGGTGAAGCCCTCGCCGCGGTAGAGGGTCTGCGCGCCCTCGTTCCGCTCGGTCACCACCAGGTACGCGGGGCCGCCGCCCGCGTGCGCCACCAGCGCCCGCAGCACCGTCCTCGCCAGTCCCCTGCGCCGGGCCTCGGGCAGCGTGGCCATGCAGTAGACGCCGAGCGTCTCGCCCTGCGGGACGGCCCGGCCGACGGCCAGCGCCCGGCCGCCCTCCTCGTACGCGGCGTACCAGGCCGGAACGCCGGTGCAGATCCGCTCGGCCGCCACGATGCCGGCGGCGTACCGGCCGTCCACGGACCACCAGGTCTCCAGCCAGCCCGGCCAGGGCCGCTCCTCGATCCTGACCTCGGGGGCGGGCTCGCCCTTGGGCCTCCCCGACATGATGACCGTGGGATCGACCACCTCGTATCCCCGGCGTTCCAGCTCCTCGTCCAGCCCCGGCATGGTGCCAGGGCCCACCGAGAACACGCACCGCTGCCCGCGCTCGCGGTAGAAGTCCTCGGCCGC
Source organism: Nonomuraea sp. NPDC049309 (assembly GCF_043196965.1). Taxonomy (NCBI): domain Bacteria; kingdom Bacillati; phylum Actinomycetota; class Actinomycetes; order Streptosporangiales; family Streptosporangiaceae; genus Nonomuraea; species Nonomuraea sp. NPDC049309. The sequence continues at coordinate 166,774 of NZ_JBICSH010000004.1, read as the reverse complement.
CCCGATCGCCCGCCCCAGATCGGACGGGCGCTCCAGCGCCAGCACGGAGTTCGCCCTCTTGGTGATCCCGCCGGCGTACCGCAGCAGCCAGCCCTCGTACGCCCGTACCTCGTACGCGGGCCACGCCTGATGAACGAGCAGATCGAAATCCACCCGCGCAGCCTAGCGACGCACCTTCCGCCCGCGCGCCGGGAGCCCCTTCTGACAGGCGCCCCTGCCAGGGCCAATAGGCTAGGTGACCGTGCTGATCCTGTTGCCGCCGTCCGAGGGCAAGGCGCCGCAGGGCGACGGCCCGCCCGTGGGCGAGCTGTCGTTCCCCTCGCTCGGCTCCGCACGCAAGCGGGTGATGAACGCTCTCGTCCGCGCCTCCAAGCGCCGCGACGCCCTCGATGTGCTGGGCCTGACGCCGGGCCTCGCAGGCGAGCTGGACAAGAACCTCGCGCTGGCGACCGCGCCCACCCTGCCCGCCGGCGCCCTCTACACCGGCGTCCTGTACGACAACCTCGGCCTGGCGACCCTGGACGGCGAGGCGCGGGCGCGGGCCGAGGAGAGCCTGCTGATCTTCTCCGGCCTGTGGGGTGTGGTGAAGATCACAGACCGCATTCCGCCCTACCGCCTGTCTATGGGCGTCAACCTGCCGCCGCTCGGCGGTCTCGCCGCCTTCTGGCGTCCGGTGATCTCCAAGGAGCTCGACCGGCTGGCGGGGCTGGTGGTGGATCTGCGTTCGGCCACGTACGCGGGGGCCTGGCAGCCGGGGTCGCGCTCGGTGACGGTACGCGTGTTCAGGGACGGCAAGGTCGTCAGCCACATGGCCAAGGCCACCCGGGGCGAGATCGCCCGCGCGCTCCTGCACCAGCCCGCCGAGCCGTCCACCCCCGACGAGCTGGCCAAACTCCTCGACACCCTCGGCTACGCCACCCACCTGACGGCTCCGGCCCGCCCCACCCGCCCTTGGGTCCTGGACGTGCACGTCTCCACCTGAGCCCGCCCCGGCCCGTCCGCGCCCACACCCCGTCCGCAGCCCCGGCCCGCGCGTGTCCGCGCCGCTCCCGGTTTGCGGCCGCTTCCGGTCCGTGGACGCGGACCGGGTCACTCCGTCTCGGCGAAGCCCCTGCTCGCGGAGGTTTCGCGGCGCGGAAAGCGACGCACGGCTCCTCTCCCCGCCGGCGCCCACCACGCGATGTCCGGCACTGGCGCGGCAAGGCGCGACAAGCGGGAGCGCGGCCCCGCTTCACCGCAGCAGCGACCGGCAGTGAGCGGGCCGGCCGACCAGAACGGCACGCCCCTGGCGGCGCGCCGCACCGGGGTGGCCGCTGTGCGGCCGCGCTGGGGTGTGCCGCGGCATCACGGAAGCGGAGCCGCAGCACCCCCGGAAGGGGCAGCCATCGGGCCAGGGCGCCAGAAAGCCGGAACGCCCCGCCGGATGCGGAATCCGGCGGGGCGTCTGGCACGCCCAGGCGGGGCCACCACCGGCGGGGCCCCGGGGGAAGGTTCAGTCCAGGTAGTCGCGGAGGACCTGCGACCTGGACGGGTGACGCAGCTTCGACATGGTCTTGGACTCGATCTGGCGGATGCGCTCACGGGTGACCCCGTAGACCTTGCCGATCTCGTCCAGCGTCTTCGGCTGACCGTCGGTGAGGCCGAACCGCATCGACACGACGCCCGCCTCGCGCTCCGACAACGTGTCGAGAACGGAGTGCAGCTGCTCCTGCAGCAGCGTGAAGCTGACGGCGTCGGCCGGGACGATGGCCTCGGAGTCCTCGATGAGGTCGCCGAACTCGCTGTCGCCCTCCTCGCCCAGCGGGGTGTGGAGGGAGATGGGCTCGCGGCCGTACTTCTGGACCTCGACGACCTTCTCGGGCGTCATGTCCAGCTCCTTGGCCAGCTCTTCCGGCGTGGGCTCGCGGCCGAGGTCCTGCAGCATCTGCCGCTGGACGCGGGCCAGCTTGTTGATCACTTCGACCATGTGGACCGGGATGCGGATGGTCCGCGCCTGGTCGGCCATGGCACGCGTGATCGCCTGCCGGATCCACCACGTGGCGTACGTGGAGAACTTGTAGCCCTTGGTGTAGTCGAACTTCTCGACCGCCCGGATGAGGCCCAGGTTGCCTTCCTGGATCAGGTCGAGGAACAGCATGCCGCGCCCGGTGTAGCGCTTGGCCAGCGAGACCACGAGCCGGAGGTTGGCCTCCAGCAGGTGGTTCTTGGCGCGGCGGCCGTCTTCGGCGATCCACTCCAGCTCGGCCTTGACGTCGACCGGCAGGTTTTCGGCCTCGGGACTGCCCAGCTGCTCTTCGGCGAACAGGCCGGCCTCGATGCGCTTGGCCAGCTCGACCTCCTGCTCGGCGTTGAGCAGGGGGACCTTGCCGATCTGCTTGAGGTAGTCCTTGACCGGGTCGGCGGTGGCGCCGGCGGCGGCGACCTGGGCGACCGGCGCGTCATCGTCGTCGTCGGAGAGGATGAGGACCTCGTCCTCGTTCTTCTCTTCGGCGGACCCGGCGGCCTTGGACGCGTCGTCGTCGTCGGCGTCGTCGTCAGCGTCGGCCTCGGCGTCGTCGTCGGCCACGATCTCGTCGTCGACGTCGATGTCCTCGAGGTCGTCGAGCACCACGTCGCCGTCGAGCTCGAGGTCCTCGTCGTCATCGGCGTCGGCGCGCGGGACGTCGGTCGTCTTGGGCGCCTTGGTCTTGCTCTCGGCAGGCCCAGCGTTCTTCTTCGGCTCGGCCTTCTTGGCGGCGGCGGATGCCGCGGCCTTCTTCGCCGCCGGAGCGGCCTTCTTGGCAGGGGCCGCCTTCTTGGCGGCCGGCTCGGCTTCAGCGGTGCCCACGACCGCGGTCACGGTCTCGGGCTGCTGCTCTTTTGCGGCCGCCGCCGTCTTGGTCTTGACGGGGGCGGCGGTGCGGCGCTTTGCTGGACGAGACTTCTTCGGCGCAGCCGAATCCGCGGCGGTCACCACCACGGTCACGCCCTCTTTGCTGAGGTTCCGCAAGAACGCGGCGGCGTGCGACATGGGGATGTCCGCCTCCTCGAAGGCCTGACGGACATCCTCAGACTCGAGGAAACCCTGCGAGCGCCCACGCTCGAGCAGTCGCTGAATGACGGGCTCGTTCAGCTCTTGTGGCTTCGAGCGAGTCGAACTTGCAGGCGACACGAACACCTCTCGAACGAACGCGTGGCGACTATGGACCCAGATGCCCGCTGGGGGGCTGTTGCCTCTCTCGGAGATCGGTGAGGCCGTGCGGACCGCGACGGACCTGCACAGCATTGTGACACGGCCCCGCGATCCATACGGCCACCTCCCGGCGGTTGACCTCCACCCTAGGCCGACCAAGACAGTAGTGCGTACGTAAGCGGGCCACTGATACCCGAAAGCAACCGTTATGACTGTTTCATTCAGTCACTCTTCGTGGCCGGCGGGACGTGAATTGCGAGCGCGGTAACGTCATCATCCTGTTCATATCCAGACAACATCCGGTCAACCAGGAAGTCCAGCAGCATGTGAGGACTGCTCACCACCTCCGGCGGCGCTTCGGTCACAACACTGCAAAGCTCTGCGAGTCCCGCATCCAGCCCCCGCTTCCTGTTCTCGACGAGGCCGTCGGAGTAGAGCACGGCGGTGTGGCCTGGCGGCACCACGAACCTGAACTGCCGACGGCTGGTCGGCCAGCCTAGCGGAGTGCCGGGCTCGGCGTCGCAGAGAATCGCCGTGCCCTGCGGCGATACCAGGACGGGTGGCGGATGACCGGCCATGGCGAGCGTGCCCTCGCCGGTGACCGGCTCGACCACCATGTAGGCGAGCGTGGTGACCTGCTCTTCCTCCTCGGTCGCCTCGAAGACGCGGTCGAGCCCGGTGAGCACGGCCGCGGGCGGCGGGTTGGTCAGCGCCAGCGCCCGCATGGCGTTGCGGATGCGGCCCATGCCGGCCGCCGCCTTGACGCCCTTGCCCATGACGTCGCCGACGACCGCCGCGACACGCCCGTCCTGCAGCACGAACGCGTCGTACCAGTCGCCGCCGACCTGGACGTGGCGGCTGCCGGAGCGGAAGCGCTGGGCCAGCACCAGGCCCTTGACCACCGGCAGGCGGTCGGGCAGCAGGCTGCGCTGCAGCGTCTCGGCGGTGCGGTGCTCGCGCTCGAACAGGGTGGCCCGCTCGACCGCCAGCGCGCACTGGCCGGCCAGCGCCTCCAGGAAGACGCCGTCCTCCTGGGAGATCTTCTGCGGGCGGGTGAAGGAGAAGCGCAGCGCGCCGAGCGCCCGGCCGGCGGCCAGCAGCGGCAGGCCGACCCACGCCTGCTCGTCGCCCTGGGCGAGGAACTGCTCCAGCATCTCCTCGTCGCCGCCCGCCTCCAGGAGCTGGGCCTTCAGCGACTCGGGCGACTCGGCGAAGACCGGGCGGCGGCTGTTGACCGCCATGGTCATCACGTTGGAGTGCGACAGCGGGATCTCGTCGCCGGTGGCGCCCGACGCCTCCATGATGCCCTCGCCGTTGATCAGCTTGAGCGCGGCGCGGTCGGTGTCGAGCAGCGCGACGGCGGAGCGGTCGGCGGCCAGGGCGGTGCGGCCGACGTCGATGATGACCTGGACGACCTGCTCGACGGTCAGCGCCTCGGCCAGCATGGCCGTGGCGCCCTGCAGCCGGGCGGTGCGCAGGGCGGCGGCGCCGAGCTGGTCGGTGAGCCTGCCGCGCATCTCCTCGGCCTCGCGCTGCGGCGTGACGTCGGTGTTGGCGCCGACCCATTCGACCACCCTGCCATGGCGGATGATCGGCACGGCCCGCACCTCGAAGTGGCGGTAGCCGCTGGCCCGGGTGCGCACCCGGTAGTTCCACTCGAACATGGTGCGCCCGCGCAGCGCCTCGCGCCAGGCCTCCTCGGTCTGCTGCCGCTCCTCGGGGTGCACGACGTCGAGCCAGCCGTTGGCGAGGTACTCCTCCAGGCCCTGGCCGGTGATGGCGCGCCACTGCGGCGCGTCCTCGATCACCGCCCCGGTGGGCGAGGTGATCCAGACGAGCTGGGACTGCGCCTCGACGAGCGAGCGGTAGCGCTCCTCGCTGCGGCGCAGCGCCTCCTCGGTCTGGCGGCTCTCGGTCACGTCGAGGCCGATCAGGGCGATCGCGCGCAGCTCGCCCGTGTCGTCGTGGACCGGCGAGAACGACAGCGACCAGTGCCGCGTGTCGCCTTCGGCGGTGCGCACGCGGACGCGACCCTCGGTGACCGGCGCGTCACCCTCGATGACCGCCTGCACGGCGTGCGTGATGATCTGGGCGAGGTCGGCGGCCAGCACCTCGACCGGCTGCCGGCCGAGCATGCGGTCCACGGGCACGTTGACGACGTCGCTGAAGACGTCGTTGACCCGCTGGATGCGGCCCTCGGCGTCGAAGAACGCGAAGGCGAACTCGGCCTCCGACAGCAGGCCCTTGAAGAGGGCGGAGTCTGAGATGTCCACATCCGACTCCCGGGGACGGGGAACGGAGGTCTCGGCGCTCATGGTCCGCACCTCCGTCGCGTGCCAGGGTCTCCCACGCGGCACATCTCCATAACTGTGTATCGGCGTAGCGCAGCTCCGGGCGACCGGATCCTGCAGTACATCATCGACGATGGGCATGTACGGACGGAAGCCCCCGCCGCGGCCCTGTCGCCTCTAGGGTCTACGCATCCTGTCAAAGTCGCTCCACATTGCGCAGCAAGATCAGGTTACAGCGCCAGATCGCCGAGGCGGATCCCCGCCACGGCCTCTGGGCCCCTACTGGCCCTTGGCCGCGCGCTTGGCCTCCTGTTTGGCCGCCCGCACGCGGGCCAGGCTGTCGGCGTCGACCACGTCGGCCACCGACCGGTACGACCCCTCCTCGCCGTAGAGTCCGGCTGCTTCCCGCCAGCCTGGTGGCTGGACGCCCAGCTGCTTGCCCAGCAATGCCGAAAAGATCTGGGCCTTCTGCTTGCCGTATCCCGGCAGGGCCATGAGTCGTTTCACCAATTCTTGACCGTCGGCTGCGTCGGCCCAGATGTTCTCCGGCCTTCCGTCGTAGTGCTCGACGATATAGGCAGCCAGCGCCTGGATGCGGGCCGCCATGGATTTGGGGTAGCGATGCACGGCCGGCTTCTCGGCGAGCAGGGCGGCGAACGCCTCGGGGTCGTAGGAGGCGATCTCCTCGGCGGTCAGGTCGTGCCCGAGCCGCTCGGAGATCGTGTGCGGCCCCGTGAACGCCCACTCCATGGGGATCTGCTGGTCGAGCAGCATGCCGACGAGCAAGGCGAACGGGCTGCGGCCGAGGAGCTCGTCGGCCTCGCTCCGCTGGGCGAGCTGGATGCGCATGGAGACAGCTTCGCATGAAAGCCCGCCGGGTGAAGTGAACACAGGCTCCAGGGAGCCTTGACACACGCCCGAGAAAAGGTGAAATGAGAGCGCAAGTCGCCCTGCAGACATTCCTGGGGGTTTGCCCCTGGGGTTCCAGAGGAATCTCACTCCTATGCTCGCTCTGGCCACACGGTTCCTGCGGGAGCCGGTCAGTCACAGGCTGGCCGAAGAGTTCCTGACCGTGCCCGTGGACACGATCGACCGATGCGTGGCCGACGTGTGCGCGTGCGCGCAGCATCTGGGCATCTCGGCGACGCCCGAGATCGTGGAACGCATCGCGCGCGAGCACCTGCTCGCGATCGTCAACTCCGCGCCGCCGCCGCGCGGCCACCGCTGAAAGGCGGGCGAGGCGCGCGGAACGAGGCAGGCGTGGCGCGAAGTGTCCTGATCGGCGTGTCCCTGCGCGCTCGCCATCGCCGATAACATCGAGGTCACCGGGCCGTGTTCTCCGTACTGTCCGCGCCCGGAATACGAGAGAGTGAGGGTGTGCGCCGACACCGACGAGTTCCCGGGGAGAGCACTCCTCCTGACGACGTGTTCAAGGAGATGCTGCAGGCGGCTCGTGAACTACTGGCCGTACGCACTCCCCTCGACGCGGAGCTGATGGTCTCCGACATGATCGGCGCCTGGTGGGGCAGGCGCGTCAGGGGCGGCGACGTCGAGCAGGTGCTCGGGGAGGGGCTGGTCGACTACGCCGCCAAGGCCGGCACCCCGGCCTCGCTGACCCTGCTGATCTGCCTGGCCTACCTGGGCACCGCGCGCCAGGGCGCCAAGGCCGAGGGCGCGGCGCTGGCGATGATGGAGTCGGGCGTGGCCCGCCCCGGCTGGGCCGACCGGGTGGGCGCGGTCAAGCCGGCCGGCTGCTACGTCTCGCGCGACGCCTACGGCGACCAGGACACCGTGATCTGCACTTTCGCCTACCGGTGGAACGACAGCGACCAGCCGATCGACCGCCACGCGCTGGTCCTGGTGGTCGACTACAACATGAACGGCATGGCCCGCGACGCCTGGGTCTCCTCGCAGGTCGACAAGCTGCTGGAGCAGGCCAGGGCCGAGGCGGAGGACAACCCGCTGCTGATCTTCGAGGAGATCGAGCCCGACCAGGCCAGGGCGCTGCTGGAGTCGGCGATGAAGGCCACCAGGGAGCCGAAGACGCCGCCGCCGGTCAGCGACAGCTACAGCGCCTACCACGCCTTCGCCAGGGCGAGGCTGAAGGCGCTGCCCCCCGGGCGCAAGCGGCCCGCGCCGCTGCACAGCGAGGCCCCCTACAGCAGGGAGCGGCGGGCCATGCTGGCGGCGGAGTTCCTGGCCTCCGACGACGCCGAGCACCTGTCCGACCCCTCCGCGGCCTCGCGCTGCGCCGACCACATCATCGACTACGGCTGCGACCAGGACTTCAACCGGCCGCTGCGGGTGAGCCCGATCAAGTGCGAGACGTTCCTGCTCGACTGGCTGCCGCGCAAGGTGATGCTGAGCGAGGCGGAGCAGGAGGCGATGCCGCACGTGCTGGCGGCGTGGGTGCGCTTCGCCGCGCGCCGCACGGGCCTGCCCGAGCAGGGGCTGAAGGCCACGCTCGACGCGGTGTGGGAGGCGATAGGGAAGTTCCCCGAGGCCTACCGCGACCCGACGACGTTCGGGCTCGACCGGGCGCTGCTGGAGCGGCTGCTGCCGGACGGCGACCTGTCGGCGCTGGCCAGGCGGGCCTTCGCCTTCCCCTACCTGCAGGGCACGCACAACGGCATCGAGCTCGACAGGCTCGACCCGGCGGACCCCGCCGACCGCCGCACGTTACTCGAGATCGACCACGACACGGGCATGGACCAGGAGCACCTGGCCTGGCACGAGGAGATCGCGAGCCGGCTGTGGGACGGCGATCCGCCGCAGCTCTGGGAGGCGGCGCAGCGGCTGCTCGATCTCGGCCACGACCGCCACGACGTGCTCCACGTCCTGATCGAGATCGTCGAGCGGATCGGCGGCCACCCCGACGAGCTGGCGGCGGCGCTCGACGACATCGCGGACATCCCCGACGAGTTCTAGAGTTTTCCTCTATGGCGTTCTACCGGCGGCTCGCCCGCGGCCGCTACCTCGCGTCCGAGCACACCCAGGGGCCGTGGGACCCGCGCACGCAGCACATGGGGCCCGTCGCCGCGCTGATCGCGCACGAGCTGGCGCAGACCGCGCCGCGCCCCGGGCTGGAGCCGTCGAGGCTGGCCGCCGACGTGTTCGCGCCGGTTCCGGTGGCCGAGCTCGAGGTGCGGACCGACGTCGTACGCGACGGCAAGCGCGTGCAGTGCCTGTCGGCGAGCGTGTCGTCGGAGGGCCGCGAGTACGTCAGGGCCTCCCTGTGGCGGATCCGCGCCGCCGAGACCTCCCCCACGGGCGCCGCGGACGCGCCCGCCCCGCCGGGCTCGGTGCCGGCCGACGACTCCTGGATCGCCTCCGACTTCGGCTACGGCCGCGCGATGGAGTGGCGCTTCGTCGCGGGGAGCCCCGTGCAGGCCGGTCCGGCGACGGTGTGGGCCAGGCCGCGGGTGCCGCTGGTGGAGGGCGAGGAGCCGGCCCCGTTCGAACGGGTGGCGCTGCTCGCCGACAGCGGCAACGGCATCAGCGCCGCGCTCGGCTTCCGCACCCACCTGTTCGTGAACGTCGATCTGACGATCTCGCTGTTCCGCGCCGCGACCGGGGAATGGGTGTGCATGGACTCCGCGACCGTGCACGGCCCGTCCGGCCGCGGCCTCACCAGAAGCACCCTTTATGACGAGATGGGGGAGATCGGCGCGGCCAGCCAGACGCTGTTCGTCGCGCCGAGGCAGGCGTAGCCACCATGATGGGTGGCATGGTGGGTGGCATGGTGATCGACCTGAACGCCGATCTCGGCGAGGGCTTCGGCATCTGGCGGCTCGGCGACGACCTCGCGCTGCTGGACATCGTCACGAGCGCGAACGTGGCCTGCGGGTTCCACGCGGGCGACCCGGTGACGATCAGGCGCACGTGCGCGGCGGCCGTGGACCGCGGGGTGGCGATCGGGGCGCAGGTGTCCTATCGCGACCTCGCGCACTTCGGGCGCAGGGAGATGGAGGTCGAGCCCGAGGAGCTGTGCGCGGAGGTGCTCTACCAGCTCGCCGCCGTCGACGGCATCGCCAGGGCGATGGGCGGCCGGGTCTCCTACGTCAAGCCGCACGGCGCGCTCTACAACCGGATCTGCCGCGACGAGGCGCAGGCCACGGCGGTGGTGGAGGCGGTGGCCGACTACGACCCCTCGCTGCCGGTGCTGACGCTGCCCGGCTCCGTGGTGCACAAGGTGGCCGCGGCGGAGGGCGTGCCGACGGTCAACGAGGCGTTCGCCGACCGGGCGTACACGCCGCTGGGGACGCTGGTGCCGCGCCGCGAGCCCGGGTCGGTCGTCCACGACGCCGAGGCGGTGGCCGCACGTGCCCGCCAAATGGCCCTGGAAGGCTCTGTGACGGCCGTAGACGGCAGTCCGGTGCAGATCTCCGCGCGGTCCATCTGCGTCCACGGAGACACGCCTGACGCGGTCCGGCTGGCGCAGGGGGTGCGCGACGCGCTGCTGGCCGCCGGAGTGGTCCTGCAGGCGTTCGCGTGATCAGGACGGCCGGGGAGCACGGGCTGCTCGTGGAGACGGGATCGCTGGAGCTGTCGCACCGCGTGGACGCGGCGCTGCGGGCCGGGCGTCCCGAGGGCGTGGTGGAGATCGTGCCGGGCCCCGAGACGGTGCTGGTGGTGGCGCCCGGGGCCGATCAGGGACGGCTTCGGGCGCGCCTTGAGTCGGTCGTGCGCGAGGAGAGCGGCAGGGCGGCGGCGGGCGACGAGCCCGAGCGGCCGCTGGTGACGATCCCCGTGGTCTACGACGGGGCCGACCTCGAGTCGGTGGCCGAGCTCGCCGGGATCTCCGTCGACGAGGTGATCGCCCGGCACACCGGGCGCGAGCTGGTGGTGGGCTGGCTGGGGTTCGCCCCGGGCTTCGCCTACCTCACCGGCCTCGATCCGGTGCTGGAGATGCCCAGGCTGGACACGCCGCGCACGTCGGTGCCCGCCGGATCGGTGGCGATCGCGGGGCCGTACTCCGCGGTCTACCCGACGGCGTCGCCCGGCGGGTGGCGGCTGCTCGGGCGGACATCGGTGAAGGTGTGGGACGTGACGGCCGACCCGCCGTCGCTGTTCCGTCCCGGCACCCGGGTGCGGTTCGAGGCGGCATGATCGAGGTCGTGGCGCCGGGACCGTACGCGACGGTCCAGGATCTCGGGCGGCCGGGGTTCGCGCATCTGGGAGTGCCGTGCTCGGGCGCCGCCGACGCGCCCGCGCTGCGGCTGGGCAACCGGCTCGTCGGCAACGCCGAGCGGCTGGCGGGGATCGAGCTGACGTTCGGCGGGGCCAGGCTGCGCTTCGCCGACGCGGCCTGGGTGGCGGTGACCGGCGCGCCGCTGGAGGTGCGCGCGGCGGGCGGGCCTCAAGCGGCGCGGGTGCGGCCCGGCATGGGGGCGCCGTTCTGGGTGCCGGCGGGCGCCGAGCTGCGCTTCGGCCTGCCTTCTGCCGGCCTGCGCACGTACGTGGCGGTGCGCGGCGGTATCGCGGTCGAGCCGGTGCTCGGCAGCAGGTCGACCGACTCGCTGTCCGGGCTGGGGCCGCCGCCGCTGCGGGCGGGCACGGTGCTGCCGGTCGGCGTGCCCGACGGGATGATCACCGTCGATCAGGCGCCGCTGCCCGCGCCGCGGCCGCCCGTGCTGCGGGTGGTGCCTGGGCCGCGCGACGACTGGTTCGAGCCCGGCGCGCTGAAGGTGCTGTGCGACCGGCCGTACGAGGTGAGCCAGGACAGCAACCGCGTGGGCGTGCGGCTGCTCGGAGCGGAGCTGGCGCGGGCCAGGCAGGGCGAGCTGCCGAGCGAGGGCATGGTCACGGGGGCGATCCAGGTGCCGCCGAGCGGGCAGCCGATCGTGTTCCTCGCCGACCATCCGCCCACGGGCGGCTACCCGGTGATCGCGGTGGTGCTGAGCGCGGACCTGCCGGTGGCCGCGCAGCTGCGGCCCGGCGACCGGGTACGGTTCGCGCTCGCGCAGCGGCTCAGCGGATGAGGCCGCCGGTGACGCAGGTCGTGACCGCGCCGCCCACCCAGACCCGGCCCTCCTCGTCGGCGGAGATGCGCACGCGGCCCCGCCTGCCGATCACGGTGCCTTGGGAGGCGACGTAGGGGGCGCGCGCCCGCCCGCTGCCCAGCAGCCACTGCCCCAGCGACGCGTTCAGGCTGCCGGTGACGGGGTCCTCGATGGTGGTGCCGTTCTGCGGGAAGAACGCCCGCACCTCGAACGCGCACTCCGAGCCCTCGGGGTACGGCCCCGCCACGCCGACCGCCTGCGGCATCGTGCCGGGCCGCAGCGCGAGCACCCGCTCGGCGTCGGCCAGCAGCACCCCGATCCAGCCGGGCCCGTTGTCGGCCCACTCGGCGGCCACGATGTCGCCGCGCTCCACCCCGAGCGCGGCGGCCACCCGCCCGAGCAGCTCCTCGTCCACCGGGCCCGAGCGGACCAGCGGCGGCGCCTCGAAGGCCAGGCCGTCGTCGGTGATCCGCAGCGTGACCAGCCCGGCCGTGCATTCCTGCACCACCTGCCCCTTCGTGCGGGGCTCGCCGCCCGCCTCCAGCCAGGCGTGGCAGGAGCCCAGCGTGGGATGCCCGGCGAACGGCAGCTCCTGGTCGGGGGTGAAGATGCGGACCCGGTAGTCGGCCTCGGGGCTGTCCGGCGGCAGCAGGAAGGTGGTCTCGGACAGGTTCGTCCACCTGGCGATGCGCTGCATCTCCTCGGTGCTGAGCCCCTCGCCGTCGATCACCACCGCGAGTGCGTTGCCGAGGTACGGAGTGTCGGAGAAGACGTCCACCTGCGCGAATCTGCGAGCCATACCCAGGAGTCTTCCAGAAGGGGCTTTTCGGCCGGATGTCCCGCCCGCACACTGGACGGCGTGGCGGACTTCGATGTGGTGGTCCTGGGCTCGGGACCCGGCGGTCAGAAGGCGGCCATCGCGGCCGCGAAACTCGGCAGGCGCGTGGCGGTGGTCGAGAAACGGAACATGATCGGCGGCGTCTGCATCAACACGGGCACGATCCCGTCGAAGACGCTGCGCGAGGCCGTCCTCTACCTGACGGGGCTCAACCAGCGCGAGCTGTACGGCGCGAGCTACCGCGTCAAGGAGGAGATCACGGTCGCCGACCTCGGCATGCGCACCCAGCACGTCATCGGCCGCGAGATCCAGGTGATCCGCAGCCAGCTCGCCCGCAACCACGTGACCGTGCTGCAGGGCACCGGCCGCTTCCTCGACCCGCACACGATCGGCATCACCGGCGAGGGCCAGGAGGAGAAGAAGGTCACCGCCGACAAGATCGTGATCGCGACCGGCACCTCGCCGGCCCGTCCCGGCAGCGTCGAGTTCGACGACAAGACGATCATCGACTCGGACGCGATCCTGCGGCTCGACCGGATCCCCGAGACGCTGGTCGTGGTGGGCGCCGGGGTGATCGGCATCGAGTACGCCTCCATGTTCGCCGCGCTCGGCACCAAGGTGACGGTGGTCGAGCGGCGCGACCGCATGCTGGAGTTCTGCGACCTGGAGATCGTCGAGGCGCTGAAGTACCACCTGCGCGACCTCGCGGTCACCTTCAGGTTCGGCGAGAACGTGGCGGCCGTCGAGCGGCGGCCGCGCGGCGCGCTCACCCTGCTGGAGAGCGGCAAGATCATTCCCGCCGACTGCGTCATGTACTCGGCGGGCCGCCAGGGCAAGACCGCCGAGCTGTGCCTGGAGGCCGCCGGGCTGACCGCCGACGACCGGGGCCGGATCAAGGTGGACGAGAACTTCGTCACCGAGGTGCCGCACATCTACGCCGTCGGCGACGTGATCGGCTTCCCCGCCCTGGCCGCGACCTCGATGGAGCAGGGCAGGCTGGCCGCCCAGCACGCCTGCGGCGAGCCCGCGGGCGACCTCGCCGAGCTGCCGCCCATCGGCATCTACACCATCCCCGAGATCAGCTTCGTCGGCCGCTCCGAGGACGAGCTGACCCGCGACAAGGTGCCGTTCGAGGTGGGCGTCTCCCGCTACCGGGAGCTGGCCAGAGGGCAGATCATCGGCGACTCGTACGGCATGCTCAAGCTCCTGGTCTCCCCCGAGACCCGGCGGCTGCTCGGCGTGCACGTCTTCGGTACGGGAGCCACCGAGCTGGTGCACATCGGGCAGACCGTGATGGGGTGCGGCGGCACCATCGACTACCTGGTCAACGCGGTGTTCAACTATCCGACGCTGGCGGAGTCGTACAAGGTGGCGGCGCTGGACGCGATGAACAAGATGCGCACGGTCGCCCGCCTCACCGCCGGCATGTGAGCCCCGCTCACTTCGTGAAGGAGATCTCCACGCGGCGGTTCTTGGCGCGCCCCTCCGGGTTGTCCTTGCCGTCCGGCAGGGTGTTCGGCGCGACGGGGTCGGCCTCGCCGTGCCCCGCCACGCTGAACTGGACGCCGGGCACGAGCTCGGCCAGCTTGTCGCGCACCGCCTCGGCCCGCCGCTTGGACAGGTCGAGGTTGTAGGAGTCGGAGCCCTTGGAGTCGGTGTAGCCGTCGATCGAGACGGGTTTGCCCTGCGCCTCCTTCTTCAGTACGTCGGCCGCCTGGTCGAGGCGGCTCTTGGCCTTGCCGGAGAGCGTGGCCTTGTCGAAGGCGAACAGCACGTCGGCGGCGACGATGATCGTCCGCTGCCGGCCGCTGGTCTCGTTCGTCACCGACTCGTCCAGGTTGGAGGTCCGCTCGGTGATGTCGAGCACCTTGCCGCTGACGTCGAGGGTCCTGGGGTCGATGTCGAGGACCGGCGCGTTGACCGGGGTCTCCCCCGCGAGCGGCGGCTGGGTCGGCTCGGCAGCGCCGCCGAGCAGCAGGGCCAGCGCGGCGGCGCTAAGAGATCGGAACATCGGACAGCGTCCCCACGTTCGGGATGTGCACGTCCACGGTCGTCACGTCGGGCGGCGGCGCGGCGAACGTGGCCGAGAACACCGCGCTCTCGTCCTTGTTGAGGAACAACGCGTGGATGCGGCTGCACACGCACTTGCCCTCGCTGTCCACCGCCGCCAGGTGCTTCTTGGCGTTCTTGACGTCCACCAGGTAGACGCCGTCGATCGTCGGGTTCCCGCTGGGCGTGGCCGCGAAGGCGTTGTTCACCTGCCAGCCGAGCGGGTCGCTCGTCTCCAGCACGGTGGCGGTGAAGGTGAGGGTGACGAAGCGCTCACGGCGCAGCAGCTGCACGATGTCGATTGTGAACTTGGCGTGATCGAACGAGCCCTCCCTGCTCGCCAGCACCTTGTCGGGCGGTGCGGTGGAGGTCGGGGCGGCAGGTTGCGCCGGCTTCTGAGCGGGCTGCCGTGCCTGGGCCGTCTGCTGGGCGGCCGTGTCGTTCGCGGACTGGGCCGCAGCCGGCTTGGGCTCCTGCGAGAAGAGCCCGCCCGCCTGGCAACCCGTTAACGAGACGGCCAGCGCGACAAGGGCGAGGATCTTCATCGGTCTCATGTGTCGGGGAGTCTAATGGCGCGCGGGCTGGAACCCCAGGGGTTCGGGATCACCCGGAGGGGCGGCTCTTGCGCGGCGCGGGCTTCTTGCGCCCGGCCACGAGCGTGTCGCCGGGGGACGGCGTGCCCTCGCCGCCGTCGCCCTGATCCTTGGCGGCGGCGCCCGGCCTGGGGTGCGGCGCGGTGTCCTCGTCGGCTGCCCGGTCCGCGGCTGGAGCCTTCGCGGGCGCCTTGGCGGCGGGCTCGTCGGACGTACGGGCCTTCGCCGGTGTGGCGGCGGGCTCGGCGGGCTTGCCGGCCGGCTCGGGCGGTTGGGGCGTCTCCGGCCCTTTGAGCGCGGCGATCACGCGGTCGGCCTCGGTGTCGGCGGCGAACTCGTCGGCCGCCTCCGACTCCCTGCGCCTGATGACGACCATGTGATCGACCGACACCCGTCCGGCGCCGACCACGGCGAGCAGCAGCGAGGCCGCGGCGAGCAGGATCAGCTCGTTGAGCGTGATGGGGTTGAGCGGCGGCGCGATCAGGAAGACGGCCAGCGCCTCGGCGAAGAGCACGAGGCCCGTGATGGAGACGGCGAGGCCCGCGATGAGCAGCGCGCCGCCGATGAGCTCGGAGAGCATGGTGACCGTGGCCCAGGCGCCGGGGGCGGGCGCGCCCTGCTCCATGAACTTCGCGCCGGTGATCTTCAGGCCGTCTTCGAGCTTGGCCCAGCCGTTGGAGAAGAAGATCCCGCCCACGCCTAAGCGGGCGACCAGGGCGGCGAGGTCACGGAGCGCCTGTCTCACGGTAGATGTCTGCCCTGATCGGGACATGGCACACCTCAATCACGGCGGAGCAGCATGGCCACCAGCACGGCGGTCAGGCTGAGCAGGACGACGCTCACGACGACGGTCGTGTGCAGGGCGTTGACGAAGGCCCACCGGGCCGCGTCGAGCAGCGCGCCGCCCGTCTGGCCGCCGATCTGCTCGGCGACGTGGGCGGCCGAGGCCAGCGACTGGCGGGCCTCGTCCATGCCGCTCTCCGGCACGCCGGGTACGGGCGGGAGCCCGGGGGCGTAGACGATGGTCGTGATCGTGCCGAGCACGGCCACGCCGAGCCCGGCGCCCAGCTCGTAGGCGGTCTCCTCGATCGCCGCCGCGCCGCCCGCCTGCGACTCGGGCGCCGCCGCCATGATCGTGTCGGACGCGGCGAGCAGCGCCACCTGCACCCCGAAGCCGATGCCGATGAAGCAGCACGCGAGCATCACGGGATGGCGCTCCACGCCCCAGGTCAGCGTGGGGGACAGGGAGAACGCGACGAGGGCGAGGCCGCCGCTCATGGTGGCGCGCATGCCGATCTTCGGCAGGATGTGGGCGGCGGCCAGGCCGCCCGCGATGGCCGAGGCGACCAGCGGCAGCATGCGCAGCGCCGCGCGTACGGGGCTGTCGCCGAGCACGAGCTGCAGGTACTGGGCGAGCATGAGCTGGAGCCCGACCAGGGCGAAAACGCCGAGCAGCACCCCGGCGACGCCGGTGGTGAACGGCCGCCGCTTGAAGAGCCCGATCTGCAGGAACGGCTCGCGCAGCCGCGTCTGCCGGTGGACGAACGCCGCGAGCAGCCCCAGCCCGGACGCGAACACCAGCATCGCGGCCCACATCGGCATGAGGCTGCCCGATCCCGCCTCCTTCAGCCCGAAGGCCAGGGCCAGGATGCCGAGCACCGACAGGATCGCGCTGGCGACGTCCCACGGCCGGTCGGGGCGCTCGCGCGACTCGGGCAGCAGGCGTACGGCGGCGGGCAGCAGCACCAGCAGGATCGGCACGTTGATGAGGAAGACGGCGCCCCACCAGATGCCGACGAGCACGCCGCCGATGAGCGGGCCGACGGCGGCCCCTGCCGCGGCGACCGCGCTCCAGACGCCGAGCGCGATGGCCCGCTCGCGCCGGTCGGTGAAGACCTGGCGGATCAGCGAGAGCGTGGCCGGCATGATCATCGCGCCGCCCATGCCGAGCAGCGCCCTGGCGAGGATGAGCGCCAGCGGGGTCGGGGCGAACGCGGCGCCCGCCGAGGCCGCGCCGAACAGCGCGAACCCCCACAGGACCAGCCGTTTACGCCCGTACTTGTCGCCCAGCGTGCCGAACATGATCAGCAGTGGCGCGACGACCAGCGAGTAGATGTCGATGATCCACAGGAGCTGCACCGCGGAGGGCTCGAGCGCCGCCGTCAGCGCCGGCACCGCGATGTGCAGGACGGTCGCGTCGACCGTGATGAGCAGCAGGCTCAGACAGAGCAGCACCAGGATGGACCACCGGCGGTCTCGGGGGTCCCGGTCGGCGGCGCGTACGACGGGTGCGGCCTGTGTGACGGTCATGGGCCTCCTTGCAGGCCGATCCGATTCACAAGGCCCGCACGTGCTGTTCGATCGACGGCGGCGAAGCCGCGGTGGGGTGTCGTGGCTCCGGCGCTCGGCTTGCGTGGCAGCTTAGGCCATGTCAGGCACTTGTCATAGCGGTATCGGACGATCCACGGCCAGGCCGGGCCTCTCTAGAGAGATAGAGCCATATGTCTGGATCTATCCATCGATCGGTGAACAGCCGATCATGGGACGTGTGGGGACCGACGGACGTGACAGCACCACCGAACCATCCGGCCGGTCCTCCCGCGAATGGTGCGCAGAGGCCGTGACCAGGCTGAACGCCGGCCGTCCCGAATCCGCGCTGGACGCCGCGCGCTACGCCGCCGACCGCGAGCCCACCGCCGAGTGGCCGCAGCGGCTCATCAGCCTCGCCCACGAGCGGCTCGGCCGCGACGCCGACGCCCTGCCCGCCGCCCGGCGCGCCGTGGAGCTCTCGCCGGGCTCGTGGCCGGCCAGGCTGCGCCTCGCCTCGGTGCTGCGCCGCATCCCCGGCCGCTGGCAGGAGGCCGTCGAGCACGCGGCGCTCGCCCGGAAGTTCGCGCCCGAGCAGCCCTCGCCCGCCGTCATGCTCGGCGACCTCGCGCTGCTGCGGGGCGAGCACGTACGCGCCGCGCGCTCGTACCGTGCGGCCCTCGCCATCGACCCCGGCGACCCGCAGGCGCGCGTCAACCTGGGCCTGGCGCTGGTGCGCTGGGACCCGCCGCGCGCGCATCACGACCCGGCGTGGCCGGTCGCGCACCGCGAGACCGGGCGGGCCAGGCGGGCGCTTGAGGTGTGGTCGCGCCAGGTCAGGCTGCTCCTCGCGATCGCCACGCTGGCCGTGGCCGCCGCCGCGCTGCTGTTCGACAGGGGCGCGCAGGCGCGGCTCGGCGGGTTCGCGGTGCTGGCGCTGCTGGTGCCGCTGACCGTCAGGCAGGCGCGGCGGGCGGCGCCGTGGGCGTACGCGAGGGCGATGCTGTGCCGCGATCCCTGGCTCGGGGTGTCGGTGGTGTCGGCGGTCCTGGCGGTCCCGGCGTTCGGGGCCTGGCTGCTGCTGGGCGCGGTGCCGGGCCTGCCGCCGGCTTTCGACCCGATCTGGGCGGGGCTGGCCGGCTACGTGGTGCTGAGCTGGCCGGCGCTGGCCGCGGTCAGGGCGCTGGCCGAGACGTGGCGGGGGCGGCCGCTCCTTGCGCTGGCCGCGACACTGCCGGCGCGCGCGACCGAGGGCACGGCCAGGCGCAACACGGGCGTGCTGCTGTGGATCGTGCTCGGCAGGACGTGGACGGTGCTGGTGGCGCTGGTGGGCGGCGCGCTGGCGGTGGAGCCGCGGGCGGCGGTGGCCGCGGTGGCGGTGCCGTACCCGATGGTGCGGGGCTACCTGCGGGCACGGGGGCACGGCGACCGCGCCCTGCCGGCGGCCGCGGCGCTGGTGGTGCTGGGCGCGGCGGGGTGCGCGGCGGGCGGGCTGCTGGGGCAGGCCTGGCCGTGGCGGATCGGCCTCGGCGCGCTGCTCGCGACGGCCGCGGTGTACGCAGGGCGCGCCCTGCTCGCCTGGTGGCGCGGCGGCTCTGGCCCGTGGCGGTCAGCGCTGCTCATGTGCGACCTGCCGATGGGCGCGGAGCCCTCGGTTCCGCTGGACGCGCAGGTCCGCCAGACCTTCTCCTACGCGCGCAGCATCGTGCTGTCGTACGGCGACGCGCTCGGCCCTCGGGTGGCGGGCGCGGTGGCCGGTGTCACCTCGTCGGGCGAGCTGCGGCTGATCGCCGAGACCGAGGCGTGGCGGGCCATCGAGGAGGACCCCAGGGTGGCGGTGTTCGTCTCGGATCCGACGCAGCGCCGGTACTGGGTGGAGGTGCGCGGTGTGGCGCAGCCGAGCTCCGACGTGCTGTGGGTGACGCCCAAGGAGGTGCTGGTGGGCGAGTTCCCCGGCCGGCACCAGCGGCGCTGATGAGAATATTGTTCTATGCGGATTCTGCGCACCCCTGATGAGCGCTTCACCGGACTGCCCGACTTCCCCTACGAGCCGCGCTACGCCGAGGTCGGCGACGGCCTGCGGATGGCGTACGTCGAGGCCGGCCCCGCCGGCGGCGAGCCGGTCGTCCTGCTGCACGGCGAGCCGAGCTGGTCGTTCCTCTACCGGCACGTCATGCCCGAGCTGGCGGCGGCAGGCCTGCGGGCGATCGCGCCGGACCTCATCGGCTTCGGCCGCTCCGACAAGCCCGCGGAGCCGGCCGACCACACCTACGCCCGCCACGTCGAGTGGACCAGGGCACTGCTGTACGACGCGCTCGGCCTGACCGGCGTGACCATCGTCGGGCAGGACTGGGGCGGCCTCATCGGGCTGCGCCTGGCCGCCGAGCACCCCGCCAGGGTGGCCAGGATCGTGGCGGCCAACACGGGGTTGCCGACCGGTGACAATCCCATGCCCAAGGTCTGGCACCGCTTCAGGGAGACCGTGCGCAAGGCGCCCGTGCTCGACATCGCCAGGCTCATCCAGGCGGGCTGCACGACGACGCTGCCGCCGCAGGTACGGGCGGCCTACGACGCGCCGTTCCCCGACGAGTCGTACAAGGCGGGGCCGCGCGCCATGCCGGGCCTGGTGCCCACCTCGCCCGACGACCCCGCGGCGCCCGCCAACCGCGCTGCCTGGCAGATCCTCACCACGCTCGACCGCCCGGTGCTGGTGGCGTTCTCCGACAGCGATCCGATCACCGGCGGCATGGCGCCCGTTCTCCGCAGATCGCTGCGCGGCGCCTCCGGCCTGGAGCATCCCGAGATCAAGGGCGCGGGGCACTTCCTGCAAGAAGACGCGGGTGCCGAGCTCGGCCGGCACATCGCCCGTTTCGTGACCTCCACCTAGCGTGTCAGGACCGCCCAACCGTCGGCCCGGTGCGGTATAACCGGGGGCGGACCGGGGAGGCGTGATGCGTGAGTCCGGCAGGACCCAGACCGCGGGGAGGGCCGTGGCGCGGGATCTGTTCGAGAAGGTTCGGCTGCGTTATTTCCAGATTCCCCCGGCCGTGCGCCGGGTCGCCTACGCGGTCGTGCTCGTGGCCGCGATGGGCGTCGGTGCCGCGCTCGGCTGGGACCTCCTGCAGACCTTCCCCCTGGCGCTGCTGCTGCTCGCCTTCGTGGCGCTGACCATGCGCTTCCCCAGGGCCGCCGCCACCGCGCTGGTCGTCGCCGGCTGGGTGGCGCTGGCACCGCAGGCGTTCGGCAGGCTGTTCCCGCCCGGTGCGGGCACGGTGCACCTCATGGTCGCGCTGTCGCTGCCCGTCGCGGGGGCGGCCCACCTGATCCGCTGGGTGACGCCGTGGGTGACCACGCTGATGGCGCTCGTGCCCGCAGGGGTGCTCGCCGCCGCCGTCGGCCTCGTCTCCGACACGATCGCGGTCTGGGTGGCGTACGCCGCCGCCGCGGCCGTGCTCGTACAGCGGTTCCTGCTGGCCCGCCGGGTCAGGGCCGAGACCGCCGCGGCCGAGGAGCAGCAGGTCCGTGTCAGGGCGCGCGAGGGCCGCCCCGAGGCTCCGCAGGACAGGCAGGCCGCTCCCCCGCAGATCTCCGTCGAGGAGGCGCTCGCCGAGCTGGAGAGCATGATCGGCCTCGCGCCGGTCAAAGAGCAGGTGCGCTCCATCGCCGCCTCCATCGAGGCCGGCCGCCTGCGCGCCGAGGCCGGCTACTCCACCGGCCGTCCCACCAGGCACTTCGTCTTCGTCGGCCCGCCCGGCACCGGCAAGACCACCGTCGCCCGCGCGCTCGCCAAGATCTTCTACGCGTTCGGCCTGCTGGAGACCCCCTACGTCGTCGAGGCGCAGCGGGCCGACCTGGTGGGCGAGTTCCTGGGCGCGACCGCGATCAAGACCAACGAGCTCGTCGACAGGGCGCTCGGCGGCGTGCTCTTCATCGACGAGGCGTACGCGCTGATCAACTCATCCGACGGGCAGCCCGACAGGTTCGGCGCCGAGGCCGTGCAGACCCTGCTCAAACGCGCCGAGGACGACCGCGACCGGCTGATCATCATCCTGGCCGGCTACGAGCAGGAGATGAGCGCGTTCCTGTCCAGCAACCCCGGCCTGGCCAGCAGGTTCGCCACCCGCGTGCGCTTCCCCGGCTACTCCCCCGCCGAGCTCGTCGAGGTCACCGAGCTGCTGCAGCGGCGCAGGGGCGACACGATGACGCCCGAGACCCGGCGCGTGCTGCTCGGGCTCTACGAGGACGTCCACCGCCGCGGCCTGGTCGACGAGCTGGGCAACGCCCGCTTCGCGCGCAGCCTGGTCGAGGCCGCCGCCCAGGCCCGCGACGTGCGCGTGGTCGGCGCGGGCGGCACCCCGACCACCGAAGACCTCGTCACCACCACCACGGCCGACGTCACCAAGGCGTTCGAGGAGCTGACCGCCCGCTTCCGCGGCTACGTCGCCACGCCCACGCTGGAGGAGGCGCTCGCCGACCTCGACAGGATGGCCGGCCTCGCCCCGGTCAAGCGGCAGGTGCACGCCATCGCCGCCCAGCTCCAGGTCGCCAGGATGCGCCAGGAGCGCGGCCTGCCCACGCCGCAGCAGATGCGCCACTTCGTCTTCACCGGGCCGCCCGGCACCGGCAAGACCACGGTCGCCCGCGTGCTCGGCCGCATCTTCGCCGCGCTCGGCCTGCTGGCCAGGCCCGACGTCGTCGAGGCCCACCGCGCCGACCTGGTCGGCCAGCACCTCGGCGCGACCGCGATCAAGACCAACGAGCTGATCGACAGGGCGCTCGGCGGCGTGCTCTTCATCGACGAGGCCTACAGCCTGGTCAACCCCGGCTACCAGGGCGGCGACGCGTTCGGCGCCGAGGCCGTGCAGACCCTGCTCAAGCGCGCCGAGGACGACCGCGACCGGCTCGTCATCGTGCTGGCCGGCTACGAGCGCGAGATGGACGCCTTCCTCGCCACCAACCCCGGCCTGGCCAGCCGCTTCAACCAGCGCGTCGCCTTCCCCAGCTACACCCCCGCCGAGCTGCGGCAGATCGCGGTGCTGCTCGCCGAGCAGGCCGGCGACACCTTCGACGAGGAGGCGCTGAGCAGGCTCGACGAGGTGTTCGCCTGGGTGTGCGAGGAGCGGCTGATCGACGGACTCGGCAACGGCCGCTTCGCCCGCTCGCTGTTCGAGCGCGCGGCGATGCGCCGCGACGTGCGGCTCGCCGCCCACGCCGCGCGCGGCGGATCCGCCAGCGCCGCCGACCTCACCACGATCACCGGCGAGGACGTCCGCACCGCCGTGGACGAACTGGCCGGCCGCTGACCCGGCGCCACTCGTCCGCCCACACGCCCATACCCGCCCGGCGCCGCTCGTCTTGCCTCGCCCGTGGCCCTCACCGCCGCTCGTCCGCCCACCCGTAGCCCGTGGCGCCGCACATCCGCCCTCCCGCCTCTGAGGCTGTGGCCCCTCCCCCGGTGCCGCCCGGCGCCGTCCTTCGCAGGGCGCTGGAGGACCTGCCCCCGGTCCCTGACGCCGGCCCGATGGGCCGACTTCTTTTGGCGCATCAGGTGCGCCACCACCTCACTTCGTGTAGCAATATGACTACGATGGGCCACATTCGGTGGCGTGTCGGCACGTTCGGCTGCGTAGGAGGGGAGGGCGATGGCGGGGTTCCTGGCCCGCAGGCTGCTCAACTACGCCGTGCTCGTGATCGTGGCCGCCAGTCTCGCCTACCTCCTGGCCGCCGTGGCCCTCGACCCGCGCTCCAACTACGCCGACCGCACTCCCAAGCCGCCGCCCGCCGTCGTCGACGCCCAGCTCACGGCGCTCAACCTCAACGACAAGACGCCGCTGATCGAACGGTACGCGACCTGGGCGTCCGGGGTGCTGCGCGGCGACTTCGGCAAGACGGTCGCGGGCGCGCCGGTCAACGACGACATCAAGCGCCGCATGGGCGTGACGTTCCGGCTGGTCATTCTCGGCCTGGTGTGCGGCAGCCTGCTCGGCGTGGCGACCGGTGCGCTGGCCGCGGTCCGCCAGTACGGCTGGTTCGACCGGCTCTCCACCGGCCTGTCGTTCCTGGTGCTCGCGGTGCCCGTGGTCGTGCTGGCCAACATGCTGATCCTGGTGGCGTCGTGGGCCAACGAGAACGTGTTCGGCCGCTCGCTGCTGCTGGTCAGCGGCGAATACAGCGACGGGCTCACCACCGGCTTCTGGGGCCAGGTGGCGGACCGGCTGCAACACCTGGTGCTGCCGACCATCTCGCTGTCGGTCGGGCTGATCGCGGTGTTCAGCCGCTACCAGCGCAACATGATGCTCGACGTGCTGGGCGCCGACTTCGTCCGCACGGCCAGGGCCAAGGGGCTGAGCAGGCGCAAGGCGCTGACCCGCCACGCGCTGCGCACCGCCATGATCCCCGTGGTCACCTACTTCGCGTTCACCTTCGGCGCGCTGCTGACCGGCGCCACGTTCACGGAGAAGATCTTCGGCTGGCACGGCCTGGGCGAGCAGCTCATCAACTCGATCTTCAGCAACGACGTCAACACCGTCGCCGCCATCTCACTGCTGGCCGCCGTCGCCGTGCTGTGCGCCTCGCTGGCCGCCGATCTGCTGCACGCCGCGCTCGACCCGAGGGTGCGGGCCGGATGACGCTGTCAGACGAGGAGCTCGCGGAAGAGCTGTCCGACGGCACGGTCGTCAGGGCGCCGTCCAGGGCGCGCGTGGTGTCCAGGCGCTTCTTCGCCTCCACGCAGGGGCGCATCGGGTTCGCGGTGCTCGCGCTGATGTTCCTGCTGGCCTTCGCAGGGCCGCTGTTCAGCCCGTGGACGTACACCGACAAAGACTTCACCGCGTTCCTGCAGCCGCCGTCGGCGCGCCACTGGTTCGGAACGCTCCAAACGGGCGCCGACGTCTTCGCCGTCACCCTGCGCGGCATGCAGAAGTCGCTGGTGGTGGGGCTGCTGGCGGCGCTGGTGTCCACGGCGCTGGCAGCGATCGTGGGCGCGTTCGCCGGCTACTTCATGGGCTGGACTGACCGGGCGCTGAGCTGGGTGACCGACCTGCTGCTCGTGCTGCCGGCGTTCCTCATCCTCGCGATCCTGTCGCCGCTGTTCGGCGCGGGCCAGTGGCCGCTTTTCGTGATCATGCTGGCGCTGTTCCTGTGGATGGTGACCTCGAAGATCGTGCGGGGCATGGCCATCTCGATCAAGCAGCGCGAGTACGTGCAGGCCGCGCGCTACATGGGCGTGCCGCCGGTGCGGATCATCTTCCGCCACGTCATCCCCAACATGTCCTCGCTGCTCATCGTGGACGCCACGCTCAACGTCAGCAGCGCCATACTCACCGAGACCTCGCTGTCGTACTTCGGGTTCGGCATCCAGCCGCCCGACGTGTCGTTCGGCACGCTCATCGCCGACGGCTCCAAGACCGCGGTCTACGCGCCGTGGACGTTCTGGTTCGTGGCCGGCCTGCTGGTGATCACGGTGCTGGCGGTCAACCTCGTCGGCGACGCGCTGCGCGACGCGTTCGACCCCTCCTCGTCGCGGAGCGAGCGATGACGGCGAAGCCCGTGCTGGAGGTGCGCGACCTCACCGTGTCGTTCGGCGGCGTGCCCGCCGTGCGCGGGGTCGGCTACGCCGTACGCCCCGGCGAGGTGCTCGGCATCGTCGGCGAGTCGGGCTCCGGCAAGTCGGTCACCTCCGCCGCCGTGATGGGGCTGCTGCCGCCTGGCGCGCGGGTCACCGGCTCGGTCCGCCTGCACGGCCGCGAGCTGATCGGCGCCCCCGAGCGCACGCTCAACTCCTTCCGCGGCAAGACCATGTCGATGGTCTTCCAGGACCCGCTGTCCGCGCTCACCCCGGTCTACCGCGTGGGCGACCAGATCGCCGAGGCCGTCCGCGTCCACCAGCGGGTCAGCAAGGAGACCGCGCTGATCAAGGCCGTCGAGCTGCTCGACCTGGTCGGCATCCCCCACCCGTCGGAGCGGGCCCTCGCCTTTCCCCACGAGTTCTCCGGCGGCATGCGGCAGCGCGTGATGATCGCGATGGCCATCGCCAACGACCCCGATGTGATCATTTGCGACGAGCCGACGACGGCGCTCGACGTCACCATCCAGGCGCAGGTGCTGGAGGTGCTCAAGCGGGCGCAGGCCAAGACCGGCGCCGCGATCATCATGATCACCCACGATCTGGGGGTGGTGGCCGGCTTCGCCGACCGGGTGCTCGTCATGTACGCGGGCCGCCCCGTCGAGGTGGGCGGCGTGGACGACGTGTTCTACCGGCCGCGGATGCCGTACACGGTGGGGCTGCTCGGCTCGATACCGCGCGTCGACATGGGCGCGCGCCGGCCGCTGACGCCCATCGAGGGCAACCCGCCGTCGCCGGGTGAGCTGCCGCCCGGCTGCCCGTTCGCACCGCGCTGCCCGATGCGCATCGACGAGTGCGAGAAGGCGGAGCCGCCGCTGTTCGACGTCGGCGATGGCCACCGTGCGGCGTGCATCCGCTGGCAGGAGGTGCACCCCAGGCCGCCGGGCCGGCACGCGGCCCCCGAGGAGGGCGCCCACCTGGCGGTGCGCGGCGAGCGCACGGTGCTGGAGGTACGCCACCTGGTCAAGGACTATCCCCTGCTCAAGGGCGCGATCTTCAAGCGGCGGGTGGGCACCGTGCACGCCGTGGCGGGGGTCAGCTTCGACATCCGGCAGGGCGAGACGTTCGGCCTGGTCGGCGAGTCGGGCAGCGGCAAGACCACCACGCTGACGCAGATACTCGAGCTGGCCGCGCCCCAGGAGGGCCGCATCGTCGTGCTCGGCCACGACACCGCCAGGCTCACCAGGGCCGAGCGCAACGAGATCCGCCGCGACATGCAGGTCGTCTTCCAGGACCCGCTGGCCTCGCTCGACCCCCGCATGACCGTCCACGACATCCTGGCCGAGCCGCTGCGCACCCACGGCAGGCCCGATCCGGCGCGCCGGGTCGGGGAGCTGCTCGCGCTCGTGGGCCTCGACCCCTCCCACGCGGCCCGCTACCCGCAGGACTTCTCCGGCGGCCAGCGCCAGCGCATCGCCATCGCCAGGGCGCTCGCGCTGGAGCCCCGGCTGCTGGTGCTGGACGAGCCGGTCTCCGCGCTCGACGTGTCCATCCAGGCCGGGGTGATCAACCTGCTCGACTCGCTGCGGACCAGGCTCGGGCTGTCGTACCTGTTCGTGGCGCACGACCTCGCGGTGGTGCGGCACATCGCCGACCGGGTGGCCGTGATGTACCTCGGCAGGATCGCCGAGATCGGGCAGGTCGAGCTGGTCTACGGCGCGCCGATGCATCCGTACACACAGGCGCTGCTGTCGGCGATCCCCCTCCCCGACCCCGTACGCGAGCGCTCCCGCGAGCGGATCCTCCTCGAAGGAGACCTGCCGAGCCCCGCCCATCCCCCCTCGGGCTGCCGCTTCCGCACCAGGTGCCCCAAGTTCCGCGCCGAGCTGACCGACGCGGAGCGGAGGCTCTGCGTCGAGGTCGAGCCCGAGGTGCGGATGCTGGGCGACGAGGACCAGGGGGCGGCCTGCCACTACGCAGACAGGCGCGAAGTCGTCTAGACCTCGCTCGATCCGGGAGGGATACGTTCGATGAAACGATCACGTCGACTCGTGTCGGCCGCCATGGCGGCTGCGCTGCTGCTGGCGGGCTGCGGCAATCAATGGGGCAACAGCGCGGGCATGGACGGCGCCGGGGACGATCGGGAGCTCAAGGGGTACGACATCAACCCGCAGCCGCGCGAGAAGGTGAAGGACGGCGGGACGCTGCGCTGGGGCATCAACGAGTTCCCCACGCAGTGGAACAGGAACCACGTCGACGGCAACCTCGCGATGGCCGCGGTGGTCAGCAACGCGCTGCTGCCGGGGCCGTTCGTCTCCAACGAGAAGGCGGAGATCTCGGTCGACACCGACTACGTGCTCGACGCCCGGGTGACCAGCCAGAAGCCCAAGCAGGTGGTGACGTACCGGCTCAACCCGAAGGCCAGGTGGTCCGACGGCAAGCCGATCACGTGGGCCGACTACCGCGCCCAGTGGCAGGCGCTCAACGGGCGCGACCCCGATTACCGCATCGTCTCCTCCACGGGCTATCAGGACATCGAGAAGGTCGCGCGGGGCAAGGACGACTACGAGGTGGTGGTGACGTTCGAGCGGCCGTTCGGCGACTGGCAGGCGCTGTTCGGGCCGCTGCTGCCGGCCTCGACCAACCGCGATCCCGAGTCGTTCAACACCGCGTGGCTGAACAAGATCCCGGTGACGGCGGGCCCGTTCAAGTTCGGCGGGTTCGACCAGACGGCCAAGACGATCACTCTGGTACGCGACGACAACTGGTGGGGCCGGCGGGCCAAGCTCGACCGGATCATCTTCCGTGCCTCCGAGCAGGACTCGCTGATCAGCGCGTTCGGCAACGGCGAGCTGGACATCATCGACATCGGCCCGTCCGCGCCCGACTACGCGCGGGCCAAGGCCACCACGGGCGCGCAGGTGCGCACGGCCGCCGGCCCCGATTTCCGGCACTTCACCTTCAACGGCTCCAGCGCGCTTCTCAGCGACGTGCGGGTCCGCCAGGCCATCCAGCTCGGCATCAACCGTCAGGCCATCGCGCAGTCCGACCTGCAGGGCCTCGACTGGCCGATCACCGTGCTGAACAACCACTTCTTCATGAACACCCAGGAGGGCTACCAGGACAACGCCGGCGAGCTCGGCGTCTACGACCCCGAGAAGGCCAAGCAGCTGCTCGACGCGGCGGGCTGGAAGCTGAACGGCCAGGTCAGGCAGAAGCAGGGCAGGACGCTCGAGCTGCGGTTCGTGGTGCCGTCGGGGGTGCAGATCAGCAAGGCCGAGGGCGAGCTGGCGCAGAGCATGCTCGCGCAGATCGGGGTGAAGCTCACCATCAAGGCGGTGCCGAGCGACGACTTCTTCACCAAGTACGTCATCCCCGGCAACTTCGACATCACCCCGTTCGCGTACATCGGGACGCCGTTCCCGGTGTCCAGCAGCTACGGCATCTACGCGAACGCGACGAACGGCAAGAACTGGAATGCGAACTTCGGGCGGTCCGGGTCGCCGGAGATCGACCAGGCGATGAGCCGGGCCGCGCAGAGCCTCGACCCGGCGCAGGCCCGCGCGCTCACCAACGAGGCCGACAAGCTGCTCTGGCCGCTGGTGAACGTGCTGCCGCTCTACCAGCGCCCGCAGATGGTGGCCGTCCGCGCGACGCTGGCCAACGTGGGGGCGCGCGGCTTCTTCGACCTCCAGTACGAGGACATCGGCTTCACCGCCTGACCCCCGGCCGCCGGATTTCGGCGCTCCGGCCGGACGCCACCGTCGAGCTCCGCCGCTTGACTCCGGCCGTGCCTCGTCGCGCCGCCGCGCTCGTCCCGGGCGCGGCGGCGTGGCATGCCGGCGGCTCCTTCCCCGGGCGGCGTGGCGATGCGGCCGCGCTCCTCGGCCAGGTGGACCGGCTCGCGGCGGGGTCAGGTGGCGGTGCCGGCCATCACGCGGTCGACGATGCCCTGAGTGCCCTCCTGGCGGGCGCAGTGGGCGCAGCAGTACCAGTGCTCGCCCGACTGCACGCCGTGCCCGATGACCTTGGTGCCGCAGTGCTCGCAGATCGGCGCCATGGCCTCGATCGCGCACTGGAAGCAGTCGAAGGTGTGCACCGCTCCCTGCGCGCGCACTTCGAAGGCCATGTCGTAGTCGTTTCCGCAGGTCTCGCAGACGGCCATGGTGATCCCCTCAAGCTCCGGTCCCTTACCCGGTCACCTGGTCCCCCTTCCCCGAGAGCGCCTCCTATTCCGGCTGTTCACCACCACTTCCGGCATGCCGGGCATCCGATCGTTTCGGTTGAAATTTCGGTCAGAGCGCAGTAAAGATCGTCCTTGCTCATGCTCACCTCGCAGAAGGACTCTTCGTGCTGACCCGAACGATCATCGCGGCCACGCTCGCCGCCGCCGGGATCGCCGCCGTTCCCGCCCCCGCGTACGCCGCCTCGGCCGCGTACACCCCCGAACGCGTCTGCGGCAAGGGCTTCAACCGCGTCAAGGACGGCCATCGGGCGATGAAGACCTCGCGCGGAGCCGTGTTCGGCCACGTCTACCTGATGTACAACAAGCGCACCGGCAAGAACTGCGTGGCCGCCATCAAGACCGCCTACGTAGGCGCCCGCACGACCACCGGCGCCTACCTCGAGGTGCGCGGCGGCGGCCGGAGCGAGGACGTCCAGCGCTACCGCTACTACGCCGAGACCGGCCACCTCGACGGGGCCTGGAAGTGCGTGCGCTACAGCGGCTGGACGCGCGACCCCGGCAACCACGTCACCGCGTGGGGCGGCCGCAAGTCGTGGGGCAACTGCCAGGGCTGACGACCAGGGATGATGAGGCGGCGCGTCAGGGGTAGGGTGCGGAAGAGGGACGCGCGAGACGCGCCGGTCCCCCGCTTTCGCACAAATCAGCATTCGCCGCGACCGTTCACCCGCCGAGGAGATCCTGCCGTCTTCGTAGAAATACGTTGAGCGAGCGGACAAGCCCGGATTAGGTTGGCGCGCATGGCGGCGAGCAAGGGGCCGTCATCGCGTCGCCGGCGCGGCGCGGCACACGGACGTCAAGGAGAAAGGACGCGCTTCGGAAGGGGGAAACACCATGAAACGCGTCAGAGTCACGAAGTCGGCCAAGCGGCGCCCCCGGCCGGCGCTGGAGCTCGACCTGCGGTCACCGGCGGGTCGCCGCCTTCCCTACTGACTTGCTCCTTACACCGATCTTACGGGGGTATCTGTAGATAACATAGGTAACAGGACTATCACGGGGGGCTCACGATGAAGAGGCTTGTGGTGGTGCCGCCAGCTGTTGCCAGGCACAAGATCCGCGACATCCGGTCGGCGGATCGCCGTCGCAGGCCACCTGCCGATGCCAAGGTCGTCGACCTGCGCGCCTACACCGGCAGGAACGTCATCCGTTTCCCGGGCGGGCCGACCCCCGCCGCCTGAGACCTCCGTTCGCCGACGTCACCGCGGTCCGGGCCGAGAGCCGGCCCGGACCGCACGGCGGCGGCTCCAGCCGCCCAGGCTGCTCCAAGCGGTCTTCGCCTTACCGCTCAGACACCCTTCGATCCAGCCGTACAGGCGCCCTTCCGGATCAGCCGCACCGGCCGAATCACCCGTCCAGGCGCCCTTCCGGATCAGCCGTGCAGGCCGAATCACCCGTCCAGGCGCCTTTCCGGCTCAGCCGTGCAGGCCCCGATTCAGCCGTACAGGCGCTCCTTGTACGACTCACCGTAGTAGTGCTCGAGCTCTTCGAGCGTCTCCTCCACAGGTTGCACGTCCTTGATGATCCGCGCGTGTGACGGCAGCGCATCGGGGTTCCAGGTGTCCGGCTTCCACAGCGACGAACGCAGGAACGCCTTGGGGCAGTGGTGGAAGATCTGCTCGATCTCGACGACGAGCGCGAGATGCGGCCGGTGGCCTTTGACGGTCATCTCATCGAAGAACGGGGCCTCGCGGACGATCCGGGCGCGACCGTTGATGCGGAGAGTCTCGTTCCGCCCCGGAATCAAAAAGATCAGCCCAACGTGCGGATTTTTCAGGATGTTGCGGAATCCGTCGGCCCTGCGGTTCCCCGGCCGGTCCGGTATGGCGATGGTGGCGTCATCGATGATGTGGACGAATCCCGCCGGGTCGCCCTTGGGCGAGACGTCGCAGGCGCCCGTGTCGTCGGACGTCGCGATCAGGCAGAACGGCGAGGCCGCCAGCCACTCTCGGTCGCGCTGGTGCAGGCGGGGCCGGTCCTTGGTGGCGGCCCGGGGCTTGACCTCCCCCAGCAGCTCGCGCAGCTCAGCCTCGGACTCGATCTCCGTCCACGTCATGTGATCTCCCTTCGGGGGTTTCCCCAATCTTTTCAGAAATGGGAGAAAGCATCCGATGTGGGGTTCGTAGGGCGCGACTGACCGGGTCCTGCCTGGCGTCGTGGCGCAGGCCGGGGCCTGGACGGATCTCGATCTCCTCGAGCGGGACCGTGCGGTCGCAGGCCGGGCAGCGGGAAGCGTGATCGAGGCGGGTGCCGCAGGCCACGTGGTGGAAGAGCCGGCGCGGGCCGCGCTCGGACAGGTGCCGCTCACCCCATCCGATCAGCGCCAGCACGGGCGGCCACAGCTCGCGGCCCATCGGGGTCAGGACGTACTCGTGGCGCGGCGGCGCGTCCTGGTAGCGGCGGCGTTCGAGGACGCCGGCGGCGACCAGCGCGGACAGGCGCTGGGACAGCACGGCCTTCGGGATGTCGAGGTGGGCCTGGAAGTCCGCGAAGCGGCGCACGCCGTACAGGGCGTCGCGGACGACGAGCAGCGTCCACCGCTCCCCGATCACTTCCAGCGCGCTGGCCAGCGAGCAGTCCTGACCTGCGTAGTCCTTACCGAGCGCCACGCCCCCATGTTAGTTCAATCATCGAACCGTGTTACGGTGCGCGGTGTGAGTTCAATGACCGAACCTTGGGCGGCCGTTCCCCGGCGCTGGACGCTCCCCGTGGCGGCGTCGGCTCCGTTCCTCGCCATGACGAACTTCTCCTCGCCGATGGTGACGCTGCCCCAGATCGCACGGTCGCTGGACGCCGGCCCGACCGGGCCGGTGTGGATCCTCGGCTCGATCGCGCTCGGGCTGTCGTCGTTACTGCTGGTCGCGGGCGGGCTCGCGGACGACTACGGGCGCAGGAGGGTGCTGGTGATCGGCAGCGGGGTGCTCGCCGCGGCGAGCGTACCGGCCGCGGCGAGTCCAGGCGTGGTGACGTTCGTGCTGGCCAGGCTGGTGCAGGGCGGGGCGAGCGCGGCCATGCTGGCCGCCAGCCTGGGCATCGTGGGGCACGCCTTCCCCACCGGCGCCGCCCGGGTGCGGGCGACCGGCCGGTACGGCGCCATGATCGGCCTCGGCACGATGGCGGGACCGCTGCTGTCCGGCCTGGTCGCGACGGCGATGAGCTGGCGGGCGGTCTACTGGCTGACGGCCGCCGCCGCGCTGGCCCTGACCGTGCTGGCGGCCAGGGCGCTCGACGAGTCGCGCGCGCCCGCGCCGCGCCGGCCGGACGTGCCCGGCGTGGTGCTGCTCACTCTCGGCCTGGCCGCGCTGGTCGCGGGCGTGACCGAGGGGCGTCTCGGCTGGTCGCGCCCCATCGTGGTGCAGGCGTTCGGGGCGGCCGCGGTGCTGATCGCCGCGTTCGTCGCCGTCGAGCTGCGCAGGGCCGAGCCGCTGCTCGACATGGCGCTGTTCCGGCGGCCGCTGTTCCTGGTCGCGACCGGCGGCGCCGTGATCGTGGGCACGGCGGTGGTGGGGCTGTTCAGCTACCTGCCGACGCTGCTGCAGGCCTCGTACGGGCTGACCGCGCTGGACACCGCCTGGCTGTTCGCGGTCTGGGCCGGGATGTCCTTCGTCACGTCGCTGCTGTCCACCCGCGTACGCCTGCGCACCGCCGGACGGTTCGCGCTCGGCCTGGCGCTCAGCGCGACCGGCTACACCTGCCTGCTCAGCCTGGCCACCTCGCTGTCGCTGCCGCTGGTCGTGGCGGGCGTCGCGATCAGCGGGACGGGCTCTGGGCTGATCAACTCCTCCATCACCCACCTGGCGGTCGAGAGCGTGCCCGCCCACCGGGTCAGCATGGGCTCGGGAGCCAACAACACCGCGCGGTACATCGGCTCGTCGCTGGGCGCGGCCGGCATGGCGGCCGCGGTGGCGGCCTTCGGCCTGTCGCAGGGCACGGCGGTCGCGGTGACGGCCGCCATCCTGCTCACCGGCCTCACCGCACTCGCCGTCCTGCTCGTCCGGACCTGACGCCGCCCGCGCCCGCCGCGCCGCTCGTCCGGGCCTGACACTCACCAGCGGCGCGACCTGGCCATCGCCGTCAGGTACGCATCGCGCTCGGCCGCGAAGCGCGCCGGGTCCATGCTCTTGCGCTCGGCCCTGATGTGCAGCATGGTCAGCTCGGTAGCCGCGTGCTGGTAGTCGCTCATCGCCCGGCCGAGCCCCGCCTTCCTCGCCCACTTGCGGGCCGCCTTGCGCGTGGACAGCGTGGTGAGCATGCGCAGGTCGGCGTCGCTGATCAGCCCCGTGGCCTGGTAGGTGGGCAGGTAGTAGGCCATCTTCCCGATGAGGTGGCGGCGCTCGTTGACGGTCACCACGATCAGCGCGATCAGCGCCACCATGATCACCAGGTAGGCCCCGCCGAGCACGTTCAGCGACCCCGTGCTCGCCGCGCCGTTCCACAGCCCGTGCAGGAAGACCGCGCCCAGGTAGCCGAGCGGGATGGCGGCGTACCTGCCCGCGGTGCCCCGGGTCAGCGCGTACGCGATGCCGAGACCGATCATCGAGGTGTAGATCGGATGGCCGAGCGGGTCGATCAGGCCGCGCATCACGAAGAGCTGCACCGCCGCGCCGGGGCCGTCCTCGCCGAAGGCCAGCAGGTAGTAGCCGACGTTCTCGACGGTGGCGAAGCCGAGGCCGGTCATGGAGGCGTACACGATGCCGTCGGTCAGCCCGTCGATCTCCGCGCGCCTGCGCAGGAGCAGCAGCAGAGCGGAGCCTTTCAGCGCCTCCTCGATCACCGGGGCCAGCACGATGGAGCCCACGTCGCGGACGGTCGCGGCGGTGTAGCCGGCCCTGGTGAACAGCTCCTGGCCGGCGAGCGTGAGCGCGATGCCCGCCACGATCGCCACCCCCGCGCCCCAGGCGAAGGCGAAGGCCAGGTTGAGCTTCGGCTCGGGCTCGAGCCTGTCCAGCGAGAGCACGGCCGCGAGGAGCACCGGAAGGGGTGCGAGGCCCAGCAGCGCGGACAGGCCGAACCCGACGGGACCGCCGGCGTGCAGCATCACCGCGAGCACGATGAGCGCGAGGAGACCGGAGGCGACAAGCCCGATCAGCAGGGCCTTGCTGGGGCGTTGGGCGAGCAGCGGAGCAGTCATGGTGGTGCCCTCTCTTCCCGTCTCCCCGACCGGCTATGCGCCCCGGCCGTCACCCACGCTTAACGGTCGCTCGATTCCCGGTAATAAGGATCTGCCACCACGGATTCGCCGTCTGCGTACGAATACACTTCCCGGCCCGCGATGAAAACCTGCACCGCGCGGCTCATCACGTCGAGCGGGTCGCCGTCCCAGATGACCACGTCGCCGTCGAGCCCCGGCCGCAGCGCGCCCACCCGGTCGTCGATGCCCATGATGCGGGCCGGGTTGACGGTGATCGAGCGCAGGGCGGCGGCCCGGTCGAGCCCTTCCTTGACCGCCAGCGTGGCCTGGTGGACGAGGAAGTGGATGGGCACCACGGGGTGGTCGGTGGTGATCGCCACCTCGACGCCGGCCCGGTCGAGGATGCCGGGGTTGCGCAGCGAGCGCTCCCGCAGCTCGACCTTCGACCGGCTGGTGAACAGCGGGCCGATGATGACCGGGACGTTCCGCTCGGCCAGGATGTCGGCCAGCAGGTGGCCTTCGGTGCCGTGGTTGATCACCAGGCGGTAGCCGAACTCGTCGGCCAGCCGCAGCGCGGTGGCGATGTCGTCGGCACGGTGGGTGTGCTGGCACCAGGGCAGCTCGCCGTCGAGCACGCGCACCAGGGTCTCCAGCGTCGCATCGCGGTCGAACGGCTTGCCCTCGTCCGCCGCGGCGGCCTTCCTCGCCTTGTAGTCCTGTGCCTTCATGAACGCGTCGCGGATCACCGCGGCGACGCCCTGGCGGGTGGAGGGCAGCTTCTTCTGGTCGCCGTAGACGCGCTTGGGGTTCTCGCCGAGCGCGCTCTTGACGCTGACCGGCTCCTTGATCAGCATCTCGTCGACCGTCCTGCCCCAGCACTTGACCGCGACCGTCTGGCCGCCGATGGGGTTGCCGGAGCCCGGCTTGATCACGGCGGTGGTCACGCCGCCGGACAGCGCGTCGCCGAAGGCCATGTCGGCCGGGTTGATGGCGTCGAGCGCGCGCAGGCGGGCGCCGTTGGGGTCGGTCATCTCGTTGGTGTCCTGGCCCGCCCAGCCCTCGGCCTCCTCGTGCACGCCGAGGTGGCCGTGGGCCTCCACGAAGCCGGGCAGGACCCAGCGGCCCGCGGCGTCCACGACGCGGGTGCCTTCGGGGATCTCGACGTCGCGGCCGACGGCGGCGATCTTGCCGTCCTGGATGAGGACGGTTCCTCCGTCGATGGGGTCGCCGTCGACGGGCACAACGTATCCACTGGTAATGGCGAGGTTCATGAGTCGTAACCTACAGGTCACCGGGTAGAGGGGACGTATGCTGGCCGACCTGTACCGACGATGGCTCCTGGAGCTGTGGAACGGCGACTTCGCGCTGACCGGCGAGCTGGTCACCCCCGATTTCATCGGTCACTGGCCCGGCATGGACGTCTCGGGGCCCGAAGGGCTCGCCGAGGCGCTGCGGCAGGCGCACGAGCCGTTCGCCGGTGTGCAGCTGACCCTCGACGTGGGGCCGATCGTGGACGGCGATCTCGTGGCGGCGCGGTGGACGTTCGCGGGGGTCTACCGGGGCGGGCTGCCCGGGGCGACGGCGCCCGAGGGCACGGGGGTGGCCTTCAGCGGGCACGACATCCTGCGGGCGCGGGAGGGGCGATTCGCCGAATACTGGGTGATCTCCGACTTTCGGGCCTTCAGCCGGCAACTCGGCATTTCGATATAGGGTGATATTTCCTCTTATCTAGCCGATGGGTCGGTGAATGGCGGAGAAGTACGGTCCGGTGCCTCAGTCCATGCGAGACGAGCAGCTGTCCGATCTCCTGGCCGCGCACCGCTTCGGCGCGCTGGCCGCCAACCAGAGCAGTGGCCACCCCCACCTGTCCACCGTCGCCTACACCTGGGACTCCCGGCAGCGCGTCATCCGGATCTCCACCAGCGCCGGGCTCCTCAAGGTGCGCCTGCTCCATAAGGACCCGCGCTGCGCGCTGTACGTCGCGAGCGACGACTTCAGGGCCTTCGTCGTGGCCGAGGGGGAGGCCGAGCTGTCGCCGGTGAGCACCGAGCCGGGTGACGAGGTGGGCAGGGAGCTGCTGGCCATGCAGCCGCCGTCCGCCGTCTCGGGGCCGGGGCGGGAGGAGGCGTTCCTGCGGCAGGTGGTCGCGGACCAGCGCCTCGTGATCAGGATCCGCGTGACCCGCCTGTACGGAACATCCCTCCCCGTCGGCTGACCCCCGCCTCGCCGGGAAAGTCACCGTCCGAGCGGACCGCCTCGCACACCCGATTCGGGCGGAACGCCACACCCGCCGAACCACTCCACCACCCAGCAGATCGCCCCGAACGCCCGGCTTCCACGGAACGCCACACCCGCCGAACCACTCCACCACCCAGCAGATCGCCCCGCACGCCCGGCTTCCACGGAACGCCACACCCGCCGAACCACTCCACCACCCAGCGGATCGTCCCGCATGCCCGGCTTGCGCGGGACGGCGCTGCGCGGCGCATGATCCGGCGCCCGGGGCATGCAGGCGGCTTCGCAGCAGAAACGGCCGTATGTCACGGTCGGCCCAGAACCAACACGCCTATCCGTTCCGCCCGCATGCCGCGGGGTTCGCGTAGAACCGCCCCGCACACCGCCGTCCACACAGAACACCACCGCATGCCGCCGGTCATACAGAACCGCCCACGGGTTGCCGTTCGCGCAGAACCACCCGCGCGTTGCCGTTCACCCGGAAACACCCGCGTGCGCCGTTCCCCCGGAACGCCACCCCCACCACCCCAACCCCTTTGCGCAGTATGTGGCGTATGCCGCGCGGACCGCCCGCGAGGCCAGCCGACCCGCCGAATTCTTTACCTTCGATCCGCGCGTTTATTGCTCATCCGTGCGGCACCGCTGGGTTACTCTCCCCTCAACTCGAAGTCACAAGATCTTGTCACCGTCGAGTCGTCATCTCTTCCCACCAGAGGAGACCCATGATTCAGCGGCTCGCCGTGCTGACCATTGCCTCACTGTCCCTCACCTTCCTCGCCCCTTCCGCCCCCACCGCGGCCACGACGAACGAGGTGGAGAGCGCCGCGGCGGCGGTCACCGCCGTCGCCCACCGCGGCGCCTCGGCGTACGCGCCGGAGAACACCCTCGCCGCCCTCCGCCTGGCCGCCGACCAGGGCGCCGACATGTTCGAGCTGGACGTTCAGGAGACCAAGGACCACCACCTGGTCCTGATGCACGACACCACGCTGACCCGCACCACCGACGTGGAGAGCCGCTTCCCGGACCTCGCTCCGTGGAACGTCGGCGACCTCACCCTCGCCCAGATCCGCGAGCTCGACGCCGGCTCCTGGAAGTCCGGCAAGTACAAGGGAGAGCCCGTGCCCACGCTGGGCGAGGCGCTGGAGAAGATGCAAGGCGAGGGCCTCGGCCTGCTGCTCGAGGTCAAGTCCCCGGGCCTCTACCCGGGCATCGAAGCCCGCATCGCCGCCGAGCTGCGCCGGCACTCCTCCTGGCTGGCGCCGGGGCGGCTGGTGGTGCAGTCGTTCGACTGGAACTCCATGCGCCGCTTCGCGCGCCTGATGCCGCAGGTGCCGATCGGGCTGCTCGGCACACCGTCCACCGGTGAGCTGCCGGGGCTGGCCACGTTCGCCGACCAGATCAACCCGCCGTACGGCGAAGTGACGGCCGCGTACGTCCGCCAGGTCCACAAGCTCGGCATGGACGTCTTCACCTGGACGGTGGACGACCCCGACGTCATGCGGCGGATGGTGACGTACGGCGTGGACGGCATCATCTCCAACAAGCCCGACGTGCTGCGCTCATACCTCGACTCCTGAGCCACCGCCCACGCAACGACAAAGGGCCCGGATCGGAATCCGGGCCCTCTTGTCATGCGCTCGTTACACGACCGCCGCACTCACCAGATCAGCTGCAGCCGCTGGTCGAGCCGCAGCCCTCGCAGACGTAGCAGCTGCCCGCGGGGCGCATCTTCGTGCCGCAGGTCATGCAGAGCGGCGCGTCCGCCGTGAAGCGCCGGTGGCTCTCCAGCGTCAGCTCCTGCTTGACGGCCGGCGGCTCCTTCTCGACCTTCGGCTCAGCGGCAGCGGCAGCCGCGGCGGCAGCCGACTCGATCGGAGCCGACTGGGCGAGCGCCTCGGGGTCGACCGTCTCCTGCAGCGCCGCCGGGTCCTCGCCACGCTGTTGCGCCGCCCGCTCGGCCGCCGAGAAGATGCCGAGCGCCGCCCGCTCCTCGTACGGCAGGTGGTCGAGGGCCAGCCTGCGGAAGATGTAGTCCATCACCGAGGTGGCCATGCGGATGTCCGGGTCGTCGGTCATCCCGGCCGGCTCGAACCGCATGTTGACGAACTTGCTGACGTACGTCTCCAGCGGCACGCCGTACTGGAGGCCGATGGAGATCGCCACCGAGAAGGCGTCCATGACGCCCGCCAGCGTCGAGCCCTGCTTGGACATCTTGAGGAAGACCTCGCCGAGACCGTCATCCGGGTAGGACGAGGCGGTCATGTAGCCCTTCGCACCGCCCACTGTGAAGCGGGTGGTCGTGCTCGGCCGCTGGTTGGGCATGCGGCGGCGGGTCGGCCGGTTGACCTCGACGACCTTGACCTCGGGCTCGGCCTTCTGCTCCTGCTTCTTCGCGCTGTCGCCGGCCGACAGCGGCTGGCCGACCTTGCAGTTGTCGCGGTAGACCGCGAGAGCCTTCAGGCCGAGCCGCCAGCCCTCGAGGTAGACCTGCTCGATGTCGTCGACCGTGGCCGACTCGGGCAGGTTGACGGTCTTGGAGATGGCGCCGGACAGGAACGGCTGCGTGGCCGCCATCATCCGGACGTGCCCCATGGGAGCGATCGCCCGCTCGCCCATCGCGCAGTCGAACACCTCGTAGTGCTCAGGCCGCAGGCCCGGGGCGTCGACGACGTGGCCGTGCTCGGCGATGTACTCGACGATGGCCTCGATCTGCTCCTGCTGGTAGCCGAGCTGCTTGAGCGCCCGCGGGACCGTCTGGTTGACGATCTGCATCGAGCCGCCGCCGACGAGCTTCTTGAACTTGACCAGCGCCAGGTCCGGCTCGATGCCGGTCGTGTCGCAGTCCATCATCAGGCCGATCGTGCCCGTGGGGGCCAGCAGGCTGGCCTGGGCGTTGCGGTAGCCGTACTTCTCGCCCAGCTTCAGGCACTCCGACCACTGGCGCGTCGCCTCGGCGTGGATCTTGGCGTCCATGGTGCCGATCGTGCGCAGGTCGTCGTTGGCCGCCGCGTGCTTGCGCATGACCCGCTTGTGCGGCTCGGCGTTGCGGGCATAGCCCTCGTACGGGCCCACCACGCTCGCCAGCTCGGCGCTGCGCCGGTAGGACACGCCCGTCATCAGCGACGTGATCGCCGCCGCCACCGCCCGGCCGCCGTCGGAGTCGTAGGCGTGGCCGGTCGCCATCAGCAGCGCGCCGAGGTTGGCGTAGCCGATGCCGAGCTGCCGGTACGCCCGCGTCGTCTCGCCGATCTTCTCCGTCGGGAAGTCGGCGAAGACGATCGAGATGTCCATCGCGGTGATGATCAGCTCGGTCAGCTTGACGAAGTCGGTGATGTTGAACGAGCCGTCGTCCTGCAGGAACTTCAGCAGGTTGATGCTGGCCAGGTTGCAGGAGGAGTTGTCGAGGTGGACGTACTCGCTGCAGGGGTTGCTCGCGGTGATGCGGCCGGTCTCGGGGGTGGTGTGCCAGTCGTTGATCGTGTCGTCGTACTGGATGCCGGGGTCGGCGCACTCCCAGGCGGCCTGGGCCATCTTGCGGAACAGCGTCCGCGCGTCGACCTTCTCGATCACCTCACCGGTCAGGCGGGCGCGCAGGCCGAACTCGCCGCCGTTCTCCACCGCGCGCATGAACTCGTCGGAGACGCGGACGGAGTTGTTGGCGTTCTGGTACTGCACCGAGACGATGTCCTTGCCGCCGAGGTCCATGTCGAACCCGGCGTCGCGCAGCGCGCGGATCTTGTCCTCCTCGCGCGCCTTCGTCTCAATGAACTCCTCGATGTCGGGGTGATCGACGTCGAGCACGACCATCTTGGCGGCCCGGCGGGTGGCACCGCCGGACTTGATCGTCCCCGCCGACGCGTCGGCGCCGCGCATGAACGACACCGGCCCGCTGGCCGTGCCGCCGCTCGACAGCAACTCCTTCGAGGAACGGATCCGCGACAGGTTCACACCCGAACCGGAGCCGCCCTTGAAGATCACACCCTCTTCCTTGTACCACTCCAGGATCGACTCCATCGTGTCGTCCACGGAGAGGATGAAGCACGCGCTCACCTGCTGCGGCGACTGCGTGCCCACGTTGAACCACACCGGCGAGTTGAACGCGAATATCTGGTGCGCCAACGCGTACTTCAACTCATGGTCGAAGATCTCGGCGTCCTCGTCGCTGGCGAAGTAACCGTGCTCGAGCCCCGTCTTCGTGTAGACGCCGACGACCCGGTCGATGAGCTGCTTGAGGCTCCACTCACGCTGCGGCGTGCCCACGGCGCCACGGAAGTACTTGGTCGTCACGATGTTGGTCGCGTTCATCGACCAGAAGTCGGGGAACTCGACACCTCGCTGCTCAAAGTTGACCGACCCGTCGCGCCAGTTCGTCATGACGACGTCCCGGCGCTCCCACTTGATCTCGTCATACGGGTGCACACCGGGCTTGGTGAAGATCCGCTTCATCTTCAGGCCCTTACGCGGACGCTTGCCCCCGCGCGCCACTGAACCGCTGGCCGTCTCCGTCATGACTCCCCCTTCTCCGCCTTCAACTGTTTGATCTCGGCTTCGAAGTCCGCCAGGCTCTCGAAACCGCGATACACCGATGCGAACCGCAGGTACGCCACCTCATCCAGCTCGCGCAGCGGCCCGAGGATGGCCAGCCCTACCTCGTTGGACGGGATCTCGGCCGCACCCTTCGCCCTGATGGCCTCTTCGACCCGCTGCCCCAGCTGCGCCAGCGAATCCTCACTGACCGGCCTGCCCTGGCAGGCCCGCCGTACGCCCGCGACGACCTTGTCACGCGAGAACGGCTCCGTCACTCCGCTGCGCTTGCTCACCATGAGCAGTACGGTCTCCTGCGTGGTGAACCTGCGTCCGCACTCGGGACAGGTCCGCCGGCGCCGGATGGCCGCACCGTCGTCCGTCGAGCGACTGTCGATGACCCTGGTGTCAGGGTGGCGACAGAACGGACAGTGCACGCTTTTTCGCCTCCAAGACCTGCGGCCACCACACGCCGCAGAGACCCCCGTGACAGGACGCTGACGCACGCTCCACGGCACCCCATGGAGCGGTCACGGAAACACAAGGTGTGGTGAACTACATCGGTGTAACTACTAGATGTTGTGGTCCAACCGTAGAAGCGTGCCGCCATGAACGCAACTCGAGCCGACTGTTTCCGCCGAAGTCGCTGATCAGCCCACCCGGCTCACCCGTCCCGGGCGTGTCGCACCGCCGCGGCGAACTTCTCGCAGGTGAGAGCGTCACATCGGTTGTGTACGGGCCCGCACGTGAACGAATCTCACAGCGAGATCGACCGACACCCGCCACGCTCCCGCCCACCGCGACGACCCCCGTTTCATCCGACCGACCAGTCACACCCGCCAACGCATGCCACGCCCCTACTCCCCCCTCCTCCACCTCCCATGCGCCCTCCCGGAAGCGGACTACGGACCACCGCGACGCACCCGCTGCCGGCGCACCGCTTACCGAGGCGCACTCATTTGGAGAGGACCCACGATCTGCCGCATCCGAGGAGCGCAATCAGGACTCCGTGACGCGATCACCGGGAGGCGCCGATCACCGTAACGCCGCCGCGTCCCTCGGGACGTACAGGCGGCTGCCGGGCTGGATGAAGGAGTCGGGCAGGCCGTTCAGCCGCTTGATCTCCTCCACCAGGGCGGCGGGATCCTCCCCTTCCGCGAGCGCGTCAGCGATCTGCCACAACGTGTCCCCCTTGTGCACTTCCACCCACGGCAGCCCGGCATGGTCGGTCACCACCACCTGCACCGCCGCGTAACCGGCGGCCCGCGTACCGAGCCAGAAGCCGCCCAGCGACAGCAACGCCGCCGCGACGACCAGCACGATCCGCCCGCGCCGCGTCAACCGCACAGGAGCCGCCTGCCGCCCCGCCTCGGCCCTCCCCGGGCCAGTCGCACAGCCTCGCTCCCGCCCACCCTTGCTCACGTGCGTTCCGGCGCCCTGCCGCCCGGCCGAACTCCCCCGCCCGATCACGCCACCCCGCCCCGGCTCACCATCCCGCCCGGCACCGGCCCGCCGCCCGCTCACACTCCCCCGCCCGGCTGCACTGTCCTGTCCGACGCCGCTCCCCCGCCAGACCGCGCCGCCACCCCCGGCCATACGCTCCCGCCGAACCACGCCATCCCCCGCACCCGCACTCCCCCGCCAGACCGCACCGCCGCTCCGCCCGGCCAGGTTCCCGCGTCCGAGGACGCTCTCCTGTTGAGGCGTGCCGCCCCGCAGGATCCCGCTACGCCGCCGGACTACGCCGCCGCGGCGGGAGGCCAGGGCCGCCTCCCCACGTCCGCCGGTCGTTTCGCGCTCTGATGCCGCCCCGGGCTCAGCCGCCGCCTGGCGACCTGTCGCCGTCCCACGCCTGGTCGCGCTCGCCGCCGCCGAGAACCCGCTGCTTCGGCCCGCTGAGAGCACATCGCCGCGCCCCCTGGCGACCTGCACAGAACGTCGCCCGGACCCACCGGCTCGCTCCGGCCCGGACGCCCCTGCCTCTCCCTGGATGAGAGTCAGCCGAGCCCGCTGGGGTACGCCACCGACCTCACCTGTGCCGGCTCGCTTCCAGAAGCGCCGGAAGAGGGCGATGCCGCTGACGGCCTTCCCGCGCCCGCTCCGGGAAGCAAGGAGACGGCCGAGCGGGGTGTCGGGCCCACGCTCACCACGCCGGAACGGCCCGGAAACGTCATCGATCCCAGCAAAGGCCGGTGACGGAACGCGGCCCACGCCACCACTGCGCCGCAGGCGTGCGGGCACGCCGCCCCCACCTTCGGCCCCCGCCGGGGAGATGCGCCCCCTGCCGGTACCGCGCCGGGAGCGAGCAGCAGCGTCGTTCCGTCCGACGGATGACGGCGGCACAGTACGACCGCCGCCATCACCCCGCCGGAATGGCACAGAACCGCTCCCGCCCCTAGCCCCAGGCGGAATACGGCGGCCCACACCGTCACCACGACGAAAAGGCACAGGACCGACCCCGCCCTCATCCGCGGCCCCCGGCAACGCGCGGCCTGCTCCACCGCCACGCCGGAGAGCCGCAGGAGCGTCGCCGTTCCCCGCGCCGGCCGCCGAGGGCTCGCCTCCCGCGTGGACGCCTCGCTGGAGATCGCCGGGAGTGTCGCCGCGTCCGGTAGCGGGCGTGGAGGTGGGGCGGGCCTCGCCAACGCGAGCCCGCGGAGGGTTGGGGCCGGGGGGTAGGCCGCCGGCGTTCGTCCCGCGTCGGCGTGGCCTGCCCGATAGGGGCGCGTCATCGCTCAACCCGTCCGCGTCGCGCTGGCGCCGACGCCCGCCAGCCCCCGCCATACCCCCGTCGCGCTGCTGCCGGCGTGCCCCACCGGCCCTCGGCACGCCCTCACGCGACCCATCCGCGTCGCGCTGCCGCCGGCGTGATGCGCCTGGGAAAAGCGCACCGCCGCGCAGATCATCCGCATCGCGCTGCCACCAGCGCGATTCGCCGACCCCCGCCATACCCTCACGCGGCCCATCCGCCCGACGCTGCCGCCGACGCGACCTGCCGGGAAAGGACACACCGTCGCGCGATCCGTCCGCGTCGCGCTGCCGCCGGCGTGATGTGCCTGCGAGAGACGCGCCGTCGCGCAGACCGTCCGCGGCGCGTTGCCGCCGCCGTGGGTCGCCGGGGGCCGCCATGGCCCGATCGGTCGGCGTGGCGGTCGCTCCCGCGGTACCCGTGACCGCTTGCCCGCTTCTGGACGG
Organism: Nonomuraea sp. NPDC049309; assembly: GCF_043196965.1. Taxonomy (NCBI): domain Bacteria; kingdom Bacillati; phylum Actinomycetota; class Actinomycetes; order Streptosporangiales; family Streptosporangiaceae; genus Nonomuraea; species Nonomuraea sp. NPDC049309. Next base: position 122,633 of record NZ_JBICSH010000004.1, on the reverse strand, counting down.
TGTGCGGTTTTTCGGCTCCCCGCCCGCGCCGGCCGGGCGTCTTTGGTTTCGAAGAGGGGCGCCGACTTCTTCGGGTGTGTCGCGGCTTCGCGGCGACCGGCGCCTTCCCGTAATGCCTATCTCGTCCGGAATCCCGTTGTTTTGTGCCTGCCGCTCGGCGTCTTCGCCGGTGCGCGGCGGCGGTACGAGGTACAAATGGGGCCTCCCCCCGCGACTCGCACGGGACCCCAACCTCTTGCCGGAATTCACGCGAACACTCCCCCCGCCCGCGTATTGCCTGTCCGTCGATCGTCACTCCGCGTCGCTTCGGCGATCAAGGTGAGCCGGTTGACGTCTTCGCTGGTCGTGTCCGTGTTTGCGGGCGTTCGCATGGCTGACCTCCTGCCGTGCGGCCCGAGGAAAAGGCCAAAATAGATCGGCGAATCGAACACGGTGTCGATCGAACTCCCGTACGATGTTGTACACCACACTGGCGACAATTTCGAGGAAGACTCGAACAATTGTTTGAAGATGATCTTCAACAGCGATACGGTCGCTGTGTGCGACATCAGGACCACACACCGGGAGGTCCGCCGGTGAAGCGGGCCGCCAGGCGAGGAGGAAGAGCATGACCGAGCGGGATGGCACGAACGGGGTCAATGACCTCGCGGTGCGCCGACGAGACGCCCTGGGCTTGACGCCCAGGCAGCGCAAGATCCTCGAGGTGATCCGCGACTCGGTACAGCAGCGCGGCTATCCGCCCTCCATGCGCGAGATCGGCGAGGCGGTGCAGCTGACCAGCACGTCCAGCGTGTCGCACCAGCTCACCGCCCTGCAGCGCAAGGGTTACCTGCGGCGCGACCCGCACCGCCCGCGCGCCTTGGAGGTCCGCCTCCCGGGCGAGCCGGTGCTGTGGGTCGACCCCGACGCGGGCACCGAGGAGCCCACGGTCAACCGCCCGACCGCCGCCTACGTCCCGCTCGTCGGCCGCATCGCCGCCGGTGGCCCGATCCTCGCCGAGGAGAGCGTGGAAGACGTCTTCGCGCTGCCCAAGCAGCTCGTCGGTGAGGGCACGCTGTTCCTCCTCCAGGTCACCGGTGACTCGATGATCGAGGCCGCGATCGCCGACGGCGACTGGGTGGTCGTACGCCAGCAGCCCGTCGCGGAGAGCGGCGACATCGTGGCCGCGATGATCGACGGCGAGGCCACGGTCAAGACCTTCAAGCGAAAGGACGGCCACGTCTGGCTCGTCCCCCACAACCCCAACTACGAGCCGATCCCCGGTGACGAAGCCAGCGTGCTGGGCAAGGTCGTAGCGGTACTCCGCCGCCTCTAGCCTGTCGGTCTCGACCTCTCCTCACTCGGGTCCCGCTCGTATCCGACTCTTCGCGTGATTCTTCGCGGGAAGAGTCTCGTGGCGTGCCCCCTAACGGGGCGGTGTCTCCACGCGCGGGGCGGCGCCTTCGTCCGCCCCGCGGCCAGTGGGCCAGTGCCTCTTGACGCAGGGCGGCGCTTTCGCCTTCCCGCGGTCAGCGCCTTCCCGACACCGGGGGGCGTCGTCGTGTTCCCCCGTCCAGTGCCTTCCTGGCGCGGGGCGGCGCTTTCGCCTCCCCGCGGTCAGCGCCTTCCCGACGCGGGGCGGCGTCTTCGCCTCCCCGCGGTCAGCGCCTTCCCGACGCGGGGCGGCGTCTTCGCCTCCCCGCGGTCAGCGCCTTCCTGGCGTCGGTAGCCGGGCGGCGGCACGTCCGGTCCGGCGGGTTCGCCGGTGCGTCCGTCCTGCCGTCCGGGTCCGTGATGCTGGACGCCCGCAGGCCGGCGGCACCTGCGCTCTCTCAAGGTGCCGTCGGTCCGGAGGCGCTGTCGCTCCAGGTACGCCGCCGGTCCGAGTGCGCCGCTGGACCGGGTGCACCACCGCTTCGGGCGCGCCGCCGGACCGCGTGCACCGTCGCTCCGGGTACGCCGCCAGTCGGGTACGCCGTCAGTCCGGGCGCGGTGCCGGTCTGGGTGCGGGTGCGGGTCCTGCTGTGGCGACAGTCCAGTCACGCCATCGGTGCAGGTGAGGTGACGGTCCCGTCGGCGTTGTCGGCGCGAGTGCGGCGGCACCGCGACACCATGAGCGCGGCTGCGGTGCCGGTCTGGCGGCGGGGCTGGGACGGTCGGGTGTCGGGACGTTCACAGCCGGTCCGGGCGGGCGGTGGCGGGCGGCACAGGACCGGTTCCCGTCGCTCGCCGGCGCACGTCCTCCTCGCGCCTTCGCCTGTCGCACATGTTCGTGGGCCTGATGTCACGCGTCTGGCCGGGGCTTCGTGGTCAGGATGTCATGCGGGTGTCCGGGGCGGTGGTTCCTCGCGGTTCCTGGTGTCGCTGCTCTTCCGCGTTATGGTGCCGCCGGCCGCCACGAAGTGGGACGGTGCCGTCGGCGCGCGGGCCGCTGCGGTAGGTGGCGTCGGTGACGCTCGCTGCGTACGAGATCCGCCCGTTGCGCTGCGGCACGCCGGGTCCTTCCCTGCTGCCGAGGCCGGCGCAGCGATGGGGTTGGTGTGCCGGCAGGGCGCTGAGGCCCGGTCAGTCCCCTCGTGCCTGGTACAGCCGGTGCCCCGCCGTGATGACCTGATCGGCGAAGTTCAGCACGTCCCGCCGCCGCTCGAACGGCGAGCCGTAGAGCGAGCGGCGCGGCGTGCCGAAGTGCTCGCCGAGACCCGAGACCAGCCCGGACAGCGACGGCTGGGCGGAGTCGTCGCGGCGCAGCCGCAGCGCCTCGTTCACCACCCGGTGCCACCGCTCGGGGAACGCCTCCAGCGCGTGCAGTGCGGCGGCCGTCTTGGATGCGATCTCCCCGGTGGCCAGCGTGTAGTGCAGGCGGGAGACGCCGGTGACGACCCAGACCGTGCCGTACCCGCCGAGGCAGGTGATCCCCCACGGCGAGACGAGGCGGGAGGCGCGGGTGACGAGCCGGCGCCAGTAGCCGTCGAGGTTGCCGTCGATCCACGCGGCCAGCGCGCCGGGATCGTTCCATATCTCCAGCTCCTCGGGCTTCGGCCCCCGGCAGGTCAGCCCGTGGCGGGCGAGGGTGTGCCAGGTGACCGGGTTCGGCTCGCCACGCCGGTTGAGCCGGCAGCCCTCGGCCTGGGGGCGCTCGCCCAGCTCGGCGGGGTCGCGGCCGAGGTCGTCCCAGGTGAGGTAGATGCCTTGGAACGGGTGGGCGCCGAGGCGCGTGTGGATGCGTTCGAGCACGCCGGTCGCGGGCGGCTCGGTGGTGACGGCCACGAAGTCGACGTCGCTGGTCTCGGGCTGGTAGTCGCCGAGTGCCGCCGAACCTTCGAGGTAGAGCCCTTCCACCAGCCCGGGGGCCTCCGCGTCGGCCACGGAAAGGTACGTCTCGACGATGGCGTCGATCTTCGGGTGGGGAGTCATGGCCGCCCAGCCTGCCATAAGCGGCGCCACCGCCTCATCACATTCAAAGATCCTAGAATGGCCGCGTGGAGGACGCATATCCCCCAATAGACCTTAAATCCGTACATGATGGACTGAAGTGGGCAGCGGTGGAACCGGGCGTCATACCCGCCTGGGTCGCCGACATGGACCTGCCCACGGCCCCCGCCGTCCAAGATGTCCTCGCCAGGCGTGCGGCCGGCGACCTCGGCTACCCGGCCTGGCTGCTCGACCCGTCCGCGGGCCCCCTGGCCGAGGCGTTCGCCGAGCGCATGTCCACCCGGTACGGCTGGCAGCCCGACCCCACGCTCGTCCGCCCGTTCAACGATCTCAACCAGGCCCTCCAGGTGCTGCTCCAGATCTGGACGCGGCCCGGCGACGGGGTGGCCCTGCACACCCCCGCCTACCACCCGTTCCTGACCACGTTGCAGGTCATGGACCGGCCCCTCCACCCCATCCGCCTCGAACCCGACGGCGACACCTGGCGCTTCGAGGTCCCCGACCTCTCGGGCTGCCGGGTGCTCCTACTGGTCAACCCGCAGAACCCGACCGGCCGCGCCTTCACCCGCGCCGAGCTGGAGACGCTGGCCGAGTGCGCCGAGCGCCACGACCTGCTGGTCATCGCGGACGAGATCCACTCCGACCTCGTGTACGAGCCGCACCGGCACATCCCGTTCGCCACCATCCTTCCGGAACGCACGGTCACCCTCACCTCGGCGACCAAGGCGTTCAACCTGGGCGGCATCCGCTGCTCGGTCGCCCACGTCGGGCACGCGGGCGTCCGCGCGGCCCTGGAGGCGCAGCCACCCTTCGTGTACGGCTCCCCCAGCGTGTTCGGTGTCGAGGCCACGGTCGCGGCCTGGCGGCACGGGGACGCCTGGCTGGCCGAGACCCTGGCCCTGCTCGACCGCAACCGCCGCACCATCGCCGAGCGCCTGCCCGGCACGTTCCGCTACCGGATGCCGGAGGCGACGTACCTGGCCTGGCTGGAGGTGGGGAGGCCGGGCATGGCGGAGGTGATCGAGCGCGAGGCCAAGGTCAAGCTGAACGACGGCGCCGCCTTCGGGCCCGGTGGCGAGCACTGCGTACGGCTCAACTTCGCGACCACCGAGGCCATCCTCGACGAGATCCTCACCCGCCTGTCCACCATCCGCTGACCTCCCGGCCACAGCGACCTGAGGGAAGGGGCGGGCCGACCGGGAGACACCTGCCACCCGCACAACGACCCTCCCGGATAAGGAGGGGCGAGCCGTCCCCAAGAGACCGACCGCCCGCACAACGACCCCGGGAGAAGGAAGGGCCTGCCGGCCGGAAGAATGCGGACCCGGCCGGACAAGGCGGCCCGGCCATGCAACGCGCGGGCCGAAGGGGCGGTCCAGCGCGGCGCTCTCGGGGGCGGGTGGCGGGCAAACCGGCCACCCGGCCCACAGCCGGGCCGGATCACGGACAACCGGCCATCCCGGCCCGAAGCCGGGCCGGGCGGCGGGTGGCTGATGGGCCGGACGGGGGGTGGGTCAGGTGGTGGGGAGGGGTGGGAGCTCGGGCGGGGTGGCGGGCGGGTTCTCTTCCAGGGCCGCGAGCGCCAGCTCGATCGCCTTGTCGAGCTGCGGGTCGCGTCCGGCGGCCCGGTCCTGCGGCGTGATCACCACTTCGACGTCGGGGTCCACGCCGTGGTTCTCGACTCCCCATCCCGGCCCCTCGGCCCAGAACGAGTATCGCGGCTGGGTCACCACGGTGCCGTCCACGAGGGAGTAGCGGGAGTCGATGCCGATGACGCCGCCCCATGTCCGGACGCCGACGAGCGGCCCGATGCCGCGGTTCTTGATGCCCACGCTGAAGATGTCGCCGTCGGACCCGGCGAACTCGTCGGCGATGGCGACGACGGGCCCGCGCGGCGAGTCTTCGGGGTAACGCATGGGCCGGTATCCGCGGGCCAGTCCCCATCCGGTGACCCGGCGCGACAGCTTCTCCAGGACCAGCGACGACAGGTGCCCGCCGCCGTTCTCCCGCACGTCCACGATGAGTCCGTCGCAGGCGATCTCGGTACGCAGGTCGCGGTGGAACTGCGCCCAGCCGGGCGCCTGCATGTCGGGGATGTGCAGGTAGCCGAGCCGCCCGCCGGAGGCCTCCTTGACGTAGGCGCGGCGGCCGGCCACCCAGTCGTGGTAGCGCAGCGGGGTCTCGTCGTCGATCGGGGTGACCACGACCCGGCGCACGTCCCCGCCGGCGGCGGGCCGGACGGTCAGCTCGACGGGGTGGCCGGCGGTGCCGACGAGCAGCGGGAGCGGGCCGCGTACCGGATCGACGGGGCGTCCGCCGACGGCGATGATCGCGTCGCCGGGACGGACCGCGACGCCGGGGGCGAGCAGCGGCGAGCGGGCGGCGTGGTCGGAGGTCTCGCCGGGGAGGATGCGGGTGACGCGCCAGACGCCGTCGTCGTCCCTGGTCAGGTCGGCGCCGAGCAGGCCCTGCCGGCGGCGCGAGTCGGAGGAGTGCCCGCCGCCGATGGCGTAGGCGTGGGAGGTGCCCAGCTCGCCCTGCGTCTCCCAGAGCAGGTCGATCAGCTCGGAGTGGGCGCCGATGCGCTCGACGAGCGGCTCGTAGCGGTCGAGCACGCCCTGCCAGTCGACGCCGCTCATGTCTTCGCGCCAGAAGTGGTCGCGCATGAGGCGGCCGGCTTCGCGGAAGCCCTGCCGCCACTCGGCCACCGGGTCGATCTGCACGCTGATCCGGTCGAGGTCGATGGTGACGGCCTCGTCGCCGTCGCTCGCCGCCCTGGTCTGCAGGCCGTTCTTGCCGTTGGTGACGAGCCGGGAGCCGTCGCCGCTGACCTCGAACGAGCGCACCTCCCTGGTCACTTCGGACTTGGAGCGCTTTTTGAGGTCGTAGCGTTCGAGCACGATCTCGGGGCTTTCGTCGGTGCCGTCGCCGAGGCGCCCTGCGACCGGGTAGCGCAGCCAGAGCAGCGCGTCCTTGGCGGCGCGCAGGTTGCCGTAGCGGGCGGCGGGCACCGGCACGGGGACCACACGGTCGAAGATCCCCTCGACGTCCACCTCGGTGCGCGGCGGCGCGTCGTCGCTCTGCTTGTCGTCGCCCTTGGCGGGCTTGTCGTCCTCGCCGTTGAAGCCGCGGCCCTGGAGCGAGGGGTCGAACGGCGAGGGCGTGGTGGCCTGCAGCGGCAGGATGTACGGCCGGACCCCGTACGGGAAGGACACGTCGAAGACGTGCGTGTCGTAGACGGGGTCGAACGTGCGGGCGGACAGGAACGCGAGGTGCTTGCCGTCCTTGGTGAAGACGGGGTCGTAGTCGGCGAACCTGGGAGGGGTGGCCTCGATGACCGAGCTGCCGTCCACGCGGCCCATCTTGATCTGCGTCAGCAGCTCGTCGTGCGGGAACTCCCAGGCGAGCCAGGCGGAGTCGGGCGAGAACGTCAGGCCGGAGATGTCGCCCTGGTCGGTGCGGTCGAGCTCCCTGATGGTGCCGCTCTCCACGTCCACGACGAGCAGCCGCCCGTCGTGGGAGGCGACGGCGACGTGCTTGCCGTCGGGCGCGGCGGCCAGTTCCAGCACGCGGCCGAGCCGCCCCGCGGCCAGCGTGCTGATCTCGCCGCCGGGGGTGCCGATCTCCAGGGCGTCCTCGCCGGTGGCGTCGGAGACCCACACGGCCTTGCCGTCGGCGTCGAGCACGCGGGGCAGCCGGACGCGGACGCCGGGCTCGGCGCGCAGCACGCCGGCGGGGCCGTCGCGGTGGGTCACCCAGTGGGCGGTGCCGCGGATCTCGACGGCGCTGGCCCGGCCGGTGGCGTCCGGCGCGTACGAGCCCACCCGCAGCGGCGCGGGCCGCTTGGCGCGCCCGGGTCGCGGCCCGCCGAGCCGGATGTCCAGCCGGCGCGGCTCGGCGTCCAGGCTCTCCAGCAGCCACAGGTCCCCGGCGTGCGAGTAGATCACCCGCCGGCCGTCGCTGGTGGCGTGGCGGGCGTAGAACTTCTCGTGGGAGGTGTGCTTGCGCAGGTCGGAGCCGTCGGGCAGGGACGAGTAGACGTTGCCGGTGCCGTCGATGTCGGCGAGGAACACCAGCCGGTCGCCGACCCAGTTCACCGCCCAGTACTGGGCGGCGCTGTCGGCGAACAGCCGGACGAACTCGCCGCTGCCCTCGGCGTCCACCCAGATCTTGCCGGCGGTGCCGCCCCGGTAGCGCTTCCAGTGCGAGGGCTCGCGCCACAGCGACGACACGGTGGCGACCCGCGATCCGTCCACGGCGGCATCGCTGACCCACCCGTACGGCAGCCGCGTGGCCGGACCGCCGTCGAGCGGCACCGCGTACGCCCAGCGCCGCGCGAACGAGCCCTGCCCGGCCGCGCTGACCGCCAGCACGTCACCGCCGGGGGTCCAGCCGCGCACCGAAGTGGCGGCCGCCCCGCCCCAGTAGGTGAGCCGCTCGCCCTCCGGCCCGTCGAGCTCGGCGGCGAACACCTCGGCGGCGCCCTCCTTGGTGCTGGTCCACGCGATCCGGCCGCCGTCGGGGGAGAATCGCGGATGGGAGACCGGCACGCGGTCCGCGGTGAAGCGCCAGGCTCGCCCTCCCTCCAGCGGGGCCAGCCAGACGTCGTCGTCGGCGACGAAGGTGACCAGGTCACCGTGCAGGTGCGGGTATCTCAGGTATGCGCCATTTGTCACCCCTGCACATTAATCGCCGACGCCAAGCGAAGCCCAAGAATTCTCACACGCGCGCCCACGGCACGTCCTGGGAAATCCCAAGGTCGGGATGCACGCGGACCCCGCGGGAAGGGGACGCCTGCCCGGTTTCCCGACCTTGCGAGGCACCGATGAGGATCTTCACTCGCGCCCACCACCTGCCCACCCGCCTGGCCGCCGGGGCCGTCATCCTGAACTCGGGTCTCGACATGATCGAGGCCGACGAGCAGGCCGCGGCCGGCCTGCACGGCATGGCGGCAGCGACGTATCCGTTCCTGGGGAAGATGGAGCCGTCGGCGTTCGTGCGGCTGCTGGCGCGCGGCGAGGTCGCGCTCGGGGCGGCGCTGCTCGCGCCGTTCGTGCCGTCGCTGCTGGCCGGGGCGGCGCTCACCGGATTCGCGGCGGGCCTGCTCGGCCTCTACCTTCGCACGCCGAGCATGCGCAAGGAGGGCAGCCTGCGCCCGAGCCAGGAGGGCCTCGGCGTGGTCAAGGACGTGTGGCTGCTGGGCATCGGGCTGAGCCTGGTGATCGAGGAACTGTGCGAGCGCGACCATCATTGATCTCCGCTTCGCCGCCGCTAAGGCGAGCGAAGCGGGGTAGCCGGGACGCATGGTACATATCGGCTACACCTTGATGTCCGAGCAGACGCCGGCCCGCGAGCTGGTCGACTACGCCGCCGCGGCCGAGCGGGTCGGTTTCGACTTCGCCGTCATCTCCGACCACTATTTCCCCTGGCTTGAGGAGATGGGGCACTCGCCCTACTGCTGGTCGGTGCTCGGCGCGGCGGCCCAGGTGACCGAGCGGCTGCCGCTCATGACGTACGTGACCTGCCCGATCATGCGCTACCACCCGGCGGTGGTGGCGCAGAAGGCCGCCACGATGGGCGTGCTGAGCAAGGGGCGCTTCACGCTCGGGCTCGGCGCGGGCGAGAACCTCAACGAGCACGTGATCGGCGAGGGCTGGCCGCCGGTGGACACCCGGCACCGCATGTTCGCCGAGGCCGTGCTGATCATCAGGAAGCTGTTCAGCGGCGAGTACGTCACCCACCAGGGCGAGTTCTACGACGTGGACTCGGCCAAGCTGTACGACCTGCCGGACGAGCCGGTCCCGATCGGCATCGCCGCGTCCGGCGGGCAGTCGGCCGAGCTGGCCGCCCAGTACGGCGACGTGCTGGTCATCAACGAGCCGCTGGCCGAGGTGGTGCAGCAGTTCAAGGCCGCGGGCGGCGAGGGCAGGCCGGTCTACGGCCAGCTCGCGATCTCGTACGACACCGACCGCGACGCCGCGATCCGGCGCGCGCACGAGCTGTGGCGCTGGTCGAGCGTCGGCGGCTGGAAGGTCATGGCCGAGCTGCCCGCCCCGGTGAGCTTCGCCGCCGCATCGAGCACGGTCCGCCCCGAGGACGTGACCGCGAGCGTGCCGTGCGGCGACGACGTGGACGCCGTCGTGCAGGGCATCAGGACGTTCGCCGACGCCGGGTTCACCCACGTGGCGCTCGTGCAGATCGGGCACGACCGGCAGCAGCGGTTCTTCGACTGGGCCGAGAAGGAGCTGCTGCCGGCCCTGCGCGAGATCTGACCTACGGGACGATGTTGACCAGCTTGGGCGCCCGCACGATGACCTTGCGCGGCGCGCCGTTCAGGTAGCCGGCGACCTTCTCCGAGGCCAGGGCCAGCTCGCGCAGCTCGGCCTCGGTGATGTCGGGCGAGACCTCCAGCCGGTCGCGCACCTTGCCCGCCACCTGCACCACGCAGGTGACCGACTCCTGCACCAGCAGCGCGGGGTCGGCCTCCGGCCACCCGGCGAACGTCACGAAGCCGGTGCGGCCCAGCCGCTCCCAGCCCTCCTCCGCGGTGTAGGGGGTGACCAGCGACAGCATGATCGCCAGCGTCTCGGCGGCCTCGCGCACCGCCGGGTCGGCGGGGCCGGGGCCGGAGTCGATGGCCTTGCGGGTGGCCGAGGTCAGCTCCATCATGCGCGCCACGGCGACGTTGAAGCGCTGGGCCTCGATCAGCTTGGTGACCTCATCGATGGTGCGGTGGGTCACCTTGCGCAGCTCGACGTCACCGTTCTCGAACGGGACGCCCGGCTCGCTGGTGACGTCGGACATCACCCGCAGCGCCCTGGCCAGGAACTTCTGCGAGGCCGCCGGGGAGACGTCGGCCCAGTCGATGTCGTCCTCCGGCGGGCCGGCGAAGATCATCGTCAGGCGTACGGCGTCGACACCGAACTCGTCGATCTGCTGGCCCAGGTCCACGCCGTTGCCCAGCGACTTCGACATGGCCTTGCCGCCGTTGATCACCTGCCCCTGGTTCAGCATGCGCATGAACGGCTCGGTGAAGTCGACCATGCCCATGTCGTAGAGGACCTTGGTGAAGAAGCGGGAGTACAGCAGGTGCAGCACCGCGTGCTCGATGCCGCCGACGTACTGGTCCACCGGCCCCCACTTGCGCACCTGCTCGGGGTCGAACGGGCCCTCGGTGTAGCCCGGCGAGCAGTAGCGCAGGAAGTACCACGACGAGTCGACGAAGGTGTCCATGGTGTCGGTGTCGCGCTTGGCGGGACCCGAGCACTTGGGGCACTCGACGTTGACCCAGTCGGTGGCGCTGGCCAGCGGGGAGACGCCCTTGGGCGCCAGCGCCTCGCCGCGCATGTCGGGCAGCGTGACCGGCAGCTGCTCGTCGGGGACGGGCACCTCGCCGCAGTCGGGGCAGTGGATGATCGGGATCGGCGTGCCCCAGAACCGCTGGCGCGACAGCAGCCAGTCGCGCAGCCGGTAGTTGACCGCGCCGCGGCCCTTGCCCTCGGCCTCCAAGATCTCGATGATCTTCCGGATGGCCTCGGACTTGGACAGGCCGTCCAGCGGTCCGGAGTTGACCAGCGTGCCCTCGCCCGGCGTGGCCACGCCGGTCTCGCCGGGATCGGCCAGGCCGGTGTGGACGACGACCTTCACCGGCAGGTTGAACTTACGGGCGAAGTCCAGGTCGCGCTGGTCGTGGGCGGGCACCGCCATGATGGCGCCGTGGCCGTAGTCGGACAGCACGTAGTCGGCCGCCCAGACCGGGATGCGCTCGCCGTTGACGGGGTTGATCGCATAGCGCCCCAGGAAGACGCCGGTCTTCTCCTTCTCGGTGGACAGCCGCTCGATGTCGCTCAGCTTGGCCACCTCGGCGCGGTAGGCCTCGAACGCCGGGCGCTGCTCGTCGGTGACGATCTCGTCGGCCAGCGCCGCGTCGGCGGCGACCACGAAGAACGTGGCGCCGTACAGGGTGTCGGGGCGCGTGGTGTAGACGGTGACCGGCTCGTCGCGACCCTCGATCTCGAACTGCACGTCGGCGCCTTCGGAGCGGCCGATCCAGTTGCGCTGCATGGTCAGCAGCCGCTCGGGCCAGCCGGTCAGCTGGTCCATGTCGTCCAGCAGGCGCTGCGCGTAGTCAGTGATCTTGAAGTACCACTGCGTCAGCTCGCGCCTGACGACCTCGGCGCCGCAGCGCTCGCACCTGCCGCCCACGACCTGCTCGTTGGCCAGCACCGTCTGGTCGTTGGGGCACCAGTTGACCAGGCCGCCCTTGCGGTAGGCCAGCCCGCGCTCGAAGAAGCGGATGAACAGCCACTGGTTCCAGCGGTAGTAGTCGGGGTCGCTGGTGTGCAGGCGGCGCGACCAGTCGAAGGAGACGGCGTAGCGGCGGAACGAGTTGGCCTGCGTCTCGATGTTGGCGTAGGTCCACTCGGCGGGGTGCGCGTTGCGCTTGATCGCGGCGTTCTCGGCGGGCAGGCCGAAGGAGTCCCAGCCGATCGGGTGCAGGACGTTGTAGCCCTTCTGCATCCAATAGCGGGCTACGACATCGCCGATGGCGAACACCTCGCCGTGGCCCATGTGGAGGTCACCCGAGGGGTAGGGGAACATGTCCAGCATGTAGCGGCGCTCGCGGGGGTCCGCGGGGTCTTCGCTGGCACGGTAGGGTTCTTGTTCCTCCCATCGCTGCTGCCACTTGGCCTGCAGCGCCTGCGGGTCATACTCACTCACGGCTACTGCCCTTCTGGACTTGATTCGGACCCATAAGAAAACCCCTCGTGCACACAACGAGGGGTGGAGCCGCGACGGCGAGAACTTCAGGGCCGTCGCGGCCCGCTAAGAAGCAGGGTCGCGGAACGCATGTGTCAAGCCTAGCGCACGTCTTCGGCTGATTGCAGGCACTCGGCAGGGCTCTGCGGGCACAATGGATCCTTCAGGTCCGGCGAGACCTGATGGTGATGTATCCGTTGTGACCTCATTCTTCCCGTAAGAATAGCCTTGTCGCCGTGGTGTACCCAGCTGAGCGAGATAGACCGGAGAACGACCTGCCCCTGCAGGATCCGCCTACCGATCCGCATGGCTTCGCTCGTTTCGCTGCGGAACCACCGGGGTCTCCTGGAAAATCCCATGGGATCATGCGTGACACGTCAAATCCGGATATAACGGGACATCCGGACACGAACTCGGGAGGACCGGCGGCAATGGCAACGGAGAACTCCGGACCTCATATGCCCTCGTCCTGGCCCGAGCCGCCCAGGCGCGAGACGCCTCCCGCGCCCGCCTGGCCCGAGCCGCCCGCGGCCGAGGCGCCCACCTCCTGGCCTGAGCCGCCGCGGCGGACGCCGGAGCCGTCCTGGCCAGAGCCGCCGCGCAAGGACCCCTCGTGGCCCGAGCCGCCCGCCGCGCCGCGCCCCCGGGGCGCGCGCAGGGACGCCGGCGGTTACGAGCCCGCGTCCACGAGCCCCGACAACACGCGGCCCGACCTCATCGAGCCCGTCCGCCCCGAATCCGCCCGCCCCCAGCCGGGCCGGCACGACGGCGGGCTCATAGAGCGCCGTTTCGAGGACGGCCGTCCCAGCAGCGGCCGGTACGAGAGCGGCCGTCACGACAGCGGCCCCCACAACAGCGGCCCGCACAGCAGCGGCCCCCAGAGCAGTGGCCCGCACAGCGGCGGCCCCCAGAGCAGTGGCCCGCACAGCGGCGGCCCGCGCGACGGCGGCCCCGAGCCGTCGTGGCCCGAGCAGCCGCGCGGCGGCGGATGGCCCGAGTCGTCCCCGCAGAGCGGGCCCATCACCTCATGGCCCGAGGCGAACCCGCACGACACGCAGACGTCGTGGCCCGAGCCCGTGCCGCCGCCGCAGAGCCCCGGGGGCCCCGGCGGCTGGCCCGAGGTCTCCCCGAAGGGCGCCCCGCCTCCGGGGCAGCCCGCCGACCCCGTGCCCGCCTGGGCGCAGCCGCCCGCGCCGTCGAACGACGCGTGGTCCAACCTGTCCGGGTCCAACCTGTCCGGCCCCGCCACGTGGCCGCCCGCCGACGCGCCGGCGGACCCGCCGCCGGCCGAACGCACGGTGATGTACGACAAGAGCGGCACCCCGCGGCACGACCTGCCGCCTCCCGAGACCCAAGACCAGCCTCCGCGGCACTCGTCTCATCCGGCCGACGAGCGTACGGTCACCTACGCCCAGCACACCGAGAACCTCCTCAACGAACGCGCGGTCCCCTCCACCTCCATGGATTCGACACACACCGGCACGCCCGCCGCCGAAGACGCCTCCGCCCGCCCCGGTTCCAACCTGAGCCGCGACCCGTCCGACCCCGAGCACCGGTTCGTCACCGCCGGCCAGATCAGCGGCTCGCGCACGCCGCCGCCAGAGCGCCAGCAGGAGCTGTGGAACACGGTCTTCGGCGACAACTACCAGGCCATGGGCGAGCAGGACGAGCTCGACGAGGACTCCGGCAAGCCGGTGTGGATCTACGCGCTCGGCGGCTCGGCCGCGGTCGCGCTGGTCGCGGCCCTGCTGTGGGCGTTCCTGTGGGGCCCGCTCGCCTCCGACGACGCGGCGAGCGCCGGCGAGACGGCGGCGACGGCCACCGCGTCGCAGAAGCCGACCGCCACCAAGACCGCCACGTCCATCGGCCCGCTGCCGAAGTACCCCGGCAAGGCCAGCCCCGTCACCGGCCGGCTCGCGGTCGCCTCGGCCGGCATCTCGGTGCCGCGCCTGGGCGGCGAGTGGCAGCTCGACCAGCGCCCCGCCGCCACCATCAACGGCACCTACAACTTCACCCACCGCCAGTACGTGCAGGTCGCGCCGCAGCGCTTCGCCGTGATCATGGCGGGCCCGCTCCAGGACCGGATGGCCTCCTACTACGAGGAGGACAACCTGGAGCCGGTGATCAAGCAGGTGGTGCTGGACGCGCGCAAGCGGTTCTTCCCCACCGACAACAAGGTCCGCAAGATCGCCCAGCAGCCGATCAAGGTGGGCGACCGGACCGGGCGGCTCATCGCGTACTCGCTGACCTCCGACACCGAGAAGGCGACGATCGCGACGATCGCCGTGAACACCGGGGCCGCCAAGCCGGCCATCGTGTTCATGTCGATCCCGGCCGACAAGAAGTCGCTGCTGCCCGACATCCGTACGGTGATGAACCAGATCAGGCTCACCAACGCCGGCTAGAACCGGCACTCCATGTGCTTGATCCCGTTGATGAAGCTGGAGTGCAGCCGGTCGGGCTCGCCGCCCTCGATCTGCGGCACCCGGCGCAGCAGCTCGCGGAACATCACGGAGATCTCGCGCCTGGCCAGGTGAGCGCCCAGGCAGAAGTGCGGCCCCGGCCCGCCGAAGCCGACGTGCGGGTTGGGGTGGCGGGTGATGTCGAAGCGCAGCGGATCGGGGAAGACCGACTCGTCGCGGTTGGCGGACCAGTAGAACAGCACGACCTTCAGGCCCTTGCGGTAGAGGTGGCCGTTCATCTCGTAGTCCCTGGTGAGCTTGCGGCGCATGAAGTTCACCGGGGAGGCGAGCCGGACGATCTCCTCGACCGCGCCGGGCGCGCGGCCGTCGATGTCCTCCAGCCACAGCGCGCGCTGGTCGGGGTTCTCGGTCAGCATGTGCAGGCCGTGGGAGATGGCGTTGCGGGTGGTCTCGTTGCCCGCGACGACCAGCAGGATGAAGAACGAGCCCAGCTCCTGCATGGTCAGCCGCTCGCCGTCGATGTTGGCGTTCACCAGCGACGAGGTGAGGTCGTCCGTGGGGTGCTCGGCGCGGTGCGCGGCGAGGTCCTGGACGAGCTGCTGCAGCTCCATGCCGGCGGTGAGCAGGCGCTCGGCGATCTGGTCGATGTCGCCGCCGGTGTACTCGGGGTCGAAGCCGCCGAGGATGATGTTGGAGCGGTCGAAGACGTACTGGTAGTCCCGCTCGGGGATGCCCATCATGTCGCAGATGATCTTCAGCGGCAGGCGGGCGGCCACCTCGGTCACGAAGTCGCAGCCCGGACCCTTGGCCAGCAGATCGTCCACGATGCCCGCGGCGGCGGCCTCCACGTCGGCCTCGAACTGCTTGATCATCTTCGGGGTGAAGGCGCGGGAGACGATCCTGCGCAGCCGCGCGTGGCGGGGATCGTCCATGTTGATCATCGAGCCGAAGTACTCGGCGAACTCCGCCGGCATGTCGGGGATGTTCGTCGCGCCTCCGTCGCCCGAGCAGAAGATCTCGGGGTTGCGGCTGGCCTCCAGGATGTCGGCGTGCTTGACCAGGGCGTAGTAGCCGGGTCCCTTGGGCGCGTAGGAGATCTCCATCTCCTCGAAGAAGGCGGGAGCGTCCAGGCCGCGCAGCCGCGCGAACGCCTCCTCCCTCTCGCTCATGGGCCGGGCCCAGAAGTCGCGGTCCGACAGGTCGAAGTCCAGGACGCTCATGTGGCAATCATGAGAAAAGCATCCACTTACGTCAATGCTTCGTACGTACGGCGTACGTAACACCCGGCGGGCCGCGACAGGCGGCGTCGAAGGGGCGTCTTCAGGAGGCGGATCCCAGCCAGTCCAGGATGAGGCGGTTGACCTCGGCGGGACGTTCGAGGTGGAGGAAGTGCCCGGCGCCGTCGATCTGCTCGGCCCGTGAGCCCTCCGGCAGGTGGTTGATCGCGTCCTTGGCGAGGCCCGCGGCCAGGCAGCCGTCCTGGGCGCCGTGCAGGTAGAGGACGGGGCCGGTGACGGAGGGCTCGACGTCCGGATAGCGGCCGGACGGCGGCGTGGTGCCGAGCATGGCGCGGTAGTAGCCGATGGCGGCGGACAGGTTGGCGGGCTCGCCGATGCTGCGCCGGACGAAGTCGAGGTCCTCGCTCGCGTCGTAGCCGGGCGACCAGTCGCGCCACAGGTTCTCGAAGAAGCCGGGCACGGCGGCGGCCCGCTCGGCCATCGGGGTCTGGAAGAGATAGATGTAGAACGAGCGCTTGAGCTGCTCGTAGTCGAGGAAAGCGGCGCCCATCGCGCCGGGCGGCGGCACGGCGAGCGCGACGGCGCGGCGGAAGCGGCCTGCGGTGGCGTAGACGGGAAAGGCGCCCCAGTCGTGGCCGATGACGACGTCGTCCTCGCCGCCGCCGAGCTCTTCGCGGAGGGCGCGCACGTCGGCGACCAGCGCGGCGACCTCGTACGCGGCGTCGGCGGGGACCTCCGTGGGCGCGTAGCCGCGCATGAAGGGCGCGACCGCGCGGTAGCCGCGCTCGGCCAGCGCGGGCATCAGGTGCCGCCAGGTGTGCGCGGTGTCGGGGAAGCCGTGCAGGCACAGCGCCAGCGGCCCCTCCCCCAGTGTCAGATACGCGAACTCCACACCGTTGGCGTGGATCGTCCTGATCTCCATGAGAGCGAAACCTAGCACGCCACCTGCCGCCCGACCCGGGCTTCTCGCGACCCGACCGGCGGGACAGCCCGCCGGCGAAGAGCGACATCACAGCCGTGTCGATGCCCGGCCGCAGGGTGGACGGCTCAGGCCTTATGCCCCCTGATCAGGTCGGCCGCCTTCTCCCCGATCATGATGGCGGGGGCGTGGGTGTGCCCGCGGTTGAGCCTCGGCATGATCGACACGTCGGCCACCCGCAGGCCCTCCACGCCGCGCACGCGCAACGCCGGGTCCACCACCGAGCCGTCGTCGGTGCCCATCCGGCATGTGCCGACCGGATGGTAGAGGGTCTCGGCGCTCTCGCGTACCCACCGGGCCAGCTCCTCGTCCGTCTCCGGCGCCCAGTACGGCTCCATCGGCCCGCCCGCGTACGGCTTCATCGCCTCCGCGGCGACCACCTGCTTGGCCCGCTTCATCCCCGCGACCAGCCGCCGCAGGTCGGCCTCCGCCGTCAGGTAGGCGGGGTCGATGACGACGTCGCGGCCGTTCAGCCCGACCCTGCCGCGGCTGTCCGGCTGCAGCAGCACCACGCCGACGGTCAGGCCGTGTCCGGTCGGCGGGGTGAGCCCGTGGTCCTTGAACGGCACCGGCGCGAACAGCAGCTCGATGTCCGGCGCCGGCTCGTCCTGCGAGGTCCTGATGAACGCCACCGCCTCGCCCACGTTCGTGGTGAGCATGCCGGAGCGCAGCACGAGGTAGCGCAGCAGGTTGGGCAGCGACTCCGCCTTGGTCAGCGTCACCGGCTTGCGGCACTCGACGTACACGCCGGTCACCAGGTGGTCCTGGAGGTTCTTGCCGACCTCGGGCAGGTCGTGCACGACCGGCACCCCGGCGTCGCGCAGCTCGCCCGCCGCACCCACGCCCGAGCGCATCAGCAGGTACGGCGAGCCGATGGCCCCGGCCGCCAGCACCACCTCCAGCCTGGCCTTGACCGTGCGGCCGCCGCTCAGCTCGACGCCGGTCGCCCGCCTGCCGTCGAACGTCACCCGCGACACGGTGGCGCCGGTGAGGACGTGCAGGTTGGGCCGGTTGCCCGCCGGGCGCAGGTAGGCGTCGGCCGAGCTCCACCGGCGGCCCCTGAGCTGGGTGACCGGGGTGGGGCTGTAGCCCTCGTTGGAGCGGCCGTTCAGCTCGGGCAGCCGGGTCATGCCCAGCTCCTCGCAGGCCCGCAGGAAGGCGGCCGTGGTCTCGTTGGGGCTGCGCAGCTCGGAGATGTAGAGCGGGCCGGAGGTGCCGTAGACGCCGCCGCGGTTGCTGCCGACGCGGTGCTCGGCCTTGTGAAAGTACGGCAGCACGTCGTCGTACGCCCAGCCGGGGATGCCCCACTGGTCGTAGTCCTGCTGGCAGCCGCGCACCCACATCTGGGCGTTGAGCGAGGACGAGCCGCCCAGCACCCGGCCCCTCGGCCAGTAGAGCTCGCGGCCGGACAGCTCGCCCTGCTTGACCGTGGAGTAGTTCCAGTCGTACTCGGTCTTGAAGAGCTTGAAGAACGCCGCCGGCATGCGGATCTCCAGCTTGTCGTCCTTACCGCCGGCCTCGATGAGCGCCACCGACAGCCCCGGATCCGCAGAGAGCCGGTTGGCCAGCACACACCCCGCAGAGCCGGCCCCGACGATGACGTAGTCGTACTCCATTGGTCTCCTCCACGGGGCTCGATCACCTGCCCCTTGCTTACTCCACGGCCGGGGAAGGCGTCCATATCCACTTGTGACCCGCGCTACCTACCGGTCGGTATGGAGGTCCTGACAAGATGACCGCGAAGCCGTTCTAGAGGGAGGCGTCATGCTCAACCTGTCGATCGTCCTGGAGGACAGCGCCAGGAACACCCCCGACGGCACCGCGATCGTCTTCGGCGACATGCGGCTGCCGTACTCCATGATCGACACAGTGGCCAACCAGGTCGCGAACCTGCTGGTGGCGCGCGGTATCACCAAGGGCGACAAGGTCGCCCTCGCCTGCCCGAACCTGCCGTACTTCCCCTTCGTCTACTTCGGCATCCTCAAGGCCGGCGCGACGGTCGTACCGCTCAACGTGCTGCTGCAGTCGCGCGAGATCGCCTACCACCTCGACGACAGCGACGCCAAGGCGCTGTTCTGCTTCGAAGGCAACCCCGAACTGCCGCTCGGCGAGCGCGGCAAGGCGGGCTTCGAGGCGGCCGAGCGCTGCGAGCACTTCTTCGTGCTGCCCGCGACCCCGTTCGCCACCGAGTCTCCGTACGGCGAGTCGATCTGGGCGGCGCTCGACGGGCTGCCGACCGAGTTCGAGACCGTGCAGACCGCCCCCGACGACACGGCGGTGATCCTCTACACCTCCGGCACCACCGGCCAGCCCAAGGGCGCCGAGCTGAGCCACCAGAACATGGTGATGAACGCCATGGTCAGCGACAAGATGTTCCCCGCCGAGGAGGGCGGCGACGTCTACCTCGCGGTGCTGCCGCTGTTCCACTCCTTCGGCCAGACCGTCGTGATGAACACCGGCTTCCTGCGCGGCGCGACCGTCGTGCTGATGCCGCGCTTCGACCCTGCCGAGGCGCTGGCGACGATGGTGAAGGAGAAGGTGACGTTCTTCGCCGGCGTGCCCACCATGTACTGGGGCATGCTGACGAAGATCCACTCCGACGGCATGGAGGTGCCGCGCTCGCTGCGGGTCGCCGTCGCGGGCGGCGCGGCCTCCCCCGTCGAGGTGCTCAACGACTTCGAGCGCACCTTCGGCGTCGGCATCCTGGAGGGGTACGGGCTCTCCGAGACCTCGCCCGTCGCCAGCTTCAACCAGCCCGGCAGGCCCGCCAAGCCCGGCACCATCGGCACCCCCATCTGGGGCGTGGAGATGAAGCTGGTGGACGGCGACTGGAAGACGATCGAGGGCGAGGGGCCCGGCGAGATCGCCATCCGCGGCCACAACGTCATGAAGGGCTACTACGGCAGGCCCGAGGCGACGGCCGAGGTCATGCGGGACGGCTGGTTCCGCACCGGCGACATCGCGACCCGCGACGCCGACGGCTACTACTCCATCGTCGACCGCGCCAAGGACATGATCATCCGGGGCGGCTTCAACGTCTACCCACGCGAGCTGGAGGAGGTGCTGGTCACGCACCCCGACGTCTCGCTCGCCGCCGTCGTCGGCGTCCCCCACGACTCGCACGGCGAGGAGATCAAGGCGTACGTCATCCGCACCCCCGGCTCGACGATCACCGAGGACGAGCTGATCGCCTGGTGCAAGGAGAACATGGCGGCCTACAAGTACCCGCGCATCATCGAGTTCCGCGACTCGCTGCCGATGACGGCCACCGGCAAGATCCTCAAGCGCGAGCTGCGCTCCCCTGCCTGATCGGCTGACCGCGCCATGCGTGCGGGGCGCCGCCCGTATGTGCGGGCGGCGCTCCGGGCGCTTCCAGGGCGCTCGACGGGGGTCGCCCTCGGGCCCGGGGACCGCGGAGTTCGCCGCGCGACACCGCCTGGGCGCGGATGCGTGGACGGCTGGGTGATCTCGGGGGTGGAGGGCGTGGCCAAGCCGGATGGCCGGCTGTTCGCCGCGGGCGCGGCCGCCTGCGGGGCGTCGCCGGACGGCGGCGGGTGGATGGTCGGCGACGACCCGGAGAAGGACATCGCGGGCGGCCGGGGCGCGGGCCTGACCACGATCTGGATCGACCACGGGCACGCCCCTCGGCCCGCCGAGGCCGATCACGCCGTCACGGACGTGCTCGCCGCCATCGAGCTGATCGAACGATCCGAACAACCGGGATGAAGGCGCAGGGCCGGTCCCGGTAGCTTGCTGGGCATGCGGGATCGGCCACAGGACTTCGATGAGGCGATGCTGCGGCCCGCGCTGAAGGCGTGGGGCGCCGATGCGACGACGCTCGAGTACGCACCCGTCGGGTTCGGCGACTACCACTGGGTGGCGCAGGGCCGGGGCGGGCCCTGGTTCGTGACCGTGGTCGACGTGCGCCGGCGGGCGTACGACGAGGTGCGGGCCGCCCTGGACACGGCGGCGGAGCTGCGCGAGCAGGCAGGGCTGGACTTCGTGGTGTCGCCGCTGCGCGACGACGAGGGCGCCACCCTGCGCAGGCTCGACAGCCGCCGCTACGCCATGAGCGTGTACCCGTACGTGGAGGGACGCCCGGGAGAGTTCGGCGACGCGCAGGACGACGCCGAGCGCGCGGCCGTGATCGACCTGCTCGCCGCGCTGCACGCCACCCCGCCGCCGCTGTCCGCCCCGCCCGCCCCGGTGCAGCCGCCGGGCCGCGCCCTGCTGGAGCGGCTGGCCTCAGGCGAGGACGGCGACCTGCCCTGGCTCGGCGGCCCCTACTCCGAGCCTGCCAGGGAGCTGGTCACGAGCCACACGGCGACGCTGCGGCGCGCGCTGGAGGAGTTCGATCTGCTGGCGGAGAAGCCGGGCGAGCCGGTGGTGACGCACGGCGAGCCCCATCCCGGCAACCTGCTGCGCTCGCGCGGCCGGCTGCTGCTGGTCGACTGGGAAACCGTGGGCCTGGCCGCCCCCGAGCGGGACCTGTGGCTGGTCGCGAAGACCGCCGAGGACCGCGCGCGGTACGCCGAGGCCACCGGCCACATCCCCGACGAGCGGCTGATGACGCTCTACCGGCTGCGCTGGGCGCTGGACGACGTGGCCGACTTCGTCCGGTGGTTCCGTGGCCCGCACGCCCGCACTCCCGACGCCGCGGTGGCCTGGCAGGGGCTCAAGGACACGCTGGAGAAGCTGGCCGGCGAGGACTGACGGCCGAAAGTTTCATAACGTTCTCGCTCTCGAGACGCTCTCGCGGCAGCTCACGGCCTCGCAGCCGGGCGGTGCGCACGAGGCCCATTGCGGCACCGAAAATTTCGGATCACACTCGCAATATTTCGGCCACAGTTGCGAGAGGATCTCGATGAAGCTGAGAGCTCGACTGGCCGGCGCCCTGATCGCCCTCGCGGCGCTCGTGGTCACCGGCCTCATCACCGCACCCCCGGCCTCCTCGGCGCAGCTCACCGAGGTGACCGGGTTCGGGACGAACCCCACCAACCTCCGCATGCACCTGTACGTTCCCGACGGCGTCCCCTCCCGTCCCGCGCTGCTGGTGGCCGTGCACTACTGCACCGGGTCGGGCCCCGCCTTCTACTCGGGCACGGAGTTCGCCCGCCTCGCCGACCAGCACAAGTTCATCGTCATCTACCCGTCGGCGACGCGCAGCGGCGCCTGCTTCGACGTCTCGTCGCCGCAGGCGCTGCGGCACGACGGCGGCAGCGACCCGGTCGGGATCGTCTCCATGGTCAGGTACGTCCAGCAGCACTACAACACCGACCCGGCCCGGACGTTCGTCACCGGCGCCTCCTCCGGCGCCATGATGACGAACGTGCTGCTGGGCGCCTACCCCGACGTGTTCGCGGCGGGGGCGGCGTTCAGCGGCGTGCCGTTCGGCTGCTTCGCCACCACCGACGGGTCGAGCTGGAACAGCGCCTGCGCCAACGGCCAGATCATCAAGACCCCGCAGGAGTGGGGCGACCTCGTACGCGCGGCCTACCCCGGCTACAGCGGCGCCCGCCCGCGCATGCAGATCTGGCACGGCACCGAGGACGACACGCTGCGCTACCCCAACTTCCAGGAGCAGATCAAGCAGTGGACCGACGTCCACGGCCTGAGCCAGACGCCCAGCTCCACCGACCAGCCGCGTTCGGGCTGGACCAGGACGCGCTACGGCGGCACCGGCACGATGGCCCCGGTCGAAGCGATCAGCGTGCAGGGCGTCGGCCACACCCTGCCGCAGAGCGGGATGGCGGCCATGGTCATCGACTTCTTCGGCCTCTCCGACGACGACCCCGGTACCGACCCGGACCCGGATCCGACGATCACGCCGGAGCCGCCGGGCGACTGCCAGGTGACGTACACGATGAACACCTGGAACACCGGCTTCACCGCCGAGGTGACGGTGACGAACACCAGCCAGTCGCCGCTGTCGTCCTGGGCGCTGGGCTTCACCCTGCCCGCGGGTCAGACGATCACGTCGGCGTGGAACGCCACGATCACGCCGGACAGCGGCCAGGTGACGGCGCGCAACGTCTCCTATAACGGATCGATAGCACCGGGCGGCTCGGCGTCGTTCGGCTTCCAGGCCACGCACAGCGGCGACACCGGCAAGCCCACCGATTTCACCCTGAACGGCACCGCCTGCTCCTCCTGACCGGCGCGGACGTGCGCAGGGCTTGGTCGCTTGTCGGTAACGACTTCTCCTTTACCGGATAACCCCCTTGCCCCGGCGCTGAGGGTAGCCATACGGTCACTTTAAGCAGTTGGGGGACAACGAAGGAGACAGCACGTGGGCAGGCACGCTAAGCCCCACAACCCGAAGGAGCAGCCACAGGAGACGCTGGAGGACGCCCAGAAGGAGCTCCCTCCGAGCCGGGGGCGGCACGCGAAAGAGCGCCACGCCAAAGACCGGCACCGCTGCACGGCGACGACGGGCGAGCAGGCCGCCGTCTCCTGACGTCACGGGGGCGTCACCGCGGCTCCCGGGCCACACGGCCCGGGAGCCGTCCTGCGATCGGGGCCATGAACCGGATCAGCGCCGGGCGCGCGGCCGGCACGCCCGGCGCCATGCCGGTTCACATCAGGATCAGGGCCAGTCGCGGGCGGGGCGCAGCGGCACGCCGGAGCGGCCGTTCTCGTCGAGCTTGACCCCGAGCACCTGGTGCAGCTGCACCTTGTTGCGCTCGAACCCGACGATGCAGCCGGCCATGTAGAGCGCCCACACGCGGGCGGTGCCCATGCCGACCTCCTCGACCGCGTCGTCCCAGTTCGCGTCAAGGTTGTCGCACCAGTGGCGCAGCGTCTTGGCGTAGTGCTCGCGGAGGTTCTCCTGGTGGCGGATCTCGAAGCCGAGGTCCTCCATCTGCCGGATCAGCCAGCCCACCGACTCCAGCTCGCCGTCGGGGAAGACGTAGCGGTTGATGAAGCCGCCCTTGTTGATCGCCTTCTCCTTGCCGGTGGGCCGGGTGATGCAGTGGTTGAGCAGGCGGCCGCCCGGCTTGAGCTTGCCGTACAGGAACTCGAAGTAACGCGGCACGTTCGCCTTGCCGATGTGCTCGGTCAGGCCGATCGAGCTGACCGCGTCGAAGCCGGTCTCCTGGACGTCGCGGTAGTCCATGTGGCGGACCTCGGCGAGGTCCTGCAGCCCCGCGTCGGCGATGGCCTTCTGCGCCCACTCGGCCTGCTGGCGGCTCAGCGTGACGCCGAGCGCCTTGACGCCGTAGTGCTTGGCGGCGTGCATGACCATGCCGCCCCAGCCGCAGCCGACGTCCAGCAGGCGCATGCCCGGCTCGAGCCCGAGCTTGCGCGCCACCAGGTCGAACTTCGCGAACTGGGCCTCCTCCAGCGTGGCGTCCTCGCTCGGGAAGCAGGCGCAGGTGTAGGCCATGGACGGGCCGAGCACCCACTCGTAGAAGCGGTTGGAGACGTCGTAGTGGTGGTGGATGACCTCCGCGTCACGCTGCTTGGCGTGCCGGGAACCGAGCCTGGCCAGCGTGCTCTGCCGCATCTCCTGCGGAGGCGGCGGCACCCGCATGAGCAGCGGCTTGATGCCCAGCGAGCGGACGGCGGCGATCTTCTCGGCGGTCGTCAGGTCGTTGGTGGTGATGTTCCACATCCGGTCCAGCAGCGTGTACATGTCGCCCTGGACGTCGATGTGCCCCGAGATGTACGCCCTCGCCAGGCCCAGCTCGCCCGGCGCGTGCGCCAGGTGCGCCACCGCGATCGGCGACTTGACCTCGATGGCCAGGTCGGCGCCGTCGGGCCCGGCCTTGCTGCCGTCGTAGGCCGTGAACGCGATGTTCGCCTCAGGGCCGACGATCTTCTCAAAGATGGTTGCCAGAGCCATCTGCTCACCTTCCCCGCACACACTTTTCGTACAGGTCGAGCAGGCGTCCGTTGGGGTCGTATGCCTGCTTGACCGGCCAATAGGCGTCGCCGTTGTACAGCTGCCAGAACTGCTCACGCGCGTAGTACGAGGTCGAGTAGAGCGACTTGTGGCCGTCGAGATCGTGCACGGAACGCTCGATGAGCCGGTTGTAGTAACCGTCGAACTGGCCCTTTGGCAGCGGCACCATTCCCCAGAATCCGAAGTTGACGTAGAGCTTGCCCGGCTCGAGCGGGTAGAGGGGCCACCGTGACCCGGCGCGCAGCGGGCACATCCACACGGGAGTCATGCCCACCTTCTCGTGGAAGAACTCCAGGAATTCGGCCCCGCGCTCGACGGGCGTCTCGACGTCCTGAATGACCGATTCGCTCACCGGCTTGCCGCGCCAGCGGTCGATGCGGGCGGTCAGGCCGAACTTCCTGTCCAGCGCGACCAGGCGGCGGTAGACGTCGGAGCGCATCCAGCGGCGCGGCATGAGCGAGCGCACCACCGGCTTCTGCACGCCGAACGCGCGCGAGCACCAGAACCAGTCGGTGTCCCAGCGCCACAGGTAGTCGCGGATCGTCAGCCAGTCGCGGCTGCGCTGCCTGATCGACTGGTAGTAGATGCGCATGCCGGTGTAGTCGGAGACGTAAGGGGCGCGCTCGGCGAAGCGGCCGAGCGTGATGTACATCTCGCCGGGAGAGAAGTAGACGCCGTCGACGAAGTCGACGCTCTCGCCCTCGTACACCATGCTGTCGCAGATCTCCTGCATGGCCAGCATGCACTTGCCCGCGTCGGTGAACCTGACGTGGGTGAGGTGCACGTACGGCTGCACCTTGCGCAACTTGATCCTGATGCGCAGCGCGTAGCCCAGCGTCCCGTAGGAGTTGGGGAAGGCGCGGAACAGCTCGCGGTGCTCGTTGTCGTCGCGGGCGACGACGATGCGACCGTCGCCGGTGAGGATCTCCAGCTCCTCGACCGACTCGTGGGGCAGGCCGTCCCTGAAGCTCGTGGACTCGATGCCGAGCCCGGTCACGGCGCCGCCCAGCGTGATCGTCTTGAGCTGCGGCACCACGTACGGCATGAGCCCGTACGGCAGCGTGGCGTCCACCAGGTGCTCGTAGGTGGTCATGCCCTGCACCTCGGCGGTCAGCGTCTCGGGATCGACGCTGATGACCTCGTCGAGGTCCTTGGCCGAGAGCTTGGCCGTCCTGCCGCCGTCGCGGAACCTGAAGAGGTTGGACGTCGCCTTGGCCAGCCGGGGCGCCGCGTCGCCCGGGATCTCGGCGTACGACTGCCGGATCTGCTCTACTGCCCGTCGGTGTGTCGACATCGTCGTCGTCACGGCCCCTCCTCCGTCGGTGCCGTGCCGGCGCCGCGCCCTCCAGGCACGCGTCGCTCGTTCACGTAGCACCCCCTTGAGCTGGTAGAGATCGTCCGTAGCACGGTATCTCCACCCGCCCGGCCCGAACAGACCGGGGTGCGTTAAAGACACGAAAACACTTCATCGTGCCAGGTGAATCACCTAATTGGTAGGTGATTGCGGAAGTTTTCGCGAGATCACCGGGTGGACGCCGTTCAGCACGCCGTCCACCTCGCGGCCCTCGACGGCGGCGGTGAGATTGCCGAGGGTGACGGTGAGCAGGCGGCCGGTCGACTCGGCGGTCACGCCGGCCACGTGCGGGGAGAGCAGCACGTTCGGCAGCTCGCGCAGCGGGTCGCCGGGCGGCAGCGGCTCGACGTCGAACACGTCGAGCGCGGCGCCGCCGAGCCTGCCCTCGCTCAGGGCCGCCACCAGCGCCTTCTGGTCCACCACGCCGCCTCGTGCCGCGTTGACGAGCAGCGCGCCCTGCTTCATGCGGCCGGGGTCGATGAGGCCGCGGGTCTCCTCCGACAGCGCGATCGCGACGACCACGACGTCGGAGGCGGACACGAGCGTGCCGAGGTCGGTGAAGCCGGGGTCCTCGCGCGGCGTGCGGGTCCAGTAGGACACCTCGCAGCCGAGCGCGCGGAACATCGCGGCGCAGCCGGCGCCGATCGGGCCGTAGCCGACCACGCCGACGCGCCGTCCGCGCAGCTCGCGCGGCTGCAGGCTCTGCTGCGGCCACTTTCCCGCGCGTACGGCGGCGTCGGCCTCGCCCAGCTTGCGCAGCAGCGCCAGCGTGGCCGCCAGGCACCATTCCGCGACCGCCACGGCGCTGACGCCCGGCGTGTTGGCCAGCGGCACCCCGGCCGCCGCCAGCGCGTCGAGGTCATGGCCGTCGACGCCGACCGACGGCTGCTGCACGAAGGCGAGACGCGGCGCCGCCTCGACGGCCTCGGCGTCCATGACGAGCTCGCCGGTCCAGTCGCCCAGCACGATCTCCGCCTCCGGCAGCGCGGCGAGCAGCGCCGCGCGGTCGCGGGATGCGGGCACCCTGACCTCCACCCGGTCGCCGAGCGGCGCGAGCAGGCCGCGGAGCAGCTCTTCGGGAAGCGGAGGCAGGGCCAGCAGGTTCCAGGGGGTCATGCCCCCACAGTAAAGCTGCCGATCACCCGCTGCATCAGCGCTCTGTTGCGCAGCCACTGGTCCTCGGCGACCGTCCACGACAGCACGTACGCGGCGTCGTCGCTCGGCACGGCCCTGCGGATCTCGTGGTAGCGCATGCCGGGGCGGACCCAGGGGGAGTCGTTCTGCTCGCCCGCGATCCAGGTGAACTCCCACTCCACGGCCTTGACGCCCTTGTGCATGACCGTCCGCTGCCCGCGGTTGACCACCGTGCGCGCGTTCTGCCGGAACACCTCCTGTGCGTCGCGGATGAGCTCGTGGGGGTCGAGCCGCCCGTAGACGGCCTCCACGCCGAGGTGGGCGTTGCGGTCGCGGCGGGTCCACTCGGTGTACGCCTCGCCGAGCGCACCCCGCCAGCCGATGGGCCGCAGGATGGCCCAGCCGTCGCGCGACTTCCACACCCGTACGAGCGGGGCGCGCCTGGTCGCGCTGGGCGTGGGGGTCGGCGTCGCGCTCGTCTGCGCCACCGTGGGCGTGGCCGACGGCGTGATGGGCTTGGTCGCCGCGGCCGGCTGCGTGGTGGCGCGCGGCGTGCCCTCGGCGGGCGATGCCGTCCTGAAGTACGCGACCGCGCCGCCCGTCAGCACCAGCACCACCGTCGCCGCGGCGGCGAGCAGGGCGCGGCCGCGACCACCGCTCTTGCGGTCGGGATCGTCGTAGTCCACGGGCGCCGGCTTGGCCGCGATGATGGCCTGCAGCAGCCGGTCGGCCTCGTCGGCGTCCACCCGGTCCTCGGGCTCCTTCTGCAGCAGGCCCTTGAGGATCGGGTGCATGATCGGCGGGATGCGCCGGTAGTCGGGCTCCTCGGTGAGGAGCGCGTTGAGCGTGGACATCGCGTCGCCGCGGTCGAAGGGCGAGCGGCCGACCATGCAGGCGTACAGCGTGGCGCCCAGCGACCACAGGTCGGAGGCCGGGCCCGCGTTCTCGGCGCGCACCCGCTCCGGCGCGAGGAAGCTCGGCGAGCCCGTCACCATGCCGGTGCTGGTCAGCGAGGCGTCGCCTTCGACGGTCGCGATGCCGAAGTCCATGAGCACCGCGCGGCCGTCCTTCTCCGACCACAGGATGTTGCTGGGCTTGACGTCGCGGTGCAGGATGCCCGCCTCATGGGCGGCGCGCAGCGCCGACAGCACCTGGCGGCCCAGGCTCGCCGCCTCCCGCACCGGGAGCGCACCCGTGGTGAGCACGACCTCCTCCACCGACGGGTGGCTGACCAGCTCCATCACGATCCACGGCCGGCCGCCCTCCTCGACCACGTCGTAGATGGCGACGACGTTGGGATGGTTGAGCTTGGCCGCCGTACGGGCCTCGCGAGCGGTCCGCAGGAGCTGGCGTTCCTTGTCGGCCGGTGACAGGCTGTCCGGCAGCAGCACCTCTTTGATGGCCACCTGCCGGTTGAGCAGCGTGTCGCGGCCTTCCCAGACCACACCCATCCCGCCGCGGCCCAGTTCGCGCAGTAACTGGTAGCGCCCTGCGATGAGCCGGTTGCTCTCCGAAACCATGTCCTACCCCTGTAGCGGCGCGCGTGCGCCTGCTGCAGGCAGCCGCCATCGACGGCCGCCTGTAGACCACCCGAACAGTGGGCAAGTTTCCCATACCTGCCCGGACTTCGCGGGGAGGTCGGCAAGGCCGCTTGCAGAAGATCACCGAATGTTGTTCTACTTGGTCAGATGTCCCGACCAAGGAGAGGCTGATGCCCGAGACTAGCCGAGGTCCGCTGACCGGCGTGCGCGTGCTGGAGCTCGCCGGGCTCGCTCCAGGACCGTTCGCCGGCATGATGCTCGCCGACCACGGCGCCGACGTGCTGCGCGTCGACCGGGTCGGCGCCGTGCGCGACGCTCCCCGCAGAGACGTCATGGACCGCGGCAAGCACACGATCGGGCTCGATCTGAAGTCGCCCGAGGGCGTGGCCGCGTTCAAGGAGCTGGCGAAGAACGCCGACGTGGTGATCGAGGTCTTCCGGCCCGGCGTCGCCGAACGGCTCGGCATCGGCCCCGAGGACCTGCACGCGGTCAACGAACGGCTGATCTACGGCCGGATGACCGGCTGGGGCCAGGACGGCCCGCTCGCCCCGACCGCCGGGCACGACATCGACTACATCGCGATCTCCGGCGTGCTGTCGATGCTCGGCCGCGCGGGCGGCAAGCCGACCCCGCCGATCAACACCCTCGGCGACTTCGCCGGCGGCGGCCTCATGCTCGCCTACGGCGTGCTGCTCGCCCTGTACGAGCGGGAGCGCACCGGCAAGGGCCGGGTGATCGACGCGGCCATGGTGGACGGCGCCGCCGTGCTGTTCGCCATGTTCTACCAGGCCGTCCAGAGCGGCGCCTGGGGGCCGCGCGGCACCAACCTGCTCGACACCGGGGCCCCGCAGTACGACACGTACGAGACCGCCGACGGGCAGTACCTCGCCGTCGGCGCGCTCGAGCCGAAGTTCTGGGCCGAGCTGCTGCGCCGCATGGGCCTGGACGGCGACTCCGACCTCCCCGACAGGGACGACCCCGCTCAGTGGCCGGCCCTACGCGACCGGCTGGCGCAGGAGTTCCGCAAGCGCACCCGCGCCGAGTGGGAGGAGGTCTTCGACGGCTCCGACGCCTGCGTCTCGCCCGTGCTGTCGATGGCCGAGGCGGCCGCGCACCCGCACAACGTCGCGCGCGGCTCGTTCACCGACGTCGGCGGCGTCGTCCAGCCGATGCCCGCGCCGCGCCTGCTCGGCGTCCCGGCCCCCGACCTGTCCCCCGCCACCCGCCTTGAGGACCTGTCCGGCTGGGGGCTCTCGGCCGAGCAGGCGGCCAAGCTCCGCGAACAGGGGGTGCTCGCCTGATCGTCAGCCGGAGTGCTCGCGGGCGGCGGGCGCGTAGCCCTTGAGCGCGATCGTCTCGTGCAGCCGCGCGCTCTTGCCGCCCAGCCGGGCCGCGGCCCTGGTGACGGCCGTGGGCAGCAGATCGGCCAGGCGCGCCGCGCGGGCGAGCGCCCACAGGTCGAACCGGCCCTGCGGGACCAGCCGCCGGGCCGCGCCGACGGCGAACGCGCGGCTCTGCAGTGCGTAGGGGGCGATCTCCGCCTCGTACGCCGGATAGGCCCGCGCGTGGTCGCCCCCGTACGCGGCCAGCTCCCCCGCCAGCACGTACGCCCCCACGACGGCCAGGCTGGTGCTGCCGCCGACCGCGGGACCGGGGCAGTAGCCGGCGTCGCCCACGAGCGTCACCCGCCCGCGCGACCACGTGCCGAGGTGGAGCTGGGTGATCGAGTCGAAGTAGAAGGCGCTCGCGCGCCCGGCCTCCTCCAGCAGCCTCGGCACCTCCCAGCCGGCGTCCGCGAAGCGCTCGCGCAGCAGCTCCTTCTGCCGCTCCGTGTCGCGGTGGTGGTAGTCGAGCGGCTCCGGCGTCCTGAACATGAACACCGCCCGCGCGTCGGGCATGCGCGCCGCGCCGTAGACGCCCGCCATCCTGCCGATGCCCGCGAAGACCTCCATGTGGCCGTCGAGGTCCAGGTAGTTGGGGATCGAGGCGACGGCCAGGTAGGCGCCGATCCACCTCGTGTAGCGCTCCTCGGGGCCGAAGACCAGGCGGCGCACGTTGGAGTGCAGGCCGTCGGCGCCGATCACCAGGTCGTACCGCTCGGGCCTGCCGCGTTCGAACGTCACCTCGCCGCTCTCGGAGATCGAGGTGATGGAGTCGCCGAAGACGTACTCGGCGTCGTGTCGGGTGGCCTCGTAGAAGATCTCGCTGAGGTCGTCCCGCATGATCTCGACGTGCCGGTCCGAGAACGCGTCCACGATGCTGCTGATCCTCACCCCGACCGGGCGCCGGCCGCCCTCGACGTGCAGCGTGAGCCGTTCCGTGCCGGTCTTGGCGGCGAGCACCCGATCCAGCACGCCCATCCGCTCCACGATCTCCAGGGCGGGCCGGAACAGGTCGACGGCGTGGCCGCCCGCCTTGCGCAGTGCCGGGGCGCGTTCGACGACGGTGACGGTGAAGCCGTGGCGGACGAGCCAGTACGCGAGGACGGGCCCCGAGATGCTCGCGCCCGAGATGAGGACCCTCATGACATCTCCTTACCTATCGTTAAGTAAGGACGCTAGCACGAGGACTGACTTAACGGTAGGTAAGGAGTAATCTTGGTTCATGCCCAGTGACACCAAGGCGCGCATCCAGGCGGTCGCCCGCGAGCTGTTCGTGCAGCAGGGCGTGCAGAACACCAGCCTGCGCCAGATCTCCGAACGCCTGGGCATCACCAAGCCCGCGCTGTACTACCACTTCTCATCGCGCGACGACCTGGTCCGCAGCATCGTCCGGCCGATGATCGACGACATGGAGCGGTTCGTACGCGACCTCGCCCCCCGCTACACGCCGCACGAGCTGCTCGACGCCTACTTCGACATGATCTGGCGGCACCGCGACGTCATCGTGATGATGGTCCGCGAGCTGTCCACCCTGAGCCAGCTCGACCTCGGCACGCGCATGTTCGAGTGGCGGCGCGAGCTGATCGTCATGTTGATGGGCGGCGACCCCACACAGGCCCAGCACATCAGGGCCACGGTGGCGCTGGGAGGGCTGTCCGACTGCGCGGTCGAATACGCCCACCTGCCGCTGGAAGAGGTCAAGCCGGCGGCCGTCGAGGCGGCGGCCGCCGCGCTCGGTCTCTGAACCCCGTCCTCGGTCGGACGGGATGCGGTCCCGTCAGACCGCTGTGCACCCCCGGATCCGATCCGCCGGACCGCGATGCACCGATGGAGATCCGTTCCTTCAGATCGCGATGTACAGATCCACGCCCTCGGGGTGATGCACCTCGAGATCCGTGGTGAAGGCGCGCGCCGGAGCGCCGCCCGACTCGGTGTGCTTCCACACCTGCTGCCAGGTGTCGATCAACGCCTGCGGCATCGGCCCACGCACCTCGATCTTCATCGCCTGCCCGGCCGGCACGCGGACCGCGACCATGCCCTCCGGCAGGCGCGGAACCGTGCGCACACCCGTACCGACGATCTTCGTGAAAGCCCCGTGGTGATCGCTCTCGAAGTCGGTGATCACCACGTACAGGTTCTCGTCCACCCGGCCCGGCACGTGGGCGAAGGCCCCAGGAGCGCCCGCCCGCCGCCAGACCGCCGGCAGTTTGGCACGCGCCGGATCCATTTCGTCGGCATTGGTGGTGCGAACGACGTAGCCGACAACGATCAGCTCGGCCCTTTCCGTGACGTTCACAGACCCTCCCTCCCCCAAAAGTGTCCGGGCCGATCATAAGGCCCCCGGAAAGGGGGAAAACCCCTGTTGACCAGTCAGCACATAAGATGGATGAACGTGAGATTTCTCAACGACCTCGAGCCCCATTACGACCTGACCTATAGCGACGTGTTCATGGTGCCGTCGCGTTCCGCGGTCGGTTCGCGGCTCGCTGTCGACCTCTCGACGAACGACGGCACGGGCACCACCATCCCCATCGTCGTGGCCAACATGACCGCGGTCGCCGGCCGGCGCATGGCCGAAACCGTGGCACGGCGGGGCGGCATCGCCGTCATCCCGCAGGACATCCCCCTCGACGTCGTCGCCAACGTGGTCGACTGGGTCAAAAAGCGCGACCTCGTCCACGACACACCGCTCACCCTCACCCCGCACGCCACCGTCGGCGAGGCCCTGCAGCTGCTGCCCAAGCGGGCGCACGGTGCGGTCATCGTGGTCGACTGGGAGAACCGCCCCGTCGGCGTCGTCACCGAGGCCGACTGCCAGGGCGTCGACATGTTCACCCAGCTCTCCCAGGTCATGTCGAGCGAGTTGCTCACGCTGCCCGCCGGGCTCGACCCGCGCACCGCGTTCGAGCGGCTGCACGAGGGCCGCCACCGCCTCGCGCCCATCGTCGACGGCGACGGGGGGCTGGTCGGCATCCTCACCCGTACCGGCGCGCTGCGCGCCACCCTCTACCAGCCCGCCGTCGACGCCCATAACCGGCTGCGCATCGCCGCCGCCGTCGGCGTCAACGGTGACGTCGCCGCCAAGGCCAAAGAACTCCTCGACGCCGGCATCGACTGCCTGGTCGTCGACACCGCGCACGGCCACCAGGAGAAGATGATCTCCGCCCTGCGCGCCGTCAGAGCCCTCGACCCCGGCGTGCCGGTCGCGGCCGGCAACGTCGTCACCGCCGGCGGCGTACGCGACCTGATCGACGCCGGAGCCGACATCGTCAAGGTCGGCGTCGGGCCCGGCGCCATGTGCACCACCCGCATGATGACCGGCGTCGGCCGGCCGCAGTTCTCCGCCGTGCTCGAATGCGCCGCCGAGGCCCGCAGGCTCGGGCGGCACGCGTGGGCCGACGGCGGCGTGCGGCACCCCCGCGACGTGGCGCTCGCCCTGGCCGCCGGCGCCTCCAACGTGATGATCGGCTCCTGGTTCGCCGGCACGTACGAGTCGCCCGGCGACACCCACACCGACGCCAACGGCCGCAAGTACAAGGAGAACTTCGGCATGGCCTCCGCGCGCGCCGTCCGGCTGCGGACCGCCGACGACACCCCCTTCGAACGGGCCAGGAAGGCGCTGTTCGAGGAGGGCATCTCCACCTCGCGCATGTACCTCGACCCCAAGCGGCCCAGCGTCGAGGACCAGATCGACTCCATCGTGGCCGGGCTGCGGTCGGCGTGCACGTACGCGGGGGCGTCCAACCTGGA
The DNA here is from genome assembly GCF_043196965.1 of Nonomuraea sp. NPDC049309. Lineage (NCBI taxonomy): Bacteria > Bacillati > Actinomycetota > Actinomycetes > Streptosporangiales > Streptosporangiaceae > Nonomuraea > Nonomuraea sp. NPDC049309. The sequence continues at coordinate 88,755 of NZ_JBICSH010000004.1, read as the reverse complement.
AGAGTTCCACGAACGGGCCGTGGTCGGCATCCAGAGCACGTCCGGGTACGCCGAGGGCATGCCGCTGCACCAGAGCTGGTGAACCTCCAGGGTCCCCGGTGACCGCGGGAACCCGGTGACGTCCGGGACGTGGCGACGCTCGGGGACCTGGCGGTCGTCCGGGGGCCTGGCGCCGTCCGGAGCCTGACGATCGCCCGGAGCCTGACGATCGTCCGGAGCCTGACGATCGTCCGGGACCATGGCGGTGTCCGGGACCTGACGATCGTCCGGGGGCCTGGCGCCGTCCGGGACCTGACGATCGTCCGGGACCTGTGGTGTCCGGGCCGCGAGGCGTCCGGCGTCCATGATCGGGAGGCGTCCGGGGAGCGGGTGGCTCTGCACGACCGTGCCGCGCCACCGCATAGAGTCGTCGGGTCCGTGTTCAACGACAACAGGAGCCTATTCGTGGCACTCGAAAAGCCCGAGATCGACTTCCCCGGTGGCAACCCGCCCGCCGACCTCGAAATCGAGGACATCACCGTCGGCGACGGCCCCGAGGCGAAGGCCGGCCAGCAGGTACGCGTCCACTACGTGGGCGTCTCGTTCTCGTCCGGGGAGGAGTTCGACGCGTCGTGGAACCGCGGCCAGCCGTTCGAGTTCCCGCTGGGCGCCGGCCGCGTCATCAGCGGCTGGGACCGGGGCGTCGTGGGCATGAAGGTGGGCGGCCGCCGCAAGCTGGTCATCCCGCCGCACCTCGGCTACGGCACCCGCGGCGCTCCGCCGCGCATCAAGCCGAACGAGACGCTCATCTTCGTCGTCGACCTGCTCGACGTGAACTGACACCCGCCTGAGCCGGGGCGCCCTCACCCCAAGGACGCCCCGGCCCGCACAGCCCCAGCACACACCCCGCACCTGCCCGCGGCCCACCGCCCTCACTGCGCACCCGACCCCCTCCCCTGCGCGTCCGCTCTGGTCGCGCATCTGCACTTCTCGCGCCCCAGCCCGGCTGCGCACCTACTCCCACGGGCTGATCTCCCGGGCACTGGGCCTTCCAGCGCTCTGCATCGGACCACGCGCGCCCACGACTCCGTCCCGCCCGGGCCCTTGCCCCGTCACCGACACCGGTCTCGCCGCTGACGCTCTCCGTGGCGGCGTCCGCGCCCCGCTCGCACGTACACGACGCCGCCCTCGCCCGCCCACGGCACCCCGTATCCACCCACCCTCCCCTTGCATTTCCCCCGCGCACAGGAAGCGGAGTAGCACGGAAACGGAGTATTAACGCCCCAACCCCCGACCAGACCCCTTTTTCAGCACAGCACCACATCCATGCCCTTTGCCCGCTTTACCGACACACTCTGCAGTTATGCCGATATCAGGTGGGGAAATGTCACCTTCGTGAGGCACCATAGGCGTGTGCTTCTGATCGACGTGGTCCGGGTTTCCGAGGCGGTGGCGCGCACATCCGCCCGACTAGGCAAGATCGGCCACTTGGCGGAGCTGCTGGGCCGGGTCGGCCCGGACGAGGCGGAGATCGCCATCTCGTACCTGTCGGGCGAGCTGCCCCAGCGCCAGGTGGGCGTGGGCTGGCGCACGCTGGAGGAGATCCCGCAGCCCAAGCTGGCCGCCACCGCCACGCTGACGTCGGTCGACGCGCTGCTCAGCCGGATCAAGGCGGTGTCGGGCCAGGGTTCGCAGGCGGCGCGCAAGGCGCTGGTGGCCGAGCTGTTCGCGGGGCTGACGAGCCAGGAGCAGCAGTTCATGCGGCGGCTGCTGTTCGGGGAGCTGCGGCAGGGGGCGCTCGACGGCGTCATGATCGAAGCGGTGGCCAAGGCGTCGGGTGCGCCGTCGGCCGACGTACGCCGGGCACTGACCCTGCGCGGCTCGCTGCCCGCCGTCGGTGCGGCGGCGTTGAGCGGCGGGGTGGAGGCGCTGCGTGCGTTCCGGCTGGAGGTGGGGCGGGCGGTCTCTCCGATGCTGGCGGGCAGCGCCCCCAATGTCGCCGCCGCCCTGGACAAGGCCGGCGCCCCGGCCGCGCTGGAGTGGAAGCTCGACGGCATCCGCGTGCAGGCCCACCGCTCCGGCGCGGAGGTTCGGGTCTTCACCCGTACGCTCGACGACATCACCCCGCAGGTCCCGGAGCTGGTCGAGGCGGTCCTGGAGATGCCGTCCGGCGACCTCGTCCTCGACGGCGAGGTGATCGCCCTGCGCCCGGACGGCCGCCCGCATCCGTTCCAGGTGACCTCCGCCCGCGTCTCCTCCAAGACCAACGTCGCCCAGCTGCGCGAGCGCACGCCGCTGAGCGTGTTCTTCTTCGACGCGCTGCGCGTCGACGGCGCCGACCTGCTCGATCTTCCCTATTCGCAGCGCCAGGAGGCCCTGGCCGGTACGGTGCCACCGGCTTTGCTGACCCCGCGCCTGGTGACGGCGGACGTGGCGGAGGCGGAGAAGTTCTTCACCGACGTGGTCAAGGCGGGGCATGAAGGGCTCGTGGTCAAGTCGCTCGGCTCGCCGTACGCGGCCGGGCGGCGCGGCGCGGGCTGGATCAAGGTCAAGCCCCGCCACACGCTCGACCTGGTGGTCCTGGCCGCCGAATGGGGCCACGGCCGCCGCGAGGGCAAGCTCTCCAACCTCCACCTGGGCGCCCGCGACCCGGAGGGCGGGTTCGTGATGCTCGGCAAGACGTTCAAGGGGCTCACGGACGAGCTGCTCGCCTGGCAGACCGAGCGCTTCCTGGAGCTCGCCGAGGGGCCCACCGACTCGTGGACCGTACGGCTGCGTCCCGAGCTGGTCGTGGAGATCGCGTTCGACGGCGTGCAGCGCTCGCCCCGCTACCCCGGCGGCATGGCCCTCCGCTTCGCCCGTGTCCTGCGTTACCGCCCGGACAAACGCCCCGAGGAAGCCGACACCGTCGACACGGTCCGCTCCCTCCTCCTCTGAACACGCGGGGGACCCTCGTCAGCGCCACGCTCCAGGACCGGCCCGTCGAGTGCGGAACGCACTTCAAGAGCTGCCCACCGAGTGTGGTGCGTAGGTAAGACTCAGCCCACCAGCTGCGCAGCCCACACGAGACTCAGCCCACCGACTGCGGAGCCTGCTTAAGGATCAGGCCGCCGTGTGAGAGGCGCGCCAGGACCTCCACCCGCTCAAAGCGCCCGCACCCATGGCCGCCCCGGGCCGTGTTGCCCGCCTCGGCAAGCGACGAGCGCCTTCGAGCAGCCATCACCGCAGCCGACGCTCAGCCCACCAGCCACGCGACGAGGCCGACGGCACCCGCGTTCACGATGCGGCCATCGGACGACTTCCCGCACCCCACGACCGGAGAGCGACCTTCGCGCATCCCCTTGGCACCGGCTTGACCTCGGTGAGAAACATCACTGAATGTCCCATTAAGTTGCCTTTACCTGCTGTTTGTCGCATATCTTCTTGCCCGTCCGTGCGGGCCCCTGCCCCGCCGTCGATCGGCCGCCGTACGCCATCCACCCCCTGCCGGCCCGGCCTTTCACCGCCCTATCCCCTATCCAGGACCGTGGTTTACCTTGGGCCAGCACTCCCGCAAGCCGTCCCCGCAGACCCGCAAGCTCTCCCCGAGCCGGCGCCGCTGGGCCGCCATCGCAGCCGGCGCGGCCATCGCGGCAGCCGCCTCGGCCACCGCCTGGGCCACGATCGGCGCCGACGACTCCTCCAAGCCCGCAGCGGCCCCTGCACCATCCTCCCCGGCCACCAAAGCACCCCAGTCGCCCACAGCAGCCGGGACCACCCGTAAGGACGCGACCGGAGCTACCCAGACAACCCCCGGCCATCAGAACTCGACCGCCCTCCCCAAGGCCGCAGTCCCCTCGCCGCCCGCACGGTCCTCATCCACCGCCCGGCGAACCTCGAGCGGCACCCGTACCACCTCCCCCAGGCAGAGCACCGCCTCACCCAGGCAGAGCACCACCTCCCCCAGGCAGAGCACCACCTCCCCCAGGCAGAGCTCCGCAAAGCGACCAGCAGAATCGAAGCCCAGGAAGCCGAAGCTCCGCGTCATCTCGTCCGGCACCTGCGGCGCCTCCTACTACGGCGAGCCCCAGATGACGGCCAGCGGCGAACGCTTCAACCCCAACGCCATGACCGCCGCCCACAAGACCCTCCCGCTGGGCAGCAGGGTCCGCGTCACCAACCCCAGGACCGGCGAGTCGGTGACGGTCCGCATCAACGACCGAGGCCCGTACGTCGGAGGCCGCTGCCTCGACCTCTCCACCGCCGCGTTCGCCGCCATCGGCAACACCAGCGCGGGGGTCATGCAGGTCAGGTACGAGGTCCTCGCCCGCTGACCAGGACGTTCCGGCTCCGCAGCCAGCGATCGCGCCGACAGCCCACACCCACGCGGAACGCCCCACCCGCCGCCCTGACCAGCCGACGCCTCGGGGCAAAGTACGTCACGCTCGCGAGGCAAGACCCTTCCGCAAGGTCCGGCATGCGCAGCGCTGACACGGTACGGCCTGACAGAGGCCGACATGGTGCGCGGCCGTTAGAGCACGAATACCGGCGGAGCCACGCCAGCACTCGGCTGGTAGAACACGACAACCGGCAGAGCCACACCAGAACTCAGCCAGCAGAACACGACAACCGGCAGAGCCACACCAGAACTCAGCCAGCAGAACACGACAACCGGCAGAGCCACACCAGAACTCAGCCGATAGAACACGACAACCGGCGGGACCGCGCGAGAACTTGCCGCTGACGCGGATCGCGAAAGATCGCGGATGGCCTGCGACACCGCCTCGGTGATCACACGCAAGGCGGCGCTGCACCGGAGAAGGAACCCAGCGAGGGGCCAAGGAGAACACAGAATCCGGCACAACGCCTCCGGACCCGCCCCGCTGCAAGCCCGCGCGTTCGCCGGCACGCGAGCCGCAAGGCGTCGCGAGTTCATACCCCGTGGGTGTCGTGAGCGCGTGAACCCGTACGTACTGCCGATCAATGCTCCGCCGATCAACGCTCCGCCGACCGACACGCTGCCGATCAACGCTCCGCCGACCGACATGCTGCCGATCCACACCGGGCAGCGCTCACCGCCACAACAGAAGACCCGATCACGGCCCGTTCAGGATATTTACCGAAAACCGTCCCCGATACATGTCAGGGACACAGACTCACCCGACCCCTGAATCGCACCAAAAGCGGTAAACCCATCGAGGTTCGGCCACCTCGTCGGGACGGCTCGGCGACGTACGAAAAAGATCCGGAAACGAAGGCGGCGCCCCCGGCCCGGTCACTTCACCAGACGGAGAGTCATCGGATAACGGAACTCTTCCCCCTTCAGGGCCGAGACGCCGCCGACCACGGAAAGCACGAACGCCGCGACCATGATGAACGGCAGGAGCAGGAGCCCGACGACCGTCACGGACAGCACGATCGTGGCCCCCAAGACGGTGATCTGGAAATTGAGCGATTCCAGAACGTGCCTGCGCATGAAAGGCGAGGTTTTCGCGCCGGTGACCAGCAGGAGCAGCGGGCCGACGATCGGGAACCCGAGCAGCGGGACCAGATGAGCGAACGCGCCGCCGAGGCGCTCGTGGCTCTCGGCCGGCCCTTCCTGCGGCACCGGAGCGGACGGCGCGGGGGCGAGCTGCGGCACGGCGTTCGGACCGTAAATCTCATCCATGATGGGCATGAGGTCGCCGTGCGTACGCGCGGTCATCGCGCGTTCCAAACGGTCGTCGAACTCGAGCTTGTCATAGCGCCCGTCCGCGTAGGCGGCTTTGATGTGCTCCACCACGTGCTCGCGGTCCTGGTTGGTGACGCGCAGATGAGCTGGCGGCATCCGTCCCGGCCCGGGGGTTTTCGGTACCCCAGCCATAATCGCCATGCCTCTCCCTCTGATGACCAAGCTGACACTGACATACTGCGTCGCCCGAGCGGTTCGTGCATCAGGAGAATCCCGGATACGCCCCCGAGATCATCCCCGACGCGCTCGAGCCCGAGACGGTATACAAAGGATTCATGAGATGGCGAGACCGCTACGGCATTCGTCGGCTGCGCGGCCGCAAGATCGCGAAGTTCGACCGTGAGGCGACAGACGCCGACATCGAGGCGCTCATCGCCTTTGCCCGTTCGCGGCGAGGCGTCGAGTTCTACGTCGAACCTGAAACGTTCGCCACCGACACCACCGCCGTAGCGGTGGCCGACGACGGCGAGTGGACCAGGCGCAGGGTCGGCTCCCCCGCCGTGATCCACAAAGTCGCCCGCGATCTCGCCTTGCCGGTGTACGACGTGCAGTTAACCGGGTACCCGCAGCGGATGCGCACCTACAACGAGCGCCGCAAGAGAGAAGAAGGCTCCCTCTGACCTCCTCTCCACCGCCGGGCGCCGTCTCGCCTGCCGCCATGCCCGAAACCCGCCCGGGACCTCCTCTGGCGGGTTGCGTGGGTCCTCCCGCCAGTGATGAGCCAGGCGATGAGGTCTGAGCCGAAGTTGAGGGTGGGTGAGCCGGGTCTTGGGAGCACGCTGAGTGTTGAGGGGTGGATGGCTCCGAGGCGTGCCGTGGCGGCCTTCCAGGTGCGTTACTCCGTGGGGTCCAGATCTTCTTCGTCCAGAAGGTTGATCAGCGGGAGGAGCCAGGCGGGGCTGACGGGGCCCATGGCGGCGTCCAGTTCCTCGGGGGTGGGGAGGCGGTTGCGGAGGACGGACGGGGAGAGCAGGTTTTGGAGGGCGTGCATGAGCAGGTTGGCCATCGAGTAGCCGGGGTCCGTCGTCAGGGCGCGTTCGAGGGCGATCGTGGCCTGGACGCTGTCGCCGGTGTGCCAGGCGGCCATGGCGAGCAGGGTCGCGGCCGGGGGCACGAAGCGGGGCTCCAGGCGGCAGGTCAGGTCCTTCCAGAGCGAGGCGTGGGAGTCGTGCATGAGGGTCCACGCCTCGTCGCGGACTCTCATGACCGCCAGGGCCAGGCCTAGCTTCGCCGCCTCCTCGTCGCTGAGCCTGCCGCCTCCGGTGTGGATCTCCAGGGCGGAGCGGACCCTGGCCAGGCCGTCGGCGACGAAGTCCCGGGTGAAGGTGTCGAGGTCGGTCGCGGCCATGAGGCCCGCTCTGAACGCGGTTATCGCCTTCGACGTGGCCTTGCGCATCGCCATCCGCTCGGGGCCCGTCACAGGGGCGACGGTACGTTCGAGCGCTTCGCGGTTGGGAAGGGCCACCAGCCCGTGTACGGTCGCCTGGGCCGCGATCGGGCTCGTGGTGAGGTCGAACGGGGTGCCTTCTGCCGGGCAGCAGGTCGGTACGTCGCAGATGTAGGACCAGTAGCGGCCCTCGTGTGCCCGCAGGGCCTCCCCCACGTGCACGCCGGTCGCCACCGCGAGGTTCCTTGCCTCGTCGACCGCCGGTGTGACGAGGTCGCCCGGGCCGTAGCCGACGATCACCAGGTCAGTGATCGCCTCGCGGTCGATGATCGCGGCCATCGCATTGAGGGTGCCGGGCGGGAAGGGCAGGCCCCATCTGGCCACCATCTTGGCGCGCCCGTCCGCCAGGCCGACCACGACGAGGCTGGTGGTGGGGTGGAAGCCGACCAGGTACGGAACGGCGGCCAGGATGTCGGTGGGGCTGGTGAGCGTGAGGCAGGGCTCGGCTGAGAACTTGAAGGGATCCGAGGTGTCGGAATCCCAGGCGTCCTCTTCAGCGCCCCTGTCCGAGGCGCCCTCCCTAACGGCCCTGTCGGAGGCGTCCACGCTAGAGCCCCCGTCCGAGGCGTCCACGCTAGAGCCCCCGTCCGAGGCGTCCTCGGTAGGGTCCCTGTCCGATGCATCCTTCCTGGTGCGCGTTCCCGAGGCGCACTCCTTGGTGTCCTTCGTCGCTCCGACGCCCCTGCTCGTTCCGCTCCTGCTCCGTCCTTCCCTATCCGATCCGTCCGCGTTCCTGGCGCCCTTTTCTGATCCGTCCTTATTCCTGCCGTCTCTCTCTGATCCGTTCGTGTCTCTGCTGGTCCTGCCGTTCTGGCCGTCCTTGGCGATCGGGTTCGCATCGGTTCTGCTCTGGCCGAACCCGTCTGCGCTCGATCTGTCCGTGCCAGAAGCCGACCCATCGGCGTCGGGCCTATCAGTGTCGGGTCTGTTCCTGTCGGTCTCGACGGTGTCGGTCGTTACAGCGCACAGGGCGGTCGGGCTGAAGGAGCCTGGCGCTGATGTCTCGGAAGCGGTCTTGCCGGGGGCTGTGCTTTCGAGCGCTGAGGTCATGGACCTCAGGCTCTTCAGCTCCGAGATCGCGGGGTCTGACGTGGCGGTGCTTGAGGCGGTGACTGCCGTCGTGGGTGTGGAGGGACCAGCGATGGGCGGGCGTGGTGCCGGGACGTACGCCGGCGATGAGCTGGAGGTGAAGGAGGTGCGAGGGGCCGAACGGGGCGAGCGGTTGGTCGTCATGGCCCCATAGGGTGCCGGGTGGTGAGGGGCCTTCGAACGACCGAACGCGGTTCTGTGGACGGTGAGGGAGACGGCAGGCAACCCTGTGGATAAGTCGGTAGCGACCCCGACACCGGCGCCGCACGCAGATCACGCGGCACCTGTTCCCATGCAGATCGCCACGTCCACACCGCACGCAGATCGCCACATCTACGCCACACGCAAATCACGCGACAACGCGCCGCACGAGCATTACGGGCAACAGCGCCGAACGCGGATTACGTGACAACAGCGCCGCACGCGGATCACGCGGCACCTACACCGCACGCGAGTCAGAGCACCGAACACGGATTACGCGACAACAGCGCCGCACGCAGGCCACGCGGCACCTACACCGCACGCGAGTCAGAGCACCGAACACGGATTACGCGACAACAGCGCCGTACGCGGGTCAGGCGACAGGCGCCAGCCGCTTCCGTACGAACAGAGCCGCCCCCGCCACCGCCGCCGGCATGGCGATCACCGCCACGAACGGCACCAGGAACAGCACGAAGACCGCCACCCCGAACCCCAGCGCACTCGCCATATTGGCCCGCAACAACGCGAAACGCTCCTTGCGCTCCATGCCCCGACGTTCCAGTGCCAAGGTGGTGAGCTCGACGGTCATGAAGAAGCCGGACACGATCGCACCCAGGACCGGCACCACGGTCTGGCCGACCACGGGCACGAACCCGAGGAAGAACAGCGGGACCGTGAAGAGCAGCATGTAGAACAGGGTCACCAGGCTGTCGCGGATGGATCGCGGCAGCGTACGCCACCACGGCTGGTCGTCCTCCGACTCCAGGGGGTCCACCTCGGTGGACAGCCGCTCGTAGAAGGGGTCGCCGATGGTCAGCGTCACCGCCGTGAACGTCAGCACCGCCACCGCCAGCCCGCCCAGGACCAGCGCGACGGCCACCACTCCGCGGAAGATCTCCCGCCAGCTCCACGTGTCGGCGAACGGTGTCAGGAACGCGGCCAGGTCGGAGGCGTTCGTCCCCAGCAGGACTAACGCGACCACGTACACCACGAACGCGATCAGCGCCGGGATCAGCCCGAACAGCCACCATCTGCCGTGTCTGGCGACCCACCCGAGCCCTTCGAAGAAGAATCCGACCCCGCCGGTGAAGTCACGCACTGCTCGCATGCCCGGCAGGCTAGCGCCAGAACGAGGTGATCGAGTAACCGAGCTCGGCGAACAGCTCGCGCAGCAGCGGCAGGGAGATCCCGAGCACGTTGCCGTGGTCGCCTTCGATGCTGTCCACGAACCAGCCGCCGCGCCCCTCGATGCTGAACGCCCCGGCCAGGTTGAGCGGCTCGTCGGTGGCGACGTACGCGGCGATCTCCTCCTCGGACGGCTGCGCGAAGCGCACCACCGTGGTGCCGACCTCGGCCGCCTGGCGGCCCGCGGCGACGTCGATGACGCAGTGACCGGTGACGAGACGGCCCGTGCGGCCGCGCAGGAGGCGCCACCGCTCCATGGCCTCTTCGCGGGTCGCGGGCTTGCCGTACGGGCGGCCGTCGAGCTCCAGGATCGAGTCGCAGCCGATGACCAGTCCTTCGTCGAGCCCGCTCGCCACCGCCTCCGCCTTCGCCTTGGCCAGCACGAGGCTGAGCGCGGCGGGGGAATAGGCGGAGTAGGAGTCTTCGTCGATGCCGCTGACGATCACTTTCGGGTCGAGCCCGGCGCTGCGCAAGAGTGCCAGGCGTGCGGAGGAGGCTGAAGCCAGAACGATCACCATAACAGCCTACCGGCCGCAGGATGGCGCTATGTCACTCCCGGCCTCGGTTGTCAAGCGGTCATCCGCGCGGGTCGCCCATGTCTTCCACCCCGCCGGCGGTCTGGGACGGGCGATCGCTGCCGCCACGGAACGACCAGGCGACCGCACGTCAGGTACATCGCGAGCAGCCGATGTCACGTGCGGCCGGTCGCGGCGTGATGACGCGGGCGCGCCGGCGCCGCTTGAGGCTCCGCCGAGGGGGCGCCTGCGGTAGAGGTGGTGGGGGATGGCGGGGACTTGACGAGCGTTCCCATGGCCTGGGTTCGGCCGGTCCTCGCCGCCGAGGAGGCGGCGGGCATGCTCGATCTCCGTCGATGAGCCGGACGGTGTGCGGGGATCCGTGGGCGTCGGGGAAGCGGAGGCAGGCCGGGGAACGAACAGCGCGCGAAGATCACCAGTCGGCGTTGTACGTGCTCCCCGGCGTCACTTCCCGTTCCGTCCGGTACATCGGGTACGGCGCGGGCGGCCGGGGCACGCCGCTGCCGTCGAGGACGTCGCCCAGCAGTTCGCCGATGAGCTGCCCCAGCCCGCCCGAGAGGGATGTGCGTTCCCGGTCGAGGTCGTCGGCGAGGGCGGCGGAGTCCATGGCGCGTTCGACGGCGCGGTTGGCGAGCAGGGACATGATCATGGGAGCGAGCAGGGGCATCAGCTTCATGATGCGTGCGGAGCCGACGCCGGCGAGCTGGGCGAGCCGGGCGGCGGCGTGCTCGGTGCCCTGGGCGCCGAAGATGTGACCGAGGATGCTGTGCCCGTCGCGGATCAGCGAGGCGACGTCGCCGTTGAAGGGGTCTGCGTCCAAGTGGTCGTCGAGTGCTCCGCGCAGGGCTTCGGCGCCGTCCGGGTACGAGGCGTTGTGCGCCAGTCCGCCCACGATCGTTCCGGACACGGCTTCGGTGATTTTGCGGGCCGTGAGCTGGTCGGTACCGAGCATCCCGGCGATCTGCTCCAGCCCTGGGGCTCCGAGTCCGGCGAGAAGCTCGTCATTAAGTGTCACGACGGTCCCCCGATCACACTTGTCTCGAAGGACGTTCCCGAGCCGGACTCCAAGCAACGTCCGGAATGTCCTAATTCTTGGGAAAGGACACGCCGTCGCCCCGTCGCTCAGAGCCCTGCGAGAAGCATCAGCCGAGCCACGCCCTGCGGTAAGCATCGGCGGGGCCATGCCTGCGGAAAGCGGCGACAAGCCGCGCGGTGATCGTCAGCAGAGCCCCGCCGCAACGCGGCAGGGCTCTGCGCGAGACGTCGGCACGGGCTTCGCGGAGTCGTCAGCGGCCCTCCGCCGCCGCGCGCCGCACCTCGGCGGGCGGGCGCTGCGGCGAGGCCGGCGGGCGCGGCGCGGCGGCCGTACTCCCCTCCTCACCGGCGGGCGCGGCCGGCTTGCCGTTCCCGTCGGCGGGCGCGGCCGGCCGGCCGTCACCGTTGGGCGACGCGGCCGGCTTCCCGCCCTCGCCGGACGAGGCGGTCGGCAGGCCATCCCCGCCGGTGGGCGCGGCCGGCTTGCCGCTCTCGACGGCGGCGGGCTTGCCGCCCTCGACGGGAGCCGGCTTGCCGTCCTCATCCGGCCTCGGCAGCCCGGCCGCCGCGTACGCCTCGGTCTCGTCCAGCGTCTCGTGCTCGAGCAGCGCCGCCACGATGGCCTCGAGCTTGTCGCGGTTGTCGGTGAGGATCTGGATGGCCCGCTCGTAGCACTCGTCCACGATCCGCCGCGCCTCCTCGTCGACCATGGCGAGCGTGGCGGGCGAGGCCTGCGGCTGCTGGCCGTCGTTGGGCAGGATGGTCAGCGGGCCGACCTTCTCCGACATGCCCCACCGGCCCACCATGCCGCGGGCGATCATGGTGACCTGTTCGAGGTCGTTCTCGGCACCGGTGGTGATGACGCCGAACACGACCTGCTCGGCCGCCATGCCACCGAGCGCGCCGGTGATGCGCCCGCGCAGGTACTGCTCGTCGTAGGCGTAGCGGTCGGTGTCGGGGGTGGAGAGCGTGACGCCGAGCGCCCGCCCGCGCGGGATGATGGAGATCTTCCTGACCGGGTCGGCGCCGGGCTGGAGCATGCCGAGCAGCGCGTGACCGGCCTCGTGGTAGGCGGTGCGGGTGCGCTCCTCCTCCGGCATGACGATGCTGCGGGCCGCGCCGAGCTGCAGCTTCTCCAGCGCGTCGGCGAAGTCGGACATGGTGACCTTCTCGCGGCCGCGCTTGGCGGCGAGCAGCGCCGCCTCGTTGACGAGGTTGGCCAGGTCCGCGCCGGTCATGCCGGGCGTGGTCTTGGCGATCTGTTCGAGGCTGACCTCGCCGTCGAGCGGCACGCCGCGCGTGTGAACGGCGAGGATCGCGGTGCGCCCGGCCGCGTCGGGCAGGCCGACCTGCACCGTACGGTCGAAGCGTCCCGGACGCAGCAGCGCCGGGTCGAGGATCTCGGGACGGTTGGTGGCCCCGATGACGATCACGCCCTCGGCGCCGGAGAAGCCGTCCATCTCGGTGAGGATCTGGTTGAGCGTCTGCTCGCGCTCGTCGTGGCCGCCGATGCCGCCGGCGCCGCCCCTGGCGCGGCCGATGGCGTCGATCTCGTCGATGAACACGATGGACGGCGCCACCTTGCGCGCCTCTTCGAACAGGTCGCGCACCCGTGAGGCGCCCACACCGACGATCATCTCGATGAACTCGGAGGCGCTGGCGGAGAAGTACGGCACCTTGGCCTCACCGGCGACCGCCCTGGCCAGCAGCGTCTTGCCGGTGCCCGGAGGACCGGCGAGCAGCACGCCCTTGGGCAGCTTGGCGCCCAGCCTGCGGTATTTGGCGGGGTCTTTGAGGTAGTCGACGATCTCGACGAGCTCGTTCTCGACCTCGTCGATGCCCGCGACGTCCTCGAACGTGACCCGCACCTGGTTGGCGTCGACGGGCTTGGCCGCCTTCGACTTGCCGAGCCCGCCGAGGCCGCCGCCCATCATGCTGGCACCGCGCCGCATGATCCAGATCCACAGGCCGGCCAGCAGCAGCACGGGCAGCAGCGACAGCAGCAGGTTGGAGAAGAAGCCGCGGGTGATGGGCTTGGAGGTGATCTCCACCTGGCCGTTGGCGAGCTGCTCGTCGAGCTGGTCGGTGTTGGCGAAGGCGGGGATCTCGGTGGCGAAGCGCGTGTACGTGGCGCCGCCGTCGGGGTTCTTCGCGGGCGTGCGCAGGTCGCCCTCGACCGACAGGCCCTGGGCGTAGATGTCCTTGACGTTCTTGGCGTTCACCTGCTTGGTGAACTCGGTGTACGAGATCGTCTCGACCGAGCCGCTGTCGACGAACGACGACACGACGAAGAAACCCGCGTACACCACGAGCAGTGTGACGATGAAGCGCCACCAGTTGATCTTGGGCCGGCCTCCGGGCGTGCCGGGCAGGCCCTCCGAACGCCAGGGCGGTTTCCCCTTGCCCTTATTCGGCGCCTGCGGCGGTCCAGAGCGTTCCACGGCGTCACTCCCCAACATCGCCGCTTCCATGATCTTTCTAGCCTAGAACACGCACCCCTGAGGCCACGCGGCCGATGTCGCGCCAGTACTTGCGCTGCGAATCCGGCACTGAGACGAACGCAAGTCCCGGCTTGCTCATTCCCCCGTCGACCACGACGACGGCGGCACGAGAGCTGTGCTTGCCGTACGTGACGCGGTAGGCGAGCATCCATCCGCGCTTGACCGGCTGGGAGGCCAGCCAGGTGATGCGCGAGCCCTTGGGGTGGTGGTTGAGCGTCCAGCGGGCGGCCAGCAGCGCCGTGTCGCGCGGGGACTTCTGCTTCATGATCGGAAGCGGGCAGGTGACGAAGACGCCGCGTAGCGCGGTGCCGCGCTGCTTGGGCAGCACCTGCTTGGTGGTGAACGGCGCCGCCCCGTACCTCTTCCACGGCCGGGGCAGCTTGGGCACCCGCAGGCCGGCCCTGCGGTCCTTGATGAAGCGCTTGCCCGGGGAGCGCAGGGGCATGCGCTTGACGGATCGGGTCAGCCTGGGCACGCGCGGGTCGGCGTACAGGGCCTCCATGGCCGTGTAGCCGGGCGCGAGCGAGGTGCCGGGACGCGGCGTCGCCCGCTCCGTGGCGGGAGCGACCGACGGCGAGGCGGTGACCGACGGCGAGGCGGTGACCGACGGCACAGGTGCGGAGCCGGACGAGGACGGTGCGGCCGGCGGCGCGGTAACCGGCCCCGCCGCGACCTCGTCCGGCTCGGACGGGAGCACCACGGCCAGCGTCGCGGCGACGACCACGACGGCGCCGGCCACGGCCAGCCCCCGGTACACCACCCGCATCCGAATGTCACCGATGCGGGAGCGTTTGGGGGGAGAAGCCGGGATCCCGCGACGCACGGGCGGTCTCACTTGGGAACCCTTGACCTCATCTTCCCCATGGAGCACGACGGGAGCGTACGACATATCCCGGCATTGCGCCCTCGAAGCTACCGAAGTGCAATCTTGGCGTTTCCGGAAATGCGCCTTTTCGGTCCGACCGGGGCGAAAACGGCCACTTCCCGGCCGGCCCAGGTCCCCTCAGGGCAGGCCGCCCGGCCGGTCAAGGGCCGATCAGGAGCGGGCCACCCGGCCGGCCAGCCACGGCGCGTCGGCGACGAACGTGCACGAGCCCGGCTCGATCTCCGTGAAGCCCGCGTCCCGCACCACCGGCAGCCCGGCCGCCGCCATGGCCTCGAAAGCGGCCGCGCTCTCCGCCCTGCGCACGGTCACCGGGAACCCCTGCTCCCGCCAGGCCGCCCGCTCGCCCTCGTCGCTGGCCCACCAGGCGAGCTGGGCGGCGTGCCCGGCCTGCGCCATGGCCTTGCCCGCGGACATCTCCAGCGCCGGGTTCTCCCACAGGGTGGGCGGCTCGGCGGGGCCGGGTGGTGCGGTGTCGGTCAGCTCGGTGCCCTTGACCTGGAGCCTCGCGAGGTCGCGGGGCCAGCCGTCGAGCGGCACGGGCGGGTGCACGCGCACCTCGGCGGTGCGGTGCTCGATCGTACGGCCGGGCAGCGCGACGGCGCGGCGCCACTCGGCGCCCCTGGCCCTGCGCACCACCTTGCGGATCTTTCCTGTCGCCTCCCAGGCGTGCACCTCGGCGGCCCACTCCCCCGGGTCGGCAAGCAGGTCGAGCACCGCCTTGGCGGCGGCCTCGAGGGCGTCGGTGCGTTCGGGGGGCGTGGCGCGCTCGATCCGCACGACCAGCGGCAACACATAAAGCTCGGCGTTCATCGCCCTCTAGCATGCCCGATGGCCAGTGACATGCCGGCGGCGAGGAGGCACAGAGCGCCCGCGGCGTACCAGGCGAGGTCGTAGGCGCCCAGGTGGTCGCGGGTCAGGCCGGCGCCGGCGGCGGCGATGGCGGCGCCCACCTGGTGCGAGCCGAACACCCAGCCGAACACCACGGCACCGTCGGCGCCGTAGATCTTCCTGCACAGGGCGACGGTCGGCGGCACGGTGGCCACCCAGTCGAGGCCGTAGAAGACGATGAAGATGAGCATGCTGGGCTCGGTGGTGGCGGCGAACAGGCCGGGCAGCACCATCAGCGACAGGCCGCGCAGCCCGTAGTAGACGCCGAGCAGCACCTTGGGGTCGATCCTGTCACTGAGCCAGCCCGACGCGACGGTGCCGACGATGTCGAAGATCCCGATGACGGCGAGCAGGCTCGCGGCGACCGGCTCGGCCATGCCGTGGTCGTGGGCGGCGGGGATGAAGTGGGTGCCGACCAGGCCGTTCGTGCTGGCGCCGCAGATCGCGAAGCCGCCGGCGAGCAGCCAGAACGGGCGGGTGCGCGCCGCGCTCGCGAGCACGGTGACGGCCCTGACCGCCGCGTTGACCCCGGTGGGCGGCGCGGGAGGCGCGGCGCCCGGCTCGGCTCCGAGCGCGGTGGTGCCGACCTCCTCGGGGCGGTCGCGCAGCAGCCACCACACGAACGGCACCACGGCCAGCGCCGCCCCGGCCACGGTCAGCGAGGCGACGCGCCACCCTGGGCCCTCGGCGAGGTGCGCGAGCAGGGGCAGGAAGATGAGCTGCCCGGTGGCGCCCGCGGCGGTCAGCACGCCCGTGACGAGCCCGCGGTGCCGTACGAACCAGCGGTCCACCACGGTCGCGGCGAACACCAGCGCCATCGACCCCGTGCCCAGGCCCACCAGCAGGCCCCAGAACAGCAGGAGCTGCCAGCTCGCCGTCATGAGCACGGTCAGCCCGCTGCCCGCGGCGATCAGCAGCAGGGCGGCGGCGACCACGCGGCGCATGCCGAAGCGGTCCATGAGGGCGGCGGCGAACGGGGCGGTCAGCCCGTAGAGCACGAGGTTGATCGAGACGGCCGACGAGATCGTGCCCGCGGACCAGCCGAACTCCTCCTGCAACGGGGTGATCAGCACCCCGGGGGTGGCGCGGAAGCCGGCCGCGCCCAGGATGGCCACGAACGCGACGGCCGCCACGTACCAGGCCCGGTGCACCCTGCGGCGGGTGGCGGGGGTGGTGCGCACAGTCATGCGGACATCCTGGAGGATCGCCGCTCATCGCCACGAGTGGCCGGAAAGCCAATATGTGCAAGAATCCGGCCATGCTTCATCGCATCGCCGTCCTGGTGCTCGACCGTTTCGCGCCGCTCGACCTCGGGGTGCCCGGCCAGGTCTTCCCTGCGGCGCGCGCGCCGTCGGGCGAGCGTCTGTACGAGGTGGTGACCTGCTCGGAAGGCCGCATGCCGGTGCGCTGCGCGGCCGGCTACACCGTACTGCCCGACCACGACCTCGACGTGCTCGACACCGCCGACACCATCGTGGTGCCCGGCGTCCACGGGGGCCCGGTGCTGCGGGACGGCACGATCTCCGGCACGCTCCGCGCCGCGCTGCAGGGGCGGCCACGCGTCATGTCGATCTGCACGGGCTCGTTCGTGCTGGCGGCGGCCGGGCTGCTGGACGGCCGTCCCGCCACCACGCACTGGGCCGAGGCGCCGCGCTTCGCCCGGCTCTTCCCGCAGGTCGAGCTCGACCCCGACGTATTGTTCGTGGACGACGGCGACGTGCTGACGTCGGCCGGCGTGGCGGCCGGGCTCGACCTGTCCCTGCACGTGATCAGACGTGACCACGGCAGCGAGGTGGCCAACGCCGCGGCCCGGCGGTGCG
Organism: Nonomuraea sp. NPDC049309; assembly: GCF_043196965.1. Classification (NCBI taxonomy): domain Bacteria; kingdom Bacillati; phylum Actinomycetota; class Actinomycetes; order Streptosporangiales; family Streptosporangiaceae; genus Nonomuraea; species Nonomuraea sp. NPDC049309. The sequence goes on along the minus strand of NZ_JBICSH010000004.1, from coordinate 71,478 downwards.
TGATGCCGCCGTGGCGCGAGGGCGGCCAGGCGCAGTACATCGACCGGCCGCTGCCCGACGAACCCGGCGGCGGCACGGCGGCCACCCGCGAGTACATGCTCGCCAACCTCGACGCCCCGCTCGACCTGGCCGCGCTCGCCGAGCACGCCAAGATGAGCGTCCGCACGTTCACCCGGCGCTTCCGCGAGGAGACCGGGCAGAGCCCGGCGAAGTGGCTGACCGGCCAGCGGATCCGCCACGCCAGGCACCTGCTGGAGACGACCGACCTCGGCGTGGAGGAGGTGGCCAGGCGGGCGGGCTTCGGCACCGCGGTCTCGCTGCGCCAGCATCTGCACGCGGCCGTCGGGGTCGCGCCGCTCGCCTACCGCCGCACGTTCCGCGCCGCCGGCCACGTCCAGGCCGCGGCTTCGAAACAGCGCGGACGCGCTACGGCTCCGAAAGAGAAGGCGTGAAAAGCCCGCCACGGCTCCGCCGGGCAAGAAGGCGTGAAAAAGGCCGCTCCCGAACCCCGGGAGCGGCCTCGTCACGCGCTGTGGAGCTATGGGGATTCGAACCCCAGACCTCCTCCATGCCATGGAGGCGCGCTACCAACTGCGCCATAGCCCCGCGTGCCGGTACGAGTGTATCCGACTTTGAGACCCTCTCTGCACGCCTTTTCCCGGGGCCCCGGCCGGAGACGGGACCCCGGGCCCGGAATCAGGCGATCGACCTGGCCTTCTCGATGAGCGTCGCCAGCTCGGAGACCATCGGGTCTTCGGTCACGGGCGCGAGCCTGCCGGCGTGCTCGGCCAGCTCGGGCAGGTCCATGCCGAACGCCTTCTTGTCGCGCAGGTAGAGGGCGAACCCCGCCACCACGACGTTCACCTGCAGCCGCGGCGACGCATCCGTCCACAGGTCGCCGGCCAGGTCGGCTGAGGCCAGCGTCTCGCTCGCCTCCGACGCAGCCCTGGTGTCGGGGTCCTGCCAGCGCACGGTGGCCTGGGCGACCTGGCCGCGCGCGCCGGGCTTGAGCTTGACCGCGTACAGGGCGGTGACGGAGTGGCCTGGGCCGATCTCTCCGCCGTCGCGGGTGTCGTCGCGGAACTCCTCGGCGGCGATGGTGCGGTTGTCGTAGCCGATGAGGCGGTGGCTCTCCACCACGGAGGGGTTGAAGACGACCTGGGCCTTGGCGTCGCGGGCGCGCAGCTCGATGGTGGCGGGCAGCTGCGTGGTGAAGAGCCTGTCGGCCTCCTCCTGGGTGCTGACGTACACGGCCATGCCGTCGCCGTTGTCGGCGAGCTGCTCCATCAGCTCGTCGCCGTACTCGCGGCCGACGCCGACGGTGAGCAGCGTGATCTGCTTGGCCGCGTAGTCCTTGACCCGGTCGAGCAGCGACCGCCACTGCGTGTCGCCCTGGTTGGCCAGGCCGTCGGAGAGCACGATGACGCGGTTGGTCGCGGCGGGCCGGTACGCCTTCGCGGCCTCCTGGTAGCCGGCGACCAGGCCGGACTCCAGGTCGGTGCCCCCGCCGATGGCCAGCTCGTCGACCGCGGCGCGCAGCTCCTCCCTGGCGGTGAGCGGGGTCATCCTGGCCAGCACGTCGGCGTCGTCGCTGAAGGACACGATGGAGACCTGGTCGCCGGGCGCGAGCTGGTCGAGCAGCTTGAGCAGGGCCGACTTCACCAGGTCGAGGCGGCCCGGCTCGGCCATCGAGCCGGACACGTCCACCACGAACGTGAGGTTCGCGGGCCGGCGGGCGGCCGGGTCGGAGGCGCGGGTCTGCAGGCCCACCCGCATGACGGCCTCGTCGCGGCCGGGCAGCATGGCGCCGTCCACGTGCACGGTGAAGCCGTCGTCGGAGGGCTGCGCGTAGTCCTGCCTGAAGGCGTTGACCCACTCCTCGGGGCGGATCTCGGCGGGAGCGGGCCGGCGGCCCTCCTCGAGCGCGCGGCGGGCGTAGCCGTACGAGGCGGTGTCCACGTCCAGCGCGAACGTGGAGATCTGCGCCGTCGTGGTGTCCTCGGCGTCCCGCTCAGCCTGCTTGCCGGGTGGGACGGACATCCGGCTCTCCGGTACGCCCGGCTGCCGGGCCGGCGCGGGCATGTCGCTGCTCGTGGCGCCGCCACCGCCACAGGCCGCCAGGCCGAAGAGCGCCACCAGGCCGATGCTCGCCGCTAAAGGCCGAAATTTCATCTCAACACCTCCGAGCCGTACGACGGAATGCCGCACGGCCCGGCCGGGCCGGTGATGCAAGCGAGCACAAACCGCGATCATCACGTGATGCTTTGTGACGGGTGAGGTCCGTGCGCTCAGGACGTCACGGTTTCCAGGCCGGGTCGCGTCCGATGAGCCCGAGGAACCTGTCGAGCGCCGGTGCGTCGTCCGGCACCTTCACCTCGGGCCCGAACGCCCCCATCTTCCGCCCCGTCGGCGCCTGCCGCGCGGCGAACTCCGCCAGCAGCTCGGCCGCCTCCTGCGACGCCTCGAAGTCGCGGCCGGTCGCCTTGGCGAGGTCCCAGCCGTGGGCGACGAGGTCGGTCAGCGCCATGCGGGCCAGCGTCGCCTTGGGCAGGCCGCCCATGGCCTCGCACGCGCCCTCCCACGTCTCGGGACGCTCCCAGACGGCGAGCATGCGCTCGGCCCGCGCGCGGAAGTCGCCGGTGTACTCCTTCTGCGGCGGGAACCCGCCGCCCTCGCCCACCGACTCGAAGAGGGTCATGGCCCACTCCAGGTGGTTGATCAGGCCCTTGACGTCGTAGTCGGAGCAGGGCGTGGGCAGCGACAGCTCGTCGCCGGTCACGCTCTCGACGAGGTCGGCGGTGCGTCCCGCCGCCTCGCGCATCATGGTCAGCACGTCGTTCATGGCACCTCAGAGTGCCAGAGCCCGCTCCTCGACGCGGATGCGCACGGCGAGCAGCGCCGCGTTGACGGCGGTGAACGCCGCGGCGGTCACCCAGGCGGTGTGGACGAGGGGCAGCGCGATGCCCTCCGCGACCACCGCCACGTAGTTGGGGTGCCGGAACCACCGGTACGGCCCCCGGTCGACGAGCGGCAGGCCGGGGACCACGACGACGCGGGTGTTCCACCGGTGCCCGAGGGTGCGGATGCACCACCAGCGCAGCCCTTGGGCCAGCAGGACGAGGGCCAGCATGGGCCAGCCGAGCGCGGGCAGGAAGGGCCGGTGCGAAAGCCACACCTCGGCGGGCGCGGCGGCGAGCAGCGCCACGTGGAGGAGCACGATGAACGGGTAGTGCCCCCTGCCGTGCTCGACGCCGCCCCGCGCGCGGGCCCAGGCGAGGTTGCGCCGGGCCACGACGAGCTCGGCCAGCCGTTCCATGACGACCAGCCCGATGAGGACGAGGTAGGCGCTCACCAGTGCAGCAGCAGCAGCTCGGCGGAGAAGCCGGGGCCGAGGGCCATCAGCACGGCGGGGGTGCCCGGCCGTCCCCGGGTCTCCTGCAGGACGTGAAGGACGGACACGGACGACAGGTTGCCGTTCTCGCGCAAGGATCGCCAGGTCACGTCGAGCGCCTTGGGCGGCAGGCCGAGCGTGCCCGCGATCTTCTCGATGACCTTGGGGCCGCCGGGGTGGCAGATCCAGGTGGCGACCTGGTCGGTGGTGAGCCCGTAGTCGGCGAGGAACGCCTTGATGTCGGCGGCGAGCACCTCTTCGACGAAGGTGGTGAGGTCGGCGTCCAGCATGATGCGGAAGCCGTGTTCGCCGACGCTCCAGCCCATGAGGTGCTCGGTGTCGGGATACAGGCGGCTGCGGGTGGCGACGACCTCGGGCCCGGACCCGCGCCCGGTGGCGACGACGGCGGCGGCGCCGTCGCCGAACAGCCCGCTGGCGATCAGGTTCGCGATGGAGGTGTCGTCGCGCTGGATGGTCAGCGAGCACAGCTCCACGCAGACCAGCACGGCGACGTGTCCCGGCCAGCCGCGCAGGTAGTCGTGGAGGCGGGACAGCCCGGACGCCCCGGCGGCGCAGCCGAGCCCGAACACCGGCACCCGTTTCACGTCCGGCCGCAGCCCGATCCGCTGTGCGATCTTAGCGTCGAGCGAAGGCGTGGACAGCCCGGTGGTCGAACAGAACAGCAGGAGATCGACCTTCTCCGGAGGGATGTCGGCCTTGCGCAGGGCTCCGGCGAGCGCCTGTTCGCCGAGTTCCAGGGCGCGCTCGACGTAGACGTCGTTGGCGCGTGCGAAGGAGTCGAGCTTGGCGTAGTCGGCGAGGGGCAGGGCGAGGTTACGGCCCTGGACGCCGGTGGCCGCATGGAACCGGCGAAGCAGCTCCTCGTCGCAGTCGGTCAGCCGGGAGAACGCCTCGGTGATCTCCGCTTGCCCGTACCGATTTTCCGGCAAAACGGTCTGTACCCCCGCAATATGCATACGTCTCCTCTGCCGCGGAGAGGCCCCGGCTAACATGCGGGCGCGCCGCGGCCCGGCAGGCGAGACGCGGGGAGGGCCGCGGTCAGCGGCGCAGCCGCCAGAGCGAGGTCACCTCGGCGGCGCGGGCGGCGTGCAGCGGGTCGTCAGGATCACCGGGACGCCGGTGCCGCGGCGTCACGTCGAGGCGGCCGGCCACCCGCAGGCCCGCCCGCTCGAACGCGGCGAGCAGCTCGGCCCGGCTTCGCAGCCCCAGGTGCTCGGCCAGGTCCGACAGGACGAGCCAGCCCTCGCCCCCGGGCTCGAGATGCTCGGCGAGCCCGTCGAGAAAGCCCCGCAGCATGCGCCCGCCCGGGTCGTAGACCGCGTGGTCGAGCGGCGTGACCGGCTTGGCCGGCAGCCACGGCGGGTTGCAGACGATCAGCGGCGCGCGGCCCGGCGGGAACAGGTCCGTCTCCATCACCTCGACCCGCCCGGCCAGTCCCAGCCTGGCGAGGTTGTCGCTCGCGCACGCGACGGCCCGCGGGTCGAGGTCGGTGGCCACCACGCGGCGCACCCCACGCCTGGCCAGCACCGCCGCCAGCACGCCCGTACCGGTGCCGACGTCGAAGGCCAGCCGGTCGCCGGGCAGCGGCGCCCGCGCCACCAGATCGACGTACTCGCCCCTGACCGGGGAGAAGACGCCGTAGTGCGGGTGGATGCGGGCACCGAGCGCGGGCACGTGCACGCCCTTCACCCGCCACTCCTGCGCGCCGATCAGGCCGAGCAGCTCCCGCAGCGGGCCGACCGCGGGCGGGGCGTGCGGGCCGTGCACGGCGGCGCAGGCCTGCCGCACGTCGGGGGCGCGGCGCAGCGGCACCACGTGATCGGCGTCGTACGGGATGAGCAGCATGCCGAGCACGCGGGCGCGCTGCGCGCGGGCCTGGCGGTAGCGGTGGAAGCCGCTGCCGGGGGCGGCGGGCTTGCCGCGCCGCCCCATCGCGGCCAGCAGCTGCCGCGCGTTGTGGAAGTCGCCGCGCCACAGCAGCGCGGTGCCCTCGCAGGCCAGCCGGTACGCGGTGGCGGCTCGGGTACGGTCGTCGGCGACGACCACGCGGGCGGGTGGCGGCGCGCCCAGCACGGATCGCCAGGGCGCCGATCGCTCGTGTCCTGACTCGCTCCATCGGATCATCAGGACTCGACCGTTTCACGGGCGGCGCCCGCGAGGCCACCGCTTTTACCGCCACTGTCCGGTACCGCGAGGCGGCTCGGAACGTCCGGCCGAAGGCGTGCTCAGAGCGTGTGGTCGAAGCTGTACGAGTGGGTGCCGTCGGGCGCGATGGTGATGCCGATCTCGCCTCTGAGCCCGCGCAGCTCGCCGGTCGCCGATTCCGGTACGACCCTGATCAGCGCCGACTGAGCGCCCGCGTCGCTCACGCCGTCGTGCTGCACCACGAACGAGCCCGACCGGCCGTGCAGGGTGCCCTCGAAGCGTTCCATGGCCACGTACGAGCGCGAATCCTCCACCGGCGTGGTGGCCGTCAGCATGGTGACGACGCTGCTTCCGGTCAGGTCGCCGCGCCAGGTCTTGTTGAGGGTGACGAGCTGGATCGTGACGCCGTCGCCCTCGTGGACCGGCGGCTGCGGTGTCCAGACGGTGATATCGAAAGTTCCTTTGGCTGTCATCCGGGTCATGGGGACAGCCTGGCAGGCTAACCTGTCAGCTCCTGTCAGGTTCCGGCCAGGCGTTCCACGACGGGCGCGAACGCCTCCAGGCACTGGGCGTTCACCGAGACGTACGACACGCCGAGGGCGTCGCGGCGGCGCAGCAGCGTGTCGGCCATCTGCTGGGGCGTGCCGATGAGCACGCCGGTGCCGGTGAGCCCGAAGCGGCTCGCGACCCAGTCCGGCGGGTCCTCGCCGGCGAAGGCCAGGTTCATGGCCAGCTCCAGGTCGTGGAAGCGGTCGCCGGACAGCTCGTACAGCTCGTCCAGCCTGGTCGCCACCTGCTCCTCGGTGTAGTGGATGGGCAGGCCGAGCGCGATCGTGTCGGCCTTCTGCGCGGCCAGGCGCAGCATCCTGGGGCCCGATGCGGCCACGAGGATCCGCGTGTCCTTCACGGCGTCGATGGTCCGCATGACCCGGTCGACGCGCTCGCCCGGGGTGCCGTAGGGCACGCCGAGCGCCGCCGCGTCCTGCTCGGCGTCCGGCCGCCCGGCCCCGAGACCGAGCTCGAACCGGCCGCCGCTGAGCTCCTGGAGGGTCTCGGTCTCCCACGCGACCGCGCGCGGGGTGCGGTTGGCGACGCTCAGCACGTACGTGCCAAGGCGCAGGGTCGTGGTCGCCGCGGCGGCCGCGGCCAGGGCGGGGAACGGCGAGAACGTGTCGAGCGTGTCGGGCACCAGCAGCGTGTCGTATCCCAGGCTCTCGGCCCTGCGGGCGAGGCCGGTCCAGGCGGCGGCACCGGGCGCCCGTCCCGCGACGGCGCCGAATCTGAAGGGGTGATCCGTCATGCCCTTCACGATCGCCGACGGGCGGGCGCGGCACATCGTCTGGCGGACCGGTGCGGGGCTACGTCATGCGGCGCAGCCCCGCGCGGGTGCGCTACTCCCCCAGCAGTACGCGGGTGAAGGCGTTGGCGAACTTGCCCGTGGGATCGAGCCTGCGCACCAGCTCCTTGAAGCGCGGCGGGCACTCGGGGAACCGGGTGAACAGCTTGCCCCAGTGCGGCCGCGGGTCGAACGGCGCCAGCGTCCGCTCGACCAGCTCCAGCACGGGCATGACGGTATCGACGTCCCTGACCCAGGTGAAGTGGATGCCGAGGGTGTCGCGGCCGTTGAACGGGCTCAGCCACAGGTCGTCGGCGGCGATGGTGCGGATCTCGGAGATCTGCAGGGCCGGGCGGATGCGGTCGCCGATCGCGAACAGCTCGCGCAGCGCCTTGACCGCGTGCTCCCTGGGCAGCAGCAGCTCCGACTGCAGCTCGTCGCCGGCGCCGCTGGGCGGGGAGTCGGCGCGGAAGTGCGGCAGCCGGTCGTACCAGGGGCCGGGGACGCCGAGCTGGCCGGTGCAGGTGTCCGGCGGCATGGCGGGCAGCGGGTGGCGCGGGCCGTCGGCGGGCGTGGTGCCGTACCAGTCGGCGTCGGTCAGCTCGTCCTCGCGCTTGAGCCAGACGCGGGTGTCGCGGAAGTCGGTGAACAGGCTGACGCTGTAGCCGCTCGCCATGATCGCGTCGAAGTCGGCGAACGCGTCGGGGGTCAGTCCCTCGCGTACGTACTGGCGCAGCTCGAAGGCGGGCACCAGGTCGAGCGTCAGGGAGGTGACGATGCCGAGCGCCCCCACCGAGACGACCGCGCCGGGGAAGTCGGCGTCGCCGCGCGAGAGCGTCAGCAGCGAGCCGTCGGCGGTGACCAGGTCGATCGAGGAGACGGCGCAGGCGAGGCCCGGCTGGGTGACGCCGGAGCCGTGGGTGCCGGTCGCGACCGAGCCGGCGACGGAGATGTGCGGCAGTGAGGCCATGTTCGCCAGCGCGAACCCGGCCTCGTGCAGCCGCGGCGCGAGCTGGGCGTACGTGGTGCGGGCGCCGACGCGCACCGTGGCCGCGGCGCTGTCGATCTCCACGAGCTCGGGCATGCGGTCCAGCACCACCAGGTCGCCGGTGGTGTCGGCGACGTGGTTGAAGGAGTGGCCGCTGCCCAGCGCCCGCACGCTGCTGCTGCCCGCGACGAGCCGCTGCAGCTCGTCGAGGGACGTCGGATGATGGACTTCTTTCGCGTGGAATGTGGTGTTTCCAGCCCAATTGGTCAGCGTCACGTGGTTCACCTTCCCACAACTTCACCCGCCGGCCTCCGGCGGGTGGCCGCGGGTCCCCGCGCCGGGTCTGTGAGCCCGGCGCGGGGACCCGCCGGGCTCACAGACCCTGGGCCAGCCGGTAGTACGCCTGGTTCCAGCGCAGCTCCTTGGCGAACCGCTCGGTCGTGGTGTCGGCGTCGATGATCACCAGCTCCACGCCCAGCATGTCGGCCAGGTCCGTCAGCTCCTCGCGGCCCACCGCCTTCGACAGCACCGTGTGGTGCGGGCCGCCCGCGGTCAGCCAGGACTCGGTGGAGGTGCGCAGGTTCGGGCGCGGGCTCCACACCGCGCGCGCCACCGGCAGCTTGGGCAGCGGCTGCGGCGGGGCGACCACGTCGATCTCGTTGGCCACCAGGCGGAACCTGTCGCCCATGTCGGCCAGGCCCACCACGATGGCGGGACCGGGCTCGGCGTCGAACACCAGCCGCACCGGGTCCTCGCGGTTGCCGATGCCGAGCGGGTGGATCTCGCACGACGGCGTGTCCGCCGCGATCGACGGGCAGACCTCCAGCATGTGGGCGCCGAGGATCAGCTCCTGGCCCGGCGTCAGGTTGTAGGTGTAGTCCTCCATGAAGGAGGTGCCGCCCTCGTTGCCGGTCATGGCCTTCAGCGTCCGCACCAGCACCGAGGTCTTCCAGTCGCCCTCGCCGCCGAAGCCGTAGCCGTCGGCCATCAGCCGCTGCACGGCCAGGCCGGGGAGCTGGCGCAGCCCGCCGAGGTCTTCGAAGTTCGTGGTGAACGCCTTGTAGCCGCCTGCCTCCAGGAAGCCGCGCAGGCCCAGCTCGATCCTGGCCGCATAGCGCAGCGACTCGTTGCGCTCGCCGAGCAGCTCGGGCACGACGCGGTAGCGCTCCTCGTACTCCTTGACGAGCGCGCTCACCTCGGCGTCGGAGGCGGCGTCCACGGCCTCGACCAGGTCGTTCACGCCGTAGGTGTTGACCGAGACGCCGAAACGGAGCTGCGCCTCGACCTTGTCGCCCTCGGTGACCGCCACGTCGCGCATGTTGTCGCCGAAGCGGACGAGCTTCAGCGTGCGCAGCTCGGCGAGGCCCGTCGCGGCCCGGTGCCAGGCGAGGATGCGCTCGCCCACCGCCGGGTCGCTGACGTGGCCCGCCACCGTCTTGCGCGGCACGCCGAGGCGCGTCTGCACGAACCCGAACTCGCGGTCGCCGTGCGCGGCCTGGTTGAGGTTCATGAAGTCCATGTCGATGGTGGCCCACGGCAGCTCGACGTTGGCCTGCGTGTGCAGGTGCAGCAGCGGCTTGCGCAGCGCGTCCAGCCCGGCGATCCACATCTTCGCCGGCGAGAACGTGTGCATCCAGGCGATCACGCCGACGCAGTCGTCGTCGGCGTTGGCCTCCAGCATCACCCGCCGGATGGCCGCCGCGTCGGTCAGGACGGGCTTCCACTCCACCGGCAGGGGCAGCTGCTCGGCGATGCGCCGGGACTGCTCGGCCACCTGGCGCAGCGTGTCCTCGCCGTACAGCCCCTGGCTGCCGGTCAGAAACCAGATTGTCAACGCGGGCTCCTCTGTCCGTAGACGTTCTGATAGCGGTCGTAGAGGCGGTCGATGTCGTCCTGCGCGATGGGCAGCGGGTCGCCGAGCTGGCGGGCGATGTGCACCGTACGGGCGACGTCCTCGCACATCACGGCGGCCTTCACGGCGGCCTTGGCGTCCTTGCCGATGCTGAACACCCCGTGGTTCTGCATGAGCACGGCCTTGGAGCGGTGGCCCTTGAGCGTCTCGACGATGCCCTTGCCGATCGAGTCGTCGCCGATGAGCGCGAACGGCCCGACCGGGATCTCGCCGCCGAACTCGTCGGCCATCGCGGTCAGCACGCACGGGATGGCCTCGCCGCGGGCGGCCCAGGCGGAGGCGTAGGTGGAGTGGGTGTGCACGACGCCGCCGACGTCGGGCATGTTGCGGTAGACGTAGGCGTGCGCGGCGGTGTCGCTGGACGGCGAGTGCTCACCCTCGACGAGGTTGCCGTCCAGGTCGCACACGACCATGTTGTCGGGGGTCAGCTCGTCGTAGGAGACGCCTGACGGCTTGATGACGAAGAGGTCCTCACCCGGCACGCGGCCCGACACGTTGCCGGCCGTCCACACCACCAGGTTGTAGCGGACCAGCTCGGCGTGCAGGTCCGCGACCGTCTTGCGGAGAGTGGTCACATCGGGGGAAGTCATGCGCTTGCCTCGTTCCTGATCGCGCGCAGCGTGTGCAGCATCCGTCCGTCGGCGAAGAAGTCGTGCAGCCTGCGGTACTCGGCGTAGAGCCGGTCGTAGGCGTCGGCGCGGGCCGGGTCGGGCTCGTAGGCCCGCTCGGTGCGCTTGCCCATCGCCGCGGCGGCCTCCTCGATGGAGGGGTAGGCGCCGGCGGCGACCGCGGCGTGGATGGCCGAGCCCAGCGCGGGCCCCTGGTCGGAGCCGATGACCGACAGGGGACGGCGCAGGACGTCGGCGTAGACCTGCATGAGGAAGGAGTTCTTGAGCAGCCCGCCGGCCACCACGAACTCCTCGACCGGCACGCCCGACTGCTCGAACGTCTCGACGATCATCCGCGCGCCGTAGGCGGTGGACTCGATGAGCGCCCGGTAGACGTCCTCGGGCTTGGTGGCCAGGGTCTGGCCGACGATCACGCCGGACAGGTTGTGGTCGACCAGCACCGAGCGGTTGCCGCCGAACCAGTCGAGCGCGACCAGGCCGTGCTGGCCCACGGCCTGCTTCTCGGCCAGCGCGGTCAGCTCGTCGTGGCCTTCGGTGCCGAAGTTCTCCACGAACCAGGCGAAGATGTCGCCGACCGCGGACTGTCCGGCCTCGTAGCCCCACAGCCCCGGCACAATGCCGTCCTGGACGACGCCGCACATGCCGGGCACCTCGGCCAGCCGGTCGCTCGGCATGATGTGGCAGGTGGAGGTGCCCATGATGGCGACCATCTGGCCGGGCCTGACGGCGTCGGCGGCGGCCGCGGTGACGTGGGCGTCCACGTTGCCGACGGCGACGGCCGCGCCCTCGGGGATGCCGGTCCACCCGGCCGCCTGCGCGGTGAGCCGCCCGGCGAGACCGCCCAGCGGGGCCAGCGTGACGCCGTTGACGTCGTCGCCGACCTGGCCGGTGGCGAGCTTGGCGGTGAAGTCGGCGAAGCCGGGGTTCAGCTCGGCCAGGAACTCCCGCGACGGGTAGCTTCCATCCTGGAAGATGCCCTTGTAGCCGACCGTGCAGATGTTGCGGCTCTCCACGCCGGTGAGCTGCCAGATGATCCAGTCGGCGGCCTCGATCCAGCGCTCGGCCCTGGCGTAGACCTCGGGGGCCTCCTCCAGCACCTGCAGCGCCTTGGCGAACTCCCACTCCGAGGAGATCTTGCCGCCGTAGCGGGGCAGCCAGCTCTCGCCGCGCCGCGCGGCCAGCTCGTTGATGCGGTCGGCGTGCGGCTGCGCGGCGTGGTGCTTCCACAGCTTGGGCCAGGCGTGCGGCTCATCCGGTGTCTCGAAGCACAGCGGCGTGCCGTCGGCCTTCGTCGGCAGCACGGTGCAGGCGGTGAAGTCGGTGCCGATGCCGATGATGTCGGCGGCCGGCACGCCCGCGGCGGCGATCGCCTGCGGCACCGCGTTCTTGATCACATCGAGCCAGTCCTGCGGCGACTGCAGCGCCCAGTCGGGGCCGAGGCGCACGTCGGTGCCGGGCAGGGTGTGCTCGATGACGCGGTGCGCGTACTCGTGGACGGCGCTGCCCAGCTCGGCGCCGTCGCTGACGCGTACGACGACGGCACGTCCCGACAGCGTGCCGAAGTCCACTCCGACGACGTACTTGTTAGCGTTCACATTGGACTCCAGGGGTTTCCGGGGGCATGCCCATCATCTACCGGACAGGGGCGGTGCTGGCCCGCACCACGAAGCTCGGCCGCACGACCAGCCGCTCCAAGGCGGCCGGCCCCGACTCGATCTGCCGCAGCAGCACCTCGATGCAGTGGCGGCCCACCACGTCGAAGTCCTGCCTGACCGTGGTGAGCGGCGGCGAGAAGAACTCGGACTCGGGGATGTCGTCGAAGCCGACCACGCTCATCTGCTCCGGCACCCGCACTCCCTTCTCGGACAGGGCGCGCAGCACGCCGAGCGCCATCTGGTCGTTGGCCGCGAACACGGCGGTCACGCCGTCCATGCTCGCCAGGCGCTTGCCGGCCTCGTAGCCGGCGCGCGGGCTCCAGTCGCCGGCCAGCGGCTCGGGCACCGGGCGGCCCGCCTCCTCCAGCGCCGAGCGCCAGCCCTCGACGCGGCCCTCGGTCTCCATCCAGTCCTGCGGGCCCGTCACGTGCCAGACCGTCTCGTGGCCCAGCTCCAGCAGGTGGCGGGTGGCGAGCCTGGCGCCCTCCGCCTGGTCGATGCAGACCACCGACACGCCGGCGCTGTGCGTGCCCTCGACCGCGACCGCGGGCATGCCGGCGGGCAGGCTCTCCAGGGCGCGCCCGGCCGAACGCTGCGGCGCCACCACCACGACGCCGTCCACCCCCTGCTCGGTGAGGTAGCCGATGGCGTCGCGGACGCTCGCGGTGTCGATGGACTTCAGGCTGACGATGCTGACGAAGTAGCCCGCGGTCCTCGCCGCCTGCTCGATGCCGTAGATGGTGCTGGCCGGGCCGTACAGGGTGGTGTCGAAGCTCACCACGCCCAGGGTGCGCGAGCGCTTGGTGACGAGGGCGCGGGCGGCGAGGTTGCGGCGGTAGCCCAGCCGGTTGATCGCCGCCTCCACGCGGGCGCGGGTGTCCGGCCGGACGTTGGGATGGTCGTTGAGCACCCGGGAGACCGTCTGGTGCGACACGCCCGCCTCCCTGGCCACGTCGGCCATGACCGGCACGCGACGCTTGGGGGTCGTCACGGTCTCTCCTTTCGCTCGGGTGGATCTTACTCAGGGGAGCCCGCGCGATCTTGGTCGTGGGGCTCCCCGTGAGCTCTCAGCGCCCCGCGGCACCCGCCCTGCGCTTGGTCCAGACGTCGAACGCGACGGCCGCGAGCAGCACCGCACCCTTGACGAGCATGACCCGCTCGCTCGGGGAGCCGATCAGCGACATGCCGTTGTTGATGACCGCCATGATCAGACCGCCGGTGATGGCGCCGACCACCTTGCCGACGCCGCCCTGCACGGCCGCGCCGCCGATGAACGCCGCGGCGATCGCGTCCAGCTCGAAGCTGTTGCCCGCGGTCGGGCCCGCCTGGTTGAGCCGGCCGGCGAAGATGATGCCGGCGATGGCCGACAGCACGCCCATGTTCACGAAGATCCAGAACACGACCGACTTGACCTTCACACCGGACATGATCGCGGCCTGGAGGTTGCCGCCGATGGCGTAGATCTGCCGGCCGAAGACCGTGCGGTTGGCCATCAGCGAGTAGCCGAGCACGAGGATCGCCAGCAGCACGAGCACCCACGGCAGGTTCTTGAACCGGGCGAGCTGCACCACCAGGAACAGGATGATCGCGGCGCCCGCCGCCATCTTCAGCGCGAACAGCGCGATGGGCTCGACGGCCTGGCCGTAACCCTTGCGCGCACTCCTGGTGCGCCACTGCGCGGCGACCATGCCGGCGATCGCGACGATGCCGATGAGCAGGCTGAACAGGTCGGCGCCGCCGAGCGGGCCGAGGCCGATGTTGCCGAGGTAGCCGTCGGTGAAGCCGTTGGCCAGCGTGCGGACCTGGTCGGGGAACGGCCCGATGCCCTGGTTGCCGAGCACGGTCAGCGTCAGCGCGCGGAACAGCAGCATGCCGGCCAGCGTCACGATGAACGCCGGGATGCCGAAGTAGGCGATCCAGTAGCCCTGCCAGGCTCCGATGAGCGCGCCCGCCACCAGCGTGGCGAGCAGGGCCAGCGGCCACGGCCAGCCCATGTTGACCATGAGCACCGCGGCCAGAGCTCCCGTGACCGCCACCACCGAGCCGACCGACAGGTCGATGTGCCCGGCGATGATGATCAGGATCATCCCGATCGCGAGGATCAGGACGTAGGAGTTCTGGACGATGATGTTGGAGATGTTCTGCGGCTGGAGCAGCGCTCCGTCGGTGAGCACCGAGAACAGCACGATGATGAGCGCGAAGGCGATGTAGATGCCGCTCGATCGCAGGTTGAGCGATATGCCGCCGAGCGACACCTGGCCCGGCTGCCTGGGCGCCTTTCCCCCTTCGCCCGCGGCTCCGGCCTCACGCAGGCCGGTGGGCGTGATGCTGCTCATGGGAGCTACTCCTGTCCCTTGGTCATGAGATACATGAGGCTTTCCTGGGTGGCCTCCTGGCGGGGCACCTCTCCGGTGATGCGTCCTTCGGAGAGCGTGTAGATGCGGTCGCACAGGCCGAGCAGCTCGGGCAGCTCAGAGGAGATCACCAGAATGGCCTTGCCCTGGTCGGCCAGCCTGTTGATGATCGTGTAGATCTCATACTTGGCGCCGACGTCGATGCCCCGGGTGGGCTCGTCGAGGATGAGCACGTCCGGCTCGGTCATGATCCACTTCGACAGCACGACCTTCTGCTGGTTGCCGCCGCTGAGCTGGCCCACGATGCTGTCGACGCTCGGGGCCTTGATGTTCATGCTCTTGTGGAACTGCTCGGCGACCCGGTACTCCTCGTTCTCGTTCACCCAGCCGCGCTTGGCCAGGCTCTTGAGCCCGGCGGCGCTGATGTTGGTCTTGATGTCCTGGATGAGGTTGAGCCCGTAGCGCTTGCGGTCCTCCGAGGCGTAGGCGATGCCGTGGTTGATCGCGTCCTGCACGTTGCGGATCTCGACCGGCTTGCCGTCTTTGAAGATCTTGCCGGAGATGTGCACCCCGTACGTGCGGCCGAAGACGCTCATCGCCAGCTCGGTGCGGCCGGCGCCCATGAGGCCCGCGAGACCGACGATCTCGCCGCGCCGCAGCATGAGCGAGGCGCCGTCGACCACCTTGCGGTCCGGCTGGGCCGGGCTGTAGACCGTCCAGTCCTCGATGCGCAGCGCCTCGTCGCCGATCTTCGGCTCGTGCGGCGGGAAGCGGTTGTCGAGCGCGCGGCCCACCATGCCCGCGATGATGCGGTCCTCGGTGACGTTGTCGGTGGCCATGTCCAGCGTCTCGATCGTGCGCCCGTCGCGGATGATCGTGACGGAGTCGGCGATCGCGATCACCTCGTTGAGCTTGTGCGAGATGATCACGCAGGTGATGCCCTCGTCGCGCAGCCCGCGCAGCAGGTCGAGCAGGTGGGCCGAGTCGTCGTCGTTGAGCGCCGCGGTGGGCTCGTCGAGGATGAGCAGCTTCACCTTCTTCGACAGCGCCTTGGCGATCTCGACGAGCTGCTGCTTGCCCACGCCGATGTCGGAGATCGTCGTGGTCGGGTTCTCGCGCAGGCCGACCCGCTTCATCAGCTCGGCGGCCTCGTAGTTGGTGCGGTTCCAGTCGATGAAGCCGCGGGTGGCGCGCTCGTTGCCGAGGAAGATGTTCTCGGCGATCGACAGCTGCGGGCTGAGCGCCAGCTCCTGGTGGATGATGACGATGCCGGCGTGCTCGCTGTCGCGGATCCCGCCGAACTCGCAGCGCCGGCCCTCGAAGATGATCTCGCCCTCGTAGGTGCCGTGCGGGTAGACGCCCGACAGCACCTTCATCAGCGTCGACTTGCCGGCGCCGTTCTCGCCGCAGATGGCGTGGATCTCACCCCTGCGCACCGCCAGGTTGACGTCCTGGAGCGCTTTGACGCCCGGGAACGTCTTGGTGATCCCGCTCATCCGCAAGATGTGCTCGGTCATATGCCCCTCGCGTTCAGGGAAGGCCCCGGGGAGGTCCTCCCCGGGGCACGGTCCCTTACTTGAGCTGGTCCTCGGTGTAGTAGCCGCTGCCGACGATGACGTCCTTGTAGTTGCTCTTGTCGACGATCACCGGGTCGAGCAGGTACGAGGGCACGACCTTGTTGCCGTTGTCGTAGTCCTTGGTGTTGTTCACCTCGGGCTGCTGGCCCTTGAGCACGGCGTCGGCCATCTTGACCGTCTGCTCGGCGAGCTTGCGGGTGTCCTTGAAGATCGTGGAGTACTGCTCGTCGGCGATGATCGACTTCACCGACTGCAGCTCGGCGTCCTGGCCGGTCACGATCGGGTACGGCTTGCTGTAGCCGGAGCTCTTCAGCGCCGACAGGATGCCGATGGACAGGCCGTCGTACGGCGAGAGCACGCCGTCGACCTTGGTGCCGCCGGTGTAGGTGCTGGTGATGATGTCCTCCATGCGCTTTTGCGCCGTGGCGGGGTCCCACCGCAGGATGGCGGCCTGCTTGAAGTCGGTCTGGCCGCTCTTGACCACCAGCGTGCCGTCGTCGATCTTCGGCTGGAGCACCGACATCGCGCCGTTCCAGAAGAACGTGGCGTTGTTGTCGTCGGGCGAGCCGGCGAAGAGCTCGATGTTGAACGGGCCCTTCTTGCCGTCCTCGACGCCGAGGCCCTTGAGCAGCGACGTCGCCTGCTGCACGCCGACCTTGAAGTTGTCGAAGGTCGCGTAGTAGTCGACGTTCGGGCTGTTGCGGATCAGCCGGTCGTAGGCGATGACCGGGATGTTGGCGTCGGCCGCCTGCTGGAGCTGCGAGGTGATGGCCGTGCCGTCGATCGAGGCGATGATCAGGAGCTTGGCGCCCTTGGTGATCTGGTTCTCGATCTGGTTGGCCTGCGTCGGGATGTCGTTCTCCGCGTACTGGAGGTCGACCTTGTAACCGAGCTCTTCGAGCTGCTTCTTGACGTTGTCACCGTCGTGGATCCAGCGCTCGGAAGACTTGGTGGGCATCGTGACGCCGATCAGGGCGCCCGCGTTGCCGGCGGCGGCCGAAGCGGATGTCTCGGCGTCGACGGTCTTCGTGCTCGATCCACACGCCGTCATGGTCGCGGCGAGCGCGATGGCCGACACCACGCCCCCGATTCGTCCCAACCTCATGAGTGTCCCTTTCCATGGGGGTCGCGGCAGCGCTGGAACGCGGCTGCTGCCGAATAAAGCAAGGAGATCCGCCCGAACAGGACGAATCACTACAAAGCACACACCTGCTTCGCCCGATTGTTATCGCTAACAACGACCATGTCAACGTCCGGGCATAACCTGATGGTAACGTTCCCGTAAGATGCGCGAGCCGCGCCTCTCCGCCCTGACCAGGAACGATACCCCCCGGGCCAGGCAATTGCGCAGGTTTCTTACCTGTTACCAGCGTCTCACCTCCTCGCCCGCACCGAGAACAGCCGCTGCAGGAGGATGAAGACGAACAGCAGAGCCCCGATGACGATCTTCGTCCACCACGACGACAGCGTTCCTTCGAAGCTCAGGATCGTCTGGATCAGGCCGAGCACGAGCACGCCGAGCACCGTCCCCAGCAGGAACCCGCTGCCGCCGGTCAGCAGCGTGCCGCCGATGACCACCGCCGCGATCGCGTCGAGCTCCATGCCCGCGGCGTGCTGCCCATAGCCGGAGAGCATGTAGAACGTCAGCAGCACCCCGCCCAGGGCCGAGCAGAACCCGCTGATCGTGTAGACCATGATCTTCGTACGGCCCACCGGCAGCCCCATGAGGATCGCCGACTGCTCGTTGCCGCCCGTCGCGTAGACCGACCGGCCGAAGCGGGTGTAGTGCAGCACGTACGCCGCCACCGCGACCACCACGGCCGCGATCACCACGCTCGGCGAGATCCACAGATCGGCGAACAAATCAATCCTGGCCTGTGCGAACGCCGTGAACGTGGCGTCGCGGATGGGGATCGAGTCGGTGCCGATGGTGTAGCACAGGCCCCGCGCGAGGAACATGCCCGCCAGCGTCACGATGAACGGCTGGATGTCGAAGGCCTGCACGATGTAGCCCATCACCAGCCCGAGCGCCGAGCCGATGAGCAGCACCAGCGGCACCACCAGGTACGGCGGCCACCCTGGCCCCTCCATGAGGCTGGCCGCGATCATCGTCGACAGCGCCACCACCGAGCCGACCGACAGGTCGATGCCGCCGGTCAGGATCACGAACGTCATCCCGACGGCCACCACCAGCAGGAACGCGTTGTCGATGAAGACGTTCAAGATGACCTGCCCGTGGGCGAAGCCCTCGTAGCGGATGCCGCCCGCCACGAACATCGCCACGAACAGGCAGCCGGTCACCAGGACCGGCAGGTACTTCGACGGCACGGACACCCGCCCGAGCGCCGCCGTCCCGCTCATCGTGCTCATGACCTCACTCCGTCCGGCGCGCTCGTCTCCTCCTGTGCGGCTGGGGCCGGGACCGGTGGCGGCGCCGCACGCCCGCGCCC
Organism: Nonomuraea sp. NPDC049309; assembly: GCF_043196965.1. Classification (NCBI taxonomy): domain Bacteria; kingdom Bacillati; phylum Actinomycetota; class Actinomycetes; order Streptosporangiales; family Streptosporangiaceae; genus Nonomuraea; species Nonomuraea sp. NPDC049309. The sequence goes on along the minus strand of NZ_JBICSH010000004.1, from coordinate 53,020 downwards.
CCGCCCGCGCAGCACCTTCGCGCGGAACGACGGCGACTGGATGAGGCAGACCGCCGTCACCACCAGCGCCTTGAACAGCAGCGTCGTCTCCGGCGGCACGCCGATCGAGTAGATCGTGGTGGTCAGCGACTGGATGATGAGCGCGCCGAGCACGGTGCCGCCGAGCGAGAAGCGCCCGCCGGCCAGCGAGGTGCCGCCGATCACCACGGCGAGGATCGCGTCCAGCTCGATCCACAGGCCGGCGTTGTTGCCGTCGGCGCTGGAGACGTTCGAGCTGATCATCAGCCCGGCGACGCCCGCGCACAGGGCGGCGAAGGCGTAGACCATGACGATGATCCCGCGTGACCTGATGCCGGCGAGCCTGCTCGCCTCGGCGTTGCCGCCCACCGACTCGATGAGCACGCCCAGCGCCAGCCGCCTGGTCAGGAACGCGGTGACCGCCAGCACCGCCGCCACGATGAGGATGCCGGACGGCAGGGCCAGCCAGTAACCGGCGCCGATCTCCTTGTACGCCGGGCTGTTGACGGTGATGATCTGCCCGTCGGTGATGAGCTGGGCCAGCCCGCGACCGGCCACCATGAGGATCAGCGTGGCGATGATCGGCTGGATGCCGATGCCGGCCACCAGGAACCCGTTCCACAGCCCGAGCACCAGGCACAGGCCGAGCGCCAGCGCCACGGCGGTGAGCACGCTCGCGTCCTCGCTGATCAGCAGGCAGGCCAGCGCGCCCGAGATCGCCACCACCGAGCCGACCGACAGGTCGATGCCGCCGGTGGCGATGACCAGCGTCATGCCGAGCGCGACCAGGATGAGCGGCGCGCCGAAGCGCAGGATGTCGATGAGGCTGCCGTAGAGGTGGCCGTCCTTGACCTCGATCGAGAAGAAGCCGGGTGTGAAGAACACGTTCAGCGCCAGCAGCGCGATGAGCACCGCGATCGGCCAGAGCAGGCGTCTCATGAGGTCCGCCCTCCGCTCGCGATCGTCTCCATGAGCACGTCGGTGGTCAGCTCGGCGTCGTTGGGCAGCTCGGCCACCAGCCGCCGGTCGCGCAGCACCTCGACCTTGTGGCTGAGCCGCAGCACCTCTTCGAGCTCGGCCGAGATGAACAGCACCGCCATGCCGCCGCCGGACAGCTCGGCCACCAGGCGCTGGATCTCGGTCTTCGCTCCGACATCGATGCCGCGGGTGGGCTCGTCCAGGATGAGCAGCCTGGGCTCCAGGATCAGCCACCTGGCCAGCACGACCTTCTGCTGGTTGCCGCCGCTGAGGTCGCGGACGAGGTGGTCGGGGTTGGGCGGGCTGATCTTGAGCGCCTCGATGTACCTCCTGACCAGCTCGTCCTGCTGGTCGCGGGGCACCGGCCTGGTCCAGCCCCGGGTGGCCTGGAGGGCCAGGATGATGTTCTCGCGCACGGTGAGGTCGGGGATCAGCCCGTCGGCCTTGCGGTTCTCCGAGCAGAAGGCGATCTTGTGGTTCATCGCCGCGCGCGGCGTGCGCAGCGAGGCGGGCCGGCCGCCGATCGCGATCTCGCCGGTGCTCGCGTGGTCGGCGCCGAACAGCAGCCGGGCGATCTCCGTACGGCCGGAGCCGAGCAGCCCGGCCAGCCCCACCACCTCTCCCTCGTGGATGGTCAGGCTGAACGGCTCGATCGCGCCGGCGCGGCCGAGGTCGCGCGCCTCGACCAGCGGCCGGTCCGGCACCTCGGAGGCGCCGTGCAGCCGTTCGAGCGCTTCCAGCTCCTTGCCGATCATCTTCGCGACCAGCTCGACCTGCGGCAGTTCGCGGGTGGCGTACTCGCCGACCAGCCGGCCGTTGCGCAGGATCGTCATGCGGTCGGAGATCTCGTAGATCTGGTCGAGGAAGTGCGAGACGAACAGGATCGCGATGCCCTCGTCCTTCAGCCGCCGCATCACCCTGAACAGCTGCCGCACCTCGTCGGCGTCCAGGCTGGAGGTCGGCTCGTCGAGGATCAGCACCTTGGCGTCGATGTCGATGGCCCGCGCGATCGCCACCATCTGCTGCACGGCCAGCGAGTACGACGACAGCGGCGCGCCCACGTCCAGGTCGAGGTCAAGCCGGGCGAGCAGCTCGGCGGCCCGCGCTCGCATGCGCCGCCAGTCGATGCGGCCCAGGCGGCGCGGCTCCCTGCCGAGCAGGATGTTCTCGGCGACCGACAGATTCGTGCAGAGGTTCACCTCCTGGTAGACCGTGCTGATGCCGGCCTGCTGCGCCTCCAGCGGGCTGCCGAACGCCACGGGCCTGCCGTCCAGCTCGATGGTGCCGGCGTCGGCGGCGTAGACGCCGGTGAGCACCTTGATCAGGGTGGACTTGCCCGCTCCGTTCTCACCCATCAGCGCGTGCACCTCGCCGGGCAGCAGCCGCAGGTTCACGCCGTCCAGGGCCGTCACCCCCGGAAACCTCTTGCCGATCCCGCTCATCGTCAGGACCGGCGCGGGTACGGCCATGTGCCTTTCCCCTTCCGTGGACTCTTGGTCTGTGGCGGCGGCCCGGACGCGCGCCGGGCCGCCGCTCCTCGTCGTCACGCCCCGCGGCGCCCGGTCAGTACTGGCGGCCGGGCAGCGCCTCCTTGGCCTGCTCCTGGGTGAACGTGGTCTCCTCCGTCACCACCCTGTCCGGCACCTGCTCGCCCGCCACGATCTTCTTGGCCAGGTCCATGAGCTGCGGGCCGAGCAGCGGCGAGCACTCCACGATGAAGTTGATCTTGCCGTCGGCGAGCGCCTGCATGCCGTCGCGCACCGCGTCCACGGTGATGATCTTGATGTCCTCGCCCGGCTTCTTGCCCGCGCCCTCGATCGCCTCGATGGCGCCGAGCCCCATGTCGTCGTTGTGCGAGTAGAGGACGTCGATGTCCGGGTGGGCCTTGAGGAACGCCTCCATGACCTCCTTGCCCTTGGCCCGGGTGAAGTCGCCGGTCTGCGAGGCGATGATCTTGAACTTGGGGTCCTTGCCGATGACCTCGGCGAAGCCGGCCTTGCGGTCGTTGGCCGGGGCCGAGCCGGTCGTGCCCTGCAGCTCGACGATGTTGACGGTCTCGTCGGAGTCCTTGTACTCCTCGACCAGCCACTGGCCGGCCTTCCTGCCCTCCTCGACGAAGTCCGAGCCGAGGAAGGTCTTGTAGAGCGAGGTGTCCTGGGAGTCCACCGCGCGGTCGGTCAGGATGACCGGGATGTTCGCCCGCTTGGCCTCGTTGAGCACCGGGTCCCAGCCCGACTCCACCACCGGGGAGAAGGCGATGACGTCCACCCGCTGCTGGATGAACGAGCGGATCGCCTTGATCTGGTTCTCCTGCTTCTGCTGGGCGTCGGAGAACTTCAGCTCGATGCCCGCCGCCTGCGCCGCCTCCTGCACGGACTTGGTGTTGGCGGTACGCCAGCCGCTCTCCGCGCCGACCTGGGAGAAGCCCATGACGATCGCGTCGTCTTTTCCGCCACCGGAGCCCGCGTCGCCACCGGTGCCGCCGCCGTCGCTGCCGCAGGACGTCACCGCGAGCGCGGTGAGCCCGGCGAGCATCAGCGCCGAGATCCTCTTGAACACGTGGGGGGTTTCCTTCCTGGTGTGAGCGCTAACAACCCGGCTCGGGCGCCAGCGCGTCCTGCCTTGCCGCGGCGGCTCAGGCCACGGGGGCCGTACTGGCCCTGGGCACGAACGAGGGCGGCACCACCAGCCGCTCCCGATCGTCGCGGCCGCCTTCGAGCTGCCGTATCAGCACCTCGATGCCGTGCCTGCCCACCGCGTCGAAGTCCTGCCTGATGGTCGTGAGCGGCGGTGAGAAGTACGCCGACTCGGGAACGTCGTCGAAGCCGACGACGCTCACCTGCTCGGGCACCCTCACCCCCTGCTCGGTGAACGCCCGCAGCACGCCCAGCGCCATCTGGTCGTTGGCGACGAAGACCGCCGTGACGTTCCTCATGCGCGCCAGGCTGCGGCCCGCCTCGTATCCCGAGCGCGGGCTCCAGTCGCCGGCGAGCGGGCACGGGACGTCCCTGCCCGCCTCCTCCAGCGCGGCCCGCCATCCGGCCACCCGCCCTTCGGCCTCCAGCCACTCGGAGGGCCCGCTGACGTGCCAGACCGTCTCGTGGCCGAGCGAGAGCAGGTGCTCGGTGGCGAGCCTGCCGCCCGCGACCTGGTCGACGCAGACGACCGAGACGTCGCCGGCCTGCCCGCCCTCCACCGCCACGGCGGGCATGCCGGGCGGCAGGTCGGCCAGCGCCTCGGCGGCCGAGCGCTGCGGCGCGACCACGACGGCGCCGTCCACGCCCTGCTCGGCCAGGTAGTCGAGGGCGTCGCGGACGCCGGCCCGGTCGATCGATGTGAGGCTGACGACGCTGACGAAGTAGCCGGCCGCCCTGGCCGCCTGCTCGATGCCGTAGACGGTGCTGGCCGGGCCGTACAGGGTGGTGTCGAAGCTGACCACGCCGAGCGTCCTCGAGTGCTTGGTGACCAGGGCGCGGGCGACGAGGTTGCGGCGGTAGCCGAGCTTGTCGATGGCCTGGAGCACCCGCGTACGGGTCTCGCTGCGGACGTTCGGATGGCCGTTGAGCACGCGTGAAACCGTCTGATGCGACACGCCGGCCTCCTTGGCCACGTCGGCCATGACCGGCGGGCGGCGCCCCAGGGTGGATCTCACAGCCGTGCTCCTTTCCTGGCTTGGCCCCGACTGTGAACGCTCACAATCACTTCCGTCAAGGGCTCGCCGGATTACGGTCGTGTTACACGGTCCCCTCTTGACGCCCCTGGTCGGACGTCCTTAACTAATCGCCGATCGCCGTTGTTAACGCTCACTTATGTGTTAACGCTAACAACCTGTGAGGAGCCCCCCGCTCATGCCGCGCATCGCCCTGTCGGCCCTGCTCGTGGCCGCCTCCCTGGTGGCACCGGCCCGCGCCCCGGCCGAACCCGCCCCCGATCCGATCCCCGAGGGCGCGGTCGTGGACGAGTTCGACGGCACCACGCTCGGGCCCGACTGGAGCGTGCTCTCCCCCGACGACTCCCGATGGAGCCTGTCCGGCGGCGCGTTACACCTCGACACCTCGACCGGCGACACCCACCAGGCCGGCAACAACGCCAGGAACCTGTTCCTCGTGGACGTCCCCGACGGCGACTTCGAGGTGGTGACCAGGCTCAGCGCCCCCGTGGCGCTCGACTACCAGAGCGCGGGCCTGCTGGCCTGGCAGGACTGGGACAACTACGTACGCGCGGGCCTCGCCCACGTGGGCTTCGCCGGCGGCCCGGTGATCGAGACGGCCACCGAAGTCGGGGCGGCCTTCACCTCCCAGTTCGCGGCCAGGCCCGGCTCGAGCGCCGAGATTCTCAAGCTGGCCAGGACCGGCGACGAGTTCGTCTCCTCGTACTGGGACGGCTCGGGCTGGGTGCAGGCGGCGACGATGACCGCCCGGCTGTCGGTCGGGCAGGTCGGGCTGTTCGGGCTCTCGGCCCAGAACGGCACCTCCATGCGGGTGGACTTCGACTACTTCGCGATCAAGGCGGCTCCCGGGCGGGCCGTGGTGCCGGAGGGGACGTTCACGCTGCGGGCTCCGGCGCTGCCGTACCTGAGCGCGAGCCGCTCGGGCGCGGTGCGCGCCTCGGCGTCGGCGGGCATGACGAGCCTGGCCTTCACCGCCGAGCCGAGCGGCGACGGGGTGAAGCTCAAGGAGACCGGCGGGAAGTACCTGGAAGCGGCGGACACGGTGCGGCTGGGCGCGAAGGGCTCGGTCTTCCGGCTCACCGACGCGGGCGGCGGCAAGGTCGTACTCGCCTCCGGCGATCGGGCCGTCGCCATCAAGGGCGGCGCACTCGTCATGGCCGCGCCCGGAGAGGCCGCGAAGTTCCGCATCGAGCGCTACAGCACGGGCGAGCTCACCGTGGACACCCGCGCCGGCGGCACCAAGGTCAGCCCCGACCTGTACGGCGTCTTCTACGAGGACATCAACCACGCCGCCGACGGCGGCCTGTACGCCGAGCTGGTGCAGAACCGCTCGTTCGAGTTCGACCCCATCGACGAGCCGAGTTACACGGGCCTGACCGCGTGGAGCAAGGTCGAGCGCGGCGCCACCGCCGCTCTGGCCGTCACCAGTGAGGACCCGCTCAACCCCAACAACCGCAACTACCTGCGGCTCGACGTGACCGGGGACGGCACGGCCGGAGTGAGCAACGCCGGGTTCAACCGCGGCCTGCCGCTGAAGGCCGGCGAGCACTACGACCTGTCGCTGTGGGCCAGGCGCGCCGAGCCCGCCACGCTCACCGTGACCGTCGAGGACGGCACGAAGGTGCTGGGCCGGGCCACCGTGCGGGTCAAAGCAGGCGGCTGGGCCGAGTACCGCGCGTCGTTCACCGCCTCGGACACCACCGACGCGGGACGGCTCGTCGTCCAGGCGCCCGCCGGGCGCACCGACCTCGACATGATCTCGCTGTTCCCGCGCAAGACGTTCAAAGGGCACGGGATGCGCGCCGACCTGGCCAAGCTCATCGCCGACCTCGAACCGAGCTTCCTGCGCTTCCCCGGCGGCTGCGTGACGAACGTCGGCACCTACGACCCGTACGCGGAGACCGGCGACCGGCGCCGCATCTACCAGTGGAAGGAGACGATCGGCCCGGTCGAGGAGCGCCCCACCAACTTCAACTTCTGGGGCTACAACCAGAGCTACGGCATCGGCTACTACGAGTACTTCCAGTTCGCCGAGGACATCGGGGCCGAGCCGCTGCCGGTGCTGTCGGTGGGCGTCAACGGCTGCGGCGAGAACCGCCCGCTCACCGACGAGGCCAAGCTGGCCCGCTGGGTGCAGGACACGCTCGACCTGATCGAGTTCGCCAACGGCCCCGTCACCTCCACGTGGGGCAAGAAGCGGGCCGAGATGGGGCATCCGAAGCCGTTCGGCCTGAAGTACATCGGGCTCGGCAACGAGGAGATCTACGAGGAGTTCTTCACCAACTATCCGAAGTTCGCCGACGCCATCAGGGCCGAGCACCCGGAGATCACGATCATCTCGAACGCCGGGCAGACCTCGCAGGGCGCCTGGTTCGACCGGATGTGGCAGTTCGCCCGCGACCAGAAGGCCGACCTGGTCGACGAGCACTACTACAACAACCCCGAGTGGTTCCTCGCCAACGACCACCGCTACGACTCCTACGACCGCGAGGGCCCGAAGGTGTTCGTGGGCGAGTACGCCTCCCGGGGCAACACCTTCTACAACGCGCTCGCCGAGGCGGCGTACCTGACCGGCATCGAGCGCAACTCCGACGTCGTCCGGCTGGCGTCGTACGCGCCGCTGCTCGCCAACGTCGACTACGTCGACTGGACGCCCGACCTCATCTGGTTCGACAACGACGAGGCGTACGGCTCGCCCAGCTACCACGTCCAGCGGCTGTTCTCCACCAACGCCGGCGACCGGATCGTGCCCAGCAGGTTCGAGGGCGAGCCCAGGCCGGTCGAGGACATCAAGGGCGCCGTCGGGCTGGGCGCGTGGAACACCGCCGTCCGCTACGACGACGTCAAGGTCACCGCGGCCGACGGCACCGTGCTGCTGGAGGACGACTTCTCGGCGGGCGCCGACCGCTGGTCGCCCGGCCTCGGCACCTGGGCCGTCGAGGACGGCGCGTACGTGCAGACCGCCCAAGTCGAGGACGCCCGCTCCACGGCGGGCTCGGCCGACTGGTCGAACTACACGATCGAGGTGACCGCACGCAAGACCGCCGGGGCCGAGGGCTTCCTGCTCATGTTCGGCGTCCGCGACAGCGGCAACTACTACTGGTGGAACGTCGGCGGCTGGAACAACACCCAGTCCGCCGTCGAGAAGGCCGTGAACGGCGGCAAGTCGTCGATCGCCACGTCGCCGACCACCGTCGAGACCGGCCGTGACTACCGGCTGAAGGTGCGGATCAGCGGGCGCACGATCACGACCTGGCTGGACGGCGAGAAGATCAACGAGTTCGTCGACGACTCCCGAATCGAGCCGCTCTACCAGGTGGTCTCCAGGGACGGCAAGAAGATCACGCTCAAGGTCGTCAACGCCCGGGACGGCGCCGTACGCGCGAACGTGGACCTCGGCAAGGCCCGGCTGCGCCCGTCGGCCACCGTCACGACGCTCACCGGGGAGCCGTCCGACGTCAACACGATCTCCGACCCCGACCGCATCTCACCGCGGCGGCAGCGGGTGGACGGCTTCTCCTCGGCCTTCACCTACGACTTCCCTGCGTACTCGGTGACGTTCATCGAGCTCACCGAGCGGTGAGACCCGGCGGCGGGCCTCCGCACGGGCCCGCCGCCGCGCTCACGGCACGACCCGGTAGTGGGTGGTGAGCCGGCCTGCGCTCTCATCGAAGACGTGGAAGGCGAGCAGCGGCGGCAGCGCGTAGTCGAGGCAGTCGTCGAAGGTCACCCCGCCCTCCCACGGCCACGTCATCGTGGACACCACGCCGCCGCCCACCAGCAGCGGCCGGCCCGCGAACGTGGTGGCGGAGGCCGTGTGGGCGTGCCCCACCAGCACGGCGGGCACGTTCGCGTGCTCGGCGAGCAGCGCCTCCAGGCGGCCGGTCTCGCGCAGCCCGATGCCGTCGATGGCCGGGCCGTGCAGCTCCACCGGCGGGTGGTGGAAGGCCACGAACACCGGCAGCCCGCCACCGCCCGCCAGCACGCCGCCCAGCCAGCCGAGCGTCTCGTCGTCCAGGCGGCCCGCGTCCTCGCCGGGTATCGAGGAGTCGCACATCGCGTAGATCGCGTTCGGGGTGCGCAGCACCTGGTTGACCGGCCGGTCGCTCCGCTCCCCCTGCTCGCCGAGCAGGACGCGGCGGAACTCGGCCCGCACGTCGTGGTTGCCCGGGCCGATCAGCACGGGGTGGCGGGAGGTGAGCAGCTTGCCCGCGGTCTCGTACTCCTCGGCGCGGCCGTGGTCGGCGATGTCGCCGGTGACGAGCACCGCGTCGAGCTCTCCCGGCAGCGCGTCCAGGTACCGCATGACCGCCTCCGTACGGGTGACGGCCTCGGGGGTCGCGCCGATGTGGACATCGCTCAGATGAGCGAACACGAACATGTGGATGGCCCTTCGCTGGACGTCGCTCTCACCATAGAGCCGGGGGTGGCGGCCGGCCGAGGTCCACTTGCGCGTGCGAACGCACGACCAGCCGGGCCGGGAACCCGGGCGCCGCGCCGGACGTTCTTCAGGCAGCGCGCATGACCGTCTCGGCCACTGCCCGACGGCCGCCGCCACGTCGGCCCACCTGCCCGGCGGCTGCCATGTCGGCGCGTCGTGCGGCCGGCGCCGCCCGCGCCACTGACCCTCGGCGGCCTTCCCGGCCGCTTCACATAGAGAACGGGCCGGAGGCCTCCGCCTCCGGCCCTCTGCTCTCCCGCCGCGTTCACGCCGCGTTCACCCCGCACGAGGCTTCCCGCCACGGCGGCGAGGTGCGCCACACCGGCCGCCCTCCCCCAGGAGGCGTAGCGAGCGACCTGCTCCGCGCCGATGCGGGCCGGCTCGGCCCGGCGAGCGGCAGGGCCATCGGGGCCGCTCGGTGCCGGCCGGCAGGTACCAGGCCGGGCGGCTCCTTCGCCGTCGCGTCCCACGCGGCGGGATCGGCGACGACCGCGCTCGCCGCCGCACTACCTGGCCGTGCTCGGCGAACTGGCCACGCGCTGAACGACCGAGAGACGATCTCTCTCCGCGTCCGCGCGGTTCTCCGCACGTCCGAACGGCCGGGACATGCGAAAAGCCCCGCCGTCAGGCGAGGCTTTCGATCGGGTGGAGCTATGGGGATTCGAACCCCAGACCTCCTCCATGCCATGGAGGCGCGCTACCAACTGCGCTATAGCCCCTTGCGATCCACAACTATAACGGAGGTTCGGAGCCCTCGTGTCACGTCGCGGGTCCGTGGTACGTCTTAGGGTTCATGCCGACCTTCGAGGAGCACCGTGGCCTGCTGATGGCCGTGGCCTACCGCATCCTGGGCAGCGTGACCGACGCCGAGGACGTCGTCCAGGAGGCGTGGCTGCGCTGGTCCGGCGCCGATCGGGCGGGCATCGCCGATGCCAAGGCGTATCTCGTCACGGTGACCTCGCGGCTGGCCATCGACCGGCTGCGGCAGGCGAAGACGCGGCGGGAGTCGTACATGGGCCCGTGGCTGCCCGAGCCGATCAGCACCGGTCCCGACGCCGCCGAGCAGGCCGAGCTGGCCGACTCGGTGGAGCTTGCGCTGCTGGTGGTGCTGGAGACGCTGACGCCGCTCGAGCGGGCGGTGTTCGTGCTGCGGGAGGCGTTCGCCCTGCCGTTCGCGGAGATCGCGGAGATCGTCGGGCGCAGCGAACCGGCCGTCAGGCAGCTCGCCCGCCGGGCCCGCGATCACGTGCGCGAGCGGCGGCCCCGCTACGACGTCGACCACGACGAGCGGCGGCGCATCACCGAGCGCTTCTTCGACGCGGCGATGGAAGGCGACCTGGACGGGCTCATCTCTCTGCTGTCGGACCAGGTGGCGATGGTCAGCGACGGCGGCGGCAAGGCCAAGGCGGCGCTGCGGATCATCACCGGGTCCGGCAACGTCGGCCGGTTCCTGCTCTCCATCAACACCCCGGCGAACATCGCCAAGTTCATGGCCTCGGTCGGCCAGGCGGCCGGGGCGGAGCCGTCGTACGACATCCAGGCGATCAACGGCGCGCCCGCCCTGGTGATGTCGGCGGGCGGGCGGGTGATCGGCGTGCTCTCGCTCGTCGTCGTGGACGGCCGGATCGAGACGATCTATCTGATGGCCAACCCCGACAAGCTCGCCCACCTCGCCCTCGCCGCCTGACCACCCGCCACCCGCCACGCAGGCGTGCGACGGTGCGGCGGCGCGCCTCCGCGCCACCGCATGCGACCGTGACGGTCTGGGGGGTGGAGCGCGATCAGGCCCGGCGCGGTCAGGCGCCGCGCGGTCGAGCCCGGCGGGCGCTCGGGGGTGGAGCGAGGTCGGGCGCGTGTGAGGTCGGGCGCGGCGGGCGGTCAGGCGGCGCGGCGGGCGGGGATGGCGGCCTCACGCACCAGCGCCGCCACGTCCACCCCGGCCGCGCGCAGGATCCGGCGCGCGCCATTGGTGCCGTCGGCGAGCAGCCCCCACAGCAGGCGCTCCCCGGTGACGGGGCCGGGCCGCGACTTGGCCACCTCCACGACCTTCCTGGCCGCCGGGGTGAGGGGCAGCGAGCCGAGCGGCCCGTACAGGGTGAGGCGCAGCGGGCGCACGCGGGAGCGGCGCAGGCTCCACCGCCGCGGGTCGTCGGCCCCTGCGCGGGTGCGGCGGTGGACCTCGTCGAGGTCGATGCCGAGCGTGGCGAGCAGTTCGCGCGGGTCGGGCAGCCCGGCCAGCCGCCGCACCTCGGCGGGGTCGGCGGTGAAGTGCTTCAGCGCGAACGGCTGCACCTCCGCGAGGCCGAGCAGGATCGGCGCGGCATCGAGCGCGGGCCGCCCGGCGTCGAGCGCGTGGATCCCGCCCGCGACCACGGCCCGGCGGGCACCTTCCGTGAACCTGGTGAACATCATCGACCCCCTGCCTTCCCGGTCCTGCGGGCGTGCTTGCGGTGCGCCGTCTGGCGGCGTACGCCCAGCGCGCCGGCGATCTGCTCCCATGACCAGCCCTGCGCGCGGGCGGTGGAGACGTGGACCGCCTCCAGCTCCTCGAGCAGCGCTCGGAGAGCGGCCACGGCGCGCAGGCCGTCGCCTGGGTCGCGGCCGGCGGCCGTCTCGGCCAGCTCTTTCATGTCCATGTGTCAGCATGTGCTGACACGCGGCCGTCTGTCAATACATGCTGACGGTCGTCTTCATGGTGAGCGCCGCGTCCTCCAGCGTGAGCGCGATCGTGACGGAGCCGAGCTCGGACGTACGGGTGACGTGGGTGCCGCCGCACGGGATCGACGCCTCGCCTTCGGGCAGCGAGCAGTGCCAGGTGCGGCGGGCGGTCAGCTCGGGCCCCGGCACCTCCACGCGTACGGGGGCGTCCGCGGCGACCCATCCGGCCAGCCGCGCGTTCACATCATCCTCGATCGCCGACGGGTCGAGGCCCTCGGCGGAGAACCCCTTCTTGCGCAGTGACTTGCCGAGGCGGTAGACGTCCACGCTGCCGTACGGCTCGATGCGGGACGAGGTGATGGCGGCCTGGTCGAAGTCGGGGTGGCCGAGCGAGTCCGGCCGCGCCTCCTTGCGCCACCGGCCGGCCAGCGCGGCGTTGAGCGCGAGCGCGGCGAGGTGGCAGGCGGTGTGCCCGGCCGACAGCGCCCTACGGTGCTCGCGGTCCACGTCGAGATCCACCTCCGCGCCCACGGGCAGCGGCGCATCGGTGACGTGGACCACCAGCCACTCCCAGCCCTCGGCGCCACGCCGTACGGGAATGCCGGAGCCGAGCAGGATCCGCCCGTCCTCCGAGCACGCCCCCGTCACGCAGTCGACGACCGGCAGCCCGCCGATCGTGCCCCGGTCGGCGGGCTGGTCGGGCCAGGTGTGGTCGAGCGGATGGAAGGGGGTCTCGGAAACGACGAGACCGTGCCGACCCCCTTCCACCGGCACGGTCCCGACGATCTGCGAGCGGCCGCTGGTCAGGCCGCTGGGAAAGGTGACGAGCGTGGATTTCACCCGGCCATTGTGGCAGCGGAGCGCTCGTCCTCCAGGTAGCGGTTGCGGCCCGCGTACAGGCCGGTGAGGAGCTGGACGGCGAGCACGGCGAACATCAGCACGAACGGCACCGTCCAGCCGCCGGTCGCGTCCCGCAGCACGCCGACCAGCAGCGGGCCGGCACCGGCGATGAGGTAGCCGGCGCTCTGGCCGAAGGCCGACAGGGCGGCGGTGTTCTCCGGCGTACGGGTGCGCAGCGCCAGCAGCATCAGCGCCAGCGGGAAGGAGCCCATGCCGATGGCCACGAACACCACCCACACCCAGGCCGCCGAGGGCGCGAACCACAGGCCGAGGAAGCCGATCACGTAGAAGGCGATGAGCCCGACGATGGGCGGCCGCTGGTCGCTGAAGCGCGAGGCGACCATGGGCACGGCGATCGAGACGGGGATGTTCAGCGCGGTGAAGAAGCCGAGGATCAGTCCCGCCTCGGCGGTGCTGAAGCCGTAGTCGGTCAGCATGGCCGCGAGCCAGCCGAACATGATGTAGGCGATCATCGACTGGCTGCCGAAGTAGAGCGCGACCGTCCAGGCCAGCTTGCTGCGCGTCAGGCGGCGCATGCCCGCGTGCTTGACGTTGACGTCCCGCGCCGGCTCGTTGCGCAGCAGCGCGAGCCACGGGATGGCGGCGATGAGCGCCAGGGCGGCCCACACGCCGAGCGCGACGTGCCAGTCACCCGCCGCGCGCTCGATCGGCACGGTCGCGGCGGCGGCCAGCATGGTGCCGACCGCGAGCGCCGTGGTGTACACGGTGGTCATGATCCCGGTACGCGCCGGGAAGTGCCGCTTGACCAGCGTCGGGATCAGCACGTTGCCCACCGCGCCACCCGACAGCGCGACGGCACTGCTCACCAGGAACACCGGGGCGGAGTCCACCAGCGACCTGACCAGAAGTCCCGCACCCAGGGTGACAAGGGCGAGCAGCAGCAGCCGATGCTCCCCTATCCGCCTGGCGAGCGACGGGGTCGCGGCGCCTACGCCGGCGAAGGCCAGCACGGGCAGGGTCGTCAACAGGCCGGTACCGGCGCTGGACATGCCGAGCCCGGCGGCGAGCTGATCAAGCAGCGGACCGACACTGGTGACCCCGGTGCGCAGGTTGAGTGCGGCCAACACGATTCCCAGAACGAGGAGCCAGGCGAGGCGGGTGCTGTTACCGCTACCGCCACGGGACTCTTGCGCGAGCACGCTCATGGCTGTGGACAATCCTCCACTCATCAAATCATGGGACGAATGATCACCCTAACAGGTACAAAATCCCCGTTTATTCCGGGCAATGCAGAACCCCCGGAGTGGTTCCGGGGGCTCCTGCTCGCTCACTCCGCGCGCTCTCGGGGCGCACGGTATAGGCCCTGACCTGCATCAATCCGGTCAAAGCATGTTATCTGCCTTTGGTTCCTGCTTTTCCTGTCCTCACGGGGTGCTGAATGTGATGTACGCCGCTTCTGGCCGGCCGTGAGATGGCCGCCGTCTCCGTGAAAAACACCGGCCGAGGCGGCCCGGACCGTCCTCGTCAGCGCACCGGGCGGGGGTGGTCGTGGCCGTTCTCATGAGTGCACCGGCGGGTCTCATCAGTGCACCGGCGGGGTGGTCGTGGCCGTTGCCGTCGACGCACCGGGCGGGATGGTCGTGGCCGTCAGAGCACCGGCCGGGGCGGTCCTGCGGGCGGCTCGTTCGGGGGGATCGGGCCGGGAGGAGGCAGCGTGCCGCCGGGCGGCCTGCCCTCCCCGCCGACCGTGCCGGGCGGCACGGGCCGCCCGCTGCCGCCGTACGTGGAGCCCTCCTGGTGCGGCCCCGGCACGTCGCCGCGCCACGCGCCGGTCTCTCCCCCGCCGCGCGACTCGATGAACGTCTTGAACCGCTTGAGGTCGCCGACCACGCGCATGCGGACGAGCTGCAGCCAGTCGCCCGCCGTCTCGACGAAGCCCTCCGGGTCGTACTCCATCTGGAGGGTGGCCCTGGTCGTGCGGTCGTCGATGCGGTGGAAGGTCACCACACCGGCATGGTGGGGGCGATCGACGCTGCGCCAGGCGACGCGCTCGCCGGGGTGCTGCTCGGTGATCTCGGCCTCGAACTCGCGCCGCACACCGGCGATGTCGGCCACCCACCGGGTGCGGGTGCCGCTGAGCTGCTTGACCGACTCCACACCCTCCATGAACTCGGGGAAGCTCTCGAACCGCGTCCACTGGTCGTACGCGACGCGTACGGGGACCTTGACGTCTTCTGAATGCTCGATCGTGCTCATGGGCTCAGCCCCTGCCCCGGCATCAACGGCAGTAACGGCGTTAACGCCGGCGCCGCAGCCAGAACAGGCCCACCAGAGGCAGCACGAGGGGGATGAACAGGTAACCCTTGCCGTACGCCGACCACACGGTCTCGTCGGGAAACGCCGCCTGATCGACCAGGCTGAGCGTGCCGATGGCGAGCACCCCGGCCAGCTCGATGCCGAGCGAGACGAGCGCGAGCCGCCGCGCGCCGCGCCACAGCGCGACGGTGAGCAGGATGTAGACCGCCGCGGCGAACGCCGACAGCGAGTACGCAAGCGGCGCCTCGGAGAACCTGGTGGCGATCTGCACGCCCGCCCGCGACCCCGCGGCCAGCGCGAAGAGCCCGTAGACCGCGATCAGCGCGCGCCCGGGGCCGGTGCTGATCGAGCCGGTCACGCCGCGCCCTGCCAGATCTGCAGCAGCCTGGCCGTCATCACGGCGATAGCGAACCCCGCCACCGCCAGGATCGCCGAGCCCCACCTGCTGCGCTCGGCCAGCGCGAGGAACACCGCCGCGGGCGGGATCAGCACCTCGCCGCCGACGTAACCGAACAGCGTGGCCTTATCGTCGGGCCCCGCACCGCCCGCCACCGCGGCGATCACGAACCCGGCCTGCACCAGCACCGCCACCTCCAGCAGCCCGAAGCCGACCAGCAGCACCATGCCCATCGGCCGGTTGCGGATCGCGTTGACCAGGCTCATCAGCAGGAGCAGCAGCGAGCCCGAGATGACGATCGTGGAGACGGTGGTGTTCATCGGGGGTAAGGCTATCGCCCAGGGGCGCCGCTCCCGCCGACGCCCGGCCCCGCGCGACCACCCGCCGGCGGACTCCACGCGCCCCCGCTGACGCGACAAGTCCCCCCGTCCCCACGCCCCTCGCAAACCTCCGCCCGACCTCACCCCCACCAACGCCACACGCACCACACCTCCACCCGGCCCCGCCCCGCTCACGCCACACGCCCACCCGACCTCACCGCCCCGCGCGCCACACCTCCGCCCGACCTCACCCCACTCGCGGCCATAGGATCGAAGACGTGGAGAAGATCCTCGTCAGCGCCTGCCTGATGGGCCGCAAGGTGCGCTACGACGGCCGCGCCAAGACCAGCTCGGCCGCCCTGCTCGCCAGGTGGCGGGAGGAGGGGCGGCTGGTGCCGTTCTGCCCCGAGGTGGCGGGCGGGCTGCCGGTCCCGCGTCCCGCGTCCGAGATCGAGGGCGGTCTGGGCGGCGCCGCGGTCCTCGCGGGCGCGGCCCGTGTGCTGACGAGCGAGGGCGCCGACGTGACCGCCGCGTTCGTGGCCGGCGCGCGGGGAGCGCTCGCGGTCGCGCGCGCCAACGGCATCCACATGGCGGTGCTCAAGGAGGGCAGCCCCTCCTGCGGCGCGCTCTCCGTTTACGACGGCGGCTTCTCCGGGCGGCGTACGCCGGGCCAGGGCGTCACGACGGCGCTGCTGGAGTCGGAGGGCATCCGCGTGTTCGGCGAGGACGACCTCGAAACGGCGGCCGGCTACCTGCGCACCCTGGAGACGTAGAAGGCGCCCGCCAGCCCGGCGGTGAGCACGACCGCCATCGTGGCGTGATAGGTCAGCAGCAACGCGCTAGGCGCTTCCCCGTCCCCGCCGCCCCCGCGCAGAGTGGTGGCCGCGATGCCGAGCAGCACCCCGCCCAGCGCGGCCGCGTGGCCGTAGAGCAGGCCGTCCCAGGTCCATGCCCGTCCGGCCAGCGCGCCGTACGCGCCGATGCCGAGGGCGGCGGCGCACAGCGTCTCGACGATGACGGCCGGCACGATCACCGGCTCGCTGATGGGGCCGATCGTGACCCCAGCGTGCGCCAGCGCGAAGGTCAGGAAGACCAGTGCGTACAGCACCGACAACCGGCCGAGCAGCCTAGGGAGCACATCCATGCCACCACGCTGCCACCGCGCGGCCGCCCGGCAATCGTCCCCAGGGAGGCGGCTCGCCTACGTCCGGCGGCGTAGCTCTCATGGGGACATCCGGGCTCTCATGGGGACATCCGGGCTCTCATGGGGGCATCCGGCGATCCCGTCGCGGAGTGGGAGCGGGCCTACCGGCGGGAGATCCACGCCGTCATCCTCCGGCGGGGATGAGCACAAGGATGTACGCCGAGTTCAGCCCGCCGGAGGAGGCGGCCGGGGAATCTCGGTCGGCATCATCGCTGCATGACCGTCGCGCTACTGCTCTCGCTCGCGGCTCTGGCGCTGATCGACAGCACGAGCTTCGGCACCTTGGGCATCCCCGTCTTCCTGCTGCTGACCACGCAGCGGGGACGCGGCGGCCGGCTGCTGACCTACCTGGCCACCCTGGCGGGCTTTTACTTCCTGGTGGGGGTGGCGCTCATGCTGGGTGCCGGGGCCGCCATGGACGCGTTCGGCGGCGCGCTGCAGACCCGGGCCGCCTACGCGGTGGAGCTCGCGATCGGTGTCGTGCTGTTCGCGCTGAGCTTCCGCTTCGACCCCAAGCGGCGGGCCAAGCGCGGGCTGCCGGAGCGCACGTTCACTCCCAAGGTGGGCGGGCCGCGCACGATGGTGCTGCTCGGGCTGACGGCCGGGGCGGTCGAGGTGGCCACGATGCTGCCGTACCTCGCCGCGGTCGGGATGATGACGAGCGCCGGGCTGCGGGCCTCGCAGTGGCTGCCGGTGCTGGCGGCGTACGTGCTGGTGATGATCCTGCCCGCGCTGGCCTTCATGGCGCTGCGCGCGGCGGCGGGAGACCGGCTCGAGCCGAGGCTCGAACGGCTGCGCGCCTGGCTGGCCAAGCACTCCGGGTCGATGCTGAGCTGGGGGCTGGGGATCGTCGGGTTCCTGCTGGCCCGCGACGCCGCCTTCCACCTGTTCGTCGAGACCGGCTAGCGCCGCTCGCGTCCCTTCGGCCTGGGACCGCCGCGTCCTGGCCTGCGATCAGCACATCCCTCCCCCTACTGCACCTCTCCTCTCTAGGGGCATCGCCTCGCGCCCCCTAGGATCGCTGCGAGGGGGGATGGGAGATGTTGCGGTCGTTCCTGCGGACCGAGGCGGGAAGCACCAGCGTGCTGCTCGCCGCCACCGTGCTGGCCCTGCTGTGGGCCAACTCGCCGTGGGGCGACACGTACGAGGCGTTCTGGCACACGCCGGTCGGCCTGTCGTTCGGCGACGCCCAGCTGAGCCTCGACCTGCGCCACTGGGTCAACGACGGGCTGATGACGCTCTTCTTCTTCCTCATCGGCCTCGAGGTCTCCTACGAGGTGCGGCTCGGGCAGCTCAGAGACCGGCGGCTGATCGCGGTGCCCGCGGTGGCGGCGTTCGGCGGCATGCTCGTCCCCGCCGCGGTCTACCTGCTGTTCAACGCGGGCGGGCCGGGCGCCGGCGGATGGGGTGTGCCCATCGCCACCGACACCGCGTTCGTGCTGGGCGTGCTGGCCGTGGTCGGGGCCCGCTGCCCCGAGCCGCTGCGGGCCTTCCTGCTGACGCTGGCGATCGTGGACGACGTGCTCGCGATCATGATCATCGCGATCTTCTACACCTCCGAGCTGTCCGTGCCCGCCCTCATCGTCGCCGCGCTGCTGCTCGCGGCCATCGTCACGCTGCGGTGGCTGAAGATCTGGCGGGCGCCCGCGTACATCGTGCTGGGGTTCGCGCTGTGGCTGGCCACGCTGGCGAGCGGCGTGCACCCGACGCTCGTCGGCATCGCGCTCGGGGTGCTCGTCTTCGTCTACGCGCCCACCGACCACAAGCTGCTGCTGGCCGGGGAGGCGGTGCAGGGGTTCACGGTCGCGCCGAGCGCGGCGGCCGCCAGGGAGGCGGCGCGGCGCGTCCAGCGGGCCGTCTCGGTGAACGAGCGGCTGCAGCTGCGCCTGCACCCGTGGAGCAGCTACATCATCGTGCCCGTCTTCGCGCTGGCCAACGCCGGCGTGCGGCTCGACGGCGAGTCCCTGAGCGCCGCCGTGACCTCGCCCATCGCGATCGGCGTGGCGCTGGGCCTGCTGGTCGGCAAGTTCGCCGGCATCGCGCTCGGCACCTGGCTGCCGCTGCGGCTCAAGTGGGGCATCCTGCCCGGCAACCTCGTCTGGGGCCAGGTGCTCGGCGGGGCCGCCGTGTCCGGCATCGGGTTCACGGTCGCGCTGTTCATCGTGGA
Organism: Nonomuraea sp. NPDC049309; assembly: GCF_043196965.1. Taxonomy (NCBI): domain Bacteria; kingdom Bacillati; phylum Actinomycetota; class Actinomycetes; order Streptosporangiales; family Streptosporangiaceae; genus Nonomuraea; species Nonomuraea sp. NPDC049309. The sequence continues at coordinate 33,990 of NZ_JBICSH010000004.1, read as the reverse complement.
CCTCGCCTTCGACGACCGGGCGCTGCACGACCAGGCGAAGATCGGCATCCTGGCGGGCTCACTGCTGTCGGCCCTGCTCGGCTGGGTGATCTTCCGGCTGGCGTGGGACCGCGGCGGCGTGTGCGCCCCGCCCGACGCCGAGCCGTCGCAGGACCTGCCGACGACGCTGGCCGTGCCCGTGGGGCCCGGCGACCACGTACGCGGGCCTCGGCAGGCCAAGGTGACGATCGTCGAGTACGCCGACTTCGAATGCCCCTACTGCGGCCGCCTCCAGCCCATCCTGGAGGAGATCCTGCGGCAGAACCCCGACGTGCGCCTGGTCTTCCGGCACTTCCCGCTGCGCACCCTGCACCCCCGCGCCGCCCCCGCGGCCATCGTCGCCGAGGCCGCCGCCGACCAGGGCCGGTTCTGGGAGATGCACGACATCCTCTACTCCAACCAGCGTTTCCTCACCGACGCCGACCTTGAGCGCTACGCCGCCCAGCTCGGCGTCGAGCCCTGGGCCGACGTGCCGCGCCACGTCGCCAGGATCGCGGTGGACGAGGAGTCGGGGCAGGCGAGCGGCGTGCGCGGCACGCCCACGCTCTTCATCAACGGCGTGCGGTACGAGGGCGGCCACGATCTCGACTCGATCACACATGCGGTGGACGATCTCCGCCGACCCGCGTAGCGTCGTCAGGTCACCTTTCGTCCCCCTTGGGAGATTTCACCGGATGGCCATGCTCAGCCTCATCACCACTCTCGTCAACGTCTTGCTCATGGTCATCGTCCTGATCGGTGGGATCATCCTGATGGCGGTGCGCAAGAAGGACCACGGTCGCGGATCCTCGCTCGGCATCGCCGGGTGCGTCGTGCTGTTCATCGGGCTCATCGGTCAGACCGCCATCAGCTTCTTCCTCCGTCAACTGATCGATGTGTTCGGGTACGAGATCGGCCTGCTGATCAACAGCACGTTCACGATCCTGACGCAGGTGGCCGGCATAACACTGCTGATCTTCGGCGTGGTCGCCCGCCGCATCCCGCGACCGGCCGCCGGGCAGCCGCAGACCTGGCCCACCCAGCCCGGCCATCACGCGCAGCCCGGCTGGCCGCAGCCTGGGCAGCAGCCGGAGTGGCAGGCGCCGTGGCAGCCCGAGCAGGGCGCTCAGCCGCAGCCCGGCCTCGGACAGCCCGGCTGGGGACCGCAGCAGCCCGGGCAGCAGGTCCAGCCCGGCGGGCAGCCGCCGCAGCAGGGCTGGCAGCCGCCGCAGCAGGGCTACCAGCCCCCGTCCCAGCAGTAGCCCGGGAAAGGCCGGGTCAGCCGCCCACGGTCGCCTGAGCACCCTCGGCGGCCGTCTCACTCCTGCCGGCAAGGATGCTCAACGGAGCCCCCGGCCAGGTAGTCGTCCCACGTGATCGTGCCCGCGGGGGCGGCCTCCGTGACGAGGTGCCCGGCGCGGAAGGCACGGCCGAGCGCGCCGGGCACGCGCAACCGCAGCACCGGCCGCCGCAGCCCGCGCGCCCGCAGCCACCGCCGTGCGGCGTCTTCCATGGTGAGGGTCTGAGGCCCGCCGTACTCCTCGACCGCACCGATGGGCCCACGGGCGACCACCCCGACCAGGTGGCCGGCCAGGTCGCGCACGTCCACCGGCCGAGCCGGGACACCGGGATCGACGATCATGACGCCGAGCCCGGCCATCTTCTTGAACGCCTCGGCCACGAACTCGTGGAACTGGGTGGCCCGCACGATGCTCCAGGGCACGCCGCCGTCCCGGACGAGCTGCTCCGCGCGTGCCTTCGTACGGAAGTATCCCCACGGCACCCGATCCACGCCCACGATCGAGACGTAGACGAGATGCCGCACCCCGGCTTCGCGCGCCGCCGCGAGCAGCACCGCCGTGCCGCCGAGCTCCACCTGCCGGGTGTAGCGCCCCTTGTACGGCGCCGAGGCCAGGTGCACGACGACGTCGGCGCCCGACACGGCCTCGGCCACCCCGGCCCCGGTCGTCAGGTCCGCCGTCACCCACCGCACGCCTTCGATGCCCGGCCTGCGGGAGCGGCTCGCGGCCCGCACGTCGTACCCCGCTGCGACCAGCTTCTCCAGCACCACGCGCCCGAGCCGCCCGCTTCCTCCTGTGACGAGTACAGATGTCATGAAGGCTGGACGACGCAGCAGGGAGAAGTGTGACAATGTCCGCGTAAATCCCTACCGGATCAGCTCGTCTGAGGGGATCATGACGGAAGAGCAGCCCGGCCCGCGCGAGCCCGCCCCCGACCCCGCTCCCGATCGCACCCCCGACTTCGAGCCCACCATCAACCTCGATTCCGGCTCCGATCCCGATGCCGACCGGACGATCAGGCATCGCTTCCCGCGCCCGGCCCGGCTCCCGCAGGGCTCGGCGGAGTCGCCCCATACGCAGCGGCTCCCGTTCACCCCCGACCTGCTCCCCGATGTGCCCGTCTACGAGGCCAAACCGCCCAGGTCCGCCTGGTGGTGGGTGATCGTGGCGGGCGGGCTCGTCCTGCTGATCGCCGCCGGGGCCGTCGCCGCCGTCCTGTGGGCACGCAGCAACGCCGATGCGACCACGCACCCGCTCCCCTCCGGGACGCAGGCCGTCACGCCCGGCTGAAGTCCATCGTCCAGTTCGTCTCCCACGTACGCCCTCCGTCATCGGAGAACGCCTGCTCCCACCTGGCCGCGTCGGGGCCCAGTACCGTCCAGATGAACCTGCACCGCACCCGCCGCCCCGCCACGGTCTCCTCGCCGTGGAACTCCCCGCGGTCCCCGTCGAACTCGCCCACCATGGCCGAGGTGTCCAGCCGCCCTATGGCGCTGTTCGCCCAGTAGATGGACCATTGCCCGGCCCGTGCGTCGTACACCCGCACGGTCATCCCGCTGAACCCCTTGGTCGGGAACTCGATCTCATCGACGCTGGCCGCGCCGCCGAAGTGCCGGGTGACCACCGCGAAGCCGGGGAACTCCTCCCATGCGTCGCTTCCCGACAGGGGCTTGACGAGGCGCCGGCTGCGGACGTTCCAGCGACCGGCGAGGAAGTCGAAGTCGTTCATGCGCGGCACGGTAAGACGCAATCACTGACAGGTAGTGTCAGTGATATGCGTGCCTCCCGCCTGGTGTCCATCCTGCTGCTGTTGCAGACGCGCGGCCGGATGACCGCCCAGGAGCTGGCGGAGCGGTTGGAGGTGTCCGTACGCACCATCTACCGCGACGTCGAGTCCCTCCACGCGGCCGGCATCCCCCTTTACGGCGACGCGGGCCCCAAAGGGGGATACCAGCTCCTCGACGGCTACCGCACCCGCCTGACCGGCCTGACCGCCGACGAGGCCGAGTCGCTGTTCCTCGCCGGGCTGCCCGGCCCCGCCGCCGAGCTGGGCCTCGGCGCGGTGGTGGCGGCGGCGCAGCTCAAGCTGATGGCCGCACTGCCGGTGGAGCTGCGCGACCGCGCAGGACGCATCCAGGAACGCTTCCTCCTCGACGCGCCCACCTGGTACCGGGACCCGGAGCCCGTCACCCACCTGCCGGCCGTGGCCGACGCCGTCTGGAACGAGCGCCCGCTCCAGGTCCGCTACCGGCGCTGGCGCGAGCCTCAGGAAGTGGAGCGGCGGCTGGAGCCGTACGGGCTGGTCATCAAGGCCGGACGCTGGTACCTGGTGGCGCGCTCCGGCGAGCACGTACGCACATATCGCGTCTCGCAGATCCTCGAGCTGCACACGCTGCCCGGCGGCTTCACCCGTCCGGCGGACTTCGACCTGCAGGCGTACTGGGAGGGGTACCTCGCCGAGTTCGAGGCCCGCCTGCGGTGGGGCGAGGCGGTCGTACGGCTGTCGCCGCGCGGCGTCGAGCGCCTGGCCGACCTGATGACGCCCGGCGTGGTGGCGGCCGCCCGGGAGACCGCCTCGCCGCCCGACGAGGAGGGCTGGACGCGGGTGACGGTGCCGATCGAGTCGATCGAGCACGCGGTGTGCGAGTTCCTGCGCCTGGGCACCGACGCCGAGGTCCTGTCGCCGCCGGAGTTGCGCGAGCAGCTGGCGAAGACGACGTACGAACTCGCCACCCGCTACAACCGCCTGTGACCGCTCCGCCCACGACCGCGCAACACCTCACTCACAGGGACATACAATGTGGGAAAGGTCACATGCCACCGTGAAATCGCTGCCGCCCTTCCCGGGTTGCAGCGATCGACTGACCGAACAGGCCAGCCGAGTACACACGCCACTGGCGGAGGTTCTCATGAAGGCATGGTCACGCTGGCAGGACTGGGTCACCCTGGTCGCCGGCATCTACGCGGCACTCTCCCCGATCTGGGTCGACGGCGCTTCGGGTGCCGCCGCTTCGCTGATCGTCCTGGGTGTCCTCATCGCGCTCACCTCGCTCGTGTCCCTGGCGAAGCCGGGCGTGGTGGCGACGGAATGGCTCAACGCCCTGTGGGGTGTGCTGCTGTTCATCGCCCCGTGGGCCATCACGTACACCGAGGGCCAGGGGGCGTCCTGGACGTCCTGGATCGTCGGGGTCGTCACGGTGGTCCTCAGCCTGACCGCCGTCCCCGCGAGCCGCGCCGCGCATCGCCAGGCGGTCCAGCACTGACCCGTTCATCCCCCTGAAGGCCGGGCCCTCCGCCCGGCCTTCCGCATGTCATCCCAGAACGCGATTCGACCCCGCACCGCCGGAGGCCGAAGACGCGGGGGCCGTACAGCGAGGACACAGGCTCCGTACAGCAGAAAACCTTGCCCGGCGATCAGCGGGGCAAGGTTTTCGAACGTGGAGCTATGGGGATTCGAACCCCAGACCTCCTCCATGCCATGGAGGCGCGCTACCAACTGCGCTATAGCCCCTGGTCACCGCTTCGAGTCCACCCGTTGCGGCGCTCCGAGAGCATATAGCCAACCGGCCCGATTCGCCTAATCGCAACCGCCCCGGAAGCCCGGCGGGCCTCACCCGCCCCTCGAACGCACCCCGGCGCGGCCGCTCCCAGCCCTGGCCGACCGTCCGTACGGGACCTGGCACCGGCCCTCCCCGACCGTCCGTACGGAACCTGGCACCGGCCCTCCCCGACCGTCCGTGCACACCCTCACCGGAGCCGCCCCGCCAACGCACCGGCCCGCGGACTCGGCCGGCTACAGAGCCGTGGTGCTGGAGGCCGGACCGCAACCCCTGGCCCCATCGGATGGGCGCGGGCATGCGGCAAGCCGGGTGCAGCCCGTTCGCACGGGCCGGCACCCGGCGGGAAGGAGGAGACCTACGAGCCGGGACCGCACCCGGCCAGGAGGTCAGACCTCCGCTTCCGGCTTGTCGTCGCTGCGCACCGGCTCGGGCAGCGTGCCGGCGTTGTGCTCGAGCAGCCGCCACCCGCGCCGCCCCTCCTGCAGGACGGACCAGGAGCAGTTGCCCAGCCCGCCGATGGCGGGCCAGAGCTGCTCGGGCAGGCCGAGCAGCTCACAGATGCCGAGCCGCAGGGCGGCGCCGTGGGAGGCGACGACGAGGAGCCCGTCGTCGTCCAGGCGGGCCGCCCAGCGCCGCATGGCGTTGGCGACCCTGGCGGCGACCTCGGTGACAGGCTCTCCGCCCGGGGCCTCCCAGGCGGCGTACTCCTCGGGCCACCGGGCGGCGATCTCGTCGCGGGTGAGCCCTTCCCATTCGCCGCCGCCGCGTTCGCGGAGGTCCTTGTCGATCGCCACGTCGAGACCGACGAGACGGCCGAGGGCCTGTGCGGTGACGTGGGCCCGCTGGAGGTCGGAGGAGACGATCATGGTGGGCCGCAGCGCGGCCAGCAGCGAGGCCGCACGCTCGGCCTGCGCTATGCCGGTCTCGTCGAGGGGGATGTCGGAGTGGCCCTGGAAACGCTGCTCGACGTTCCACAGGGTCTGGCCGTGACGCAGGCACACGATCCTTTTGCTCATGCGGACCGCTCGCAATCGGCGCGAAGCGCCAGGTCGTGTCGGTCGGTCACGCGCGCGCCCGCTGGAGGTTGGCCTGCATGACGCTCTCCGGCAGCGTGATGGCCGGGCAGTCCTTCCACAGACGCTCGAGCGCGTAGTACGTGCGGTCCTCTTCGTGCTGTACGTGCACGACGATGTCGATGTAGTCGAGCAGCACCCACCGCCCTTCGCGCTCGCCTTCGCGGCGTACGGGCTTGGCGTCGGCCTCGGTGCGCAGCCGCTCTTCGATCTCGTCGACGATGGCGCGGACCTGGCGGTCGTTGGTGGCGGAGCAGAGCAGGAAGGCGTCGGTGATGACGAGCTGTTCGCTCACGTCGTAGGCCAGAATGTCATCGGCCAGCTTGTCGGCCGCGGCCTCCGCGGCGATGCGCACGAGCTGGACGGCCTTGTCAGATGCGGTCACGATGCGGGTCTGTCCTCCTGTGTCGGCAGCATGCCCTTATGTTTGAGGGTACCCTTCCGGGCCGAAACCCCCCACCTACGCCACGAGGACGCCCTGAGCAGGCTCATCCGGCCGAGCGATACAGCCCTCGCTTGTTGATGTACTGCACGATTCCGTCGGGCACCAGATACCAGATGGGCTCGCCCTTGGCGACGCGCTGCCGGCACTCCGACGACGAGATGGCCAGGGCGGGGATCTCCAGCAGCGTCACCCGTCCCTCCGGCAGACCGGGGTCGTGCAGGGTGTGGCCGGGGCGGGTGCAACCGACGAAGTGGGCGAGCTGGAACAACTCGTCGGCGCTCTGCCAGCCGAGGATGGCGCCGAGCGCGTCGGCGCCGGTGATGAAGTACAGCTCGACCTCAGGACCGTAAATCTCCGAAATATCGCGCAGGGTGTCGATCGTGAACGTCGGCCCCGGACGGTCGATGTCCACCCGGCTGACGGAGAAGCGGGGGTTCGAGGCGGTCGCGATGACCGTCATCAGGTAGCGGTCCTCCGCCGCCGACACCTCGCGCTCCGACTTCTGGTACGGCCGGCCGGTCGGGACGAAGACCACCTCGTCGAGCTGGAAGTGGTGTGCCACCTCGCTGGCGGCGACGAGGTGCCCGTGGTGGATGGGGTCGAACGTCCCGCCCATCACACCTACTCGCCGCTTCCCCTGCACACCAGGCGCATTCATCATGAAACGGACCTTACGCGGACTCTCTCCGACAACTCGACGGCACCCCCCTTCAGGATGACCGCGCATCACTTCCGTTGCGGACGTAGCATGCCGGGCATGACGACCACCCCGGACCGCAATCGCGTCCAACTGCCAGGCATCTCGTCCCGAGCCTACGAACACCCCGCAGACCGGTCCGCCCTGGTCGCTCTGCGCAAGTTGAGTGGGTTCGACACCGTTCTCAAGCAGATGTCCGGCCTCGTCAGTGAGCGCCGGCTCCGCTTGATGTACCTCGCGTCGGCCGTACGAGTGAGCGAGACCCAGTTCCGCTCCCTCTACGACATGGGCCGCGACGCCGCCTACACCCTCGACCTGCATCGGATCCCGGAGATCTACGTCCAGCAGGACCCGCAGGTGCAGGCCAAGGCGATCGGCTTCGACGACCCGTTCATCGTCGTGACCACCGGTCTGCTCAACCTCATGAACGAGGAGGAGCAGCGCTTCGTCATCGGCCACGAGACCGCCCACATCCTGTCGGGGCACGCGGTCTACCGGACGATGCTCGACATCCTCACCCGCCTCGCCACCCGCGTCGCCTGGATCCCGCTCGGCTACATCGGCCTGCGGGCGATCGTCGCGGGCCTGGAGGAGTGGTACCGCAAGTCCGAGCTGTCGTCCGACCGCGGCGGCCTGCTCGTGGCACAGAACCCCGAGTCGGCCAAGCGCGCGCTGATGAAGCTCGCCGGCGGTGACTACACCCACGAGATGAACATCGAGGCGTTCCTGGAGCAGTTCCAGGAGTACGACACCGCAGGCGACCTTCGCGACGGCTTCCTCAAGGTGCTCAACCTGCTCGGCACGACCCACCCGTTCGCGGTGGTGCGCGTGGCGGAGCTGGACAAGTGGCAGCGCAGCGGCGCGTACGACCGGATCATCGGCGGCGACTACCCCCGCAGGGAGGACGACGTCCATGCGCGGGTCACCGACGAGATCAAGGCGGCGGCGGAGTCCTACCGCGCGTCCTGGCAGCAGTCGCAGGACCCGTTCATCGGCGTGCTGCGCGACGTCGCCGAGGGCGCGGTCAACGCGGGCGAGCGCATCTTCAACCGCTTCGCCCGCCGCGACTGAGCGCACCCGCGACCGAGCCCGACACGACGGGCCCGTCGCGACCGGTTACGACACGACCGGGCCCGACACGGCCGAGTCCGACACGACCGGGCCCGACATGACCGGGCCCGACACGGCCGGGCTCGCCGCGACCGAGTACGACACCGCCTCCGCGCGGCGGATCCGCTTGATCGGCCGCGCCGGCCCGCCGCACCGCAGCGGCGGGCCAACACCGGCGACCCGCAGGTCACAGCGGCGCCGCAGGGTCACAGCAGCAGCGCGATGGCGCGTACGGCGGCCGCGCACAGCGCGACGAACCCGCCCAGCACGGCCAGCGCGCGCAGCCCTTCCCTGCGCAGCTCGGGCAGCCGCTGCCCGACTCGTTCGATCTCGCGCCCGGTGATCCCGCCGCAGAACATCCCGAACACCACCCCGGCCACGGTCACGGGCGCCGCCTCCTGCCACCAGTCGGGGGTGATCTCACCGCCGCCGGTGGCCCACAGCGCACCGCCCGCCGCCACCGCGACCGGCACGCCCGGCCACACGACGGCCGACGACGCCGCCCCGGCCAGCGCGATGGGGAACAGCAGCACCCGCAGCAGCACCCGCGTACGCCGGGAGCTGCGCTTCCAGACCATCCAGTGGCTCATCCACAGGGTCCTGGTCAGGACCACGAACAGCGTCGTGATGGCGATGGAGGCGATCGGCCAGATCACCGACACCACCACGCACGGCACGGCCAGCACCGCGAGCAGCAGCAGCGCGCCATTGCCCGCGGGCAGCGTGGTGTGCGTCTCGCGCAGCCCCGCGCTCTTGCGCCGGTCCTGCGTGGCGGTCCTGCTCCTGACGGCCGCCGCCGCGCGCTGCCGCGACGCGGTGACCTTGGCCCTGGGCCCGGTGGTCTTGCCGTCGGCACCGGTACGCCCGCGCGGCGGCGGTACCTTGCCCTCGGCCCGGCTGCGCGCGAGCGCCTGACCCTTGCCGTCGGGCACCGCCCGGCTCGCGGCCCTGCCGCTCTCGGGCACGGCCCGCCCGGGACGCCCGCCCTCCGGTACGGCGCGCCCGGCGCGTCCGGCCTCGGGCACGCTCCGCCCGGGACGCCCGGCCTCGGGCACGGCACGTCCAGGACGCCCGCCCTCCGGCAGGGCGCGACCGGCGCGCCCGCTCTCCGGCACGACCCGGCTCCCCCGGCCGCGCGGCGGCGGCACCTTGCCCTCGGCGGGCGCGTTGGGCCGGCTTCTGGCCCTGCCATCGCCGCGCGGCGGCGCGGCCTCGTCAGGCGCCGTCCTGCCGCGCACGGCCGCCCCCTTGCCGGGCTCCTCGCCGGCGTCGGCAACGCGCCCTGAGGCCGCCTGAGGCTCGCTCTCAGCCGCGCTCGTGGCCTTGGCCAGCCTGGACAGCCGGTCGGCCAGCAGCGCCGCCGTGGGCCGCTTACCGGGTTCCCTGTTGAGCGCCGCCCGGATCAGCGGCAGCAGCTCGACGGGCACGCCCTTGAGGTCGGCCTGGCCGTTGAGCACCGCGTACATCTGCGCCTCGGCCGTGCCCCGCCCGAACGTCGGCCGCCCCGTCGCCGCGAACGCCACCGTCGCGGCCCAGGCGTGCACGTCGGCGGGCGAGTCGACCTGCTCGTCGGCGAAGATCTCCGGCGCGGTGTAGCCGGGGGTGCCGAGGAACGTACCGGTCATGGTCAGCCGCGTCGCGTCGAGCACCTGGGCGATGCCGAAGTCGATGAGCACCGGGCCGCGCGCGCTCATGATGATGTTGCCCGGCTTGAGGTCGCGGTGCACGACCCCGGCCGCGTGGATGATCGCCAGGGCGGCGGCGATGCCCTGCGCCAGCTCGACCAGCTCGGAGACGTCGAGCGGGCCCTCCTTGCGCACGCGTTCCAGCAGCGTGTCGCCCTCGATGTGCTCCATCACCAGGTACGGCCGCGCACCGTCGAGGTCCGCGTCGAGCACCTTGGCGACGTACGGGCTCTCGACCCTGCGCAGCGCTCGGACCTCGCGCTCCAACCGGATGCGCGAGGTCTCGTCTTCGGCTAGGTCGTGCAGGACCTTGAGCGCGACTCGCTCGCCGCGGCGGGTGGTCGCGAGGTACACCTCGCCCATGCCACCCCGGCCGAGCCGCTCGACCAGGCTGTACGGCCCGACCTTGCCGAGCTTGCTCACCGTCCCTCCCCGCCCGGCGCGCCCATAAGGGACACAACCCTAGCGCCGGTGCCGCTGTCATCGCTTGAGGCACGCCGAAGGTTTATCGGCGTGTGTGGTCGGAGAGCATGCTGTCGAGCCGCGTGACAGGCTCGTCCGACAGCCGCCTGCGCCCTTTCCTGCGCCAGTGAACGTGACCTCGGCGCTCCAGCCACAGCATGAGCCGGTCGGCGCCGAGCAGCACCGCAGCGGAGAAGGCGAGGGCGACGACGATTTCCATGTGCTCCAGTCAAGCGACGCCACCCGCGCCGGTCAGGCCGACACGCCGACTAACCGGCCACCACCGTGCCCTCTGAGGTGCGCAGATGTCCTTCGCCCGTATAGACCCACTTGGTCGAGGTGAGCTCGGGCAGGCCCATCGGGCCGCGCGCGTGCAGCTTCTGGGTGGAGATGCCGATCTCGGCGCCGAAGCCGAACTCGCCGCCGTCGGTGAACCTGGTGGAGGCGTTGACCGCCACGGCGGCCGAGTCGACGAGCGCGACGAACCTGCGGGCGGCCCGCTGCGACCGGGTGACGATGGCGTCGGTGTGAGCGGAGCCGTAGCGCCTGATGTGGGCCACGGCCTCCTCCAGCGAGCCGACCACGGCGGCGGCGATGTCGAGCGAGAGGTATTCGGCGGCGAAGTCGTCCTCGGTGGCGGGAACGACCCGCGGGTCGTAGGCGGCGATCCGCTCGTCGCCGTGGACGGTCACGCCGGCCTCGCGCAGCGCCGCCAGCGCCTTGGGCACGAACGCGTCGGCGATGTCCTCGTGGACGAGGAACGTCTCGGCGGCGTTGCACACCGACGGCCGCTGCGCCTTGGCGTTGACCAGGATCTGCACGGCCAGGTCGACGTCGGCCTCGGCGTCGACGTAGACGTGGCAGTTGCCGACGCCGGTCTCGATCACCGGCACCGTGGACTCCTCGACCACCGAGTTGATCAAAGAGGCGCCGCCGCGCGGGATCAGCACGTCGACCAGGCCGCGGGCCCGCATGAGCTCCTTGACCGAGTCGCGGCTCTGCCCCGGCACGAGCTGCACGGCCCCGGCCGGCACCTCGGTGCCCTCCAGCGCCTCCTGCATGACGCGGACGAGCGCGGTGTTGGAGGAGTAGGCGCTGGACGAACCGCGCAGCAGCACCGCGTTGCCGCTCTTGAGGCAGAGCGCGGCGGCGTCGACGGTGACGTTGGGGCGGCCCTCGTAGATGATGCCGATCACACCCAGCGGCACCCTGATCTGGCGCAGCTCGAGCCCGTTGGGCAGGGTCGAGCCGCGCACCACCTCACCGACCGGGTCGGGCAGGTCGGCCACCTGGCGTACGGCGTCGGCGATGGCGGCGATCCTGGCCTCGTCGAGCCGCAGCCGGTCGATCATCGCCTCGGACGTGCCCTGGGCCTTGGCCCGCTCGACGTCCTCGGCGTTGGCCGCGACCAGCTCGGCGGCGTGGGCGACCAGGGCGTCGGCGAGGGCGCGCAACGCCCGGTCCTTGGGCGCCCGCGGCAGCGGGGCCAGCTCGGCGGCGGCCTCTCGTGCCGCGCGGGCGACGCTCAGGAACTCTTCGGACATCGCGTGCTCCTCGGTGGAACGTTCAGTTGTGGGATTCCAGTATGACCATGTCGTCGCGGTGGATCAGCTCGCGCTCATATTCGGGCCCCAGCGTGCTGGCGAGTTCCTTGGTCGAGCGCCCGAGCAGGCCGGGGATCTCGGCGGCGTCGAAGTTCACCAGCCCGCGGGCCACCACGCCGCCGTGCGGGGCGCACAGGTCAACCGGATCGCCCGCGGCGAAGTCACCCTCCACCGAGGTCACCCCGGCGGGCAGCAGCGACTTGCGGCGGCCCACGATGGCCTCGACCGCGCCCTGGTCGAGGTGGAGCCGGCCGCGCCCGGTGGTGGCGTGGGCGAGCCACAGCAGCCGCGTGCCCGGGTGGCGGCCGTCGGGGTGGAAGTAGGTGCCGACGTCGGCGCCGGCCAGCGCCTGGGCCGCGTGGGCGGCCGCGGTGAGCACCACGGGCACGCCGGCTCCGGTGGCGATCCTGGCCGCCTGCACCTTGGTCACCATGCCGCCGGTGCCGACGGAGGCGCCGTTCTTGCCCAGCTCGACCCCGACGAGGTCCTCGGGGCCGCGGATCTCGGCCAGCCGGCGCGAGCCGCTGCGGCTCGGCGGGCCGTCGTAGAGTGCGTCGACGTCCGACAGCAGGATCAGCGCCTCGGCGTGGATGAGGTGCGTCACCAGCGCCGCGAGCCGGTCGTTGTCGCCGAAGCGGATCTCGTCCGTCGCGACCGTGTCGTTCTCGTTGACGATGGGCACGATGCCGAGCTCGAGCAGCCGGTTGAGGGTGCGCTGGGCGTTGGCGTGGTGCGCGCGGCGCATCATGTCGTCGGCGGTCAGCAGCACCTGGCCGACGCGCAGCGAGTAGCGGGCGAACGAGGAGGTGTAGCGGGCCACCAGCACGCCCTGGCCGACGGATGCGGCGGCCTGCTGGGTGGCGAGGTCGCGCGGTCGCGTGCTCAGCCCGAGCGGGCCGAGGCCCGCCGCGATCGCTCCCGAGGAGACCAGGACGATCTGCGTCCCGGCCCGGCGCCGCGCCGCCAGCACGTCCACCAGGGCATCGACCCTATCGACGTCGATCGTTCCCTGAGGGGTGGTGAGCGAGGAGGAGCCGACCTTGACAACGACTTTCGACGCTGAGCTGATCCGTTCCCGCACGTGTGGAAGCCTATCCGCTGACCCGAGGACGACCTGAATCGTGCTCAACCCCTGAGACAGGCCCGAAAACCCGGCCCAGAAACCGGCCCAGAAACCGGCCCAGAAACCGGCACGGAAGCCGACACGGCAGCCGGCCCAGAGACCGGCTCAGCGCCCCGGAGAACGCCCTCCCGGCCAAGGACACACGGCCCGCCCTGAAAGCGCCTCACGCGGCGCCTCGATCCCCGCCGGACGCGGTCAGCCGAGGCGGTTGTCGGTGCCGCGCGGGCCCTGGCGTACGGACTCGGCGTTCACCGTCGGCTGCCAGTCGAAGACGTAACCGCCCTCCATCGGCCCGATGACCACCTCGGCCCCCGGCTCGGCACCGGCCTTGACCAGCTCCTCCTCGACCCCCAGCCGCTCCAGCCGGTCGGCGAGGTAACCGACGGCCTCGTCGTTGGTGAAGTCGGTCTGCCTGATCCACCGCTCCGGCTTCTCACCGGTGATCTGGAACAGGTTGTCGTTGACCCGCCGCACCGTGAACCCGGCCTCGCCGAGCTGCTTGGGCCTGATCACCAGGCGCGTGGGCTCCTCGATCGGCTTGGCGGCCCTGGCCGCGGCGACCCATTCGCCCATCGCGTACGCGAGCTCGCGCAACCCCTCGCGGGTGGCCGCCGAGATCGTGAAGACCCGCAGCCCCCGCTCCTCGAACTCGGGCCTGACCAGCTCGGCCAGCTCGCGTGCGTCGGGAACGTCGGTCTTGTTGAGCACGACGAGCCGCGGCCGGTCCTCCAGCTTCCCGTACGCGTGCAGCTCGGCCTCGATGACCTCGTAGTCGGTGATGGGGTCGCGGCCCGGCTCCATGGTGGCGCAGTCGATGACGTGCACGAGCATGTCGCAGCGCTCGACGTGGCGCAGGAACTCGTGGCCGAGGCCCTTGCCCTCCGACGCGCCGGGGATGAGGCCGGGGACGTCGGCGACCGTGAACACGTTCTCGCCCGCGGTCACCACGCCCAGGTTGGGGATCAGCGTGGTGAACGGGTAGTCGGCGATCTTCGGCTTGGCCGCGCTCAGCGCCGCGATCAGCGAGCTCTTGCCCGCGCTCGGGAACCCGACCAGCGCGACGTCCGCGACGCTCTTCAGCTCGAGCACCACGTCGAGCTCGTCGCCCGGCTCGCCGAGCAGCGCGAACCCGGGCGCCTTGCGCTTGGCGGTGGCCAGGGCCGCGTTGCCGAGACCGCCGCGGCCGCCCTGCGCGATGACGTACCGCGTACCGGCCCCCACGAGGTCGACCAGCACCTCACCCGTGGCGGCGTCCTTGACCACGGTGCCGTTGGGCACCGGCAGGATCACGTCGTCGCCGTTGGCGCCGTCGCGGTGCGACCCCTGCCCCTGCTTGCCGTTGGGCGCCTTGCGGTGCGGGCGGCGGTGGTAGTCGAGCAGGGTCGCCGTGTTGGGGTCGACCTCCAGGATGACGTCACCCCCGCGCCCGCCGTTGCCCCCGTCGGGGCCGCCGAGCGGCTTGAACTTCTCCCGGTGGATGGAGGCGCACCCGTTCCCTCCGTCACCGGCCTTGACGTGCAGGACCACCTGGTCCACGAAGTCCGGCATGCCCTATCCCTCCATCGCCCCCGTAAGGAGGCCTCTCATACCCACAACGCACCGGCCGCTACGGGAGCATCCCCAGGCCGTACGAACAGCAAAAAGGGGCGGATCGACACGCGATCGGTCGATCCACCCCTGAAAGTCGAAGGAGAAACCTTACTCCGCGACGGGAACGATGCTCACGGCTCGACGGCCGCGCTTGACGCCGAACTGCACGTGACCGGCCTTGAGCGCGAACAGCGTGTCATCGCCACCACGGCCGACGTTGTCGCCGGGGTGGAAGTGGGTGCCGCGCTGACGGACGATGATCTCGCCCGCGTTCACCAGCTGACCGCCGAAGCGCTTCACACCAAGGCGCTGGGCGTTGGAGTCACGACCGTTCCGGGTGGACGACGCGCCCTTCTTGTGTGCCATCTCTCAAACTCCCGTCAGGCCTGCTCGATGCCGGTGATCTTCACCTGGGTGTACCGCTGGCGGTGGCCCTGGCGCTTCTTGTAACCGGTCTTGCTCTTGTACTTGAGAATGTTGATCTTCGGGCCCTTGGTCTCGCCGATGATCTCGGCGTTGACCGTGAACTTGCCCGCCTCGGTCGTCACGTCGCCATCGTTGACGACGAGCACCGTCGGCAGCGCTACCGAAGAGCCGACCTCGCCGGCGACCTTGTCCACCTCGAGGACGTCACCGACGGAGACCTTCTGCTGCCTGCCGCCGCAACGAACGATCGCGTACACCGCGGAACCCTTCTACTGACTCACTGTTGCTTTCGATCATCAGCCGCCTCACGGAGAGGAGGCCGCCGAATGCTGCGCCCGTCATTCGGCCGGTCGGTCACCGACGAACCTTAGTAAGCGCGCCAACAGGGCACGTCACCTGACGCACCGGTTCACCAGGGTACCGGATGACCGGGCCCTAGGCGAACCGGACGGATCGTCGGAAGCTCGCCGAGAGCTACTCGGCGGACTTGGCTCGGCGCGAGCGTCGCCGCCCCCTGCCGGAAGTCTGGTTTGCCTGGTCGTCCTCAGCCGGGACGTCATCAAGCGCACCGGTCACGGTATCACGGCCGGAGGTGTCCTTGGCCGCGGAAACCTTCTCCGCGACCGCCTTCTCGACCGCCATCTTGCCCTGCGTGCCACGCGGCTCGGGCTTGCCGTCGACAGGCTCGGTGGAAATCAGCAGGCCACGCCCGTTGCAGCACTCGCACGGCGTCGAGAACGCCTCCAGCAGCCCCTGGCCGACCCGCTTACGGGTCATCTGGACCAGACCCAGCGAGGTGACCTCGGCCACCTGGTGCTTGGTCCTGTCACGGGCCAGGCACTCCAGCAGCCGCCGCAGCACCAGGTCGCGGTTGGACTCCAGCACCATGTCGATGAAGTCGATGACGATGATGCCGCCGATGTCGCGCAGCCGGAGCTGGCGGACGATCTCCTCGGCCGCCTCCAGGTTGTTCCTGGTGACGGTCTCCTCCAGGTTGCCGCCCTGGCCGGTGAACTTGCCGGTGTTGACGTCGACGACGGTCATCGCCTCGGTGCGGTCGATGACCAGCGAACCGCCGCTCGGCAGCCACACCTTGCGCTCCAGCGCCTTGGCGAGCTGCTCGTCGATGCGGTAGTGCTCGAAGACGTCGCCCTGCTCGATGTCCCACTTCGACAGCCGCTCGGCCAGGTGGGGAGCCACGTACTTGACGTACTCGTCCACCGTGTCCCAGGCGTCGTCGCCCTGCACGACCAGGTTCGTGAAGTCCTCGTTGAAGACGTCACGCACGACCCGGATCGTCAGGTCCGGCTCGGCCGACAGCAGCTCGGGCGGGCTGGCCGACTTGGCCTTCTTCTGGATGTTCTCCCACTGCGCCGACAGCCTGGCCACGTCGCGGGCCAGCTCCTCCTCGGAGGCGCCCTCGGCCGCCGTCCGCACGATCACGCCGGCGTTCTCCGGCATGACCTTCTTCAGGATGCTCTTGAGGCGGCTGCGCTCCTTGTCGGGCAGCTTGCGGCTGATGCCGGTCATCGACCCGTCGGGAACGTAGACGAGGTAGCGCCCCGGCAGGCTGATCTGCGAGGTGAGCCGCGCGCCCTTGTGGCCGATCGGGTCCTTGGTGACCTGCACCAGCACCGACTGCCCCGACTTCAGCGCCGACTCGATCCGCTTCGGCTGGCCTTCGAGCCCGGCGGTGTCGAAGTTCACCTCACCGGCGTACAGGACGGCGTTCCTGCCCTTGCCGATGTCGACGAAGGCCGCCTCCATCGAGGGCAGCACGTTCTGCACCTTGCCGAGGTAGACGTTGCCCACGTAGGACTGGCTGGCCTCGCGGTTGACGTAGTGCTCGACGAGCACGCCGTCCTCGAGCACCGCGATCTGCGTGCGGTCGCCCTGGCGGCGCACCACCATCATCCGGTCGACCGACTCGCGGCGGGCGAGGAACTCCGACTCGGTGATGATCGGCGGACGCCGGCGGCCCAGCTCGCGCCCCTCGCGGCGGCGCTGCTTCTTGGCCTCGAGCCGGGTCGAGCCGCGCACGCTCTGCACGCCGTCGGTGGCGGTGTCGAGCGCGGTAGCGCGGCCGGAGCGCGGCGCGCGGATGCGCACCACCGTGTTCGGCGGGTCGTCGCTGGACGGCTCGATGTTCTCGTCGGTGCCCCTGCGGCGGCGACGGCGGCGGCGACGCGAGGTGGAGACCTCTTCCTCCTGCGGCGTCTCCTCGGCGACCGGCTCCTCCTCGCGCTCCTCCTCCGCCTGCTGCTCTTCGGCGTCCTCGGACTCGTCGCGCTCGCGGGACTTGCCGCGGCCACGGCCGCCCCTGCGGCGGCGACGGCGGCGGCCACCGGTCTCTTCCTCGTGCTCCTCGGGCGTGTCGAGGTCGGTCTCCTCGTCGGTGACCGTCTCGTCCACGACGTCGTCGGCGTCGGCCGGATCGGGCTCCGGCTCGGTCCTGCGCGGCACGGCCGGCTTGGCCTTGCTCGGGTCGGGCGCCTGGAACAGCGGCTCGAAGATCGCGGCGGGCCGCAGGAACGTGGTGCCGGGCTCGGACTCCCTGCGCGCGTTCAGCGCGAAGGGGTCGGCGAGCAGGCTCTGCCGCACGGTGTCCTCGTCGAGGTCCTCGCCGGCGGGCTCGTCGTCGAGCGGCTCGTCCTCGGGCAGGATCTCGTCGATGTCCTCAGCGTCCTCAGCGTCCTCGGCGGTGTCCGCCGTGGTGTCCGCTGTGTCCTCAGCGGTGTCCGCCGTAATGTCCGCGGTGGTGTCCGCGGTGGTGTTCGCCGTGGCCCGGACGTCCTCGGCGCTCTCGGCCTTCGCGTCCTGGACGTCCTCGCCCTGGCTCCCGGCCGCCGCCACGGCGCCCTGAGCGGCCTCTCCGGCCTGCTCGGCGGCCACCTCGGTGGTCGCCGCCGCATCCGCACCGGCCGCGGCCTCTGCGCCCGCCTCAGGCGCGCTCTCGGCGCTCTCCTCGGCGGCGCGGGCGGCACGGCCGCGCCTGGTCGTGCCGGTGGTCGTCCTGGTACGGGTACGCGTCGTCCGCGTACGCCGGGCGGGCGCCTCCTCGGCAGCCTCGGCGGCGGCACCGGCGTCCTGAACGCCCTCCGCCACGGCACCGGCGGCCTCTCCACCGGCGGTCACGGCATCGGCGGCACCGGCCGCGCTCTGGCCGGCCACCGTGCTGTCAGCGGTCGCCGTGCTCTGGCCGGTCGCCGCGCTGTCGGCGGTCGCCGTGCCGGCGGCGGTGGCGGCACCTGCGGCGGCGCCTTCGGCCGGCTGCGCACCGGCGTCGGCCTCGGCCGTCGCCGCGGCCTTCCTCCGCGTCCTGGTCCGCTTCGCCGGCGCGGGCGCCTCGGCCTCAGCGGCCTTGTCCTGCGTGGCGCCCTCGCCCTCGGCGGGCGTCTCCTGGGCCTCCGCCTCGGCGGCCTTCTTCGTCGTACGCCGCCGCGTCGTCGTCGCGGTGGAACGCGTCCTCGTGGTCTTCTTCGGCTTCTCCGCGGCGGCCTCCTCGGCCGCCTCGGCCCCGGTCACCTGGCCGTTCTCGGTCTGGCTCGTGCCCTGCGGGCCGCCCGGCACCGTCTCCACGGCAGGCGTGGCCAGCATGGCCGTACCCGCGGGAACGGTCTTCACCTTCGGCGTTTCCTCCGCGGCGGCGAGCAGCTCAGGCGCCGGCTCACCCGCCGCGCGCTGCACGGCGTTGATCTGCACCGGCTCCACCTTGACCACCGCCGGCGCCGTCCTCGCGGCGGCGACGGTGACCGGCACGGACACCGGCTCCTCTGGCAGCTCCGGCGGAGGGCCCGCAGGCCTGCTGGAGCGGCGACGCCTGGTCACCTGGGGCTGTTCATTTGTCTCCCCGTCAGGGCCAGTGGCCCCGGCGTTGGGCTCGTTGTCGAGCATGCGGGCGCTCTCCCGTCAGCTCCCGGGCGCGTCGCCGCGCCGCGCAGGAGCCCTCGTGTCTCGTTGTCCGCCGGCGCTCTCGGTGAGAGCGCCGGCGCCAAGTCCTGTCAGCGGTCGTGCTCGGCTCTCGCCGGGCACGTCCTTAACCGGCGATGTGCTCACCCGCCGGTTCCGCCTCGCCGCCGCGCGTGTCGTCGCGGTCCAGGCCGAGCGGATCGGCAAGCGCACCAGTAGTCGCGTCGAGCGGCCCCTGCGCCAGCCTGGTCACCTCGGGGGGAACCGGCGGCGCGAAGTCGGCCACAAGGCGCAGCCCTGT
The DNA here is from genome assembly GCF_043196965.1 of Nonomuraea sp. NPDC049309. NCBI lineage: Bacteria > Bacillati > Actinomycetota > Actinomycetes > Streptosporangiales > Streptosporangiaceae > Nonomuraea > Nonomuraea sp. NPDC049309. The sequence goes on along the minus strand of NZ_JBICSH010000004.1, from coordinate 14,686 downwards.
GAGCACGTCGTCGGGTCGAACGGCAGGCGTCATGTGCCGAACAACCATGCGCAGTATGACACACGGCTCCTCTTGCACCTGAGCTGCGGTTCTGGCTGTTCCCTCGGACACCGTGAGCCTCACGACGGCCTCCCGTGCGTCGAAGCGACGGGGGCCCTTCTTGGTGAGACGCTCGACCTCCACCGTGCCTGCCGCGAGGAACTTCTCCACCGCCACCTCGGCGAGCTCGCGGTCGGCACCGGGCAGCCGCACCTCCCAGTCGGAGACCTCCAAGCGGTCGGCCAGGCCCCCCGGGCCCGCCTCCACAACGTCGAGAACGTCGAGACCGGGCGGCAGCGACGCGTCCAGGCCCTGTCTGACCTGGTCGGGGTCGCACGGCTCGGTGACACCGATCTCGAGGTATTCCGCTTCGCTGGCGACGCCGGTCGGCGCCGCGCCCGCGTAGGAGATCTTCGGGTGGGGCGAGAAGCCCGCGCTGTAGGCCACCGGAATGCCGGCACGGCGGACCGCCCTCTCGACGGCCCGCGAGATGTCGCGGTGGCTGGTGAAGCGCAGGCGGCCGCGCTTGGCGTAACGCACGCGAAGGCGCTGCACCGTGGGCGCGGGCGGTGGCCCGTCGGGAACAGGTTTCAGAGCTTGTCGTCCTTCCCTTGTAAGAGTTCCTACGTCTCAGGATAAGCCGCGTTCGCGCGTGAACGTGTACGCCGAGACACGGCTCGCCCACTGAGCGCGCTAGACCACCGTCAGAGGAAGGAGTTTCCGCCCCGTGGGGCCGATCTGGATCTCGGTGCCCATGGTCGGGCACACGCCGCAGTCGTAGCACGGCGTCCAGCGGCAGTCCTCGACCTCGCCGCCGGAGATGGCGTCCTGCCAGTCCTGCCAGAGCCATTCGCGGTCGAGCCCGGCGTCGAGGTGGTCCCATGGCAGGACCTCGTTCTCCTCGCGCTCGCGGGTGGTGTACCAGTCGACGTCGACGCCGACCTTCTCGGCGGCCTTCATCCAGCGCTCGTACGAGAAGTACTCGCTCCACCCGTCGAAGCGGCCGCCGTCCTCCCAGACGGCCCTGATGACGGCGCCGACCCTGCGGTCGCCCCGCGACAGCAGCCCCTCCACGATGGACGGCTTGCCGTCGTGGTAGCGGTAGCCGATGGCGCGGCCGTACTCCTTGTCGCTGCGCAGCGCGTCGCGCAGCGCCTTGAGCCGCCGGTCGACGGTCTCGTGGTCGGCCTGCGCGGCCCACTGGAACGGGGTGTGCGGCTTGGGCACGAACCCGCCGATGGAGACCGTGCAGCGGATGTCGCGGCTGCCGGTCACCTCACGGCCCGCCTTGATGACCTTCTTGGCCAGGTCGGCGATGCCGAGCACGTCCTCGTCCTGCTCGGTGGGCAGCCCGCACATGAAGTAGAGCTTCACCTGCCGCCACCCCTGCGAGTAGGCCGTGGTGACGGTGCGGATGAGGTCTTCTTCGGTGACCATCTTGTTGATCACCTTGCGCATGCGCTCCGAGCCGCCCTCCGGCGCGAACGTCAGGCCCGAGCGCCTGCCGTTCCTGGAGAACTCGTTGGCCAGGTCGATGTTGAACGCGTCGACCCTGGTCGAGGGCAGCGACAGCGAGGTGTTGGTGCCCTCGTAGCGGTCGGCGAGACCCTTGGCGATGTCGCCGATCTCGGAGTGGTCGGCCGACGACAGCGACAACAGGCCGACCTCGTTGAAGCCGGACTGCTTGATGCCGTTTTCGACCATCGCGCCGATCGTGGTGATCGAGCGCTCACGTACGGGACGTGTGATCATGCCTGCCTGGCAGAAGCGGCACCCGCGCGTGCAGCCGCGGAAGATCTCCACGCTGAACCGCTCGTGCACCGTCTCGGCCAGCGGCACGAGCGGTTTCTTCGGGTAGGGCCACTCGTCGAGGTCCATCACCGTGTGCTTGTGCACCCGCCACGGCACGTCGGGCCGGTTGGGCGCGACGCGCTTGATGCGCCCGTCGGGGTGGTATTCGACGTCGTAGAACTTCGGCACGTAGACCCCGCCGGACTCGGCGAGGCGCATGAGCAGCTCGTCACGGCCGCCCGGCCGGCCCTCCGCCTTCCACTCGCGGATGACCTCGGTGATGGCGATGGAGATCTGCTCCCCGTCGCCGAGCACGGCCGCGTCGAGGAAATCGGCGATCGGCTCGGGGTTGAACGCGGCGTGGCCGCCCGCGAGCACGATCGGGTCGTCCTCACCGCGGTCGACGGCCAGCATCGGGATGCCGGCGAGGTCGAGCGCGGTCAGCAGGTTGGTGTAGCCGAGCTCGGTCGCGAACGACACGCCGAGCACGTCGAAGGCGCGAACCGGGCGGTGCGCGTCGACGGTGAACTGCGGCACGCCCTCTTCGCGCATGAGCTTTTCAAGGTCCGGCCAGACCGCGTACGTGCGCTCGGCGAGCGTGCCCGGCAGCTCGTTGAGGATCTCGTAGAGGATGGCGATGCCCTGGTTGGGCAGCCCGACCTCGTAGGCGTCCGGGTACATCAACGCCCACCGCACGTCGGCGGAGTCCCAGTCCTTGACGGTCGAGTTGAGCTCACCCCCGACGTACTGGATGGGCTTCTGCACCTTCGGCAGCAGCGCTTCCAGGCGGTGGAAAATCGACTCGACAGGCATACGTCAAGCGTAGCGGCGCCCGGCACCTGCCGAGTCCGCCGTCACGCATCCCGCCGTTACGCCCTGGGCCCAACCCCTCAAAACCCCACTGACCAGCACAAACACCACCATCAACCAACGCACGCCCGCAGCCTCCACCCCGCACGCCCACGCATTCCCCACCACGCGGCCGGCCCGCCAGGCCGATGAACGCCCACCGAAAGCCGCCCGGCGAACCGATGAACGCCCACGAGCTACCGCAGGCCGCCGCCGGGGTGGCGGCCCGGTAAGCCCGCGCATCGACGAACCGCCAGGAGCGCCACCGGCACACCGACCACCCACCACAAGCATCACCGGCACACCGACCGACCACCACAAGCACGACCAGCGAACCGATAGACGGCCACGAGCGGGACCAGCGAACCGACCACCCACCACAAGCACCACCGGCACACCGACCGACCACCACAAGCACGACCAGCGAACCGATAGACGGCCACGAGCGGGACCAGCGAACCGACCACCCACCACAAGCACCAC
>NZ_JBICSH010000004.1:0-11426 GCF_043196965.1 Nonomuraea sp. NPDC049309 | reverse complement strand
ACCGGCACACCGATGGACGGCCACGAGCCCGACCGGCGAACGGTCAACCGCCACGACAGGCGCACCCGGCGGACACGTCACGAGCAACGGACCCGGGAGAACACCGGGCTCCGGCAGGCGCACTGATCGCACAGCCGACCGGGCACCGATCACCGGCCCGCCGGCACTACTCGAATGATCGGCCGGCCACTGACCGACCAACCGCACTGACCGGACGACCAGCCGCGCACTGACCGAACAACCAGCCGGACACCGACCGAACGACCAGCCGGACACTGACGGAAAGACCGGCCAGGCACTGGATCGGACGACCAGCCGGGCGCTAATCGAACGACTGCCTCCGGATCTTGATGGCCTGCAGCAACCCGATCGCGATGAGGTTGGCGAAGGTGGCCGTACCGCCGTAGGAGACGAACGGCAGCGGCAGACCGGTGATCGGCATGATCCCGATCGTCATCCCCACGTTGATGAACGACTGGAACGCGAACCAGCACACGATCGTGCCCGCCACCAGCGTTCCGAACCGGTCCTCGCAATGCCTGGCGATCTTCAGCCCGCGCAGCAGCACCACGCCGAGCAGTATCACCACCGTCACCGACCCGAGGAATCCGAACTCCTCCCCCGCCACCGTGAAGATGAAGTCGGTGTGCTGCTCGGGCACGAACCGCCCGGTCGTCTGGCCGCCGCCGAGCAGCCCCTTGCCCAGCAGCTGCCCCGACCCGATCGCGATCAAGGATTGAGTGCTGTTGTAGCCGACTCCGCGCGGGTCCACGTTCGGATCGACGAACGCCGTGAACCGCGCCACCTGGTACGGCTCCAGCATCTGGAAGTAGAACACCGAGAACACCGCGGCCCCGGCCGCCAGCATCAACAGCGCGATGATCCGTTTGCGCACTCCGGAGATGACCAGCCCGGACGCCGTGATGACCGCGAGCACCATCGCCGTGCCCAGGTCGGGCTGGAGCATGACCATGCCCATCGTGATGCCGGCGGCGATGAGCGCCAGCACCACATCCAGCCCGCGCGGCCGGTCACTGCCCTCGGCGGGTTGCGCCAGCAGCATCGCGATGATGAGCAGCAGCCCCACCTTCGCGAACTCCGACGGCTGAACGGCGAACCCGCCGCCCAGCAGGATCCACGAGTGCGACCCGTTGATCGTCGCGCCCAGCGGTGTCAGCACCAGCCCGAGCCCGACCAGCGACAGCAGGAACACCAAAGGCGCGTACGCCCGCATCGCCCGATGGTCGATCATCGCCACGAGGCCGCACAGCACCAGGCCGATGGTCTCGTTGAGTATGTGCTTCTTGACCAGCCCCGTGGACCCCGGCGCCCAGGTCCTGGTCGATGACCACACCAGCAGCGTGCCGATCACCGACAGCCCCAGCACGGCGACCAGCATCGGCCCGTCGAGCCTGCGCACGACCGAGTTCTCGCGCGCCATCCGCCGCAGGAGGGACGGCCGCCGGATCGCCACCGTACGCGCGTTCACCGCACACCCCTCCCGTCCAGCTCGCTGACCCCGTTCAGCCCTCGACGACGATCACCCGCGCCGCCACCCGCCCTCAGCCCAGCCCCGGCCCCGAACCGGCAGCGACCGCATCCGGCATCGGCCGAATCCGCGCTCACCCGGCGACCACACACACCCCCGAGCAGCCCGCGACGACCACGCGGCCCCTCGAGCCGGCAACGACCACCCAAGACCCCGAGCCCATGGCGATCACGCAGGGACCCGAGTTCGTGGCAACCACGTGGGGAAACGAGCCCGTGGCGACCACGCGGGGACCTGAGCCCGTTGCAGGCACAGAGGGCCCCAAGCCCGCTCCGGCCGCCACCCGCCACTCCGGCACCGGCCACGCCCCCACCCCCGAGGCCCCCGCACCCGCGCACGCCCCGCTTGCAACCGGCGCCGAACCCGCTCCGGCGAAGGCCGCTCAGGGCCCTGAGCCCGCCCACGCCGCGACCACCACCGGCACCGGATCCGCCTCGGCCCAGGTGACGGGTTTCGACGTGCCCCCTCATCCCCAGATCACCGACGGGGACGAGCCCACCCATCCCCGGACCACCGCCCAGGACGAGCCCACCCATCCCCGGACCACCGCCCAGGACGAGCCCGCTCATCCTCCGGCCACCGTTCCGTCGGGGGAGAACCGCGGCAGCCGGGTCGTCAGCCGCCCGCCCGGCACCGCCGGCTTGCGCTTGATCCCGTAGATGCCCTCGTAGATCTCCCTGGCGGCCGGTGCGGCCGTTTCGGCGCCCATGCCTCCTTGGGACACCATCACGACGACGACGTACTGAGGATTGTTCGTGGGCGCGAACGACGCGAACCACGAGGTGTCCTTCTTGCCCCAGACCTCCGCCGTACCGGTCTTGCCGCCCACGCGCACCTTGTTCATCGGGAACCCGGCGAAGGCCCCCGCCGCGGTGCCGTCCTCGGCGACGTGGCTGAGCGCGTTCTTGATGTAGCGCCGCTCCTTCTCGCTCAGCGGCAGCTTGCCGACGACCGGCACCGGGATGGTCCGCACGACCTTGCCGTCGGGCCGCACCTGCGCCCACCCGATGCGCGGGCTGCGCAGCTTGCCGTCGCTCACCAGCGCCGCGTATGCACGCGCGAGCTGCATCGGCGTGACGAGCACGTCGCCCTGGCCGATGGAGAAGTTGGCCGAGTCACCAGGCCGCAGCAGGAAGCCCTCGGTGCAGTTCTCCAGCGCCAGCCGCTTGAGGAACTCGGCCCGCGCCTTGTCCTTGACCTCCGGGTACCCCTTGCGCGACCGCTCGCAGTTGGTGGCGCTGGTGCTCTGCCACATGGCCTTCTTCCAGGCCCGGTCGGGGATCCGCCCGGACGACTCGCCCGGCAGGTCCACCCCGGTCGGCTCGCCGAAGCCGAACGCCCGCGCGGTGTTCGCGAAGATCTCCTTCGGCTTCTTCTTCGGATAGCGCCCGCCGTCCTTGAGGTACTGCTCGTACGCCGCCTTGTAGAAGATCGTGTCGCACGACTTCACCAGCGCCATGTGCAGGCTGAGCGTGCCCAGCGGGATGCCGCGGAAGTTGTTGAACGCCCGCCCGCCCACGTTGACCGAGCCGGGGCAGCCGTACTGACCGTTGAGCGGGTAGCCGGCCCGCAGCATCGCCGCGACCGAGGTGATCTTGAACGTGGAGCCGGGCGCGAACTGCCCGTTGATCGCCCGCGACACGAGCGGCTTGCCCGACTTCTCCGACATCAGCCACTGATAGCCGCGCGCTGAGATGCCGCCCGCCCAGATCTCCGGGTCGTAGCTGGGCGCGCTGGCCAGCGCCACCACCCGCGCGGTCCGGGCGTCGAGCACGACGGCCGCCCCGCCGTCGGCCGCGGGCGCCGACTTCATGGCCCGGTCGAGCGCCTTCTCCACGACCGCCTGCACCCGCGCGTCGATGCTGGTCACCAGGTGGTCGCCGGGGACGGGCGTGACCTGCTCCTCGACGCCGAGCGCCTTGCCCATGCGGTCGACCTGGACCCTGCGCCAGCCGGCCTTGCCGCGCAGCGCGTCGTCGTAGACGTATTCGAGTCCGTCGCGCCCCACCAGATCGACCCCGGAGAAGCTGGCCTTGAGCCCTTCGCGCTTTTGGAGCTCGGCTTCGGTGACGGGCTGCAGGTAGCCGAGCATCTGCGCCCCGGACCGCCCCAGCGGGTACTGCCGCACGGAGTGGATCTCCGCCGTCACCCCGGGGAACTCCTCCTGGCGCTCCAGGATCTGCAGTGCCTCGCGGGTGTCGACCTTCTCGTCCAGCGGGACCGGCTGGTACGGAGACCCCGCCCAGCACGGCTTGCCCACCCCGGGCCCGCAGGGCGTGATGCGCTGCTGCAGGTCGGCGACCGGTTTGCCGAGCACCTGCGACAGCTTGCGCAGCACGCCGATGCCGCGGTCCTTCATCCGCAGCAGCTGGTTACGGTCGACGGAGACGACGAGCGCGGTCTTGTTGCGCACCAGGGGGCGTCCTTTGGCGTCGAGGATCTGCCCGCGCACGGCCGGCACGATGACCGTCCGCGTCCTGGTCTCGGTCGCCCGCGTCACGAACTCCTGCCCGCGCACGACCTGCACCTGCCAGAGCCGCATGGCCAGCACGACCAGCAGCGTCACCACGATGACGTGCAGCACCAGCAGCCGCGCCCGCATCCTGGTCATGTCGAGAACCTCGCGTGTCTGCCCCTCGTCGTCAGCCAGATCACGATCGGCGAGACCAGCAGCGTGTAGACGATCGTGACCGGCACCTGCTCGGTGAGGGTGGCCAGCGATACGCGCGGGTCGGAGATCAGGCCGCCCACGGCCGCCGCGAGCAGCGGGGCCATCAGTACGCACAGCACGACGGTGGTGACGGGCCCGCCCGCGCCGCGCCCGGCGACATAGCCGACGAGCGCCAGCACGAACGCGTATTGGCCCACGAGATGCGCGGTGGGCGGCATGACGTCGACGAGCAGGCCGGTGCAGAACCCGAGCACGGCCCCCGGCGCCGCCCCTCTGGTCAGGGAGATGCCGATGACGGCGAGCAGCACCAGATCGGGCGCGCCGCCGCCGGGCAGCGCCATCCGGTTGACCAGCATGACCTGCGCCAGCAGCGCCAGCACCACAGAGAACCCGCCGATCACCACGCCCCCTTTCCGCAACCGCTCACCCGTCGCCCTGTCGCACCTCTTCGGAGGCGCCTCAGCTCACCGCGCCCTTCGGCACACCTCAAAGCACGATCCCCTTCGGCACGCCTCAAAGCACGATCCCCTTCGGCACGCCTCAAAGCTCGGTCTCCTTCGGCGCGGCTCATCGCATCGCCGCCTGCGAGGCACCTCATCCCGCCGTACCTTCCCCAGCGCCTCACCGCACCGCCGCCGCCTCCGAGCCGCCTCACCCCGGCGCACCTTCCCCAGCGCCTCACCGCTCCGGCCCCTCCGCGACGCCTCATCGCGTCGCCTCCTTCGAAGGCAGCACCGCGTCGCGCGGGTCGCGCTTAGGCGCCTCCACCACCACGCCCACCACGTCGAGCGCCGTCAGATCCGCGTAGGGACGCGCGTAGGCGATGCGGGTGAGCTCGCCCGGCGTGGACTCCACCCGCTCGATCACCCCGATCGGCACTCCGGGCACGTACGGCCGCCAGTTCTGCGACCCGAAGCTGACGATGCGCCCGCCCCTGCTCAGCGGCGCCGTCGAGTCGAGCAGCCGGAACTGCACCAGCCGCCCGTGCTCGCCCACGCCGTGCACGACGCCGATCTCCTTGCCGCCTTCCAGCCGCGCCCCGACGGACGAGGCGGGATCGCTGATCAGCGCCACCGTCGAGGTGTGCGAGGACGCCTGAAGCACCCGCCCCACCAGCCCGTCGCCGTTGATGACGGTCATCTCCGGGCGCACGCCGTCGCCGGTGCCCACGTCGATCTGCACGGCGTCCTCGAACCCGGGCAGCCCGCGCCTGGCGATGACGTTGGCGGGGACCGTCTTGTAACCCCCGATGCCGGCCAGCCCGAGCATCTTCTTCAGCTCCTTGGACCGGTCGGCGTCGAGCTTGCCCGCCAGCAGCCCGGCCCGCAGCTTCGCGTTCTCCTCCTGGAGCGCCTCGATGCGCTCCTGCGCGGCCGGTGCGGTGACGAGCGCGTGCAGGAACGCGCCGACGGGCTGCACCACCACGCTGCTGAACTGCTCCGCCGTGCCGAACAGGTAGGCGCCGGCCGCGCGCAGCGGGCGCAGCGGCGAGCTGTCACCCGTACGGTGGTCGACGGTCAGGATGACGAGTGCGGCCGCGAGCAGCACTCCCAGGGTGAGCCTGGCACGGCGTGAGTCTCTCATCAGTGTCGCGACTCCGGCACCAGGACCTGCTGGAGCGCCTCGAACTCTTCCGCGCACTTGCCGGAGCCGATGGCCACCGAGTCGAGCGCGTTGTCGACGAGGTGGACCGGCATGCCGGTCTCGGCCTTGACCCGCTCGTCGAGCCCCTTGAGCAGCGCCCCGCCGCCGGTCAGCGCGATGCCGCGGTCCATGATGTCGCCGGACAGCTCGGGCGGGCACTTGTCGAGCGTGGTCTTGACCGCGTCGACGATCGCGTTGACCGGCTCCTCGGTGGCCTTCCTGATCTCTTCGCTCGACACGATGACGGTCTTGGGCAGCCCGCTGACCAGGTCGCGCCCGCGCACCTCGGCGTGCGACTCCTCACCGATCGGGCAGGCGGAGCCGATGGCGATCTTGATCTCTTCGGCGGTGCGCTCGCCCAGCATCAGCGAGTATTCCTTCTTCGCGAACGCGATCACCGCCTGGTCGAGCTCGTCACCGCCGATCCTGATCGACTGGCTGGTGACCACGCCGCCCATCGAGATGATCGCCACCTCGGTGGTGCCGCCGCCGATGTCGACCACCATGTTGCCGGTGGGCTCGTGGACGGGCAGCCCGGCTCCGATGGCCGCGGCCATGGGCTCCTCGACGATGTAGACCTTCCTCGCCCCCGCCTGGTAGCCGGCCTCCTTCACCGCCCGCTGCTCCACGCTGGTGATGCCGCTCGGCACGGCGATGATGATGCGCGGCTTGGCGAAATGGCGTCTGCGGTGCACCCGCTGGATGAAGTAGCGCAACATCCGTTCGGTGACGTCGAAATCGGCGATCACGCCGTCTTTGAGCGGGCGGACCGCGACGATGTTGCCAGGCGTGCGGCCGATCATCCTCTTCGCCTCGATGCCGACCGCCACGATCTTGCCGGTAGCCGTGTTGATCGCGACGACTGACGGCTCGTTGAGCACGATGCCGCGGCCACGCACGTAGACCAACGTGTTGGCGGTGCCCAGGTCGACCGCCATGTCACGGCCGAGGAACGCGAGCTTGCTGCCCATGGGGAACGGAGCCCTCCGTAACGTCGTTCGCGAGTGACTACGGAATGAATTCGAATCGTAACGTGACGTACCCACCGATGCGCGCAATGAGCCATCGCGCCTGTCAAAAATCTCCAGCCCCTACCCCAACCGCAGCTTTGCCCGGATTGCACCACAACATCCGTTAGCTGACGGGAACGATCCACCACATCGACCACAGCGGTCCCGGCCACCCGCACCCGGTGCCCGCGACGCCGGAACACTACGCCGTCCCACCGACAAAAAAGCCCGCGCAGCCGAGGCTGCGCGGGCTCACCGAAGCGGATCGCTCAGAACCGGTCGGGGAAGAAGATCTTGATCTCCCTGGCGGCCGACTCCGGCGAGTCGGAGCCGTGAACGACGTTCTCACCGATCTCGAGTGCGTGGTCACCGCGGATCGTGCCGGGGGCGGCCTTGACCGGGTCGGTGGCGCCGGCCAGCGCGCGGAAGGACTCGATGGCCCGCGGCCCCTCGAGGACCATGGCGACCAGCGGCCCCGAGGTGATGAACTCGACCAGCTCGCCGAAGAACGGCTTCTCGGCGTGCTCGGCGTAGTGCGCCTTGGCGGTTTCGGCGTCGAGGGTGCGCAGGTCCATCGCCACGACCTTGAGGCCCTTGCGCTCCACACGGGCGATCACGTCACCGATGAGGCCGCGCTTAACCCCGTCGGGCTTGATCAGGACAAGAGTGCGCTCGGACACGTGGGGTTCTCCTTCGAACATGGGTGTGATCGCGGCCGCGGGCACCGGCCTGGCCGCGAGGTCGCGTCGCGGGGCACGCGCCCACGCGCCGCCGTAGCAGGGCACTCAGCTTACCGTGACGCGCCCTGCCCCGTTTTCGTCCTCATCCGCTCCCGGGCCCCGCGTCCTCCGGCGACTGCCCTGGAGGAGGCACCGAGGGCGCGGGCCTGCCACCCTGGCTCAACGACCCCCACCTCACGACGGCCTCGGCCCCGCCCTGCGTCTCGGCGGCCGGCCGGTCATCGGCGGGCGCGGAGACGAGCAGCACGTCGGTGGGCCCGGACGGCCCCGCACAGGGCCTCTCGGGCACCGCGGGATCCTTACCGCGCCGCGCCGTCAACGCGGCCAGCGCGATGATCGCCACCATCAGGAACCCGCTGATCAGCGCCCACCAGTGCAGCGCCCCCATGTAGCCGTCGACCAGCTCCTGCGGCGACCGCACGCCCTCCAGCATCGCCATCTGCACGCCCGCGCCGAGCAGGAACCCCGCCAGCACGCCCGTGCAGCACAGCGTCAGCCCGTACGCGGCCGCGCCGATGCCGACCTCCTGCAGCCCCGCCGTGATCGCGACCGCCGCCCCCACGGCGAGCAGAGTGAACGGGACCGTCAGCACCATCCCGTCGGCCGAGGGGACCACGAGCCGGACCGAGCAGAGCCCGACCACCATGGCGAGCAGGCCCAGCGGCGCGAGCCAGCGCCCGCCGCCGCGTGCGAGCAGCCGCACCGCCACCGCGGCCGCGATCGCGAGCACTCCGGCCACCGTGTACGGCACCCACAGGCCGCGCAGCCCGGGACCGCCGAGCCCGCCCATCTCGGCCATCGTGACCTGGGCGGCGCTCGGCAGCAGCACCACGCCGACCGCCACCATCGCGTACGCCATCACCCGCCGGCGCGCGCCGCCGACGGAGGCGAGCCCCAGCAGGCCGGCCACCGCGAGCGCCGCGATCAGCACCACCGCCCCTGACCGCCAACCGGCGCTCGCCGTGCTGACGGCGGCCGCGGCGACCACCGCCACCGGCCCCAGGAGCAGCAGCAGCCGCTTCAGCTCGCCCCGCTCGAACGACTCCCCGGCCGGCCGCCCGGCCACCATCCACACGACCAGGTGCACGGCCGCGAGGCCCAGCGCGATGCCCGTGACCATCGGGTACGGCTGCAGCGTCACCCGCCAGCTCGTCACCTCGTCGAGCGGCCACAGCGCGAGCGCCTGCGCCGTGAGCAGGCTCAGCGCGAACATGCCGGCCCACAGCCCGCGCAGCACCGCCGCCCGGTCCCAGACGGCGATGAGCGTGACCGCGAGCACGGCGCCGGAGCCGAGGCCGCGCAGCACCCGCACCACGCCGACGACCAGTTCCGACGCCGCGTAGCCGCCCGCCGCGTCGGACACGGCGACCAGCGCCAGCGCGCCGACCAGCAGCGGCGCCGCGGGCACCCGCCGCGTCAGCGCGGCCGCGAGCGGCACCGCCGGCATCAGCGCGGGCAGCGCGAGCCCGTGCGTGCGCATGAGCCCGGCTCCGGCGAGGTCGGCGGGCAGCAGCCCGGCGACGACGGAGAGCGTGTTCGGCACCGCGACCACCGCCAGAGGCAGCGAGATCACGATGAGGAGCCCGAGCAGGATGTCGAGCGACCACGATCGGCTAGGGCGCGCCTGAAGCGGCGGCCGCGTACTTGGGGGGACGGCCATAGTGGCCGACTTTAGCGGGAAGTAGCGCCCTCGACACGGCGAGCGACGATAATCGCCGTTATCCACAGCGCGGCGAAGATCGCACCGAGGAAGAACATCGTCGGCACGAGGAACCCCGTGCAGATCGCGAGCACCTGCACGACGGTCCCGGCGATGTACCCGAACGGCCGCTTGAGCAGGCCCGCGATGACCACGCACAGCACGGCGAGCCCGATGCCGACGGTCACGGCGAGCCCGGTCGCCACCCCGCTGTTGATCGCCACCGGCGTGACGAGCGCGGCGACGATGGCCTCCATGCCGAGCACGGTGCCGCCGAGCCTGCGCATGCCTGGAGTGACGTCGAACTTCATGGTGTTCCGTCCGCTTTGAGGAGCAGCCGCGCGTCGCCGGCCGTGACGACGGACCCGGTGATGAACACGCCCGTGCCGCTGAACTCGCCCTCGGCGTCCGCGATGCCGATGGCCTGGTCGATGGCGTCGTCGAGGCGTTCGACGACGTGGATGCGGTCGTCGCCGAAGATCGGCTCGGCCAGCGCGGCCAGCTCCGCCACGGGCATCGACCTGGGCGAGGAGTTGCGCGTGAGCACGACCTCGTCGAGCACCGGCTCCAGCAGTTCGAGCAGCGCCTCGACGTCCTTGTCGCGCATCACGCCGACCACGCCGATCACCTTGGCGAAGTCGAACGCCTCATGCAGGCCGTCGAGCGTCGCCTGCATGCCTCCGGGGTTGTGCGCCGCGTCGATCACCACCGTGGGCGAGCGCCGCACCACCTCCATCCGTCCCGGCGAGGACGCCGTCGCGAACGCCTGGCGTACCAGATCGACGTCGAGCTGCTCGTCGCCGCCGGTCAGCGCCTCCACCGCGGCCAGCGCGCACGAGGCGTTGCTCGCCTGATGAGCGCCGTACAGCGGCAGGTAGACGTCGTCGTAGACGCCCTTGAGCCCGCGGAACGTGATCAGCTGCCCGCCGATCGCCACCTCGCGGCTCATGACCCCGAACTCCAGACCCTCGCGCGCCACCACCGCGCCGACCTCGGCCACCTTGCGCATCAGCACCTCGGCCGCCGCCAGCTCCTGCTGTGCGAGCACCGCCGTCTGCCCCCGCTTGATGATGCCGGCCTTCTCCGCCGCGATGCTGGGGATGTCGGGCCCGAGCCGGTCGGTGTGATCCAGCGATATGGGCGTGATGACGGACACCGATCCGTCCACCACGTTCGTCGCGTCCCACGAGCCGCCCATGCCGGTCTCGATCACCGCGACGTCGACGGGGGTGTCCGCGAACGCCGCGAACGCCATCGCCGTCAGCAGTTCGAAGAACTGGATCCGCCGGCCTTGCGTGTCGGCCAGCTCGACGTACGGGATGATCTCCTCGTAAACCTGCGCGAAGCGCTCTTCGCTCAGCGGTTCGCCGTCCACCGTGATCCGCTCGCGCATCGACACCAGATGCGGGCTGGTGAACCGCCCCACCCTCAGGTTGCGCTCCCGCAGCAGCGCCTCGGTCAGCCGCGCCGTGCTCGTCTTGCCGTTGGTGCCGGCGATGTGTATGACGGGGTACGCCCGCTGCGGCGAGCCGAGCAGGTCAAGAAGGGCCGCGATCCGATCGAGCGTCGGCTCGAAATCCCACTCGACGCCACGATCCATGATCGCGCGTTCTACCGCACGATAATCCACCCCTCAACCCTACTGACCTCCCGCAGCGGTCCGTACGTCCCGGGCAACGCGGCGCGCCCCGACGACGTCCGCCAGAGCCCTCCGGAAAGCCCGCGAAGCCACCTCCGGCGCCCCTGCTCTTCCGACCGCGGAAACCCTGCTCCGAGCGCCAGGACAACGCCTGCACAGGGGAACAACCCTTCGGCCTAGGAAAACCCACGAATAATCCACCCAAGGAGCCCCGGCACCTCATTCAAGGCGACGCTTCCAGAGCCACCCGAAAAGCCACCACCGGCGCCCGACAAAAGCCTTCGCAACAGGCCGGCGAACTCATCTTCAGCGAGCAATAAGACGCCCCACAGCGCCGACAACAACATGACTCCGGGGAAGCACATGACTCCGGGCATGCAAAAGAGGGGCCCTGACACCCACAACAGGTGCCAGAACCCCTCTCTCAAAAATTGTCCGGCGGTGACCTACTCTCCCACACCCTCCCGAGTGCAG
>NZ_JBICSH010000003.1:0-989534 GCF_043196965.1 Nonomuraea sp. NPDC049309 | reverse complement strand
ATCTTTTCAGCCGCCCCGAGCCCTGTCAAATTGACCCGACCCGAACGACTTGCCAAGAATTAAGCCGCATCCCCTTTCGGAGACAACCCCTCTAATTTACCAGCCGATCCGAGTGCACACGCACGCGTCACCGGAGAGGTGATCATTGAGGAGGTGGTCCCCGAGCGAGCCCGGCGATCACCGCCGTTCTCTTGGGACTGGTGAACTCTATGTACGCCTCCCGGAACCGTCAAATCGGCGGTGCGCCCCCGCGGCAGGGGTAAGTACGGGGCGTGCGTGATCAATCCGTGCCCCGGGCGGTGATCATCCTGGTCGGCCTGGCCGCCGGGGTGGTCGTGCTGTTCGGCATCCGCGAGGTCGCCTCCATCGCCGGCCCCGTGGTGCTGGCGCTCGTGCTCGTCATCGCGGTCTCACCGGTACGCAGCTGGCTGGCCCGCCGGCACGCCCCGACCTGGCTCCAGGTCGCCGTGCCCTTCGCCATCGTCGTCCTGGTGCTGCTCGCCATGGTCGGCATCGTCACCATCTCGGCCACCCAGCTCGCCTACCTGCTGCCCACGTACACCGACCAGTTCCAACAACTCGTGGCCGACACCCAGCGCTGGGCCTCCGAGCACGGCATGGGGACCGACGTGCTGAACCGGGCGCTGCAGGCGCTCGACCCCGGCCGGGTGCTGGAACTGGTGCAGGTGCTGCTCGGCAGCCTGATCGGCGTGCTGTCGGCGCTCTTCCTCATCGTGGTGCTGCTGCTGGCGATGTCGCTCGACGCTCCGGTCACCGCGAAAGTGCTCACGGCGGGCGAGGGAAACCGGCCGCACATGGTGACGGCGCTGGCCACGTTCGCGCACAAGACCCGGCGTTATCTGATCGTCTCGACGGTCTTCGGGTTGATCAACGCGATTCTCGACATGATCGCACTGTCATTGTTGGACGTGCCCCTGCCGCTGCTCTGGGGCGTGCTGGCGCTGATCGCCAATTACATCCCCAACATCGGTTTCGTGATCGGCCTGCTGCCGCCGGCCATGCTCGCCCTGCTGGACGGCGGGGTGCGGACGATGCTGCTGGTCATCGCCGCGTACATCGTCATCAACGTCGTCACGCAGTCGTTCATCCTGCCGAAATTCCTGGGTGACGCGGTCGGGCTTTCCACGACGATGACGTTCATCTCGCTGATCGTGTGGACTTTCGTGCTCGGGCCGCTCGGTGCGATTCTCGCCATTCCGCTGAGCCTGCTGACGCGGGCGTTGCTGATCGACAGCGACCCGAGCGCGAAATGGGTGCAGGGGCTCGTTTCCGGAAAACGGCCGGTGGCGGGGAAGAAGTGAGGGCCTAAAGAAGGCACCTCATCGGTCCGCCGCTCAGCCGCCGTACGTCGTGCGCCATGTGCGCCTGATCGGTGTAGCCCGCCGCGGCGGCGACCCGGGCCAGCGGCAGGCCGGTACGGGCCAGGCGGAGCGCGTGCTGGAAGCGGACGATGCGCTGGAGCGTCTTGGGCGGGTAACCGAACGCCGCCACGCTGCGGCGGCGTAGCTGGCGCTCGCTGAACCCGAGCGACCAGGCGACCTCGCTCACCGCCTTCCCCTGGCGCAGCCCTTCCGCGATGGCGGGAGCGGCCGGGTCCAGATCCTGGCCTGCGTGCCCGCAATCGGGATCGAGCAGGCGGCGCTGGACGGCCGCACGCAGGGCTTGCAGCCGCGCCTGTGCGGTGTCGATGGGGCCGTCGGTCAGCTCGCGGATGAAGGCGTGACCGCCTGGCAGGTCCGCCAGCGGTACGCGGCTGTCGAGCAGGTCGGCGAGCGGTACGCCGAAGAACGCGCCGGCCGCGCCCGGCCTGAACCGCACCCCGATGAGGATCTCGCCCGTCCCGATGGTGGCCGGTACGGGCCCGGTGTCAGGGCCCGCCACGAACGGCCCGTCGTCGCCCCAGATCAGATCGACGCAGGCATCGGGCACCACGAGCACGGTCTCGGCTTCCGTACCCTCCCCTGCTCCGGCTGGGCCTTGCGCGCCGCACCGTCCCCCGGCCCTCGTGGCGTCCTGTGCACGGGACTGTTCTCCTGTTTCCCCTGCTGCCCGTGCGCCGGACTGCGCGCGCCCCACGCGCTCGCACTCTCGGGAGGGGGACGCCTGCTGAACGGGCCGGCCCGCGACAGCCGCAACCGCCTGCCGAGCGTCACCGACCGCCGCCGCGCTCACCTCTCGCCGCGCGTCGCCGCCCGCGAGTGCCAGGACGGCCGAGCCAACGCCCTCCGCCTCGCGGGCCGGGGAGGAAACGCCGGAGGAAGCAGAAGCGCCGAGAGCCAGGGCACCATGCGCGGAGGCGTCGGAGGCGCCGGAGACGATGAGGTCGGAGGACGAAACGCCGCAGGCAACGGGGCCGGAGGCCGGAGCGCCGCAGGCGGCGGCATCCAGCGTGTCGCTGGTGCGGAGCCACTCGCAGGCGAGGCGCCCCGCGAGGCGCGGTGACGGCGGCCGTTCGGCGTACATGCCTCCAACGTACGCCGCCCCTCCGACGGATCGCCTTACGGCAGATCGGCCGGCCTCCCGTACGCCTGCAGCGTCCTGAGCCGCTGGACGGTGATGTGACCGCCCCACTCATGCCCGACCAGCGGCGTCCACATCGGCCAGTTCGCCCGCCGGCCGCCTTCTTCTGGCTGGGCGGCGAGCAGCGCGTCGAGGTGGGCGTCCAGCAGGTCTTGGGGGAAGGGCGGCAGCGGCGACGGGCGGGACGCGAAGTCGAGCGGAAGGTGGACGTGGCCGGGCGCGGACAGGTCGTAGGTGACGGTGCCGAGGAGGGTGTCGCGCAACCGCTCGAACTCGGCAAGCCCGCGTTCCCGGTCGGGGACATGGCTCAGGAAGGCCGGCACGGCCATGGCGTCGTACGGACCGGGCTCTTTGAGGTCGGCGAGCCGCGCCCAGCAGAACGCGGTGGCCCCGTCCAGCCACGGATGCAGCAGTCCCGCGATCGGCGCGGCGGGCACGAGGGCGCCGGGCGGGTCGTCGTCCGTCTGCCATCAGGGGCGTGCGGCGCGTCACGGACAGTCGGCAGCGCCCAGGGCGCCCCGCCGTCGGGGTTCTGTCACGGCGTCACTTGAGGTGGAGGACGGGCCCGCGCGGGCGGAAGGGCGGTGAGGCGCCCTGCGGGATGAGGAAGGCGTGCTCGCGCCGGATGCGCGGCACGTCGCACTGCCCGTACTGTGCCGGGGTGACCGTGATCGTCGCCTGCATGCCTCCAGATTGTCCGATCTGATCGTCGCGCGCGACGCAATAAATGCTTTGCCCGCCCGGAGCGCCGCCTCCTACAGTGGCCGCCATGTCGAGCTTGTTCTCCAGCGCGTTCTTCATCCGCATCCGCCGCAGCCGGCCTCTGGCCCGCTAGCGGATGCGTTGAGCTGACGACGAGAGGCTGAGCGTCCGCAGGCGCGCCCGGGGCCGTTCGAGAGACCCGTTCATCTCGAGGCCCAGGAAAGGGCAGTGCTGTGGCGCAGAACTTCGCGCACGGAAATCATTCACACACTCAGCGAAAGATCAGGAACGCCGGTGGCGGTCGCACGCCCATGGATCGGGCGCGGCGCGCGCTGTCGCAGAACTTTCTCACCGACCGGCATGCCGTGCACCTGATGGTCAAGGCCGCCGCTCCCGAGGGGCTGGTGCTGGAGCCCGGCCCGGGGACGGGGGTGCTGACGTTCGCGCTGGCCGAGGCGGGCGCGCGGGTGATCGGCTACGAGCTGGACCCGAGGCTGGCCGGTGCGCTGGCGGCCGAAACCCGCGACGATCCGCGCATCCGGGTGGTGCGGGGCGACTTCGCGCGGGCGCGGCCGCCGCGCGAGCCGTTCGCGGTCGTGGGCAGCATCCCGTACTCGGCGACGTCGCGGATCGTGGACTGGTGCCTGCGGGCGCCGGGCCTGACCTCGGCGACGCTGCTCACCCAGCGGGAGTACGCGCGCAAGCGCACCGGCGACTACGGCCGCTGGAGCCTGGTCACGGTGCGGTCGTGGCCGTGGTTCGACTGGCGGCTCGGCGAGACGGTCGGCAGGGAGAGCTTCCGCCCGGTGCCGTCGGTGGACTCGGCGATCCTGCGCATCGAGCGCAGGGCGCGGCCGCTGGTCACCGGCCGCCGCTCGTACCAGGAGCTGGTGGAGCGGGGTTTCGGCGGGGTGGGCGGCTCGGTGCGCGCCTCGCTGAGGCCGCACTACGCCGGTGTGGACGCCGCACTGGCGGCGGCCGGCCTGGCCCGTGACACCGTCGTGGGCCACGTGCACCCCGACCAGTGGGTCACGCTGTGGCGGCGGCTGTGCCTATGAGGCGGCCGGCGACGCCGGCGAGCCGATCTTCGAGCCGGTCTTGACCGGACGGGCGAGCCCTGGGACCTTCGCGACGCGGCGGCCCCAGGGCATCGCCAGCAGCAGGATCGGCAGGATCACGATGGAGGCCCGCGACCAGTACGTGTGCAGCGTCCACCAGGTCTGCGGGTCGAACCGGGTCATGTAGAGGTAGCCGTAGGCCGACCAGAACGAAGTGGTCAGGATGGCCGCCCAGGCGAACTTCGTGGGCCTGGCGACCAGGAACGGCATGAACCACAGCAGGTACTGGGCGCCGAGCCGGGGCGTCATGACCATGAAGACGAGCAGGATGGCCGTGGTCATGTCGATCGGGTCGGCGCGCCGCCACAGCACGATGACGACCAGGACGCTGACGTAGATGAGGTTGGTGCCGAACGAGGCGAGCTCGGGCCGCAGGTCCCAGCTTCCGCCGGTGAACCACGGCGTCCAGCCCCACTCGCCGACGATGGGCCGGATGTCGCGGATGGTGTCGATGACGGCCGGAATCTGGCTGAGCGAGGTGCCGGCGAAGATCGGCAGCGTCACCAGGAAGAAGACCGGCACGAGCCCGGTGGTGAACAGCCCCATGACGCGGGCACGCAGGTTGGGCAGGAGCAGCAGCATGCCGGGGATCAGCCAGATGGGCCAGCTCTTGGCGCACAGCGCGAGGCCCATGAGCAGGCCCGCGAGCGCACCGCGGCGCAGGTGGGCGCGGTCGTCGGGGCCGGGGATCAGCGCGCGGTGGAGCATGCCGCCGCGGCCGATCACGCGCGGGATGGAGCCGCGCACGCCGTAGGCCCTGACGCCTTGGCGTACCCTGGCGACGACGTCGGTGACCATGCCGGGCCTGTCGGGGTCGCCGGGGCCGCGCGCCACCACGAACGCGGCCACGCCGAACACCAGCGCGACCGGTTCGACCTGGCCGTGGACGGAGGCGACGAGCAGGGCGAGCGGGTTGAGCGCGTACTGGAAGGCGCGCAGCGACGCCTTGGGGCCGCCCGCGAGCTTGCCGACCAGCGGGATGAGCACGATGTCGGCGACGACGGTGACCAGGCGGCCGGCGAACTCCCACGGGATGCCGAGCCACAGCAGGATGCCGTAGACGTACGGGATGGTCGGCAGGAAGTGCCAGCCGCCCTTGCTGGCCAGCACCGGGTCCTCGCCGCGCAGCACCGCCTCGCCCGCGGGCTTGAAGCTGTTGACGAAGTCGATCGGCTGCCACGTGCCGATGGCCGCGACGTACATGATGAGCACGCGCACGGCGATGCCGACGGTGAGCGAGACCCAGAGCGGCGGGCGCCAGCCTCGCCACTGCGCGACGAGGGCGAGCACGACACCGACGGCGAGGACGATCCCCGTGAGAGCTGCGTAATCCATGGCGCGGTCTAGCCTGCCGCATGCCGGGACGTGCTGCCACTCCGCATGGGCAGCCATCGCCGATTCTTATCCCCGACATGCCGACACGTATCCGCATACGCCGTCACTCTCTGTGTTGAACTTTTTCCATGGGGGGATCGCTGGTCAACCAGGCACTGGTCAGGCTCTATTTCGAGGTACGGGACGGGGTGCGCGACCCGGTCGCGGCCTGGGCGAAACTCACAGGAAACTCTCAGCTCTACCACCGCGCCCGAGGTGAGCGGCGGGTACCGCTCGACGACGCCACGGCGGCGGAGATGGCCGCGGCCGCCATCGTGGACACGGCGGCCAGGCACGGGGCCGAGCGGGTCGCGGCCCTTGCGACCTCGCCGCTGTCGCGGCTGGTGGGGGCGATGGGCGGCGCGGTGCTGACCGAGCATCCGTGCGCGCCCGAGCAGGTGCTGGGGCCCTGGTTCGCCGGTCCGGGCGCGGACGACTGGGCGCGGCAGGCGTACGTGCTGCTGTGGGGCGAGAACAACCGGATGGCGCGGACGGCGGATACGCCGTGGGTGATCGCCGGCCGGTACAAGGGGCAGAAGGTGGTGGCGATCGGCACGCACCCGACGCGGCTGTCGGACGAGACGCTGGTGGTGCGGCCGGGCACGGACGGCGCGCTGGCGATGGCCATGGGGCACGTGCTGCTCAAGGAGTTCTACCTGGACCGCTCGCCGTTCGCCGGGCACGCGATGGAGCGCACGGACCTGCCGTCGCTGGTGCGGCTGCGGGAGCGGGACGGCGCGTACGTGCCGGGCGGGCTGACCGGCGAGGTGTGCGACCGGCTGACGGTGTACGGCGGGCAGGCGGCCGAGGTGCTGCTGCCGCGCTTCGACGACGGCACGGGGGTGCTGCGGCGCGGCGTGCCGGTGCTGCGTGACGGCGGCGAGCCGGTGACGACGGTGTTCGACCTGCTGCTCGCGGTGTACGGGGTGCCGCGTCCGGGGTTGCCGGGTGTGTGGCCGGGCGGGTACGAGGACCGGGCGGAGCCGTACACGCCGGCCTGGCAGGAGGCGTACACGGGGGTGGCGGCGTCGCGGGCGTTGAAGACGGCGCGGGAGCTGGGGGTGACGGCGGAGAAGACCGGCGGCCGGTGCGTGATCGTGCCGGGCCGGTTGGAGACTCCGCACGCGGACACCGCCTACCGGGCGATGCTGGCGCTGCTGGTGCTGACCGGGTGCGGCGGCGGGTGGGCACAGGCGGGCGGCGCGGGCATCCCGCTGGTGCCGTACCTGTGCCTGCACGCCTGCGGCGAGGACCGCGCCGACGTGGGGGCGCTGAGCTGGGCGCTGGCGGAGGGGCTGTTCGCGCGCAGGACGTCGCGGTCGGTACTGCTGGAGGCGGTGGAGCGCGGCTGGCCGATGGCGCCGCCGCCGCTGGTGCTGGCGCTGCCGCGGCCGATCTACCCGCTGCCGCCGGACGTGGATCTGCTGATCGGCCCCGACGACCACTGCGATCTGACGCCGCCGGACCCCGAGATGGTGGCCGAGGCGGTGGCCAGGCTGGCCGGCCGCCCGGCCGGCCCGGAGCCTGGCGAGCGGCCGCGGCCGGGCCGGATGCGGCTGATGGTGGACCACGCCTGGATGCACGAGTACGGCGAGGCGCTGCCCACCTACCGGCCGCCCGGCCGCGGCATCCCGCTCAAGCCGACGCAGCTCGTCAGGGTCACCTAGCCAGGGGAGACCGTCGAGGTAGGCGCGGTGCTCGCGGGAGAACCAGGGGAGGTCGTCGCGCAGGGCGTGGATGACGGGCAGGTAGGACCCGCTCCTGTTGTCGGCCGCGCCGCTCGGTCCGGGACCGTAGAACTGGTGGCCGAGCTGCACGAAGAACGTCTCCGGCGCCATGGTGAGCACGAAGTCCGCGCTGTAGGGGCTCTTGAGCGCCTTGAGTGCGGAGATGAGGTTGACGATACCGGGGCGGTCGGGTGGTCGAGGTCGGTGTCGCCGGGTCTTCGACGCCGGGGCATTCGGCGGCGGGGCAGCGCTCGAAGCGGATGTCGCCCGAGGTGACGGAGGTGGGCTCGCCGAAGGCGAGCTGGATGATGTCCCACTCGTCCGGTACGTCGCTCAAACGGTCTCGGCGTGCGAGCAGGTCCAGCCGGTCAGGCCGGACTCGAAGCCGGGGTCGGCGGCGATGTCGGCGGCGTGTGCGGGGGCGGCGAGGAGGACCGCCGGGGTTCGGAGTCTCATGCCGCACCTCACCGCAGGGGCCCGCCCCCGTGCGGAGGGCGGGCCCGGCCGGTGGCTCAGAAGCCGGCGGTGATCCTGGTGAACTCCCAGTCGGACTGTGAGATGCCGCTGCAGTTCGAGACGACGCCGCCGCCGGGGCAGCCGCGGTCGCGGTTGACCGCCCAGTACGCCAGCCGGGTCAGGCCCTTGGACTTGGCCCAGTCGCGGATCTGGGTCCAGGTGGCGGGGGTGGTCAGCTCCTGCTGGTCGGACAGGCCGTTCATGCCGGAGATGCCCATGTGGGCGTAGGCCTGCGCGTCGCTCCAGCCGTAGGCGCTCTTGAGCGCGTTCTTCAGGCCCTCGGCGGCGTTGACGGTGTCCTGGTAGATGTTGGAGCTGCCGAAGTCGAACGGCATGATCGTGAAGTTGTCGATCGGCACGTTGAGCGCCCTGGCCTGGTTGATGAGGCGGATGCCGTGGTTGTTCGGGCCGGTCCGCTCGGTGCCGAAAGTGACGACGATCTTGATGTTCGGGTTGTTCTGCTTGACGATCTTGAGGGCGTTCAGGATGCGGTCCTGGACGGTGTAGTCGGCGAACTCGTCGGTGTTCTCGATGTCGAAGTCCACGACGGCGGGGCCGACGGCGTTGATGACCTGCTGCACCGCGTCCGCGTACGCCTGCGGCGACGAGCAGTTGGGGCCGAGCTTGTTGCCCTGCCAGCCGCCGAAGGAGATCTGGACGCTGCCGCCCTTCGACTTGATCGTGTTGATCGCCTGCTGGTCGGGGCCGCCGGTCAGCGGCCTGTTGCCGTCCCACGCCGGGGTGCAGCCGCCGCTGGACAGGATGAACGCCATCGTGAACGACTTGACGCCGGTCGCGTCCATCACCGTGCCGGGGTTCGGCGGGTCGCCCCAGCCCATGTAGAGGTAGGGGGCTCCGGCCATCTTCGCCGGGCCGGGATCGGGGTCGCCGCCGCCCGCGGAGGTGGTCGCGGTGACGGAGTTGCTGGCGCCGGACAGGTTGCCCGCGGCGTCGCGGGCGCGGACGGTGTAGGTGTAGCTGGTGCTCGGGGCGCGGCCGGTGTCGGTGTACGACGTGCCGCTCACGGTGGTGACCAGGGTGCCGCCGCGGTAGACGTTGTAGCCGGTGACGCCCACGTTGTCGGTGGAGGCGTTCCAGGCCAGGGAGACGCTGCTGGAGGTGACGCCGGTCGTGCGGAGGTCGCCGGGCACCGACGGGGGCGTGGTGTCGCCGCCGCCGCCCGATCCGGGCTGCCACAGGGCGGGCACGTTCGGCGGTTCCCAGCCGGGCAGCGAGGTGTGGGCCTGCAGGCACACGTAGTCGACGCCCTGGTAGGTGACGACCGCGCCGACCGCGTACGAGGTGTAGGGCGCCCACTCGGCGGCCAATTGCCTGACCTGCTGGACGGTGGCCTGTGCGGGGGCCGCGAGCCCCGCGCCGGTCAGCGCGAGTGCCACGCCGGAGGCCAAGGCGATGAGTCTGCTGCGAAATCTCATGGCATCCCCTGGAGGTGAGGCTTGACGGTCTTGGAGAACGACCAGTTGTTGCTCGCGTCCCAGTTGATGGACCAGGTCATCGCGCCCCGGATGTCCGGGTAGGCGCGCGGCGGCACGAACGATCCGCAACTGGTGCGCTGGGCCAGGCAGTCGAGCGCCTGGTTGACGACGGAGGGCGCGACGACGCCGCCGCCGGCGGCGCCGGCTCCGGCGGGCAGGCCCAGCGCCACCTGGTCGGGGCGCAGGCCGTTCTCGAGCTGGATGCAGGCCAGGGCGGTGATGAAGTCCACCGAGCCCTGCGGGTACGCCTGGCTCTGGTCGCAGCCGAGCATGGCGCCGGAGTTGTAGTACTGCGTGTGGACGACGGTGAGGATGTCCTTGATCGACAGGGCGAGCTTGAAGTACTCCATCCCGGTCGTCTGCATGTCGATGGTCTGCGGGGCCATGGTGATGATGAGGTCGTCGCCCGCCTTGGCGTGCAGCGACCTGAGCGCCTGGGCCATGTAGGTGGCGTTGAGGCCGTTCTCCAGGTCGATGTCCACGCCGTCGAAGCCGTAGCTCTGCATGATCGCGTACACGGAGCCGGCGAAGCGGTCCGCCGCGGCGGCGTCGGCCACCTGCACCCGGCCGGCCTCGCCGCCGACGGACAGGATCACCTTCTTGCCGCGCTGCTTGAGCGCCTGGACGTCGGCCTTGAACTGGGCGTCGGTGTAGCCGCCGAGCGCCGCGGCCAGCTCGCCGTCCACGGCGAAGGTGACCTCGCCTGGGCTGACGGTGGCCTCGCCGAAGGCGACGGCGATCAGGTCGTACTCGTCGGGCACGGCCGAGAGCCTGAGCTCGGCGGCCGGGTTGACGAAGTTGTGCCAGTAGCCGGTGAGGAAGTGCTTGGGCAGGTCGCTCGGGCTGCCCGTGCAGCCGGTGGTGGTGGCGGTGACGTCGCGTCCTGTCGATTCGCCCTGATCGTTGTAGGCCTTGACGGTGTAGGTGTGCGTCTGGCAGGCGGCGAGCCCGCCGATGGTGGCCGTGGTGCCGGTGACCGCGGCCTTGACCGCACCGCCTTCGTAGACGCGGTAGCCGGTGACGGTTCCGCTGGAGGCGCCCCAGGTCAGGGTGATGGCGGTGGCGGTGGCGGTGGCGGTGACGGTCCCCGGCGCGCCGGGGACGCCCGGCTGCGGGGTGTCGTCGCCTGCGCAGGGGGCGCCGTTGAGGGTGCAGCCGGTGATGCCGGGCAGGCCGCCGGGGCCGCCGGTGAAGCCGAAGCTCACGCTCGCCCCGGGTGCGAGGGCTCCGGCCCAGCTCGGCGGGGTGAACGTGTAGTGCTGACCGTTCCCGGCCATGACGGCGTCCCAGGCGGACGAGATGCTGTAGCCGGACGGCAGGTCGAACTGCACGTTCCAGGTGGGCAGGGCGGTGGTGGTGCCGTTGGTGACGGTCACCTTGCCTTCGAAGCCGGAGCCCCAGTCGGACACCTTGACGAACGTCGCGGTGGCGGAGGCGGCGTGGGCGGGCGGGGCGTGGAGGGCGAGTGCGGCGGCGGTGGCGAGTGCCAGGAGGATCGCGCGTAATCTCACGGGTCTTTCCTTCGGGGGGTGTCGCTGTGCCGTACGGCTTGCGCAGGGGGGTGAGAACGCAAGCCGTACGGCACGGCCCGCGGAGGTGTGCGCGGGCCTTTCCGGGGTGTCTGCGCGAGACCTTGCTGCGGTGGTCAGGATTGGTTCGGGCCGAGATTACTTTTAGGAAACTTTCCTAAGGATTGCCGCGATAGTAGCTTTGACAACCCGCGCTTACAAGACCCAAACACGACCCCGCCGCCCGGACGGCCACGACTCTCCCGATGCCGTCCGGATATCGTGTGATGTCAGCGGTTCGTCCCTTGGAGCAAGCGGCATGTTCTTCGGCATCACCGATTTCTGGGCCTACGCCATCGGCGCCTTCCTGATCATCCTGTTGCCGGGTCCCAACTCGCTCTTCGTGCTCACCCACGCCGCCGCGCACGGCGTGCGGCAGGGCTACCGGGCCGCCTGCGGCGTCTTCGTGGGCGACACGGTGCTGATGTTCCTCAGCGCGGCCGGAGCGGCCTCGCTGCTGCGCTCCAACCCGGTGCTGTTCACGATCGTCAAGTACGCCGGCGCGCTCTACCTCGGCTGGATCGGCCTGCAGATGATCCGCGGCGCGTGGAAGTCGTGGCGGGCCGCCCCCGAGGTGTCGGACGAGCCCGTGACGGCGGCGCCGGCCAAGGCGGAGCCCCGCCCGTTCCGCAAGGCGCTGACGATCAGCCTGCTCAACCCGAAGGCGATCCTGTTCTTCGTCTCGTTCTTCGTGCAGTTCGTCGACCCCGGCTACCCCAACCCGGCGCTCACGTTCGTCATCCTCGGCGCGGTCATCCAGTTCTTCAGCTTCCTCTACCTGACCGCGCTGATCTTCGGCGGCACGTTCCTCGCCACCCAGTTCCGCCGCCGCAGGCGGCTCGGGGCGGGCCTGACCTCGGGCGTCGGCGTGGTCTTCCTGGGATTCGGCGCGAAGCTCGCCACCGCGTCGCTCGGCTGAAAGCCGCGGTCAAGGCCGTGCTGCTTTCGTGGAGACAGATCGAACGGGTCGAAAGAGGCCGTCACACCGCCGTGCCTCAGGTACGGTAAGCCACCGGCGTGCTTCACGGGACCGCCGCGATGGCGCACTGGTGACAGCGCTTCGATGGACAGCGCCCTGATGACAGGGCTCTGATGACAGGGCTCTGATGACGACGAGCGGTCCATCGGGCGAGGCCTGGTCCCTGGAAGCCCGGGTAGACGCTGATCGTCGGCCTATCTGCGGAGCAGCCTTGAATCATCATCAGGTCACTCTTCCACGGCTCACCGCGCTCGCCAGGCAGGCGGCTCCCAAGCTGCTCGAGGCGGTCGTGGCGCCGCTGGCCGTGTTCTACCTGGCCATGGTGGTCCTCGGGTTCAAGTGGGCGCTCGGCCTGACCGTCGCGTGGGTCTACCTCGGCGTGATCTGGCGGCTGATCAGGCGGGTGAAGGTGCCCGCGACGATGTACCTGGCCGCCTTCGCGATCACCGTGCGCGCGGCCGTGGCGTTCTGGACCGGCACCTGGATGTGGTTCTTCATCCAGCCCGAGATGGGCACACTCTGCATCAGCTTCGCCTTCCTCGCCTCGGTGCGGCTCAACCGGCCGCTCGTGCAGAAGCTCACGCTCGACTACATCCACCTGCCGTCGGCGGTGCTCAAGCATGAGCGGGTACGCCGGTTCTTCGCACGGATCACCCTGCTGTGGGCCTTCGTGCTGCTGATGAACTCCACGCTCAGCATCGCGCTCGCGGTCTACGAGTCGCTGATGGGCACGCTGGCCGGGTTCATGCTGCTGCGCACGTCAGCGGTGGCCCTGATCAGCGGTACGGCGATCGCGTTCTCGGTCATCGCCTTCAAGCGCCTGCTGCAGCGCCTCCACGTCGCGCACACCTGACCGCGCGGCCGAGCGTTCCGTCAGCAGGAGCGCCCCGCACATCCCCATGACCAGCCCGGTCAGCATGCCGAACAGCGCCACGAACCGCTCAAGCCCGCTCTCCCCCGCACTGACCGGCCCGCCGGCCGCGCTGAGCACCATCGCGTACAGGCCCCAGGAGAACAGCACGGCCGAGCCGAGCCACAGCAGCGCCAGCGGACGCCAGAACGGCCCGTCGCCACGCCTGCGCACGAGCGCGACCAGCGCGAACGCCGCCGCGATCGCCAGCGAGCCGCGCAGCAGATCCTGCACCGCGAGGTACGGATCCCCGCCGATCACCCCCGCCCACATGATCAGGCCGAGCGCCACGGCCACCGGCGCGGCACCCCAGGCGATCACCCGCTGCAGCGGCGCGGTCGGGCTGGGGAAGGGGAGCGAGAGCCGGGTGGTGAAGACGGCGGGCCAGCGGTCCCTGGCGTAGAGCGCGAACGCGGCCAGCAGTCCCACGCCCTGGCCGACGAAGCCGCCGTACACCATGGCGTAGACCCACGGCTCGATGGGGCCGCCGCTCAGCGCCTCCAGCCCGGACGCGGCCAGCACGACCGGCGCACTGACGACCACCACCGACAGCAGGCCGGAGCCGACCCACAGCGGCAGCAGCACCAGCCAGGCCGGCAGGCGCATGCCCCACCGCATGGTGAAGGCTAGCGCCAGCAGCAGCCCCACGGCGTCCATGCCGAACGTCATCGCGTTCAGCCCGACCATCGCCGGATCGCCCATCAGGGAGGGGTCGCCGACGCCGACGTAGTGTCCGGCCAGCCAGAACAGCTTCAGCGTGAGATAGGGCAGCATGGCGGCGACCGCCACGATCGCGGCGGTGACGCGGCCGATGCCCGGTCGTACGTCAGTCATGCTCCGATCGTGTCGCGACGGGCTCCGGCGCTCCTCCCGAGCGGCGGGGATCCCCCTCCCCCTCACGGGGGAGTATCACGTCGAGCTCGAAGCCGCCGGCGTGGGGGCGCGCGGTCAGCGTCCCGCCCGCCCGCCGGACCCGCTCGCGCAGGCTCGCCAGCCCGAGGCCGCCCCCGCGGGCCGTGGGCCGCGTGCGCGGCGGCCCGTTGTGCACCCGGACGCGGTGCGGCCACACCGACACCGTGACCGCGGCGCCCGGCGCGTGCTTGGCCGCGTTCGTGAGGCCTTCCTGCACCACCGGACCGGCCAGCGCGGGCGCCGGGCCGCCCGCCAGGTCGAGCGTGATCGCCATGCCCGAGCCCGCCGCCCTGTGCACCAGCTCGGGCACCGACTCCCCCGGCGCGGGCCCGGCGGGCTTGTCCAGGGGCGCGAGCGGCGCGGCGTCGGCGTCGTCGCGCAGGATCCCGATGATCTGCCGGAGCCGCTCGGTGGCGTCGGAGACCGCCTCGCGCAGCTCGCCGACCGCCTTGGCATGGGCGGGCGCCAGCCCCTGCGCCAGCTCCAGCCCCGCCGCCCTGACCGCGATCAGCGCGAGGTCGTGGCCGAGCGAGTCGTGCATGTCGCGCGCGATGCGCGCCCGCTCCCGCAGCCTGGCCTGCGCCTCGACCGACAGCCTGGCCTGCCGCGCCTGATGCAGCAGCCTCCTGCGCAGCACGCCCAGCAGGTACGGCACCACGTAGGTGCCGAGCAGCGCGGTGACCATCGACACCCACCAGGCGAGGTCGCCGCCCATCCACAGCACCACGGCCACACCGACGAGCGTGATCAGGCAGAAGGCCGCCAGCGCCGGCGTCGTGCGGGCCAGCCGCCGGCCGGTCAGGTAGGCGTACCACATGACGAACGGCGTGGTCGGCAGCAGCGGCAGGATCTTGACGTCACGCCGGGGCAGCAGCCACGTCAGGTCCACCGTCGCGAACCCCTCGCTGAAGCGCCACGGCCCAAGGGGCAGCAGCAGGATCAGCGCGGCCAGCGGCCAGCGGCGGCCCACCAGCACGGCCACCGTGGCAAGGCCCCAGCGCGGCAGGGTCACCATGGCGAACCGCGCGGGATCGAGGAAGGGGTCGGCCCCCATCGCGGCGATGATCACGCAGAGCCCCGCCCAGAGCAGCAGGTCGTAGACCACCTGGCGGCGGCTCTCGCGGCGAAGCTGGTGCAGATACCTCACACCTGCCGACGTTATCTCCCGGCGGCCGCGGCGGGGACCGACGGAGGTCGGGTGCGGCACCTGACGAAAGTCAGGGTGGGGTGCCGTCCACCATGACGGTAGGGCTAGCCCTACCGGGAAATCGCCTACCTCCACTCCTGATTTCGCCGTCGCGAACCGCTTTGATCGATGGTGTCATCGGGAGGTTCACCGGCCCGACCCCGACGAAAGTAGGGGACGGGCCGTGCCGATCGACCGATGTGCGTGACCTGCGGAGTTCCTACCGTCCAGGGGTGGCGGCCCTGAGCCGAATCGGGGAAAGGGCCGCGTTCGACCCGGGGCATCCCCGATACCCCGGGACATCCCGCACGGACAGTCTGTGTGGTGCCCCCAATGATCGGAGTACGCGCTCATGTCGCACGCCATCCTCGACTTCCTCGGCCAGGTGATGTCGTCACCGTGGCTGTATGCCGCGCTGTTCGCGCTGGCGGTGCTCGACGGGTTCTTCCCCGTCGTGCCGGCCGAGACGGGTGTCATCACCGCGGCGGTGTTCGCAGCCTCGGGCCAGACCAACCTGGCCCTGGTCATCCTGGTCGCGGCGCTGGGCGCGTTCGCGGGCGACCACATCTCGTACCTGATCGGCAACAAGTCGGCGGGCAGGCTGCGGGAGAAGAAGGCGATGGTCTGGGCGCGGAACGCGCTGGCGGAACGCGGCGGGCTCGTCCTGGTCGTGGCCAGGTACATCCCGGGCGGCCGCACCGCGACCACGCTGACCATGGGCGCCGTACGGCATCCGCTGCGCTCGTTCAGCTTCTTCGACGCGATCGCGGCGGGCTCGTGGGGCCTGTACTCCGGCCTGATCGGCTACTTCGGCGGCATGGCCTTCGAGAACGACCCGATCAAGGGCCTGCTGCTGGGCCTGGGCATCGCGGTGTCCATCACCGTCGTGGTGGAGGCCGTGCGCTGGGTCAGGAAGCGGCGCGCCACCCAGGCTTCCCCGGAACGCCTTCCGGCGGACACGTCTCTTTGACCCTGCCAGGTGACCATCCGTTCGAAAGGAGTGCGCAATGACCGTACTGGCCGCGGTGATCGCCCTGGTCGGTTCGCTGTTCTTCGCGCTCGGTGCCGCTCTGCAGCAGTTCGAGGCGGTCGGCACCGCCAAGCCGGGGCTGCTCGCCCTGCTGCGGCGGCCGCGCTGGCTGCTCGGCGGCGCGTCCATCCTCGCGGGTGGTGGCCTGCACATCGTCGCGCTCGGGCTCGGCCCGCTCACCGTCGTCCAGCCGATGGGCGTGGCCAGCCTGCTGTTCGCGCTTCCGCTCGCCGCCGCGCTGCACGACCGCAGGCCCTCGCGCAAGGAGCTGGCGGCCGCGGTCGTGGTGGCGGCCGGGCTGGTCGGGCTGGTGCTGCTGGTGCCGGAGTCCGACGGGCCCACCTACCTCGGCCCGAGCGGCGTGCTGACGCTGCTCGGCGTGGCCGGCGTGGCCGCGGTGCTGCTGTGGGCGGCCTCGCGGGTGGTCTCGCCGGCCGGCCGCGCGGCGCTGCTCGCCACGAGCTCCGGCGTCCTGTACGGCGCCACGGCCACGCTCATGCGCGTGCTGGTGGACGGCGGCTGGAACTGGTGGTACCTGCTGGCGCTGCCCGTCCCCGCGCTGCTCGCGCTCATGATGCTGCAGCGCGCCTACGCCGTCGGGCACTTCGGCGTCTCCTTCGCCGCCCTGCAGATCACCGACCCGCTGACGGCGGTCGCGTTCGGCGCGCTGCTGCTGGGCGAGCCGCTGCCGACCGGGGTCCTGCCCGTCGTGGCGGCGCTGCTGACGGCCGTGGGCACCGTGGCCCTCGCCAGAACGAGCCCGCTGGAGACCCGCTGATGCCCTTGACCGAAATCCCCGCCGACCCTGAGCCCGTAATCCAGCCCGTAACGAAGATGGAGTCACCTCTCATGGCCATGCCTGCGCACAGCATCTCTCAGGCCCCGTCGCTCCGCCCCGCCCCCGAGCGGCCCCGCCGCGTGCTGATCTCGACCGACACCTACCCGCCGGACGTGAACGGCGCCGCGTACTTCACGCACCGCCTGGCCACCGGGCTGGCCGGGCGCGGCAACGAGGTGCACGTGGTGTGCCAGTCCGAGACCGGCCCGGCCACCGCCAACGTCGAGGACGGCGTGGTCGTGCACCGATTGCGCTCGGCGCCGCTGCTCGTCCACCCGACGATGCGGGTCACCGTGCCGACCCGGCTCGACCGGCTGATCGCCGACATCGACCCCGACGTGCTGCACACCCAGGGCCACTTCGTGGTCGGCAGGGCCGCGATCGCCGCCGCCCGCCGCGCCGGCGTTCCGATCGTCGCCACCAACCACTTCATGCCGGACAACCTCTTCCAGTTCGCGCACATCCCGGCGCGGCTGCGCCGGCAGGCGGGCCGGCTCGCCTGGCGCGACTTCAGCCGCGTCTTCAACCGGGCCGACCGCATCACCACGCCCACCCCGCTGGCCGCCAAACTCCTCGCCGACCAGGGCTTCCGCCGCGAGGTCGAGCCGGTCTCCTGCGGCATCGACCTGACCAGGTTCCACCCGCGGCCCGAGCCGAAGTCGTGGGCGCGCAAGACCTTCGACCTGCCCGACCGGCCGACCGTGCTGTTCGTCGGCCGCCTCGACGAGGAGAAGCACCTGGAGGAGCTGGTCCGCGCGCTGCCGATGGTGCTCAACGAGACCGACGCCCAGCTCGCGCTGGTCGGCAAGGGCAACCAGCGCGCCGGGCTGGAGCGGCTGGCGGGGCGCATCGGCGTCGGCGACCGGGTGTTCTTTCTCGGGTTCGTGCCGGACGAGTCGATGCCGCAGGTCTTCGCCGCCGCCGACGTGTTCGGCATGCCGGGCGTCGCCGAGCTGCAGAGCATCGCGACGCTCGAGGCCATGGCCTCGGGGCTGCCCGTGGTGGCCGCCGACGCGATGGCGCTGCCGCACCTGGTCGACTCCAACGGCTACCTCTACCGGCCGGGCGACGTCGTCGCGCTGGCCCGCCACCTGACCACGATCCTCACCGACGACGAGCTGCGCGCCAAGATGGGCAAGGCCAGCAGGGAGATGGCGCTCACCCACGACGAGCAGGCGTCGCTGGCCAGGTTCGAGCGCATCTACGACGAGGTGGCGCGATGACGCGAAGCCGGACCCTGTGGAGCACCGTGCTGCTCACGCTGGCGTCGGCGGGCGCGCTGGTCTACGCGGAAGTGACGCTGCCCTGGCAGGTGCTGCTGAGCGACTACGCGCTGGTCCCCGGCGGCCTGGTGCCCGTGCTCGCCGGGATGCTGGCACTCGCGGGAGCGTGCCTGGGTCTCGCGTACGGGCTGGCCGCCGCCGACCCCGCGCGCACCGCCGCGGCCAGGGTGCTGCTGGTGGCCGGCGCCGCCGGGCTGATGATGAGCGCGATCTTCCCGACCGACCCGGGGACCTCGCAGGTGGGCACGGTGTCCGGCGAGATCCACCGCTGGTCGGCGGCGATCGTCTTCACCTCGCTGCCCGTCGCCGGCTGGGCGCTGGCCAGGGGACGCGGCGGCGCGCCCCGCTGGAACGCCGTACGCTCGATGGCCGTGGCCTCCGGGGTGTCGCTCGCGGTCTACCTGGCCGCTCACCCGGCCTCCTTCACCTCGCCGCTCATCGGGGGCGCGGCCTACTACGGGCTGCTCGAGCGCGCGGTGGTGCTGGCCGAGATGGGGCTGCTCATCGCCATGGCGGTGGCGACCGCCGCGGGCCGCCCGGCCGCCGGGACCGCGCACGACCGCGCGGGCACCGGACGCGTCCCGGCGGACCGGCGCTCCGGCCGCCCCGAGCGGCCGGGCGAGCATGAGCGGCTGGCCGCGTGACCCCGACGTGGACGCCGACACTTCGGGCGGCGTGGAAGGAACGCCGTCCTAGCGTGGCCCCATGCTCATCACACGCCATGCCGAAGCCGAGGCCGTGCTCGCCGACCCCAGGTACGTGCCGCCTCCCGTCGCTCAGGACGGCGCGGAGGTGACGATCGGCCTGGTGGCCGTCAACCGCGACCCCGACGTCTTCCCCGGCCCCGAACGCTTCGACCCGCACCACGCGCACTCCCCGCACCTGACCTTCGGCCACGGCGTGCGCCCCTGCCCGGGGCCCGCCCACGCGCCCGCCCTGGCGGCCGGCGTCCTGGAGGGACTGCTGCCGTGAACTTCCGCGACCTGCACCGCCCCGGCGACCCCTTCCTGCTGCCCAACGCCTGGGACTACGGCTCGGCCGCGCTGCTCGCCGCCCACGGCTTCCCCGCCATCGGCACGACCAGCCTCGGTGTCTCCGCCGTGCACGGCAAACCGGACGCCGCCGGCGCGACCAGGGCCGAGACCATCGAGCTCGCCGAGACGATCAGCCGGCTCGGCGTCATGGTCACCGTGGACATCGAGGGCGGGTTCAGCGACGACCCCGAAGAGGTGTCCGGCCTGGTCGCGACGCTCGCCGAGATCGGCGTCGCGGGCGTCAACCTGGAGGACGGCCGTCCCGACGGCACCCTGCGCCCGATCGAGCTGCACCAGCGCATCATCGAGGCGGCCAAGGGCCACGGGGTGTTCGTCAACGCGCGTACCGACACCTGCTGGCTGAAGACCGGTGACACGCTGGAGCGGGTCCGCGCCTACGGGCACGCCGACGGGATCTTCGTGCCCGGCCTGAGCGACCCCGCCGCGATCGCCGAGGTGGTCGCCGCCACCCCGCTGCCGGTCAACGTCCTCTACCGGCCGGACGGCCCGCCGCTCGCCCGGCTCGCCGAGGCGGGGGCGGCCAGGGTGAGCACCGGGTCGCTGCTCTACCGGGCCGCGCTGGGGGCGGCGCTGGGCACGGCGCTCGGCGTACGGGGGGAGCCCGCACCGCCCGTCCCGGCGTATCAGGAGATCGCCGCGATGTTGCGCTGAGAATCGGGGGTATGCGCTTCCAGATCCTCGGTCCCACCGCCGCGTGGCGAGCCGGTGGCGCTGGCCGATGGTGACGCCGGACGCGCCGCGGCGCTGCTGTGCGAAGGTCTGGAGCTGTGGCGGGGCGCCCCGCTCGCCGACGGCCCGCACGCCACGGCCGCCGCTGCCGCCCTGGAGGAGCTGCGGCTGACCGCCACCGAGGACCGTATCCAGGCCGACCTGGCGCTCGGGCGGCACCGCGAGCTGGTCGCCGAGCTGACCAGCCTCACCGCCGCGCACCCCCTGCGCGAGCGGCTGCGCGCCCAGCTCATGCGCGCCCGGTACGGCAGCTGCCGCCAGGCCGAGGCGCTGGCCGTCTACGCGGACGCGCGGAAGCTGCTGGACGAGGAGCTGGGCTCACACCCGGCCCCGAACTCGCCGCCGCCCACCTGGCCGTCCTCCGCGCCGACCCGTCACTCGCGCCGCCACCCCACCCGCCGGCCACCTCCCCTGCCCCCGCTCCCCCGCCACCCGGTCCCGCTTCGGGCCCGCCCCGTCCGCAGGCTCGAAGCCGCAGGTCGCCGCCGCGCCGTCGGGCAACGGGCGGCCGGGGTCACGCGGCCAGATCACCAGCTTCGTCGGCCGTGCCGAAGAACCGCGCCAGGTCGGAGAGAGCCTGCGGAACGGCCGGCTGCTCACGCTGGTCGGCCCCGGCGGGGCGGGCAAGACCCGCCTTGCGATCGAGGCGGCGGCGCGGGAGACCGGCGAGATGTGCTTCGTCCCCCTCGCCCCCGTCTCCGGCGGCGTCTCACAGGCCGTGCTGGCGGCCCTGGACATCCGCGACGCCGCGACGCAGCTGCCGGAGTCGCGGAACCCGCGGGCGGGTGGGATCGACCTGCTGAGCGTGGTGCTGTCGTTCGGCGGCGTCGTCGGCGCTCCCCGGCGGGCTGAGCGGCGCGGCCGGCGGCGTGCTGGCGGCCCGGGTGGTCCCGGTCCTCGGCAGGAACGGCGTGGTCGCGCTCGGCCTGGCGATGAACGCCGGCGCGTTCCTCTACTACACGACGCTCGGCACCGAGCTGACCTACCTCACGCTGGTGCCCGCGATGGTGATCGGCGGGATCGGCATCGGGTTCGCCTTCACCGTCAACAACGACAACGTGCTGGCCGCGGCCCCGCGAGAGCGCGCGGGTGCGGCGGCCGCGGCGCGCGGGAGTCGCTGGCGAGCGCGCTGAGCGTGGCCGAGGGGCTGCCCGCGGGCCAGGGGGCCGAGCTCGTACGCGCCGCGCGGTCGGCCTTCCTGGACGGCATGTATCTGGCGTCGTACGTCACGGCGGGCATGCTGGCCGCGGTGGCGCTGCTCGCGCTGGTGGGCCTGCGGGGCGTGCCGAAGGAGATCCCCGAGGAGGTGCCGGCCGCGGCCCGCTCCTGACCGCACGGCCTCCGATCAGCGGATCGCGACCTGCTCCTGACCGCACGGCCTCCGATCAGCGGATCGCGACCTGCTCCTGACCGCACGGCCTCCGATCAGCGGATCGCGACCTGCTCCTGACGGCACGGCCTCCGCTCAGCGGATCGCGACCTGCTCCTGACGGCACGGCCTCCCGTCGAGGGGGCGCAGCCCCTCAAAAGCGCGGGGCCCTCAGAGCATGGGATTGGTGGGGCAGGGCCGGGTGGTCGTGGGCGCGAGGCCATCGAGCCGCGTCCCGATCATTTGGGCCACGCCCTCGATGGTCTCGATGCCCGTCCCCTCCCCCGGCTGGTGGTCGGTCTGCACCGACAGCAGCAGGTCGCGCCCCGGTCCCGCGATCCGTCCGTAACTGGTGACCGCCCAGGTGTTCTGGATGAACGGCCGGGGCGTCCAGCCGTTCTTGAGCGCCACCCGGTCGCCGGGCCTGGCCGCCGCGCTGACGCCCCACGCCTGGTCCTGCTGGACCCGCTCCATCAGCTCCAGCACCGTACGCCGGTCGGCCCTGGTCAACCCGTTGCCGCCTTTGACGAGCACGTGCATCAGCCGGATGCGGTCGGCGGGGCTGGTCTTGGTGCCGCCCCAGTAGACGCTCGGCCCCGGCGTGGTCTCCCGCAGGCCGATGTCCCGGTAGAAGGAGCTCATCGCACCGCCGCCGCCGACGCGCGACCACAGCGCGTCGGCGGCCTTGTTGTCGCTCTCCGTGATCATGCGTTCGGCGAGGTCGCGCTCGTTCTCGCTGAGGCCGGCGTCCCGCCGGTGGAGCAGCGCGGCGAGGATGTCCACCTTTGCGCCGCTTGCGGTGATCATGTCGTTCTGGTGCTCGCCCTGGCCGATCCGCACGCCGGTGACGAGGTCGAGCGCGCCGTAGACGATGCGGCCGGGGCGTCCCGCGAGGTAGCGGGCGATGTCGCGCTGGAGCCGGGTGCGGGCCAGGGCCGCGCCGCGCGGGTTCGGGATCGACAGCACGCAGCGCACGGTTTTGGCCGGTGGGCGGACGAGCATTCCCGCCCCCGCCTGGCCCGCGCCGGGCGGCGCCATGGACGCGGGCTCGCCGCCGCAGCCGGCCACGAGCGCCAGGCTCAGCCAGAGGAGCATCCATCTCGCACGCACGCGAACCCCCCGATAACTCGACGGGGGTCGCATGCGAACATACCCGGCATTACCGACTTAACGCCCATATCGGGAGTTTTCTGGCCACACCTTCAGAACGGCCTTGCGCGGGGAAAGGCCGCGCGCCCACCGACGCGCGGCCATCACCAGCAGACCGGCACCCGGCACACGGCCGCCACCAGCAGACCGGCACCCGGGCGCGCGGCCGTCACGGGGTGTTAGGAGTCGAAGCCCAGCCCCATCCTGTCGAGCGCGCGCAGCCACAGGTTGCGCTTGCCCTGGTGCTGGTCCGCCTGGGCGATCGACCAGCGGGTGAACTGGATCACCCCGGAGCGCACCGGCTCCGGCGGGAACGGGATCGGCTTCTCCTTGACCATGCGCAGCTCGGTCCGCTCGGTCGGCTTGCCGGACAGCAGGTCGAGCATGACGTTCGCGCCGAAGCGGGTGGCACCGACGCCCATGCCGGTGTAGCCGGCCGCGTAGACCAGCCGGCCGCCGTGCGCCTGGCCGTAGAAGGCGCTGAAGCGGCTGCAGGTGTCGATGACGCCGCCCCAGCGGTGGGTGAAGCGCACCTCGTCGAGCTGCGGGAACGTCTCGTAGAAGTGCGCCGCGAGCTTGACGAACGTCTCGTCGCGCTGCTCGTACTCGGACTTGACCAGGCCGCCGTTGTAGTAGACGGCGTCGTAGCCGCCCCACAGGATGCGGTTGTCGTCGGTGAGCCGGTAGTAGTGGAACCGGTTGCCCGAGTCGCCGACGCCCTGGCGGTTGCGCCAGCCCACCGAGGCGAGCTGCTCGTCGGTCAGCGGCTCGGTCATGAGCGCGTAGTCGTACACCGGCACCACGAAGTGCTTGAGCCGGCGCAGCAGCGGCGGGAAGACGCCGGTGCCGAGCGCCACCTGGCGGGCGGCGACCGCGCCGTGCGGGGTGCGCAAGGTGATCGTCTTGCCGTCGTCGTGCAGCGTGCGTACGGGCGTGCGCTCGTGGACGCGTACGCCGAGCCGCAGGCAGGCGTCCCGCAGTCCCCAGGCCAGCCGCGCGGGGTCGAGCATTGCGCAGCCGCTGCGCTCCCAGAGGCCGCCGAGGTAGGTGGGCGAGTCGATCTCGGCGCGCACCTGCTCGGCGTCCAGCGGCACGTAGTCGAGCCCGAGGTCGGAGATGATGTCGAGGTGTTCGTGGAGCGCGTCCACCTGCCAGGGCTCGGTGGCGACGTGTAGCTCGCCGGTGCGCTCGAATGAGCAGTCGATGCCGTAGCGGCCGAGCGTGGCCTCGATCTCGTCGAGGTTGGTCACGCCCATGCGTTCGAGTTTGTCGATCTCCTCCGGCCACCGCTCCAGCCCGTTGGCCAGGCCGTGGGTGAGCGTCGCCATGCAGAACCCGCCGTTGCGGCCTGTGGCCGCCCAGCCGATCCTGCGGCCTTCGAGCAGGACGACGTCGAGTGAGGGATCGCGTTCCTTGGCCATCAGGGCCGTCCACAGGCCCGAGAAGCCGCCGCCGACGACGACCAGATCGGCGGTGGTATGTCCGAAGAGCCGCGCCTGCGGCTCGGGTCTGGCCGGGTTGTCCAGCCAGTACGGCTTGCGCTCCGCATCAGCCAGCGCCTTCAGCGGATCCACAAATCCCACTTCCCTACATGTCTGAATATGTGAATGGTGAAATTAGCGGGATCAATGAGGTGATCACGCGCGGGTTCCCCCCGCCGGAATCCGATCTCGCCTCCCTGTTCCTGGTCAGCAGCCGATCATGTGAGAAAGCCCCTCCGCGCAGGTGCGGAGGGGTGGTTGTGCGACATGGTCTCAGGCACGCCGCCGCGCCGCGACGGCATTGGCGATCGCGATCAGCACCCCGATGCCGAAAATCAGCGTACCCATGACGTTGACCTGCGGCGGGATTCCGGTCTTGACCGCGCCGACGATCCACAGCGGGAACGTGACGGTCGATCCGTTGACGAAGCTGGTGACCACGTAGTCGTCGATCGACAGGGCGAAGGAGAGCATCGCGCCCGCGAGCACGCCCGGCATGATCGACGGCAGCGTGACCTGGCGGAACGTGCCCCAGGCGGTCGCGCCGAGGTCGCGTGCCGCCTCCTCCAGCGCCGGGTCGAGGCCGACGACCCTGGCCCGTACGGTCACCACCACGAACGACAGCGAGAACAGCACGTGCGCGATGATGATCGTGATCGCGTCGCGCGGCACGTTGCCCGAGACGAACAGCGACAGCAGCGAGGCGCCCATGACCAGCTCGGGCGTGGAGATGGCGGCGAAGACGAGGAAGTTTGTGGTCCCCGCGCCGCGGAAGCGGTGCCGCCCGAGCGCGAGGCCCAGCATGGTGCCGATGACGACGGTGACGACGGTGCTGACCACGGCGATCACCAGCGAGTTGCGCAGCGCCGTGGTCAGGTCGGAGATCTCGAACAGCTCGGCGTACCAGCGCAGCGTGAAGCCCTGCCAGGTGGTGTTGGACTTGCTGCGCTTGTCGTTGAAGCCGAAGAGGATCATCACGGCGATCGGCGACGACAGCCAGATGATGATCAGCCAGGTGTACAGGTGCAGCAGCCGGTCGCCGAGCCTGGTGCCCCTCATCGCGCCGCCGCCTCGAGGACGTTCTCGGTGCCGAGCGCCCGCGCGTAGATGAAGATGCCGACGAGCAGCACGGCCATCAGCGTGAACGACAGCGCCGACGCGGTCGGATAGTTGAGGTTCACCAGGTACTCGGTCTGGATGATGTTGCCGATCATGGTGTTGGACGTGCCGCCGAGTATGGCCGCGTTGACCGGGTCGGCCGTGGCGGGCACGAACGTCATGAGCACGCCGGCGAACACGCCGGGCAGCGAGAGCGGCAGCACCACCTGGCGGAAGGCGGCGGCGCGGGTGGCGTACAGGTCCTGGGCGGCCTCGACCACGCGCGGGTCCACGCGTTCGAGCGACACGTAGATCGGCAGGATCATGAACGGCAGGAAGTTGTACGTCAGCCCGCCGACCACCGCGAACGTGGTGGCCAGCACGTGGAAGTCGCCGGGCAGCAGCCCCCAGTTCTTCAGCGTGCCGAACAGGATGCCGTTGTCGGACAGCAGGAAGTTCCAGGCGATCGTGCGCAGCACGAACGAGACGAAGAACGGCAGCAGGAGCAGGAACAGGTAGACGGACTTGCGGGTGCCGGCCTTGAACGCGATCCAGTAGGCCACCGGGTAGCCGATGATCAGCATGGCGGCGGTGGCCAGCGCGCCGTACCAGAGCGAGCGGCCGAGCTGGGTGCTGTAGCGGGCGAGCGCGTCGATGTAGTTGGAGACGCTGAACGTCAGCGCGTAGCCGTCGATGGCGTTGCCCGTCTGCAGCGACACCGAGGCCATCGCCGCCATGGGCACGACCAGGAAGATCGCCAGCCACAGCCAGCTCGGCAGCGCGAGCAGGTAGGGGGTGAGCCGCCGCATGGTCAGGCCTGGGTGATGGACTGGAAGATCGGGTTGAACACCTGCTCCTGCTCGTTGGTGAGCGGCGTGTACGTGCGGAGCTTGGCGTAGTCGTCCTCGCTAGGGAACATGAGCGGGCTGTCGATCATGCTCTCCAGGTTCTTCTTGGCCTCGCCCTTGGCCGTCTTGGCCTTCTCCCGCAGCAGGTCCTGCACGGCGGGGACCGGCGTGACGAACTGGATGTACTCGTCCAGCTCGGCGGCCACGGCCGGCTGGTAGAGGTAGTCCATCAGCATGAGCGCGTCCACCGGGTTGGCGGCGCCCTTGGGGATGAGCATGTTGTCGGTCCAGATCGTGCCGCCCTCGGCGGGCACCACGAACTTGACCGGCTCGCCGGCGAGCTGCCGCTGGAAGACGTCGCCGGACCACGCCATGGTCACCCAGACGTCGCCCTTGGCCACCGCGTCGATATACGACTGATCGTAATATTTCCGGACAATTCCGGCGTCGCGCTGGGCCTTGAGCTTCTCCCCGGCCTTACGCCAGTCCGCCTCGGTCGACTTCTCCGGGTCGATGCCGAGCGCGAACATCCCGAAGTTGCCGATCTCCTGGGCGTCGTTCATCATGCCGACCCGTCCCTTGTACTTGGGGTCGAACAGCGCCTCGATGCTGGTGATGTCCTCTTTGACGTACTTGGTGTTGTACGCGATGCCGGTCACCCCGGACGTGTACGGCACCGTGTACTTGTTGCCCGGGTCGTACGGCCGCTCCTTGTACTTCTGCCCGGCGTTGGCCTGGAAGTTCGGCAGCTTGGAGTGGTCGAGCGGGATCGCGTACCCCAGCTCGAGGAAGTGCTGGAGCTGGATGCCGTTGGTCAGGACCACGATGTCGTAGCCCAGCGACTGACCGGCCCGCAGCACCGGGTCGGCCGCGCCGAAGAACTCGGCGTTCTCCTGGATGACCTCTTTGTACTCGTACGCGATGCCGGTGTCCTTCTTGAACCGCTCGAGCGGTCCCTTGTCCTCCGGCATGTACTCCGGCCAGTTCGCGAAGACGACCTTGCCGTGCTTGGTCTGCTTGGCCCAGAAGTCGGCCACGGCGTCGGGCTTCGGCGGCGCCTGCTTCTGTCCCTGCACGCCGCAGGCGGCCAGGGCGAGCCCTGCGGCGGACGCACCGGCCAGCCGGAAAAGGTCGCGGCGGGTGCGGGGCTGCGTCCATCCACGCATGAGGAGGGGGTCCATAGGGTGCTATCGACTTCCAATCACGTACGAGTGCTGCGCCTGCCAGGACAGCCACACGGAGTCGCCACGCTCCGCCGTCGCCGTCGCGTCATGGCTGTTCTGCTGGAACACGGTGATGACGGTCTCCGCGGCGCCACCGTCGGCCCCCTCGGCGAGCCGCACCGCGTAACTGTTGTAGGTGCCGAGGTAGACCACTTCGGAGACGGTGCCGCGGACGGCGCTGCGGTCGCGCGCCGGCTCCTCGGTGCCGATGGTGATCTTCTCCGGCCGGACGGTCACGGTGACCTCGCCGTCGTGCCCCGGCACCAGCACCCGGCCGTCGCCGATCTTCAGCTCGCCGGCCGTCGCGGTGCCGGTGAGCAGGTTGGAGGTGCCGATGAAACCGGCCACGAACGCCGTCGCAGGCCGCTCGTAGATCTCGCGCGGGCCGCCGAGCTGCTCGACCAGGCCGTCCTTCATGACCGCGATGCGGTCGCTCATGGTGAGCGCCTCGTTCTGGTCGTGGGTCACGTACACGAACGTGATGCCGACCTCGCGCTGGATGCGCTTGAGCTCGATCTGCATGGCCTGGCGCAGCTTCAGGTCGAGCGCACCGAGCGGCTCGTCGAGCAGCAGCGCCCGCGGCCGGTTGACCAGCGCCCTGGCCAGCGCCACCCGCTGCTGCTGGCCGCCGGACATCTCGCGCGGCATGCGCTTCTCCCGGCCGGTCAGGTCGACGATCTCCAGCATCTCGCCGACCCGCCGCTTGATCTCGGCCTGCGGCGTCTTGCGCTGCTTGAGCCCGAACGCCACGTTGTCCCAGACGCTCATGTGCGGGAAGAGCGCGTAGGACTGGAAGACCATGTTGACGTCGCGCTTGTTCGGCGGGACGTTGGTGACGTCCTGGCCGTGCAGCTTCACCAGGCCCTTCGTGGGCGCCTCGAAGCCCGCGATCATCCTCATGGTCGTGGTCTTGCCGCAGCCGGACGGGCCGAGGAGGGAGAAGAACTCCCCCTCGGCGATGTCCAGCGTCACGCCTTTGACCGCCTGGATGACCTCGCCATGCGAGTGATACTCCTTGACGACGTCTTCAAGCTCAATCGCACTCAGCCCGGTCATATCCAGGATTTTTCCTTAGTTATTCGCCGATGTAGTGCATGACGTGCTTGACCCGGGTGTAGTCGTGCAGGCCGAACACCGAGAGGTCCTTGCCGTACCCCGAGTGCTTGAAGCCGCCGTGCGGCATCTCCGACACGAACGGGATGTGCGTGTTGACCCAGACCACGCCGAAGTCGAGGCGGTTCGACATGCGCATCGCACGGCCGTGGTCGGAGGTCCACACCGAGCCGCTCAGGCCATAGCGGACGTCGTTGGCCTTGGCCAGCGCGTCGGCCTCGTCGGTGAACGTCTGCACGGTGATCACGGGGCCGAAGACCTCGTTCTGCACCATCTCGTCGTCCTGCT
The DNA here is from genome assembly GCF_043196965.1 of Nonomuraea sp. NPDC049309. NCBI lineage: Bacteria > Bacillati > Actinomycetota > Actinomycetes > Streptosporangiales > Streptosporangiaceae > Nonomuraea > Nonomuraea sp. NPDC049309. The sequence goes on along the minus strand of NZ_JBICSH010000003.1, from coordinate 961,001 downwards.
TGAGGCCGTCCACGACGGTCGGCGCGAAGAAGTAGCCGCGCTCGCCCACGCGATGACCGCCGGTGAGGATCTTGGCGTGCGACGGGACGCGGTCGATGAAGCCCTGCACCCTGGCGAGCTGGTTCTCGTTGTTGAGCGGGCCGTAGAAGGCGTCCTCGACCTCGGGGCCGCCGGTGACGGTGGCGGCCGCGGCCTCGGCGAGCGCGGCCACGAACTCGTCGTGCACGCTCTCCTGCACCAGCACCCGGCAGGCCGCGGTGCAGTCCTGGCCGGCGTTGTACAGGCCGGCGGCGGCGATGTCGGCGGCGGCCTTGCGCAGGTCCTTGACGTCCTCGAACACCACGACCGGGGCCTTGCCGCCCAGCTCCAGGTGCACCCGCTTGAGGTCGTCGGCGGCGCTCTTGGCGACCGACATGCCCGCGCCGACCGAGCCGGTGATGGCCACCATCGAGGCGGTCGGGTGGCCGACGACGAGGGCGCCGGTCTCGCGGTCGCCGGTGACGACGTTGAAGACGCCGGGCGGCAGCACGGAGCCGGCGATCTCGGCCAGCTTGAGCGTGGAGACCGGGGTCGTGTCGGACGGCTTCAGCACGATCGTGTTGCCGGCCGCGAGCGCCGGGGCGATCTTCCAGACCGCCATCATCATCGGGTAGTTCCAGGGCGTCACCTGGCCCACGACGCCGATCGGCTCGTGCCTGATGACGCTGGTGTGCTCGGCCAGGAACTCGCCCGCCGTCGGGCCCTCGAGCGTGCGGGCGGCGCCGGCGAAGAAGCGGAAGTGGTCGGCGGCGATCGGCGTCTCGTCCTCGGCCATCCTGGCCAGGGGCTTGCCGGTGTTACGGCACTCCGCCTCGTTGATCTCGTCGGCCCGCGCCTCGATCGCGTCGGCGATCTTCAGCAGCAGCCCGGCGCGCTCGCCAGGAGTGGTCCGGCCCCACGACTCGAAGGCGGCGGCCGCGGCGGCGTAGGCGGCGTCCACGTCCTCCTTGCCGGAGACCGGCGCCTGGACGTACGCCTCACCCGTGCAGGGATCGATGATGTCGGAGAACCGGCCGCTCTTGGCGTCCACGAACTCACCGTTGATGAAGTTCTGCAGACGGGTTGTCATTCGCCCTCCTGGTGAGGTGGCTGAGATGCCGCGACTCTGACAGAGCAGGTGCATCTGGACAAGGGATTTCGTGGTGAAGATACCAAATTGCTACGAATTCGCTTGACAGACCGCCAAGAACTGACAACATGTCGCACCAGGACGGCAACCCAGCGGGAACGCCCCCGTAACGCCGGTCCGCTAGGAGGATCCGCTCGATGACGACGCCGCCGCGCGTACGCCGCAACAACGGTAAAGCAGGACCCGTGGTGCTCGACGATCTGTCCAAGCAGATCATCGAGCAGCTCCAGATGGACGGGCGCAAACCGTACGCGGCGATCGGCAAGGCGGTCGGGCTGTCCGAGGCGGCGGTCAGGCAGCGCGTGCAGCGGCTGCAGGACGCCGGGGTCATGCAGATCGTCGCGGTCACCGACCCGCTGACGCTGGGCTTCCCCCGGCAGGCCATGATCGGCGTCAACTGCGAGGGCGACCTGGAGACGGTCGCCGACGAGCTGGCGGCCATCGACGAGATCGACTACGTGGTGCTCACGGCGGGCTCCTTCGACGTGATCGTGGAGGTCGTCTGCGAGGGCGACGGCCACCTGCTGGAGATCCTCAGCAAGATCAGGGCCATCCCGTCCGTACGCGCCACCGAGTCGTTCGTCTACCTCAAGCTGCGCAAGCAGACGTACTCGTGGGGCACCCGCTGACCGTCAGGCGATCCTGGCCACGGCGCGCACAGGAGCGCCGTCCGCGCCCGGCAGCCGCAGCGGCAGCAGCGACACCTCGAACCGGCGGTCGGGCTCGGCGAGCAGCCGGTCGAGATTCGCGAGGTTCTCGGCGATGACCGCGTGCGCGCCGAGCAGCACCCGGTGCGCCGGGAAGTCGTCGGCGGGCGTCGGGTCCACGCTCAGCGCGTCGATGCCCACCGTGCGCACCCCGCGCTCGACCAGCAGCGCCGCGGCCTCCTCCGTCAGGTACGGATGCCCGGTGTAGCGCTCGCCGCCCCACCAGCGCGACCAGCCGGTGGCGATCAGCACGATCGTCCCCGCCTCGGCCTCACGGAACGGCTCGGGGCCGATCGGGGCGCGCGGCGGCAGGCCGCGCACGTCCACCACCGCCGCGGGCCCGCAGAACCTCTCAAGAGGCACCTCGTCCAGGGCGGGCAGCGCGTCGCCGAAGTGCCTGGGCGCGTCCACGTGCGTGCCGGTGTGCGAGCCGAGATGCAGGGCGAGCACGTTGACGCCGTCGCGCTCCACGGTGAGCGCCGGGCCGACCGAGACCACGGGATCGCCCGGGTAGACGGGCATCCCGGTCGTGATCGGCACCGACAGATCGACGATCGTCATGACCCACCAGTGTGGCGAACGCGGAGCCGCTGTGCGAGGTTCGCCGCGAAACCGCCGGTGACCAGGCGGGCCCTACGCGCCCGGCAGGCGCCGGGGTCCGCTTCCGGGAGGCCGGGTGCGGCGAGTCGCGCCGCACCCGGCCTCGGAACCGGGAGGTCGAACGGCGCCCCGGCAGGTCCCGGGCGCATCCGAGACCGAGGGGCGCGATCCGGCTCAGGCCCGCATGCCGGGCCGTGACCATGACCCGGACATCATTTACGGAACTGGACGGTGGCGATCTCCCAGGGGCCGAGGGGGAGGCGGAGGGTGCCGTCGGTGACCTCGAGCGGGTCGCCGGGGCGGCCGCGGAGGTCGGCGTGGCGGGCCTCCTGGAGACCACCGGCGATGACGGCCTCGGTCGGGCCGGGGGTCATGGCCACGACGCGGAGCTCGAGCCAGCCCTCACGGTCGCGCAGCGAGGTCATGACGACCCCGTCGCCCGTCACCGACAGGCCGGCGGCGGGCTCCGGCATGGGCAGCGAGCGGTCGCCGCGGCCAGGCACCGCGAGCAGGTCGTGGCGGAAGGCCTCCGCCTGCGGCACGACCTTCTCCCACGACCCCTGGAACGGCATGAGCGCCAGGTTCACGGTGCGCAGCCCGCGCGACTGGGCGGCCGGGGTGGGCAGCTGGGGTCCTGCGGGCTCGGGGCGCAGCGCGTTACGGTTGCGGGAGAGGTAGCCGACCGAGCGCAGCAGGGTGAGCGCGAGCTCGTCGTCGTTCACCTCGTACTCGGTGACGTGCTCGAGCAGCGCGGCCACGCCGCCCGCGGCGACCCAGGAGGAGGCCGGGAAGGTGGGCAGCGGGGTCTCGCCGCAGCCGCCTTCGGAGGTCAGCGCGCGGGTGACGACGGCGAACTGCCCCTCCGCGTACGACTCGGTGGCGGGCTTGGGCAGCGGCACGTGCAGGCGTACGCGGTGGTCGTCGCACCGGTTGTCGAACTCGACGCGCAGCCGGACGAACGGCTCGCCGGCGCGCAGCTCGACCCGCGTGGTGACGACGATCTCCTCCATCTCGGCGCGCCGGTTGGCGGCGGGCACCTCGGGAGCGCCGTCGAGCCCTTCGCCGGCGACGGGCCAGCGGTAGGTGCGGCGGACGTCCACGGCGGCGACCAGCGGGCCGCTGTAGATCAAATCGGTCTCGACGGCGACCGGCTGGGAGACGACGAGGTCGGCCTGCGGCGGCGCGTAGTTGTAGGTGTCGCCGACGTCGCCGCCGTCGACGATGCGGCCCGCGCCGGTGACCACGGTGCCGTCCTCGGCGTGCAGGTCGAGCAGGCCGTCGTCGGCGATGACCACGCGCAGCAGCCCGTTGTCGAGTACGCGTTCGTCGCCGCGCACGGGCAGGGTGGCCGAGTCGGAGCGCAGCCAGCACGCCGGGTGGTGCTCGCCGGGCAGCGCGCCGGGCTCGTCGGCGGCGTCGGTGGGGCCGTAGACCTCGGCGCGCGGCGCGGTCTTGACCGTGGTGTGGCCGAGCGGCGGCGCCTGGACGAGCGCGGCGACGGTGCGGCGGGGCTCGGCGATGATGCGCACCCGGGTGACGCCGTCGATGGCGGCCCGCAGCTCGTCCATGTCGACGGCGTAGGACGTCTCGCGCGCCACGGTGAAGGTGAGCGTGCCGTCCTCGACGGACCAGCCGGTGATGTGCTGGCCGTACAGCTCGGTGCCGTGCACGAAGGTGAGCGCGACGGCCGGGTCCATCTCGGCGTCGAGCAGCAGCGTGGCGGCGTACTCCAGCGGCTGGGTGGGCACGGGCGCGCCGGTGGCGTCGACGAGGGGGTCGGAGCCGGCCACGTCGAGGGTGACGATGCCGGAACGGGTCTTGGGCGTGGGGTTGACGATGACGATGGAGCCGGACGGCGCGGCCTCGGCGAGACGGGCGGTCACCATGTCGCGCACGGCCTGCCCGAGGTGCTCGGCTTCGGCGATGCGGGCGGCGACCTGCTGCGCGGTGTCGTCGACGCCGCAGCCGGTGACGGAGTCGTGGCCGCTGGCGTCGACCAGCCGCCACCAGGCCATGTCGAGGAAACGTCCGGGCCATTCGTCGCCCCAGAGCGCGGCGAGCGGCTCGGCGTAGCGCTCGACCATCCGCTCGGCGCGGCCCATGGCCTGCTTGACGTGGGGGCGGATGGAGATGACGCCGGGCAGGATGTTGGCGCGGGCGTGGGAGCGCAGCTCGCCGTGGACCCGCGGCAGGCCCTCCACGTCGCCGGAGTACGCGCTGATGTAGCCGGACAGGGTGTCCATGCGGGCGCCGATGGCGGCGACCATCTCGGGCAGGCCGGCCACGGGGGCGGAGTGGTCGGTGCCGTACATGGCGAGCAGCGAGCCCTCGGGCCCGTGCCACTCGCGCATGGTCCTGACGAACGAGGCCGCCCGCTCCTTGAGCCCTTCGGCGTCGTGGAAGAGGTGGGCCCCGTTGCCGTAGCCCCCGGCGGGGAGGTACTGCGTGCGCAGCGCCGTGCCGTCGGGAGCGGTCCAGGCGAAGGCGTCGGTGGTGACCGACGACGGCACGCCGCGGTAGACGCAGGCGTGCAGCAGCCCGGCCTTGCGCAGGATCTGCGGCATCTGCGCGGTGTGGCCGAACATGTCGGGCAGGTAGCCGACCGGCATGGCGCCGCCCAGCTTGTCGGCCCTGGACATGCCGAGTTCGAGGTTGCGGATGATGTTCTCGCCGGAGCACAGGAACTCGTCGAGCAGGATCTGCCACGGTCCCACCGCGAGCCGGCCCGACTTCACCAGGGCGGCGACGCGGTCGCGGTTCTCCGGACGCACCTCCAGGTAGTCGTCCACGCACGCGAGCTGGCCGTCGAGGGTGAAGTGGTAGTCGGGCTCGCGCTCCATGGTGTCGAGCACCTCGTCGAGCAGCGCCACCAGGCGCAGCCTGAAGCGCTGGAAGGGTTCGTACCACTCACGGTCCCAGTGGGTGTGCGGTACGACGACGATCTCGGTGCTCACGCTGCTTCCCCTCCAATGGGCAGGTCGTGCTGCACGGCGTAGCGAGCCGCGATCCGCTGTGCCGTGACGATGTCCTCGAGCGCGCCGGCCGCGTCGGTGAGCGGCGGCGTGCCATCGTTCACGTAAGCATGGAAGGCGGCGAGTTGTACTTCGAACGCCTCAGTCACCTCGCGCCATACCGCGCGGCTCTCGCCCGGGGTGACCACGGTGAGCGCGGTGGGGGCGTTCATCAGGTAGGGAGAGGGGAAGACGAGCTCGAGCGAGCCGCTGTCGTGGTGGACGGCCACGGTCTCGCGGTAGGCCGGGTAGTCCTCCAGGTAGTGCCAGCGGATGGAGAACCTGCCGGTCTCGGGCAGGGGCCCGGAGATCTCGATGGAGCCGGGCGCCTCGCCCCACGTCTCGACGTAGGAGATCTCGGCGGGCGAGCCGGTGAAGCGGCGCAGCAGCGACAGGTCGTGGCAGATGGAGCCGAGCGCGACGCCGTACAGGTCGCGTACGGGCTTCGGCGCCTCGGCGCCGAGCGCGCGGGAGACCAGCTCGTCCTCGGCGGCCCGCAGGGAGGCGAGCAGCCCGGGGTCGACGTCGCGGGCCTGGGTGAGGTTGGCGAAGGCGAGCTGCGACTCCCCGCTCGGGTGCAGCACGGTCACCTCGATGGCCCTGATGGCGGACGGGCCGCCCAGCTCGGCCAGCAGCTTCTCGGCGCGGCGCACGGCGGGGTCGTACTGCTTCATGTAGCCGACCATCAGCCGTCCCTCGGGCAGCGCCTCGACCTCGGCCTTGGTCAGGGCGAGCGGCTTTTCGCAGAGCACGGCGTAGCCGGCCTCGAGCGCCCGGCGCACGGTCTCGCCGTGCGAGCCGGACGCGAGCACGACGACGGCCTCGAACCCGCCGTCGGCCAGCATGCCGGCGACGTCGGTGTAGCGCTTGCCCGCGCCCAGCCGGTCGCCGACGGCGTCGGCGAGCGTCTGCGACAGGTCGCAGACGGCGACCACCTCGAACAGGTCGCGGCGGCGCGACAGCAGCGGCACGTAGACCGCCTGGGTGACGGCGCCGCAACCCACCAGCGCGATTCTCACAGTCCCAAGTCCTTCAGTTTCTGGCGGTTGGCCGCCTGGTCGGCGATGTTCTGGGCGACGGTGCGCCGCCCCGGGAGGGTGTCCTGCTCGACGATGACCCAGCCGGAGTAGTCGATCTCGTCGAGCGTGCGGATGACGGCGGGCAGGTCGAGCTCGCCCTCCCCGAGCCGGGCGAATCCGCCGCGGCCCATGAGCTCGCGCAGGTCCACGCCGTCGGCGAGCGCCTGGGCGAGGATCTTGTTGTCGCCGTCCTTGATGTGCACGTGGGTGACCCGGCTCGCCCACGCGCGCAGGCACTCGACGGGGTCTCCCCCGGCCAGCAGCAGATGGCCGGTGTCCAGGCACAGCTCGACGTCGGTCAGCTCCAGCAGCCGCTCGACGTCGTCGGGCGTCTCGACGTACGTGCCGAGGTGATGGTGGTAGGCGGGCTCGAAGCCGCGCTCGCGGCAGCGGTTCACGGCCTGCTGGATGCGGGCGGCGTAGGCGGGCCACTCGGATGCGGGCAGTCCGGGGGCGTTGCCTCCGGGCCTGGCGAACCGCTCGGGCGTGCCGGGCGCGGCGAGGGTGGGCCTGGGCGGCAAGTCGCCCTCGGGCGCGGCGGCGAAGAAGTCGAGCGCGGCCTCCAGCCCGGCGAGGTCCTGCTCGAACGCCTCGGCGTCGTGGTAGCGCAGGTCCACCCAGCCGCCGGCGAGCAGCAGCCCGGCGCCGGAGAGCCGCTCGGTCAGCTCGCTGCCGGTGCCGAGGTAGCCGATCGGGCCGGAGTCGATGCCCTCGTAGCCGGCGTCGGCCAGGGCGCGGACCATCTCGTCGGCGGTCAGCGGCGGCGGGGCGTCGCTGAGCTCGAACACGCCGAAGCTGACGGGAGCGTTGGCGACTTTCCTCACGCGCATAGGGCGATCACCTCGTTCTCGTGGGTTTCGAGCCGGTGCGGCCCGTCGATGGCCGGCAGCAGCACGCGCTCGCCGCGCACGACCTGGCGGGTGCCGTCGGGGCGGACCAGCACCAGGCCGTCGGCGTCCAGCGCGAGCAGCTCGTCGCCCAGCCGGAGCAGGAGCGGCGCGTCGGGGCCCGCGGCGACCGCGGTGCGCCCGGCGCGTACGCCGTCGAGCACCGCCTCGGTCTCGGGCTCGGTGCCTTCGGCGAGCACCCAGGTCGTGGGCGCGCCGGGCAGGCCGTCGTTGCCGTGACGGTGGAAGTCGCTGCCGCCGATCGCGATGACGTCGTCGCGCCAGGCGTCGGCCCAGGCGAGCGGGGCGCCCCAGCGGCGGTCCCACCAGCCGGAGTGCCACACCTCGGCGACCTGGGGGCGGCGCTCGAGCGGCTGCAGCCAGGCGCAGTCGCCGCCGAGCGGGTGGTTGATGGACATGATCCCGCCGTTGCGCTCGGCGTGCTCGTACCAGGAGTCGGGCGCCTTGCGGAAGTCGACCCAGCCGACGTCGCCGAAGACGTTGGCGTGGCCCCGGTCGGTGGTGACCTCCTGGCCGGGCAGCAGGCGGATGCCGCGGTCGATCTTGCCGAGCCAGGGGTGGTGGCTGACCGTGTTGTGGTCGGTGACGGCGAGGAAGTCGAGCCCGCGCCCGTGGGCCAGCTCGGCCAGCCCGGCGATGGTGAGGCTGCCGTCGCTGTGGACGGTGTGGGCGTGGAAGTCGCCGGCGAACCAGCGCAGGCCGCCGACGTCGGGGATGTCCCTGCGGGGCGGGCGCTCGCCGTGCGGCGGCTCCTCGGCGACCGGCTCCGGCGGTGCGGTGCGCTCGCAGGTGATCTCGAGCGTGTAGTCGAGGCCCTGCGGCGGGATGCGGTGCAGCCGCAGCCACACGTGCCAGGTGCCGGGCTCGGGCTCGCCGGGCAGGTAGCCGGGGGTGGCCCAGTCGCGAGTGATCGTGTACTCGTCGCGCGCGCCGCCCGACCAGCCGCGGAACCCGCCGGGGGCGCCGCAGCCGAGGTCGAGCACGCCCTGCGACCTGTCGTAGGAGAGCTTCACGTGCACGGCGGCGGTGCCGGCGGGCACCTCGAACGGCACCTCGCGCAGGATCCGCTCCAGGCGGTCGTCCAGCGACCAGTGGCCGGTGGTCATACGAGCTCTCCGTTCCGGTAGATGAGCGCGCGGTCGCGGCGGGGCAGGGCGAAGCCGTCGTCGCCGACGGCGGGCTCGCTGCCCTCGGGCACCACGGCCTGCACGTTGACGCCGGCCACGTCGAGGGTCACGAGGTGTGAGGCGCCGAGGTTCTCCACGATGGCCACCTTCCCGCCGAACGCGCCGTCCGCGGGCTCGGCGGAGTAGGCCAGGTACTCCGGCCGTACGCCGTACACGATCTGCTCCCCGTCGGACAGCCGCCCCGCGGCCGAGTCGGGGACCGCGACCTTGCAGCCTGCCACTTCCAGCGTGTCACCTCGTACGGTGCCGTCGAGCAGGTTCATCGGCGTGGAGCCGATGAAGGCGGCGACGAAGGTGTTGGCGGGCCGCTGGAACACCTCGGACGGCGTGCCGATCTGCCGGATGTGCCCGGCCTCCATGACCGCCATCCGGTCGGCCATGGCCAGCGCCTCGGCCTGGTCGTGGGTGACGAAGACGGTGGTGACGCCCAGCTCGCGCTGCAGCTTCTTCAGGAACGTCCTGGCCTCGAGGCGGAGCCTGGCGTCCAGGTTGGACAGCGGCTCGTCGAACAGGTACGCCTGCGCCTGCGTGGCCATCACCCTGGCGAGCGCGACGCGCTGCTGCTGCCCGCCGGAGAGCTGGCCGGGCCGCCGGTCCATCAGGTGTTCGAGGCCGAGCCGCGCGCCGACCTCGGCGGCCTTCTCGCGGCGGGTCCCCTTGGGCACCTTCTTGATGCGCAGCGGGTAGGCGATGTTGTCGGTGACGTCCATGTGCGGGAACAGCGCGTAGTCCTGGAACACCATGGCCACGTCGCGGGCGCCCGGCTGCACGCCGGTGACGTCCCTGTCGCCGATGACGACGGCGCCGCCGGTCGCGGTCTCCAGGCCGGCGATGGTGCGCAGCAGCGTGGTCTTGCCGCAGCCGGAGGGCCCGAGCAGGGCGAAGAACTCGCCGTCGGGGATGACCAGGTCGAGCGCGTCGAGCGCTTTGACCCCGCCGGGGTAGACCTTGGTCAGCCCGCGTAGTTCGATGGCGGCCATTAACGCTTGATCCCTCCGTGGAAGCGGAAGCCGTACTTCTTGCTGACGAACAGGTACATGAGCACCACCGGGATCGAGTACAGCAGCCCGAACGTCGACAGCATGCTCAGGTTCGCCTGCCCGCCCTCGGTGTACAGCGTGTACGTGATCACCGCCGCCGGCTGCTTCTCCACGTCGCTGAGCAGCAGGTACGGCATGAGGAAGTTGCCCCACACGTTGGCCACCGACCACACGGCGATGGTGGCCAGGCCGGGCCGGACGACGGGGACGACCACGTGCCGGACGATCTGCAGCGGCGAGGCGCCGAAGACCCGGGCGGACTCCTCGTAGGACTTCGGCGTGGAGTCCATGAAGTCCTTGAGCATGAAGATCGCCGCGGGCAGCAGGCCGCCGGTCAGGATGAGGATGAGCCCCATCTGGGAGTCGATGAGGTTCAGCTCGACCGCGAGCTGGAACAGCGGCACCATCGCGGCCGTGCCGGTGATGATCGACGACAGCAGGAGCAGCGCGTACAGCAGGGCGTCGCGGCCGGGCACGCGCACGCGGCTGAGCGCGTAAGCGGCCAGCGCCGAGAAGATCACGACCAGCAGCGCGGTGCCGACGGACAGCACGATCGAGTTCCACAGCGACGGCAGCGCGTACGGGTGCTCGACGACGGCCTTGAAGTTGTCCCAGGTGAAGTCGGGTACCCGCACCTCGTAGGTGGGGTCCGAGGTGAAGGGCGCGGTCACCAGCCACAGCAGCGGGATCGTGAAGAACGCCAGCAGCACGGCGATCAACGTGTAGAACCCGATGCGGCCCAGGACGAATCGCGTCATTTCTTGCTCCTGAGCAGCCGCAGGTAGAACACCGCCACGACCAGGTTGATGAGCAGGATGATCGTGGAGACCGCGGCTCCGTAGCCGAGTTCGCCGCCCTGCAGCGCCACCTTGTAGACGTGTACGGCGAGCACTTCGGACTTGCCGTCGGGTCCGCCGGCGGTGAGCAGGAACGGGCTGAAGTCGTTGAACGTCCACAGGCTGATGAGCAGCAGGTTCGTCAGGATGTGCCCCCTGATGTGGGGGAAGACGACGTCCCTGAGCTGCTGCCAGCCGTTGGCGCCGGCCAGGCGGGCGCTCTCCAGGTGGGAGGGCGGCACGTTGCCGAGCGCGGCGCCGTACAACATCATCGAGAACGCGGTGCCGCGCCAGGTGTTGAACACGATGATGGACAGCATCGGGTGGTCGAGCAGCCAGGCCATGCCGGGCATGCCGAGCAGTGCGTTGAGCGTGCCCGCGTCACGGTCGAGCAGCGCCACCCACAGGAACGCCACGATGGCGCTGGGCAGGATCCAGGCCAGGATGACCAGGCCCTCGACGACGCGCTTGAGCGGGCCGCGCTTGTCGCGCAGCAGCCAGGCGATGGTGAAGCCGAGCCCGACCTGACCGATGACCGCCGAGCCGAGCACGAACTGCACGGTCAGCCAGGTCGAGCTCCAGAACGCCGGGTTGGACGCCGCGTCGAGGAGGTTGTCCAGGCCGACGAACTGCGGCTCGGCGGCCGCGACACCGGTCAGCCGGTAGTTGGTGAGGCCGAGATAGAGCACCCACAGCGCGGGGAAGACGAGGAAGGCCGCGATGAGCAGGAGGGCTGGGGCCATGAAGACCCCGGCCCTTGCCTTGCCCAGGCCCGCCGCGTCGGAGCTGTAACGCTCCTTGCCGCTCTCGGCCGCCGCCTCAGGAGGCGATATTGCCTGCGCCACCGACGATTCCCTCAAGCTTCTTCTGGTAGTCGGCCGCCGCCTGGTCGGGCGATGTGCCGCCGACGACCGCCGCGGTGGCCTCCTGCAGCGCCACCGACACCTGCGGGTAGACCGCGACCGGCGGGCGGTAGGCCGTCACCGGCAGCACCTTCTCCGAGATGTAGGTCAGCAGCGGCTCGTCGGCCAGGATCTCCTTGTTGACGTCCGAGCGCGGGGTGATGCGCACGTTGCCGTCCTTGGTCTCCTCCTTCAGCGCCTCGGGCGAGAGGGTGAAGGCGGCCAGCTCGAACGCCTCCTTGGGGTGCTTGCTGTTGGGGTTGACCGTGCGCAGCGCGCCGCCGGACATGCTGACGAAGTCCTGGCCGCGGATGCCCTTGCCGGGCTCGATGGCGGGGATCATGGCGTAGCCGACGACCTGGTCGCGGTCGGCCATCTTGGCGACGCCGGTCTTGGGGTTGACCACGCCGCGCCAGAAGTAGTCGCCCTCCATCAGGATGCCGATCTTGCCCTCGGCGAACTGCTGGAACGACTTGTCGCGGCCCTTGGCCTCCTGCTGGAGCTTGGGGTCGCCGAGGCCGCCGCCGTAGATTTTCTGGTAGAAGGCGAGCGCGTCCTTCAGCGGCTGGGACGCGCCGGTCCACTTGCCGTCCTTCTGCACCTCGCCGCCCGCGCCCGCGAGCAGCGGCAGCACGCCCTGCATGGAGGTGGCCTCGCCCATGGCGGTGCCGGCGTTGATTTGGATCGGGACGGGCACACCGGCGTTCTTGAGCTTGGTGCCGGCGTCGATGATCTCCTGCCAGCTCGTGGGCTGCCAGTCGGCCGGCAGGCCCGCCTTGGCGAAGAGGTTCTTGTTGAAGTACAGCACGCGGCCGTCGGTGCCGATGGGCAGCGCGTACTTCTTGCCGTTGAACTCGGTCATGCCCTGGACGGCCTCGGGGATCTGCGCCCAGCCGTCCCAGTTGTCGGCCTCGGGGCCGACCAGCTCCGACAGCGGCTTGATGTAGCCGGCCTCGGCGAACTCGCCGGCCCAGATGCCGTCGAGGTCGATCACGTCCGCGCCCTTGCCCGACTTGAGGTCGAGCGAGAGCTTGGTCTTGTACTGCTCGTCGTCGACGCCACTGGGTACGAACTTGACCGTGACGTTCTTGCCCTTCGCCTTCTGGGCCTCTTCGAACTTCGGGATCACCCAGTCGGTGATGTGCTGCGCGGCGGCGGCGTTCTTGCCACCGGCGATGGCGTTCTGGGTGATCGTCAGCTCGATGGTGTCACCGCCTCCGCCACCGCCGGAGGACTGGCCGCAGGCGGCAAGCCCTAGACCGGCCGCGGTGATGACCGCGACCACACCCAACGACCGTTTCCGCAATGCCATGCAAACCCTCCGACGTGTCCTTAAAGGGAGGCAGCCATGGGCCAATATGTCATGACATTCAGATGACGTAAAGACCTGGCCATGATCAAGGAAGTGCCCCCATGCTGCGCCTTTCCCCTGGTAGGACCGAATGTTCACATTTCGGTCACCTAGGAGGTTAGCGCCGGATTTTCGGACGGGGCACATTGCGCAACATAGCGGACATCCGAATGTCATGACAATATGCCATAGTGTCGAGGGTAAGCTCCGTCCCTGGAGGTGCTGTTGTACGACCTGATCACGATCGGCCGCTGCGGCGTCGACGTCTACCCGCTGCAGACCGGGGTCGGCCTGGCCGACGTCGAGAGCTTCGGCAAGTTCCTCGGCGGCAGCCCCACCAACGTCGCCGTCGCCGCCGCTCGGCACGGTCTGCGCCCCGCCGTGATCACCGGGGTGGGCGCCGACCCGTTCGGCGACTACGTACGCCGGGCGATCCGCGGCTTCGGCGTGGACGACGCCTTCGTCAGCACCATCGAGGGCGCTCCCACCCCCGTGACGTTCTGCGAGATCTTCCCGCCCGACCACTTCCCGATCTACTTCTACCGCGGCGAGCATCCGCCGGACCTGCGCATCGAGCCGTCCATGCTCGACCTCGACGCGATCGCCCGCACTCCGCTGTTCTGGTTCTCGCTGACCGGGCTCAGCAAGGAGCCGAGCGCCTCCGCCCACGAGGCCGCGCTGTCGGTGCGCACCTCCGGCTGGACGGTGTTCGACCTCGACTACCGCGCCACCCTGTGGGAGTCGCGCGAGGCCGCACACGAGGCCGCGCGCAAGGCGCTGCCGCACGCCGACGTGGCGGTGGGCAACCTCGAGGAGGTGGAGGTGGCGGTCGGCGTGCGCGAGCCCGAAGCCGCCGCCCAGGCGCTGCTCGACGCCGGCGTACGCGTCGCGATCGTGAAGATGGGCCCCGAGGGCGTCTTCGCCCGCACCGCCGAGGAGAGCGCGCTGGTCGAGCCCATGAAGGTCGAAGTCGTCAACGGCATCGGCGCGGGAGACGCCTTCGGCGGGGCCGTCTGCCTGGGCCTGCTGCGCGGCTGGCCGCTGGAGCGCACCCTGCGCTTCGCCAACGCCGCCGGCGCCTTCGTGGCCGCCCGCCTGGCCTGCGCCGACGCCATGCCGACCACGTCCGAGGTGGACGACCTGCTGAACGGGGCCCGCTCGTGAGCGACATCACGCTGCCGCCCAAGGCCGACTACGGGCGGCTCACGCACATCCGCGCCACCAGGCCACAGGAGATCGCCGAGGCCGCGGCCCGGCGCGAGCGGCGCGGCCTGCCCGCCGAGGGCGAGCGGCTGCTCATCATCGCCGCCGACCACCCGGCGCGCGGCGCTCTCGGCGTGCGCGACCGGCCGCTCGCCATGGCCAGCCGGGTCGACCTGCTCGACCGGCTGCGCGTGGCGCTGTCCAGGCCGGGCGTCGACGGCATCCTCGCCTCCCCCGACGTGCTCGAAGACCTGCTGCTGCTCGGCGCGCTCGAAGGCAAGCTCGCCTTCGGCTCCATGAACAGGGGCGGCCTGCAGGGCTCGGTCTTCGAGATGGACGACCGCTTCACCGGCTTCGACGCCGACGCCATCGACACCATGCGGCTCGACGGCGGCAAGATGCTCTGCCGCATCGACCCGTCCGACCCCGCCACCGTCTCCACGCTGGAGTCGTGCGCGCGGGCGGTCAGCGACCTGGCCAGGCGCCGCCTGGTGGCGATGGTGGAGCCGTTCTGGTCGCGCAGGTCGGAGTCGGGCGCCGTACGCAACGACCTGTCGCCCGACGCGGTGATCAGGGCCATCAGCGTCGCCCAGGCGCTCGGCGTGACCTCCGCCTACACCTGGCTGAAGATCCCCGCCGTGGCCGAGATGGAGCGCGTGATGGCCGCGACCACGCTGCCCGCGCTGCTGCTCGGCGGCGACCCGCCCGACATCGACGCCGCCTACGCCGACTGGCACCGCGCGCTCAGCCTGCCCGGGGTGCGCGGCCTGGTCGTCGGGCGCGCCCTGCTCTATCCCCCGGACGACGACGTCGCGGCCGCGGTCGACGGTGCCGCGGCCCTGGTGCGAGAGGTTCGCGCATGACCTACCTTCCCTACGGCAAAGCCGCCCGCGACCCCTGGACGGTGGAGATCACCCCGTCCGTGGCCGGGTGGACGTACTCGGGGCTGCGGGTGACGGACCTGGGCGAGAGCCCGGTCACCTTCGACACCGGCGAGGAGGAGATCCTCGTCCTGCCGCTGGCCGGCTCGTGCACGGTCGCGATCCCCGGCCGGACGTTCGAGCTGAACGGGCGGGCATCGGTGTTCGACGGGCCGTCCGACTTCGCGTACGTGCCGATCGGCACCGAGGTCACGCTGACCGGCACCGGCCGCATCGCGCTGCCGTCGGCGCGCGCCACGCGCAGGCTCGAGCCCCGCTACGTGCCCGCGTCCGAGGTGCCCGTCGAGATCAGGGGCGCGGGGCAGGCCACCCGCCAGGTCAACAACTTCTGCGCGCCCGACGCCTTCGACTGCGACAAGCTCATGGCCGTCGAAGTGCTCACGCCGGGCGGCAACTGGTCGTCGTACCCGCCGCACAAGCACGACACCCCCAACCCCGGCGAGGCCGTGCTGGAGGAGATCTACTACTTCGAGGTCGCCGGAGAGGGCGTCGGCTACCAGCGCGTCTACACCTCCGAGCGGGGCCACATCGACACGCTGGCCGAGGTGTCGTCGGGTGACGTCGTGCTCATCCCGTACGGCTACCACGGCCCCTCCATGGCCGCGCCCGGCTACGACCTGTACTACCTCAACGTCCTGGCCGGCCCGGCGGAGCAGCGGTCGATGGCCTTCTGCGACGACCCCCGCCACGCCTGGATCCGCTCCTCGTGGGACGGCCAGCCCATCGACCCCAGAGTGCCGTTCGGGAGGACGTCATGACCCGGTTGACCGTCGCGCAGGCCGTCGTCCGCTTCCTGGCCGAGCAGTGGAGCGAGCGCGACGGCGTCGAGCGCCGCTTCTTCGGCGGCTGCACCGGCATCTTCGGCCACGGCAACGTGGCCGGCATGGGCCAGGCGCTCGCCACCTCCGGCGCCGACCTGCCGTACTACCTGAGCCGCAACGAGCAGGCGATGGTGCACACGGCCGCCGCCTACGCCCGCGCGAGCAACCGCCTGGCCACGCTGGCGTGCACCACCTCGATCGGCCCCGGCGCCACCAACATGATCACCGGCGCGGCGGGCGCCACCATCAACCGGCTGCCCGTCCTGCTGCTGCCCGGCGACATCTTCTCCACCCGCGTCGCCAGCCCGGTGCTGCAGGAGCTCGAGGACCAGCGCTCCTACGACGTCTCGGTCAACGACTGCTTCAAGCCGGTCTCCCGCTACTGGGACCGCATCAACCGCCCCGAGCAGCTTCCCTCCGCGCTGCTCGCGGCCATGCGGGTGCTCACCGACCCGGCCGAGACCGGCGCGGTGACGCTGGCGCTGCCACAGGACGTGCAGGCCGAGGCGTACGACTGGCCGGACGAGCTGTTCGCCCGCCGGGTCTGGCACATCGCGCGGCCCCGGCCCGAGCGCGCGGCGCTGGCCCGCGCCGCCGAGCTGATCAAGAACGCCGAGCGCCCGCTCATCGTGGCCGGCGGCGGCGTCATCTACAGCGAGGCCACCGAGGCGCTGCGGGCCTTCGCCGAGGCGCACGGCGTGCCGGTGGCCGAGACGCAGGCGGGCAAGGGCGCACTGCCGCACGGGCACCCGCTCGCCCTCGGCGCGGTCGGCGCGACCGGCACCACCGCCGCCAACGCCTTCGCCCGCGAGGCCGACGTGGTCATCGGCATCGGCACCCGCTACAGCGACTTCACCACCGCCTCCCGGACGATCTTCGCGCCGGATGCCCGCTTCGTGAACATCAACGTCACCGGCTTCGACGCGGCCAAGCTCTCCGGCCTGCAGCTCGTCGCCGACGCCCGCGAAGGGCTCACCGACCTGGACGCGGCGTGCGCGGGCTGGAGCACCCCCGACGCCTACCGGGCGCGGGCCGCCGAGCTGATCCGGGCCTGGGACGCGAAGGTGGACGCCGCGTACGCGGTGGAGAGCACCCCCATCTCGCAGGCCGCCGTGATCGGCGCGGTCAACGCGGCGGCCGGCCAAGACGGCGTGGTGGTGTGCGCGGCCGGATCGATGCCCGGCGACCTGCACAAGCTCTGGCGGCCCAGCGGGCCCGGCAGCTACCACGTCGAGTACGGCTACTCCTGCATGGGCTACGAGATCGCCGGCGGGCTCGGCATCAAGCGGGCCGCCCCGGAGCGCGAGGTGTTCGTGCTGGTGGGCGACGGCTCGTACCTGATGATGGCCCAGGAGCTCGTCACCGCCGTCGCCGACGGCGTCAAGCTGATCGTGGTGCTCGTCGACAACTCCGGCTTCGCCTCCATCGGGCGGCTGTCGGAGAGCGTCGGCGCAGAACGCCTCGGCACCGCCTACCAGGCGAGCGACGGCGGCCCGCTGCCGGTCGACCTCGCCGCCAACGCCGCCAGCCTCGGCGCGACCGTGGTGCGCCCCGAGTCGGTCGCCGACCTGCGCAAGGCCCTGGAGGCGGCCAGGTCGGCGAGCGAGACCACGGTCATCTACGTGCCCACCGACCGGCTCGCCGACGACGTGCCCTCGTCCGAGGCGTGGTGGGACGTGCCGGTGGCCCAGGTGGCCACGACCGACGCCACCCGGTCGGCCAAGGAGGAGTACGAGGCGAACAAGCGCGCCCAGCACGCCCACCTGACGCCGCCCGCCTAGCATGATTGCCCCCCATCGGCCTGGGGAACTCCTCTGACCAGGCACGATTGGGGGGCAAGGCGATGGGGCCGTGGCGGCTGCTGGGGTGGATCGCGGTCGTCGCGGTCGCGCTGTTCTGCCTGCATCACCTGCGGACGGTGGCGCTGTCCATCATCGTCGGCGTCTTCCTGACGGCGCTGCTGCTGCCCCCGGCCCGCTGGCTGACCTCCCGCGGCGCCGGGCGCGCGCTCGCGACCGCGGTGGTCTTCGCCGGCGGGCTGCTCATCGCGGGCGGGCTGTTCGCTCTGCTGGTGCCGCCCACCGTCGGCAGCCTGTCGGAGCTGGGCGCGAGTGTCGGCAAGGTGCTCGACGACCTGCACCGGCTGGTCGTCCGGCTCGGGTTCGACGACCGGGAGCTCCTCGCGCAGGCCCGCGACTACCTGTCGGCGCGCGACCGGCAGATCACCACCGGGGCTCTGGCCGGAGTGCGGACGGCGGGCGAGATCGTGGTCGGCGCGGTGCTCGCCGTCATCCTGTCGGTCTATTTCGTGCACTCGGGCGACCGGCTCTTCCACTGGCTGATCTGCCTCGCCTCCGCGCCGGCGCGGCCCCGGCTGGCCGACACCGGAGCGCTCATCTTCACCGTCATCGGCCGCTACATCCGCGGCGTCGCGATCGTCGGGCTCGTGGACGGGTTCTTCATCGGCCTCGCGCTGTGGATCCTCGGCGTGCCGCTGGCGCTGCCGCTCGCGGTGCTGACGTTCGTCGGGGCGTTCCTGCCGGTGGTGGGCGCGTTCTTCGCCGGGCTGCTCGCCGCCGTCGTCGCGCTGGTCGCCAAGGGGTGGCTGGTCGCGCTGATCGTGGTCGCGGTGACCGTGGCGGTGCAGCAGCTCGAAGGGCACGTGCTGGCGCCGCAGATCTACGGCAAGGCGCTCGACCTGCCGGGCGCGGTGATCCTGGTGGCGATCGCGGTGGGCAGCCTGGTGGCCGGGATCGCGGGGGCGTTCCTCGCGGCGCCGGTGACCTCCGTCGTCGTCGCCCTGCTGCACCGCGCCAGAGCCGCCGAGGAGCCTCCCGGTCCCGACACAGGGCCGGGCGCCGGGCCGCCGGGGCCGGAGCCGGGCGGACCGAAATCCGGACGGACAGGCCCTCAGCCGGGATCGAGCGAGCCGAAACCCGGCCCGTCCGGCCTGCGACCGGCCACCTGACGCCCGCCCACCCTCCTGTCTTCTCGCCGGCCGCCCGCTTCTCGATGGTCGCCCGGCCTCGTTGACGGCCCGGCCGCCGCTCGCTCGTGGCGGCCCGCGTTCAGAGGCGGAGCTCGAGCTGCAGCTCGTGGCGGATCAGGATGCCGTCCGACTTCCTCGGGATGCTCGGCTTCAGCTCGCGCGCCCGTTCCACGGCGTCGCGGTGCAGCGCGACGAGGTCGAAGCCGTAGCGCTGGTAGAAGCGCAGCGCGTGGGTGTTGTCGTTGGTGGTGATCAGCGTGATCCTGGCCAGCCCCCGCTCGGCCGCCGCCGCACGCACCGCGTCGAGCAGCGCCCGCCCGACCCCCTTGCCGGGCACGACGGCGTCGATCGTGATGATCTCCAGCGCGTCGCCGCGGTCGGCGTACGTCACCACGCCCGCCACCTCGCCGTCCAGCTCGGCCACGAAGCCGGGCAGGGTGGCGGCGTCGATCAGCTCGCCTCGTCCCAGCGCGATCGTCGTGGTGCCCGCCCAGCTTCCGGTGAGCACGCGGGCCACGACACGTCCGTCCTCGGGGCCGATGGGCCGTACGAACATCGCCATGGCGTTCATTATGTGACGTATGCGCTGGGTGACTTTCGACTGTTACGGCACTTTGATCGACTGGCGGCACGGCATCCGCACCTCGGCCGAGCTGATCGCCCCCGGGCAGGGCGAGCGGCTGCTCGCGGCGTACGGACGGCACGAGCCGGGCGTGCAGGCGGCCAGGCCGGTGCTGCGCTACCGGGACGTGCTGGCCGAGACGCTGCGCAGGGCGTGCGCCGAGGAGAAGGTGGAGCTCGCCCCCGACGACGCCTCGATACTCGGCGAGACGCTGCCGTACTGGCCGCCGTTCCCCGACGTCGAGGCGGGCCTGTCGGAGCTGCGCGCGGCGGGCTGGCGGCTCGCGCTGCTCACCAACTGCGACCGCGACCTGGTGGCCGGGGCGCTGCGGCGGCTGCCGGTGCCGTTCGAGGCGGTGGTGACGGCGGAGGAGGCGGGGGCCTACAAGCCGGACCTCGCGCACTTCGAGGTGTTCAGGAGCGCGTACGAGCCGGAGGTGTGGGTGCACGTGGCCCAGAGCTACGTCCACGACCAGGTGCCCGCGCACCGGCTGGGCCTGCCGCGCGTGTGGATCAACCGGCTCGGGGAGGAGCCGGACGACCCGTCGGTGATCCAGCACGCCCAGCCCGGCCTGCGCGGCCTGCGCGCCGCCGTCGAGGCCGTGCTCGCGTGACCGTCAGGAGCGGCTCAGCCGCTGGTCGAGGACGTCGGCGATGCCCGCGAGGAACGAGTCGACGTCGGCGATCAGGTAGCCGGGCCGCAGCAGCACGGTCGAGAACTTCGCGGTGCGCACGTCATCGCCCGTCACCGGGTAGGCCGTGGTGCCGCGCAGCGTGGCCACGATGCGGTCGAGAAAGGCGTCGACCTCGTCCTCGTTGTAGCCGGTGCCCATGCGGCCGGTGCGGAACCCGACGCGCTCGACCCGGGCGGCCTGCGTCTCGAACCACTCCTCGCGCAGCATCTCGCCGGTCGGCTCCGCCATGGCGAGCCGTACGGGCCGCTTGGCCTGCGCCTCCAGCGCCACGACGAACGCCTCGAGCGCGAAGTCCACGGCCGTCTCCTGGTAGCCGCCACGTACGGCGCGGAACGTCGCGCCGCGCACCTCGTCGGCGGTGACGGGCTCCAGGAGGTGGGAGCCCCGCCCCAGGGTCGACTCGATCCGCCCGATCAGGGCGTCGACCTCGACGGGGTCATAGCCTGAACGCAAACCCATGACGCGTGGAAAGCGGTTCAAGCCTCATTCCTCCTGAGATGGGGGGTGCCAGGGGTGCTTCCATTGTCGGACGTTTTATCCCGGCCCTGCGACCCGGCGGATATCGTTACGGGATCATGCGCTTGTCCAGAGTCGCCTACCGCTACCGGAGACGTCATCCGCTCGTCATCGAGGACGCCGACGCGAGCCTGTCGCCCGGCGACGTCATCGAGCTGACCGGCGCGAACGGAGCGGGCAAGTCCACCCTGCTCCGCCTGCTCGCCGGGCTCGCCCGGCCCAGCTCGGGCACGATCACCGACCGTCCCGCCGTCGTCGGCTTCGCGCCCGACCACTTCCCCACCGGCCAGCCGTTCACCGTCGCCGGTTATCTGCGGCACATGTCCCGCGTACGCGGCGGCGCCCGCTGGGAGCCCTGGGCCGAGCGGCTCGGCATGGGCCACCTCCTCGGTACCCCGCTCGCCGACCTGTCCAAGGGCAGCGCACACAAGGTGGGCCTGGCGCAGGCGCTGATGGCCGAGCCGGGGCTGCTGATCATGGACGAGCCGTTCGCCGGGCTGGACGCCGACACCCGCGCCGCGCTGCCCGGGATCGCCGCCGAGGTGGCGGGGCGGGGCGGCATCGTCGTGGCCTCCGATCACCAGGGCGGGCTGCGCGACCTGCCGGGGCTGCGGCAGTGGGCCATGGTGGACAGGCGGCTCAAGGAGGGCACGGCCGCCTCCCCCGCTCCCGAGCGCGCCACCGTGGCCGTCACGCTGCCCGCCGGCGAGGTGCCGGGCTTCCTGGCCAGGATGCGTGAAGAGGGTTACGAGGCCCGGCGGCTGGAGGAGAACCCATGATCGCGCTGGCCGGCTACCGCGTGGCCGCGTACGTCCGCTCCCACCGCGTCTACCAGGCGCTGCTGCTCGCCTTCGCGCTGCTTGCGATCCTGCACGGCAGCCGGGCTCCGGCCGGCGAGGAGGGCTCCGTACTGGCCGACGGCGCCGTGCTGCTCGTGCCCGTGCTCGCCTGGGCGGCGCGCAGCCTCCTCGACACCGAGCCGGACCGGCAGCGGGAGATGTCGGCCGTCCTGGTGGGCGGGCGCGGCAAGGAGGTGGCCGCGGGGCTGCTCGCGGCGTTCGCGGTCTGCGCCGCCTTCGCGGCGCTCGGGATGGGGTGGGCGCTGCTGCTGGGCATCACCCGGTGGCCCTCGGGCGGGGTGCTGGGCGCGGCGGCGCTCCTGTACGCGGTGTCCGCGCTGACCGGTACCGCGCTCGGCGCGCTCACCAGCAGGGCGGTGCTGCCGTCACCGGCCGTCTCGATCATGACCTTGGTGCTCGGCTACCTGGCCATGCTGCTGCTCAGCGCCATGGCGCCGGAGTGGCTCACCGTGCCGCTGATCAGCTGGATGCGGGCGGCGAGCTCGGGCGAGCTGGCCGTGCGGCTGCCGGAGCTGGGCGCCATCTCGCTGGTGTGGTGCGCGGTCGGCCTGGCCGCCTACGCCCGGCTCCGCCACCGCCGCGCCTGAGCCGCCTCAGCCGCCGCACCCGCTGTCGCACTGGCTCATTGGGCACAGACTCATTGGGCGCAGACTCATCGGGCACAGACTCATTCGGCACGGACTCATTGGGCACAGGCTCATTCGGCACAGGCTCATTCGGCACAAGCTCATTCGGCACAGGCTCATGGGGCGCGGGCTCATTCGGCGGCGGCGAGCTGGCCGCAGGCGCCGTCGATCTCGCGGCCGCGCGTGTCGCGCACGGTCACCGGCACGCCGTGGAACTGCAGCCGCCGCACGAACGCCCGCTCGTCCTCCGGCCGGGAGGCCGTCCACTTCGAGCCGGGGGTCGGGTTGAGCGGGATCAGGTTGACGTGCACCAGCTTGTTCTTGATCAGCTTGCCGAGCAGGTCGGCCCGCCACTCCTGGTCGTTGACGTCCTTGATCAGCGCGTACTCGATGGAGACGCGCCGCTTGGTGCGCGCCGCGTACGCCCACGCGGCGTCGAGCACCTCGGCCACCTTCCACCGCGTGTTGATCGGCACCAGCGTGTCGCGCAGCTCGTCGTCGGGCGCGTGCAGCGACAGTGCGAGCGTGACCGGCAGCCCCTCGTCGGCGAGCTTGCCGATGGCCGGCACCAGCCCGACCGTGGAGACCGTGACGCTGCGCGCGGAGATGCCGAGGCCGTGGGGCGCGGGCTCGACCAGCCGCCGCACCGCGCCGATGACCTGCTTGTAGTTGGCCAGCGGCTCGCCCATGCCCATGAACACGACGTTGCTGACGCGGCCGGGCCCGCCGGGCACCTCGCCCCTGGCCAGCGCCCGCGCGCCCGCCACGACCTGCTCGACGATCTCGGCGGTGGACATGTTCCTCGTCAGGCCGGCCTGGCCGGTGGCGCAGAACGGGCAGTTCATGCCGCACCCGGCCTGCGATGACACGCACATGGTGACCCGGTCGGGGTAGCGCATGAGGACCGACTCCACCAGGGCGCCGTCGAAGAGCCGCCACAGCGTCTTGCGCGTCGTGCCGCCGTCGGTGGTCAGCTCTCTGACCGGGGTCAGCAGGTCGGGCAGCAGCGTGGCCAGCTTGTCCCTGGACGCCGCGGGAAGGTCGGTCATCGCCTGCACGTCGGTGGTGAGGCGCTCGAAGTAGTGGCGGGAGAGCTGGTCGGCGCGGAACGCCTTCTCACCCAGCTCGGTGACCGCCGCCCGCCGCTCGGCCATCGACAGGTCGGCCAGATGCCGGGCGGGCTTGGCCCGGCGCGGGGCGACGAAGGTGAGCTGACCAGGAGGCTGGGACACTGTGCTGCCTTTGCTTGAGGGGTTTGGCACCAGGGTAGTGAACGTTCGGATCGGAGGTGGAATTCCTGGTCACTGTCGGGCTCGCGTCCTGGTCTCCGGCCGATCTACAGTCGAGACGTATGGCGATTTCTCGGTCGGCATCTGGCGAGGGTGGGGCCGAGGTCGTGCTCGCCGCCGGCAACCCGTACGGCAGCCGGACGCTCGTCGTCGAGCGGGATGAGGACGCCTCGGTGGCTTACCTGTGCTCACCCGACGGCACCGTGCACGGCGCTGTCTGGCTGGCCAACCACCGCCCCGCGCCGCAGGTCGTCGATCTGGCCCGCATCAACGCCGGCCTGCCGCCGCTCATGCCGAGGGCCAACACGCTCCACCCCGAGGGCCGCCGCCCACTCGGCCAGTTGAGCCCGCTGTGGTTCGAAGAGGGCGACGGCGTGGCGCTCTACGAGGACGACGAGCTGCTCGCGGTCATCCCGGGCTGGGCCGACATGAGCCGCGGGATGCCGGGGTACGCGCGGGACGCGGTGGGCGAGTCGCCGTTCGCCTGGGCGCTGTCGGAGGCGCTCGAAGGGCTGCGGCCCCGTATCGCGAACGCCAGATCCTACTGGCGCTGGCGGCACAGCGAAGGGTCGTGGCCGTCGTTCCAGCAGTTCGTGATGGGTCACCTCGACCGCGTGCTCGGCCCCGCGGGGCGCTACTGGGACGCGAGCGGCGACCGGCTGCCGACCGTGGGCATCACCGAGCGTCCCCCGCACGGCGAGCGGCGGTTCACGGTGCTGTCGACGGTGGGGATGAGCTGCCAGCGCATGCCGACGGTCGAGCAGTGGATCGACCGGCCCGGCGCGTACGCCAGGGTCGAGCTGGCCGTGGCCACCCGCGAGGACCCGCGCGACGCGGCGCTGCTGCTGGTCTGGCTGTCGCAGTATCCGTGGCACTCGGTGACCTGGCTGGGTCACGGCCACACGGCGAAGTGGTATCACGAGCCGGCGACGTTCCCGCTGGGGCCGCAGTATTCGGGGGTGCTCATGCAGGCCAACCCACCCCACATGCCCGACATGTCGGGCTTTGCGTTCGGGGGTGAGGCGGTGCGCTGGCTCTGGCTGTCCCCCATCACCACGCAGGCCATGCAGGCCCACCAGTCGTGAGCACCGCTAGAAGAAGAGCGTCATCAGCAGCCAGACCGGCACCAGCGTCGTCACCAGCGAGTCCAGGCGGTCCATCAGCCCGCCGTGCCCCGGCAGGATCGTGCCCAGATCCTTGATGCCGAGATCCCGCTTGATCATCGACTCGATGAGGTCGCCCACCGTCGCGAGCAGCGCGCCCAGCGCGCCCATCAGCGCGCCCTGCCACAGCTCCCCGCCCAGCAGCCAGGTCACCAGCCAGGCGCCGACCGCCGTACAGGCGATCAGCGAGCCCGCCAGGCCCTCCCAGGTCTTCTTCGGGCTGATCGCCGTGAGCTGATGCCTGCCGAACAGCACCCCGGCGATGTAACCGCCGATGTCGCTGGCCACCGTCACCGCGATGAAGATCAGCACCCGGTGGCTGCCGTCCTCGGGCTTCAGCAGCAGCGCCACGAACCCGCTCAGCATCGCCGGATAGAACAGCGTGAACACCGACGCCGACGCGTCGCGGACGAAACCATCCGTACCCGCGCTGAACATCCGCCATATCAGCAGCACGAACGCGAACACCGCGAACGCCGCCAGCATCCAGACCGGCCCGCCCCAATAGGCGCCGGCCTGAATGGCCACCAGTCCCAGCAGCACCGGGGGAACGGGCACCACGATGTCACGGGTGGCGAACGCCCTGGCCAGCTCGACCACGCCGACGCCCACGCACACCACGGCCACGAGGAGGAACAGCTCCTTGACCGTGTAGATGGTCCCCAGGACCAGCGCGCCCAGCACCAGCCCGACCGCGATCGCGGCAGGCAGGTTCCTTCCGGTACGGCTGCCGCCGCTCGAGCTGGTGCCAGCCGTACTTTTCTCCACAGACTTCTCCATAAGCCACGGCCCCCGCCATCGCGGCGAGGGCCGCAGTGCAGACCCGCTGGAGACAGCGCCCCCGCGTTACGGGGACCCGCCTCCCTGTCGAGACGGCCCGCCTGACGCGGCCCGCCGTGCGGCGCGCCGCTCAGACCTCGAGCAGCTCGGCTTCCTTGTGCTTGAGCAGCTCGTCGATCTTGGCGACGTGCTTCTGAGTGAGCTCGTCGAGCTCCTTCTCGGCCCGCCGGACCTCGTCCTCGCCCGCCTCGCCGTCCTTGACCATCTTGTCAAGGGCTTCCTTGGCGGAGCGGCGGATGTTGCGCACCGACACCTTGGCCTGCTCGCCCTTGTTCCTGGCGACCTTGATGTACTCCTTGCGGCGCTCCTCCGACAGCTCGGGGAACGTCACGCGGATCACCTGGCCGTCGTCGGTGGGGTTGACGCCGAGGTCGGAGTCGCGGATGGCCTTCTCGATCGCGCCCATCGAGCTCTTGTCATAGGGCTGGATGAGGACCATGCGCGCCTCGGGCACGTGGAAGGACGCCAACTGCTGGATCGGCGTCGGCGTGCCGTAGTACTCGGCAGTGATCTTGTTGAACATCGAGGGGGTGACACGGCCCGTACGGATGCTC
This sequence comes from Nonomuraea sp. NPDC049309, assembly GCF_043196965.1. Lineage (NCBI taxonomy): Bacteria > Bacillati > Actinomycetota > Actinomycetes > Streptosporangiales > Streptosporangiaceae > Nonomuraea > Nonomuraea sp. NPDC049309. Next base: position 935,094 of record NZ_JBICSH010000003.1, on the reverse strand, counting down.
GCGAAGTCCTCCTTCGCCACCGAAACGGCCTTGTCCATCTTTTCCTCGGCTTCGAGGAGGGTTTCGTCGATCACAGCGGCTCCCTGTCTTCTAGCTGGCGGTATCGGGCTCGCTCCGTCATTTGCCTGCGGGACTCACCAGCGTGCCGATTTTCTCACCGCGTACCGCTCGCAGGATGTTGCCCTCGCCCATGAGGTCGAAGACGACGATCGGCAGATCGTTGTCCTTGCACAGGCTGATCGCGGTGGCGTCCATGACCGCGAGGTCGCGCAGCAGCACCTCGCCGTAGTCGAGGTGGTCGAACCGCACCGCGTCGGGGTTCTTGCGCGGATCGGAGTCGTAGATCCCGTCGACCTGCGTGCCCTTGAGCAGCGCCTCGGCACCGATCTCCAGGGCCCGCTGGGAGGCCGCGGTGTCGGTCGAGAAGAACGGCGAACCCAGCCCGGCGCCGAAGATGACCACGCGCCCCTTCTCGAGGTGCCTGATCGCGCGGCGCGGCAGGAACGGCTCGGCCACCTGCTGCATGGTGATGGCGGTCTGCACGCGCGTCTCCACACCCCGCCGTTCCAGGAAGTCCTGCAGGGCCAGGCAGTTGATGACGGTGCCGAGCATGCCCATGTAGTCGGCCCTGGCGCGGTCGATGCCGCCCTGCGACAAGGTGGCGCCACGGAACATGTTGCCGCCGCCTACCACGACCGCCACCTGCACGCCCTCGCGGACGGCCTCGGCGATCGAGTCGGCCAGGTGATCGACCACGCGCGGGTCGATGCCGAGCGGCTCGTTGCCGGCGAACGCCTCTCCTGACAGTTTCAACATCACCCGCTTCCACCGGAGCGGGCTTTGCGGGTTTTGAGATGAGGAAGCCGCCGTCCGTGTGGATTCGTGGGCTGACTCCCGGTGGTCCTGCACGGCGGCGGCCTCCTTCATTCGGTGGATCGTTGAGCTCGCAGCTTGGTTAAGCCTAAGCCTGACCGACCTTGAAGCGGACAAAGCTGAGGACCTCGACGCCGTTCTCCTCGGCGTACTTGCCCACGCTCTTCTTGTTGTCCTTGACAAAGGGCTGCTGGAGCAGGGTGAAGTCGCGGTACCAGCCGTTCACGCGGCCCTCGACGATCTTGCCGATCGCGGCCTCCGGCTTGCCCTCCTCGCGGGTCATCTCCTCGAAGAGCTTGCGCTCCTTCTCGACGATCTCGGCGGGGACGGACTCCGGCTTGAGGTACTGCGGCGCCATGGCGGCGGCGTGCTGCGCGATGTCCTTGGCGACCTCGGCGTTCGGCTTGTCGAGCTGCACCAGCACGCCGACGGCCGGCGGCAGGGCCGGGTCGGTCTTGTGCATGTAGGCGCCGATGTAGCCGCCCTCCAACACCGCGAAGCGACGGACCTCGATCTTCTCACCCAGCGCGGCGTTGGCCTCGTCCAGGTGCTCCTTGACGGTCTTGCCGCCGAAGGAGGACTCGAGCAGCGCCGGGACGTCGGCCGGCTTGGTCTCCAGCACGTGCGCCACGACCTGGGCGGCCAGCTCCTGGAAGCGCTCGCCCTTGGCCACGAAGTCGGTCTCGCAGTTGAGCTCGAGCAGCGCGGCGGAGGAGTCGCCGTCCTGCTTGAGCGCCACCAGGCCGTTGGACGCGGTGCGGGCCTCGCGCTTGCCCACGTCCTTGGCGCCCTTGAGGCGAAGCAGCTCGATGGCGCGGTCGAAGTCGCCCTCGGCCTCCTCGAGCGCCTTCTTGCAGTCCATCATGCCGGCAGCGGTGATCTCGCGAAGCCGCTTGACGTCGGCCATGTTCACGGAAGCCATTGCTCTTTTTCCTTGTGGGATATCGTCGTCGATCATGGTGCGGGCGGGGGCGGGAAGCCCTCCACCCTGGTTCGTACGGCCGGGCGCCTGCCGTACGTGAGCCTTGTCGTGCCTTTCACCGGCCTTCACCGGTCACCGCCGGTCCCGGCCCGGTCGTGCACCGGTTCGGGCCGGCGTTCGGCGTTCGCCGCTGCCTTGCCCGGCATACTGCCCAGCCTCGCCTCGGCCTACCACCCCATCACCGCCGCCTGAGCCCGCAGCCCCGATCCCAAGCCCCGGTGCCCGGCCCAGGCCCTGGCCCTGAGCCCCTGACCCTGAGCCCCTGGCCCGCGGCCCTGAGCTCCTGGTTCACGCCCCGAGCTCCCGGCCCACGGCCCCGAGCTCATGGTTCGTGGCCCCGAGCTCCCGGCCCACGGCCCTGAGCTCCTGGTTCGCGGCCCTGAGCCCGCCGATCCCGAGCCGCTTGGCCCGGAACCCCGAGCCTCCTGGCCCTGGAACAGCCCACCCGGCGGGGTGGGCCGCTCCTGCGTGCCGTCACCGGCCGGTCGTTCACCCGACCGCGACGTGCGCCTTGCCCGGCCCTCGCCTGACCGGCTGCCGGAACCCCGGCGGCCGTGGTGCGGTGGTCCGCCTGTATTCAGCTGTCACGTTCGCCTTGCTGACGGTCCTGGCTTCCCAGGCACGGCCGGCAGGCCGCCGGAGCATCGACGCCCTGTCCCGACACCGACCTCGGACACCGGCGCCCGGTGCGGACATCGGCCCCGGGCACCGACGCCTCCAACCGGCATCGGCCCGGCTCCTGCCCGATCGGACGTTCGGCCTGGCTCCTGCCCGACCGGACGTCCGGGCCGGATTCGCGCCCGGCCCGGCCCGTACGACCTGATCTCAGGACCGCAACGCCCAGCGGGTCCCATCAGAGCCGCCACGAGCCTGCCGGACCCGCGCCCGCACGGAAAGCGCCGTACCGTCAGCGGAACCGCCCCCGGCACCTGTGCGACCGGCGGCAGCGACCGCCCCCGGCGGGACGACCACCGAGCACCCGTCACCGAGCCGGCCAGAACCGTGTCCTTCCATCAGAACACGGCCGGACCCGCCCGGGGCAGACCCTCAGCGGTCACCCCAGGGTGAAGGCGTCAGGCCTGCTGGCCGCTCTCGCCCTCGGCAGGAGCGGCGGACTCGGCCGGAGCCTCGGCCTTCGCCTCGCCCTCGGCAGCGGCCTCGGGAGCGGCGGCCGCCTCGGCGGCCTTCTCGCCCGCGCCCTGCTCGATGAGCTCGCGCTCCCACTCGGCCAGCGGCTCGGCGGCGGCCGGCTTCTCGTCACCGCGAGCGGCGCCGGAGCGAGCCATCAGACCGGCCGCGACAGCGTCGGCGACGACCCTGGTCAGCAGGCCGACGGCGCGGATGGCGTCGTCGTTGCCCGGGATCGGGTAGTCGACCTCGTCGGGGTCGCAGTTGGTGTCGAGGATCGCGACGACAGGGATGCCGAGCTTCTTGGCCTCGCTGATCGCGATGTGCTCCTTCTTGGTGTCGACGACCCACACGGCGCTAGGCACACGGCCCATGTCACGGATGCCGCCGAGCGTGCGCTCGAGCTTGTCCTTCTCGCGACGGCGCATCAGGAGCTCCTTCTTGGTGAGCCCCGAGGCGGCGACGTTGTCGAAGTCGAGCTCCTCGAGCTCCTTCAGACGCTGCAGCCGCTTGTGCACGGTCGAGAAGTTGGTGAGCATGCCACCCAGCCAGCGCTGGTTGACGTACGGCATGCCGACCCGGGAAGCCTGCTCGGCGATGGCCTCCTGAGCCTGCTTCTTGGTGCCGATGAACAGGATCGTGCCGCCGTGGGCGACGGTCTCCTTCACGAAGTCGTAGGCGCGGTCGATGTACGACAGCGACTTCTGAAGGTCGATGATGTAGATGCCGTTACGCTCGGTGAAGATGAATCGCTTCATCTTCGGGTTCCAGCGCCGCGTCTGGTGGCCGAAGTGAACGCCGCTCTCGAGCAGCTGTCGCATGGTGACGACGGGGGCCATGTGCTGGTCCTCCAGGTCTGGGCGCCCTGCGGATGGGCGCTGTTCTCGGTTGTGCCGCGGCAGCGCGCTGTCTGCCGCCCTGATGCCCCGAACCCGCACCAGCCGGGCACCTGGCCCGGACCGACGGTGCGGTCCGCAATGGGGCATGCGAAGTCGGCCTGCGGTGACAGGCCACCGGAAAGTCTACCTCCCACACCGCCCCCGGCTGACCGTCCCCGGTCAAACGGACATCTCCCTAACTTTGCCTGCCCCGCCCCCATTCTCCCGGTGACCGCCCGCCCACCCTCACGGCGCTTCCGTCCGTAACCATCCCCTCGTCGACCCGACGTACTCGGGCAACACGCCACCCGCACAACACGCTCCTCGCCTCAGCGCACCCAGACACCACCAAGCCACCGGCTCACCCCCGTACACGTCCCCTCACCACCCCGGCCCACGCACACGCCACCCACCGACTCACGACCTCCACACACCACCCTCCGCCAGCTCGGCCGCCCACACCCCCCACCATCCCGACCCGATCCACGCGCGCGTCACCCGCCAGCTCACGTCATCCGCGCGCCACCCTCCACCGGCCGGATCCGCCCACGTCCGGCCCTGACCGGCTCGGACCGTTCGTGCGCCACGGAATCCGCGCACGGCACCCACCACCGGCTCAAGCCGCCCGTGCGCCACTACCTCCGTGGGCGCGGCGTACGCCGCAACGTCCCCGGCCTCCCATGGGCGCGACGTGCGCCGCAACGTCCCGCGGGCCGCCTGCCGAAGCCCTCAGGCGTCGCCTTCAGCGGGGGCCGGCGCGTCCCCGGGACGGCCGTTCCCCCTCCCCCTCGGGAGCCCGTGATCCTCCGTCGGCAGACCGGGCCGCGGCCGCGGCGAGACCGGGAACAGGTTGACCTGCACCTCGGCGACCCTGGCCCCCTCAGGCGCCGTCTCCACGCCACGATGGCGCACCACGTACGGCTCGATCAGCTTCTCGATCTCCTCGTTCAGCCTCGCCATCTCATGCGCGTCCACCCGGATCCGATACCGGACGAACCTGACCGCGTCCCGCCACTCCGGGGTCTCCTTCTCGACCTCCTGCAGCGCGCGCTCGGCCTCCTCCTGCGCGGATCGCCGGATGACGGCGATCAGGTGCCGTTTGGCGGTCCGCACCTCGGGCCGGTCCTCGGGCTCGATGCCGACGGCGAGCCTGCGGTCGGCGGCCCGCCACACCCGCTCCCTGCCGTCACCGCGCGGGGGCGCGTCCTCGACGAAGCCGTACTTGGCGAGCATGCGCAGGTGGTAGCTGGCGGCGCTGGGGGTGATGCCCGCGATCTCCGCGACCTCGGTGGCGGTGGCGCTTCCCTCCACGCCCAGCTGATGCAGGATCGCCAGTCTCGCGGGGTGCGCCAGCGCCCTCATCGCCTTGGGGTCGCTGAGCGTCGAAGTGTCGCCGGTCATGAGGCAACCGTACCCATCACTGAGCTATGAAGGGTTGCTTTCATAAATTATGAAGGGTTATCTTCACATCTATGAAGCGTTCCCTTCACAATTCGCCGGGGCTCGCGGAGCCCGCCCCGGTGCCCCTACGCAAGCAGCGCGACTACCGGCTGCTCTGGACGGCTCGTACGATCTCATTCACCGGTTCCGAGGTCTCCAAGCTGGCCATCCCCCTGACCGCCGTGGCGCTGCTGGCCGCGTCCCCGGCGCAGATGGGGATGCTGACGGCGGCGGCGTCCGTACCGGCGCTGCTGTTCGGCCTCCAGTCGGGAGCCATCGCCGACCGCCTCACCCGCCACCGGCCGCTGATGATCGCGTGTGAGCTGGTCTCCTGCGCCGCCGCGGTCACCGTGCCCCTGGCATGGCTGCTCGGCGTGCTGAACGTGACGTGGCTGATCGTCGTGGCGCTGGTCATCGGCACGGCGGGAGTGCTGTTCAGAGCGGCCAACTTCCCGCACGTCGCCGCCATCGCGGGGCCCGAGCAGCGGACGAAGGCGATGGCGGGGCTTCAGACGACGTACTCGGTGGCCACCGTCGCCGGGCCCGGCCTGGGCGGCCTGCTGGTGCAGTTGCTGACGGCGCCGCTGGCCGTACTGGCGGAGGCCCTGTCCTTCCTCGCCTCGGCCCTGCTGCTGCGCGCCATACGTACGCCCGAGCGGAACACGCCCGCCGTCTCCAGGGGCATGTGGCGCGACATCCTGGAGGGCCTGAAGGTGAGCATCACGCACCCGGTGCTCCGCGCGCTGCTGTTCGCCGGCGTCACGATCAACTTCTTCGCCATGGCGTACACGGCGGTCTACATGCTCTACATGGTCAACACGCTGAACATCCCCAAGGGCATGATCGGCGTGCTCATCGCCATGGGCGGCGCCGGCGGCCTCCTGGGCGCGTGGCTGACCGCACGCCTGTCCCGGAGGTACGGCGAGAACCGGATCCTCCTCGTGGCGGTGCTCTTCTTCCCCCTGGAGGTCCTCACCGTCGGCCTGCTCTCCGGCCCGCTGTGGTGGAAGCTCGGTGTCCTGGCACTGGCCGGTACGGCCGCCGGCGCCATCGTGGTCTCCTTCGCCACCTGCATGAACGCCATCGTCCTGCAGGAGGCCGACCCGCAGCTGCGCGGCCGGGTGAACGCGACCATGACGTTCGCGATCCAGGGGGTGCTGTCGCTCGGCGGCCTGGCGGGCGGCTTCCTCGCGGAGATCATCGGCCTGCGGCCGGTGATCATCGTCTGTGCCGGCGGCATAGCCCTGGCCACGTTCTGGATCTGGCTCTCCCCCATCCGTCCCGGCCACCGCCGCCCCACCCGCCAGCCTGCACCGCCCTATGTTCCAGGAACGGCGACGTTCATGGCCACGAAACGCCACTCCACCCCGTAAGCCCCACCCAGCGCCGGCTCCTTGCGACCGCAGACCCCCTGCAGCCCTCGGCCCGCCGCCGCACGACGTTGACCATCACCCGGTCGTCCCGTGACCTGCCGAGGCACCCTTCTCCACAGCTCAGCCTCGTGATCCTCCCACCGTCCACAGAACGACGTTCACCGCGCCGCGAAGGTCACCGCACCCGCCAAACTCCCGTCCATGAACGTCGCACCCTCCCCAAACAGAACCCACGCCTTCCACTCCCCAGGGAGAACTTGCGCCCTTCACTCTCCATACAGAGCTCAGGCCCTTCACCCCGAAAACAGAACCCGCGCCCTTACCTCGCCGCCGGACTCCCGAAACAGCCCCCGCGCCCTTCACTCCCAAAACGGCACCCGTGCCCTTCACTCCGTAGGCAGAGCTCACGACCTGCCTAACCGCGTCAAGATCACCGTCTTCACCACCCTCATAGCCGCATTCACGCTCCTCCCCCTCTCCGCGCTCCCGGCAAGGGCCTCGCCCCAGGCCGACACCTCCACCTGGCGCTGGCCCCTGCACGGGCAGGTCCGGATCCTGCGCCGCTTCGCCCCGCCGCCCCAACCCTGGCTGGCCGGTCACCGCGGCGTCGACCTGGCCGCCCCGGTAGCCACCCCGGTCCTGGCGGCAGGCCCAGGCACCATCCGCTTCGCGGGCCCGGTAGCGGGGAAGGGCGTGGTGACCATCGACCACCCCAACGGCCTGCGCACTACGTACCTGCCCGTGAAGCCCTCCGTGTCCCGAGGCCACCAGGTGACCCCAGGCACGGAGATAGGCGTCATCGACGGCTCGACACCGCACTGCCCGGAGTCCTGCCTGCATTGGGGCCTCATCCGCGACGCCCACTACCTCGACCCCCTCCACCTGCTCGGCCACGCCCCCACCCGTCTCCTCCCCTTCTGGCCCCAGCCGGGCGACCGCTCCGCCACCCCGTACCGCGGCCCGAACACCACCTCGCGCACCACCACGACGCCTTTCACAGCCCCCGACCAGGCCCCACGAGACAACGCCCCACCCCCGGGCACAGCCCTCCGCCAGCCCGCCACCCCTTCCGACCCAGCCCTCCGCCAACCCGCCGACCCTTCCTATCCAGCCCTAAGCCCGACCACACCCTCCGGCGCATCCCCACGCCGAACCAACCAGCCCTCCGTCGCCGACGTACGTCGGGCCAAGCAGCCCTCCGTCGCAGACCTGCACCTGCACCAGACCACCGATTCCTACGACAGCCACCCCTCGTTCACCGCACTCGCCCACCACTCACCCATCGCCGGCGCCCTCCCGACCCCCTCCACAAGCACCACCAAGCAGACGATCACGATCACACCACCCGCCATCGCACCCACCGAACCAGCGACCGCCGGTACCCGATCGCCGTCCACCGCTGCGGGAGAGGGATGGGCGGTAGCCGCGATCATCAGACAGACCGACAGCACAGGCGACACACCGCCCGTCCCCTCCGGAGATGTCAGGACCGTGCCAAGTCCCGGCAGAAGGCCCGCCACCGAAGGCACTCACAGGGACGTGACCGAAACAGCACGTGAGACACCTGCCGACAGCACAAGTGAGACGGTGACCAATGCGATCGAGACATCGACCATCTCGGCACCGGACCGGCCCGCACCTCGAAAGCTCACAACGACAGCCTCAGAAACCTTTCTCAGCCACCCCCCGAGAACGGCTGACACCTCCAGCCCGACCCCCACCCTCACACGGGCCATGTCCTACCCGCTGAGTACGGCCCTCACGGTGACAGCCTTCGTCGCAGCCCTGCTCCTCATAGCACTCCGATGCCACAGACACCGAGGCCACCGGGGCAAGCCCCGCTACCGAACCACCACGAAAGGCCAACACCGCAAAAGCCGCCACCACCGCACAAACTCAAAACCGAGAGCCCACCCTCACCCCTGACCACCGCTCCCGGGTGCCCGCCGCACCCGGGCCACGCTCACCCACCAGCACTCACCGATAAGCAACAACGCGAGTCCAAAAGACCCGACCCGACGACAAACAGCTCTGATCAGGCCTAATCCACAACCCCGAACCACCAGCCCTTCGGCCCCGACCCCTCGAACCCCCAAACCTCTGGACCTCTGAGCCTCTGGACCACTGGACCTCTGAGCCTCTGGACCCCTGGATCACTGGACGGGCCACTGGACCACTGGACGGGCCACTGGGCCACTGGGCCACTGGACGGGCCACTGGGCCACTGGACGGGCCACTGGGCCACTGGGCCACTGGGCCACTGGGCCACTGGAGCATTGCACCCTCGAACCCTTGAGCCCCTGGGCCCTCGAACTCCGAATCCGCGATCCCTTGCCCCCGGACCCGCGAACCCCTGCCCCCTGAACCCGCCAACTTCCGGCCCCTTGAACCCTCGCCCCAGACCCTCGAACCCACGAACCCCCCAGACCCCCGAACCCCCGCATCCTCGAATCCGCGCCCCCAGACCCTCGAACCAACGAACCCCCAGCCCCTCGAACCCCCAGACCAACGAACCAACGAACCCCCGGACCTTCGAACCCCGAACCCTTGACGTTTCGAACCTCGAACCACCAACCCCCGCCCCTCGGATGAGGTCCCGATCAAGCCCTTGGATGTGCCTGCCGATAAGCCGCCCGCAGCCGCTCGATCGACACATGCGTATAGATCTGCGTGGAGTTCAGTGACGCATGCCCCAGCAGCTCCTGAACGCTCCGCAGATCCGCTCCCCCTTCGAGCAGGTGCGTGGCCGCGCTGTGCCGCAACCCATGCGGCCCCATGTCCGGCGCTCCCTCCACCTGGGCCAGCCTCGCATGCACGACCCGCCGCACGGTCCCCGCGTCGATCCGGCCGCCCCGTACGCCGAGGAACAGCGCCGGCCCCGACCCGGCCCGTACCCACCGCGGCCGCCCGTGGATGCACCACCGGTCCAATGCCCGCAACGCCGGCGCCCCGAACGGCACCACCCGCTCCTTGCGCCCCTTGCCCAGCACCTTGATGACGTTCCGCTCCCGGTCGACGTCATCGACGTCGAGGGCGCACAGCTCGCTCACCCGCACCCCGGTCGCGTACAGCAGCTCGAGCATCGCCTGATCCCGCAGCTCCTTCGGATCACCGGCGGAGGCCACATTCAACACGGCCTCGGCCTGCCGCTGGTCAAGCACCGCGGGCAGTTCCCGTCCCGCCTTGGCACTCCCCAGCAGCAACCCCGGGTCGTTCTCCAGCCACCCTCGCCGATGGCAGTAGGCGGTGAACGTACGGGCGCAGGCGGTGCGCCGAGCCAACGTGGCCCGAGCCTTCCCCGCCGCATGCTGCTCGGCCAGCCACTCCCTCAGGGTGCCGATATCGAGCGCCTCCAGCCGCCCACCCAGGTGATCGAGCAGCGAGTTCACGTCCCCCAGATAAGCCCGAACGGTATGAGGCGAAAGATCCCGCTCCAGCCGCAGATACCGTCCGAACTCCGCTACAACCTCATCCCGCTCCACACCCATCTCTCTCCACATCTCCCAAATCTTCCCCAAGCCCCACCCTCCCCCAACCCCGACGTTGGTGGGGGCGCTGGTCTGTGCAGCAGGCGGGTCTGTACGGCCTTCGGCTCTGAGTGCCGCGGCCACCCCCTCTGTCCACTGGTCAGGCCCGGTCTGCACGGTCTTCTGGGAGGCCCGCCTTGGCGCAGGGCCGACTCAGCCGGAGCACCGACGCGGGCCTCGTCAAGCGAGGTGGTCGTCGTCTGGTGGGGGTGGGAGGTCGGCGGGGTCGGGCTCGGGGGACAGCGGGGGTCGGAGGGCGGCGGAGTCGGGGGCTTTGCGGTACGAGGTGGTCTGCTTGCGGAGGCGCCAGCCGCGAGGAGTGCGTTCGATGTACCCGGCGGCGGCCAGGCCGCCCAGGGCGCTCAGGGCCACGTCCAGCGTCACGCCTGCCGCCACCGCTATCGAGGCCGGGCCGGCGCCGCCGCGCGTAGGGACGGCGTCGAGCACCTTCTTGGTGGGTTCGTTGAGCCGGTCCCTGGGGACGACGGGCGCACGCACGTGCGGGGCGGCGTCGTCGCCCATCACGCCTACCAGGTCGATCATGTCCTCCGGCGAGGTGATGCAGACGGCCTTGCGTTCGCGCAGGAGCCTGTGGCACCCGGCGGACATGGACGAGGTGATCGGACCCGGGACCGCTCCCAGGTGCCGGTTGAGGGACAGGGCGTGGGCGGCGGTGTTGAGGGCGCCGCTGCGGATGGCGGCCTCGACCACCACCGTTCCTCTCGACAGAGCCGCGATGAGACGGTTCCTGATGAGGAAACGCGCGCGGGTCGGGTGGACGCCGGGCGGGCACTCGCTTATCACGACGCCCTGTTCCCTGATCGCGGCGAACAACGTCTCGTGGCTGCTGGGGTAACAGACGTCCACGCCGCAGGCCAGGACCGCGACCGTCGGCGACCCGGACGCCAGGGCGCCCCGGTGCGCGGCGCTGTCCACGCCGTACGCTCCGCCTGACACCACCGTCCACCCCGACTCGCCGAGGCCCACCCCGAACTCGGCCGCCGTGTGCGAACCGTACGGAGTGGCGGCCCGCGCTCCGACCACGGCCACGGACTTCAGGCAGGAGAAGCGAAGGTCCGCATCGCCGTGCGCCCACAGTGCCAGGGGACGGCTCGGGCCGAGCTGGTCGAGTTGGGTGGGCCACTCCGGGTCGCCGGGCAGAATCAGACGGGCACCGGACTTCATGCCGGCCTCGAGATCGGCCGCCGGGTTGGCGGCGGCGAGACGGGCGTACCAGGCGTGCAACCGAGCGGTCAGGTCCTGCGGGCGCTCCTGCTGGGCTTCCTCGGCCACGAACTCCGGCGGCAAAGCCCGGGAACGGATCGCCTCGACGGCTTGGCGGGCGCCGTACCGGGTGACGAGGCGGCCCATGATGACGTCGCCCACGTCGCAGGCGCGCATGAGCGCGGCCCTGGCCTCCGCCTCGCTCATCCCCTGACTTCCGCCCCCGCGAGTTTTGCGCCGGTGAGTCCTGTGCCCGCTCCCAGTCCCAGTTCCGCTCCCGCTCCCAGTCCCAGTTCCGCTCCCGTCCCCAGTCCCGGTTCCACTCCCGCTCCCAGTCCCGGTTCCGCTCCCGGTTCCGCTCCCGGTCTGGGGTCCGTTCCCGCTCCCGATCTCGGTTCCGCTCCCGGTCTGGGGTCCGTTCCCGCTGCCGATCTCGGTTCCGCTCCCAGTTCCGGTTCCGGTTCCGTCCCCGGTCCCGGTTCCGCTTCTGCTCCCGGGTTCGGGCACGCTTCCGGCTCTCGTTTCCGCTGCTGGTTCGGGCCTCACCGTCCCTACGCCGGTTGTTGCGTCGGTTTGCAGCCCCACTGCTGCGGTCTCCGGTCCACTACCGGTGCTGGTGGTGCCCGGGTTGATGTCCGGCGCTACTTCGGTACGCGGTTCCGCTTCCGTCTTCGGCCCGGCTTCCGTCCGTGTCGCCATGTCCGCTGGCACGACTTCCGACTGCGGGTCAGAATCGGCCCCCAGCCCGGCATCGGTCCCAAGCTCGGCACCGGTCTTCGGTCCAGCTTCCGCCATCGGCCCCATGTCCGCTGGCGGGACTTCCCTCGGTGGGCACGAGTCGGTCCACAACCCGGTGTCGGTCCCCAGCCTGGCTTCGGTCCGCAGCTCGATGTTTCCCGGGGCGACCTCGATCGCTGCCCCTCTGCCGGCCCCTCGCATGGCTGCGGTTCGGATGCCTGAGGCGATGCCGCTTCGCGGGTCTTCTCCAGTGAGCGTGTTGGTCCCGGCTGCGGTCGAAGCATCGGTCTCAGCCACGGGGTGGGGCTTCGCGCCGGCGTATGTGCCGGTCGCCGCTTCGGTGCGCGCCTCGGTGCTTGGTGCCGCTCGGTCACCCGGGTGAATGCTCGCACGAGTCTCGGCGCTCGTAAGTGGTGCGGAGCTCGACTTCTCGCTTGTACGGGCTCCGGTCCACGACTCGTCCGCACGCACTCCGGTCCACGGCTCGTCCGCACGCACTCCGGTCCACGGCTCGTCCGCACGCACTCCGGTCCACGGCTCGTCCGCACGCACTCCGGTCCACGGCTCGTCCGTACGGACTCCGGTCCACGAGGCGTTCGCACGGGTCCCGACCTCGGGCACGTTTGTCCGGGCTGGGGTGGCCGGCCCGTCGGTACGGGTCCGGGCGGTCGGTATCTCTGTGCTCCTCATGTGGTCGATGCGTGAGTGATCGCCTGGGTATCCGCAGGTCAGCTCGGTTGGCATGGGCGTCGGGGGTGCGTCGTGGTGATTGGCAAGGGGGGTCAGCTGGAAGGGCGGGACGTTGCTTCCTGGCGGGGTATGCGCAGGTGCGCCCATGCCGGGTGGGCTGATCGGCGGAGCGCCCATGCCGGGTGGAGTGCTCGGCGGAGCGCCCATGCCGGGTGGAGTGGTCGGCGAAACGCCCATGCCCGGCGGGAAGGGCGGCAGGTCCTTCGGATGGCGCGGCGGGAACGGGTCGTTCGGGTGGGGTGGCGGGAAGAGCGGGCCGAGGCGTTCGAGGCTTGGAATCTCGGTCACCTGCGGGTACGGCGCGGGCGGCGTGGGCAGCAGGGACCGCGCGGTGCGTGAGGTGCCGCGCAGAGGCCGGCGGGGGGCGGGTGGGGTGGTGGTGATGGGCATGAGTGCTCCTTGGGGCAACGAAATCCGTCGGGTCAGGAGTGGGTGCCGAGCCAGAAGCCCAGGGCGGCGTTGGTCTCGTCTTGGCCGGGGGCGTCCTTGCCTGCCAGGTCGGCGAGGGTCCAGGCCACGCGGACCACGCGGTCGAGGCCGCGCGCGGTGAGGGTGCCGGCGTCGAGGCAGGCCGTCATGGGACGCATGGCGCCCGCAGAAGGGCGGAACTCCGCGTGCAGCACCGAGGACGGGATCTCGGCGTTCGAGCGCCACGGGGTGCCGGCGAGGCGGGCGGCGGCGCGTTCGCGGGCGGCGAGCACGCGCTCCGCCACGACCTTGCTGCTCTCCACGAACTGGCGATCGGCCAGCAGCTCCCGCCGTGACGATCGGGTGACCATGACCTTCATGTCGATCCGGTCGAGCAGCGGCCCGGAGAGCCTGCCGAGGTAGCGGCGCTTGACCGTCGGCGTACACCGGCAGGCGTCCTTCTGATCGTCCGCCTGGGCGCAGGGGCACGGGTTCGCGGCCAGCACGAGCATGAACCTGGCGGGGAACGTCACCGACCCCACCGACCGCGACACCGTCACCTGCCCGGACTCCAGCGGCTGCCGCAGGGCGTCGAGCACGCTGCGCTGGAACTCGGGCGCCTCGTCGAGGAACAGCACGCCCCGGTGCGCCAGCGAGACAGCCCCAGGGCGTACGGTCGTGCTGCCACCGCCGATGATCGCCGCCGCCGTGGCCGTGTGATGCGGGCCGACGAAGGGCGGGCGCGACATCATCGGCGAGTTGGACGGCAGGGTGCCGGCCACGGAGTGGATGGCCGTGACCTCGAGGGCGTGGTCGAGCTCCAGGTCGGGCAGGAGCGTGGGAAGGCGCTCGGCGAGCATGGTCTTGCCGGTGCCGGGCGGGCCGAGCATCCACAGGTTGTGGCCGCCCGCCGCGCACACCTCGAGGGCTCTGCGGGCGACCGGCTGGCCCACGACGTCGGCGAGGTCCACATCGAGGGCGGCCGTGGTCTGCAGCGGCGCGACGTCTTCGGTACCGGGCTCCTCGTGCTCCTGCGCCACGGGGCTCGGCGCGTCGCCGCCCTTGCGCAGCCACTCCACGAGCTGGCGCAGGTCGCTGACGGGGACCACCTTCACGTCGCGCACCAGTACGGCCTCCGCGGCGTTCGCCGCCGGGACCACGACCGTGACGTCGCCGTGGCCGGCCGCTCCCAGGACGGAGGGGAGCACGCCGCGCACGCCCCTGATGCGGCCGTCGAGCCCGAGCTCACCGAGGAAGAACGGCTCCGCGATGCGCTCGGCGGGGACCACGCCCGCCGCCCCGAGAATCGCCACGGCGATGGCGAGATCGAACTGCGAGCCGCGCTTGGGCAGGCTGGCCGGGAAGAGGCTGACGATGATGCGGGCGTCGGGCCATGGGTAGTGGCTGTTGACCATGGCCGACCTGACCCGGTCTCTGGCCTCGCTCAGCGCCGTGTCGGGCAGGCCGATGAGGTGGATGCCCGCCAGGCCGTTGCCCACGTCGGCCTCCACTTCGACCGTGCGGCCCGTGACCCCCACCAGCGCCACGCTTCGCGTACGGGCCACGGCCATCTAGATCACCCCCCGTACGTGGCTCAGCGAGAAATCGCCCGCAAAGCGCTCGACGGCGATCACGTCCACCCGTACCGACTCGTACGAGCGTGACTGGCCGGCCAGCCACAGGGCGGCCAGCAACCGCAGCCTGGCCAGCTTGGCCCGGCTCACCGACTCCAGCGCCGAGCCGTGTGACCTGCTTGATCTGGTCTTGACCTCGGCCACGACCAGGGTGCGGCCGTCTTCGGCGATGATGTCGATCTCGCCGTGACGGCAGCGCCAGTTGCGTTCGAGGACGCGCATGCCCTCGGACCTGAGGTAGGCCGCCGCGAGGTGCTCGCCGCGTTTGCCCAGCTCTTGTTTGCTCTCCGTGGCCATTGCCGAACTCCGTCCTGTCGGTGGGTGCGGGGTGTGGCACGACCATCGCGGATGCGGGGCGGGCGAGAAGTGGCCGAACGGGATTCTGTGGATAAGGGACTCAGGGGTGGTGACGCCCTGTGGACGCAAACCGACAGGAGTCTTCGTGCGTGGTGACGCCTGTGCCCGAACGCTCGCCTGTGACGGTGGCGGTCACTGAGGTGGAGCGGTGACGCGTCAGCGCGACGGCGAGAGGGCGGTGCCGGGGGTGGTCCGGGAGTTGGGGCGGTGCGGGAGGTGGGGCGGTGCCGGGCTAGGGCGGTGCGGGGGTTAGGGCGGTGCGGGGGTTAGGGCGGTGCGGGGGTTAGGGCGGTGCGGGGGTTAGGGCGGTGATGGTCACTGCGACGGTGCGAGCGCGGTGCCGGTTGCGGCGCCCGTGTCGGGCGGTGACGGTCGCGGGGTCGGGGACAGGCGGTGACGTCGTGCGGTCGGGGCGAACGGTGACGGTCGCGGGATCGGGGACAGGCGGTGACACCGTGCGGTTGAGGCGGGCGGTGACGGTCGCGAGGTCGGTGGTAGCGGTGTCCGAGGTGGGCGAGGGTGGCAGCACCGTCAGCAGTGAGCAGTGACGCTGGCGCGCGACGAGGCGGCAGGCGCTGTCGATGGCGGGCAGTGACGGTGGCAGGCGGGACGGGGCGGGCGTCGCTGCGCGGCGTTCTGGGCGCGTTCAGGAGAAACGTCTGCCCTCGTCCCGCCGATACGCCCGCACCGCCGCAACCCCCATCCCCACCGTCCACACCCCGAACATGACGAGCGGCACGACTCCAGGCGGGGTTCCGGCCACAGCCCACCAGATCAGCTCGGCCGCGCCCCTGGTCGGCACGTACGGCGACACGACCTGCACGAACCCGGGCAGGACCTGCGGCGGCAGCAGCAACCCGCCCAGCACCGCCATCGGGAAGAACAGCAGCTGCGCCACCGCCATCGCGGCCTTGAACGCCAGCACGTACCCGACGACCAGCCCCATCAGCATGAACGGTACGACGGCCGCCACCAGCGCCATCACCCCCAGCAGCAGCCTGCCCGGCGTGATCGCCGCCGCCGTGAACAGCGCCGCCATCACCAGGACGGGGATCACCGAGAGCAGCATGACGGCCAGCGTGGCCAGGACGCGCCCGGCGAAGCGCGGCAGCGGCCCCGCAGGGAGGGTACGCAGGTACGGGCTCCACGGCTGCTCGCGGTCCTGCGCGACGGCGGTGCCGAGCCCGATCAGCGCGGACGACATGGCCCCGAACAGCATCAGCGAGCTCGTCGCCGTGGTCGCCGCCGCGGGGTCCTGGCCCGCGTACGGCACCACGAAGGCCATCATCGCCACGGCGGGAAAGAACGCGGCGGCGAGCAGCCCTATCGGGGTCCTCATCTGCTCGATGAGCAGGAAACGGGCGTGGGCGAGCACGAGTCTAGGCATCGGCGGTTCCCTGGGAGGCGGACTCCGTGGCGAGCCAGGTTTCCGAGGAGGCGATCCGCCCGGAGGTGGTCTGTTGGCAGGCGGTAGACGGGGAGGCAGGGGGGTCGGGGGCGGTGAGCGCGAGGAAGGCCTCTTCGAGCGTGGCCGGCCTGATCTCCAGCCTGGAGAACGCCACCCCGCTCCGCACCAGCTCCACCACCAATCGGTCCGGATCGCTGACGACCAGATGGACACGGCCGTCCACGCGTTCGGCGGCGAGGACGCCGGGCAGCTCGGGCAGCCGATCGCAGGCGAACGAGACCCGCCGGGTGCCGGCCATGCCCCGCACGGCCTGCGTGGTGTCGTCGGCCAGCACGCGGCCGTGCCCGACGACCACGACCCGCTCGGCCAGCGCCTCGACCTCCTCCAGGTAGTGGCTGGTGACCAGGACGGTGCCGCCTTCCTGGTGGAACGCCCTGATGCCGTCCCAGAGCCGCCGCCGGCCTTCGACGTCCAGCCCGGTCGTGGGCTCGTCCAGGAACACCAGTCGCGGCTTCCCCACGAACGCCAGCGCCACCCCCAGCCGCCGCCGCTGCCCGCCGGACAGCCCGCCGATCTGCCGCCTGGCGAGACCGTCCAGACCGAAGCGGGCCAGCGGCTCGGCCGTGTCCGCGTGATCGGGGAAGTGAGCGCCGACGAACGCGACAATCTCCCCCACCCGCAGCGATTCCGGCAGCCCGGTCTCCTGCGGCGTCACGCCGATGCCGCGCCGCAGCACGGGGTCGCGCGGCGAGCCGCCGAACAGCTCGACCGTGCCGGACGTCGGTCTCCGCAGACCGGTGAAGAGGTTGATGAGGGTGGATTTGCCGGCGCCGTTGGGGCCGATCAGCCCGACCAGCTCGCCGGCCCGGATGTCGAGCGAGACGCGGTCGAGCGCGCGCACCTCGCCGTAGCGGCGGGTGACGTCGATCGCGCGGGCGAGGACCGTCATGGGGTTCTCCTGTCCGTACGTGAGCGGGAGGCGGTCGGGCTCACCGCCGTACGAGCCCGGCCAGGAGGACGGCGCCCACGACGAGATGCATCACGATCAGCACCGCCGTCGCCGCGCCGCCCACGGCGCTGCCGAGGGGCCCGAGCAGGGACAGGATGAGGACGGCCACCGCGACGAACGTCCAGACGCGGCCGGGCCTGGACGCGGACCGCTCCAGCACGGCCAGCAGCCCCCAGCCCGCGAGACCGGCCGCCAGGCCGGCCACGATCACGGACATGGGCCCGACGACCTGCGTGCCGCCGCCCATCCGCACGGTCAGCGCGACCCCGGCGACGGGCACCGCCAGGGCCCAGACGACCAGGGCCGACGCGGCGGCGACGAGCACGGAGAGCAGCCTCCTGATGGAGCCGCGCGCCCCCTGGCCGTACGGATGCGGTCCTCCCCTGGAAGCGGGCGAGCCCTCGCCGGACACATGCGACCCTCCCCTGGAAGCGGGCGAGCCTTGTCCGGATGTATGCGGCGTCCCCCCGGAGGTTCGGGCTGATGTGCGTGAGCCTGGCTTGGAAGCGTTCATGCCGCCAACCCTGACCGAACACCCATACCCACCACATCGGGCGCGAGGCCGCGACGCCCCCTCCCCCGGTGGGGCGCGTCTCCTACTTTGGGAGGTGATGACCCCTCCGGGCCACGGGTTAGCCTGGCCCGATGTCCCCGTTCCGCCCCTCGTATCCCCTCGCCATCGCCATCACCCTGTCGGCGATGGGCACGCTCACCGGCCTCACGTTGTGGGCCGTGGCCGACGAAGCGACGTGGGCGCTGGACGTGGCGGTCGCGGTGGCGAGCCTGGCGGCGGCCCTGGCCCAGCTGTGGTGGCCGGTACACGGCGCGCTGGCCGCGACGGTCCTGGCCACGCTGTCCCCGGTGGCGACGCCGGCGGCGTCGCTGGGCACGCTGCAGGTGGCGCAGCGCGAACGGTTCCCGGTGGCCGCGGGGGTGGCGGCCGCGGGCATGGCGGCCCACCTGGTGCAGGGCCTGTGGCGGCCCCACTCGGGCATCTCGCTGCCGTGGTGGCTGCTGCTGATCTGCGCCGCGTACGGCGCCCTCCTCGGCTGGGGCGCGCTGGCCCGCTCGCGCCGCGCCCTGCTCGCCTCCCTGCACGAGCGCGCCCGCCGCGCCGAGGCCGAGCAGGGCCGCCGGGTGGCGGAGGCCCGCGCGGCCGAGCGCCGTCTGCTGGCCAGGGAGATGCACGACGTGCTGGCCCACCGCCTGTCCCTGGTGGCCACGCACGCGGGCGCGCTGGAGTACCGCCCCGACGCCTCACCCGAGCAGCTCGCGCGGGCGGCGGGGGTGGTCCGTGCGGGGGTGCAGCAGGCGCTGGAGGAGCTGCGGCAGGTGATCGGCCTGCTGCGGGAGCAGGACGACGAGCGGGACGAGCTCGAGCCGCCTCCCGGGCTGGCCGGCCTGCCCGGCCTGGTCGCGGAGGCGCGGGAGGCGGGCCAGCCGGTACGGCTGCGCGACGAGGTCGCCGGCACCCCGCCGCCCCTGGTGGACAAGACCGCCTACCGGGTCGTCCAGGAGGGCCTCACCAACGCCCGCAAGCACGCCCCCGGCCTGCCGGTCGAGGTGCGCCTGCGCGGCGCTCCGGGCGAGGAGCTGCTGATCGACATCAGCAACCCGCTGCCGCCCGCCGGTGCCGCCACCGCGGCGGAGACGGGCAGCGGCCTCGGCCTGGTCGGGCTCACCGAGCGGGTGCGCCTGGACGGCGGGCGGCTCGACCACGGTACGGCGGGCGGCGCGTTCCATCTGAACGCCCGCCTGCCCTGGCCGGACGCGTGAGCCCGTACCATGACCCGGATGATCCGCGTGCTCCTGGTCGACGACGACCCCCTGGTCCGGGCCGGTCTGTCCATGATGCTCGACGGCGCCGCCGGCATCTCGGTGGTGGCCGAGGCGGCGGACGGGCAGGAGGCGATCACGGCGGCCGACGCGCACGCGCCGGACGTGGTGCTGATGGACCTGCGCATGCCGCGCGCGGACGGCATCACCGCCACCCGCCGTCTCAGGGCGCGGGCGCGGCCGCCGGAGGTGATCGTGCTGACCACGTTCGACACCGACGAGAACGTCCTGCTGGCCCTCCGGGCGGGCGCGGCCGGGTTCCTGCTCAAGGACACCGCGCCGCCGCAGATCGTGGAGGCGATCACGAGGGTGGCGGCGGGCGATCCCATCCTGTCGCCGCGTGTCACCAGGCGCCTGATGGAGCGGACGATCGCCCAGGCGGGCGCCTACGAGCGGGCCAGAGCCGCGCTGGCCGTGCTGACGCCGCGCGAGCACGAGGTGGCGCTGGCCATCGCGCGGGGGCGTACGAACGCCGACATCGCCGAAGACCTCTCGATGGGCGTCACGACCGTGAAGGCCCACGTCTCCAGCATCCTGACCAAGCTCGGCCTGGACAACCGCACCCAGATCGCGCTCCTGGCCCACGACGCGGGCCTCGCGTAGAACACGGCGCGGGCCCCGCATGAGAAGTCTCACGTAGGAACAGGACGCGGGCCTCTACGTAAGAGCAGACCGGGGGTGAATGCGCTCCTCCCAGCGAGCAAGCGCTATCCCGCGAAGCCCTCCTTGGGCATCTCGAGGTCCGCCTTGGCGAGCTCTTCGACGTTGACGTCCTTGAACGTCACCACGCGCACGTTCTTGACGAACCGCGCCGGCCGGTACATGTCCCACACCCAGGCGTCCTGCATCTTCACATCGAAGAAGACGTCGCCGTTCTCCGCGGTACGGACATCGAGATCGACCGAGTTGGTCAGATAGAACCGCCGCTCAGTCTCCACCACGTAAGTGAACAAACCGACGACATCCCGGTATTCGCGGTAAAGCTGCAGCTCCATCTCGGTTTCGTACTTTTCGAGATCCTCTGCGCTCATCGCGGTCCTCCTGTCGTACCGGTCCCCCGGTGTGCCTGCTCAGGCAACCCCGGCCCCCAATTCATTCTCACCCATCCCCCTCGCCACCGTGACGAAGGAGTAACGGTGATCGGGACACGGGCCGTGCGTTTCCAGTGCCAGCCGATGTCCCGGCGTGACATATCCCTTGTGCTCGGCGAAGCCGTAGTGCGGGTAGCGCTCGTCGAGCGCGACCATGATGCGGTCTCGGGTCACCTTGGCCACGATCGACGCGGCCGCCACGCACGCGGCCACCTGGTCCCCCTTCCACACGGCCAGTGACGGTGCCGGCAGCCCCGGAACCGGGAAACCGTCCGTCAGGATGTACTCCGGGTCACATGGCAACTGTGCGACGGCTCGCCGCATTCCTGCGACATTGCATTTGTGGAGACCTTTTGCGTCGATCTCCCCGGGCGGGATGACCACGATGCCGACATGGGAGACGCGCATGATCTGCTCGTAGAGGCGTTCGCGCACCGCCGGGCTCAGCAGCTTGGAGTCACCGAGCCCGGTGACCTGCTTGCGCAGGATGACGGCCGCCACCACCAGCGGGCCCGCGCACGCGCCGCGGCCGGCCTCGTCGACGCCCGCGATGGGGGCGAGGCCGCGGCGGGCGAGCGCCCGCTCATAGGCGTAGAGTCCGGAATCGCGCCGGACGACGCTCGGTCGAGGGCGGAACGCTACTGTCATGACACAGGCAGCGTACGCCCCATTCGCCGCAAACCGCGACCTGAAGCGGAAGGCTACTTGACCTTGTCGAAGGTCTCGGGACGGGAGAACAGGTAGCCCCGTGACAGCGGCCAGTAGCGCACCACGGCCTTGCCGATGACGTCCTCCTCGGAGATGAAGCCGCCCCCCGGCTCCTCCATGTGGGCCCGCGAGTCGGCCGAGGCGCTGCGGTGGTCGCCCATCAGCCACAGCTTCCCCTCGGGCACCGTGACGTCGAACTCGTCGCCGGACGGGTAGTCGTCGGGATAGAGGTACGAGTCCTCCTCGAGCGGAGTGCCGTTGACCGTGATGCGCAGGTGCTTGTCACAGCACTTCACGCGGTCGCCGCCGACGCCGATGACCCGCTTGATCGTGTCCTCGCCGTTCCAGCCCTTGAACACCACGATGTCGCCGCGCTCCGGCTTGCCCGCGAGCTTGTTGACGAACACCCGGTCGTTGACCAGCAAGGTGTTCTCCATGGACTCCGACGGGATGTAGAACGATCCGACCACGAACGCCTGGAGCAGCAGCGCGATGCCGACTCCCATGACGAGCAGCAGAACGGTCTCCCGGAAGCCGCCCTTCTTCTTCTCTTTCGTCACACCCTCCGCCTTCTTGGAGAAGGCCATCAGCGCCTCCTCAGACGCCGACGAACCAGCACCAAGGGTACGGCCAGCCCGAACCCGGCCACCAGCGGGACCGAGCCGCCGAGCGCTTGCAGCGCGGGCTGGGCGAAGGTCTCGGGTATGTCGATGGAGCCGAACCGGTCGAACGGCCACACGATCACGAAGGCCCGCCCGATGACCTGGCTGACGGGGATCGAGCCGCCGCCCGGATCACCGGTGTGGGAGCGCGAGTCGAGCGAGACCGACCGGTGGTCGCCCATCACCCACAGCCGCCCCTCGGGGACGGTGATGTCGAAGAAGGTGTCGGAGGGCACGTTGCCCGGATAGAGGTAGCTCTCCTCGTTGATCGGCGTGCCGTTGACCGTGATGCGGCCCTGGGAGTCGCAGCACTTCACATGGTCGCCGCCGACGCCGATGACGCGCTTGATGTAGTCCTTCTCGCCGGGCACCACACCGAAGGCGGTGCCCACCCACCGGAAGAAGGCCGCGACCGCGTTGGACGGCTCCTCCATCTGGAACTCGCCGTCCCAGGAGTCGACGCCGGAGAAGACCACCACGTCACCACGCTCGATGTCCCTGACGTGGTAGACGAGCTTGTTGACCAGGACCCTGTCGTTCTTGAGCAGGGTGTTCTCCATCGACTCCGACGGAATGTAGAAGGCCTGGACCACAAACGTCTTGATGATGAGGGCCAGGACGAGAGCGACCACGATGAGAACGGGAAGTTCTTTCCAGAACGACCCCTTCTTCTCCTTTTTCTCGCCCTCGGCCGGCTTGTGAGTCTCTTCGGCGACCACGTCCACCTCGTCCTCGACAGGGCGGCGCGCAGCGCCGTGCTCCTGGCTTTCGCTAGTCATCGCTGACGAGCCTAGATGATGACTAGGCCCGACAACCCTCGACCGACGTTACACCCACGCACGAGTCGCTCCACATAAAGGAAACGCCGCTGTAAAGCCGAAAGGCCCGCGCTTGTCGCGCGGGCCTTCAGAAACGAGGCTTTACTTGGCGGCCGTCGTCTCGCGCTTCTCGCGGATGCGGGCGGCCTTACCGCGGAGGTCGCGCATGTAGTAGAGCTTGGCGCGGCGGACGTCACCACGGGTCACGAGGACGATCTTCTCGATGACCGGGCTGTGCACCGGGAAGGTGCGCTCGACGCCGACACCGTAGCTGACCTTGCGGACCGTGAAGGTCTCACGGGCGCCGCTGCCCTGCCTGCGCAGGACGAAGCCCTTGAAGACCTGGATCCGGGAACGGTTGCCTTCGACGACTCGGACGTGAACCTCGAGCGTGTCACCGGGGCGGAAGTCCGGCACGTCATCGCGCAGGGTCGCCTTCTCGAGCTCCTGGATCTTCGTGTGCATGAGAGTCTATTCCTCAAAGTTCGCGGGCACGCGGAGGTCCACCCGTCCGAACTCGGCATGAGCACGGCGGCGAAGTGGACGCGCTTGCAGTCTCCTGGGTCCGGGGTCGCTCTTCCCGGGCACGCAACACCGACCGCTGTTGGTCGGCAGCGATTCAGTTTGCCATATCTTCCGGCTGGAGGCGAAACGACAGCTCTTCGAGCAGTTTGCGATCATGCTTGTCGAGCGTCGCGGGGTCGAGCGCCGCCGCCAGGTCCGGCCTGTTCTTCACGGTACGCCGGATCGCCTCGTCACGCCGCCATCTGGCGACTTTTCCGTGGTGCCCGGACAGCAGCACCGGGGGCACCTCGTGCCCCCGCCACACCGGCGGCTTGGTGTAGACCGGGCCCTCGACCAGGTTGCGCATCGCCCCCGGCGCGAACGAGTCGTCCACAGCCGACTGGGCGTTGCCCAGCACGCCGGGCAGCAGCCTGCCGATGGCCTCCACCATGACCAGCACCGCCACCTCGCCGCCGGCCAGCACGTAGTCGCCGATGCTGACCTCGTCGACGCGCAGCCGCGTGGAGTACTCCTCCATGACGCGCGCGTCGATGCCCTCATAGCGCCCGCAGGCGAACAGCAGCCACGGCTCCCCCGCCAGCTCCTGCGCCAGCTCCTGGGTGAACGGCCGCCCGCTCGGCGTCGGCACGATCATCCGCGGCGAGCCGTCGCCGATCACGTCGTCGATGGCCTCGCCCCACACCTCAGGCTTCATCACCATGCCGGGGCCGCCGCCGTACGGCGTGTCGTCCACGGTCTTGTGGACGTCGTGGGTCCAGTCGCGCAGCTGGTGGACCCGGATGTCGAGGATGCCGCGCTCGCGCGCCTTGCCGATGAGCGAGACGTCGAGCGGCGCGAAGTACTCGGGGAAGATCGAGATGATGTCGAGGCGCATCACAGCAGGCCCTCCGGGGGATCGACGACCAGCCGCCCCGCCTCCAGATCGACCTCGGGCACCAGCGCCTTGACGAACGGGATGAGGGCCTCGTCGCGGCCCTTCCTCTTGACGACGAGGAGGTCCTGGCCGTGGTGGAGCACGTCGTCCACCTCGCCCACGTGCTCGCCCGCGACGGTCACCACGGTCAGGCCGATGAGCTGGTGGTCGTGGAACTCGTCGGGATCGTCGGACGGCTCCACGTCGGCGGAGTCGATGACCAGCATGGTGCCGCGCAGCTCTTCGGCGGCGTTGCGGTCGGGGACCTCCTCGAACGCCACCAGCAGCACGCCCTTGTGCCAGCGGCGGCCGGCGACGACGAGCGGCCCCCGGTCGGGGGGGTCGGTGGCGATGGCGGTGCCGGGGGCGAAGCGCAGCTCGGGATCGTCGGTGCGCACCTCCACGGTCACCTCACCGCGCACCCCGTGCGGGCGGCCTATCCGGCCGACGACCAGCTGCACGTGAACCTGCCTTCTCTTATCAACGCAAGCGCCCCCATCGGTACGTAGCCGATGAGGGCGCAAAAACCTGACGCTAACGGACTGCTTCGTGCAGATCGAGCAGATCGACCCGTACGTACTTCCCGTCGGCCAGGGCGTTCACGACCGTGCGCAGCGCCTTGGCGGTGCGCCCGCCGCGTCCGATGACCTTGCCCAGGTCCTCGGGATGCACCCGGACCTCCAGGACGCGCCCGCTGCGAATGCGGCGTGCGCGGACCCGGACATCGTCGGGATGTTCGACGATGCCCTTCACGAGGTGCTCGAGAGCCTCCTCGAGCACGTCAGGCCTCGCCCTCGGTCTTGGTCTCGGCGGGGGCCTCGGCCTGCTCGTCCTTCTTCTTGGACTTCTTCGGCGTGGTGGCGGCCGTGCCGGTGTCGCCACCGGACAGCGCCTCCTTGGCCGCGGCCTCGTAGATGGCGTGACGGTCAGGCGCGGGCTCCGCGACCTTCAGCGGCGGCGGAGCGGGCTCGCCCTTGAACTTCTGCCAGTCGCCGGTGAGCTTGAGCAGCTTGAGCACCGGCTCGGTCGGCTGCGCGCCGACACCCAGCCAGTAGGCCGCACGCTCGGCGTTGACCTCGATGCGCGAAGGGTTCTCCTTCGGGTGGTACAGACCGATCTCCTCGATCGCCCGGCCGTCACGCTTGGTGCGGCTGTCGGCGACGACGATACGGTACTGAGCGTTGCGGATCATGCCGAGCCGCTTGAGCTTGATCTTGACTGCCACGGGTGTGGTCTCTCCTGCATTCGCACGTGGGTGAACGGCGCCTCGCCGAGTGGGGCACGACGCGACGACGCTCCAGGGACAAACGCGTCCGGCGGGAGATGAGAGGGCACCCGCCTGGCCACGGTGTTCCAACATGTCATTCTGCCAGATCCACGGCACCGCTCACGACCTGTCACCACAGCTCGGCGCAAAGGTCCGGCAATCCACCGCCCACCGTACGGCGAGGCCGCAGCCCTCCGGCGAGCCCCCGGAACACCGCCCGGCGACGCTCCGACCGGGCGCGGCGGCCCGTCGCCCTCCGCCACGCGAGCACCCCGGGCGTACACCGGCCACCTGCGGGTCACGCACACCAGGCGATAGAGAAGCCCGAGCGACCGCGCACGAACGCCCCGCGGGGGCGCCGACCCGCGCCGAAGGGCGCGCGCAGTACCCGACGAGCCGGAGAGCGAGCCGATGGCGCGAGCCTCGCGACGGTCTCCTGGCGAAGCGCGGATGCCGGCGAAGGCCGCGCCGCCTCCGGCCCCGCCCCCGCCCCCGCACCGCGAAACGCCGCGAGACACGAGCCGCAACACGCGGGCGCCGCCCCGAAGCCCGGGGCGGCGCGAGCCCGAAGCAGGGCTACTTCTGGCCGGGAAGGCGGAGCTTGGAGGGGTCGAAGCCGGGCGGCAGCTCGACCCCGGGCGGCAGCTTCCCGCCGAGGTTGCCGAGCACGCCGCCGCTCTTCTTGGCGCCGTCGCCGGACGACGAGCCGCCCTTGCCGAGCGCCGCCTTGCGCGGGTCGCCGCTGACGCGCCGCCCTTTCTTGTTCTTCTTCTGCGACTTGGCCGCCTTGCTCCGGCCGCCCGGCATGCCGGGGATGCCCATGCCGCCCGCCATCCGCTTCATCATCTTCTGTGCCTCGAAGAAGCGGGTGACGAGGTTGCTGACGGCGCTGACGCTGACGCCCGAGCCGGCGGCGATGCGGGCGCGGCGCGACCCATTGATGATCTTCGGGTCCTGGCGCTCGGCCGGGGTCATGGAGCGGATGATCGCCGCGATGCGGTCGAGGTCGCGATCGTCGATGGCGTTGATCTGATCGCGCATCTGCCCCATGCCGGGCATCATCCCGAGCAGGTTCTTGATGGGCCCCATCTTCTGGACCATCTGCATCTGCTCGAGGAAGTCGTCGAGGGTGAAGTTCTCGCCCGAGGTGAGCTTGCCCGCCATCTTGGCGGCCTGCTCCTCGTCGAACGTCTTCTGCGCCTGCTCGATCAGGGTGAGGATGTCACCCATGTCGAGGATGCGCGAGGCCATCCTGTCGGGGTGGAAGGCGTCGAAGTCCTCGAGCTTCTCACCCGTCGAGGCGAACATGATCGGCTTGCCGGTGATGTGGCGCACCGACAGGGCCGCGCCGCCGCGCGCGTCGCCGTCGAGCTTGGTGAGCACCACGCCGTCGAAGCCGACGCCCTCCATGAACGCCTGCGCCGTGACCACGGCGTCCTGGCCGATCATGGCGTCGACCACGAACAGGACCTCGTCGGGCGAGACCGCGTCGCGGATGTCGGCGGCCTGCTTCATCATCTCCTGGTCGATGCCCAGGCGACCGGCGGTGTCGATGATGACGATGTCGTGGTTGAGCCGCCTGGCCTCGTCCACCGACCTGCGGGCCACCTCGATGGGGTCGCCCACGCCGTTGCCGGGCTCGGGCGCGTAGACGGCGACCTGCGCGCGCTCGCCCATGACCTGGAGCTGCTGGACGGCGTTGGGCCGCTGGAGGTCGGCGGCGACGAGCATGGGCGCGTGGCCCTGCTCGCGCAGCCACCTGGCCAGCTTGCCCGCCAGCGTCGTCTTACCCGCGCCCTGCAGACCCGCCAGCATGATGACGGTCGGCGGCGTCTTGGCGAAGCGCAGCCTGCGGGTCTCGCCACCGAGGATCTCGATCAGCTCGTCATTGACGATCTTGACGACCTGCTGCGCCGGGTTGAGCGCCTGGGAGACCTCGGTACCGCGGGCACGCTCCTTGACCTGGGCGACGAACGCCTTGACCACCGGCAGCGCGACATCGGCCTCGAGCAGGGCGATGCGGATCTCGCGGGTGGTGGCGTCGATGTCGGCATCGGACAGCCGCCCTTTGGATCGGAGGGAGGAGAAGACCGATGTCAGCCGGTCGGATAGCGTCTCGAACACGTGGTTGGCCAGTCCTCGAAGCGAATGTACGTCTAAGACTCCAGCCTAGCCGCTCCGCTAGCCGCTCCAGCCTGGCACGGCCATCCTGACCGTCAAAGCGTGTTCGACGAGCTGGATGAGCGTGTTCTTGACCGACTCCTTGGACCGGGCGTCGAGCCGCACCATCGGGATGTGCGGCGCCAGGGTGAGCGCGTCGCGGACCTCGGCGTCGCTGTGCGGATATTGGCCGTCCCAGCCGTTGATGCCGACCACGAACGGCAGCTGCGCCTCCTCGAAGTAGTCGATGGCGGGGAAGCTGTCGGCCAGGCGCCGCGTGTCCACGAGGACGACGGCCCCGATGGCGCCGCGCACGAGGTCGTCCCACATGAACCAGAACCGGTGCTGTCCGGGCGTGCCGAACAGGTAGAGGATCAGGTCCCGGTCCAGGGAGACCCGGCCGAAGTCCATGGCGACGGTCGTGGTCGACTTCAGCGGCGTGAGCGAGACGTCGTCGACGTGCGCCGAGGCGTCCGTCATGACCGCCTCCGTGGTGAGCGGCATGATCTCCGACACCGCGCCGACGAACGTCGTCTTGCCCACCCCGAAGCCACCGGCCACGACGATCTTCGTCGAGGTCAGACCGGGGCTAGAGCCTGCGAAGTCCACTGAGCACCCTTTCCAGCAGGTTGACGTCCGGTCGACCCGCCTCGAGCTGCGGCTGGTGCACTCGTACGAGGCCCTCCGCCGCCATGTCCGCGATCAGAACACGCGCGACGCCGAGCGGGATCCGCAGCAGCGCCGACACCTCGGCCACCGATCTGACCTGCAGGCAGAGCTGGCTGATCGCCTTGTACTCCGGCGTGATGTGAGAGAACTCCCGGTGCTCGGCGGTCGCCGATGACACCAGTGCCTCCATCGCCAGCTTGAGCTTGGGCGCGGTCCGCCCGCCCGTGACGGCGTAGGGGCGCACCGGCGATGGCGGTTCGGATCTTGGGGGCGGCGGCGGGGGCTCCCAGCCGCCGCTGTTCCACGAATTGCTCACCTACATCACCTTGACTGACTGGCGCGCAGCTCGGCACGCACAGCCGGAGTCAGCACCTGACCGGCGCGATCGACCATCAACGTCATCTGATACGCCACCAGACCCATGTCACAGTCCGGCGCCGCCAGCACCGCAAGACACGAACCATCACTGATCGACATGATCAGCATCAGCCCGCGCTGCATCTCCACGATCGTCTGATTGACCGCACCCCCCTCGAACACCCGCGCCGCACCCTGCGTCAAAGACACCAACCCCGACGCGATCGCCGCCAGCTGATCCGCACGATCCGGCGGAAAACCCGCCGACGCCGCCAACGGCAGACCATCGGACGAGACCACCACCGCATGCGCGACGCCCGGCACCGTGTTGACGAAGTCGGTGATCAACCAGTCCACCCCGCGCGCCGCGTGGCTCAGGTCGTTCATACCTTCTCCCTCGCCGGTCGCACGAGTGACGGTAGTCGGCTGTGTCGCACTGGCCGCTCGTTGCTCTCGCTCATGCGCCCTCATTCCTACTGCTGTGATCCCTGGGCCCGGACCCGTACGTCCTGCCCTCGCTGATGTCGTCGCGTGCGGCTCTGAAGCCCTGCTGGAAGCTGGACAGCCGGCTGCGCACCCGTTCCGGCGAGATCGCCGGCATGGGGGCGACGCCCTTCGGCGCGGTGGCGGTCTCGGCGGAGCCGGGCACCAGGTTCGCCTTGGGCACCCGCTTGGGCAGGCCGGCCGCGGTCGCGCCGTCGCGCACCGGCTCGCGTACCACCTCGGCCGCGTTCCAGCCCTCGTCCGCCTTCGGCGAGCTCCACTTGGCGTCTTTGGCCGCCGCGGAGTGGTCGAACCACGCCGACTCGACCGAGGCGAAGATCGGCAGGTACTCGCCGTTGCCGCTGGACTCGCCCGACGGGCCGGACTGACCGGACTGACCGGACTGCCCGGGCTGGCCGGACTGACCGGGCTGGCCGGCGGAGACGACGGGCAGGGGGCCGGTGGCCGCGGACTCGCTGTCGGCGAAGTCGCCCGGCTCGCGCGTCCAGGGCCGGGTGTCGTCGGACAGGGCTCCGGCACCGCGCTGCGGCAGCGCGCCCTCGCGCTGGGGCAGCCCGTTCTCCCGCCGCGGGAGCCGGCTCTCGCCCGCGGGGGCGCCGCGCGAGGCCACCCAGACGTCGTTGGAGGAGTCCTGGGACATCCACCCGCTCGGCTCGGCGGGCAGTGCGGGGCTCGACGGCCACGACCCGGCCGAGGGGAACGCCTCCGCGGAGGGATAGGAGGGATAGGACGGGTGCCCGGGCCCGAGCTGATAGGGCGTGGCGGGCCACGACCCGCCCTGCGATCCCGGCTGGGGCACGGACGAACGCTGCTCTTCCCTGGAGGCGGCCGGCGCGGCCCCCGCGTACGACGGGGTCGTCGGGCCGAGCAGCGACTCGGGGATGAGCACCATGGCGGTCAGTCCGCCGGAGCCGTGCGGGCGGAGCTGGACGCGGATGCCGTGGCGGTGCGCCAGCCTGGCGACCACGAACAGGCCCATGCGGCGGGAGACGGAGACGTCCACGGTGGGCGCCTCGCTCAGCCGCTCGTTGGCGGCGGCCAGCTCCTCGGCGGTCATGCCGATGCCGGAGTCGCTGATGGAGAGCATGATGCCGCCGCCGTCGATCCGGCTGCCGGAGACCGGGACACGGGTCTCGCGGGGCGAGAACGACAGCGCGTTCTCGATCAGCTCGGCGAGCAGGTGGATGACGTCGTTGACGGCCTGGCCGGCGATGGAGACGCCTTCCGGCACCTCCAGCACGACGCGCTCGTAGTTCTCGACCTCCGACAGCGAGGCGCGGGCGACGTCGACGAGCTGGACCGGCTGGCTCCAGCGGCGCGGCGGCTCCTGGCCGGCGAGGACCAGAAGGTTCTCGCTGTTGCGCCGCATGCGGGTGGCCAGGTGGTCCAGCTTGAACAGGTTGCCGAGCCGCTGCTCGTCCTGCTCGCCCTGCTCCAGGCTGTCGATCAGGGTGATCTGCCGTTCCACCAGCGTCTGGCTGCGCCGCGACAGGTTCACGAACATCGCGTTGACGTTGCTGCGGAGCCTGGCCTCCTCGCCCGCCAGCCGGACCGCCTCGCGGTGCACCTCGTCGAAGGCCCGCGCCACCTCGCCGATCTCGTCCTTCGAGTTGATCTCGATGGGCGGGACCTTGATCTTGTCGGGGTCGACGTCGTTCTCGCGGAGCTGGCGGACCAGGTCGGGCAGCGTGTGCCCGGCGATCCTGAGCGCGTCGCTGCGCAGCCGCCTGAGCGGGCGGACCAGCGAGCCCGCCATGAGGGCGGTGATCGCGAGGACCAGGACGAGCAGCACGACCACGACGCCGATGTTGACCGCGGCCAGCTGCCGGTCGGCGCTCGCCACGTCGGCGCTGCGGGTGGCGACCTCCTCCGACAGCGACTTCTGCACCTGGTGCAGCCGGTCGACGGTCTCGGAGATGGAGTCGAACCAGAGGTCGACGTCCTTGGAGGAGGAGCTGTCGAGCATGCGCAGCGGGGTGCCGCTGTTGTGCAGCAGCACGGCGCGGCTGATGTAGAACTCGGCGCGGCCGATCTTCTGGCTGGCCACGGTGTTGTCGAAGTTCTGCCGCTGTGTGGGCGTGGCGACCGCGAGGAAGGAGGCGCGCTCGCTCTCGCGGCGCGAGCCCGCGTCGAGGAAGCCCTTGAACTCGGGCTCTTCGAACCTGCCGCGCACCAGGGCGATCATCAGCAGCGCCCGCTGCTTGGACGCCTCCTCCTCCGCGCGGGCGACGCTGCGCAGCGCGGCGGCGGTGGAGGTGAGCTGCTCGTCGGTGGAGCCCTGGCCGAGCTCGTCGTAGACCTGGAGCAGGTCGGCGATGATCTCGGAGTACTTCTCGACCGTCGGCAGCGGCGGCATCTGGTCCTTGGTGTACGTCGCGCGCAGCGAGCCGAGCTGGGAGAGCCGGACCTCGATGCGGTCGAGCGTCCTGCGGCCGATGTCGGAGAGCGACTCGCGGGTCTCGCGGATCACCGCTCTGGTCCTGGTGACGCTGGCGTCGACGATCTCCTGCTGGCTCTTGAGCCGCTGTCCTTCGATCGTCCGCTTGTTGGCGGCGACGTAGCGGCCGGCCAGGCCGCGTTCGAGCCCGAGGTCGCGGGCGAGCTCGCCGAGCTGGCCGACGAGCCGTCCCACCTCGCTGATGAGCTGGTACTGCTGGGCGCTGCTGATCGAGTCGGTGACCCGCAGCCCGCCGAAAATGACGCCCACGATCGTGGGAATGGCGATGAGGGCGATGAGGCGGGTGCGCACGCGCCAGTTGCGCAGCGCGAACGGGCTGCCCGAAACGGGCTGCTGTACCTGCGGTACTTCTCCGCCCGCGGACTGTTCCGGAATGTCCGGGGCCCTGCCACGACCGGACTCGGCCGTTGTTGTCCTCACTGGTGGCAACCTCTCGCCATGGCCTGCTTGTGGGGGGTTTCAGCGGCTTCGTCACTAGGACGAGTGATCGCAGGCAAGTTCGAGGCCCAATTTGAGCACAAACCCCATACTTAGGCCAACGTCTCGGCTGTTTTCAAACGTTCCAAATGACACCCTGTTCACGTGGCAAGCTCTTGACCACAGAGCGCAACCAAAGTCTCGATCCGGACATATAGCCCATAAACCTACTTTATGCATATATATACATCTATATCCGTGGACAGTCATCTTTAGCCGATAAAGTGCATAAACGAGGCATAGCGGCTGCCCTTTCGATCTCCCCTCCGGTACGCTTCACGCCCGGCATGCAGTGCCGATCTCCAGAAGTTTCCCCCTGGTAGGAGAACCCCCCAATGACACGCAAACTGCGCTGTAGCGCCATTGCCGTCGGCGTCGCAGTCGCTCTGACTCTTGCCGGTTGCAGCGGTTCCGACGAGCCCACCAGCGCGTCGGCCGGTGGTAACGGCCTTGAGAAGACCACCATCAAGGTCGGGGCGCTGCCCGTTCCCGACCCGGTGGCGCTGTATGTCGCGAACGAGAAGGGTTTCTTCAAGGAAGAGGGCCTGACCGTTCAGCCGACCACCATCACCGGCGGCGCGGCGGCGCTGCCGCAGATCGAGAGCGGCGCGCTCGACATCTCCCAGACCAATTACGTTTCCACGTTCGCCGCGGTCAGCCAGGGTAAGAAGATCAAGCTGGTCGCCGACATGTACCAGGCGGCCCCGAACACCTTCAACCTGATGGTTCCGAAGGATTCGCCGATTCAGACGGTGGCGGATCTGAAGGGCAAGACCATTCTGGTCAACAACCTCAACAACATCGCCACGCTCGCCACGCTCACCCAGCTCAAGGTGGCCGGCCTCACCGAAAACGACGTCAAGTTCGTCGAAAAGCCGTTCCCCGACATGGGAAACGCGCTGCTCAGCGGCCAGGCCGACGCCTGCTGGATCACCGAGCCGTTCATCACCGCCAACCAGAGCCAGCACGGCTTCCGCAAGCTGGCGGACACCATGACGGGTCAAACGGCCGACCTGCCCATCGCCGGCTGGATGGCCACCGAGGACTGGGTGCAGAAGTACCCCAAGACGCTCGCCGCCTTCCAGCGCGCGATCGCCAAGGCGCAGCAGCTCGTCTCCAGCGACCGCAAGGAGATCGAGGCCGCCCTGCCGAAGTACACGAAGATCGACGCCAAGACCGCCTCGGTGATCACGCTCGGGACCTTCCCCAGTGAGCTGAACGCCAACCGTCTGCAGAAGGTCGCCGACCTCATGCTCGAGTACGGCTATCTGAAGAGCCCCATCGACGTGAAGTCGGTCATCGCGGCCCCCGCGGCGGACGGATGACGCGTGCACGACTGCTCCGCGGCGCCATCGGCGTCGCGGGGTTCATTGTTCTCGGGGAACTGTTCATCCGCTTCGTCGTCAACGGGCAACTGGAGTTCCCCCCGCCCTCCACCATCCTGAGAGAGGCCGTCAGCCTCCCCGCCGACTCCGACTTCATCGCCGGCCTCGGCGCGACGCTGATCAACTGGGTGACCGGCCTGCTCATCGCCACCGTCATCGCCGTGCCCGCGGGCGTGCTGCTCGGCGCGCTGCCGCCGGTGGAGCGGACGATCAGGCCCGTGCTGGAGTTCCTGCGCCCGATCCCGAGCGTGGCGATCATCCCGCTGGCGATCCTGCTGATCCCGGTGGACGAGCTGATGAAGGTCTCGGTCATCGTCTACGCGGCGGTCTGGCCGATCCTCATCAACACCCTGTACGGCATGCAGGACGTCGACCCCGTGGCCAAGGAGTCGCTGCGCAGCTTCGGCTTCGGCCCCCTCGCGGTGCTGGTCAGGGTGAGCCTGCCGAGCGCGGCGCCGTTCATGGCGACCGGCGTCAGGATCGCCTGCGGCATCGCCCTCGTGCTCGCGGTGAGCGCCGAGCTGCTGGCCGGCGGCGTCGCCGGGATCGGCGTCTTCGTCAACCTGGCCGGCAGCGGCAACAGGACCGACCTCATGTGGGCGGCGACGGTCTGGGCCGGGGTGCTCGGCGCGCTCGCGAACGTGCTGCTGCGGGCCGGTGAGCGCCGTCTGTTCCGCTGGCACACGATGCGGACGGGGGCCGCGGAGCAATGAAAGCGATCACCAAGCTCTGGCTCATCCCGGTGGTGCTCGTCGTCTGGGAGTTCGGCGCCCGGGCGATCGGTGACGGCGACTTCCCGCCGCCCACGACGATCGTGGCCAAGATGTACGAGATGTGGTTCTCCGGCCCGGGGAGCCGCGCGTTCCTGACCGACGACGCGATCGACAACATCCTGCCCAGCCTGGGCCGCATGTTCGGCGGCTGGATCCTGGCGGCGGCGATCGGGATCGTGGCGGGCATGCTGCTCGGCCGCTCGCGCACGGCCACCGACTTCGTCGATCCGCTGATCGAGTTCGGCCGCGCGCTGCCGCCGCCGCTGCTGATCCCCGCGTTCCTGGTGCTGCAGGCCGGGTTCCAGTCGCCGCACGGCGTCCTGATCACCCAGCTCATCACGATCGTGTTCGGCGTGATCTGGCCGGTGCTGCTCAACTCGATCGACGGCGTCAGGGCGATCGACAAGACCTATATGGAGACGGCGACCGTCTTCAACCTCACCAGGATGCAGCGGCTGCGCGTGGTCATCCTGCCGGCCGCCTCGCCGAAGATCTTCGCCGGGCTGCGGCTGAGCCTGTCGCTCGCGCTGATCCTCATGGTGATCACCGAGCTGATCGGCGGCAGCGACGGCATCGGCTACCAGCTCCTGCAGGCCCAGCGCAGCTTCGACGGCGCCGCGGTGTGGGCCGCGATCACCCTGCTCGGCATCCTCGGTTACGTCGTCAACTCCCTGTTCGTACTGGCCGAGCGCCGGGTGCTGGTGTGGCACCGGCAGGCCACGCGCAATCCGTGACTTCCTGGAAGGACTCATGCCGCATTCCGACGACCTCCTGTGGGGCGCCTACGGCGACATCTCCCGTTTCGCCGCCCTCCTCACCATGGCCGAGCTGGGTCTGGCCGACCACCTCGCCAAGGGCCCGCTGACCGCGGCCGAGCTGGCCGAGCGCGCGGGGGCGCACGCGCCGTCGCTGCGCAGGGTGCTGCGCGCGCTGGCGGGCCTCGGCCTGGTCACCAGGACGGGCGACGACGCCTACGACCTGACCGAGCGGGGCGCGGCGCTGCGCTCGGACGCGCCGGGCTTCCTGCGCTCCTCGATCCGCATGCTCGGCGAGAAGGGCTTCTGGTACGCCATGGGCATGCTGCCCGAAACGGTGCGCACCGGCCGCTCAGCCTTCGCCGAGCGCCACGGCCACCTGTACGACTACCTGGCCCGCAACCCCGAGTCGAGCGATCTGTTCGACGACTACATGACGGCCAGGGCGCGCACGTTCACCGAGAACCTGACCAAGCGCTACGCGTTCCCGCCCACCGGGACCATGGTGGACGTGGCCGGTGGCAAGGGCCACATCCTGGCCACGGTGCTGCACGACAACCCGCAGATGCGCGGCATCCTGCTGGACCTGGAGCACGTGGTGGACCACGCCAGGCGGACGCTCGCCGACGAGGGCCTGGCCGAGCGCACCGAGGTGGTCGCGGGCGACTTCTTCGCCTCGGTCCCCTCGGGGGGCGACGTCTACCTGCTGGCCAGCGTCCTGCACAACTGGGACGACGAGGACGCGCTCAAGATCCTCCGCAACGTCCGCGAGGCGATGAACCCCGGCGGGCGCGTGCTCATCCTGGAGGTGGTGCTGCCCGACGCCGAGGAGGCGCACCTGGGCATGGACATCGACCTGCGCATGCTGGCGCTCTTCAACGGCGGCACCGAGCGCAGCCGCGACGAGTACGCGACGCTGCTGGACCGCGCGGGCCTGGCGATCGGCGACGTCATCGAGCTGGGCGCGGGCGCGAGCCTCATCGAGGCGCTGCCGCACTGAGCCCGGGGTGCCGCGTCGTCCGGCGAGCGGGAGGGCGCGGCACCCGGGCCGGCGCGGCACCGCAGCGCGGGTCAGCCGCTCCAGCCCGGTACGGCCATGCGCACCGACAGCGCGTGCTCGACGAGCTGGATCAGCGCGTTCTTGACCGAGTCCTTGGAGCGGGCGTCGAGCCGCACCATGGGGATGTGCGGCGCCAGGGTGAGCGCGTCGCGGACCTCGGCGTCGCTGTGCGGGTACTGGCCGTCCCAGCCGTTGATGCCCACGACGAACGGCAGCTGCGCCTCCTCGAAGTAGTCGATGGCGGGGAAGCTGTCGGCCAGGCGCCGCGTGTCGACCAGCACGACCGCGCCGATCGCGCCGCGTACCAGGTCGTCCCACATGAACCAGAACCGGTGCTGTCCGGGCGTGCCGAACAGGTAGAGGATCAGGTCCCGGTCCAGGGAGACCCGGCCGAAGTCCATGGCGACGGTCGTGGTCGACTTCAGCGGCGTCATGCCGAGGTCGTCGATCCCCGCGGAGGCGTCGGTCATGACGGCCTCCGTGGTGAGCGGCATGATCTCCGACACCGCGCCGACGAACGTCGTCTTGCCCACCCCGAAGCCACCGGCGACCACGATCTTCGTCGAGGTGAGCCCGGGGCTAGAGCCTGCGAAGTCCACTGAGAACCCTTTCGAGCAGATTTACGTCCGGCCGGCCGGCGTCCAGCTGTGGCTGATGCACGCGGACCAGGCCTTCGGCCGCCATGTCAGCGATCAGCACGCGCACCACGCCGAGCGGGATCCGCAGCAGGGCCGACACCTCCGCGACGGACCTGACCTGCCGGCACAGTTGACTGATCGCCTGGTACTCCGGCGTGATATGCGAGAACTCCCGCTGCTCGGCGGTCGCCGATGACACCAGGGCCTCCATCGCCAGCTTGACCCGCGGAGCCGTCCGTCCTCCTGTCACCGCGTACGGGCGGACGGGCGATGCGGGGTCGGGATTCAGCTGCGACTGGGGCTGAGGCTGCTGAGGTGGAGGGGCCCAACCGCCGCTGTTCCATCTGGGGTCCGACACGTACATCACCTTGACTGACTGGCGCGCAGCTCGGCACGCACAGCCGGAGTCAGCACCTGACCGGCGCGATCGACCATCAACGTCATCTGATACGCCACCAGACCCATGTCACAGTCCGGCGCCGCCAGCACCGCAAGACACGAACCATCACTGATCGACATGATCAGCATCAGCCCGCGCTGCATCTCCACGATCGTCTGATTGACCGCACCCCCCTCGAACACCCGCGCCGCACCCTGCGTCAAAGACACCAACCCCGACGCGATCGCCGCCAGCTGATCCGCACGATCCGGCGGAAAACCCGCCGACGCCGCCAACGGCAGACCATCGGACGAGACCACCACCGCATGCGCGACGCCCGGCACCGTGTTGACGAAGTCGGTGATCAGCCAGTCGACTCCACGCGCCGCGTGGCTGAGATCGTTCACGCGTCCTCCTCCCTTTCGTTCTCCTTAGGGCCTGAGGGTCCAGAGGAAAACGCCCTGCCCTCGCTGATGTCGTCACGTGCTGCTCTGAAGCCCTGCTGGAAGCTGGACAGCCGGCTGCGCACCCGGTCGGGCGAGATCGTCGGCATCGGCGACACGCCCTTGGGCGATGCGGAGGTGTCGGCCGAGCCGGGCACCAGGTTGGCCTTGGGCACCCGCTTGGGCAGGCCGCTGGGGGTGACGCCGTCGCGGGTCGGCTCGCGTACCGCCTCGGCCGCGTTCCAGCCCTCGTCCGCCTTGGACGATCCCCAGCTCGCGCCGTTCGCGCCGAACCAGGCGGACTCGACGGCCGAGTAGATCGGCAGGTGGTCCTCGGTGCGCGACGGCGGCTCGCCCGCGCCGCCCGTCTCCGGCAGGTCGAAGCCGGGCCGCTGGGACGACGTGCCGTCCTGGTTCCAGCCGCCGCCGGACGGCTCGGAGTCCGGCCGCCTCGGCAGGCCGTTCTCGCCGTTCCACGACGAGCTGCGCGCCGGGGTCCAGACGTCGCTCGCGTACGGCTCGGGCGGCCAGGCCCCGGGGTCCGGCTGCCAGGGCTTGCCGAACGCGCTGCTCGCCTCCGGCCCCGACGAGCCGGAGGAGCCGAGCGAGCCCGGCGCACCCCACGCACCCGCGCCGTCCTGACCTGGCGGGGTGGCGCCCCAGCCGCCGGGCTCCTGGCCGGACGCCCCCGATGGGGACGCGCCCCATCCCGCGCCGGCGTCCTGCCCGGTGCCGCTCCAGCCACCGTCCTGGCCCTGCGGAGGCGGGCTCCAGCTCGCCGAGCCCTCCGGGTTGGGCGCGGGCCAGCCGGACCCGAGCTCTGGGTTCGACGGGAAGGACGGATGGCCGGGGCCGTATTGCATGGCCGGCGGCTGGGGCCAGTCTGTGGCGGGCGGCGCCGGGTGCGGACCCGAGTACGGCTCGTCCCCTCGCGGCCCGCCGCTCGCCGCGCCCGCGAGGGCGGGCGGCTGGTTGCCGGAGAAGGACGGCATGCCGGAGAAGCCGGGCGCCTGGGAGCCCAGCATGTTCTCGGGGATGAGCACCATGGCGGTCAGCCCGCCGGAGCTGTGGGGGCGGAGCTGGACGCGGATGCCGTGGCGGTGCGCCAGCCTGGCGACCACGAACAGGCCCATGCGGCGGGAGACGGAGACGTCCACGGTGGGCGCCTCGGTCAGCCGCTCGTTGGCGGCGGCCAGCTCCTCCTGGGTCATGCCGATGCCGGAGTCGGTGATCGACAGCATCACGCCGCCGCCGTCGATCCTGCTGCCCGACACCGTCACCCGGGTCTCGCGGGGTGAGAACGACAGCGCGTTCTCCACCAGCTCGGCGAGCAGGTGGATGACGTCGTTGACGGCCTGGCCGGCCACCGACACCCCGTCGGGCACCTGGAGCACGACCCGCTCGTAGTTCTCCACCTCCGACAGTGAGGCGCGGGCCACGTCCACGATCTTCACGGGCTGGCTCCAGCGGCGGGGCGGGTCCTGGCCGGCGAGCACGAGCAGGTTCTCGCTGTTGCGCCGCATGCGGGTGGCCAGGTGGTCCAGCTTGAACAGGTGGCCGAGCCGCTGCTCGTCCTGCTCGCCCTGCTCCAGGCCGTCGATCAGGGTGATCTGCCGTTCCACCAGCGTCTGGCTGCGCCGCGACAGGTTCACGAACATCGCGTTGACGTTGGCGCGCAGCTTGGACTCCTCGCCCGCCAGCCGGACCGCCTCGCGGTGCACCTCGTCGAAGGCCCGCGCCACCTCGCCGATCTCGTCGAGCGTGTCCACCCCGATGGGCTCGACGGGGCCGATCGCGCCCTCGCCGTTCTCGCGCAGCTGCCGCACGGTCTCGGGCAGGCGCTGCCCCGCGATGTCGAGCGCCTCGCGGCGCAGCCGGCGCAGCGGCCTGATGAGCGAGCGCGCGATGAGCGAGATGATCGCGATCACCGCGATGAGCAGCAGCAGGATGAGCCCACCGGAGATCATCGCCGCGTGGTAGGCGCCCTCCTCCAGGCTCCTGGCCCGCAGGATGACCGAGGAGGACAGCTCGCGCTCCACGCTGCGCAGCGCGTCGATCTTGCCGGTGCTGACGTCGAACCAGGTGGCCACGTCCCGGTCGGCGGCGCCGCCGATGCTGAGCGGCTTGCCCTCCGCCGCCTGCGCCATCGCGCGCAGCCGGAACAGGTCGGTCTGGTCGACGTCCCTGCCGACGACGGTGTTGCGGTAGAGCTCGAGCTGGTCGAGGGTGGCGAGGGTGGCGAAGAGTGTCTCCTCGCTCTCCTCGCGCGACTTGGCGTCGGTGAGCGCGTCCAGCTCGCCGCTGTCGAACGCCCTCTTGTCCAGCGCGCTGGCAAGGATGCCGCGCTGCCTGGACGCCTGCTCCTTGGCCCTGGAGATGGCCGCCATGGCACTGGCGGAGTCGGTCACCTCGTCGTCCACCGCGACCTGGCCCACCTGGTCGTGGAACTGCAGAAGCGCCGAGATGATCTCCGAGTACTTCCTGATCATCGGCAGCGGCTGGATCTTGCCGTTGACCGCGGTCTCCCGCAGCGTCGGGATCTCGTCGAGCCGGCGCAGCACGGGGCGAACGGCCTCGCCGTGGCTGCCGGCGAGTGCGTTGGCCCGCTGCTTGGCCTCGTCGATGAGGCCGTTGACCTGGCTGTAGGTGGTGCGCAGCTGTGCCTCGCGGTTGTCCGGCCGGCCCGCGGCGATGTAGAGGGCGGTCTCGTCGCGTTCGTAGCCGAGCTCATGAGTGACGGCCCCAAGCTGCTGGCTGAGCTCGGCGACCTCTCTGAGGGTCTGGTAGGTGCGGGCATCGCTGAGCGAGGTGATGACGTTCAGCCCGCCCAGGCCGACGGCGACGGCGGTGGGCACCACGATCAGCGCGATGAGGCGCGATCGGACATGCCAGTTGCCCAGTCCGAACCTGCGCGATGAGGGTTTGGACAGCCGTCGCTTCTGATGGCCGTGCGGCTCGCGGTCAGCGGAAGCTTCAGCGTTCTGCGTTCTCACTTGCCTTCGCAACCTCTCGCCCTTTGAGGAGGGGAATTCTCGGGTGGACCAGCGGTATTGCAGGGTGGGGCAGTTTTGTACGACGACATATCGAGATAAGCGTCATTTGAGCACACGGGTGGGGAAGGGCCAACCACTACTAGTGCCCCGATGAGGTGTTTGTCCCCGAATGTCCAGAAAATATGACAGAATCGATAAACAGCCTTCTACCAGGCAAAACAGGCAAGAGGAGATCGTTCCGCGAGCCGCCTCCCGACTCACAGAAGAGACTTGACAAGAATCAGAAGTAACGTAGGTTCCCGGTAGTACCACCTTTCCCAAAACAGACATTCTTCAAGATCGCCGACGTCCGCCAAAATTTCACGATAGAGCGATAAACAGACATTGCAACCACAAGTGCCAGCTTTCCGATAATGAACGGCATTTTGGTGCTACCGTCGATCTCTGTTGTGCGTCAGGCACACAGTCCCCGGGAGCAGAAGCCGCCCGGTTCCCCCCTTGGCTCCATCCGAGAGGAGTCCCTGACATGAGGCTTGGCCGTTCCGCCAGGGCCGCCATCATCGGGTTCGCTTTGACGCTCGGTGCCGTGGCGTGCAGCTCGGGCGGCGACCCGAACGCCAGCGCCCCTCCGTCCGCCGCCGCGGCGGGAGGGCTGGAGAAGACACAGCTCAAGGTCGCCACGCTGCCGGCGATCGACAGCGCCGCCATCTACGTGGCCATCGACCAAGGTCTCTTCGAGAAGGAGGGCCTCGAGGTCACCCCGCAAGTCGTCCAGGCCGCTCCAGAGGCCATCCCCATGCTGGTCAAGGGCGAGATCGACGCGATGTTCGGCAACTACGTGTCGATGTTCGCCGCGCACGACAAGCAGGCGCTGAAACTGCGCATCCTGGCCGAGGGCTCTCGCGCGGCCCCCGACTCGCTCAGCATCATGGCGCTGCCGGACTCGCCGATCAAAACGCCCAAGGACCTGGAAGGCAAGACGATCAACGTCAACGTCCTGCACAACTTCCAGGAGCTGGCACTGACCCAGGTGCTCAAGGCCAACAACGTCGACCCCACCAAGATCAACTATGTGCAGGTGACGTTCCAGAACATCATGCCGTCGTGGAAGGGCGGCCAGATCGACGCCGCCTATCTCGGCGAGCCCATGGTCACGGCCGCCACGGCCACCATGGGCGCCCGCAAGATCCTCGACCCGGCCTCCGGCCCGGCGGCCGAGTTCCCCATCTCCGGGTACGTCAGCACCCAGGAGTGGTACGACGAGCACCCGAAGACCGCCGCGGCCTTCCAGCGGGCGATCCACAACGCGGGCAAGCTCATGGCCAACAACCGCGAGGTGGTGGCCAAGGTGCTGCCCGCGTTCACGCAGATCGACGCCGCCACCGCGGCCACGGTGACCTTCCCCTACTTCTCCAGCAACGACAACCCGGTCCGCCTCCAGCGGGTGGCCGACTGGATGCTGGAGGCGAAGTGGCTGTCGAAGGCCATCGACGTCAAGACGCTCATGTCGCCCACCACGTCCGGGTGAGCGCGCAGACCCTGTCGCCCGCCCGCCCGGCGTCACCGGCCACGCGGTGGTCGCGCCGGGCGGCGGGGGCGCTCGCCTTCGCCGCGCTGATCGAGCTGCTCAGCAGGACGGGTCTGGCCGACCCCGAGTTCCTGCCGCCCGCCAGCGAGATCCTCGCCAGGGCGGCCGTGCTCGCGGCCGACCCCGCCTTCCACGCCCA
This sequence comes from Nonomuraea sp. NPDC049309, assembly GCF_043196965.1. Classification (NCBI taxonomy): domain Bacteria; kingdom Bacillati; phylum Actinomycetota; class Actinomycetes; order Streptosporangiales; family Streptosporangiaceae; genus Nonomuraea; species Nonomuraea sp. NPDC049309. Next base: position 892,767 of record NZ_JBICSH010000003.1, on the reverse strand, counting down.
CGCGCTGGCCAGCGGGCTCGCCTGGGCGATCGGCCTGTGCCTTGCGGCCGTCATCGCCGTGCCGCTGGGCCTGCTGCTGGGCAGCGTGCCGATCATCGACGCCGCCACCCGCTCGGTCGTGGAGTTCCTGCGGCCGATCCCGTCGGTGGCGCTCATCCCGCTGGTGGCGCTGATCATCGGCACGGGCCTGCAGCAGCGCGTCGCGCTCGTCCTGTACGCCTCGCTCTGGCCCATCCTCTACAACACGATGTACGGCCTGCGCGGCGTCGACCCCGTGGCCAAGGAGTCGCTGCGCTCCTACGGCTTCGGCCCGCTGTCGGTCCTGATGCGCGTCAGCCTCCCCTCCTCGGCGCCCTTCATCCTCACGGGCGTCCGCCTGGCGTCCGGGGTGGCGCTCATCCTGACCGTGAGCACCGAGATCGTGGCCGGCCGCGGCGAGGGCGTCGGCGTGTTCATCTTCTTCGCAGGCCTCGCGGTGCCCGCCCGCATGACCGACATCCTGGCCGGGGTGTTCTGGACCGGGATGTTCGGCGTGCTGGTCAACGCGCTGCTGGTCTGGGTCGAGCGCCACGCCTTCCGCTGGCACCGGGAGCAGCACGGGAGGCCGTCATGAGCAGAGGCTTCGCGCGCGGGCGCGGCAGGCGTACGGCCGTCTTCCGCGTCGCCGTGCTGGCCGTGCTCATCGCGCTGTGGGAGCTGAGCACGCTGCTCGCGGACAGCACGTTCTTCCCGCCGCCGAGCGCGATCGTGGCCAGGATGCACACGCTGTGGTTCTCCGGCCCGCCGGCCACGCTGTTCCTGACCGACGAGGCCATCCGCGACATCCTGCCCAGCCTGGGCAGGATGGCGATCGGCTTCGCGGGCGGCGCGCTGCTCGGGGTGCTGCTCGGCCTCGCGGTGGGCCTGTCGGCCCGGGTGTACGACTACCTCGACGGCGTGCTGCAGTTCCTGCGCGCGGTCCCGCCGCCCGCGCTGGGGACGGTGTTCGTGGTGCTGTTCGGGTTCGGCATGAAGATGCAGCTGGCATTCATGATCTTCAGCATCGTGTGGCCGGTGCTGCTCAACACCGCCGACGGCGCCCGCTCGGTGGAGCCGCTGCACCTGCAGACCTGCCAGGCGTTCCGGCTCTCGTGGGCCGACCGGCTGTGGCGGGTGATCCTGCCCTCGACGCTGCCCAAGATGTTCGCCGGGCTGCGGCTGGCCGTGTCGCTGTCCCTGATCGTCATGGTCTTCTCCGAGCTGCTGCCCGGCACGTCCGACGGCATCGGCTTCCAGCTCACCGGCGCCTACCAGAGCTTCGACCTGCCCGCCATGTGGGCCGGGATCGTGCTGCTCGGCGTGCTCGGCTACCTGCTCAACGAGCTGTTCCTGGTCGTCGAGCGGCGGGTGCTCGCCTGGCACCGCGCCGCCGGGAACCTCGTCGATTAGAGTCCCTGCCGTGCGGACGATGATCGTGGGTGGCGGCATCGGAGGCCTCAGCGCTGCACTCAGCCTGCACGCCGCCGGGCTCGAGTGCGTGGTGGTGGAGGCGGCCCGCACGCTGCGGCCGCTCGGCGTGGGCATCAACCTCCAGCCCCACGCCGTGCGCGAGCTGACCGAGCTCGGCCTCGGCGAGGCGCTTGCCGGGCTGGGCGTGGAGACGACGTTCATGACCTTCGCCGACCGGCACGGCAACGTCATCCTGGCGCTGCCGCGCGGCAGGAAGGCGGGCTACCGGTGGCCCCAGTACAGCATTCACCGCGGAGAGCTGCAGCTCGCGCTGCTCGCCGCGGTGAAGGAGCGGGGCGTGCCGGTGCGCACGGGCGTCAGGTTCGAGGACTTCGCGCAGGACGGCGACGGCGTGCTCGTCACGCTGCGCGACGGCGATGAGCTCGTGCGGGAGCGCGCCGACGTGCTGGTCGGCGCCGACGGCGTGCAGTCGGCGGTGCGCGAGCGGCTGTGGCCGTCCGGCGGGCCGCTGCTGTGGTCGGGCATCAGGATGTGGCGCGGGGTGGCCGAGGGCGAGCAGATCATGGACGGCGCGACCGTGCTCGCGGGCGGCTCCAACCGCGCCGGAAAATTCGTCACTTATCACATCTCTGTGCGTAATCCGCGGCTGATCAACTGGGTCGCGGAGGTGAAGATCGGCGAACCCGGGGTCGTTTCCGAGGCCGACTGGCACCGCCCGGGAAGTTCGGCGGAGGTGTCGGCGCATTTCGCGTCATGGACGTATCGCCTGGCCGACATCGGCGCTTTGCTCTCCGCCACCGACCGGATACTCGAATATCCGATGGTCGATCGCGATCCGCTGCCGCAATGGGGGCGCGGGCGGGTGACGCTGCTCGGCGACGCCGCCCATCCGATGTACCCCATCGGGTCGAACGGCGGGTCGCAGGCGGTGCTCGACGCGCGGGTGCTGGCGCGCTGCCTGGCCACGCACGACGACCCCGAGCGCGGGCTGGCGGCGTACGAGGAGGAGCGGCGCCCGCCCACGTCGGCGCTGGTGCTGGCGCATCGGAGGCTGCCCATCGAAGAGACGATCACGCTGGTGACCGAGCGCGCGCCCCACGGGTTCCGTGACATCCGCGAGGTGCTGAGCGAGGAGGAGCTGGCCGCCATGGCGCAGGCGCAGCGGAGCATCTCCGACGCCGACGTGCGCGCCCTGAACGAAAGGGAGTCCTGGAGTGTATGAACGGCGGGCACCCGTGGCCGTGACGTTCCCGCGAGAGTAAGATCACGCCCTGAATAGGTTTACCTGACTGACATGTCCAGCATTTACCGCTCGGCTAGAGTCATTTCCGGCTCTGAAAGAGTTGCCGCGCTGCCCGCGGTCTCGCCCCCCAAGGAAATCCATTGCTCGAGATAGAGAACCTTTCCCATGTGTACGGCAGCGGTACTCCCAACGCGCACCACGCCATCGAAGGACTCGACCTGAGTGTCGCCGCGGGCGAGCTGCTCTGCATCGTCGGCCCGTCGGGCTGCGGGAAGTCCACGCTGCTGCGTTCCATCGCCGGCCTGATCACCCCCACCGGCGGGCAGGTCAAGATCGAGGGCGAGCTGGTCCGCCGGACGCCCGACAACCTCGCCGTGGTCTTCCAGGACTACAGCCGCTCGCTGTTCCCCTGGATGTCGGTCGCCGACAACGTGGCGTTGCCGCTGCGCCGCAAGAACATGGACAAGCGCCAGCGCCGCGAGGCCGCCCAGGAGGCCCTGGAGCAGGTGGGTCTCGAAGGCGCCGCGCGCAAATACCCGTTCCAGCTCTCCGGCGGCATGCAGCAGCGGGTGGCGATCGCCCGCGCGCTGGCCTACCGGCCCTCGCTGCTGCTCATGGACGAGCCGTTCGGCTCGGTGGACGCCCAGACCAGGGAGGACCTCGAGGACCTGGTGCTCAAGGTGCGCGGCCACCACCAGATGACGATCGTGCTCATCACCCACGACATCGACGAGAGCGTCTACGTGGGCGACCGGGTGGTCGTGCTGTCCAAGGCGCCGGCGCACGTCGTGGGCGACCTGAAGGTGGACCTGCCCGCCCCGCGCGACCAGATCAGCACGCGCGAGCACCCCGACTTCGTGCACCTGCGCGCCGAGGTCGGCCGCCTGGTGCGCGGCCACGTCACGGTCTAGCGCGGGTTCTCGCGAACGAGGTGCCGCCCGGCGTCCCGGGCGGCACCTCGTCGCATGCGTGTCAGACCGGCGAGTGCATGTGGCGGGTCAGGGCGTGCTCCACCAAGGTGATCAAGGTGGCCTTGACCGATTCGCGCTGCCGGGCGTCGAGACGCACGATCGGGATGTGCTCGCCGATCGACAGCGCCTCTCTGATCTCCTCCTCGGCGTGCGCGAAGTGCCCGTCCCAGCCGTTGACGCCGATCACGAACGGCAGCTTGGCCTCTTCGAAGTAGTCGATGGCGGGGAAGCTGTCGGCGAGCCGGCGGGTGTCCACGAGGACGACGGCGCCGATGGCGCCGCGTACGAGGTCGTCCCACATGAACCAGAATCGGTGCTGTCCGGGCGTGCCGAACAGATAGAGGATCAGGTCACGATCGAGTGAGACCCGGCCGAAGTCCATCGCGACGGTCGTGGTCGTCTTGTTCGGCGTGAGCGAGACGTCGTCGACGTGCGCCGAGGCGTCCGTCATGACCGCCTCCGTGGTGAGCGGCAGGATCTCCGACACCGCACCCACGAACGTCGTCTTCCCCACGCCGAAGCCCCCGGCCACGACGATCTTCGTCGAGGTTAGGCCGGGGCTAGAGCCTGCGAAGTCCACTGAGCACCCTTTCGAGCAAGTTGAGGTCCGGCTTTCCCGCGTCCAGCGCAGGCTGGTGCACGCGGATCAGGCCTTCCGACGCCATGTCGGCGATCAGCACCCGGACCACGCCAAGAGGCTGGCGTAAAAGGGCGGAGATCTCGGCAACCGACCGGACGTTCCGAGTCAGCTGAATGATCGCCTGATACTCCGGACTTAGTAGGGAAATGTCTTGGTATTCCGACGTCACGGAGGACACGAGGGCCTCCATGGCGAACTTCATCCGCGGCGCCGTGCGCCCCCCGGTCACGGCATAGGGCCGTACCAGGGAGCTCGGCTTCTGCGGACGGGGAGCCGCCGGATGCGGCGGAGTACTATCACCAGCCCAACCCTGCTGACCTGACACCATGTTCTCCTGTCACCGCCCGTTTCAGCGGGGGCGGGCCGCTTGCAGCTCAGCGCGTACGGCCGGAGTCAGCACCTGACCGGCCCGCTCGACCAGCAACGTCATCTGGTACGCGACCAGACCCATGTCGCAGTCGGGAGCGGCCAGCACGGCCAAGCAGGATCCGTCACTGATCGACATGATCATCAAGAGCCCACGCTGCATTTCGATAACGGTCTGGGTCACCATACCGCCCTCGAACACCCGCGCGGCGCCCTGGGTCAAGCTGATCACGCCGGAGGCCACGGCGGCCAGCTGGTCGGCCCGGTCCTTGGGGAACCCCTCGGAGAAGGCCAGTGGCAACCCGTCAGACGACACCACGACCGTGTGGGCGACGCCTGGCACGTTGTTCACGAAGTCCGTGATCAGCCAGCTGATGCCGCGCGCTCCCTGGCTCATTTCTCTCATTTGTCCTCCTCGTGTACTTCTCCGCGGGTGACCGCCCGGCCTTGCCGGACACCCTGCTGGAAGCTGGAGAGCCGGCTGCGCAACCGCTCGGGTGAGATCTGCGGTGCCGGTGACGTCGCCTGGGGCTCGGCCAGGCTAGCCGTGCCGGGCACCAGGTTGGCCTTGGGGACACGCCGCGGCAGGCCCGACGCCGTCACGCCGCCCATCTGCGGCTTGATGGCGGCCTGCGCGGCCTGGAAGCCGGAGTCCGCGGGCGACGACCACGACGCGCTGAGGCCCGACGCACCCGGCTTGCGCTGCGGCAGCCCGGACTTGCTCACGGTGCCGCCCTGAGCCGCGCCCTGCGGCGGCGGCCCGTCGGCGCTCACCGGCGGGTGGACCGCGGTGCTCTCCGGATCGGACTCGGGCTCCGGCTCGGAGCGCTGCTGAAGCACCTCCGGGTCGGGGCGGCGGAACCAGTCGGATCCGACCGACGAGAAGATCGGCAGGTACTCCTCGTTCTGCTCGTCCATCGGCGAGTTGCGCACCGCGGGGAGCGGACCGGTCATGTCCTGGGAGGAGTACTCGCCGGGACCGAACGGGTTGTAGGAGGAGTGGCCGTTCTGCTCGAACTGGTCGGCCGGCTTGGGCTCCTCGGCGAACGGCGAGCGGTAGCCCTCGCCGAACTGGGGCTTGGGCCGGTCGCCCGCGTCGAACAGCGACCTGCGCGGCAGCGGGTCGGCGAAGGACGACCAGCGCGGCTCCTCCTCCTGCTGCTGCGGCGGCTCGGTCGCGAAGGACGGCCACTGCGGCTCGTCGTTCTGCGGCGGCGGTGGCTGCTCGGCGAACGAGGGCCACCGGTTCTCCGCGAACGACTGCTGCTCCGCGGCGGGCTGCGGCGTCTCCTCGGCGAAGGAGGGCCAGCGGGGCTCGCCGGCGGACTGCTGCGGCACGGCCGGAGGCTCGTCGGCGAACGACGGCCAGCGGGGCTCGTCGGCCCGCTGCGGCTCGCCGGCGCCGGACGGCTGCTCGCCGCCGAAGACCGACGGCTGGTCGCCGAACGCGGACGGCGCCGGATCGGGGAAGGACGGCGACTGCTCGCCGAACGACGGCCAGTTGCCGCCGCCGGAGCCGGGCGGGGGCACGGACCCCGGCCACTGGGTGTCCATGACCTGGCCGGGCACGTCGTCGAACGACGGGTGGCCGTTGCGCGACGGCTGGCCGAAGGAGCTCGGGTCGAACGAGGTGAACGCCTCGTACTGGCCGCCCTGCTGGCCGGTGCCGTTGCTGATGAGCGTGTCGGGCATCATCACCAGGGCGCTCAGGCCGCCGTGCTCGCGCTGGCTGAGCTGGACGCGGATGCCGTGGCGCAGGGCCAGGCGGCCGACGACGAACAGGCCCATGCGGCGGGAGACGGAGACGTCCACGACCGGCGGGTTGGCCAGGCGCCAGTTGGCCTCGGCCAGCTCCTCCTGGCTCATGCCGATGCCCTGGTCGTTGATCGTGACCAGGACGCCGCCCTCGGTGGGCGTGCTGGTCACGGTGACCTTGCTCTCGCGCGGAGAGAAGGAGATCGCGTTCTCGATCAGCTCGGCGAGCAGGTGGACGGCGTCGGTGACGGCGGCGCCGACGATCTGGGTGCCGGACGGGATCTGGATCTGGACCCGTTCGTAGCCCTCGACCTCCGACAGCGAGGCGCGGGCGATGTCGACCAGCGGAACCGGCTCGCTCCACTTGCGCGCGGCCTCCTGGCCGGCGAGAACCAGCAGGTTCTCGCTGTTGCGCCGCATGCGGGTGGCCAGGTGGTCCAGGCGGAAGAGGTTCGCGAGCCGCTGCTCGTCCTCCTCACCCTGCTCCAGGCCCTCGATGAGCTGCAGCTGCCGCTCGACCAGCGTCTGGCTGCGGCGGGAGAGGTTGACGAACATGGCGTTGACGTTGGCGCGCAGCTTGGCCTCGTCGCCCGCCAGGCGGATCGCCTCGCGGTGGACCTCGTCGAACGCCCGCGCCACCTCACCGATCTCGTCACGGGTGTTGATGCCGACCGAGGGCGCCTCGGGCACCTGGGCGCCCTCGCCCTGCTCGCGCAGCATGCGGACGGTCTCGGGCAGCCGGGTCGTGGCGACCTGCAGCGCCTCGGCCCGCAGCCGGCGCAGCGGGCGGACCAGCGAACCGGCCACGCGGGTGGTGATGATCAGGACCAGGAGCAGCAGGACCAGGATCAGCGCACCGGAGATGATGGCGTTGCGCTGCTCGGCCGAGCTCAGGTCCGTGGTCGTCGTCACGATCTTGGTGGCGAGGTCCTCCTCGACCTTGCGCATCGCGTTCGCGACGGTCGTGGTGACCTCGTACCACTCGTTGAGGTCGCGGTTGGTGGTGACGTCGAGGTCGCGGATGCGGTTGGTGGCGCTCACCTGGGCGAGCGCGCGCTGCCGCATCGCGTCGGCGAGGTCGACGTCGGGGCCCTTGACCGTGTCGCGGTACTTCTTGAGGTCGGCCGGATCGGCCTCCTGCTCGAACGAGCTCAGCTCGGTCTGCTGCTTGTCCCAGGAGCCGAGGAAGTCCGCCCAGTCGGTGCTGTCCACCTTGCGGGTCCGCTGGCTCTGCTGGGTCATCATGTTGATCAGGATGATCTGCTGGCGCGCGGTCTCTTCCTTCATCCGCTGCAGCGAGCCGAGCGCGGCCACGTCACCCTGCAGGCGGTCGTCGGCGACGCCGTCACCGAGGTCGCCCTGCAGGGTGGAGAACGTCTCGATCATCGTGCTGTAGGTGCCGATGACGGCTCGGGGCGGGACGTTGCCGGTCATCGACTCGCGGAGGCTGTCGAGGCCCTCCAGCCAGCGACGCATGTTCCTGACGCCCTCGCGCACGCGCGCGGAGTGGGAGGCGTCGATGGCGGACGCGGCCGCCAGCACCCGCTTCTTGGCCTCGTCGGTGGCCTGGCGCTGCGTCTTGAGCTGCACCAGGCGGCCGCTCCTGCGGCGGTCGGCGACGTACCAGGCGGTGAGCGTACGCTCCCTGGCCAGCTCGTGGTTCAGCCCGCCGACGCGCTGGACCAGCTCGGCCACCTGGGTGAGCCGCTTGTACTCGGCGCTGGTGCCGATGGCGTCGGCCAGCTGGATGCCGGCGAGCAGCACACCCACGACGGTGGGGATGAGGATCAGAGCGACCAGCCTGGAGCGCACACGCCAGTTCGCCAGCCGGAACCGTCCGCCTGTGTACTCCCCTGGCCTGGTGTGCCTGGGGTCTTTCGTCCTCACTGAGTCTCGCAACCTCTCGCCGGTACGTGCTCGAAGAAAATCAGACACGCGTGTGGCGCATGGGATTCTGTCCGGCCGGGTAATTTGAACACAACCCGTACCAGATCGGCCAACCGAACATATCCCATCTCAGGCGCCCAAAGAGGCACTTTGGGCACTATAGCGCCACCACGTTTTCAGGCGGGCCGAAACGAATCCCGCTCGGCCGGTGCCGCGTGCTTCACCATCAGGTGCCGCGTCACCGAGTACTCCTGCACCGCCTCCTGGCTCATGTCCTTGCCGAACCCGCTGCCCTTCACCCCGCCGTGCGGCGCCTCGCTGGCGATGGGCAGATGGTCGTTGACCCAGGTCACGCCCACGTCCAGCCGGTGCGACACGCGCATCGCGCGAGCCACGTCACGCGACCACACCGACGAGGCGAGACCGTATCTAGTGTCGTTGGCCAGCCGGACCGCTTCGTCCTCGCCGTCGAAGGGGAGCGCCACGAGGACCGGGCCGAACAGCTCGTCCTGGACGATCTCGCTGGCCTGTGCGATATCGGTCACAAGGGTGGGCGGGTAGAAAAAGCCGGAGCCCCCGCTTGGGGAGCCGCCGTGCAGGATGCGCCCGCCGGCCCGCGCGACGAAGCCGTGCACCCGGTCGCGGTGCGCGGCGGAGATCAGCGGGCCGATGTCCGTCGACGGGTCCCAGGGATCGCCGACGGTGATGCCGGCCAGGGTCTCCTTGAGCGCCTCCAGCGCGTCGCCGAAGACCTCTCTGGCGATGTAGACGCGGGTGGCGGCGGTGCAGTCCTGACCGGTGTTGTACGTGGCCCCCATGGCCACGCCACGGGCCATCTCCGCGAGGTCGGCATCCTCGAACACCAGCGCCGGCGCCTTCCCGCCGAGTTCGAGGTGGACCCGCTTGAGCGTGGCCGCGGCGCCGGTCATGACCGCGCGGCCGGTCTCGGTGGAGCCGGTGACGCTGACCATGTCGACGCCGGGATCGGTGACGAGGGCCTGGCCGACCTCGGCGTCGCCGGTGATCACGCGTACCAGGCCCTCGGGAGCGCCGGCCGCGGCGAACAGCTCGGCCAGGCGCAGCGTCGTGCGGGGCGTCTGGGGGGCCGGCTTGATCACTACGGCGTTGCCCGCGGCGACCGCGGGCCCGACCTTCCAGACCGCCATCACGAACGGGAAGTTCCACGGCGCGATCGACCCCACCACACCGACGGGCCTGCGCAGCAGGACCGAGGTGTAGCCGGCGCTGAACACCCCGGCGCCCGTGCCCTCAAGGGAACGGGCGGCCCCGGCGAAGAAACGCAGGTTGTCGACGGCGAAGGGCAGTTCGCCGTCGCGGAAGACCGCGGCCGGCTTGCCCGTCTCCTCGACCTCCAGCCTGGTCAGCTCCTCGGACTCGGCCTCCACCAGGTCGGCCACCTTCAGCAGCACCCGGGCGCGCTCGGCGGGCGTGGCCTGCGACCACTCCTCGTACGCGGCCCGCGCGGCGGCGACGGCCTTGGCGACCTCCTCCACAGGCGTGTCGGGGACCTCGGCGAAGGCGAGGCCGGTGGCGGGGTTGATCAGTGTGCGCATCAGGAAGACTTCAACTTTCAGGTCGTGCTATCGAGCGAGCTGCTCGATCAGGTCGGCGGCCTTGCGCAGGCCGTCACGGCGCCGGATCTCCTCGCCCGCGGCGGCGACGCGCGCCCGCAGCTCGGTGTCGCCGAGCAGCTTCGCGATCGCCCCTGTGAGTTCCTCGTCGGCGAAGGTGTAGGTGGAGAGCCTGACACCGTAGCCGAGCTCATCGACCCTCTGGGCGTTGTCGTACTGGTCCCAGAAGAGCGGCAGCAGGATCATCGGCTTGCCGAAGTGCAGCGCCTCGGTGGTCGTGTTGTTGCCGCCATGGGTGATGACCAAGTCACACAGTGGGATGATCTTAGTCTGCGGAAGGAACTCCTCGCCCCACATGTTGTCGTGGAGCTTGATCTCCTCGTGCAGCGGGCCCTTGGAGACGATGTACTGGTGGGGGGTGGTGCCCAGCACATCGATCACGCGCTGCATGAGCTCCACGTCGGCGGAGCCGAGCGAGCCGAGCGAGAAGTAGATCAGCGCGTGCTCGTTGCGCTCGAACGGCAGCGTGAAGTCCTCGTCGGTCTCGCGCACCGAGGAGTCCAGGCGGTGCCACGTCGGGCCCAGGGGGCGGTCGGCGACGTAGTCGAGGATCTCCGGGTAGACGTAGAGGTTCAGGTCGCCCTCGTGGATGAAGTCGAGGTCGGGCAGCGGCGGGGTGCCCTGCTCGACGCACCACTCGTTCCAGGCGGTCCACAGCTCGCGGTGCGTGCGCTCGTACTCGGCGCGGAAGGCGTCCCACTCCGAGCGGTCACCGGCGGGCAGGCCGGAGAAGACCGGCGGGATGTTCGGGCCGCGCACCTCCAGCGGCTGGCAGGAGACGATCCTGACGAACTTCTTGCCCGCGGTGATCAGCGCGGGGAACGTCAGCACGTTGTCCTCGATGATCACGTCCGGGTTCACCCGCTCGATGATGGCCTTGAGCTGCGGCTCGCAGTACTTCGCGCCGTCGATCAGCTCGGCCCAGATGGGCTTGATGACGGTCTCGAGCTGCTCCTTGGTGCTCTTGCGGTACTCCGGCGCGGTGTCGCGGATGAAGTCCTTCCAGAACTGGCCCGGGTCCTGCTCCTCGTCGGACGGCGGGGCCAGGTCGACCAGGTCCTCCTCGAAGCCGAGCGCCTCGAGCTTGCCCTTCCATGACGCCTCGGCGGCGAAGACGACGCGGTGACCGCGCTTACGCAGGATGTCGCCGATGCCGATGCAGTTGTTGGTCGGTCCGTACGCGCTTTCCGGCATGAACAGGAACGTGAGAGACATCGAGACTCCTGGGGACACTCGTTAATTTGAAGGTGAATTCAAAAACGGATCTAGCGTGAAGGTCAAGTTAAGGGCACTATGGTCACGGCTAACTGAAAAGTGGCCTAACGAGTGAAGGTGGTGAGGGTGGCTCAGCGTAAGAGCCGCAGTGATCGGCGCATCGACTTGATCGAGGCCGCGCGCAGGGCCATCATCCGCCACGGCATCGACGGCGTACAGCTCTCGCACGTCGCCGAAGAGGCCGGGCTGACCTCCGGCGCCGTGCTGTACCACTACCCCGACCTCAGCGAGCTGCTGGTCGAGGCGCAGCAGGCCGGCATGGAGCGCTTCTACGAGCAGCGCCTGCGCCGGCTCGCCACCCTCACCGACCCGGTCGAGAAACTGGTCGTCACGATCAGGTCGGGGCTGCCCACCGGGCCGCTCGACCCCGACGTGCGCCTGCTCAACGAGCTGGGCGGGGCCGCGGGCCGCAACCGCGTGTACGGTGTGCTGCTCACCTCCCTCTACGACCGCCAGGTCTCGATGTACCAGGCGATCCTGGACACCGGGGCGGCGATCGGCGTGTTCCGGCTCAGCGCCGACTCGCTGACGATCGCCCGCAACCTGGTGGCCCTGGAGGACGCCTACGGCTACCGCATCACCGCCAGGCATCCCCTGATCGGCCCGGAGGAGGCGGCCGAGCTGATCCTCTCCTACGCCCGCGCGGCCACGGGCAACGACCTCATTCACTGACCCGCCGCCATGACGACCGCGTCCTCGGCCTTCCAGCACACCTTGACCTTGGCGCCCGCCTTGATCGTGCTGGCGCCCTGGACGGCGGCCAGCACCGGCTTGTCGTGGTCCTTCACCTCGATCGACAGGTGCGAGACGCCGCCGAAGAAGCTGACGTCGAGCACGGTGCCGGGCAGGCCCCTGGCGTCGTCCTCGCCGGCCAGCTCGATCTTCTCGGGCCGGACCGCGAGCAGCGCGCCCGCGCCCTCCTCCAGCTCCTCGATCGGCGTACCCGCGAGGGCGCCGAACGCCTCGCTCTTGATGCCGTCCGAGCCGCTGGCGGTGCCCTCGAAGAGGTTGTTGGCGCCGACGAAGCCGGCCACGAACGGCGTGCGGGGCCGCTCGTAGAGCGCGATCGGCTCGTCCACCTGGCAGACCCTGCCGCTGTCGAAGACCGCGATGCGGTCGGCGAGCGACATGGCCTCCTCCTGGTCGTGGGTCACCACCACGAACGTGATGCCCACCTCGTTCTGCAGCCGCTTCAGCTCGAGCTGCATGTCGGCGCGGACCTTCTTGTCGAGGGCCGACAGCGGCTCGTCGAGCAGCAGCAGCCGGGGCCGCTTGACGATCGAGCGGGCCAGCGCGACCCGCTGCCGCTGGCCGCCGGAGAGCTGGGCGGGCTTGCGCGAGGCGTGCGCCGACAGGCCGACCGTCTCCAGCACCTCGCCGACCCGCTGCTTGATCTCGGCGCGGGGCAGGCGCTCGCGCTCCAGCCCGTACGCGACGTTCTTGGCCACGGTCATGTGCGGGAACAGCGCGTACGACTGGAACATCATGCTGATCGGCCGCTTGTTCGGCGGCTTGGCCAGCAGGTCCTCGCCGTCGAGCGTGACGCCGCCCGCGTCGGGCGTCTCGAAGCCCGCGATGATGCGCAGCAGCGTGGTCTTGCCACACCCGGAGGGGCCGAGCAGGGCGAAGAACTCCCCCTGGCGGATCTCCAGCGAGACGTCGTCCAGCGCGGTGACACTGCCGAATCTCCGGGTGATCCCGTCAATCTTGAGCACGCGATTCCCCGATCTTGGTCAGGCGCTGCCCGGCGATCACGGCGGTGAAGCTCACCAGGAGCAGGATCGCGGCCAGCGCGTTGATCTTCGGAGTGACCCCGAATCTGATCATGGAGTAGATGACGATCGGCAGCGTCTGCTCGCTGTTGCCGATCGTGAAGTACGCGATCACGAACTCGTCCAGCGACAGCGTGAACGCGAGCAGCGCGCCGGCCACGATGCCCGGCATCAGCTGCGGCAGCGTGATCTTCATGAACGTCGTGACCGGGCCCGCGCCGAGGTCGCGCGAGGCCTCCTCCAGCGAGGTGTCCGCCCCCGTCAGCCGGGTGCGCACCACCGCCGCCACGAACGCCATCGAGAACACGCCGTGCGCCAGCACCGCCGAGTACAGGCCGAGCGTGAGCTGGATCGTCCCGTAGAACAGCAGCAGCCCGATGGCGATCACCAGGTCGGGCAGCACGGCGGGCATCAGCGAGATCGCCTCGAGCACCTTCGACCTGGTGTACCTGACCAGGCCGACCGCCAGCAGCGTGCCGAGCACGGTGGCGATCAGCGTGGACCCGGCGGCCACGATCAGCGTGTTCACCACACCGGAGAGCACCCGGTCGTCGCGGACCAGCTCGCCGTACCACTTGAAGCTGAAGCCGTCGAAGCTGTAGGCCGAGTCGCCCGCGTTGAACGACATCACGACCAGGACGACGATCGGCAGGTACAGGAAGACGTACGTGGCCCAGAACGGCACGTACAGGAGCTTGGACCTACGCACGGCGCGTCACCCATGCCTGGATCATGAGCAGCACGATCAGCACCGCGATGACCGCCAGCGCCAGCGTCGAGCCGAACGGCCAGTCGCGCGCCGTCAGGAACTGCTGCCTGATGAGGTTGCCCACCATGATCGACTTGCTGCCGCCGAGCAGCTCGGGGATGACGAAGTTCCCGAGGCTCGGCACGAACACGAACATGCTCCCGGTCAGCACGCCCGGCAGGGTCAGGGGCAGCGTGACCTTCCTGAACGTGGTGAACGCCGAGGCGCCCAGGTTGGCCGACGCCTCGCGGAGCTGCGGGTCGAGACGCTCGATGGCGGCGTACAGCGGCAGCACCATGAGCGGCAGGTACGAGTACAACAATCCGGTCACGATCGCACCGTCGTTGTAGAGCAGCTCCAGCGGCTCGATGCCGAAGACGTTCAGCGCGCTGTTGATCAGACCGGGACCGCTCAGCAGGATGATCCACGCGTAGACGCGGATGATGAAGTTCGTCCAGAACGGCAGCACGACGGCGACCAGCGCGATCGTCTTCCACTTCCGCGGAAGCTGCGCGATCAGGTACGCCGTCGGGTAGCCGATCAGCAGCGCGATCACGGTCGTCAGCACCGCGATCTTCAGCGACTGGACGACCACGTCGAAGTAGAGCGGGTCGAGCAGGCGGCTGAAGTTCTCGGTGGTGAACTCGTAGACGACCCCGCCGAAGCGTCCCCGCTGGAAGACCGTGTAGCTGAGCACCAGTGCGAGCGGCACCAGCATCAGCACCAGCAGGTAGGTGAGCCCCGGCGTCAGGAATACGAACGCACCCAGCCGGCGCCCTCGCGCTCGGGACGCCGGCCGGGTCTTGACCTGTGGTTCCACTACGACGACAACTACTTCGCCGCCTGGATGTCGGCGGACAGACGGGTGTACTTGGTGGACGCCGGACCGAGGTCGATGATCGACTCACCGTCGAGCAGCTTGTCCGGCGTGATGCCGAGCAGCGAACCCTTCGGGATCTTCACCCGCTCCATGGCCGCCTTGTTGGGGACCTTGTAGTTGATGTTCTCGGCCGCCCAGCTGTGGATCTCGGGGCTCAGGATGTAGTTGATCAGGGCGTGCGCGGCCTCCTTGTTCTTGGAGGACTTCATGATCACCATGGTGTCCACCCAGAGGTCGCTGCCCTCCTTGGGGTTCGCGAACCCGATGTTGCCCTTGGGGTCGGTGGTCGGGCACCAGCCGTCCCACGCCTCCACCATCACGGCCTCGCCGCTCTGCAGGCGCTCACCGAACGTCGTGTCGTCATAGGTGAGCAGGTGGGGCTTCTGCTCCAGCAGCAGCTTGCGGGCCTGCTCGATCTCCTCGTCCTTGTCGGTGTTGACCGAGAAGCCGAGCGCCTTGAGCGCGGGCAGGGCGAGCCAGCGCTCGGTGGTCATCATCGTGACCTTCTTGTCGGCCCAGGCCGGCGGCTTGAGGAGATCGTTCCAGCTGTCCGGCACCTTCTTCACGAGGTCCTTGCGGTAGCAGATGCCGGTCGTGCCCCAGGTGTAGGGCACGGAGTACTTGTTGCCCTTGTCATAGGACAGCTGCGTGGCCTCGGGGTAGAGGTTGGCCAAGTTGGGGATCAGCTCGGGGTGGATCGGCTCCAGCAGGCCCATGGCGTTGAGCGCCTGGGCATACTGGCCGGAGACGAACGCCACGTCGATGCCACTGTCGCCGGGGGCGGTGAGCTTGGTCATCGCGATCTCATTGGTGTCGTGCAAGGTGATGGTCATGTCCTTGACCTTGAGGGTCGCTTTGACCTTGTCGGCCAGCTCCTTAGGCAGGTAGCCATCCCACACCGTGACCTGCAACGACTGCTTCGTCAGGTCCGCGTTGGGCTTGAGCTCGGCCGCCGCCGCCGTCGTGTCCTGTGAAGTTGACGAGGCCCCACCGCCGCACGCCGCGACGGCAAGCGCGAGGCCGACCACCGCGACGGTGGCCGGGAGACGACGGGTGAACCGGGAACGGGACACGGCCGCTACTCCTTCTGAAATTGAGATGTAAGAGGGGTCGCGCGACCTTACCGGACACAGCAGACCAGAGCAGGAGTGTTGCAGCAGAAATCAACATGAGCAAGACTTTTGATGACATTGCTACCTGGAAGTTTGGTCCACGAGTTGAATTGGGATTCAATAGGCCGCCGCGTGCTCTCTCTGGGTGAAAGACCGCTCACCCCGCGAGATCGCGGGCTCAGCGCCGCGCTCGTGGCGCGTCTCGGGGAGGAGGCACCGGCGCCTCTGTCCGTACGGCGATTTCTGCCGTTGCCCACCCTCTCGTACGGCCCTGGAGATCTCCACACTGGGGTCCCAGGTGAGCGTGACTTCGGCGACCACGTGGACCAGACGAACTACTCGGTCGTGGTGGACGAGCGGGTCGTCGTGAAGTGGCTCACCCCGCCCGCGCCGCTCCCCCATCCCACCCCCGAGATTCTCGCCCACCTCGTTGAGGCCGGGTTCAAGGACACCGCGCCCCCTTACGCCGTCCTGACCGGCCCGGTGAACGGCCGGGAACACCTCCTAGCACTGATCACCGGTTACCTTCCGGACGCCAGGGACGGCTGGGAGTGGTGCGTGGACGACGCCGTCGCCGGTTCCATCGCGTTCGCCGCCGAGCTCGGCCGCCTCGCCGCCGACCTCCACCTCGCCCTCTCCACGCTCCCCCACACCCCGAGCCCCGACACCCAGGGCCCCCACACCCAGGGCCCCCACGCCCCGGGCCCCCACACCCCGGACTCGGAGCCGGCACCCGCACTGCCGGGCGCCCCCGCCTCCCCCGTTTCCCCGGCCTCAGGGCAGCCCGCGGCCCAGGACGCGGCGGTCGCCACGCCCGCACCCGTGGAGCGCTCCGACGGTGCGCGTCCGGAGCAGGCGTTCGTGGAACGCTCCGAGGACGCGCGCCCCGGGCGGGCGTTCCTGGAGCGGGCCGAGGAGGCGCTGGGCGAGGCGCTGGCCGTGACCGACGGCGAGGACGGCGCGTGGCTCGCCGGACGGGCCGGCGCGATGCGGCGGGAGCTGGCACCGCTGGCCGCGCCCGTGACGACGCCGCTGATCAGGATCCACGGAGACCTGCACGTCGGCCAGATCCTCAAGTGGCGCGACGGCTACGCGGTGATCGACTTCGACGGCAACCCCACGGTCACCGACGCCGACCCGCGCCAGCCGGCCGCCCGCGACGTGGCCCAGCTCACCACCAGCATCGAACACGTGGCCCAGGTGGCGATCAAGCGGCGCGGCACCCCGCCGGACCAAGCCGCCGCCTGGGCGCGGGACGCCCGCGCGGTGCTGCTCGACGCCTACCGCGCCCGCCTGGCCGAGCGGCACCGGAGCGACCTGCTGGACGAGCGGCTGATCCGCCCGTTCGAGGTGGAGCAGGAGTGCCGCGAGCTGATCTACGCCGCCCGCCACCTGCCCCGCTGGCGCTACGCCCCCATGGGCGTCCTGCGCACCTGGTACCCGCAGGACGCCTTCCCACGGGACGGCGAGGAGCCCGCGCCGCGGGCCGCGGAGAACCTTTCGCGACCCGCGAAGCAACCCGAGGAGAACCCCGAGGAGAACCCCGAGGAGAACATCGCGTGAAATCCGAGCTTTACCTGGCCGACCTGGAGAGCAAGCCGGAGGCGCTCGCCGGCCTGGCCGCCGCGCTGCGGGCGGGCGACCCCTTCGACGGGCTGCCCGGGGACGTCGACCGGGTGCTGTTCCTCGGCATGGGCAGCTCCCGCTACGCGGCGGGGGTGGCGGCCCGCCGGCTGCGCGCCGCCGGGGTGGCCGCCGTCGCCGAGTACGCCTCGGCCGCCACCGCGTTCCCGCCCGCACCCGGCACCCTGGTGGTGCCGATCTCGGCGACCGGCGGCAGCCGCGAGACGCTCGACGCGGTGGAGGCGTACCAGGGCGGGCCCTCGTTCCTGGCGGCGCTCACCAACCGCCCGGACTCCGCGCTGGCGAAGGCCGCCGACCTGGTGGTGGAGATGCGGGCGGGCGAGGAGCGCGGCGGCGTCGCCTGCCGGACGTTCCAGCACACGCTGGTGCTGCTGCTCGCCCTGGAGAGCCGGCTCACCGGCCGCGCCCTGGACCTGCCCGCGCTGGTGGAGCGGGCCGGAGAGGCCACCGCCGACCTGCTGGAGCGCAGGGACGAGTGGCTGCCGCTGACGATGGAGCTGCTGGACGGCCCGCACGGCGTCTACACCATCGCCCCGGCCGAGCGCCTGTCGTCGGCCGAGCAGTCGGCGCTGATGCTGCGGGAGGGCCCCCGCCGCCCGGCCGACGCGTGCGAGAGCGGCGACTGGTCGCACGTGGACGTCTACCTCACCAAGACGCTCGACTACCGGGCGCTGCTCTTCCCCGGCTCCCGCTACGACGAGCAGGCCATGGACTGGGTACGGCAGCGCGGCTCCACGGTGGTGACCGTGGGCGGCGAGGTGAAGGACGCCGCCGCGGCGGTCCGCTACGTGCACGACGACGACCCCGATGTCGCCCTGCTCACCGAGACGCTGGTGGCCGAGCTGGTGGCGGCCTACTGGTGGTCGGCCCAGGAGGACGGCTGAGCAGCCGGCCGAGCAGACGCCCGATCAGTGTGCGCGCACGGCGAGCGCGTGCTCGACCAGCGCGATCAGCGTCTGCTTGACCGCCTCCCTGGCCCGCGCGTCCGTGCGCACGATCGGCACGTGGGCGGAGATGGTCAGCGCCTCCCGCACCTCGTGCTCGGTGTGCGGGAACTGGCCGTCCCAGCCGTTCAGCCCGATGATGAACGGAATGCCGGAGTTCTCGAAGTAGTCGACGGCGGGGAAGCTGTCGGCCAGCCGCCGCGAGTCGACGAGGACCACCGCCCCGATGGCGCCGCGCACCAGGTCGTCCCACATGAACCAGAACCGGTGCTGGCCCGGCGTGCCGAACAGGTAGAGGACCAGGTCGTCCGAGAGCGAGAGCCGGCCGAAATCCAGCGCCACGGTGGTGGTGGTCTTGCCCGGGGTGTGGCCGAGGTCGTCGATGCCGGTCGAGGCGTCGGTCATGACGGCCTCGGTGGTGAGCGGCATGATCTCCGACACGGCGCCGACGAAGGTGGTCTTGCCCACCCCGAAGCCGCCGGCGACCACGATCTTCGCCGAGGTGAGACCGGGATTAGAGCCTGCGAAGTCCACTGAGAACCCTTTCGAGCAGGCCTCTGTCGGGCAGGCCTGCCTCAAGCTGCGGCTGGTACACCCTGACCAGCCCATCCGCCTCCATGTCGGCGACCAGCACCCGTGCCACGCCGAGCGGCACGCTGAGCAGCGCCGAGATCTCCGCCACAGAGCGTACCTGGCGGCACAGCTCGCTGATCGCCCGGTACTCCCGCGCGTACGTGGTGCCGAGCTGAGCCGAGGTGGCCGATGACACCAGGGCCTCCATGGCGAGGTGCGTCCGCGGCGTCGTGCGCACGCCGGTGACGGCGTACATGCGGACGAGCGAGCTGCGCTCGGGCTCCTCCTCCTGGCCGTGCCACGATGCCAAGGTTCACTCCCATCACCAGGGGCGCGCGGAGGACAGCTCCGCCCGCACGGCAGGAGTGAGCACCTGCCCCGCGCGCTCGACCAGGATCGTCATCTGGTAAGCGACCAGGCCCATGTCGCAGTCGGGCGCGGCCAGCACCGCGAGGCAGGATCCGTCGCTGATCGACATCACCAGCAGCAGCCCGCGCTCCATCTCCACGAGGGTCTGGGTGACCTCGCCACCGCCGAACACCCGTGCCGAGCCCTGCGTCAGGCTCACCAGGCCGGCGGCGATGGCGGCGAGCTGGTCGGCGCGTTCCTGGGGGAAGCCGCGGGAGTAGGCCATCGGCAGCCCGTCGGCCGAGACCACGACCGCGTGCGCCACGCCCGGGACCTCTTCGACGAAGCCGGTGACGAGCCAGTTGACGTCCTTGGCGGCCTGGCTCAGCTCCTTCATGAGTCCTCCTCAAGCTCGGCGCGTCCTTTGCGTACACCCTGCTGGTAGCTGGCCAGCCGGCTGCGCAGCCGGTCGGGGGAGACCGGAGGAGCGGGAACGGGCGGAGGTTTCGGGTTCGCGGTCCCCGGTACCAGGTTCGCGCGCGGGGTCCGCTTCGGCAAGCCGGAGTTCGTGGTCCCGCTCTTGACCGGTTCCGCGGCGGCGCCGGCGGCCTGCAGGCCCTGGTCGGCCGCGGACGTCCAGGTCTGGTCTCGGTGGTCTGCGGTGGGTGCGGAGCGGCTGAACCAGCTGCTCACCTCGGTCACGGGCTCGGGCCCGTGGCTGATGCCCAGCTCGGAGCTGGGCGCGGTCAGCGGGTCGGGCCGTGCGGGCTGCGGCTCGGGGGCCGCCTGCTCCGTCGGGTGCGCCGGGGTGCGGGCGACGTCGAACCACGATGGCTCGGCCGGGCCCGCGCCGGACGCGGTGTCGTGCGCGGTGTCGAACGACGGCACCGAGGCCGGGTACGCGGACGCCGGGGCGTGCGGCGGCCGGGAGGCCCGCTGCCGCTGGCCCGCGCCGGGCAGCGGCCCCGGCACGCCGGTGAGCAGCACGGGCGGGATCAGCACCATGGCGGTCAGCCCGCCGGTGTCCTGCAGCCGGAGCTGCACCTTGATGCTGTGCCGCAGGGCCAGGCGGCCGACGACGAACAGGCCCATGCGGCGGGAGACGGAGACGTCCACGACCGGCGGGTTGGCCAGGCGCCAGTTGGCCTCGGCCAGCTCCTCCTGCGTCATGCCGATGCCGTGGTCGGTGACCGACAGCAGCAGGCTGCCGCCGTCGATGCGGCTGCTGGAGATGATGACCTTGGTGTCGCCCGGCGAGAAGGACACGGCGTTCTCGACCAGCTCGGCGAGCAGGTGCACGACGTCGGTGACGGCCTGCCCGGCGATGGCGACGTCCGACTGGACCTGGATGCTGACCCGGTCGTAGCTTTCGACCTCGCCCAGCGCAGCCCGGACGACGTCCATCAGCTCGACCGGCCGGCTCCACTTGCGCGCGGCCTCCTGCCCGGCGAGGACCAGCAGGTTCTCGCTGTTGCGCCGCATGCGGGTGGCGAGGTGGTCGAGCTTGAACAGGTCGCCGAGCCTGGCGTCGTCGCGCTCGCCGCGCTCCAGTTTCTCGATCAGCGTGAGCTGCCGCTCGACCAGGGTCTGGCTGCGCCTGGAGAGGTTGACGAACATCGCGTTGACGTTGGAGCGCAGCCTGGCCTCGTCGCCCGCCAGGCGCACGGCCTCGCGGTGCACCTCGTCGAAGGCCCGCGCGACCTCGCCCACCTCGTCCTTGGTGAAGATGCCGATCGGCGGCACCTCGACGTTGACCGCGCCGTCGCGGGACTCGCGCAGGTGCTGGACGAACTCGGGCAGCCGCCTGCCGGCGATCTCCAGGGCCTCGCTGCGCAGCCGGCGCAGGGGGCGTACGAGGGACCTCGCCACGCCGGTGGTGATCAGCAGCACGGCCACGAGCAGGGCGAGCACGGCGATCGCGGTCACGACGGCGCGCTGCCGCTCGTCGGCGCTGAGCGCCTCGCTGCGCTGCACGATGCCCTGGGCCTGGCGCTGCTCGACCTTGCGCATGGAGTCGAGCACCACGCTCGACGCCTCGAACCACTCCTTGGCGTCGTCCTTCCTGGCCAGGTCGAGCCCGCGCAGCGGCAGCCCGGTGGTGGCCCTGATGAGCACCAGCTCGCGCAGGAACAGCATGCGCTCGGCGGAGTGGCCGTTGACGGTCTCGTCGAAGAAGCGGCGCTCCCCGGCGGTGGCCTCGGCGGCGAAGTCCTTGCGCTCGTTCGCCTCCCTGGACTGCTCGCCGAGCAGCCGCTTGAGCGGCTCGGGCTCGAAGGAGCCCTCGACCAGCGCCACGAGGATGAGGGCCTGCTGGTACGACACGCTCTCCTTGGCCCTGGCCAGCCCGTCGAGCATGCGGGTCTGGCGCAGCAGCTCGTCGTCCACGCTGCCCTTGACCAGCTCGTTGTGCACCGAGAGCAGGTCGCCCACGATCACGGTGTAGAGCTCGACGGCCGGGCCCGGCAGCAGGTTGGCGTCGTGTGCCTGGCGGCGCAGCGAGGTGAGGTCGTTGAGCCGGTTGAGCAGGTTCTCCAGCTGGTCGGCGGTGCGTCCGGTGGAGTCCGGGAGCAGGTCCTGGGCGATGGCGCGCACCTGCTTGGCGGACAGGTCCACCTGCGCCATGTGGGACTGCACCTCGGCGAAGGCGTCGGCGGGCCGGTTGCGGGCGATGTACCAGGCGGTTCTGGCGCGCTCGGCGGAGACGAGGTGGGTGAGCTCGCCGAGCTCGGCGGAGAGCCGGGCGAACTGGTTCGTCCGCGCGTAGTCGGAGGCGGCGGCGGCCGAGCCGAGCACCTGGATGCCGCCGAGCAGGACGGCGGCCGCGGTGGGCACCAGGGTGAGCGCCACGAGCCGGGCGCGGACCCGCCAATGGCGCAGCCGCCAGCCCTCTGTGGCCCGCTTGACGCCCACCAGTGTTGTCACCGAACGCACCTCAGTCCGAATCGGCCTATAAGCGGGCCGCATGCCCGGGGGAAATCAGCAAGTGCCGGGTTATTGGAACACATCATGCGGCTTGTGGCCAAGCGAACATAACGCGGCAAATGTTGGTTTGCGTGACAGATGAGGTTAGAACCTGGTGCTCCATCCGCGAGATATCACCGCACGAAATAAACCTTTAACACGGACGATGTCCGCATATGGGCGATTCGCTCGTTCCAATCGCATAACGCGACCGGCGCACCCCGATCTCCGGAAGGTCACGCCATTGAGAAACGGGCTATTGACCACATATGTTGATCGACGTCAAACGAGGAGGCGCAGGTGGGAGATTCTCCCGGCAACGCGGCAATCACCGTTGCAGGCCTTTGGAAGATCTTCGGACCGAAGGCGCACAAGGTGCTGAACAGCGATGACCGGCATTTGGAACCGTCCGCGCTGAGGGAGAAGACCGGCTGCACGGCCGCCGTACGAGATGTGAGCTTCGAGGTCCGCCCCGGCGAGGTGTTCGTCGTCATGGGGCTGTCGGGCAGCGGCAAATCCACCCTCGTACGCTGCCTGACCAGGCTCATCGAGCCCACCGCAGGCCAGGTCACGATCGCCGGCGAGGACATCCGCGCCGCCTCGCCCGCCCGCCTGCGCGAGATCCGCCGCCACCAGGTGAGCATGGTCTTCCAGCATTTCGGCCTGCTGCCGCACCGCAGGGTCATCGACAACGTGGCGTACGGGCTGGAGATCCAGGGCACGCCCAAGGCGGCCAGGCACGCGCGCGCGGCCGAGATCCTCTCGCTGGTCGGCCTCGACGGCCACGCCGGCTCCTACCCCGACCAGCTCTCCGGCGGGATGCAGCAGCGCGTCGGGCTGGCCAGGGCGCTGGCCGTCGAGCCCCAGGTGATGCTGTTCGACGAGCCGTTCAGCGCGCTCGACCCGCTGATCAGGCGTGACATGCAGGCCGAGGTGATCAGGCTGCACCGCGAGGTCGGCAAGACGATGGTCTTCATCACGCACGACCTGTCAGAGGCGCTCAAGCTGGGCGAGCGCATCGCGATCATGCGGGCGGGCTCGATCGTGCAGCTCGGCACGGCCGAGGAACTGGTGGGCGCGCCCGCCGACGACTACGTGGCCGACTTCGTCCGCGACGTGCCGCGCAGCCACGTGCTGACGCTGCGCTGGATCTGCCGCGACCCCGCGCCCGACGACCCGCTCGACGGCCCCGAGCTGCCCGTCACCACCGTCATCAAGGACGCCATCGGCGTCGCCTCCGGCTCGTCGCTGCCGATCAGGGTCATGGACGGCGACGAGCTGGCGGGAGTGGTGGACCGGGACGGCTTACTGGCGTTCCTGGCCGGCCAGGAGACGCCCGTGAAGGCGACGGCATGAGCAGCACGGCCGTCACCACACCCTCCAGGCTCGGGCTGCCGAGATGGGCGGCCCCCGCGGGGGCGGCGGTGCTGCTGGTGGCGGCTTACCTGGTCTTCCGCGGCACGGGGACGCTGCCGCACGACAAGGAGGCGCCGCAGTTCCTCGCCGTCACCGAGCTGCGCGAGTGGATCGACGACCACCGCAACGAGAACCCCCTCTTTCTGTACTTCCTCAACTACATCCGGCTCTTCGTCGGCTGGCTCTACACGCTCTTCCAGACCGTCCTGTACACGCTCGGCTGGCCCGGCATCACCGGCGTCATGGGCGCGCTGGCCTGGCTGGCGGGCGGCCGGCGCATCGCGCTGCTCGCGGTCGGCGGTGTGAGCGCGTTCGGCGTGCTCGGCCTGTGGGAGTCGAGCGTGGACACGCTGGCCCTGGTCGGGGTGGCGGTGCTGCTGTCGCTGGCGATCGGCGTGCCGGTGGGCGTGTGGGCGGGGCTGTCGGCGCGCACGCGGCGGGCGATCACGCCCGTGCTCGACGTCATGCAGATCATGCCGACCTTCGCCTATCTGGCGCCGCTCGCGCTGTTCTTCCACATCGGCGCGCCGGCCGGGGCCATCGCCACCATGATCTACGCGATCCCGCCCGCCATCCGCATCACCGCGCTGGCGATCTCGTCGGTCTCCCCCACGGCGGTCGAGGCCTCCGCCTCGCTGGGCGCGACCAGGTGGCAGACGCTGTTCAAGGTCCACCTGCCGCTGGCCAGGTCGACGATGGCGCTGGGCGTCAACCAGACCATCATGATGGCGCTGTCAATGGTGGTGATCGCCAACCTGATCTCGGCCCCCGGGCTGGGCGGCGACATCATCCGCGGCCTGTCGCGGGCGCAGGTCGGCATCATGCTCCCGGCCGGCGTGGCCATCGTGATCATGGCGGTGGTGCTGGACCGGATGATGATGGCCGTCGCCCGCCGCGAGGCCCACGCCGGGATCGGCAGGGCCGACCTCATCGGCGCGGGCGTGCTGGGCGCCGCCGGGCTCGCGCTCATCCCCGTGCTGCCGCCCGTCTGGCCGGAGAGCCTCACCGTCAACGTCGTCGCCGAGGTCAACGCGGCCGTGCGCTGGGCCGAGACGAGCTGGTACCCGGTCACCACGTTCATCAAGGACGTCACCTCGCACGCGCTGCTCAACCCGCTGGAGTCGCTGCTCACCAGCGCACCGTGGTGGCTGGTCGCGCTCGCGGTGCTGGCCCTGGCCTGGCGGGTGAGCGGCCCGCGCCCCGCGCTGGTGGCGCTGGGCTGCCTGCTCGGCATCGCGCTGCTCGGCGTATGGGAGCACGCCATGCAGACGCTGACCACGGTCGCCGTCGCGGTGCTGGTGACGCTGCTCATCGGCCTGGTGCTGGGCGTGGCGGCGGCCCGCTCGCCGCGTTATTCGGCCGTCCAGCGGCCGCTGCTGGACGCCGCGCAGACCATGCCCGCCTTCGTGTACCTGCTGCCGGCGCTCGCGCTCTTCGGCACCACCAGGTTCACCGCGATCTTCGCCTCCATCATCTACGCGGTGCCGCCGGTGGTGCGCCTGGTCGAGGACGGCATCAAGAACGTGCCCGCCACCGCCGTCGAGGCCGCCGTCTCGGCCGGCTCCACCTCGCGGCAGCTGCTGTGGAAGGTGCAGCTGCCGATGGCCAGGCGGGCCATCCTGCTCGCCGCCAACCAGGGCATCGTGCTGACCCTCGCCATGGTCGTCGTGGGCGGCCTGGTCGGGGCGGGGGCCCTCGGCTACGACGTCGTCGCCGGCTTCTCCCAGCGGCCCGACTTCGGCATGGGCTTCGTGGCCGGCGTCGCCACCGTGCTCCTCGGCGTCATGCTCGACCGCATCACGCAGGGCGCCGACACCAGGCGCCCGTCCCCCCGAAAGAGGAAGTTCACATGAAGATTCGCCTGCTCGCAGGCCTGCTCACCTTGGGGCTCGTCGCCGGTTGCGGCGGGGCGACCGTGGAGACCTCACCCGGCTCCTCGGCGCCCGCGTCCGGCTCCTCCGCCGGGTCCGCCGGGACCGTGAAGATCGCCATCAACCCCTGGGTCGGGTACGAGGCCAGCGCCAACGTCGTCGCGTACCTGCTCAAGCACGAGCTCAACTACGACGTCGAGCTGCCGGAGATCAAGGAGCAGCTCGCCTGGGAGGGCTTCGAGACCGGCGATGTGGACGTCATCATCGAGAACTGGGGCCACCCCGACCTGAAGAAGCAGTTCATCGAGGAGAAGAAGGTCGCCCAGGAGGCCGGCTCCACCGGCAACAAGGGCGTCATCGGCTGGTACATCCCCAAGTGGATGGTCGACGAGTACCCCGACATCACCGACTACAAGAACCTCAACAAGTACGCCGACCTGTTCAAGACCTCCGAGTCGGGCGGCAAGGGCCAGCTGCTCTTCGGCGACCCGTCGTACGTCAGCAACGAGGAGGCCCTGATCAAGAACCTCAAGCTCGACTACAAGGTCGTGGTGGGCGGCAGCGAGGCGGCCCTGATCAAGAGCGCCCAGCAGGCGCAGGAGCAGAAGAAGCCGCTGCTGTTCTACTTCTGGGACCCGCACTGGCTGTTCAGCAAGACCGAGCTGGTGCGCGTGAAGCTGCCTCCGTACACCGAGGGCTGCGACGCCGACCCGAAGAAGGTGGCCTGCGACTACCCGGAGATGGACCTCGACAAGATCGTCAGCACGAAGTTCGCGCAGACCGGCGGCAAGGCGTACGAGCTGATCAGGAACTTCCACTGGACCAACGAGGACCAGAACGCCGTGGCCGACGACATGACCAACGGCGGCTTGACCGGCGAGGAGGCCGCCAAGAAGTGGATCGAGGCCAACCCGGACAAGTGGAAGGCCTGGATCCCTCAGTGACCCCGTCCTGAACCCCCATGACCGCGCGCCCGTCCTCCGGCGGGTGCCGGTCACCGGAGACCTCTCATGATCCGATTGAAGACGCTGGCCGGCCCGCTCGCCGCGCTCCTGCTGCTCGCCGCCTGCTCCGGTGGCGAGTCCGAGACCACGGCCGAGGCCAAGGGGACCGTGAACATCGACATCCACGGCTGGGTGGGGTACGAGGCCCAGGCCGCCGTGCTGGCGTACCTGCTCGAACACGAGCTGGGCTACAAGGTGAACAAGCGGCCCGCGAAAGAGGACCAGTCCTGGCGGGATTTCGAGTCGGGCAAGGTCGACGTGATCGTGGAAAGCTGGGGACACAACGACCTGAAGAAGGAGTTCATCGAGGAGAAGAAGGTCGCGCTCTCGGCGGGGCTGACGGGCAACAAAGGCGTCATCGGGTGGTACGTCCCCGAGTGGATGGCCAAGAAGTATCCCGACATTACGGACTACCGAAACCTCAATAAGTACGCGCATCTCTTCCGGACCGAAAAAACCGGAAATGCCGGACAGGTGCTTGACGGAGATCCGACATTCGTCACCAACGACGAGGCCCTCGTCAAGAACCTCGGGCTCAATTACAAGGTCGTCTACTCCGGCAGCGAGGCCGCGCTCATCAAAGCGGCCCAAGCGGCGACGAAGAATCGAACGCCGCTGCTGATGTATTTCTACGAACCGCAATGGCTCTTCAGCAAGATCAAACTCGTCAAGGTCGCGCTGCCGCCGTACGCGGTGGGCTGTGACAGCGACCCGGCGAAGGTCGCCTGCGACTACCCGCCGTACCTGCTCGACAAGATCGTCAGCCGGCGGTTCGCCGAGACCGGCGGGCAGGCGTACGAGCTGGTCAGGAACTTCTCCTGGACCAACGACGACCAGAACGCCGTGGCGAGCTACATGATCAACGAGCGGATGTCCGCCGAAGAGGCCGCCGAGCGGTGGATACGAGAGAACAAGATCGTGTGGAAGGACTGGATCCCCCGTTGAGGTTCGACTTCGTCATCGTGGGCGGCGGCTCGGCCGGATGCGCCCTGGCCAACCGGCTCAGCGCCGACCCCTCGACCTCGGTGCTGGTGCTGGAGGCCGGGCGGCCCGACTACCTGTGGGACGTCTTCATCCACATGCCGGCCGCCCTGATGTTCCCCATCGGCAACCGCTTCTACGACTGGAAGTACGAGTCCGAGCCGGAGCCGCACATGAACGGCCGGCGCATCTACCACGCCCGCGGCAAGGTGCTCGGCGGCTCCAGCAGCATCAACGGCATGATCTTCCAGCGCGGCAACCCGCTCGACTACGAGCGCTGGGCCGCCGACCCCGGCATGAAGAGCTGGGACTACGCCCACTGCCTGCCGTACTTCAAGCGCATGGAGAACTGCCTGGCCGACCCCGGCAGCGACTTCCGCGGCGACAGCGGGCCGCTCAAGCTCGAACGCGGCCCGGCGCGCGGCCCGCTGTTCGAGGCGTTCTTCGAGGCCGTGCAGCAGGCGGGCCACCGGCTGACCGACGACGTCAACGGCTACCGCCAGGAGGGCTTCGCCGCCTTCGACCGCACCATCCACCGCGGCCGCCGGCTCAGCGCCGCCCGCGCGTACCTGCACCCGGTGCGCAAGCGCAGGAACCTCACCGTCAGGACCCGCGCCTTCGTGGAGAAGGTGCTCTTCGACGGCACGCGCGCGACCGGCGTCCTGTGCGACGGCGAGCGCATCGAGGCCGGCGAGGTCATCCTCTGCGGCGGTGCGATCAACACCCCGCAGCTCCTCCAGGTGTCCGGGGTGGGGCCGCGCTCGCTGCTCGAACCGCTCGGCGTCAAGGTCGTGCACGACCTGCCGGGCGTCGGCGAGAACCTTCAGGACCACCTGGAGGTCTACGTCCAGCACGCCTGCACCAAGCCGGTCTCCCAGCAGCCGTCGCTGGCGCTGTGGCGGCGGCCGTTCATCGGCGCGAACTGGCTCTTCCTGCGCGGCGGACCCGGCGCCACCAACCACTTCGAGGCGGGCGGCTTCATCCGCTCCAACGACGAGGTGGCCTACCCCAACCTGATGTTCCACTTCCTGCCCATCGCCGTGCGCTACGACGGCTCGGCCCCGGCCGGCGGGCACGGCTACCAGGTGCACATCGGGCCGATGTACTCCGACGCCCGCGGCTCGGTCCGCATCACCTCCGGCGACCCGCGGCGCAAGCCGGCGCTGCGCTTCAACTACCTGTCGACCGAGCAGGACCGCAGGGAGTGGGTGGAGGCGATCAGGCACGCCAGGCACATCCTGTCGCAGCCCGCCTGGGCCGACCTGGACGGCGGCGAGATCTCCCCGGGCCCGCAGGTGCAGACCGACGAGGAGATCCTGGAGTGGGTCGCCAAGGACGGCGAGACGGCGCTGCACCCGTCGTGCACCTGCAAGATGGGCACCGACGAGATGTCGGTGGTGGACCCCGACACCATGCGCGTGCACGGCCTCGACGGGCTGCGCGTGGTGGACGCCTCGGCCATGCCGTACGTCACCAACGGCAACATCTACGCCCCCGTGATGATGCTGGCCGAGAAGTCCGCCGACCTCATCCTCGGCAACACCCCGCTGCCGCCGGAGCCGGTCGAGTTCTACCGCGCCCGCTGACGGCCCTCACCTGTCCAGGCGCTGGAAGAGCCGTACGGACAGGGCGAAGAAGACGGCGGTGATGGCGGCCGGCCAGGCGAGAGCCATCAGGACGGCGTGCTGGGCCACCCAGGAATCGCCGCCCCAGCCCTGACCGCCGAACAGCTCTCTGGCCGCCGCCACCGTGGCCGACAGCGGGTTCCACTCCGCGATGGCCCCGAGCCCGCCGGGCATGGTGGCGGGGGCGACGAAGGCGTTGGACAGGAAGCCGACGGGGAACTCCATGGCCTGGATCGCCACCGCCGCTCCCGGGTTCCTGGTGCGCAGCCCCGCGTACACGCCGGCCCACAGCAGCGAGAAGCGCAGGAACAGCAGCAGGCCGATCGCGGCCGCGGCGCCGGAGAGCGTGGCCGGGCGCCAGCCGACGGCCAGCCCGCACAGCAGCAGCCCGGCCAGGATCAGCACCGAGTGCAGCAGGTCGGCGACGGCCCGGCCGCTGAGCACGGCGGACGGCGCCATGGGCAGCGAGCGGAACCGGTCCGTCACGCCCTTGGCCGCGTCCGTGGAGACGGCGATCATGGTCGAGCTGAGGCCGAAGAGCATCGTCATGCCGTACATGCCGGGCAGGAGGAACGAGAAGTAGTCCACGCCGTCCGGCACCTTGACCGCGCCGCCGAACAGGTAGCCGAAGGCGAGCGTGACGACGATGGGGAAGACCACGCCGGCCGCGATCGTCATCGGCTGGTTGGCCCAGTGCATCAGGTCGCGGCGGGCGACGGTCCAGCCGTCCGCGATCGCCCAGCGCAGGGTCGTGGCCGTCATCGGCGGTCACCTCCGGTGATGTGCAGGAAGACCTCGTCGAGCGTGGGGCGGCGCAGGGCGACGTCCTCGGCCTCGACGCCGGCCGCGGACAGCGCGTTCAGCGCCTCGGCGAGCGTGCGCACCCGCTCGGCGACGGGCGCGCTCACGCGACGGGTGCCGGGATCGGTCTCGGCGGGCCGCCCGGCGACCCGCTCGATGATCTCTGCCGCCTCGGGCAGCCGCTCCCGGTCGTGGACGACCACGTCGAGCCGATCGCCGCCCAGACGCGCTTTCAGCGCCTCCGGGGTGCCCTCCGCGACGACCCGGCCGGTGTCGATCACCGCGATGTGGTCGGCGAGCCGGTCTGCCTCCTCCAGGTACTGGGTGGTCAGCAGCACGGTCGTGCCGCCCGCCACCAGGTCGCGCACCGCCTGCCAGATCTCCGTGCGGCTGCGCGGGTCCAGCCCCGTGGTCGGCTCGTCGAGGAAGAGCACGGGCGGCGCCAGGATCATGCTCGCGGCCAGGTCGAGCCGCCTGCGCATGCCGCCGGAGTACTCCCCGGCCGGTCCCGGGTGCTCGATGCCGAAGCGTTCCAGCAGCTCGTCCGCCCTGGCGCGGGCCGCCGCCGCGCCGAGGTGGTGCAGGCGGCCGAACATCTCCAGGTTCTGCCGGCCGGTGAGCTGCTCGTCCACCGCGGTGTGCTGGCCGACCAGGCCGATCCTGCCGCGTACCCGGCGGGGCTGGGCGAGCACGTCGACGCCCGCCACCTCCGCGCGCCCGCCGGAGGGGCGCAGGAGCGTGGTGAGGATGCGCACGGTGGTGCTCTTGCCCGCGCCGTTGGGGCCCAGCAGGCCGCAGACCGTGCCGGGGGCGACGTCGAGGTCGATGCCGTCCAGGGCCGTCTTCTCGCCGTAGGTCTTGCGCAGCCCGCGTACCGATATCGCCGTCACAGAACCGCCTCCTTTGCCGTACGCTGTACCGTACACATTACGGCAAGGGCGGGCAACCGTACGGTGTACCGTTCGGAATGTGAGCGTTGAGTACTCGGGCAAGGGCGACCCCGCGCGCAGCCTCGCGCTGCTGTGGCGCACCAGCGAGCCCACCGGACGCAAGGGCAAGCCGGAGCTGAGCGTCGACAGGATCGTGCGCGCCGCCATCGAGGTGGCCGACGCCGAAGGGCTCCAGGCGCTGTCGATGCGGCGCGTGGCCGAGCGGCTGGGCGTCGGGACGATGTCCCTCTACACGTACGTGCCGGGCAAGCCGGAGCTGTTCGACCTCATGCTCGACACGGTCTACGGCGAGACCGCCAGGCCGGCCGACGTGCCGGGCGGCTGGCGGGGCAGGCTGGAACAGATCGCCAGGGAGAACTGGGCCCTCTACCTCCGCCACCCCTGGCTGCTGCAGGTGGCGGTCAGCAGGCCGGTGCTCGGCCCCAACGTCACGGCCAAGTACGACTACGAGCTGAGCGCCATCGACGGCATCGGCCTGACCGACGTCGAGATGGACGCGGTGCTCACGCTCATCATCGGGTTCGTGCACGGCACCGCCAGAGGCGCCGTGGAGGCCGCGCAGGCCGAGAGCAAGACGGGGCTGACCGACGAACAGTGGTGGGCCGCGCACGCGCCGTTCTTCAGCCGTATCGCCGACCCCGAGCGCTTCCCCATCGCCTCCCGGGTCGGCCAGGCGGCGGGCGAGGCGCAGAACGCGGCCTACAACGCGAGCCACGCCTTCGAGTTCGGGCTGCAGCGCGTGCTCGACGGCATCGAGGCGCTGGTGCGGCGCCGCGCCTCCGGCGAGGACGCCCCGTAGGAGTGCTCAGGAGGCGTGTCCCACACGCGCCCAGGAAGCGCGCCCGGCGCTCGACAGGCGTGCTCAGCAGGCGTGCTCAGCAGGCGTGCTCAGTAGGCGGCGGGGGCGGCGCGCAGGCGCACGACGTGCTCGACCAGCGAGATCAGCGTCGCCTTGACCGACTCGCGGTTACGCGCGTCGGTGCGCACGATCGGCACCTGCGGCGACAGCGCCAGCGCCTCCCTGACCTCCTCGTCGGAGTGCGGGAACTGGCCGTCCCAGCCGTTGATGCCGATGATGAACGGCAGCTTGGCCTCTTCGAAGTAGTCGATGGCGGGGAAGCTGTCGGCCAGCCGGCGGGTGTCGAGCAGCACCACGGCGCCGATCGCGCCGCGTACCAGGTCGTCCCACATGAACCAGAACCGGTGCTGGCCGGGGGTGCCGAACAGGTAGAGGATCAGGTCACGATCGAGCGACAGGCGGCCGAAGTCCATCGCCACGGTCGTGGTCTGCTTGTGGGGGGTCAGCCCGAGGTCGTCGATGCCCGCGGACGCGTCGGTCATCACCGCTTCCGTGGTGAGCGGGAGGATCTCGGACACCGCCCCCACGAAAGTCGTCTTACCGACGCCGAAACCCCCGGCGACGACGATTTTCGTCGACGTGAGGCCGGGGCTAGAGCCTGCGTAGTCCACTGAGCACCCTTTCGAGCATGTTGAGGTCCGGCTGGCCCTCGCTGAGGCGTGGCTGGTGCAGGCGGACGAGCCCTTCGTCGGACATGTCCGCCACGAGCACCCTGGCCACGCCCAACGGGACGCGGAGCAGGGCCGAGATCTCGGCTACCGACCGGAACGTCCTGCACAGCTGCATGATGGCCTCCTGCTCGGGGGTGAGCAGCGCCAGCTCTTCGTCCGGAATCGGCATCGACGAGACCAACGTCTCCATCGCGAGGTGGTAGCGCGGCTCAGCCCTGCCACCCGTCACCGCGTAAGGACGGAACAGGGGCTCCTCTTCCCCGATCCCGTCAGTCCCGTACACGGCCCGCTCCCATCAGTTCCATCACATCACCGGGTCCTGGCGGCCTGAAGCTCCGCGCGCAGGGCCGGAGTCAGCACCTGTCCCGCCCTGTCTACCAGCAACGTCATCTGGTACGCCACGAGTCCCATGTCACAATCCGGACCCGCCAGGACCGTGAGCACGGACCCGTCGCTGATGGCCATGACCAGCAGCAGACCACGCTGCATCTCGACCACGGTCTGCGTGACCGCCCCGCCCTCGAACACCCGCGAGGCACCCACCGTCAGGCTCAGCAGGCCGGCGGCCACCGCGGCGAGCTGGTCGGCACGGTCCGGCGGGAACCCCTCGGACGCGGCCAGGCAGAGCCCGTCGGCCGAGACGACGACGGCGTGGGCGACTCCGGGCGTGTTACGGACGAAGTCAGTGATCAGCCAGTCGAACTTGTTGGCCTCATGACTAAGGGTTGTCACGCATCCTCCCCGGCGGGACGCTTACTCACTCTTGTTCTCCTGTCCACGAATCTCCTGGCGCCCCCTGCGCACACCCTGCTGGAAGCTGGCCATCCTGCTGCGCATCCGGTCCGCTGAGACCGGTGGCGGCGGTGGTGCCTGCCGCTGCTGCGCCTGTGCGGGCCGGCTCGCGGTGCCCGGCACAAGGTTGGCCTTCGGGGTGCGCTTGGGGAGCCCGGCGGCGGTGATGCCGCCGAGGCTCGGCTCGGCGGCCGCTTTCGCCGCTTGCCAGCCGGCGTCCGCGGCCGTCCGCCACGCTTCCTCCCCAGAGGGTACGGCGTGCGCGCCCGTGGACTCTCCCTGGCCCTGCGCCGCTTCCGCGGTCGGCCGGCGGAACCAGGCGGACTCCACCGCCGCGAAGATCGGCAGATAGTCCTCTTGTTCCTGTTCAGAGGGGGTGTCCGCGGTCTGGGCCGGATCCGGCATGCGCACATCGTTGGTCGAGTACGAGCCCGCCGGCGAATTCTGGAACGCGCCATTACCAGATGTGCCTGCGGGGGCGCTGGGGTACGAGGGGTAGGACTCGGAGTCGTACGTCCCCGGCCGCCCGCGGAAGGTGCCGCCGTCGGTGTCGGCGGTGAAGCCGTTGACCCCGGCGCGACCCGGGTCCGAGGGGAACGACCCGTACGACGGCCTGGGCGCCTCGGGCCCGCCGTCGAACGCGCGCGGCCCCGCGGGCTGCGGCCCGGAGTGCTGCTGCCCCCCGGGCTGCTGTCCGGCGCCCTGGGACCCCGCCTGGGCGCCGTTGCCCTGGCCCTGCGGCCCGCCCTCGAACGAGCCTGGCGTCCGCCGCGGCAGGCCGCCGGTCCCCCGGACGGCGCCCCCGTTGACCGGCCCCTGCACCGGCCGTGCGGGGCCGCCGTCGAGCGATGCCGGGCCCTGGCGCGCGGGGGTGTCGAAGGACGGCGGCCCCTGCCTGCCGGGCCCGCCGTCGAAGGCGGACGGAGCCCGCCCGGACGGGACGCTGTCGAAGGTGGACGGGCCGCCCGTCCTGGCCGGACCCGTGTCGAAGGACGGGTGACCGGGGCCGAAGCCGTTGTCGAGCGCGCCGGCCCTGGGCGGCGCGGCGTCGAAGGAGTCGAAGCTGCCGAACGAGCGGAACGCGCCGTTCGACGGGAACGCGCCCGCCTGCGACGGCACCGTGCCGCCGCCGAACGCGGGCCGCTGCGGCAGCGGCTGCTGCGTGCCGTCGGCGATCAGCGTCGGCGGCAGCAGCACCATGGCGATCAGGCCGTTCTCCTCGCCCTTGCGCAGCTGCACCCGGATGCCGTGGCGCAGCGCCAGGCGGCCGACCACGAACAGGCCCATGCGCCGGGAGACCGACACGTCCACGACGGGCGGCTCGGCCAGGCGGCGGTTGGCCTCGGCCAGCTCCTCGTCGGTCATGCCGATGCCGTTGTCGCTGACCGACAGCAGCGCACCGCCGCCCTCGATGAGGCTGCTGGTGACGGTGACCTGGGAGTTGCTCGGGGAGAACTGGATGGCGTTCTCGACCAGCTCGGCCACCAGGTGGACGAGGTCGTTGGCGCAGCTGCCGAGCACGGACGTGCCGCGGTGCACCCGCACCTGGACGCGCTCGTAGCCCTCGACCTCCGACAGCGCGGCGCGTACGACGTCGATGAGCTTGGCCGGCTGGCTGCGCCGGCGGCTGGCCTCGTGGCCGGCGAGGACCAGGAGGTTCTCGGAGTTGCGGCGCATGCGGGTGGCCAGGTGGTCGAGCTTGAACAGGTCGGCCAGCCGGCCGCCGTCCTGCTCGCCCTTCTCCAGGCCGTCGATGAGCGAGATCTGCCGCTCGACCAGCGTCTGCGTGCGGCGGGAGAGGTTGACGAACATCGCGCTGATGTTGCTGCGCAGCTCGGCCTCCTCGCCCGCCAGGCGCACGGCCTGCCGGTGCACCTGGTCGAAGGCCCTGGCCACCTCGCCGATCTCGTCGTTGCCGTCGACCGCGATGGGCTGCACCTCGCGCACGGACGCCGGGTCACCGCTGACGCGCAGCTGGCGCACCACGTCGGGCAGCCGGAAGCCGGCGACCTCCAGGGCCTCGGTGCGCAGCCGCCGCAGCGGGACGACCATCGAGCGGGCGATGGCCACGGTGAGCAGCAGCACGACCAGCAGCAGCGCGAGGACGAGGATCCCGCCGATGACCGCGTTGCGGATCTCGGTCGAGCGCAGCTCCTGGCTGCGCAGGTTCACCCGCGCCGCCAGGCCCTCCTCGACGTTGTGCAGCAGGTCGATGGCGACGGTGTTGTTCTTGAACCAGTCCTCGCGCTCGGCCCTGGCCGAGATCAGGTTGTCGACGATGCGGGCGCCCGGCTCCTTGCCGCTGACCAGGGCGATCGCCCGGGACTTGGTGAGCTGGATGTTCACGTACTCGGGCTGGGACGCCAGCGCCTTGGACAGCTCCAGGCCGACGTCGACGCCGGCCTCGGCGCCCACGGTGGCGATGTCGCTCTGCAGGCGGGCGTTGGAGGCGATGAACTGCTCGACCTCCTTGGCGTCCACGCTGTCGGCGTCGTAGGACGCCTGCAGGAGCTGGACGCGCTGGCGGGAGATCTCCTCCTTGGCCGCGACGAGGGCGCTCAGGCCGCGGAACTGGCCGACGATCTGCGAGTCGTCCGACATCAGGGCCAGCTCGTCGTGGAGCTTGATCAGGGTATCGGTGAGGAAGTCGTAACGGATCGTGTTAGTCTGTCCCTCGGTCCTGATCTTGGGAAGCCGGCTGAGGTCGTACCTCGCCTGCTCGGCTGCCTTGACCACACGGGGACCGTAGGACTCGTCCATCGTGTCGAGGTCGGCGCGCACGGCCTTGACCAGCGTGTCCACGGCCGCCTTGCGCTGCGCGAGCGGTTTGGCGAGCTTCTTGCGCATGGCCCTGCTGGCGCCGATCCAGCCGCCCGTGTCGCGCTCCAGGCCGAGCGCCTGCACCAGGTCGCGGAGCCGGCCTGCCTGCTCGGCGGCGGTCGCGGTGCGGTCATAGGCGGCGATGCTCTGGATCGAGCCCACCACGCGCGCTCCCCCGAGCACGACGGCGGCGATGGTCGGCACCAGGATGAGGGCGGTGAGCCGCCATCTCACCCGCCAATTTCGCAGGCCGAAGCGCCGTAGCCAGCCGGCACGGCTCGGCTGCACGGTGGTGCCGCTGCCCGAGTTCCCCGTAGTCACCGCTCCCGCTACCCCTCAATCGTCCCGTTTGCAACGGGTCTTCAGACCGTCCACAACGTATCCGCAGCATCTGACTTAACAGGCATATCGGACACAATCGTTACAAACGTAGCCGGTTGTCGTGTGCTCCTGGTTATCGCAGAGCGGCAAGGACTTGATCGCGGACTTGGGCCCGTTGCGCCTCGTCGCTGAGGGGGCGACCGGCGCGGTCCACAACGTAGAAGACGTCCACCGCCTCCGCGCCGAGAGTCTCCACGCGAGCGGCCCTCACGTCAAGACCGCACTCGCCGAACGCACGTCCAATGCGCCACAGGAGCCCCGGTCTGTCATGGGCCCTGACTTCGACCACGGTGGCGGTGGCGGAAGCGTCATCGACCAAGGTCACACGGGGTGGAGCGACCGGCACGCGAGGGGGTCGCACACCCCTCGCGCGGCGGGCCAGCCGTTGCTCGATGTCAAGACGTCCAGCAAGGACGAGACGGAGGTCGGACTCCAGCGCCGCGGGGTCCGGCGGGGACCCGTACTCGGGGACGACGGAGAACTCGATCACCGCCGTGGAGCCGGCGGACGCCGACGAGGCCGAGCGCACCACGAGCCGGTGGGCCGACAGCACGCCCGCGGCGCTCCACAGCAGCCCCACCCGGTCGGGCGCGACGACCGTGACCGCTCCCCCGACCACGCGGACCGCTCCACCGCCGTGGCGGGCCAGCGCGGCCTGCTCGGGCGAGAGCGTCGGCGGCTTGGGCGGGGGCGAGCCGGCCAGCACCGAACGGACCCGGCGCACCAGATCGGCCACCAGACCGGCCTTCCACGAGTTCCAGGCGGCCGGGCCCGTCGCGACCCCGTCGGCCACCGCCAGCGCGGCCAGCAGGTCGAGCACCTCGCGCGAGCCGACCGTGGCCGCGACCTTCTCGATCGTGACGGGGTCGTCGAGGTCCCTGCGGGTGGCCGTCTCGGGCAGCAGCAGATGGTGGCGTACGACGGTGGCGAGCGTCTCGACGTCGGCCGGCGGCAGCCCGATGCGGGTGCCGATGTCGCGGACCACCACCTCGCCGGTCGCCGAGTGATCGCCCGGCCAGCCCTTGCCCACGTCGTGCAGGAGCGCGGCGATCAGCAGCAGGTCGGGCCTGGAGACCTCGCGGGTGTGGCTGGCGGCGTTGGCGGCCGCCTCGATAAGGTGGCGGTCGACCGTGAACCGGTGGATCGGGTTGCGCTGAGGGCGGTGGCGCACGCGTTCCCAGTCGGGGAGAAGCTTGACGAGGATGCCCGCCTGGTCCAGCTCCTCCCAGACGGGCACGGCGGCGCGGCCCGCGCCGAGGATCGACACCAGGGCGTCGCGGGCCTCCTCCGGCCAGGGCACCGGCATCGGCGGCGACTGAGCCGCGAGCACGGACACCGTGGCGGGTGCGAGCGGCAGCCCGGAGTCCGCCGCGGCCGCCGCGGCGCGCAGCACCAGCACCGGATCCTTGCGCGGATCGACACCCCTGGCGAGCACCACCTCGCCCCCGTGCTCCACCACGCCGTCCGCCAGCGGGCGGCGCCCGCGCGGAGCCGGCCCCGACACGAGCCTGTCGACCGTGCGCCAGGTGGCGTCGAAAGCATGTGAGATCGTGCGGCCCGCCTCGGCCAGCCGGCGCATCAGCGCCTCGGCGTCGAGGAGGCCGAGCACCCCGGCCACCGCGTCCTGCTCCTGGAGGACCAGCCGGTCGGTGCCGCGTCCGGTGACGATGTGCAGCGCGTGCCGCACATCGAGGATGAAGTCGTACGCCTCGCGGGCCCGCGGCCCCGGCGCCGAGGCGACCCAGGCGGCGGCCACCGCCTGCATGGCCTGGACGTCGCGCAGCCCGCCGCGTCCGTCCTTGAGATCGGGCTCCAGCAGGAACGCCAGCTCCCCGCTCACCTGAGCCCGCTGATCGGCGGCCTCCCGCAGCTCGCCCAGCCTGCGGCGCGAGTCGGCCCGCCATTCGGCCAGCACCGCCTCCCTGGCCTTCCTGGTCAGGTCGGGGTCGCCGGCCACGTGCCTGGCCTGGATCAGGCCCAGCACGGCCTTGAGATCCTGCCGGGCCACCGAGACCGCCTCTTCCACCGTGCGTACGGAATGGTCGAGGCCGATCGCCGCGTCCCAGATCGGGTACCAGATCCGGTCGGCGATCCTGGCCACATCGGCCCGGCCGTTGTGGAGCAGCACCAGGTCGAGGTCGCTGCCCGGTGCCGGCTCCCCCCTTCCCAAACTTCCGACGGCGACCAGTGAGACGTGGTCGCCGTCGGTCGCCGTGCGGAAGAGATCCTTGAGCCAGCGATCGGTGTCCGCGGTCCGCTCCTTGCGGGCCGCGGCGAACGAACGGGCCTCTCCCCTCACTCCTGTGCCCCCTTGCCGAGCTCCGCCCGGACGCCGTTGTCCAGGCTTCGCCTCGGATCCATCACAACCCTGTGAATTCCCCGCCGGACATCGTCGGCCGTGCGGGGCTCGCTCCGCGCGGACGCCCTCCGAGGGGTGCCCGCGCTTCGCCGCGGAATCATCACAGGGCTTCCGGACCCCGTTCGCCGGTGCGTACGCGGACGACGGTGTCGACCGGCACCGACCAGACCTTTCCGTCGCCGATCTTCCCGGTGTGCGCCGCCTTGGTGATGACGTCGATCACGTCCTCGGCGTCGTCCTCCTCGGTGAGGACCTCAAGGCGGACCTTGGGCACCAGGTCGACCTGGTACTCGGCGCCCCGGTAGACCTCGGTGTGGCCGCGCTGCCGGCCGTAGCCGCTGGCCTCGCTGACCGTCATGCCCTTGATGCCGAACTGTTCGAGCGCGGCCTTCACGTCATCGAGCTTGAACGGCTTGATGATCGCCGTGATGAGCCTCATGCGTCCACCTTCTTCGTGGCGGGAGCCGTGGTGACGGGACCGTTAGGGGAGCTCACGCCGGACGCGTGAACGGTGCCGAGGTCGTAACCGGTCTCGGCGTGCGTGGTGATGTCGACACCGGTGATCTCGTCCTCGGGCTTGATCCGGAAGCCCATCGTCTTGTCGATGATCTTGCCGATGATCCAGGTGATGACGAAGGAGTACAGGCCCGTGGCCACCGGGCCGAGCACCTGCAGGCCGAGCTGGCCGAAGCCGCCGCCGTAGAACAGGCCCTCGCTCTGCTCGTCGGTGGCGGGGTAGGCGGCGAAGAACCCGAGGGCGACGGCGCCGATCACACCGCCGACCATGTGGACGCCCACCACGTCGAGCGAGTCGTCGTAGCCGAGCTTGTACTTCAGGCCCACGGCGTAGGCGCAGATCGCGCCGGCGAGGAGACCGATGACCATCGCGGCCCAGGGGTCCACGAAACCACAGGCGGGGGTGATGGCGACCAGGCCGGCGACCGCGCCGGAGGCCGCGCCGAGGCTGGTGGCGTGGCCGTCACGCAGCTTCTCCACGACCAGCCAGGCGCCGACCGCGACCGCGGTGGCGACCTGCGTGTTCATGAAGGCGAGACCGGCGATGCCGTCGACCACCAGCTCGGAGCCGGCGTTGAAGCCGAACCAGCCGAACCACAGCAGCGCCGCGCCGAGCAGCACCAGCGGGAGGTTGTGCGGCCGCATCGGCTCCTTGCGCCAGCCCTGCCGCTTGCCGAGCACGAGGGCCAGAGCCAGGGCCGCGGCGCCGGCGTTGATGTGGACGACCGTGCCGCCCGCGAAGTCCTCGATGCCCATCGAGTTGAGCCAGCCACCGCCCCACACCCAGTGGGCGACGGGGAAGTAGACGATCGTGGCCCAGATGACGCCGAACAGCATCCACGCGCCGAACTTCGCGCGGTCCGCGATGGCACCGCTGATCAGTGCGACGGTGATGATGGCGAACGTCATCTGGAAGGCGGAGAAGACGAGGCTCGGCATGCCCGTGCCGTCGTCACTGGTCGCGGTCTCCACCAGGCTCTGCAGGCCTAGGGCGTCGAAGCCGCCGACGAAAGAGTTGAGCGCTGAGATGGGGTTTTCCGTGAATGCCAGTGAGTGCCCGTAGAGCATCCAGGCGACGCTCACGACGACGATGGCGCCGAACGACATCATCATCATGTTCAGGACGCTCTTGGCCCTGGTCATGCCCCCGTAGAAAAGCGCGAGGCCCGGAGTCATCAGCAGCACCAACGCGGTGGCCGCGAGCATCCAGGCAGTCGTGCCGCTGTCGATCTTCACGACGCGACCCTCCTTACGTGTGACGTGTGGCCACAGCGTGTTCGCCTGGAGTTTCGTGGCTCGACCAGGTGTGTTTCACATTCGTGAATCTCGCCGCACAGGTGTTTCGCCGACGTTTCGGATGCCTCACGGGCCTGATTTCGGCACAGCGATATCGGCCATGCGATACTTAGGCTAGCCTAACCTAACGATCAAGGACCGCCCATGCGCCTCCGCTTGGCCATCGCCGCCATGCTGCCCGTTCTGGCCCTCGCCGCCTGCGGCACCTCCACCGCGACGCAGGACGCGGGCCCCACCCGTACCGTCGAACACGCCATGGGTGAAACGAAGGTCCCCATGGCGCCGAAGCGGGTCGTCGTGCTCGACACCGACAAACTCGACTCGATGGTCTCGCTCGGCCTCGCCCCCGTGGGGGCCGCCCAGGCACAGGAGAACCAGACCTGGCCCGACTACCTCGGCTCCGCCCTGGCGAACACCAAACCCGTCGGCACCCTTCAGCAGCCCAACATCGAGGCCATCATGGCGCTGAAGCCCGACCTGATCCTCGGCTCGAAGTTCCGCCAGGCCGCCTTCTACGACAAGCTCTCCAAAATCGCCCCGACCGTGTTCACCGAGCGGGTCGGCATCACCTGGAAGGAGAACTTCCTGCTCGACGCCGAGGCGCTCGGCAAGAAGGAGCAGGCGCAGCAGCTGCTGTCGGCGTACGAGGCCAGGGCCAAGGAGGTCGGGGCCAAGTACTCCAAGCTGCAGGTCAGCATCGTGCGGTTCATGCCGACCGAGATCCGCATGTACGGGCCGGAGTCGTTCAGCGGCATCGTCCTCAAGGACGCCGGCATTCCCAGGCCCGAGGTCCAGCAGCTCAAGGACCAGGAGGACCGGCGCTTCGGCAAGCTGAGCCAGGAGAACATCGCCAAGGCCGACGCCGACGCGATCTTCTACACCGCGTACGGGGAGAACGCCGCCAAGGCGCAGGCCGAGGTCACCGGCGGGCCGCTGTGGAAGAACCTCAAGGCGGTCAAGTCGGGCAACGCCCACAACGTGGACGAC
Source organism: Nonomuraea sp. NPDC049309 (assembly GCF_043196965.1). Lineage (NCBI taxonomy): Bacteria > Bacillati > Actinomycetota > Actinomycetes > Streptosporangiales > Streptosporangiaceae > Nonomuraea > Nonomuraea sp. NPDC049309. Next base: position 851,218 of record NZ_JBICSH010000003.1, on the reverse strand, counting down.
GAGATCTGGATGACCGGCATCGGCGTCACCGCGGCCGGCAAGATCCTCGACGACCTCGACAAGTACCTCGCCCCACTGGCCTGACGCCAGGGCCCCGGCCGCTCGTGAAGACCCCCGCCGCGGGGAAGACTCCGGCCGCCCGGGAGATTCCGGCCGGCCGGAAGACCCCGGCCGGCCGGAAGGCCTCCGCCACTCGGGAAGACCCCGGCCGCGGGGAGCACCCGGTCGCTCAGATCAGGGTGACCGGATCGCCCGCTCTGATGCGGCCGGGGCGGGTCACCCGGGCGTACACGCCCGCGCACGGCTGCGGCTCCATGCCGAACACCGGCACCCTGTTGTGCCTGGCCACCGTGCGCAGCGCGTCGGTGTCACGCTCCAGCGCGCCGTGCGCGAGCGTCGGCACCGCGCAGCGCGGGGTGGCCACGATGACGTGCAGCTCCACCTCGTCGCCGACACGCAGCCGCCGCTCCACCCAGTCGTTCTCGACGAACCCGTCGCCTTCTGTGGCGATCACCAGGTTGGGCCGGTAGCGCTCGGCCTCGACGCGCCCGCGCGGCCCGAGCGCGCCGATCCTGCGCAGGGCCGAGGTGGTGATGAGGTGCACGGGCGCGAAGTCGAAGAACGTCCCCTCGGGAGCGCCCGCCCCGACCGGGCTCACCGTGTACGGCACCTCCGCCTCGATGCCCTCGGCCAGCACCTGCTCCGGCACCGACCGCAGCATCTCGGCGCCCTCGGGCGGCACGTCGATCAGCCGCACCTCCCGTCCGAGCAGCTCCGACAGCTCCGCGTCTCCGGGCGCCCGCGCGCCTTCGACGGTGAGCAGCCGCCGCCACAGCCGCGGGTTCTTCGCGCTGGCGATCCTGCCGGTCGCCACGTCGAGCACCGCTCGCGCCCGATCGCCCGCCAGCCCGCGCTCGGTCACCTCGGTCTCGGCGAGCTCCTCCCCCAGCATCGACTTCACCGGATAGCGCCTCAGGGCCTCGACATGCATGCCGCACAGCCTAGGGCCCGCCGGCGCCCTCCCCCTAGGGACGCCGGCGGGCCCTGAGTCCCCGCTGCCGCGCCGTCAGGCGGCCGCCGTGGCCATCTTGCGCAGCCGCGCCAGCGCGTCGCGCTCGATGCGGCGGGCGCGGTCGCGGCCGATGCCGTAGCGCTCGCCCACCTCGGTGAGCGTGTGCTCGCGCCCGTCGACCAGGCCGTAGCGCCAGCGCAGCATCTCGCTGGTCGGCCCCTCGAGCCCGGTGAGCCACTGGTCGAGCCGCTCGCGCTCGAGGATGTCGATCGCCTGCTGCTCGGGGTCGGCCCACGTCTCGTCGGCGATCATGTCGCCGAGCTCGGTCTCGTCCTCGTCACCCACGCCGAGCTGCAGCGACACCGGGTCGGACGCCCAGCGCCGCAGCTCCCGCACCCGCTCGATCGGCAGGTCGAGAATGCCGGCGAGGTCGTCGTCGGTCGGCTCCATGTCGAACTCGGCCAGCATGTCGCGCCTGACCCGCATGAGCCGGGTCATCTGCTCGCCCGCGTGGGTCGGGAGCCGTACCGGCCTCGCCTGCTCGTGGATGGCACGCCCGACGGCCTGCCTGATCCACCACGTGGCGTAGGTCGAGAACTTGTAGCCCCGCCGGTAGTCGAACTTCTCCACCGCCCGCACCAGGCCCAGGTTCCCCTCCTGGACCAGATCGATCAGCGGCATCCCCCGGCCGGAGTACTTCCTGGCCACCGCCACCACCAGGCGCAGGTTGGCCTGGATGAACTCCTCCTTCGCCCGCCGGCCGGATATCGCCAGCCGTTCGAGCTCCTCGTCGGCCGCGTCTCCGATGCGCGGCTCCGTGCCCCCGCTGTCGAGCAGCTGCTCGGCGAACAGGCCCGCCTCGATCCTCTTGGCGAGCTCAACCTCTTCCTCCGCCGTGAGCAGCGGGACCCGGCCGATCTCGGCCAGGTAGGTCCCCAGCAGATCGCGCTCGGCGATGTGCTGCTCCTGCGTGCGACTCCCCGTAGGCCTTGCCATCCCCAGGCACCTCGTTCCGCAGCTGCGTTCTATACCCGGGCAACGTCCGGCCAGAAGCAAAGATTCCCTAAAGCACTACGCCTGCGGGAGGGTTCTGCATGTCCTCCTCAAGGAGGAGGCCGCGATGAAACGCCTGGTGAACGAGGGGGAGCGCGGTCGAGTCCCGGTCAGTTGACCGGGCCGCCCCTGGGACGCACGGTCACCTCGGTGAGGTGGGCGTCGGGTCCGGCGGTGATGGCGGCGACGACGGCCCGCGCCACGGTCTCCGGCGTGAGGTAGCGCTCCGGCTCGAACGCGCCGCCCTCGTACTCCCGCACGCCGCGCTGCATGTCGGTCGCGACCCTGCCAGGGTAGACGGTGGTGACCCTGAGCAGGGGCTCCTCCAGCCGCAGCGCGTCGGCGAACGCCTTGAGCGCGAACTTGCTCGCCGCGTACGACGCCCAGTGGGGGTTGGCCCGCTGCCCCGAGCCGGAGTTGACGCACACGACGTGCCCTTCCGCCCGCCTGAGCGCGGGCAGCAGCAGCCTGGTGAGCTCGGCGACGGCGACGACGTTCACCTCGTACGTACGCCGCCAGGTGTCGGCGCTCAGGTCGGCGATGCGGCCGAGGGTGGCGATGCCCGCGCTGTGCACGAGCACGTCCAGCCGGTCGATGCCCGCCACGTCGGCGGCCGTCACCTTCGTCAGCTCCACCGGCCACGACCGCGCCCCGGGCAGCTCGGCGGCGAGCGCGGCCAGCGCCTGCTCGTCGCGGCCGCCGAGCAGGACGTCGTGGGTCGGAGCGAGGGCCCGCGCGACGGCCGCGCCGACACCCCGGGAAGCGCCGGTGACCAGCGCCTTCGGTCGTTCAGTCATAGCGGCAGCTTATTGACCTTGGCCGCCCCGCCGGTAGGAGGGCGGGCGCGCCCGGATGAGGCGCACGCCGTGTCTGGGCCGTGCCCGGCCCAGACACGGCCCAGGCCCGGCCCAGACGCGGCCCAGACACGGCCCAGACACGGCTCAGGACGCGGCCCAGCGCGGCCCAGGCCCGGCACGAGCACGGCCCAGGCCCGGCACGAGCACGGCCCAGGCCGGCCACGGGCGCGGCTCAGGTCGGGCCGGCGGTGCGGAAGGTGCCGTTCTCCTCGGCCATCCGGTCGTACTCCTCAAGCCTGGCCCGCGTGCGCAGCGGTACCGCCTCGGCCATGGCCTCCACCAGCGCCATGGCGAGGGCGAGCGGCGCTGCGTGCGAGTTGAAGACCAGCCCGTCCCCCACGGGCGCGTCGAGCACGACCTCGGCGGGCAGGCCGGCCCTGTCGGTGATGGCGGCGACCCGCAGGCCGAGCTTGGCGGCGTACTCCAGCGCGTCCAGCGTCTCGGCCGGGTAGCGCGGCAGCACCACGGCCACCACCCACTCGGCCCCCGCCCGCTGGGCCGCGTGCAGCCCTTCCGCCAGCTCGGAGCCGCCGTGGACGAGCAGCCGCACGTCGGGATGTATCCGGCGGGCGTAGTAGGCGAACGTGGTGGCGAGCCCGCAGGAGGCGTGCAGGCCGAGCACCGGCAGCGGCTCGGTGGCGGCGAGGTGCTCGCCCAGCTCCTTGATCGGGAAGGCGGACAGGCGTTCCCTGACGGTGGCGAGGTTGCGGATCTCGCAGTCGATGGCCCCGCGCAGCAGGCTGTCGTGCGGCGACTCCGGGCCCCCGCCGAGCACGAGGGGGCGCAGCGCCTGGCGCAGCTCGGGGTATCCGGCGAAGCCCAGCACCATGGCGAAGCGGGTCACCGAGGGCTGGCTGACCCCGGCCCGCTCGGCCAGCTCGACGCTGGACAGGAAGATCGCCTCATCCAGGTGCTCGCTGAGGTAGTCGGCGATCCTGTGCTGAACGGGAGACAGCCTCCGGCCGTCCAGCAGCATGTCAAGCCCACCGCGAAATCCGTCCGCCACGCAACGTGCAACGCACGGGACCCGCCGTTCTCATCCCGCGCACCAGTGGCGAAACGCGCCGCAGGTCACGTCAGCGCTGGTCAGAGCCTGTCACCCGACGAGGAACTGGGTGGCGGCCAGCTCCCGGTAGAGCTCGTCCTCGCCCACCAGCTCGTCGTGGCGGCCGACCGCGCGTACGGCGCCGCCCTCCATCACCACGATCCGGTCGGCGCCCGTCACCGTGGACAGGCGGTGCGCGATGACGAGCACGGTGGTCTCCTGCGCGACCTCGGCGATGACCTCGCGCAGCCGCAGCTCGTTGACCGCGTCGAGCTGCGAGGTGGCCTCGTCGAGCAGCAGCAGCCTGGGCTTGCGCAGCAGCGCCCTGGCGATGGCCACGCGCTGCCGTTCGCCGCCCGACAGCAGCACGCCGCGGTGGCCGACCGGGGTCTCCAGCCCGTCGGGCAGCCGGGCCACGAGGTCGTCGAGGCGGGTGCGCGCGATGACGGAGCGCAGCTCGTCCTCGGTGACGTCCTGGGCGGCGAACAGCAGGTTCTCGCGCAGCGTCCCGGCCAGGACGGGGGCGTCCTGCTCGACGTAGCCGAGCGCGGCGCGCAGCTCGCCGAGCGGCCAGTCGCGGATGTCGCGCCCGTCCACCAGAATTCGCCCGTCCTGGTGGTCGTAGAAGCGTTCGAGCAGCGCGAACACCGTGGACTTGCCCGCTCCCGACGGGCCGACCAGCGCGGTCAGCCCGCCCGCCGGCACCTCGAAGGTGACGCCGTTGTGCACGATCGGCCGGTCGTCGCCGTAGCGGAAGACGACGTCGCGGAACTCCACGCCGATCGGCGTGCTCTCCTCGTGCGGTACGACGCCCGCGGGCTCGGCCGGCAGGTCCTCGATCTCCTTGATGCGCCTGAGCGCGGCGAGGCCCTGCTGCAGCTCGACCGCGCCGTTGACGAGCTGCCCGATCGGCGCCACCAGGTAGAACAGATAGAGCAGGAACGCGATCAGCGACGAGACCTCCAGCGCGCCCGACGCGACCCGCGCGCCGCCGACGGCCAGCACGGCGAGAAACGCGATCTGCACCGTCATCCACGTCGCCACTCCCGCGAGCGACGTCCAGCCGGCGACCTGAAGGCCCCGGTCGCGGGCGCGCGTGGCGGCCCCCGCGACCTCGGCGATCTCGCGCTCCTCGGCGCCGCTGGCCTTGACCGTCCGGTACGCCTGCAGCGCCCGGTCGAGCACGGCGCCCATCTCCCCCACGGCCTCCTGGGCCTGGGCCTGCGCCCGCTGGATGCGCGGCATGATGAGCCCGACGAGACCGCCGATCACCACCACGACGAGCAGCGTCACCAGCAGCAGCACGCCGTCCATCGCGGCCATCATGACGATCGCGCCGACCAGCATGAACACCGAGCCGATCGAGTCCACCACGCCGTTGGTCAGCACCGAGCGCAGCAGCGTCGTGTCGCCGGTCACCCGCGACAGCAGGTCGCCGGGCTTGAGCCGGTCCACGTCGGCCACTTTGAGCCGCAGCATGCGGTCGACGAGCCTGCGCCGGGCGCCGAGCACGATGCCCTCGCCGGTGCGCTCCATCAGGTAGCTGCCTCCGGCCGAGACCGCGGCCCCGACCACCACCGCGATGGTCAGCCCGAGTAACGGCCCCGCCATGGAGGCGTTCCGGCCGAAGGCGTCCACGACGTACTTGGCCAGCAGCGGCATGGCCAGGCCCGCCGCCGAGCCGATCAGGCCGAGCAGCCCGCCGACGATGAGGATCTTCCGGTGCGGACGAAGGTAGGCGAGCAACTCCTTGACCACCGCGGCTCCTTTCACGACATTTCTCGACTCCCCCAACGAACGGGACCGCGCGATCCGCACCCGGGTGCAGCAGTCAACTTAGATTGACGACCTGAGTATGTCAACTTTGGTTGACTCTCCTCCTTGAGGAGGAGGCGGCGGGGCGACTTCTCCGGCGCTCCCGCGACAGCCCCGCGATCTCCGCATCCGGCGGCATCCGGTGCGGTCTTGGCGGACGACCAGGGCGTCGAGGAGCCCGGGACCGAGGCGAGCGTCTCGGCGCGCAGCCGGCCAGAAGCGCGCCCGGCCAGAAGGCGCCCGGCAACAGGGTCGCCCCGCGAAAACCCGCAAAGGATGCAACCGGCGAAAGGACGGGAACGGAAGGGACGGCCGAGAAAGGAGACGGCGAACGGAAGGAGCGGCCGGCGGAAAGGACGGCGAACGGAGGGGACCGCCGATGGAGAGGACGGCGAGCGAAAGGGACGGCCGACGGAAGGGGGCGAACGGGAGGGGCGGCGGGCGGCGGCGTCGCAGGTGATGGCGCCGGGGCCGCACATCCCGCCCCTAGAACGCGTTCCAGCCGGAGGCTACAGGGCCGAGCGGCGGGTGCGGCGGCTGGAGGGGAGGTCGTGGCGGCCGGACAGGAACTCCTGGAATGCGATCTTCGCCCGGATGACCGGCCGCCGCCACCGCTCCTCCCGGTGCACGGCCTTGGCGAGCTTGCGCGGCGAGCGCTCGACGATGAACCATCGCGCCCACGGCGACCCGGGCCGCGCCAGCCTGATGGCGCCGACGAGCAGCATGGGCGGCACGAACAGGCCTGCCATCCCCGTCCAGATCTTGCCCTTGAGCAGGGTGATGACGGCGAGCACGAGGTTGGCCACGATGAGCGCGGCGGGGTTGATGACGGGCGGGCCGTACTCCCAGGTGAGGGGGCGCAGGCCGATGAGCAGCAGGCCGCTGACGGCGATCGCGATGAAGACGGCGTCGACCGAGGTGCGGCCCTCTTCCTCCCAGTAGACGTCATGCAGGTGCAGGATGAGCGCGAACTCGTCGAGCACGAGGGCGGAGCCGATGCCGAAGATGGAGGCGGCGATCGCGGTGCCGGTCTGGGAGCCGGGCGAGACGATGAGCGTGACGCCGCCGATCAGCATGAGGATGACGCCGAACACCACGTGGTGGATGTGCATCTCGCCCACGGTGAAGTTGCGGAACCAGCCGACCTTCGCCCTGATGAGGCGGACGTTGATGCGGGTGGCGATGAACGACACGATGAGCATGACGAAGTAGCAGAACAGCGGCAGCCGTCCTGTGGCGACGATGCTGTGTTGAAACCAGTTCCCCATGGCTCTCGCCCTCGATGGTACGAGCCGTGCCGGGCCGTCGCGCCCGTCGTCCCCGCGCACATCCCGCCGTCACACCCCGCATCACATGGGGCGAACCCGCGCCTCACGCCAGGAAGCCGCGCAGCAGTGCGGCCGTGCCTTCCAGGTGCTCGGCGACTGCCCGTCCGGCGGCTTCGGGGTCGCCGGCGAGTATGGCGTCCACGATGGCCCGGTGCTGGACGGCGGCGTGGTCGAGGTTGACCTGCAGCATGGGGATGGCGTTGAGCAGGTCGCTGACCCGGGAGCGGGCGTCGGCGCAGGTGGCGGCGAGCAGGCCGGAGCCGGTCAGCTCGGCGATGGACAGGTGGAACGCGGTGTCGAGCCGGCGGTAGTCGTCGAGCCCGGCCGCGTTCAGCTCGTCGAGCCTGCGCAGCAGCAGCGCGCGCCCCGCGTCGTCGAGCTTTGAGGCGGCGAGCACCTGGGCGGCGCCGCTTTCGACGGCGAGGCGGAAGGTGAGCGCGTCGGCCAGCTCGTCGGGCCCCATCGCGTTGACGGCCTGACGGGCGGCGCCGGCGTCGGGCTCGGGCGGCCGGTACGTGACGAACGCCCCGCCGTACCGGCCCCTGCGGACGTCGAGGTAGCCGGCGTCGGACAGCGCCCTGATGGCCTCGCGCAGCGTCACCCTGCTGATGCCGAGCCGTACGGCCAGCTCGCGCTCGGGCGGCAGCTTGCCGCCGGGCGGGACGACGCCGAGCTTGATCGCCTGGAGCAGCCGCTCGACCGTCTCCTCGAAGGCGTTGCCGGCCCTGACCGGCCGCAACACCGTCATCAAGCGTGCCGACTCGTCCAACACGTCCTCAGACCTTGACAAGCGATCCCACCATGCACCTCAATGGTCTGAGACTAGCCCAATCAGCGGGTAAGCGCCCTGGCCGGATGGGAGCGACATACCGTGAGCGATGGAGCGAGCAGCGGGTTCCTGTCGGTGGCCGAGTTGCGCGACGAGGTCGCCGCGGGCCGGATCGACACCGTGCTCCTCGCGATCGCCGACATGCAGGGCAGGTTGCAGGGCAAGCGGCTGTCGGCGCGCTACTTCCTCGACGAGGTGCTGCACCACGGCAGCGAGGGCTGCAACTACCTGCTTGCGGTCGACGTCGACATGAACACCGTCTCCGGCTACGCCATGTCGTCCTGGGACAGGGGCTACGGCGACTTCGTCATGAAGCCCGATCTGAGCACGCTGCGCCGCATCCCGTGGCACGAGGGCACCGCGCTGCTGATGGCCGACCTGGCCTGGGCGGACGGCTCGGAGGTCGCCGCCTCGCCGCGCCAGATCCTGCGCCGCCAGCTCGCCAGGCTGGCCGAGCGCGGCCTGGCCGCGTACGTGGGCACGGAGCTGGAGTTCGTGATCTACGACGACAGCTACGAGGACGCCTGGAAGCGCGGGTACCGCGACCTGACCCCGGCCAACCTCTACAACGTCGACTACTCGCTGCTCGGCACCGCCCGCGTGGAGCCGCTGCTGCGCAGGATCCGGCGCGAGATGGAGGGCGCGGGCCTGTACGTCGAGTCCGCCAAGGGCGAGTGCAACCTCGGCCAGCACGAGATCGCCTTCCGCTACGCCGAGGCGCTGACGACCTGCGACAACCACGTCATCTACAAGACGGGGGCCAAGGAGATCGCCGCCCAGGAGGGCCGGTCGATCACGTTCATGGCCAAGCCGAACCAGCGTGAGGGCAACTCCTGCCACATCCACATCTCGCTGCGCGGCGTGGACGGCGAGCCGGTGCTGGCGGGCGAGGGTCCGTACGGGCTCTCCCAGCTCGGGGCGCGCTTCGTGGCCGGGCAGCTCGCCTGCATGCGGGAGCTGACCCTGCTGTACGCGCCCAACATCAACTCCTACAAGCGCTTCGTGCCCGGCAGCTTCGCCCCCACGGCGCTCAAGTGGGGGGTGGACAACCGCACCTGCTCGCTGCGCCTGGTGGGCCGCGGCCTGTCGCTGCGGGTGGAGAACCGCGTGCCGGGCGGCGACGTGAACCCGTACCTCGCGGTGGCGGCACTGATCGCGGCGGGCCTGCACGGCATCGACGAGGAGCTGCCGCTGGAGGAGCCGTACGCGGGCAACGCCTACACCTCGGGGGCGGAGACCGTGCCGCTGACGCTGCGCGACGCGCTGGCCGCGTTCGAGGGGTCGAAGCTGGCCAAGGCCTGCTTCGGCGAGGACGTGGTCGAGCACTACGCGAACAACGCGCGCGTGGAGCTGGCCGCGTTCGACGCGGCGGTGACGGACTGGGAGATGTTCCGTGGTTTCGAGCGCATGTGACGGGGGCGCATGAAGATCATCAATCCGGCCACGGAGGAGGTCCTGGCCGACGTCGAGCTCGCCGGCGCCGCCGAGGTCGACCGGGCCGTGGAGCGTGCCAAGAAGGCCTACGCGGGCTGGCGCGCGGTGGCGCCGGGCGACCGGGCGCGGCTGCTGCGCAGGTTCGCCGAGGTGGTGGACGCCCACGGCGCCGAGCTGGCCGAGCTGGAGCTGGCCAACGCCGGTCATCCGATCGGCAGCGCCCGCTGGGAGGCGGGCGCGGTACGCGACGTGCTGCACTTCTACGCGGCGGCCCCCGAGCGCCTGCACGGCAAGCAGATCCCGGTGCCGGGCGGCGTGGACATCACCTTCCACGAGCCGCTGGGCGTGGTCGGGGTGATCGTGCCGTGGAACTTCCCCATGCTGATCATGTCGTGGGGCGTGGCGCCCGCGCTGGCGGCGGGCAACACGGTGATCGTCAAACCGGCCGAGTGGACCCCGCTGACCGCCTTGCGGCTGGCCGAGCTGGCCCTGGAGGCGGGCCTCCCCGAGGGGGTGCTCCAGGTGCTGCCTGGGGCAGGGGAGGTCGCGGGCGCCCGATTGGTCGAGCATCCCGACGTACCCAAGATCGTCTTCACCGGCTCGACCGAGGTGGGCAAGGAGATCGCGGCCAAGGCCGCGCGCCACGTCAAGCGGGTCACGCTCGAGCTGGGCGGCAAGTCGGCGAACATCGTGTTCGCGGACGCCGACCTGGACAAGGCCGCGGCGACGGCGCCGTACGCGGTGTTCGACAACGCGGGGCAGGACTGCTGCGCCCGCTCCCGCCTGCTCGTCCAGGCGAGCGTGTACGACGAGTTCATGGCCCTGCTCGCCCCCGCCGTGCTCGGGGTCAAGGTCGGCGACCCGCGCGACGAGGCCACCGAGATGGGCCCGCTCATCAGTGCCGAGCACCTGGCCCGCGTGGCGGGCTTCGTCGAGGGCACCCCCTACCTGCAGGGCTCCTGCCCGCAGGGCAAGGGCTTCTGGTTCCCGCCCACCGTGCTGACCCCGGAGGTCACCGACCGGGCGTTCACCGAGGAGATCTTCGGTCCCGTGGTGTCGGTGGCCAGATTCGAGGACGAGGCCGAGGCCGTGCGCATCGCCAACGACACCCCGTACGGGCTGAGCGGCTCCATCTGGACCCGCAACGTGGGGCGGGCGCTGCGCGTGGCCAGGGCCGTCGAGTCGGGCGCGCTGTCGGTCAACTCCCACTCGTCCGTCCGTTACTGGACCCCGTTCGGCGGCTTCAAGCAGTCCGGACTCGGCAGGGAGCTCGGCCCTGACGCCCTGGCGGCGTTCACCGAGGTCAAGAACGTCTTCATCGCAACGGAGTGACACGGATGCAGCGCTTGCAGGATCGGGTGGCGGTCATCACGGGGGCGGCGAGCGGGATCGGGCTGGCCACGGCCCGGCGCTTGGCCGAGGAGGGCGCCAGGGTGGTCTGCGCGGACATCGACGAGGACGCGGGCGCCAAGGCCGCGAGCGAGGTCGGCGGCCTGTTCGTGCGGGCCGACGTGACCCGCGAGGACGACGTGGTCCGCATGTTCGCCACCGCCCACGAGACCTACGGCAGCGTGGACATCGCGTTCAACAACGCCGGCATCTCGCCGCCCGACGACGACTCGATCCTGGAGACCGGGCTGGACGCCTGGCGGCAGGTCCAGGAGGTGAACCTCACCAGCGTCTACCTGTGCTGCAAGCACGTCATCCCGTACATGCGGCGGCAGGGCAAGGGCTCGATCATCAACACGGCCTCGTTCGTGGCGGTCATGGGGTCGGCGACCTCGCAGATCTCCTACACCGCGTCGAAGGGCGGCGTGCTGGCGCTCTCGCGCGAGCTGGGCGTGCAGTTCGCCAGGGAGGGCATCAGGGTGAACGCGCTGTGCCCCGGCCCGGTGAACACGCCGCTGCTGCAGGAGCTGTTCGCCAAGGACCCGGAGCGGGCGCAGCGGCGGCTGGTGCACGTGCCGATCGGGCGCTTCGCCGAGGCGTCGGAGATCGCGGCGGCGGTGGCGTTCCTGGCCAGCGACGACGCGTCGTTCATCACGGCCAGCGAATTCCTGGTGGACGGCGGCATCTCGGGCGCGTACGTCACACCGCTGTAGGAGGGGGCACGCCATGCGGCGTCCGGTCATCGGCATCACCTGTTACGTCGAGCAGGCCACGTTCACGGTGTGGCGGGACACGCCCGCCGCGCTGCTGCCGTACGGCTACGTGGAGAAGGTGGCGGCGGCGGGCGGGCAGCCGGTGGTGCTGCCGCCGATCGGCGATCCGGCCGCGCTCGTGGACCGGCTCGACGGGCTGATCCTGGCGGGCGGCGGCGACATCGACCCGGCGAGGTACGCCGCGGCGCCGCACGAGCGCACCGGCTACGTGCGGGAGTTCCGCGACGCGGCCGAGTTCGCGCTGCTGCGCGCGGCGCTCGACGCGGGCCTGCCCTACCTGGGCATCTGCCGGGGCCTTCAGGTGCTGAACGTGCTGCTCGGCGGCAGCCTGCACCAGCACCTGCCGGACGTCGTGGGCCACACCGATCACTGCCCGGGCCCCGGCCGGTTCGGCGACCTGCCGGTCACACCCGTGCCCGGCTCGCGGCTGGCGAAGGCGCTGGGCGAGCAGCCGCTGCCGGTCCCCCACTACCACCACCAGGCCGTGGACCGCCTCGCGCCCGGCCTGGCGGTGACCGCGACGGCGGCGGACGGCGCGGTCGAGGCGGTGGAGCTGGACCGGGACGCCCTCACGATGGCCGTGCAGTGGCACCCGGAGGTGGCGGCCGACCCGAGGCTCTTCGAAGCCCTGGTGGCGGCCTGCTGAACGGCCCGCACCGGACGGGGAACGCGACAAGACCCCCATAACACCACTAGGCTGGCGGACATCACCGACGAAACCGTGCGGGAGAGCGCCCTGACAGCCGGTCAGGGCCCCTGAAGGAGCAAGCCCTCCCCGCGAACCTCTCAAGGCAAAGGACCGCACGGCTACGGTGTCTCTGGAAAGCAGGCCCCCGGGGCCTCGCCGAAGGTGAAAGTCCGGCAAAAGTCGGGCGAAGCTCTCAGGCACCGATGACAGAGGGGGAGGATGCTGGCATCCACTCCTGTCCTGAGGTGCGATCAATGTCCCGACCGACACCGCTCCGAGACGTTCACGAGAGCCTCGGCGCCACCCTGACCGACTTCGCCGGCTGGCTCATGCCGCTCCGGTACGGCAGCGAGTCCGCCGAGCACCGCGCCGTCCGCGAGGCGGCCGGGCTGTTCGACCTGTCGCACATGGGCGAGATCTTCGTCACCGGCCCGCAGGCCGGCGAGGCCCTCGACTACGCGCTCGTCGGCCACCTGTCGGCGCTGGCCGTCGGCCGGGCCCGCTACACCATGATCGTCAATGAGCGCGGCGGGGTGATCGACGACCTCATCGTCTACCGGCTCGGCGACGAGGAGTTCATGGTCGTCGCCAACGCCTCCAACTACGAGAAGGTCGCCGCCGAGCTGACCGAGCGCGCGAAGGCGTACGACGCGGTCGTCGAGGACCGCTCAGACCAGTACGCGCTGATCGCCGTGCAGGGCCCGCGCTCGCAGGAGATCCTGGCCACGCTCACCGACGCCGACCTGGACGGCCTCAAGTACTACGCCGGCCTGCCCGGCACCGTGGACGGCCGCGAGGCGCTCATCGCCCGCACCGGCTACACCGGCGAGGACGGCTTCGAGCTGTTCATCCGCAACGAGGACGCCGTCCCGCTCTGGCACGCGCTCACGGCCGCGGGCCAGCCGCACGGGCTCAAGCCGGCGGGCCTGTCCGCCCGCGACACGCTCCGCCTGGAGGCCGGCATGCCGCTGTACGGCAACGAGCTGACCACGGAGCTGACCCCGTTCGACGCGGGGCTCGGCAGGGTGGTGAAATTCGACAAGCCCGGTGACTTCGTCGGCCGGTCCGCGCTGGAGGCGGTCAAGGACGACCGGCCCAGGCGCAGGCTCGTCGGCCTGGTCGCGCGGGGCCGCCGGGTGCCGCGCCACGGTTACCCGGTCACCCGAGACGGCGCGGTGGTCGGCGAGGTCACCAGCGGTGCGCCTTCCCAGACCTTGGGCAAGCCCATCGCGATGGCCTACGTGGACAGCGGCGCCGATTCTGGCCTGGCTGTGGACATCCGGGGCAGCCATGAACCTGTGGACCTGGTCGAGCTGCCCTTTTACAGGAGGAACAAGTGAGCAACATCCCAGACGACCTGAGCTACACCAAGGAGCACGAGTGGGTGCGGGGCGTCGAGGACAGCGTCACCGTGACCGTCGGCATCACGGACTTCGCCGCCGAATCCCTTGGTGACGTCGTCTACGTGCAGCTCCCGGAGGTCGGCAGCAACGTCGAACCGGGCGACTCCGTCGGCGAGGTGGAGTCGACCAAGTCCGTGAACGAGGTCTACACGCCGGTCGGCGGCGAGATCGTCGAGGTGAACCAGGCGGTCGTGGACGACCCGAGCCTGGTCAACAGCGACCCGTACGGCGAGGGCTGGATGTTCAAGGTCCGTGTGGAGGGCGACCCCGAGGACCTGCTCTCGCCTGAGGAGTACGCCGCGCTCACCGCGGGCGACTCCTGACCCACCCGCCGGGGCCCGCACGGCCGGGCCCCGGCCTTTCATGAAAGGCGCACATCAATGGCGATCAGCGTCTTCGACCTGTTCAAGATCGGCATCGGCCCGTCGAGCTCGCACACCGGCGGCCCGATGGCCGCCGCGCACAAGTTCGCCCGCGGCCTGCACCAGGACGGCCTGCTCGACCGGGTGGCCCGCGTGGAGGTCATCCTGTACGGCTCGCTGGGCCTGACCGGCAAGGGCCACGGCAGCGACAAGGCCGTCCTGCTCGGCCTGTCGGGCGACAAGCCCGAGCTGGTCGACGTGGACACCGTGGACGCCCGCATCGCCGCCATGCGCGAGTCGGGCACCGTGCGGCTCTTCGGCCTCCGCGAGATCCCCTTCGTCGTCGGCGAGCACCTCGTCTTCGAACGCAAGATCACGCTGCCCGAGCACCCCAACGGCATGCGCTTCACCGCCTGGTCGGAGTCGGGCGAGCGGCTGCGGGAGAAGGTCTACTTCTCCGTCGGCGGCGGCTTCGTGGTGGACGAGCGGGCCACCGGCGCCGACCGCATCAAGCCGGACGACACCGTGCTGCCGTACCCGTTCGGCACCGCCGAGGAGCTGCTCAAGCACTGCTCGGCCACCGGCCTGTCGATCTCCGCGCTGATGCTGGAGAACGAGAAGGCGTTCGGCCGCACCGAGGAGGAGATCAGGAGCGGCCTGATGAACCTCTGGCGGGTCATGTCGGAGTGCGTCGCGCGCGGCATCTCCAAGGAGGGCGTGCTGCCCGGCGGGCTGAAGGTCAGGCGCCGCGCCAACCAGCTCCACCGCCGCCTGCAGTCGGAGCCGCCGGAGAAGGACCCGCTGCAGGCGATGGACTGGGTGACGCTCTTCGCGCTGGCGGTCAACGAGGAGAACGCGGCCGGCGGCAGGATCGTCACCGCCCCCACCAACGGCGCCGCCGGCATCATCCCGGCCGTGCTGACGTACTACACGCGCTTCGTCCCCCACGCCGACGACGACGGCGTCATCCGCTTCCTGCTCACGGCGGGCGCGATCGGGGTGCTGTTCAAGCAGAACGCCTCGATCTCCGGAGCCGAGGTGGGCTGCCAGGGCGAGGTCGGCTCGGCCTGCTCGATGGCCGCCGCCGGGCTCACCGAGGCCCTGGGCGGCACGCCCGAGCAGGTGGAGAACGCCGCCGAGATCGGCATCGAGCACAACCTGGGGCTGACCTGCGACCCGATCGGCGGCCTGGTGCAGATCCCGTGCATCGAGCGCAACGCGGTGGCCTCCAACAAGGCCATCACCGCGGCCAGGATCGCGCTGCGCGGCGACGGCCGGCACTTCGTCTCGCTCGACCGGGCGATCAAGACGATGCGCGACACCGGCCGCGACATGCTCGACAAGTACAAGGAAACCTCGCGCGGCGGCCTCGCGGTCAACGTGATCGAGTGCTGACCTGACGCCGTACGTGGAGCCGGACCACGGCCGGGCACTCGTCGTCGCGGACCTCGCGCCGGATCCGGCCCACGATGTCCTGGTCGAGCTTGCTCACGATCGCGCCGACGTCGGCGGCGGCCGGGCAGGTCAGGCCGATGCGCAGGCCGTCGGCGGCGACCCGGACGCCGGCCCTGCTCAGCCCGTCCACGCCCTTGAGCCCGACGAACAGCATCGCGGTGCCCGTGCCGTTGTGGGCGCCGCGGCGGCCCCAGCCGAGGCTGAGCAGCAGCCAGCGCAGCGCGAGCAGGGTGAGCAGCAGCAGGCCGAACGCGACGAACCACAGCGGCCACGGACTGTCGGCGAGCGACTTGCGTATGTGGGCGGGCAGCACCTTCGCGCCCGACGGCAGGTCGAAGAAGCGGTCCTGTCCGCGCAGCCACGCGTACGCGCCGAGTGCCAGCAGGATCGCCCCGACGACGGCGAGTCCCACACGGTTGCCTGCGTATTGGCGCATCAGACGGCCCTCCCGCTGCCTGCGTACCGGCCCATGACGGCCCTCCCGCCGCCTGTGTACCTGCTCATCGCACGGCCCTCCGGCGCAGGCGGACCACGACCTCGCAGGTGGTCAGTGTGCCGACGCCGGCCAGGCGGTCGCCCACGACGGTGCCGACCTGCCTGAGCATCTGGCCCGAGCTCTCGCCGTTCGTCATGACCGTCACCTCGATCGTGCGGCGGCGCAGCCGTACGCTCGCCCGCTCCACGCCGTTCACCTGCTGGGCCGCCGCGCGCAGGGTGCGGCGCAGCCCCGAGCGGGTGATGCCGATGACGATGAGCGGGTCACTGGTCTCCACCGGCACCAGCCGCGGACGGCCCGGCAGGATCGCGAGCAGCAGCATGAGCGCGCCCGCCCCCGCCAGGGCCAGCGCGAGCGTCTCCAGCTCCGGCCAGGTGCTCCGGCCGGCCAGCTCGATCAGCTCGTTGACCGGCACCCAGCCGAGCGGCGCGCCGAGCAGCGCCGCGACCACTTCGGCCGTCGTCGCCCCGAGCCCGGTCGCCAGCGTGAGCGCCACCAGGGCGCCCGGGACGGTACGCGCCGGCCGCAGCGCCCTGGTCGCCCTGCGCAGCCCGGTGCTCCGCGGGGCGACGACGGCATCGGGCAGGAGCTGCTGAAGCGTGGTCATCACACCGACAGACGTACATGGGCAGCGCCCGGCCCACACCGCGCCCTCGCCGCCGCTTTGCCCGATCCTTACGGGGACGAAGATTAAGGCGAACAAGCCTCATATTCTTTTGCCCGATATGCGGTTACGCTGCCGTTATGGATGACCGGCAGCGTTACGACCGGGCCACGGCCGGCCTCGAACCGCCGTTCGCGCTCCTCGACCTCGACGCCTTACGGGCCAACGCCGCCGACCTCGTGCGCCGCGCCGCGGGAAAGCCCATCAGGGTGGCCAGCAAGTCCGTGCGGTGCCGGGCGGTACTCGACCGCGTGCTCGCCATGGACGGCTTCCGCGGGCTGATGGCCTACACGCTGCCGGAGGCGCTCTGGCTCGCCGGGCACGGCCACACCGACATCCTCCTCGCCTACCCCACCGCCGACCGGCAGGCCCTGGCCGCCCTGGCGGCGGATCCGAAGGCCGCCGCGAGCATCGCCGTCACCATCGACTCGGCCGCCCATCTCGACTACATCGAGGCCGCCGTCTCCGGCGTGCGGCCGCGCGCCGAGATCAGGCTCTGCCTCGACATCGACGCCTCGTACGTCGCCTTCGGCGGCACATTCAGGGCCGGCGCGCTGCGCTCCCCCATCCGCGAGCCCGAGCAGGCCGCCGATCTCGCCGCGAGCATCGCCAAGCGTCCCGGCTTCCGGCTGGCCGGGCTGATGGCGTACGAGGCGCAGATCGCCGGGGTCGGCGACGACCCGCCGGGCAGCGCCGTCTACGCCCGGCTCATCAGGCTCATGCAGGCGCTGTCGGCCAGGGAACTGGTGCTGCGCAGGGGCAGGATCGTCAACGCCGTACGCCAGGTCGCCGAGCTGGAGTTCGTCAACGGCGGCGGCACCGGCTCCGTCGAGCGGACCGTACGCGAGAGGGCCGTCACCGAGGTGGCCGCGGGGTCCGGGCTCTTCCACCCCCGGCTGTTCGACTTCTACCGGAACTTCACCGGGCGGCCGGCCGCGCTCTTCGCGCTGCCCGTGGTCCGCCGCCCCGCCGGGGACGTCGTCACCGTGCTCGGCGGCGGCTACATCGCCTCAGGCCCCACCGGGCCCAGCCGGGTGCCGCAACCGTACCTGCCCGCCGGGCTGCGCTACGCGCCCGACGAAGGGGCGGGCGAGGTGCAGACCCCGCTGCTCGGCCAGGCGGCCGAGGACCTGCGGATCGGCGACCGGGTGTACTTCAGGCACGCCAAGGCGGGCGAGCTGTGCGAGCGGTTCGACACGCTGCACCTGGTCGAGGGGGACACGCTGGTCGCGTCGGTGCCGACGTACCGGGGCGAGGGCCGCACCTTCCTCTGACCCGCACTCGCACCACGCCGGGACCTGGGCCGCGCCCGGGGCAGGACCCCGGGTCAGCGGCGCCTGCGGCGGCGCAGGAGGACGATGGCCGCACCCACGACCAGCACCGCGCCGATGCCGATCAGCACAGGGCCCAGGTCGGGCTGCTCGTCCTCCCACACCTGGCCGTCGTCGCCGGGCCGCGCCGGCCGCGCCGCACCCCCCAGCGCGTCGCCGACCGCGGCGACGAAGTGACCTGCCCTGCTCTTGACGTCGGCGACCGTGCGCTCGGCGACCCTCTTGGGGCTCACCCGGTCGACGATGGCATCGACCGTCCGCGCCAGCTCCGCGCGCGTCCGCGCGATCTGCCGCTCCAGCTCGTCGGGATCGGTGTCGGCCATGGCTCTCCTTTCGACCGTACGCGTGCCCTCGCGGCGGGCCCGTCCGTTCTGGTCGCGATCAGTCTGTCAGGTCGGCGCACCGGACGGCACGGCGACCGTCGCGCACGGTGAGCCGGGCGACGCGGCGGGGCCGGTAGGTTGAGCCGGTAAGTTGGCGGCAGGTAATCAGGAGGGCCAAGTGACCGAAACCAAGCTCGCGCCCGGCGACGCCGCACCGGAGTTCACGCTCCCCGCCGCCGACGGCGCCACCGTCTCGCTCGGCGACTACCGCGGCAAGCGCGTGATCCTCTATTTCTACCCCGCCGCGATGACCCCCGGCTGCACCAAACAGGCGTGCGATTTCCGTGACAACCTCGACCAGCTCACCGCCGAGGGTTTCGTCGTTCTCGGTGTGTCCAAGGACAAGCCGGAGAAGCTGGCCAAATTCGCCGAGCGCGACGCACTGACCTTCCCCCTGCTGTCCGACCCCGAGCTGGCCGTCCACAAGGCCTACGGCGCCTACGGCACGAAGAAGCTGTACGGCAAGGAGGTCGTGGGCGTGATCCGCTCGACGTTCGTCATCGACGGCGACGGCAAGATCGAGCAGGCGCTCTACAACGTGAAGGCGACGGGCCACGTGGCCTCGCTCAAGAAGAAGCTCGGCCTGGCCTGACGCCCCGGCCCACGACGGCACCCGGAACGGTCCCGCGCGCGCCCTGACACGCGCGGGAGTCGTGCGGGAAGCGCGCCCCGACGAGTTCGGGCGACGCAGGAGAAACATGCTCGCCACGAGCTTTGGTCGGTGTGCAAGAGGCGCTGCCACAGCGGGCTTGAGCGACGTCATTCGCGCCATAAAGCCTGTGGCGGGCAGGGCGCCGGAGGCGAGCGCAGGCGGTAAGATTGGCGGCACGTGGCACTTCCCGTGCCCGAATTGTCATTTCCCGACTGAAACTCGCGGGACATGGCAATGGCAAAGGGGTCGTAGCCCAATGGCAGAGGCGCAGTCTTTAGGTGGCTGTTAGTGTGGGTTCGAATCCCACCGGCCCTACAAACGATTGGGTTTCCACGCCCCGACCGGCCACGGCCCGCCTCGACATCGCCGCTCAGCCGGTGAAGGTCCGCCGGGGCTCGTCCTCGTCCTCGTCAGGCGCCGACGGCAGCCGCGGTACGCGCGGCGCCCGCGGCACGGCGCAGCGCACCTCGTCCTCGCTGTCCCCGATGTCCTCGCTGTCCCCGATGTCCTCGCTTTCCCAGCAGTTCGGCTTCGGCGGCTCCGGAGGCTCGGGTACCACGAGGCCGCCGCCCAGCCACGACGGCTTCTCGTACCACACGCTGAACCTGCCGGGAGGCAGCGCGTCGGTGACGACGGCGACGGTGCAGCCGCCGATCAGCACGCCCGCGACCAGGCCGGCGAGGCCGGCGCCGACGAGCCGCCCGCGCCTGTCGCGGCCGCTCACCTGGGGCGCCTCCCAGGCCGCCGGCGGCTGCGTGAACGGGATGTCGGCGTACGGCTGATCCGCACGTTCGCCGTATTTGAGCTGCCGGTCCTGCCACTCAGGGGCCGGGCCGCGCGGCGCTTCCTCACCACCGCGCGGCCCGGCGTAGCGATCATGATCCGCCATCACGATCTCCCTTTACTCGCCCCGCAGGGGCGCTCCCGATAAGGAGGGTGCCAAAACCCCCGTAAGCCGCCCGTAAGCCGCTCGGCCCTGTCAGACCTGGGTCGTACACGCACTTCACCCTTGAGGCGGACAGAAGCCGGAAAGCGCCTGCATATCGTGAGGTTGTGTTCGGCAGGGTGCAGGAGTGGTCGCGACACCACGAGAAGCTGGCCAACGCCCTCTGGGCGAGCCCTCTGGCGCTGTTCTGCCTGCTGAGCGCATTCGCCGTCCGCGGTGCCGGCACCTCGGACGGCGGCGCGGTGCCCGGCCTCGGCGGCTACCTGGGGCTGTCGGCGCTCCTGCTGCTGCCGCTGCTGTGGCGGCACCGGCCGGTGGCGTCGTTCGCCGCGGTGGCGCTGGTCAGCTTCGGCCAGTGGCTGGCCGGGCTGGCCCCGATGCCGGCCAACCTGGCCGTGCTCGTCGCGCTCTACGCGGTGGCCTGCCGATGCCGCTTCCGCTGGGCGCTCGCGGCCTGCCTGGTGGCCGAGCTGGGCATCGCCATGGTCATGATCAACTGGGACGACCCGAGCCTCGGCCTGTTCTTCAGCAGCTCGATCTTCGTGGTGACGATCTGGCTGACCGGCCTGTACGCCGGCACCCGCCGCCGCTATCTGGAGAGCCTGGAGGAGCGCGCGGAACGCGCCGAGCGCGAGCGCGACCAGCGGGCGCGGATGGCCGCGGCGGCCGAGCGGGCCAGGATCGCCAGGGAGCTGCACGACGTCGTGGCGCACAACGTCAGCGTCATGGTGGTGCAGGCCGACGGCGCGGGCTACGCGCTCGACAGCGACGTCGAGCAGGCCCGTACGGCCGTCAAGGCCATCTCCGCCACCGGCAGGGCGGCGCTGGCCGAGATGCGCAGGCTGCTCGGCGTGCTGCGCAGGACCGAGGCCGAGTCGGAGGCGGCGGAGTCCCGGGAGGAGTCCGCCGCGTACGACCCGCAGCCCGGCCTGGCCCAGCTCGCCGAGCTGGTGTCGACGTTCGCGGTGCCCGCCACGCTGCGGATCTCCGGAGATCCCGCCGGGCTGCCCGAGGGGCAGCAGCTCGCCGTCTACCGGATCGTCCAGGAGGCTCTGACGAACGTGCTCAAGCACGGCGGGCCGGACGCGAACGCCGCCGTCGAGATCGAGGTCGGCGGCCGGGACGTGCTCGTCCGGGTGACCGACGACGGCCGGGGCGCCGCCGCGCCGCGCACCGGCGGCGGTCACGGGCTCATCGGCATGCGCGAGCGGGCCGGCATGTACGGCGGCGCGGTCACGGCGGGCCCCCGCCAGGGCGGCGGCTTCGAGGTGGTGGCCAGGCTGCCCGTGGCGAGGGAGGCGGCGTGATCAGGGTGATGCTGGTCGACGACCAGGAGCTGCTGCGCGCGGGCTTCAGGATGGTGCTCGCGGCGCAGCCGGACATCGAGGTGGTGGCGGAGGCAGGGGACGGCGCGGCGGCCCTGGAGCTGCTCCGGCGCGTCGAGGTGGACGTCGTGCTCATGGACGTCCGCATGCCGGGCATGGACGGCGTCGAGGCCACCCGGCTGATCAGGGGGCCGAAGGTGCTCATCCTGACCACGTTCGACCTCGACGAGTACGCCTTCGCGGCGGTCAAGGCGGGCGCGGCCGGCTTCCTGCTCAAGGACGTGCCCCCTGCCGATCTCGTCAGCGCGATCCGTGTGGTGCACGCGGGCGAGTCCGTGATGTCGCCGAGCACGCTGCGCCGCATGCTGAACCGCTTCGCCGAGCACCTGCCCGACGGCCAGGGGCCGCCGGAGGCCGCCTCGCTGACGCCGCGCGAGCGCGAGGTGCTGCTCATGGTGGCGCGCGGCCTGTCCAACGCGGAGATCGCGGCCCGCCTCGCGGTGGCCGAGGCGACGGTCAAGACGCATCTCGGCCGGGTGCTGGCCAAGCTGGGGCTGCGGGACCGGGCGCAGGCCGTCGTGTACGCGTACGAGGCGGGCCTGGTCGTGCCCGCCCACGGGCCCGATCGAAACTCTTCACCGCCGCCCGCGCATCGGCCGGAAGTCTGACCCGGGGTCATCTGGCGGCGCAGGTGAAAGCCATCCTCAAGGCCCACCAGACGGGACATTTCCGCTCCTAGCGTTGGTCGCGTTCCGCATCCGTGACCTGCGATCGAGGAGTGACCGTGACGCTCACCGAGACCCGGCGGCGCGCGCCCGCCGCCGTGGTGGCAACCGAACTGACCAAGGTGTACGGCCAGGGCGACGCCCGGGTCCACGCCCTGCGCGGGGTCACCGTCTCCTTCGAGACGGGCGCGTTCACCGCGATCATGGGCCCGTCGGGGTCCGGCAAGTCGACGCTGATGCACTGCCTGGCCGGGCTCGACACGGCGACGTCCGGCACCGTGCACATCGGCGACGTCGAGCTGACGGGGCTGAGCGACCGTCGGCTCACGCTGCTGCGCCGTGAGCGGATCGGCTTCATCTTCCAGGCGTTCAACCTGCTGCCCACGCTGACCGCCGAGCAGAACATCCGGCTGCCGCTGGACATCGCGGGCCGCCAGGCCGACGAGGCGCTGTTCGAGCGGGTCATCGACACCGTCGGGCTGCGCGACAGGCTCGCGCACCGGCCCGCGCAGCTGTCCGGCGGGCAGCAGCAGCGGGTGGCGGTGGCCAGGGCGCTGATGAGCAAGCCTCAGGTGATCTTCGCGGACGAGCCGACGGGGAACCTGGACTCGCGCAGCGGCGCGGAGGTGCTGGCGTTCCTGCGCTCGTGCGTACGCGAACTGGGCCAGACGATCGTCATGGTCACCCACGACCCGGTGGCGGCCTCGTACGCCGACCGCGTGGTGTTCCTGCGCGACGGCGAGCTGGTCACCGAGGTCACCGCGCCGACGCCGCAGTCCGTGCTGGACACGCTCGTCCGGCTGGAGGCGTGAGGTGCTGAAGACCACTCTGGCCGGGCTGCGCGCGCACCGGCTGAGGCTCATGCTCACGTCGCTGGCGATCGTGCTGGGTGTGGGCTTCATCGCGGGCACGTTCGTGCTGAACGACACCATCGAGGCGGGCTTCGCCCAGCGGGTGACCGCGAACGCCGGCAAGGTGGACGTCGCCGTGCTCGCCAAGAGCCAGGACGAGCCGCTGCCCGCCGATCTGCTCGACCGCATCAGGAACCTGCCCGGCGTCACCGAGGCGCAGGGCCTCATCCGCGGCAGCGCGCCCGTCCTCGGCAAGGACGGCAAGACCGCGGGCAACGCGCCCACCACCGCCGTCTCGGTCGTCACCGGCCCTCTCGGCCGCACCGACGTGGTCGCGGGCACCGGACCGGGCACCGACGACCAGGCGGCCGTGCTGGACGAGAACACCGCCAAGGCGCAGGGCCTGCGCCTCGGCGACACGATCACCGTGCTCGACTTCAGGAAGCGGCGGCACGACTTCCGCCTCGTCGGCCTCATCGACGTGGGCCTCGACCAGCAGCTCGCCTTCACCGGCGCGGTCGGCTTCACCCCGGAGACCGCGCGCCGCATGACCGGCGCCGAGGGGTACGCCGAGATCGACGTCAAGGGCACCGGCCCCGGGCTCGAGCAGGCCGTCGCGGCGGCGGCCGGGAGCTCCTACCAGGTCATGACCGGCGCGGAGCTCGCCGACCGGCTCGCCGAGCAGGCGGGCGTGGAGCGGCGGGTGTTCACGGTGGGCCTGCTGCTGTTCGGCGTCGTCGCGATGCTGGTGGCCGCGCTCGTCATCTACAACACCTTCACCATCCTCGTCGCCCAGCGCACCCGCGAGATGGCGCTGCTGCGCTGCATCGGGGCGACCCGCCGTCAGGTGTTCGGCCAGGTGCTGCTGGAGTCGGCCGTCGTGGGCCTGCTCGCCTCGCTCGCCGGCCTCGCCGCCGGGTACGGCCTGGCCACGGTCGCGCTGGCCGTGCTCGGCGCGTTCGACGTCCCGCTGCCCACCGACGCGGCCGTCTCGCTCTCCCCCGCCACGGTCGGCGCCGGGCTGGGAGTGGGCGTGACGGTCACGGTGTGCGCGGCCGTGCTGCCCGCCAGGGCGGCGACCCGCGTCGCGCCGATCGCCGCGCTGCGCAGCGAGCCGGAGGAGCAGGTGTTCCGCACCGGGAAGGCGCGCATCGCGTTCGCGGCGCTCTTCCTGCTCGCGGGGGCCGCCGCGAGCGGCGCGGGCGCGTTCGCGATGCCGTCGGGCGAGGCCGCGCTGATCGTCGTCATGGCGGGGGGCGCGCTGACGTTCCTGTCGGTGCTGATCCTCGGGCCGGTGCTCATCGGGCCGCTGAGCGCGATCGTGGGCGCGCTGCCGCGCCGGCTCTTCGGGATGCCGGGGCGGCTGGCGGTGGACAACGCGGCGCGCAACCCCAGGCGGGCCGCCACCACCACGGTCGCGCTGACGGTCGGAGTGACGCTGATGACGCTCATCTCCGTGGTCAGTGCCTCGACCAGGCTGACCATGACGGGCAAGCTGGACGAGCAGTTCCCCATCGACTACGTGCTCGTCGACCAGGAGCGCGGCTCCGTCATCCCGCGCTCGGTCGGCGAGGAGCTGGGCGCACGGCCCGAGCTGGACGCGGTGGGGCGGATCCGCCGGGTGCGGGCCGTCTTCGGCGGCGGGGAGCAGCAGGTGGGCACCTTCAGCGGGCAGGTGGAGCCGTACGTGACGGCCGGGTCGCTGGACGGCTTCGCGGCCGGTCAGGTTGCCGTGGACGAGCGTACGGCGGCCCGGCTCGGGCTGCGGCTCGGCGGCACGGCGGAGCTGGTGACCGAGCGGGCGGGCACGGTCTCCTTGACGGTGGTCGCGCTGCTCGACGGAGATCAGACCCTGCTGCCCGCGGTCACGGTGCCCGAGCGGGCGTTCGACGCCTACTTCGGCGCGGTGCCCGACGCGCAGGTGCTGGTCTCGATCAAGGACGGCGTGCCCGCCGAGCGGGCCCGCGCGGTGGTGGACGCCGCCGCCGCTGCCTACCCGAACGTGCACGTCACCAGCGCGGCGGAGGTGCGCGGGCAGTTCGACGAGACGCTCGACATGCTCGTGATGATCATGATGGGGCTGCTCGGCCTGGCCATCCTCATCTCGCTGCTCGGCATCGCGAACACGCTGTCGCTGTCGGTGCACGAACGCACCCGCGAGTCCGCCCTGCTGCGGGCGCTCGGCCTCACCCGGGCGCAGCTACGCCGGATGCTGTCGGTCGAGGCGCTGCTGCTCGGGCTGATCGGGGCGCTGGTCGGCGTCGCGCTCGGGCTCGTCTTCGGCTGGGTGGCGATGCGGGCGCTGCTGCCGGACGCGCGCTACGCGGTGCCGGTCGCGCAGGTCGTGGTGTTCGTGGCGCTGTCCGGGGTGGCGGGGGTGCTGGCGGCCGTCCTTCCGGCGCGGCGGGCGGCGCGGGCGTCCATCGTGGGCTCACTCTCCGCCGAATAAAACCGACAGCCGAATAAAACCGACATTCGTGAATAAATCCTGAAAAAGCGGATAGGAGGGAACGCGCAGGTCGGGCGCCACATGGGGGCGGCGCCCGGCTTCGCGCGTACAGGGCCTCCCGGCGCGGGATCGCGCGTACGGTGCCTCTCGGCGCGGGATCACGCCCGGCGCGGGCCGTTTCAGCGACGGGCTCCGCCGGGCTTCGGGCACCCGAGGCGGGCGCGGCCAGGCCTGGGGCGCGGACCGTGTCCGGCCGGCGGGCGTACGGGGGCGTTCAGCGCGGGGTCGGGCCGGGCCAGAGCTCGGCCACCGTCTCCACGTCGAGCAAGGGCCGCACCACCACCTCGCCCGTCGCCCGGTCGATCACGATGCACCCCGCGCCGGCCGTGTCCGGCAGGCAGGCCGGGTCGTCGGGCTCCAGATCGCGCACCCACCCGACGTACCCGCCTTCGAAGCCGTAGACGCCCACGGGCACCGCCTCCTCCGGCGGCCGGACCCCGTTGAAGTACTCCTCAGCCAGCGCTCTGGCCTGCTCCAGGTTCATCGCGGCCGTCCCTGCCTGTCGAGGATCACGCAGAACACCCCGGTCACCGTCCGGTACGGCGGCTCGACCGACATGTGGCCCCGCTGCGCGTCGATCCAGATCACCTCGCCCTCGAAGTTGACCGCGTTCCACGCGTGGCTGCCGCCGCCCGGCCAGCGCACCACGATCACGGCGCTCGCGCCGTGGCCGGCCTCGGCGAGCCGGTGGGCGATCATCGGGTAGGCGTGCCTGCCCTGTCCGGCGTACTGCAGGCGATGGCCGACCCAGCGCTCGATCCGCGCCACGCTGCCCTGCTCGCCGGTCAGCACCGGGCGGCCTATCCGGTCGTACTCGGGCAGCCGGGGCGCGGCCGCCGCGGGCTCGCCGTGCCACGTGGACAGCACCGCGAGGGCGCAGTCGGCGGCGTTGGACGCCCTGAACGGGTCGTCGGCCGGGCCGCCGCCGTTGATCAGGCGCACCCACGTGCCGCGCGGGTCGGGAAAGCGTGCGCAGCCGCGCACCGCCTCGGCGAGATCCCGCTCCACCTGCGGGTCGGGGTGCACGAGCCCGCCCGGCACGCCGTAGGGACGGCTGTCGGCCAGCCTGGGCGGCCGGTGCGGGCCGTCGAACCAGTCGCCGCCGTCAGCAGGCCGCGCGGCCGCCGCGGGCACGAGCTCGTCCGATGGCGCGGCGGAGAATGCGGAATCGGCATCGCTCTCGGCGGCGTGCTCGTAGTCGAGCCACCGCATGCCACCGGCGACGACGGGGTTGTATCGGCCATCTGGAAGGACCCACCGGACACTCGGCTTGTGCTCGCGAAACACGGCCTGCCTCCTGTCATGCTTCGACGACGATCGTAGAGGCGGCGCGGTGACAAGGGGGCGAAGTCGGCGAGATTCCCCGCAAGAGCCAGGCCATCTACCTGGGCAAACGTCGCATACCTCAGCTCACGCGCACGGTGATCGTGTGATAGCCGGTGGCGCCGTCGGGGGCGGGCGGAGCCTGCTGCTCGGTCTGCGTGCGCCCGGCCGCGTCGGTCGCGCGCACCTGGATGGTGTGCTCGCCCGGCGTCGCGTCCCAGTCGATCGACCACTGCCGCCAGGTGTCCGGTCCCGGCACCTCGGCGAGCTTCGCCACCCGCCACTGGCCGCCGTCCACCCGCACCTCGACCGCGTCGATGCCGGTGTGCTGCGCCCAGGCCACCCCGGCGATCGTGGTGCGGCCCGCCCGCACCTTGTCGCCGGAGCCGGGGACGTCGATGCGCGACTGCGTCTTGATCGGGCCCTTCTCCGCCCAGCCGCGCGGAGTCCAGTACGCCACGTCGGTGTCGAACCTCGTCACCTTGATGTCCACGACCCACTTGGTCGCCGAGACGTAACCGTACAGGCCGGGCACCACCTGCCGTACCGGGAAACCGTGATCGACCGGGAGCGGCTCGCCGTTCATCGCGATCGCGAACAGCGCGTCGCGGCCGTCCATGACGACGTCCACCGGGGTGCCGCAGGTGAAGCCGTCGGCGGAGGTGGACAGCAGCATGTCGGCGTCGGAACGCAGGCCCGCCTCGCGCAGCACGTCGGCCATGCGCGCGCCGAGCCAGCGGGCGTTGCCGGCGTACGGGCCGCCCACCTCGTTGGAGACGCAGGTCAGGGTGACGTCCGCCTCGGTGAGCGGGCGCTTGAGCAGCTCGGCGTACGTCAGCTCGATCGGGCGATCCACCAGGCCGTGGATGCGCAGCGTCCAGTCGCGGGGGTCCACCTGGGGGACGACGATGGCGGTGTCCACCCGGTAGAAGTCGCTGTTGGGCGTGACGAACGGCGTCAGCCCCGGGATCTTGAAGTCCAGGCCGGCGGGGAGCGGCCTGGCCGGGGTCGCGGGCCTGGGCAGCGCCACGCCGGCCCTGGCCGCGTCCACCGCCTGCCGCCCGCCGAGCTGACGGCCCAGCAGGGTCGCCGCGCCCGCCACGGCCACGCCTCCGGCGACGCCGGTCAGCAGCCGCCGCCGGTCGAACTCGGCCACCGTGCCGCCCGGCCGCATCACCGCCGGGCGTTCGGGCTCGCCGGCGGGCGCTTCACGCCGGCCGTCCGCGGCCCCTCCTCGCACCACGGCGGGCTCGGGAGCGCGGTCAGGAGCGCGGTCAGGAGCGCGGTCAGGGGCGCGGTCGGGAGCGCGGTCGGGGGCGCGGTCGGGGGCGCGGTCGGGGGCCAAGGCGGGGACGGCGGTGGTGGCACGGCCCAGCAGCCACCGCAGGGCCCACACACCGGCCAGCGCGCCGAGGACGGTGGGCAGCGGATCGACCGCTCCGGCGCCGGGCCGGGTGAGCACGGCCAGCGCACCGATCACCCCGAACACCGCGAACCCGGCGATCCCGAGGCCCGGCCTGCGCCTGGCGAGCACGCCGATGGCCGCCGCGACCGCGGCCAGCACCACCAGCACGCCACCGACCAGCACGGCCTTGTCGTTCTCACCGAAGGTCCTGATGGCGAAGTCCTTCAGCGGCGCGGGCGCGGCGTCGATCGCGGTGTCCCCCACCGCCACCACGGGGAACGACGAAGGCCCGACGGCCCCGGCCACGAGCTGCGCGACCCCGAGGGCCACGCCTCCTGACACCAGCCCCGCAAGCCCGCCCGCCCAGGCGGGAACGCTCGAATTGCTCACTCCCCGACGCTACGCCCGCAGGCCCCGCGGGATTCTTACGCGATGGTTACGTCTCCTCCGCTCCCCGCCGCCCGAGCCGCCTGGAGACCGTCCAGAAGGCACCACACGCCTCTCTGAGTCCGCCCCGCATCACAAAAAGCCTTGGGGGCCGTGAACGCCCGCAGAACGCGCGCTGACGGCCCGCAGGCGCCCTTCTGGGGTGCGTGCCGGCCGACCGCGCGATGGCGCCGCGCCGTCGGGGGCGGCAGGGCATCTCGCATCGGCCACGTGCCGCGGTGGCGCGCCGCCTCCCGGTCACGTACCGCGACGGCGCACCGTCTCCCGGCCAGCCGCCGTCCCGGGCCGCCGGGCACGTCGCACCGCCAGGTGACGGTGACGCGGCTCCCGGAAGCGTCCGGGTCAGGAGGTGAGGAGGTCGCGGACGATCGGGGCGAGGGCGCGGAAGGCGCGCCCGCGGTGGCTGATCGCGTCCTTCTCCTCGGGCGCCATCTCGGCGGTGGTGCGCTCCTCACCGTCGGGGACGAGGATCGGGTCGTAGCCGAACCCGTTGGTGCCCCTCGGCGTCTTGATGAGCCGGCCGGGCAGCGAGCCGGTGACGACGCGCTCCTCGCCCGAGGGGAGCGCCAGCGCGGCGGCGCAGGCGAAGTGGGCGGTCAGCTTGTCGTCGGGCACGTCGGCGACCTGGGCGAGCAGCAGCTCCAGGTTGGCGCGGTCGTCGCCGTGCCGGCCGGCCCAGCGGGCGGAGAAGACGCCCGGCATGCCGTTGAGCACGTCGACGCAGAGCCCCGAGTCGTCGGCGACAGCGGGCAGCCCGGACGCCTTGGCCACGGCGTGCGCCTTGATGAGGGCGTTCTCCTCGAACGTGACCCCGGTCTCGGCGACCTCGCCGATCGAGGGGAACTCCTCGAGCCCGACGATGTCGAATCCGTCGAGGATGCGCCGGAGCTCCGCGATCTTGCCCTGGTTGCGGGTCGCCAGCACGATCTTCATGAAGCGAGTGCCTCCTGCTGCAGCCGCGTCAGCTCCGCGCAGCCGGTCGCGGCGAGGTCGAGAAGCCTGTCGAGCACGTCGCGGTCGAACGGCGTGCCCTCGGCGGTGCCCTGCACCTCGACGAAGCGGCCGTCACCGGTCATCACGACGTTCATGTCGGTCTCGGCGGCGACGTCCTCGGTGTAGCAGAGGTCGAGCATGGGGACGGTGCCGACCACGCCGACGGAGACGGCCGAGACGGAGTTGATGAGCGGCTCGCCGGGGCACATGCCGCGCTGGCGCATCCACTCGACCGCGTCGGCGAGCGCGACGTAGGCGCCGGTGATGGCGGCCGTTCGCGTGCCGCCGTCGGCCTGGAGCACGTCGCAGTCGAGCAGTACGGAGTTCTCCCCCAACGCTTTGTAATCGACGCAGGCACGCAGCGATCGGCCGATCAGCCGGGAAATCTCGTGAGTACGTCCACCGATTTTTCCCCGAACCGATTCACGATCGTTACGTGTATTGGTCGCCCTTGGCAGCATCGCGTATTCGGCCGTAACCCAGCCCTGGCCGCTCCCCCGACGCCAGCGAGGCACGCTGTCCTGCACGGACGCCGCGCACAACACCCTCGTGCCGCCGAATTCGACCAGCACCGATCCTTCGGCATGGGAGAGCCATTGCCTGGTGATGGTTATGGGACGAAGCTGGTCAGGGTTGCGGCCATCCTGTCGGGACATACAGATCACCCTATCTCCGTGCCACCACACGCTTGACCAAATGTGTCCATCACATGGATCCTGACGCAATGACAACGGGGGTGTTGCGAAACCCTGACTTTCTCCGGTTCCTCGGTTCGCACGCCGCGAACGAACTCGGAGCGAATATTTCGCGTGTGGCGCTGCCGCTCGTGGCGGTGGTGACGCTGCACGCCGGTCCGGCGCAGGTCGGCCTGCTGTCGTCGCTGCAGACGGTGGCGTTCCTCCTGCTCGGCCTCCCCGCCGGGGTGTGGGTCGACAGGATGCGCAAACGCCGGGTGATGATGGCCTCCGACCTCGCACGATTCGTGCTGCTCGGCAGCATCCCGCTGGCGGCCGGCCTTGACCTGCTCAGCATCGAGATGCTGCTGGTGGTGGCCCTGCTGGCGGGCGTGGCCCAGGTGTTCAACGACGTGGCGGACTCGACGTACCTGCCCAACCTGGTCAGCACGACGCAGCTCGGTGACGGCAACGCCAAGCTTGAGACGGTGCGGTCGGGCGCGTTCCTCGCGGGCCCGGGCGTCGGCGGCACGCTGGTGCAATTACTCGGCGCGCCCCGGACGGTCCTGACCACCGCTCTCGGGGCGCTTGCGTCAGCGCTCTTCCTGTCCGCGGTGAAGGTGCCGGACAAGCCGCCGATCGAGAAGGCGGAACGCGGCCCGCTGCTGCAGGACATCAAGGAAGGCGTGGCGTACGTGTGGCAGGACCGCCTGATGCGGGCCTTCAGCGCCTCGTCCGCGCTCGGGAATCTGTGCGTGAGCGGCGTGACGGGCCTGTCGGTGCTGTTCCTCGCCGAAACGGTCAAGCTGGCCCCGGGCGGTATCGGGGCATTACTCATGTCCGGCGGCATAGGCGGTCTGCTCGGCGGGCTGACCGGCGGGTGGCTGATGCGGCGCTTAGGCACCGCCAGGGCGACCCTGCTGGCCACCGCCATCGGGGCGCCCTTCGGGTTGCTGCTCCCGATGACGCAGGCCGACTGGCGGGTCGTCTTCTTCGCGCTCGCGTCGATGATGATCTCGTGGGCCGCCGCCATGTCGAACGTCGGCCAGAGCACCTACCGCCAGACCGTCACGCCCGACCACCTGCTCGGCCGGGTGAACGCGTCGGTGCGGTTCGTGACCTGGGGCGTGATACCGCTCGGCGCGCTGCTCGGCGGCCTCGTCGCCCAGGAGATCGGGGTGCGGCAGGCGTTGTGGCTGCTCATGCTGGGCCGGGCGGTGGCGTTCGTGCCGTTGCTGTTCTCGCCGCTGCCGCGCATGCGCGACTTCGCCGAGGCGCAGCCCCGCCAATGACGCGCGCGGACGGAGCGGACGGAGTCGTGGTGGGCCGCGCGGATGGAGCCGTGGCGGGCCGCGCGGATGGCGTCGTGGCGGGCCGCGCGGATGGAGCCGTGGCGGGCCGCGCGGATGGCGTCGTGACGGGCCGCGCGGATGGAGCCGTGGCGGGCCGGCCGGTCAGGACAGCTGGTAGACGGCGCCGCTGCGGGCCAGCTCCACCGGCCCCGCGTAGCCGCCGGTGGACGCCTCCTCCAGCACGGTCGCCTGGTCGTTCCACGGCACGAGGTGCGTCAGCACGAGCCGGCCCACGCCCGCCTTGGCCGCGTGCTCGGCCGCCTGGCGTCCGGTCAGGTGCAGGTCGGGCGGCAGGTTGGGGCGCTCGACGAACGACGCCTCGCACAGCAGCAGGTCGGTGCCCGCCGCCAGCCTGACCAGCTCCTGCGACTCGCCGGTGTCGCCGGAGTAGGCGATGCTGCTGCGGCCGTTGGTGACGCGGAAGCCGTACGCCTCGACCGGGTGGTTGACCAGGCCGGCGGTCAGCGTGAACGGCCCGATCTCGAACGAGCCCGGACGCAGCGGGACGAACTCGAAGGCCGTCTCCAGCCCGGGCTCGTCGGGCATGCCGTACGCGCCCGCCAGCCGCCTGGGCGCGTCGGCCGGGGCGTAGACGGGGACGATGGGGTACGGCGCGTTCGGCCCGTACGTCCTGGCCACGTGGTAGCCGCAGATGTCGAGGCAGTGGTCGGCGTGCAGGTGGGACAGGCAGATCGCGTCCACGTCGTACAGGCCGATGTGGCGCTGCAGCGCGCCCAGCGAGCCGCTGCCGAGGTCGAGCACCATCCTGAACCCGTCGGCCTCGAGGAGGTAGCAGGACGCGGGACTGTCGGGCCCGGGGTAGCTGCCCGAGCATCCGACGATGGTCACCTTCATGTGGGCCTCCCGTTAGCGGTGGTACCCCCCACTGGTGCGACTTCGACCGCATCGATCTCCGGCCCCAGGAAACGCCGCCCGAGCCGGGCGAAGAGCAGGGAGTCGCCAGTGGCGCGGAAACGGTGCCGGGGGGTGGCGTCGCTTCCTGCCGCCAGACCGCGGTCGTGCAGGATCCGGTAGACGTCCTTGGCCGTCTCGTCGGCGCTGGAGATGAGCGTGACGCCCTCGCCGGCGACGTAGGAGATGGCCCCGGTGAGCAGCGGGTAGTGGGTGCAGCCGAGGATGAGCGTGTCGCAGCCCGCGGCCCTGATGGGCTCCAGGTAGCCGCGCACGACCTCGATCAGCTCGTCGCTCATCGTCTCGCCGCGCTCGACGAACTCCACCAGGCGCGGGGCGGCCACGCCGGTGAGCTCCACGTCGGGGGCGGCGGTGAAGGCGTCGTGGTAGGCCATGGACTCGATCGTCGCCCTGGTGGCGATCACGCCGACCTTGCCGTTGCGGGTGGCGCGCACCGCGCGGCGGGTGGCCGGCATGATCACTTCGACGACGGGGACGTCATAGCGCTCGCGCGCGTCGCGCAGCACGGCGGCGCTCGCGCTGTTGCACGCGATCACGAGCATCTTGACGCCCTGCTCGACCAGGTGGTCCATGACCTCGAGCGCGTACGCCCGCAGCTCCGCGATGGGCTTCGGCCCGTACGGCTGGCGTGCCGTGTCGGCCACGTAGGTGATGGACTCGTGGGGGAGCTGATCGATGATCGCTCGCGCGACCGTCAGGCCGCCCACCCCGCTGTCGAAGATCCCAATGCTCGCGTCCGGCACGTTCTAGAGGGTAGGCGACCTGCGCCGATCAGCACTGCGTAAGAATGCTCACACCGGTGACCCATGAGCATGTCGGGGTGTTGCCTTGGTCACAGTGCGACCCTCGGCTCTGTGATCTTGCGATCGGCTCCGCCTTGAGCCCTGCCCGGTCGGCGTCCGTCAGCCGCGGCCGACGCGGGCGAGCTGGCGCGACTGGGCGACCAGGCGGCCGGTGGAGTCGCGTACCTCGACCTCCTCGTCGAACCAGCCGTCGGCGACCAGCCGGCCGCTGCCGAGCACCGTCAGCCAGCCGGGGGCGGGCAGGGCGCGCAGGTGCCAGGTGAGGTCCACGGTGGGGGCCCAGCCGCGGGCTCCGGAGGAGAAGACGACGGGCGGCAGCGCGTCCACGGCCAGCGCCAGCACGTACGGGTCGGGGTCCTGCGGCTCGGCCATCCTGAAGTACGCGCGGGACTCGGGGCGGCCGGTGGGGCTGCCGTGCAGCCAGCCGATCGTGGGCGGGTCGAAGACCAGCTCGATCTGGGCGTTGAAGGTCATGTTCGACTCGGGCTTGGGGTCGGGGAGCTTGGCGCACTCCTCGATCGGCGGCATCGCATAGGCCGGTTCATCAGCATAAATCGGCTCGACGTCGTGCAGCGTGGCCGTCGTGATCAGGCTCTCGATCTGCGTCACGCCGTCCTGCACCAGGCTCGCACGGGCGAACGCGACCGTCTTGCCCGCCTTCAGCGGCTCCACGATCACCTGGGCGGGACCCGCCACGGGCGCCCTGTGGAACTGCGCCGTCGTGCTCACCGGATGCTCGAACGGCGAGGCGTCCACCGCCGCCCGCAGGATCGTCGCCATCAGGTAGCCGCCGTTGAGCGGCCCGCCGATCGCATATCCAGGGTCGAGACAGACGTCATAGGTGTGATCATCGACTTTGATCGCCTGCGTGGCCTCGTCGAACTTGGTCATCCGCTCCCGCCTCACGTCCGAACTATGTTCTAGACATGCTAGAGCATTCGCCCATCAGCGCGCCTACCTGCGAAAATGTGATTCGGCTGACACCGTTTGATCATGGCTACTGTCACCGAACTCATCGGACAATCCGTTTGGGACTCCAACGGCGTGTGGGTCGGTTTCGTGGTGGACATCCGCGTGGTCAGGCACAAGGGCGAGCTCCAGCAGAGCCACACCGTCTACGGACTGGTGGTCTCCAGCGTGCGCGCGCCGCTCCTGCTCGGCCTCACCCGCGAGCGCCAGGGCCGGTCGCCCTGGCTGTCCCGCCTGCTGGCCCGCATCGTCTACGCCGGTTGCACCTTCGTGCCGTGGGAGAACGTCGTCGACTACGGAGGCGGTGAGGTGCACATCGGCGTCCTGCGAAACGAACTGAATCGGGTCTAATCCGACTTCAGTGCATTGCAAGCGCACATCTAGCAACATCAGCTAACTTCTCTGTGGTCAAAAGTCCACATTGTGAGTTGAGTGATGTCTGCTAACAATCCCCCCTATGGCCAGGATCCTGACCGGACCACGGCGTACAACTGGAACCAGGGGCAGCAGCCGGAGAACCAGCCGACGGCACAGTATCCGGGGCCGCCCTACCCTCCCCAGCAGCCATACGGCCAGCAGGCGGCACAGGGGCCGGCACAGGGGCAGGGTGCATACGGGCATCAGGGGGCCTACGGCCAGCAGCAACAGCCCCCCTACAACCCCCAGTACGGCCAGCAGCCGCAGCAGCAGCCGTACGGCAACCAGCAGGCGCAGGGCGCCTGGCAGCAGCAGGGCTGGCAGCAGCAACCCCAGCAGCAACCCCAGCAGGGCTGGCAGCATCCCCAGCAGCAGTACCAGCAGGGCGGCTGGCAACAGGAGCAGCAGGGCTGGCAGCAGGGCGGCTGGCAGCAGCAGGGGCCTGAGGGCTTCGGCCCGGCCGAGCCCGCGACGAAGGGCCGCAAGAGCTGGATCATCGCGGTGGCGGCGGCGCTGGCCGTCGTCCTCCTCGGCGGCGGCGCGGTGTGGGCCGTCGGTGCGCTCGGCGGCGGCGGCGCCCAGCCGAGCGACGTGCTGCCCGCGAACTCCATCGCCTACGCCCGCTTCGACCTCGACCCGGCCGCGAACCAGAAGGTGGCGCTCTTCCAGATCGCCAGGAAGTTCTCCGCGACCAAGGACGCCTTCTCCGGCGAGGACCCCCGCAAGGCCCTGTTCGACCTGCTGAACGAGGACGGCAGCGCCAAGGCGGACTTCGCCAAGGACATCGACCCCTGGCTGGGCAGCCGCATCGGCATCGCCGCCGTACCGTCCGGCAAGGACGAGCCCGACTTCGCGGTGGCCGTCCAGGTCACCGACCAGGAGGCCGCCAAGGCCGGCATCGCCAAGCTCATGGACGACGACGAGTACGGCATCGCCTTCCGTGACGACTACGCGCTGATCACCAAGTCCCAGGACCTCGCCACCAAGTACGCCGAGGCCGAGGACAGCCTGACGGACAACGCCCAGTTCAGCGAGGACATGGGCGCGGTCGGCGAGCAGGGCGTGCTGTCGTTCTGGGCCTCCCTGGGCGGCCTCGCCGACCTCGCCAAGGGCGAGATCCCGGCCGACCAGGTCAAGCAGATCGACCAGATCAAGAACGCCAGGTTCGCCGGCGCCCTGCGCTTCGACAGCGCCTACGTCGAGCTCGCCGGCGTCATTCGCGGCGCCCAGGGCATGGCCCCGGACGGCGACCTGCCCCACGCGAACATCGCCACGCTGCCCGACACCACGGCGGGCGCCATCTCGATCTCCGGCCTCGACCAGATGGTCGCCAAGCAGTGGACCGAGATCGAAAAGCAGGCGGCGGCCACGGGCAACACCCAGATCTCGCAGACGCTGCAGCAGTTCAAGACCCAGTTCGGCCTGAACCTGCCCGCCGACCTCGCCACCGTGCTCGGCCAGAACTTCACCGTCGCCGTCGACAGCGAGGGCCTGGACAGCAACCAGATCAAGGGCGGCGTGCGCGTCACCACCGACGCGGCCAAGGCGCAGGCGATCGTCGACAAGGTGCTGAACAGGTTCGCGCAGAACGGCCAGCCCGCCCCGCGGATCGCCAAGGTCGCCGGGGACGGCGTCTTCACCGTCGCGACCACCGACGACTACGCCAAGAAGCTGGCCGCAGAGGGCACGCTGGGCGAGTCGGAGACGTTCCAGACGGCCATCCCGAACGCCGACGACGCCAACTTCGCCATCTTCGTCGACCTCGACAAGATCGAGCACCTCTACCTCAACTCGATGCAGGGCGACGACAAGGCCAACGCCCAGGTGCTGCGGGCGGTCGGCCTGAGCGGCGGCTACACCGACACCGAGGCGAACTTCTCGATGCGCCTGCTGTTCAATTGAGCGCATCCGGAGGACGGCGCCTGCTGTTTCGGCCGAACGCTTCCGGAGAACGGCGCCTGCTGTTCAACGAAGCCCTCCGGAGAACGCGAAAAGGCGGCCGGCCCCTGTGCAGGGGGCCGGCCGCCCGCCGTTTTCACGACCTATCGGTGAGCGCGAGGGACCGCACGGAGCCCGCCTGGGCACACCGCGCTCGCCCCCACCCCGGCCCGGGACCGGAGCGAGATCCGCCGGCTCAGGCCCAGAGCTGGCCTTCGAGGCGTTCCTCGGCCTCTTCGAGCGTCCCCTCGTACGCGCCCGTCGACAGGTACTTCCACCCGCCGTCGGCCACGATGAACACGATGTCGGCCCGCTCCCCCGCCTTGACCGCCTTCTTCGCCACCCCCAGCGCCGCGTGCAGCGCGGCCCCGGTGGAGACGCCCGCGAAGATGCCCTCGGAGGCGAGCAGCTCGCGGGTGCGCCGCAGCGCGTCCGCGGAGCCGACCGAGAAGCGGGTCGTCAGCACGGACTCGTCGTAGAGCTCGGGGATGAAGCCCTCGTCGACGTTGCGCAGTCCGTAGACCAGCTCGCCGTAGCGCGGCTCGGCGGCCACGATCTGCACGCCGGGCACGTGTTCGCGCAGGTAGCGCCCGACGCCCATGAGGGTGCCCGTGGTGCCGAGCCCGGCCACGAAGTGGGTGACCGTCGGCAGGTCGGCGAGGATCTCCGGGCCGGTGGTCTCGTAGTGTGAGCGCCAGTTGGCCGGGTTGCCGTACTGGTAGAGCATCACCCACGACGGGTTCTTCGCGGCCAGCTCCTTGGCCACCCGCACGGCCTCGTTGGAGCCGCCGGCAGCGGGCGAGGAGATGATCTCCGCGCCCCACATGCGCAGGAGCTGGCGGCGCTCCTCGGAGGTGTTCTCCGGCATCACGCAGATCAGCTTGTAGCCCTTGAGCTTGGCCGACATGGCCAGCGAGATGCCGGTGTTGCCGCTCGTCGGCTCGAGGATGGTGCAGCCCGGCGTGAGCAGCCCGTCCTTCTCGGCCTGCTGGATCATCCACAGGGCCGGTCTGTCCTTGATCGACCCGGTCGGGTTGCGGTCTTCGAGCTTGGCCCAGATGCGCACCTCGTCCGAGGGCGACAGCCTGGGCAGCCCGACCAGCGGGGTGCGGCCGACCGAGTCGATCAGCGAGTCGAAACGCATGTCACCCGCCGGCCACGGCAGGCAGGACGGTCACCGTGTCGCCGTCGGACAGCGGGGTGCCGAGACCGCCGAGGAAGCGGACGTCCTCGTCGTTCAGGTAGACGTTGACGAAGCGGCGCAGGCTGCCGTCGTCGACGAGCCGCTCCTTGATGCCGGGGTGGCGGGACTCGAGATCGCTGATCAGCTCTTCGAGCGTGGCGCCCTCGGCGCTCACGGCCTTCGCGCCGTCGGTGTAGTTACGCAGGATGGTCGGGATGCGAACCTCGATGGCCATCGCGGTCAGTCTCCTCAGGTCAGTCGTCGTCCCATCGGCAGCAACGCCGATGGAGTGGTGCGGATTCCATGGGCTCGTACGCCGGCCGCACCGCCCGCCGGACGAAGTGTCCTACGGGCGGGAGACCAGCGGGTCTCCGGCCGGACAGTCGTAGACGACGACGGCAGGAGTGTGTGCGAACAGGAAGCTCTGCACCGGCCTGACCATCATGGGAGAAACCTTACCTCTTCCTCGGTGATCTCCCCATCGAGGATCCGGAAGGAGCGGAACTCCACCTCGTTCTCGTCCCGCGTGGAGACCAGGACGTAGTGGGCGTTCGGCTCGGAGGCGTAGGAGACGTCGGTGCGCGACGGGTACGCCTCGGTGGCCGTGTGGGAGTGGTAGATGACGACCGGCTCCTCGTCGCGCTCGTCCATCTCCTTCCACACCCGGAACTGCTCCATCGAGTCGAAACGGTAGAAGGTGGGCGAGCGTTCGGCGTTCTGCATCGGGATGAAGCGCTCGGGCACGCCGTTACGGCCCGCGATGACGCCGCACGCCTCGTCCGGGTGATCGGCGCGGGCATGCGCGACGATCTTGTCAGCCAGTTCCTGCGAGATCGACAGCATGCCCGGAAGTTACCAGAGCGCCCGGACCAGGCTGTCCTGGAGGTAGGTCAGCCAGTCGTAGGTGACGTACGCCGGGTAGCGGGGGTCGTCCTCCGACATCACGGCGATCTCGTCGTGGACCTCCTCGGTCACGTCGAGCTTGGTGCCGAGCGTCAGGCGCAGGTCGTTGAGCGAGCGCAGCCACGCCTGCGCCTCCTCGGCCGTCAGCTCGGCGCGGCCCGGCCGCGCGGTGTCGCGCACGGTCTGGGCGTCGGCCCGCTTGCCGTCGCGCAGCGTCGCCTCGGTGTAGCGGCGGAACTCCGCGGCGTCCTTCTCGTCCTCGTACGCCGACGGGAACAGCCGGGCGAGCACGGGGTCGGACGGCGCCGCGCTGTCGCCGATGCCGAGCGCGCGCTCGAGCGGGTCGTCGCTGGTCTGCCCCGGCGAGACGATGCCGAGCATCATGGAGACCAGCGAGCGCAGCAGCGAGACCTCCGCCGCCTCGAACTCGGCGACGACCCCGCCGTCCTTCCCCCGCGAGAACCCCGAACTCACCTGTGCCTCTTCCTGGTAGTGCCGCAGCCCGTGCGCCTCACTCTGCCGGGCCCCGCTTGACCGGACCCCACGAGATCGAGCCCCGTTGGATCGGGCCCCACCCGACCGGGTCTCACTTGTTCGAGTCCGGCTGGAGCGTCGCCCACAGGCCGTAGGAGTGGAGAATCTGCACATCCCTTTCCATCTCCTCGCGCGTGCCGCTCGACACGACGGCCTTGCCCTTGTGGTGCACGTCGAGCATCAGCTTCTCGGCCTTTTCGCGGGTGTAGCCGAAGACCGTTTGGAAGACATAGGTCACGTAGGACATGAGGTTGACGGGGTCGTTCCAGACGATGGTCACCCAAGGCAGATCGGGTCGGACGTCCGATGACGGACGCTCAACGGCGATTGGAGCGGTGCTACCCACATTCATGAGTCTGCCCTATCTGGGCCGTAGTCTTCGAGTCGTGAGAATGACCATGAGCACTGCGTTGCTCACAGATCACTATGAGCTGACAATGTTGCAGGCCGCCCTGCGCAGTGGTGCCGCGCACCGGCGGGCGGTCTTCGAGGTGTTCGCCCGCCATCTCCCCGGCGGGCGGCGATACGGGGTCGTCGCGGGGACGGGACGTGTCCTCGACGAGCTGGAGAACTTCCGTTTCGGTGACAATGAACTCACCTTCTTGCGCGAGCACAACATCGTCGACGACGAGACCCTGGCGTTTCTCGCCGATTACCGATTTTCCGGCAACATCTACGGCTACCGGGAGGGCGACCTCTACTTCCCCGCCTCCCCGATCATGGTCGTGGAGGGCACGTTCGCCGAGGCCGTGCTGCTCGAGACGCTGACGCTGTCGATACTCAACCACGACTGCGCCATCGCCTCGGCCGCCTCGCGCATGACCAACGCGGCGGGCAAGCGGCCGATCATCGAGATGGGCTCGCGGCGTACGCACGAGCACGCCGCCGTCGCCGCCGCCCGCGCCGCCTACATCGCCGGGTTCGCCTCCACCTCCAACCTGATGGCCGGGAAGATGTACGGCGTGCCCACGGCGGGCACGGCGGCTCATGCGTTCACGCTGCTGCACGACTCGGAGCGGGCGGCGTTCGAGGCCCAGGTCGCCTCGCTCGGGACCGGGACCACGCTGCTGGTGGACACCTACGACGTGGCCGAGGCCGTGCGCACGGCCACCGAGGTCGCCGGGCAGAAGCTCGGGGCGGTCCGCATCGACTCGGGCGACCTGGCCGCCGCCGCCCAGGAGGTGCGCGAGCTGCTCGACTCGCTCGGCGCGTTCGACACCCGGATCATCGTCACCTCCGACCTCGACGAGTACGCCATCGCCGCGCTCGCCGCCGCCCCCGTGGACGGCTACGGCGTCGGCACCTCCCTGGTGACCGGCTCGGGCGTGCCCACGGCGGCCCTGGTCTACAAGCTGGTGGCCAGGGAGACGGCGACGGGCAAGCTGGAGGCCGTGGCCAAGCGGTCGGTGGGCAAGCCGTCGCGCGGCGGGCGCAAGAACGCGTACCGGATCATCAACGACTCCGGCCACGCCGAGGTCGAGCTCATCACCACCAGCGGGCTCGTGCCGGAGGGCGGCGTGCCGCTGCTGCACGAGCTGGTGCGCGACGGCGAGATCGTCGGGCGCGAGCCGCTGTCCGCCGCCCGCGAGCGCCACGCCGCGGCCGTCGCCACGCTCCCCCAGGAGGCGCTCCAGCTCGGCCGGGGGTACGCGGCGATTCCCACCGAATTCGCCTGACGTATCGTGCTACCTATGGGCACCGCGTTGATCGTCGTCGATGTGCAGAACGACTTCTGCGAAGGCGGCAGCCTGGCCGTGGCCGGCGGCTCGGAGGTGGCCGCGGCGATCTCCCGCCACGTGGCCGAGCACCCCTACGACCACGTCGTGGCCACCCGCGACCACCACATCGACCCCGGCGACCACTTCGCCGAGAACCCCGACTACGCCGCGAGCTGGCCGGCCCACTGCGTGGCCGGCACGCCCGGCGCCGAGTTCCACCCCGCGTTCGACGCCTCCCGGGTCGAGGAGGTCTTCAGCAAGGGGGCCTACGAGGCGGCCTACAGCGGCTTCGAGGGCCGCTCCGAGGACGGCGTGCCGTTGGTGCGGTGGCTGGCCGACCGCGGCGTGACGGAGGTGGACGTGGTGGGCATCGCCACCGACCACTGCGTCCGCGCCACTGCGCTCGACGCGGCCGAGCACGGCCTGTCCGTACGGGTGCTGCTCGATCTGACGGCCGGCGTGGCGCCCGAGACGACCGAGGCGGCGCTGGCGGAGATGGAGCAGGCCGGCGTCACCCTCGAAGGCACCCCCGTCGTGCGCTGAGCCCCGGACCCGGCACCGGGCCGCTCTGCCGCGCGCCCGCACGCGCTCACCCAACGTATACGGTTTGCAACGCTGCGGTCATGTGATATCGAGGAGAACGGACCCCGCTCCGAAGCCGGAGTACCACGGAGAGTGATCACTCTTCCTCAGCGGTGGGAGGTTCTCCATGCTGCTCGTGTCACTCGGCGTGGCCTGGCTCGTTCTCGGGCCGCTCGCCCTGTGGTTGCTGGTCAGGGGCACCTGGGCCGACCGCACGGCGGCCGTCGTGACGCTGGCGCTGCTCGAGGCCGGCACCATCGCGGTGAGCGCGCTGCGCCCGCCGCCCGCCCCCGCTCACGCGGGGACGGGGCCCGCGACCGAGGTCGCCGCCGCCCGGCCGCCCGCCGCTCCGCCCTGCCAGGCCCACGAGCCCGTCCCCGCCTCCGCCGAGGTGGGCCGGCACCTCGTGCTGACCTGGCCGGCCGTATCCGGCGAGTGCGACCGGGCCGAGGTGGTCCTGCTCCCCCGCGGCAAGAAGCTGATGATCTGGGTGTACGCACCGCCGCGCACCGGCCGCCACCCGTCGCGCCACGCCTACACGCGGCCGGTCCACGTGCGCGGCGGCACGGCGTCGCTGTCGGTGCCGCTGCACTTCGAGGCCGGCGTGACCCCGGTCGACGGCCACAGCGGCCGCCCGATCCCCGCCGCATGAGCCAGCCCGATCGAGCAGCCGGTGGCCGGGGCCGATCGGACTGCTCGCGAGGCGCCCATGGCAGGGGCCGGCAAGACGGCGGTCGCAGGCCGGGGCCAGGAAGCCGCTGCGCATGCCGGCGGCGGTAGGCCGGGACCGGGAAGCCTCTGCGCACGCCGGCGGCCGCAGGCCGAGACCGTGGGAGCCGGTGCTCGCGCCGGTCAGGCGTGGGTGACGGCCAGCCGCATCGCGTCGTCGAACCGGGCGTACACCTCGAA
Organism: Nonomuraea sp. NPDC049309; assembly: GCF_043196965.1. NCBI lineage: Bacteria > Bacillati > Actinomycetota > Actinomycetes > Streptosporangiales > Streptosporangiaceae > Nonomuraea > Nonomuraea sp. NPDC049309. Next base: position 808,810 of record NZ_JBICSH010000003.1, on the reverse strand, counting down.
CGCGTGCCGCAGCCCGGTGATCGACAGAACCCGCGCCATCACCCCCTGCACCCCGCCGAGCAGCAGCCGGGTGCCCTGCGCCTCGCAGCGCTGCATGAGGTGGACGAGCTCGTTCATGCCCATGGAGTCGCAGAACGAGAGCTCGCCGAGGTCGAGGATGAGAAAGGGCTTGGGAGACAGCTCCCAGATGCGCTGGATGTGCTCCTGGAAGATGGGCAACGCGTTGACGTCGAGCTCGCCTTCGAGCTTGATGATGATCGCATTTCGAGAGAGGCCAGAGGTGACGGTGAGCGTCGGCTTTCCGGTGGCCTCAGACGACATGGGCAAAGTCCTTCTGCGTATCCCAAGACAGCCAAGAGTGTTGTTGCCGGTTCCGTCGGGCTTCTAACAGAAGGCCAGCGCTCTGTGACCAAATGCGCATAGCCACGTAACGTGACGGCCAGCCTCATATCCCTTGACCTGGGATGACCAGGAACATGCCCCACGTCCCAGGCACAGAACCCCCAGGCAAGGGGCCCGCCCCGGACACAGACCCACCCCAGGCAAGGAGCCCACCTCGAACGCAGAACCCCCCAGACGAGGAGCCCGCCCCGGACACAGACCCACCTCAGACGAGGAGCCCGCCCCGGACGCAGAACCCACTTCGGGGGTGGAGGTCGCCTCGGGCATGGGGCACCGCACGGAGTTCGTCCCAGGCGCAAAAGGCACACCACCTGGGGCTTTCCCCAGGGCGCAGAGCACTGCGTGCCGCCCAAGGCGCGGTGGCCGCGCGGACCGTGTCCCGGCGCGGGCCATCGAGCAGGGCTGATCCGAGCACGGGGCGCTTTGCCGGGCTCCTCCCAGAAGCCGAGCGCCGCACCGGACCCCTCCCGAAAACCGGACGCCGCACCGGACCCCTCCCAGAAACCGGGCACCGCACGGGACCCCTTCCGGGAGGCCGGGCGCGATCGGCTGAGGGGGGGTCAGCGGCGCTGGGTGGCCCAGCGGCGGATCATGGCGATGCGCTCCTGGATCTGCTCCACCGTCGCCTGCGCGATCGGGGGCCCGCCGCAGGCCCGCCGCAGCTCGTTGTGGATCACGCCGTGGGGCTGGCCCGTACGGTGGTTCCACGCGCCGACGAGGCCGTTGAGCTCGCGGCGCAGCTCGGCGATCTGCTCGTGCGGGGCCGGCTCCTGCTTGGGCTGGGCCGCCTGCTGCTTGCGCCGCGCCGCCTGCTGCTCGGACTGCCGCTTGCGCAGCAGCGTGGCCACCTGGTCGGGCTCGAGCAGGCCGGGCAGGCCGATGAAGTCCTCCTCCTCGGCCGAGCCGACCGCGCCGCCGGTGCCGAACTCGCCGCCGTCGAACAGCACGCGGTCGAAGGTGGCGGTGGCCTCCATCGTCTCGAACGGCAGCTCGTCGCCCAGGACGTCGGGGTTGTCCTTCTGGCGGTTGGCCTGTTCGAGCAGGGTGTCGTCGAGGCCGTCCTCGGGCGGCCGCTTGTTGAGCACGTGGTCGCGCTCGGCCTCCATCTCGTTGGCCAGGCCCAGGAGGGTCGGCACCGAGGGGAGGAAGACGGACGCGGTCTCGCCGCGCTTGCGAGCGCGGACGAAGCGGCCCACGGCCTGGGCGAAGAAGAGCGGCGTGGAGGTGGAGGTGGCGTAGACGCCCACGCACAGGCGGGGGATGTCGACGCCCTCCGACACCATGCGCACGGCCACCAGCCAGCGGTCCTGCGAGGCCGAGAACTGCTTGATCTTCTTCGACGCGCCAGGGTCGTCGGAGAGCACCACCGTGGCGGTCTCGCCGGTGATGTTGCGCAGGTGGCGGGCGTAGGCGCGGGCGGCCTCGTGGTCGGTGGCGATGACGAGGCCCCCGGCGTCGGGCACGCCCCTGCGCACCTCGGTGAGCCGGCGGTCGGCGGCCTGCATGACCTGGCGGATCCAATCGCCCTTGGGGTCGAGCGCGGCCCGCCACGCCTGGGAGAGCTGGTCTTTGGTGAGCGGGGTGCCGAGCGAGGCGGCGATCTCGTCGCCCGCGCGGGTGCGCCACTTCATCTCGCCGGAGTACGCCAGAAAGATCACCGGGCGGACGACCCCGTCGGCGAGCGCGGGGCCGTAGCCGTAGGAGTAGTCGGAGACGCTGCGCTTGACGCCCTCGGCGTCCTCCTCATAGGTGACGAACGGGATCGGGTTGTCGTCGGACCTGAAGGGAGTGCCGGTGAGCTGCAGCCGCCTGGTGGCGGGCTCGAACGCCTCGCGGACGCCATCGCCCCACGACTTGGCGTCGCCCGCGTGGTGGATCTCGTCGAAGATGACGAGCGTCTTGCGGGCCTCGGTGCGGGCCCTGTGGAGCGCCGGATGCATGGCGACCTGCGCGTAGGTCACCGCCACCCCGATGTAGTCGCGCGAGGTGGTGCCCTGGCTGTTTTTGAACTCGGGATCGATGGCGATGCCCACCCGCCCTGCGGCGTCGGCCCACTGGCGCTTGAGGTGCTCGGTGGGCGTCACGATCGTGACCGCCCTGACCACGCCCCTGGCGAGCAGCTCGCTGGCGATGCGCAGGGCGTAGGTCGTCTTGCCCGCGCCCGGCGTCGCCACGGTGAGGAAGTCGCGCGGCTCGCGGCTGAAGTAGAGGTCGAACGCCTGCTGCTGCCAGGCGCGCAGCTTGGGAGCGGTGCCCCAGGCGGCCCGATCTGGATAGGAAGGCGAAAGGTGGGACGCGGCGAAGGTGCTCACCGCATCACCTCTGGGGTTGGTGTGCTTCGCTCTCTCACAGTGATCCAAGGGTAATCGGGGCCACCGACAAGACGTGCCGTGAGACGGGGATTCTGGCCAAGGTTCTCCTCACGTGCTATGCGGCTTATCGGAGGCTCGTCATGACCGCCTCGAGCGCCTGCCTGCGGGCCTGGTCCTCGGGGTGCAGCAGCCCGACGAGCAGCACCGGCCGCTCCTCACGAGTGACGAGCATCACGCGCAGGAACGCCGGTCGGTTGACCACATCGCGGTACTCGGCGCGCAGCGCCCGCGTGTAGCCGTCCTGGGTGCCGCGATCGTCCACGACCGTCACGCGGTCGCCCTTGAGCAGCAGCCTGGAGTAGAGCTGGGCGGCCTGCGCCGCGGTCTTCTTCGCGTCCTCGATCGGCCCCGGCAGCGGGCGGGCCATCACCACCGCGCCGGCGCCGTCGCGGGCGGCGGACGTGAAGCCCGTCGCCGGCGGCACCTGGTCCGTGCGCCAGCCCTCGGGCAGCGTCGCCGCCACCCCGGCCTGCGTGTCGCTGAGACGGTCCGTCTCCTGCTGCGGGGCGACGAACCGCAGGGCGGCGCTCGTGGCCGCCGCGACGAGCGCCGTACCGGCCGCCAGGGCCACGAGCACGGCCGCGACCTTCTTGGCCGTCCCTGCCGTCCCAGCGCCGCTCTGGGCGCGCGTCGCGTGCTGCCTGGGCGCCGTGGGCGAGCGGTAGAGGTGGGCCGAGGGAGGCAGGTCGTCGTCGGCGGCGCCGCTCCTGCGGACGGCGCCGCGGATGCGCGGCTTCCAGGACGGCTCGTCGTCGTCCGCGTCGTCGTCCAGGTCGTCGTCGCCCCAGAACTCCCTGTCCGGCTCCAGATCCAGCGGATGCCGCCGCCTCCGCCCCGCGTCCTCGTCACGGCCCCGAGCGGGGTCGTGATCCCAGCCGCCGTCGCCGTCACTCCCGGAGCCCCCGGTCCCGGCACGCCCCCAGCCGCCGCCGTCCCTTCCCGAGCCCTGGCTCTCGGCACGCCCCCAGCCGCCGCCGTCCCTTCCCGAGCTCTGGGCCTCGGTGCGCGCCCAGCCGGAGCCGTCGGAGCTGCCCCAGTCGGAGTCGTCGGAGCGCCGACGGGCCGGCCCACCGTCCTGCTGCCACGCCGGTCCCTCGTCCTGCGGCCAGGCCGGTACGTCGTCGTGCGGCCTGCGGCGGCTCCCCTCACCCCTGAAGGGGCCTGGTTCCGCGCCCTGGCCGGGCTCGCCGGCGTGGTCCTGCGCCCTCCTGCGCCCCCAGGCGGGCGGCGGCTGCTGCCGAGGCGCGCGGCTCTCCGCCCAGTGCTGCTCGGCCCGGCGGCGGTCGTCCTGGTACGGGGGCCGGATGGTCTTGGGGCGCGGGGACGGTACGCCCCGGGGCGGTGGCTGGTCGGCCCGGGGCGGTGTCCGATCAGACGGCGCCTGATCAGAAGGGGACTCTTCTGGAGAAGGCGAAGGAGCCGAAGGACGGCGGTGCCTGGGCCCCGGCAGCGGGGGCCAGACCCGGTGATCACCCTCCATGTCACCTCCTCGTCCGCTGTCCTATCACTCCTTGCGATCGACGGCAGGCGAACTGTGACGGCTGTGACGGGAGGGACGGAATTACAGCGGGATCTCAGCGGGTACGCCCGGCCAGCAGGGTCCCGCTGAACGCGATGGCCGCCATGAGGCCGGAGATGACGAGGAATCCGGTGGCGATCTGCGACGGGGCGTGGCCGATCACGTTCACCAGCGCGCCGCCGATCCCGACCGACAGCGCCGAGCCGAACTGGTCGGACACCGACAGCGCGGCCGAGTTCGCGCCCTGCTCGTTCAGCGGCGACTGCTTGAGCGCGGTGACGTTGACCGTGGTGATGCCGTAGCCCATGCCGAGGCCGGCGATGATCCACGCGGGCACGGCGATCCACCCCGTCACGCCGGGCAGCACCGACAGCAGGCTGACGAGGATGCCGGTGGTGACGCAGCCGGCGCCCAGCCTGATCCGCTTGTGCGCATCGGTGGAGTGCCTGGCCTGCAGGTACGCCCCCGCCGACCAGCCCAGCGCGCCGGTGGTGAGCGCGATGCCCGCCGAGGTGGTGTCGAAGTCCTTCACCTCCTGCAGCGCCAGCGGGATGAAGCTGTTGACGCCGAAGAAGGAGGCGGAGAAGAACCCGCGCATGAGGACGGTCGTGGGCAGCCCGCGCCGCAGCAGCAGCGCGCCCGGCGGCAGCAGCCGGTACAGGCCGAAGACGAGCAGCGCGAGCCCGGCCGCGCTCTCCAGGGCGGCGGGCAGGGCGTCGCGGTGCAGCCCGTCCACGCCGTACAGCAGCAGCCCGGCGCCGCCGGCGGTCGCGGTGGCGGCGAGCGTCATCGCCACGGGCTTCGAGCGCGGTCCGCTGGCGGGCTCGGCCTCGTGCTCGGAGCCCATGCGCAGCGCCGGTACGAGCATCACCAGCGCGGGCACGACCAGCGGCACGATGCCGTAGAAGACGTAGCGCCATCCCCACGTGTCGCCGACGAACCCGGCCACGGACGGTCCCACCATGGCGGGCACCACCCAGGCGGCGGAGATCGCGGCGAACGCCTTGGGCCGGATGTCCGCGGGGTAGACGCGGGCGATCATCACGTACAGGGCGACGATGGCGGAGCCGCCGCCCAGCCCCTGCACGGCCCGCGCGAGCAGGAACATCCCGGCGCTGGACGCCGCCCCGGCCAGCGCCATGCCGGCGGCGAACAGCACCACGCCGGCCAGGAACGGCGCCGGGTACCCGCGCCGGTCCGACCAGAGCCCGGCCACGACGTTCATGAACAGGCTGGCGATGAGGAAGGCGGAGAAGCTGATGCCGTACAGATCGAGGGCGTTGAGCTCGTCGGCGACGGACGGCATGACCACTCCGACCGACATGCCCTCGAAGGCGATCAGCGTGACCACCAGCAGGATCCCTAAGGTGGCCGTCCGGTATGCGGAGTTGAAGATGCCCGGCGGCTTCGTGGGAGTGTCGAGTGCTTTTGGTGCTGTCACCCGCACATCGTAGTTCGCCCGGTTCAGGCCGCCGACCTGCCCCTGGCCGGGGTGCGGAACGCCGCCCACATCTCGTGCATGCGGCGGGCCTGACCTGCGGTGAACTCCCACATGCAGCGGTCGTGCGCGTAGTCCATGAAGTTGTGCACGGGGTCCTTGCCCGGCCGGTCGGCGCAGGTGTCCTTGTCCTGCGGGCACGCCTCGGTGGGCCGGGCCTCCGGCGGGGTGTCGTCGATGCCGTCGCCGGGCTCGCGGCAGCCGTTCTCGAACGTGTGGAACAGGCCGAGCCAGTGGCCGATCTCGTGGACGCCGGTGAAGCCCCGGTTGTAGTCGGTCATCGCGCCGCCGGGCAGGCTGCGCCAGTCGATCACGACGCCGTCGAGCGCGGGCGCGCCCTCGTACCAGTACGGGTAGCTGGCGAAGCCCAGCATCAGCTCGCTGAGCTGGGCGATGTAGAGGTTGAGCGTGTCCGGCCCGCCCGCGTGCAGGGCCCTTTTCATGACCTTCTCGTTGCCGACGGGATCGGCGAACCAGGCCTCGCTCTGCCGGACCGTGATGCGGTCGAGGCGAAAGCGCACGCCGGTGTCGACGCCGCCGAACTTGCCGGCGTACGCGGAGTTGAGCACGTCGATCTGGGCCTTGACCGCCTCGTCGGAGACCGGGCGGCCGGCGGCGCCGGCGATCACGTGGACCCGGGTGGGCACGGTGATCCGCGACGGCGGGGTGACCCCGGCCAGGCGGCGGCCGAGCTCGGCGATGACCTTGGCGACGTCTTCGGGTGCGGGCGAGCGCGGGGCGGGGGCGCGGGCAGGAGCGGCCGCCTCAGGCCGCCCGTCGCCGCACCGCTCCCCCGGCTCGGTCTTCGACCTGGACGCCGATCCGTGCGAGAGCGCCGCGCCCGGCCGCGGCGGCGGGATGAGCCCGGCCGCGAGCAGGCATGCCAACGAGACGGCGGTCGCGCGCCGGACCATGCAATCCCCCACGGTAGCGAGACGATCTGGCTACAGACCGTAACGCTCCGCGCGGGGATTACCGCTCAGCAACACTCACTGCTTGTCGTCGCCCTCGCCGCCGCCGGGCGGCAGGCTCTCGTAGATCTCCTTGCACTCCGGGCAGACCGGGTACTTCTTGGGGTCACGGCTGGGCACCCAGACCTTGCCGCACAGGGCACGGATGGGCGTGCCGGTCACCATGCTCTCGGTGATCTTGTGCTTGTCCGCGTAGTGGGCGAACCGCTCGTGATCGCCGTCGCCGTGCGACGTCCGCGGAGTGGTCTCCTGCTCTGGGAGGATCTTCGTGCTCACCCCATCGAGTTTATGCCCGTCCAGGACCTCGCAGAGCGCGTACGGCCCCCGCCGGGAAAGGGACGGAGGCCGTACGGACGCGCACCGCTGCGCGGCGCGCCCAGGGACCACGGGACGTGCGGGCGCGCGCGCCGGGGTTCAGCCCACGTGGACCGGGGCGCCCTCGGTCTTCCTGCCGGCCTTGACGAACATCGTCAGAGCGGCCGTGATCACCGCGATGACGGTGCTCACGACGAAGGCGAGGTGCATGCCGTCCATGAAGGAGTTGTGGACGGCGCTGACGATCGGCTCGGGCAGCCCGGGGGGCGCCGCGCCGAACGCGGCGGCCTTCTCCAGCGCGCTCATCTGCGCCGGCGGGATCTGCTGGGCGATCGGGCCGAGGTAGCCGGGCATCTTGCTGGAGATCTCCGAGGCCATCACCGCGCCCAGGATGGCGGTGCCGAGCGCGCCGCCGACCTGCATGGCCGACTGCTGCACACCGCCCGCGACGCCGCTCAGCTCGACCGGCGCGTTGCCCACGATGACTTCGGTGGCGCCGACGAAGACCGGCGAGAGGCCGAAGGCGAGCAGCACGAACGGGATGGCGCTCTCGATGAACGTGGCGTCGATGCCGAGCCGCGACATGAGGAACATCGCGAACGCGGTGATCAGCAGGCCGCCGGCCATGGTGAGCCTGGGGCCGAACCTGCTGAGCGCCATGCCGGCCAGCGGCGATGCGAAGATCATGCCCGCGCTCATCGGCAGCATGCGCAGGCCCGCCTCCAGCGGCGTCAGGCCGTGCACGCCCTGGAAGAAGAAGCCCAGGAAGAACATCGCGCCGAACATGGCGAAGGCGACCATCATCATCAGGAAGGTGCCGATGGAGATGGACGGGTTGGCGAACAGCGACAGCGGCACCAGCGGCTGCTTGGCGCGGCTCTGCCAGAAGATGAACAGGCCGATGAGCACCGCGAACACGGCGAGGAACGTCAGCGTCGTACTGTCGCCCCAGCCCCAGTCGGGGGCCTTGATGATCATCCAGACCAGCGAGAACATCGCGCCCGACAGCAGCACCACGCCCAGCCAGTCGATCCTGGCGAGGGTCTGCGCGCGGTTCTCCTTGATCAGGAGGATGCCCATGATGAGCGCGATGACGCCGACGGGGGCGTTGATGAAGAAGACCGACTCCCAGCTGACGGCGTCGACGAGCAGGCCGCCCACGATCGGGCCCGCGGCGCTGGACAGACCGATGATGGCGCCCCACGCGCCCATCGCCTGGTTCAGCTTGGGGCCGGGGAACGCGCCGCGCAGCAGCGCCAGCGCGGCGGGCTGCAGCAGCGCGCCGAACAGACCCTGGGCCACCCGCAGGCCGATCAGCGTGCCGATGGGGGTGACACCGGGAACGATGTCGGCGAGCTCGGCACTGAAGCCGATGCCCACCGACGACAGAGCGAAGCCCGCCACGCCGATGAGGAAGACCCGCTTGTGGCCGAAGAGGTCACCGAGCTTGCCGGCGGTGATCAGGAAGACCGCGAGCGCCAGCAGGTAGCCACTGGTCACCCACTGCAGGTCGGACAGCGACGCCTTCAAGTCGGCCTGAATGACCGGATTCGCGATGCCGACGACCGTGCCGTCGAGCATCACCATGATGACCCCGAGGCTGACCGCCAGCAGAACAAGCCACGGGTTACCCCCGGTCCCCGTCTCGGCCGGGCCGGGCGACGACGGTGTGTCGACCGCCTTCGCGTGAGCCATAAATCCCCCTATTTCCCACGTGTCGCCCCAGATCAGGGCACATGCATGTCAAAGTGCCAGCTAATCTAATGACACAGCATGACACTTCACAACTGACTTTTATGCGGCTGGCTATGACTTATGGCACACTGTGACAGTTTGATGTCGAGGAGGTGACGACCGTGGGTCTGCGGGAACGTAAGAAGGAGAGAACGCGCGCCGCCATCCTCGACGCCGCGCTCGACCTCTTCCTCGAACAAGGGTACGAGTCGACCACCGTGGAGCAGATCGCGGGGGCGGTCGAGATCTCCCCTCGCACCTTCTTCCGCTACTTCACCAGCAAGGACCACCTGGTGCTGTGGTTCCACGACCACGGCGAGGCGATCATGCTGGACATCCTGGCCGAACGCCCGCACGACGAGCCGCCGTTCGCCTCCCTGATGAGCGCGCTGCGCGCCGTGCTCGCCGACCTGGAGGAGTCAACGCCGGAGGATGCGGAGAGGTTCCTCAAACTCCGCAGATTGTTCGAGCGCTATCCGCACCTGGTCGGGCTCTCGGCCGCCCGAGGCGCCGAGACCGAGCGGCGCCTGGCCGCGGAGATCGCCGCCCGCCGCGGCACCGACCCGGACGAGGACCGGTTCGCCCACCTCATCGTGGCGTTCGCGATGTCGGTCATGCGCGTCGGCATGGAGTGCCCGCGTGACGCCGCGTCACTGACGGAGCTGAAGGAGCGCACGGCGCAGACGCTGGAGATGGCCGAGCGCTGCCTGCGCCCCGGCTGGGACCAGCAGCCCTGACCGCCGACGTGACCACTGACGCCCGCACGGGGGCGGGCGTCAGTTCATGGTCGGATCGTCGGGGCAGGTGGCCACGAACGCCAGCTCCCCGCGCTGGCGGCGCAGCACCTGCCGCCACAGGGACGCGGGGTCGGCGTGGAAGGTGTCGCCGACCTCGGAGTCGACGAGGTACCAGGCGCCTTCGGCTATCTCGCTTTCGAGCTGGCCCGCCGACCATCCCGCGTACCCGGCGAAGATGCGCATCTGCGCGATCTCGCCCTGGAGGATCTCGGGGGGCGCGTCGAGATCGACCGTGCCCAGCCTGGCCACCGAGTCGGTGCCGGCGTGCAGCCGCCGCCAGCCCAGGGGCTCCTCGCCGCTCGGGACCGCGGCCAATGCGAGCGCGCTGTCGGTTTGCACGGGCCCGCCCTCGAACAGCACCGGCGGCCCGGTGACGAGAGGATCCCAGACCGGGAGCACCTGGGTCACCGAGATGTCGCTCGGCCTGTTGAGCACGACGCCCAACGTTCCGCCGTCGTGGTCGTGTTCCAGAATCAGCACGACACTACGCCGGAAGTTGGGGTCGTCGAGAAGCGGCGTCGCCACCAACAACCCGCCGACGTAGATCGCTTCCGCCATACATCCATCATGAAGGTTCACAGGGGGTGCGCGCTCCCCCGATCCCTCCATGTTACTTTTCGTACACGCTTGGGAACTTTAGGTAGCGAAGATCGCGTTGGGGGGAGCCATGCGCATCGGTACTCGTTTGGTCCTTGCCTGCCTGCCACTGGCGGCTCTCGCGCTCCTTCCCGCCCTGCTGCTGCCGTCGCCCGCCCATGCCTGGCCGGGACAGGACACCGGCGACCCGTTCACGATGACGGTGGACGACGTGGCCTGCCGTACGGGCCGGGCGACCGTGCGGCTGCGCAACCAGACCCGCCAGATGGTCAGGTTCGACCTGAAGGCCGACGGCGAGAGCGTGGCCAGCGGCTCGATCCCGGCCCGCAAGTCGATCGTGCGGCACGTGAAGGTGCGCAAGGGCAGCAGCGCCCACATCGAGGCGTTCGCGGTGAGCGACAGCGCGCCGGAGACGCTCATCGACTCGACCCGGGTGGAGAACGACTGCCCGTGGGGCCACCACCGCAAGCAGCTTCCGTTCACCGGCCCGCCCGCCGACTGGCTGGGCAGGCTCGCCACGGCGGGCGGCATGGTCGTGATGGGCGGGATCCTGTGGTGGTACGGCTCGATCTGGCCGCGCTCGTCGTGACACGGCTTCACGCCCGTTCCGCGGCGGACCCGCCGTCACGGCCGCATCGTCACTGATCCTCCGTCACGAACGCGCCCGCCTTCGCGGCGGCGAGCGCGCGGGCCACGGAGGCCATCGCGACCTCCCGCGTGACCGGCTCGCGCGTGACGACCAGCCGGTAGTACAGCGGCGCGGAGATGGCCTTGATCAGCTCCTTACCGTCGGTGCCCGGCGGCAGCTCGCCCCTGGCGACGGCGAGGTCCACGACGGCGGCCCACTCCTCGATGCGGCGCCGATAGAAGGTGTGCAGCGCGCGTGCCGCCTCCGCATCGCCGGTGGCGGCGGCGATGACGGCCTGGAACGTGGCCCCGAGGCGCGGGTCGGTGATCGCGTCCAGCACCATGATCGCGTTCGCGCGCAGGTCGCTCTCGATGCCGCCGGTGTCGGAGTGCGGCGCGGACTGGTTCGCGAGCTCGTTCATCAGATCGGTCACCAGGCCCGCGGGGCTGCCCCAGCGCCGGTAGACGGTCGTCTTGCCGACGCCCGCCCTGGCCGCGATCTGATCCATGCTCAGCGCGTGGAAACCGTGCTCGACCAGCGCGTCCTGGGTGGCCTCGAGCACGGCGGCGCGCACCCGCGCGGTGCGGCCGCCCGGCCGCACGGTCCCCGCGGAACGGGAAGGTCGGTCCATCGAGTCTCCTCGCCGTGTGCCGGGATACTATCGAAACCATTGTTCCATTAAGTTCACGTTCGGCATTGCCGAACGAAAGTGCGCTAGTGTCCCTCACGTGGGAGAGACGATTCAGTCCGTCGAACGAGCCGCCGCGATCCTGCGGCTGCTCGCCTCCGGCCCGCGCCGGCTCGGGGTGGCCGAGCTGGCCAGAGCGCTCGGCCTGCCGAAGGGGACGCTACACGGCATCCTGCGGACCCTCGTGCGGGTGGGCTTCGTCGAGCAGGACCAGGAGACCGGCAAGTACCGCCTGGGCGCCACCCTGCTCCACCTCGGCAGCAGCTACCTCGACGTCAACGAGCTGCGCGCCCGCGCCATCAACTGGGCCGACGCGCTGGCCGGCCGCAGCAGGGAGAGCGCCTGGATCGGCACCCTGCACGAAGGCCACGTGCTCGTCATCCACCACGTCTTCCGCCCCGACGACAGCATGCAGACGCTGCAGGTGGGCACGTACCTGCCGACGCACGCGAGCGCCCTGGGCAAGGTGCTGCTCGCCTACGACCCCTATGACGAGCCGCCGGCCGGCCCCCTCGAGCCCTACACCAAGAACACGCTGGCCGACCCGGCCGCCCTGGAGCGGGAGCTCGACCTGGTGCGCTCGCGCGGCTGGGCGGCGGAGATGGAGGAGCTGACGGAGGGCGAGGTCGCCATCGCCGCGCCGATCAAGGACCCGCGCGGCCTGGTGGTGGGCGCGATCGGCATCCGCGGCGCCGTCGAGCGGCTCGCGCCCGGCGGCGCACTGCGCATGGAGTACGTCTCCTACGTACGGGACGCCGCCCGGGCGATCACCCGTGACCTCGCGAGATGACACTTGAACACCTATCACCCACCACATAGCATTCGTTCGGCATTGTCGAACCCGGAGCACTAGCGAGGAACCCAGTGCCTGGACCCCACTACATCGCAGCCATCGACCAGGGCACCACGTCCAGCCGGTGCATCGTCTTCGACGAAGGCGGCCACATCATCTCCGTCGCCCAGCGCGAGCACCGGCAGATCTTCCCCAGGCCGGGCTGGGTCGAGCACGACGCCGGCGAGATCTGGCAATGCGTGCGCGGCGTGCTGGCCGAGGCGGTGAACGGGGCCGGCGTCGGCAGCGGCCGCATCGCGGCGCTGGGCATCACCAACCAGCGCGAGACCACGGTGCTGTGGGAGCGCGACACCGGACGTCCCGTCTGCCCCGCGGTGGTCTGGCAGGACACCCGCACCGACGCGCTGACCAGGTCGCTGGCCGACCAGGAGCCGCTGTTCAAGGAGCGGGCGGGGCTGCCGCTGCACACCTACTTCTCCGGGCCCAAGATCCGCTGGCTGCTCGACGAGTACGACCTGCACGAGCGGGCCGAGCGCGGCGAGGTGCTGTTCGGCACGATGGACAGCTGGCTGCTGTGGAACCTCACCGGGCGTCACATCACCGACGTGACCAACGCCAGCCGCACCATGCTGATGAACATCCACACCCTGGAGTGGGACGACGAGCTGCTGGCCGCGCTCGGGGTGCCGCGCGCCATGCTGCCGGAGATCCGCCCGTCGGCCGAGATCTACGGGCGCACGCAGGACGGCGTCCCGGTGGCGTCGGCGCTCGGCGACCAGCAGGCGGCGCTGTTCGGCCAGACCTGTTTCTCCCCCGGCGAGGTGAAGAGCACGTACGGGTCGGGCAGCTTCCTGCTGATGAACACCGGGCACGAGCCCGTGGTCTCCAAGCACGGCCTGCTGACCACCGTGGGCTACCAGATCGGCGCGGGACCGGCCACGTACGCGCTGGAGGGCGCCATCGCGGTCACCGGCTCGCTGGTGCAGTGGCTGCGCGACAACCTCGGCCTGATCTCCAGCGCGGCCGAGATCGAGACGCTGGCGCGGACCGTCGACGACAACGGCGGCTGCTACTTCGTCCCCGCCTTCTCCGGGCTGTTCGCACCGCACTGGCGCTCCGACGCGCGCGGCGTGATCGCGGGGCTGACCGGGTTCGTCACCAAGGGACACATCGCGCGGGCCGTGCTGGAGGCGACCGCGTGGCAGACCCGCGAGGTCGTCGACGCCATGAACGCCGACTCCGGACTTGCGCTGACGACGCTGCGCGCCGACGGCGGCATGACGGCCGACAACCTGCTCATGCAGACGCTCGCCGACGTGCTGGCCGTGCCGGTGATCAGGCCGATGGTGTCGGAGACGACCGCGCTCGGCGCCGCGTACGCCGCGGGCCTCGCCACCGGCTACTGGCCCGATCTCGACAGCCTGCGCGCCAACTGGCACAAGGCCGCCGAGTGGCGGCCGGCCATCGACGAGCAGGTCCGCGAGCGCGAATACCGCAACTGGAAGAAGGCCGTGGCCAGGACCCTCGACTGGGTCGAGCAGGAGGAGTGTGCATGACCACCACGATCGGCACCGACCGGGCACAGGTCCGCGAGGAGCTCTCCACCACCACATTCGACCTGCTGGTGATCGGCGGCGGCATCCTCGGCACCTCGGTCACCTGGATGGCCGCCCAGGCAGGGCTGCGGGTGGCGATGGTGGACGCGGGCGACTTCGCCGGCGCCACCTCCAGCGCCTCGTCCAAGCTCGTCCACGGCGGCCTGCGCTACCTGCAGACGGGCAACGTCAAGCTGGTGGCGGAGAACCACCGCGAGCGCCGGGCGCTGGCCGCCGACATCGCGCCCCACCTGGTCAAGCCGCTGACGTTCCTGGTGCCCATCTACAAGGGCGGGCCGCACGGCGCGGCCAAGCTGGGCGCGGGCGTGTTCCTGTACTCGGCGCTGTCGGTGTTCGGCGACGGCATGGGCAAGGTCATCACGCCGAACCAGGCCGTGGCCAAGGTGCCGGCGCTGCGCACCGAGGGCCTGCGCGGCGCGGCCGTCTACGGCGACCACCAGATGAACGACTCCCGCGTGGCCGTCATGACCGTGCGGGCCGCCGTCGACGCGGGCGCCACCGTGCTCAACCACGCCGAGGTCGTCGATCTGCGCAAGTCGAACGGCACCGTGTGCGGCGCCGAGCTGCGCGACCGGCTCGACGGCACCGAGTTCGGCGTCTCGGCCAGGCTCGTGCTCAACGCCACCGGGCCGTGGGTGGACCACCTGCGGCGCATGGAGGACCCGGCCGCCGCACCGAGCATCCGCCTGTCCAAGGGCGCCCACCTGGTGCTGCGCCGCCACGAGCCGTGGAAGGCGGCGCTGACCACGCCCATCGACAAGTACCGGGTGTCGTTCGCCATCCCGTGGGAGGACCACCTGCTGCTCGGCACCACGGACGAGGAGTACGTGGGCGACCCGGCCGACGTCCGCCCCACCGAGGCCGACATCGCGCAGATCCTCGACGAGGCGGGACACGCCGTACGCGACACCCAGCTCAGGCGCGAGGACATCACCTACGCCTTCGCCGGCCTGCGGGTGCTGCCCGGCGGGCCGGAGGACGTGACGGCGGCCAAGCGGGAGACCGTGCTGACCATGGGCTCCGGCGGCATGCTGTCGGTGGCGGGCGGCAAGTGGACGACGTACCGGCACATCGGCAAGCACGTCTTCGACATCCTCGCCCACCTGCCCGACCGGCCGCTCGGCGACGACCTCGTCACCCCGCTGCCCGCGGTGCCGCTGCCGGGCCTGGCCAGCCCCGACGCGGTGGCCATGCGGCTGTGGACCGACCGCGAGCGCGACGCCCGCATGGACCCGCTGGTCGCCAGGCACCTCGCCACCCACTACGGGTCGATCGCGTTCGACCTGGCCAGGATGATCCGCGAGGACCCGTCGCTCGGCGAGCGCATCCACCCCGACGGGCCCGACATCTGGGCGCAGGCGGTCTACGCCCGCGACCACGAGTGGGCGGCGACGGTGGACGACATCGTCCGCCGCCGCACCACGCTCACCGTGCGCGGCCTCGACACGCCCGAGGTCCGGGCCAAGATCGCCGAGCTGCTGGCCTGAGTCACCGGCTCGCCTGGCGGCGCACGGACATCAGCACGCCCACCGCCGCCAGGCAGGCCACGATCGACGAGCCGCCGTAGGAGACGAACGGCAGCGGCACGCCCACGATCGGGGTCAGCCCCACCACCATGCCGACGTTGATGAACGTCTGCGCGGCCAGCCAGCACACGATGCCGGCGGCGGCCAGCCTGCCGTACGGGGTGGCGGCCACCGCCGCGATCGCCAGCGCCCTGTGCAGCACCAGCCAGAGCAGCACGAGCAGCAGCGCCGCCCCGGCGAAGCCCAGCTCCTCCCCCGCGACCGTGAAGATGAAGTCGGTGTGCTGCTCGGGGACGAACCTGCCGCCGGTCTGGTCGCCCTGGAACAGCCCGCGCCCGAACAGCCCGCCCGAGCCGACCGTCACCAGCGCCTGTGCCGCGTTGTAGCCGGCGCCCTGCGGATCGGCCATCGGATCGGCGAACGTGAGCAGCCGCTGCACCTGGTGCGGGCGGAGCAGGCCGAGGAACCAGGCCGCGACCGCCGCGCCGGCGCCCGCCCCGGCCAGCAGCGCCAGCCACCGCCAGCGCACCCCGGCCACCACGAGCATGCCGCCGGTCGTCACCACCATGATCATCGCGGTGCCGAGGTCGGGCTGGAGCATGATGAGGCCGAGCGGCAGCCCGGCCGCCGCCAGGGCGAGCGGCACCCGCCGGCGCGAGCGCTCGGCGAGCAGCACGGCCAGCATGAGCACCAGCGTGACCTTGGCCGGCTCCGACGGCTGCAGCTCGAACCCGCCGATGCTCAGCCACGACTGCGCGCCGTTGGCGGTCCTGCCCAGCGGGGTCAGCACGGCCGCCAGGCAGAGCACGCTCACCAGGTAGGCGGGCAGCGCCCAGATGCGCAGCGCGCCGCGTCCCGGCAGCGCGGCCACCGCCATGACGGCCAGGCCGATCAGGACGTTCACGAACTGCCTGACGAGGTACGTCTGCGGGTCGTCACCGGCCGCGGCCATCCTCGGCCGGGTCGCCGACCAGACCAGCAGCACGCCCGCCAGCGAGAGCGCCAGCGCGGGCAGCAGCAGGAGCCAGTCCACGGCCTTGACCAGCCGCAGCAGGCGGCGGCGGCGCGGGCCCGGCAGCGCGCCGTTCGCGCGCAGGCGGCGCAGGACCTGGGGATCCTGGGTGGCGGTCATCGGCGGCTCCGCTCGGGCAGCGCGGCCTTGTGGCCCTCCAGGCCGTACATGCCGGACCAGATCTCCCTGACGGCGGGCGCCGCGGCCTCGCCGCCCGAGCCGCCCTTGGAGACCACGGCCACCACGACGTACTTGGGCTTCTTCACGGGAGCGAAGGAGGCGAACCAGGACGTGTCGGTGGCGTCGTACGCCTCGGCCGTACCGGTCTTCCCGGCCACCGCGAGCTTGTCGAACGGGAACCCGTCGAACGCCCCCGCCGCCGTGCCCGACTTCGGCACCTCGGCCAGGGCGTCGCGCAGGTAGCGCAGGGTCTCGGCGGGCACCGGCAGGCGTCCCGCGACCGGCGGGACGATCTTCCGTACGAGGGCACCGTCGGGGCCGCGCACCTCCTTGCCGACGCGCGGGCTGAACAGCGTGCCGCCGTTGGCCAGCGCCGCGTACGCGCGGGCCAGCTGCAGCGGCGTGACCAGCACGTCGCCCTGGCCGATGGAGAAGTTCGCGGCGTCGCCGGCGCTCCAGGAGTAGCCGCCCGCGCAGTTCTCGGCGGCCACCGCCTTCAGGTAGGCGGCCCTGCGGGGATCCTTCTTCGCGAGCTCGGGGTAGCCCTTGCGCGCCGCCTCGCACGTGTCGTCCTTGGTCGCCTCCCAGAACGCCTTCTTCCACGCCCGGTCGGGCACCCGTCCCGCGGCCTCGCCCGGCAGGTCCACGCCGGTCTTCGCGCCGAAGCCGAACGCCCGCGCCATGCGCTGCATGGCCTCGTCGTCGCCCTTGCGCCACAGCTCGTCGGCGAAGCGGTAGTAGATCGTGTCGCACGACACGACGAGCGCGCGGTGCAGGTCCATGGTGCCGTGGCTCGCGCCGCCCGCGTTGCGGAACGCGCGGTCGCCCACCCGGTAGGAGCTCGGGCAGTCGTAGCGGCCGCCGAGCGGGTAGCCGGAGGCCACGGCGGCGGCCGTGGAGACGATCTTCCAGGTGGACGCGGGCGGCCACTGGCCCTGGACGGCCCGCGACAGCAGCCGGTCGTCCCTGGTCAGCTTCCGGTAGTCGGCCTTGTCGATGCCGCCCGTCCACACGCGGGGGTCATAGGCGGGGACGGAGGCCATCGCGACGATCCTGCCGGTGCGCGCCTCCATCACCACGGCCGCGCCCGAGTCCGCGCCGCGCGCGCCGCGTACCGCCTTGCTCAGCGCGCGCTCCACGACCCGCTGCACGTCCGCGTCGATGCTGGTGACCAGCGTCGAGCCGGGCACCGGCGGCTGCTCGCGCACCGTGCGCAGCACCTGGCCCGCGCTGTCCACCACCACCTCCCTGCTGCCCGGGCGGCCCTTCAGGTCGGCCTCGTAGGCGGCCTCCAGGCCGTCCGCGCCCTTGCCCTCGCCGGGCGACAGGTAGCCGAGCACGTGCGCGGCCAGCTCGCCGCGCGGATGGTCGCGTACGGGGGCGGGCGCCGCGCTGACGCCGGGGAACTTCTCGGGGCGCTCGACGATCTGCATCGCCTTGCGCTCCGCCACCCCCTCGGCGACGGGAATCGGCTGGTACGGCGAGCCCGCCCAGCACGGCTTGCCCACCTTCGGCCCGCACAGCCGGATCCGCTTGGCCAGCTCCTTGTACGGCCGGTCGAGCAGCGCGGCCAGCGCGCGCAGCGTGGCGCGGCCGCCGTCGGGCTGGCGGCGCAGCGCCACCCGGTCCACCGAGACCGTCATCTCGGCGCGGTTGCGGGCCAGCGGGCGGCCCCGGTCATCGAGGATGCGCCCGCGCACGGGCGGGATGGCGACGCGGCGCACGTGGTCGGCGACCGCGGCCCGGGTGTAGCGCTCGCCGTCCACCATCTGCACCTGCCACAGCCGTCCGAGCAAGGTGATGAAGAGCGCCGCCACCAGCAGGTGCACCAGTGACAGCCGGAAGCGTGAGTGTCGCATCGGGAAGTCTCCGTGAAGCCCGGCGGCGCCAGATCAGCAGGCGCCACATCAGCGGGCCGGCGATCAGGTTGCACGGGAAGGCGGCGAGCGCCGCTCCCACGTCCGGGACTGCGATGGCGGCCGTGGCGTCCGCCACGTGACCGGGCTCCGGCGCGGGCTCACCCGGCCAGACGCCCAGGAGCAGCGCGGCGAGCACCGGGAGCAGGCCGCCGGCCGCGCTCGCGGCGAACACTCCTGCCGTGCCCGGCAGCCTGCGGGCGATCCAGCCCGCGGCGTACCCGGCCAGGCAGAACAGCAGCGCGCTGCGCCCGGCGGGCGGCAGCGCGGGCGGCACCAGGTCGGCGACCAGCCCGGCCGCGAAGCCGGTCACCGCCCCGGGGACCGGTCCCGTCAGCACGCCGGCCGCCACCGCCACGGCCAGGGGCAGATCGGGCGCGGGGAACGGCAGCCGCCCGAGCAGGGTCACGTCGAGCAGCGGGGCCAGCGCCACCGCCGCGGCGAGCCTAATCCGCATCCTTGATCACGCCCACCACGTCGAGGGTGCTGAAGGTGACGGCCGGGCGCACCAGTGCGGTGCGGGTGAGCTGGTCGCGGGCGAGGTCCACGCGCTCGACGGTGCCCACGGGCACGCCTGGCGGGTATGGCCTGCCCCCGCTCGACCCCAGCGTCTCCACCCGCTGGCCCGGCCGAAGCTCGGTGTCGGCGTCGAGCAGCCGCAGCGCGAGCATCCCGTCGCGGCGGCCCTCGACCGTGCCGATCACGCCGGAACCGGCCATCCGCACTCCGGCGGCGGCCGACGGCGCGGTGATCGACAGCACGGTGGCGACGTCGGGCCCGGCCTCGACGACCCGCCCCGCCAGGCCGTCCGCGGTGACGACGGCCATGTCGGCGGCCACGCCCTGCCGGGTGCCCGCGTCGATGGTGACGCTGTCGCCGCGTACCGCGACCACTCGGGCGTTGACCAGCGACACGCTCGGATGCGCCGCCTCGATCCGGTGGCGCTGGGCGTCGCGGGCGTGGGCCGCCCGCTCGGCCCACAGCTCGGCGGCCAATCTGTTGGCGCGCCGCTCGGCCTCCTCGGCGCGGCGGACCGCGTCACCGCCGCCCGCGAGCGAGCCGAGCGGCCTGGTGGCGCCGCCGAGCAGCTCCTCGGCCGGCCCCACCACGGCGGCGGAGGCGGCACGCATCACGGACGCGTGCCCGCGCAGGTCCAGCGTGACCAGCACAGCACCGGCGACCAGCAGGATCACCAGTACCCGGTGACGCCGCAACGGACGCCCACGCATCGCTCACCACCTCTCGAAAGCTGAACGTGCCGGAACGACTCCGGGGAGGGGGCGCTGCCGCCGCCCTCCCCAGCGGGTCAACGGGGATCGGCCGGGCGCGCCCGCTCCGAGGGGGCGCGCCCACCACGTGAAGAAGGACGATGGGCCTACCGTCTGGGTTCGGGGATCAGCACGCCGTGGAGCCGGTCGAACTCCTCCACGCAGCGCCCAGACCCCAGCGCCACCGAGTGCAGCGGGTTGTCCACGGTCCGGATCGGCATGCCGGTCGCCTGGCTCATCCGCTTGTCCAGGCCGCGCAGCAGCGCGCCGCCGCCGGTCAGCACGATGCCGGTCCTGACCAGGTCACCGGCCAGCTCGGGCGGGCACTGGTCGAGCGCCGTCTGCACGGCGTCGATGATCATGTGGACCGGCTCCTCGATGGCCTCGCGGACCTCTCCCGCCGAGATCGTGACGGTCCTCGGCAGCCCGCTGACCAGGTCGCGGCCCCTGATCTCGGTCTTCGGCTCCTGATCCTGCGGCCAGGCGAAGCCCAGCTCGATCTTGATGCGCTCGGCGGTGCGCTCGCCCAGCAGCAGCGAGTGCTCCTTCTTGACGTACGAGATGATCGCCTCGTCCAGCTCGTCACCGCCGACCCGCAGCGAGCGGGCTGTCACGATGCCGCCGAGCGAGATCACCGCCACCTCGGTCGTGCCGCCGCCGATGTCGACCACCATGCTGCCGACCGCCTCGTGCACCGGCAGACCGGCTCCGATGGCGGCCGCCATGGGCTCCTCGATGATGTACACCTTGCGGGCGCCCGCCTGGTATCCCGCCTCCTTGACGGCGCGCTGCTCCACCCCGGTCGTCCCGCTCGGCACCGCCACGACCAGGCGCGGCTGGGTGAAGTGGCGGCGGCGATGCACCTTCTGGATGAAGTAGCGCAGCATGCGCTCCGCCACCTCCAGGTCGGTGATGACGCCGTCGGCGAGCGGGCGAATGGCCACGATGTGCCCCGGCGTTCTGCCGATCATCTGTTTGGCCTCGGCTCCGACCGCGACGATCTTCTCAGTCCTGGTGTTGAGCGCCACGACCGAGGGCTCATCGAGGACGATGCCCTTGTTGCGTACGTAAACGAGCGTGTTGGCCGTGCCGAGGTCTACTGCCATGTCACGGCCGAGGAAATCCAGCACAGACATGTCCCCCCAGGAAAAGGACTGGACCCGCGGTGACAGAGGAACAGCACTCTGGGCGGTGTGACGATTCGCCCGTATCTGAAAAACTTATAACTCCATGAGCAAGTTTTCGCAACATGAGAGTAGAGCTTTTCTGTAGCGGGAGTTGCACCCAAGGTGAGGTGGCGGGCGCCCGTGACAGGGCAGGGGGTGGGCATGCGTACACCGATGAACGAAGCCCTGATCAGGCACTTCACGGATCTGCGCGACGGCGTGCACGGCGGGGCCGTCACGCGCGACGACAAGGAACGCCTCTTCGCCCGTGCCGTCGAGCTGCTCGACCCGGTGGCGCGCCAAGCGCTCGACGAGGCCGACACCGACCTGCTGCTCGGCACCGGAGAGGTGGTCGCGAGCGGCGTCACCCGGTCACGGGAGGGCGGGCTGAACGCGATGTGGTCGCTCACCTGGCCGGAGCAGCGCGCCGCGCACGTGCAGCCGATCGCGATCGTCGCCCACTTCGGCTGCGACTTCCTCCACCCGCACCTGCGCGGCAATACGGTCGGCGACTGGCCGCTGAACGTCTTCGACGAGTCCGACGCGGCCGGGCAGCTCGACACGCTGCGCGCGATCGCCGCCGCCGACGCCCACAACCTGGTCTTCCAGGAGACCTACCGCCTGATGCCCGTGACGACCAGCGCCGTCACCGCCTCATGACCGGCCGCGCACGCGCGACCGCGGGCGGACCGGCACGGGCATCGGCGCGCGCGGTGCGACCCTTCGCGCGGGAGGGTCAGGCCTCGGTGAAGCCCCTCGCGCGGCCGCCCGCCGACTCGCGGACGGCGGCGGCCACCGCGGTGGCGACGTCGGGGTGGAAGACGCTGGGGATGATGTAGTTGGGCCCCAGCTCCTCGGGCGTGACGACGGCGGCCAGCGCGCCGGCGGCGGCGAGCAGCATCTCCTGCGTCACCCCCGCGGCCTGCGCGTCGAGCAGCCCGCGGAACACGCCGGGGAAGGCCAGCACGTTGTTGATCTGGTTGGGGTAGTCGGAGCGGCCGGTGGCGACCACGGCGGCGTGCTGGCGCGCCTCGTCGGGCGAGACCTCGGGCTCGGGGTTGGCCAGCGCGAACACGACCGGGTCCGGCGCCATGGCGGCGATGTCGTCACCGGTGAGGATGCCGGGCGCGGACACGCCCACGAACACGTCGGCGCCCTTGACCGCGCCGCGCAGATCGCCGGAGTAGCCCTCGGTATTGGTGTGCTCGGCGATCCAGCGCAGCGACTCGTCGAGGTCGTCGCGGCCCTTGTGGACGGCGCCGAGGTAGTCGCAGACGATGACGTTGCGGGCCCCGGCCGCGAGCAGCAGCCGCAACACGGCGTTGCCGGCCGCGCCCGCGCCCGCCATGGTGATCTTGACGTCTTCGATGTTCTTGTCGACCACCCGCAGCGCGTTGGTGAGCGCCGCGAGCACGCAGATGGCGGTGCCGTGCTGGTCGTCGTGGAAGACGGGGATGTCGAGCAGCTCGCGCAGCCGCCGCTCGACCTCGAAGCAGCGCGGCGCGCCGATGTCCTCGAGGTTGATGCCGCCGAACCCGGGAGCGATCACCTGAACGGTGCGGACGATCTCGTCGACGTCCTGGGTGTCGAGGCAGATCGGCCAGGCGTCGATGCCGGCGAAGCGTTTGAACAGCGCCGCCTTGCCCTCCATGACGGGCAGCGCGGCCTCGGGCCCGATGTTGCCCAGCCCCAGCACGGCCGAGCCGTCGGTGACGACCGCCACGGTGTTGCGCTTGATGGTCAGGCGCCGCGCGTCCTCCTTGTTGCGCGCGATCGCCATCGACACCCGCGCCACGCCGGGCGTGTAGGCCATGGACAGCTCGTCGCGGTTGCGCAGCGGCACCTTCGACTTCATCTCGATCTTGCCGCCGAGATGCATGAGGAACGTGCGGTCGGAGACCTTGTGGATGACGACGCCCTCGATCGCCTCGAGGCTGTCGACGATCGCCTGAGCGTGGTCGGTGTCCCTGGCCGCGCAGGTCACGTCGATGCGGAGCTTCTCGTGCCCCGCATTGGTCACGTCGAGGGCGGTGACGACACCCCCGGCCGACTCTACGGCGTGGGTCAGCTGGCTGACGGCGCTGCCGCCGGCCGGCACCTCCAGCCGCACGGTGATGGAGTACGACACACTCGGGACGGTCGTCACGTCAATCGCTCCTTCGAGACTGACCAAGAATGCCTCCCATGTTAGGGGGCATTCGGTCAATCCAGTGCCTCGGCGGCCGTGACGATCAGCTCCACGCACGCGGGGATGGGAATCGTGGTGCTGTCGAGAACCATGTGGTAGAGGCACGGATCGGACGGATCGACGCGGTAGAAGTGGCGTACGTACGCGGTCCTCGCGCGGTCGTTGTCCTCGATGATGTCGCGCGCCTCACGCTCGCTCATCGAGCCGAGCGCGGCCGTCTGGCGGACGCGCCGCCGCAGCGGCGCGTCGAGCCGCACGTGCAGCGCACCGGGATGGTCGGCGAGCACCACGGCGCCCGCCCGGCCGAGGAAGACGCCGCCCTGGCCACGGGCCATCTCCTTGAGCAGGCGCTCGGTGTGGCGGACGAACTCCTCGGGCGCGAGCGGCATCGCGCCGGGGACGTACATGTCGACGCCCCCGAACGTCACCGTCGGCAGCCGCATGGCCCCGGAGAACAGCCGCCCCAGGCCGTGCTCGGCGCGGTCGTCGTGGGCGAGCGCCTCCTCGAGCGTGCAGCCCAGCTCCTCGGCCACCGCACTGGGAATCGCGCGGTCGACGAACGGCACGCCGAGCCGCTCGGCCACGGCCGGGCCTATCTGGCTGCCGGCCGTGCCGTATGTGGCCGATATGGTGACGACCCGCATACCCCCAGGCTAGAACAGGGCGCTCGCCAATGCTCTGCGCGCTTTCCCCAAAGACGGGTCGTCGGCCGGCAGGGTCTCGAAAAGACCGAGCAAATGCTTCCTCACCCGGTCGCGCTCATCGCCGGAGGTGCGCTTGACCACCGCGATGAGGCGGTTGAACGCCTCGTCGACCTTGCCGGCCAGCATCTCCAGGTCGGCCGCGTCGAGCTGGGCGTCGATGTCGTCGGGGTTCTCCTGGCGCCGCTGCACGTCGGCGGGGTCGAGCCGTGATGTGCGCTTGATCAGGCTGACCCCCGCCAGCCCCATCTTGGCGTCCTCGTTGCCGGGCGCGCGGGCCAGCAGCCGCTCGTAGGCCGCGATCGCCGCGTCGTAGTCGCCCGCCTCGATGGCCTGCTCGGCGGCGACCAGGTCGGGGTCGGCGGGCGGCCCCGCCTGCGCCTGGGCCTCGCCCTGCGCCGGCGGCCTGGCACCCGGGTTGGCCTGGTAGAACTGCTCGACGGCCTTCATCAGCTCGTCGAGCCAGCGCCGCACCTCCTGCTCGGGCAGCACCTGCTGGAAGCCGGTCACGGCCTGGCCCTGGAAGATCGCCAGCACGGTCGGCACCGCCTGCACCCGCAGCGCCTGCGCGATCTGCGGGCTGGCGTCGACATTGACCTTCGCCAGGACGGCCTTGCCGCCCAGGTCGCCGACCACCTTCTCCAGGACGGGACTGAGCTGTGCGCTGCCCGGCGCCCTCGGCGACCACAGGTCGATGACGACCGGCACGGTCATCGACCGCTCGATCACCTCCGCCGAGAACGTCTCCTCGGTCACATCGACGACCGAGGCCGACGCCGCCTGGGGACCTGCCGCCTCCCGCCGGGCCTGCGCCTCAAGAGCCTGCTTGCGCGCGCCCAGGTCCACCGCTCCGTAGAGTGACCCGGGCCTAGAGAAGTCCGCCATGCTCTTCATCTTGCCGTATGGACGAAGCCGGGAAGTCACCCGCCGCCACCCGCAACGTGCGCAACTGGTCGAACATCTGGTGGAGTTCGTCCTCGGCGTACATCCCGAGGCCGAACTCGGCCTCCATGAGGTCGGCGGTGGCGCGGCGCACGACGTCCCTGCCCTTGTCGGTGATCTCGGCGAGCACGCCGCGGCCGTCGCGCGGGTTGGGCATGCGGCACACGAAACCGGACTTCTCCAGCCTGTCCACCGTGTTCGTGACGCTCGTGGGATGAACCATGAGACGTTCCCCGATCTTGGACAGCGGGAGCGCGCCCGTTCTGCTGAAGGTCAACAGGACAAGTGCCTCGTATCTGGCGAAGGTCAAGTCATAGGGCTTCAGGAGCGAGTCAAGTTGCGACAGCAGGATCTGATGCGCTCTCATGATCGACGTGACGGCGGCCATGGCGGCGGAAGGCCCGAAATGAGCGCGCCAGCTCTCCGCGGCGCGGTCGATGGGATCGAACGGCAGGTTGAGCGGCTTGGGCTGCGACACAGCGCTACGGTAGCGCGCCGCTCGTCCCGGTTCGTCTGATTACTCTCGGCGACTGCTCTCTTTGCTTGACCAAGAATCCGGACGTCAATCATCACGCTCAGTTATGGTTCTCGTACGTATGGTGACGCGGACGCCAAGTCCACGGCCTGTGGGGACCGGCTGTGGGCTGCCCGGCTCCGCGTCACCTCGGGGCACGGGGGGTGCTTGATGAACTTCAACGGGGATAAGGGTGCGTGAGCACGCGGGCGTTTCACGGGAGGAGCTGAAGCACAGCGCGGCCGTCACCGTCGCCGTCCTGCTTGCTGTCGGCCTGATCGCGGCGTGGAACGTCCTGATCCCGGGCGTAGACGCGTGGGAGAACATCGTGGCCGCGGTCATCGGCTCGCTCCGGCTGACCGGGCCCGTGGCCGCGGCCTTCGCCGCCTGGGTGGCGCTGCGCAAGCGCCGCGCGCTGCGCGGGCGCTCGCTGACGACGTGGCGGGCGCTCAAGGCGCCGCTCGCGATCGTGGTGGTGGTGCTGGGCTCGTTCGGCGCCACGGTGCTGGTGCTGGCCGTCAAGACGGTGCTCACCGACCAGGCGGGCCGGCTCAGCTTCTCGGGCCTCGGCATGGGCATGGCCGGGCTGGCGCTCTACTCGGTCATCGGATGGGTGGCCGGCTGGGTCGCGCCGCGGCCGTACACGCCGCCGATCGCCGGGCTCGCCTGCTACGGGCTGTTCTCGTGGCTGGCCGACGACCGGGGCTGGGCCGACAAGCTCGCGCCCGGCACCGGCGAGCCGTACGACCTGTTCCAGGGGCTGAGCGGCACCATGTTCCTCGACCAGACGATCTGGCTGCTCGGCGTCACGGCCGCGCTGCTGCTCGGCTGGGCGGCGCTGGTGACCAGGCAGGCCATGGTGCTGGCGTGCGCGCTGCTCGCCGTCCTCGCGGCCGGCATGGGGGTGTCGCGGGTGCTGACCCAGGCCAAGCCGGCCGCGGCGGCCGACATCGCCTACAGCTGCCAGGAGTGGCCGATCACGGTGTGCGTGCATCCCGGCATGCGGGCGGGCCTGACCGAGCTGGGGGCGACGTTCACGCAGATCGCCTCCAGGCTGGCGGGCACGCCCGCCGCGTTCACCCGGGTGGAGCAGCGCCCGCTGGACGACGAGCTGAAGCCGGCCAACGGGCTCGCGCCGGTGCACGTGCCCGACCTGTCGGCCGGGTTCGCCGAGGAGGCGGCGTACGAGTACGTCGAGTCGCTGGCGCCCCGCTGCCAGACCACCGTGGCCGAGGGCTACCGGCAGATCGTGACGGCCTGGCTGCGCGGCGAGCCGCTGCCGGGCACCCCGCTGCCCGAGCACCAGTACGCCACGCAGTGGTTCTCCTCGCTGAGCGAGCCGCAGCGCCGTGAGTGGCTGCGCATGTTCTACACCGACTTCCAGGGCTGCCGCCTGTCGAGCACCCACTTCGGCGGCGGCCCCGGCCACGCGCGCATGGCGCCGCAGGTGCGCCCGGCGCCGGAGTCGAGCCACGTCTACCCCGTCTACCCGGGTCCCGGGGCCACGGTGGACGCGGCGCCCGGCACCACGTCGCAGACTCCGTCCGCGGCCCGGCCCGAGGCGGCGGGCGGCGCCTCCTGAGGCGCTCCTCAGGGGCCCCTCGGTGGGCGGCATGTCCTGAAGGGAGCCAAGTTGTCACCGGAAAGCGGGCACTGATGATCGCTCAGCGGGTACTCATGCCGCATGACGACTTCCCAGACGTCGCCGCCCGCGGTGAGTCCCGGGCGGCGACGGTGGTGGCGCTACGCGGCGGGCCTGCTCGTGCTGGCCGTGCTGCTGGTGGTGGGCGGGCGGCTGGCCTGGTCGTGGCTCGACCCGCTGGGCGAGCGGACCATCGACCGCAGCCAGCCGGTGGTGCTGCAGTCCATCAAGGACCTGGCCAGGTTCGAGGCCGCGACGGGGAACTTCCAGGTGGTCGTCGATCTCGAGAAGGACGCCGCCTTCCTGCCCGACGCCATCAAGGGCACCCGTACGTTGTTCGTGGGGGCGGGCGGCGTGGACGCCTACGTCGACTTCTCCACGCTGGCGGCCGACGGCGTGACGGTGTCGCAGGACCGCACGGAGGCCACCGTACGCGTGCCGCGGGCGCAACTGGAGAAGCCCAACCTGGACAACGCGCGCTCCTACGTCTTCGCCCAGCAGCGCGGCCTGATCGACCGGGTGAGCGACTTCCTGTCCGGCTCCCCCAGCGACCAGCGGGAGCTGTACCTCCTGGCCGAGAAGAAGATCACCGAGGCGGCCGTGGCCAGCGACCTGCGGGCCAGGGCCGACGCCAACACCAAGGCGATGCTGTCCGGGCTGCTCAGATCGCTCGGCTTCACCAAGGTCACGGTCACGTTCACCGACGAGCCCTAGACGCTCCTGACCTGCACCTTAGGCGCTCAGTGCACCCGTCTAAGTACTCCTCATCTGGGCGGATGCCGGGAGATAAGGCATCCGCCCGATGTGCGGGAGGGGGCCTTAGGCGGAGTCTTGAGAGTGCAGGGGAACGAAGCGAAGGGGCATCGGGATGAACGCCGAATTCGACTACACGGTCATGCAGTACCAGGCATCGGAGCTGCGCCGCGCCGCCGCCGAGGAGCGCCGCGCGCGGCAGGCGGGCCGCGAGCGGACGGCCGGGCGCCGCCACCGCTCGGTCCTCGCCCGGCTGCTGTCCTCATGACCGCCCACAGACGGCCCGGCCGCATCCTCCCTCGCGGCCGGGCTGAAGCGCCCCCTTAGGGGCGGCCGCGAGCTTCCGTGCCGGAGTCCTGGCCGGCGCGGGAGGCGGCATCGACGAGGCCCCGGTCCCTCAGCACGGACCGGGGCACTCGTCATGCACGGCGACCGTCACATTGTGTGATCGCGCATGTGCGAACGATGATGCGGGTATGAGCAGGCGCGCACTGGTGTGGAGCGGCTCCGTGGTCGCGGTCGTCGCCCTGGCGGCGCTCTGTGTCCACGCGGGGATGGGGCTCGAGGGGATCGACACCCTGACCGGCGTGATCGGGGCGTTCGTGGGGCTGGCCGGGCTGGGGATCTCGGTGTACGGGATGATCCGCGGCGACCCGCCCCGGGGGCCCGGAGCGGGGTCCGTGGTGGTCAAGGGCGACAACTCGGGCGTCATCGTGACCGGCGACGCGACCGACGTACGCATGACCGCCGAACCGCCACGCGAAGACGGCCCCACCTGAGCGAACGCGAGGACTTCGGGACGCATCACCCCGACCACCGCCGCACCGGCCGACCGCACCTGAGCGAGCGCCAGGGCCAGGGAGCGCACCATCCTGACCGCCGCCGCACCGGCCGGCCCCGGCCAGGGCGGGCGTCAGGACTTCGGGACGCTGATCAGCAGCGCGTCGCCCTGGCCGCCGCCGCCGCACAGGCCGGCCGCGCCCAGGCCGCCGCCCCTGCGGCGCAGCTCGTGCGCCAGCGTGAGCACGATGCGGGCGCCCGAGGCGCCGATCGGGTGACCGAGCGCGATGCCGCCACCGTTGACGTTGACCTTCTCCAGCGGCACGCCCAGCTCCTTGACCGACTGGAGCACCACGCTCGCGAACGCCTCGTTGATCTCCACCAGGTCGAGGTCGTCGGCCGTGACGCCCTGCCGCTTCATGGCGTGCTTGATGGCGTTGGCGGGCTGCGACTGCAGCGAGGCGTCGGGACCCGCGACGTTGCCGTGGCGGCCGATCTCGGCCAGCCAGGGCAGGCCCAGCTCTTCGGCCTTGGCCTTGGACATCACGACGACCGCGCAGGCGCCGTCGGAGATCTGGGAGGCCGAGCCCGCGGTGATCGTGCCGTCGGGGGCGAAGGCCGGGCGGAGCTTGGCCAGCGTCTCGACGGTGGTGTCGCCGCGTACGCCCTCGTCCTCCTTGACCACGACGGGGTCGCCCTTGCGCTGCGGGATCTCGACGGGGACGATCTCGTCGTCGAACACGCCGTTCTTGATGGCGGCGGCGGCGAGCTGATGCGAGCGGGCCGCCAGGCGGTCCTGCTCCTCGCGGCCGATGCCGAGCCTGGCGTTGTGGCGCTCGGTGGACTCGCCCATGGCGCACTGGTCGAACGCGCAGAACAGGCCGTCGTGCGCCATCGAGTCGATCACCTGCGAGCCGCCGTACTTGACGCCCTTGCGCAGCCCGGGCAGCAGGTGGGGCGCGTTGGTCATGGACTCCATGCCGCCCGCCACCACGATCTCGAACTCGCCCGCCCTGATGAGCTGGTCGGCGAGCGCGATGGCGTCGAGGCCCGACAGGCAGACTTTGTTGATGGTGATCGAGGGGACGGTCATCGGGATGCCGGCCTTGACGGCGGCCTGGCGGGAGGGGATCTGCCCGGCACCGGCCTGGAGGACCTGGCCCATGATCACGTACTCGACCGCGTCGGGGGCGACCCCGGCCCTTTCGAGCGCCGCCTTGATCGCGATGCCGCCCAGCTCCACGGCCTGCAGTCCGGACAGGGAACCGAGCAGCTTGCCGATGGGGGTGCGAGCTCCGGCGACGATGACGGAACTGGACATGACAACGGCCTCCTGTGCTCGCGCGTCGGGTCTTTGACACCATACCCACGAGTAAGGCGCCGCTCGCCATGGAGGTGGACCACACATGTTCATGCGCATCGACCACATCGGGATCGCATGTCGCGATCTCGATGAGAAGATCGAGCTGTTCTCCCGGCTGTTCGACCTCGAGGTCGTCGCCAGGGAGGTCAACGAGGAGCAGGGGGTGAAGGAGGCCATGCTGCACATCGCCGACGGCGAGGGCGGGGGCTCCTACATTCAGCTCCTTGAACCGCTCTCCGACGACTCGCCTGTGGGAAAATTCCTGGCGAAGCGGGGAGAGGGCGTCCATCACGTGGCATTCGGGGTGCCCGACGTCGCTGACGCCATGTCGAAAATCGGAGAGAAGGGTGTGAGATTGCTGGACGAGCGCCCCCGGCACGGGTCCATGGGCTCGCAAATCGCGTTCCTGCACCCTAAAGATGTGGGCGGAATGCTGACAGAGCTGGTAGAAGCCGCCAAACGATAGCAACCCGCCACAAAACGTAAAATCCGCTCATATGTAACTAGTCACGCAGAAAGTTGGACGGGGCTTCGCACGCGGCACCAGCGGAGTACGCTTGACCTTCCACCGGACATGGGGCCTGCCGAGAGGCACAGGCTCCTGGTACGGATGCCCCGAACCCCCCGTCCGGCCCGTGTAGCCGTCTCGACAACCCAGGATCGAGCCTCCATGCAGTCCGACATCGACGCCCAGCTCAACAACTTCTTCGAGGACGCCCCAGCACGCGAGTTCGACGTCGTGCTGCGCGGCTACGACCGGCACCAGGTCCACGACCATCTCAAGCAGCTCGACGGGGAGCTCCGCCAGGCCAAGGAGCAGATCGCCGCGCTCCAGCGCGACCTGTCCGACTCCCAGCGCCAGCTGCAGGAGCAGGAACGCCCCACCTACTCCGGTCTCGGCGCCCGCATCGAGCAGCTGCTCCGCCTGGCCGAGGAGCAGGCGACCGAGCTCGTCCAGGCCGCGCGGTCCGAGGCCAACGAGATCAAGGCCGCCGCGAAGGTGGAGGCCGCCGAGATGCGCGCCGCCGCCGAGGCCGAGGCCGCGGAAAAGCGCGCCCAGGCCACCCGCGAGGCCGACGAGATGCGTTCGAGCGCCGAGCGCGATGCCGAGGACATCCGCTCGACCGCCCGCCGCGAGGCCGAGGAGCTGACCAACACCACCGAGCGCGAGGCCGCCAAGCTGCGCGCCACCGCCGACCACGAGGTCGCCGAGAAGCGCGCCGACGCCGAGCGCGAGATCGCCAAGCTCCGCACCACCACCGAGCGCGAGGTCGCCCAGCTGCGGGCCTCGACCAAGCGCGAGCGCGACGAGATCCTCACCGCCGCCAAGCGGCAGGCCGACGAGATGCGCGCCCAGGCGCAGCGCGTGCTGGAGGAGTCCGAGGCCAAGCGGGCCCAGGACGAAGCCGAGTTCGAGATCCAGCTCGCCGCCCGCCGCGAGGAGGCCGAGCGCCAGGAGGCCGAGCGCCACGCCACCGCCCAGGCCGCCACTCAGAAGCTGGTCGCCGAGGCCGAGCAGCGCGCCGCCACCGCCGAGTCGCGGGCCACGAAGGCCACGCAGCAGGCCGAGCAGACCCGCCGCGAGGCCGACCTGCACGCCAAGCAGCTCGTCGCCAACGCCCGCAAGAGCGCCGAGAGCATCGTCGCCGAGGCCAAGGCCAGCGCCGAGACCATCGTCACCGAGGCGAAGAACGAGGCCGAGCGCACCCGCACCGCGATGCAGCGCCAGGTCGACGAGCTGACCCGCCAGCGCGACAGCATCACCAGCCACCTCGCGCAGCTCCGCCAGCTCCTCGGCGGCGCCCCGCTCCCGGGCATGGACGCCCCGTCCCCCGAGCCGGCGGTCGCCGCGGCCCCGGCGAAGCCCGCACTCGCCGCCGCCTCGGCGTCGTCTTCGGAGGCGTCCGCCTCGTCGGCGGCCTCCGGTTCGAAGGCCGAGGCCAAGGCCGAGGACGACGCGGAGTGGTGGCAGGAGTAACAACCGCTCACGGGGGCTGAACGACGGCTGGGGAGAGCCTGGCGACCGCGCGGTCGCTAGGCTCTCTCTTTGCCGATGGGCGCGTACGCACCGAGACGGGCCCGTCATGCACAGTCGTCACCGAACCCCCTGGAGTTCCCTCCTTGTCCGCAGACGTCGGGCCCGCGACCGCGCGGGACACAGCGCCACCCCCGCCGCCTCCGGCCGACCGGCCATCGAACGCCGAGCCAGGAGGGTCCCCCGAACGCGAACCGGCGGAGCGCCTTTCCACGCCACGCGAGCAAGCCGGCGCCGAACCAGGGCAGACCCCCGGCCACGAACCGGCGGAGCCGCCTTCCCCGCCGGAGGACGGCTTCTCAGGACGCGAGGAGAGCACCGGCAGCGCGAACGGGCGGGCCTACGGAGCCCCCGGTAAGCCGCTGGCCCGAGGCCCGTTCCTGTTCGGCCTGGTCGGCGGGCTCGGCGTGCTCACGGCGATCGCGCTCGCCCAGATGATCGTGGCCTCGCTGAGCACGATCGTCCTGGTCGTCGTCGCGATGTTCCTGGCCGTCGGGCTCAACCCGCTCGTCGAGGCGCTCCAGCGCCGCGGCCTGGCCAGGCGGGGCGCCATCGCGATCGTCTTCATCGGCGTCATCGTGGCGTTCGTGCTGTTCGGGCTGGCGATCGTGCCGCCGGTCAGCAAGCAGCTCACCGAGTTCATCGACGCCCTGCCGGGCTACATCACCGAGCTGAGCAACCATCCCACGCTGCGCAGGCTCGACGCCGAGTACCAGATACTCCCCCAGGTCCGTACGTTCGTCACCACCACGCTCGGCCCGGCGCTGGCGAGCGGCATCATGGGCGCGGGCCTGGTGGTGCTCAACGGCGTGTTCACCACGGTGACGCTCGTGGTGCTCATGCTGTACTTCCTCGGCTCGCTGCACACGATCAAGGAGTACCTGCTCAAGCTGGTCCCGGCCTCGCGGCGGGCGCGGACGCGGGCGATGACCGAGGAGATCCTCACCGGCATCGGCGGGTACGTCGCGGGCAACGTGCTCATCTCCGCCATCGCGGGCGTGCTGACCTGGATCTTCCTGTCGATCATCGGCGTCCAGTACGCGCTCGCGCTCGCCCTCGTCGTGGCGCTGACCGACCTCATCCCGCTCGTGGGCGCCACCATCGGCGCGGTCATCGTCACCGGCGTGGCGCTGCTCGACTCCCTGCCCGCGGGCATCGCCTGCGCGATCTTCTTCGTGGTGTACCAGCAGATCGAGAACTACTTCGTCTACCCCAGGGTGATGAAGCGCTCGGTGGACGTCACGCCCGCGGTGACGGTGATCGCCGCGCTGTTCGGCGGCGCCCTCCTCGGCATCGTCGGTGCCCTGCTCGCCATCCCGGTGGCCGCGGCGATCGCCCTGATCATCCGCGAGGTCGTCGTCCCCCACCAAGACCGCATCTGACCCACCCCGCCGAGCCTCACCCCGGCCGCACCACCCAGCCTGGCGGCTTCCCCCGACACCACCCAGCCGGCGGCTTCCCCCGGCACCGCCGAACCGACCGCTCCGCCCAGCACCGCCGAACCGGCGACTCCGCCCGGCACGGCCGGGCCGCTGACCTTGCCCGGGCGCCATCGGACCTCCGCCCCGCCCGGGCTCCACCCGGCCACTCACCCGCGGCCCCGCACCGGCGAGTTCCCGTCCCTACCGGCGAGTTTCCGTCCCTGGCCCGCACCACCCAGCGGGCGCCTGTCCTCAGCCGGGCCCGCCGACAAGGGTGCCTCGGAGAGCCCTCCGCCGGGCCGCCACGAGCGAGCACACCGCCCCTGGCGAGCCGCAGGGAGCAGCGCGACACCCCACGCCAACCAGAGAGAGCAGCGCGACACCCCACGCCAACCGGACGGAGCAGCGCGACACCCCACGCGAACCGGTTCATGCGCGGCAGGAGGCCGAGCCACCCCGAGCAACGCCGCCACTGGCGCGACGGCCGAGGTGCAACAGGTCACGCGCGCCGCGCGCTCTCACGCCGGTGCGCCCACGGGCCGAAAGGACGCCGCGCGAACTCCCACACCAGCACACCCACCGACCGAAACGACCCCGCGCGAACTCCCACACCAGCACACCCACCGACCGAAACGACCCCGCGCGGCCAGGTCCGACCGTCGAAGTGCCGAGCAGGCCCTTGAGCGCACGGTCGCCGAACCGCCGGGAAAGTCGCCAGGGCGCCCGGTCGACCCGAGGCGCACCAAGTCGCCCCGGCGGCCGAACCACCCGGAGAGTCACTTGACCGCCTGGTTGATGCGGAGCATGTTGCCCGCCGGGTCGCGGACGGCGAAGTCGCGCACCCCGTAAGGCTGGTCGGTCGGCTCCTCCAGCACCTCGTAGCCGGCGTCCCTGATGCGCTCGAACGTCGCGTCGCAGTCGTCGGTCTCGAAGATGACCGCCCGCAGCAGCCCCTTGGCAAGGAGTTCCGCCATGGCCTGCCGGTCGGCGGGCGAGGCATCGGGGTCGGCGAGCGGCGGCTCCAGGACGATGTTGACGCCGGGCTGCGATGGCGAGCCGAGCGTGATCCAGCGCATGCCCTCGAAGCCGACGTCCTGGCGCACCTCCAGGCCGAGGCAGTCGCGGTAGAAGGCGAGCGCCTTGTCGTGGTCGTCGACCGCGATGAAGCAGGTGTTGAGTCGGATGTCCATGCTGGTCACGTTACGTGTCGGGACGCTGGTCGCGCCGCCTGCCGCCGCACCGGCCGCAAATAGATCTTGGCGTAGCAGGACGGGACGGCGGCCGCCTCGCGATGGTCACGGGCGCGGTAGGCGCTCGGGCTCTCGCCGACCAGCTCGGTGAAGCGCGAGCTGAACGAGCCCAGCGACGTACAGCCGACGGCGAAGCACACCTCGGTCACCGTCATGTCGCCGCGCCGCAGCAGCGCCTTGGCCCGCTCGATGCGGCGCGTCATGAGGTAGCTGTAAGGCGTCTCCCCGAACGCCTCACGGAAGCTGCGCGAGAAGTGCCCAGGCGACATGTGGGCAACGCAAGCCAGCGCGGGCACGTCGAGCGGCTCGGCGTAGTCGCGGTTGATCACATCGCGCGCCCGCCGCAGCCGGACCAGGTCCTCAAGCGTCACGTCCTCAGCATGGCACACCCCACCGACAATCCCCGCCCCAGCTCAGCCCCGCACTCGCCGGATCACGACCCCCTCGACACGCCGGCTCACGACGCCCCCGCACCCACCGGGGCCCGGCGACCCTGCACTCACCGTGGCCCGGTGGCTCTGCGCTCGCCCGGGCCCGGCGGCTCTGCACCCACCGAGCCACGACAGCGCGCCCTTCCGCAAGCACACCAGGTCGCCTACTGCGCCACCATCACCGGGTCCGGTACGGCCGAGCAGCGCCCCGCATCGCACGCGCCCCGGCCCGGTCGCCGCACGGCTTCCCGCACGCCGCCCAGTCGCCGCGCGTGCCCGCGAACACGTCGCCGGTCGCCGCACAGAGCCTGCACGCAGGTCAGCCGGTCACCGCACAGAGCCTGCACGCAGGTCAGCCGGTCACCGTACAGAGCCTGTGCGAAGATCGGCCGGGCGTCGTGTGCGGTCGTACACACCGAGGCCGGTCGCCGCGAGCGTGCGCGGGCGGCGAGTGTCAGGGGAGGTGGTTGCGCAGCTCCGTGCGGAGGAACTCCGTGACGGCCGCGTTGAACGCCTCCGGCTGCTCGACCGCCGTGAGATGCCCCGCCTTCGGGATGACCTCCAGCCGGCCGTCGGGTGCGGCCTTGGCCATGGCGGCGGCGTCGGAGGGCGGCGAGAGCTCGTCCTCCTCCCCCACGATGACCAGCAACGGCACCTTGAGCGCGGCCAACGTGTCGGTGGAGTCGGGCCGGGCCGCCATCGCGCGCTGCGCCCAGGCGACCGCGCCGGGAGGCGCCGACTGCACGAGCCCTTTGACCCGGCCGAACACCATGGCCCTGCGTTCCTTGGTCGTCGGCCCGATGAGCCCGGGCAGGACCTCGCGGACCAGCACCTCGCTGCCGGAGGCGAGCACGGCCTGGGCGATGCGTTCTCTGTTCTCCCTCGCCTGTGGCGGGTCCGGGCTGGCCTTGGTGTCGGCCAGGATGACGCCGAGCACCCGGTCGGGGTGCCGTCTGCAGAACGCCATGGTCACGTAGCCGCCCATCGACAGCCCGCCGATCACGGCCTTGTCGATGCCCTCCTCGTCGAGCAGCGCGGCGACGTCGTCGGCCATCAGGTCGAGTGACGGCTCGTCGTCGCCCAGCCGCGACCCGCCGAAGCCGCGCAGGTCGGGCGTGATGACGCGGCAGACCCTGGCCAGTCCTTCCCGCTGGGCCAGCCACATGGCCGACGAGAGCGGGAATGCGTGAAGCAGCACAAGCGGGATCCCGGTCCCGGCCGATCTCGTGTAGAGCTGCACGGACCTCACGGTAACGCGGTTCACGGCGACATTCACTCAATGGCCCAAGCTGAATATCGCCTTAAATGCCGCACACGGCTAATGTCCGCCCTAAAACTGGCATTGCTCGGCGATTAAATCACCCGCATCCTCTCGCCTCGGCCGCCCCGTGTTTCGGCTTCCCGTGCCGGATGCCGCCTCCGGTTTCGGGCTCCCCGTGCCGGACGCCGGCATGCGGTGCCAGGCTCCGGGGTCCCCTTCACACGCGTCCGGGGTTCCCCGCCGTGCGGGGTTCCGGCTTCCTGGCTTGCCGCTTCCGGTGCCCGCGTTGGGGCTTCCCGGCTCCGTCTCCGGCTCTCGGGGTGCCGGCTTCGGTTCCCGGCGCCCAGGGCTCCGGCTTCCGCCTCCGGCTCGCGGAACGCTCCCCGGTGCGGGAGCGGGTCCCGTTTCCAGCGCCACCGGCGGCGATCGAGGCCAGGCCGGGGCCGAAGACGGTGACGGAGCCCAAGACGGTGACGGTGATGGGGCCGAAGACGGTGACGCCCGGCACCGGGAGGTACGCCGGTGCCGGGCGCCGCCCGTCCGGCGGCGGTCACTGTGCGGCCAGCTGGGCGATCTGCTCGGCGCTCAGCGCGGAGTCGTAGACGCGGACGTCGTCCACGGCCCCCGGCCAGTACCCGGTGAACGCCCCGGCCGCCTTCGTCCTGCCGAGCTGCAGCGGCCCCGTGGCGTTCCAGGTGCTCACGTGGTCCACGACGGTGCTGGATGCCAGCCCACCGTTGACGTAGATCCGCAGCTGCCCGGCGAGCGCGTCGTACACGCCGGCGAGGTGCGTCCATTCGAGCGGGGAGGGGATGGCGTCGGACCGGGTCCGTACGACCGATGCCGCGTCGGTGTCGGCGGTGGCCATGCCGAACACCCACCGGCCCTGCTCCTGGTCGAAGCCGAGCTGGAACCCGGCGGCCCGGTCACCGGCCTGGGCGACGGCGGTGACGTTGCCGTCGGGGAGGTGGTCGAGCTGGGCCCAGGCGGTGACGGTGAAGCTGTTCCTGGTGTCGGCCACGGGGCCGCCGGTCTGGGCGTGGCCGTCCACGCCGTCGAGGGCGAGCGCCCCGTCGAGCCAGCCGTAGGTCCACGAGGCGGCTCCGGACAGCGTCGCGGCGGTCGCCCGGCCCGAGGAGTCGGCCGCCGTGGTGCCGGACTCCTCGTCCAGCTTCCAGTGCCCGACCAGCGTGGCAGCGCTGTGGACCAGTTCGGCGACCTCGTCGGCGAAGATCGCGCGGTCGTACACGCGCACCTCGTCGACGTCTCCCGGCCAGTTGTCCGAAGCCGCCCCGGCGACCCTTCCGCGGCCGATCGTCAGGGGGCCTGTGGCGTTCCATGTGGTGGTGACGGCGGCGGTGCCTTCACGCCTGCCGTTGACGTAGAGGGTGATCCGGCCGGCGGCCGCGTCGTAGACGCCGGTCAGGTGGGTCCATTCGCCGACGCGCGGCGCGGCGGACGACAGCGCCCGCACGGCCGGGGCGGAGTCCGCGTCTGCGCCGGTCACGGTCAGCGCCCAGCGGTCGTCGGCCTTGGCGTACTGCAGGGCGAACGCGCCGGTGGCGGTGCCCTCCTGGGTGATGAGGGTGGCGTCGCCGTCGGTGCCGGTCAGCCGGGCCCATGCGGAGACGGTGAAGTTGCGGGTGGTGTCGACGACCGGCCCTGAGGTCTGGGCGTGGCCGCCGGCCAGTCTGATCGCGCCGCCGGTGCGGCCGGAGGCCCAGGTGGCGCCGTGCAGCGTGGCGGGGTGGGCGCCGCTCTCGTCGGCGGCCGTGCCGCCCTGGCCTTCGTCCATCTTCCAGTGCGCTGCGGGGGCCCGCCCCGCGTTGACGTTGAAGACATAGGTGCGGATGGGCCCGAGCTGGCCGGCGCGGTCCTTGCTCCGTACGGAGAGCACGTTCGGCCCGTCGTGCGAGGGCGTGATCCGGATCGTGGCCGTGCCGTCGGCTCCGGCCGCCACCTCGGTCGTCGGCGTGGTGTCCAGGCCGTAGAGGTAGGAGACGACGTCGGTGACGCCGTTGGGGGCGAAGGTGAACGTGCCCGCCAGGCCGACGCCGTCGCTCCAGGCGTTCTCCGTGAAGTCGGGCGAGCTCACGACGGGTTCCTTGCCGGGGGCTTCGGCGTCCACGGTGGCCTCGCACCACGGGCTCCATTCGCTGTTGGCGGTGCCGTCCTCGGCGCGTGCGCGCCAGCGCAGCAGCGCGCCGTCGGCGTAGTACGCCTGCGGAATCAAGGCGCTGAACGCGGTGCCCGACGACCCCTCAGGGGTGGTGTAGTCGCCGACCTTGTTGCCGTCCTCGTCGAACCACTGGAAGCGGGCCTTGAGCGTGTTGTCGCTGTCCTTCAGCCTGGCCCACAGCCGGGGCGTGGGAGTGCTGATGACCGGCCGGTCGTCACCGGAGACGCAGGGGCCGCCCGGGTCGGACCAGACGTCGGCGGCCGACGGGTCGTCGGGGAAGGTGTTGTACTCGACGACCAGGCTCGGGTTGTTCTTGAACTTCTTCCACGCGTAGACGTCGGTCTCGCTGGTGGCGCGCAGGCCGATGGTGACGTTCGGCCAGTTCAGCGCGGCGGCCTGGATCACCTGCTGGGTGACGTCGAACTCCACGCCGCCGGCCTGGCAGCTCGAGCCCCAGCCCTTGGCGACGTTCTTGGTGTCCAGCAGGGTGTTCCAGGCGGGCTGGTTCTTCCAGGTGGTGGACTTGCTGATCGAGCCGGTGCCCCATGCCTCGACCTTGCGGGCGTTGCAGGAGTACGACCACGTCTCGTACGTGCGCAGCGTCGCCTTCATGATCTGCTTGCCGTGGATGGTCGAGCCGGTGTTCATCTGGAAGAACGAGCGGTTCGTCTGCGACTCGACGTGCCCCACCCTGGCGACGTCGCTGGAGTTGAGGTAGTTGGAGCTCGGCCAGTTGCTCCAGACGGCCGTCCAGGCGTTGCGGGCGGCGGAGAAGTACGGGTCGAGGTAGACGGGGAACTTCGTGCCGGGGTCGGTCAGCATGTCGCGGTCGGGCCGCAGCCGCAGCTTCGTGCCCGCCAGCTCCACTCCCATGGTGGCCTCGCGGGCCTCGGGCGAGCGGCCTTCCTTGAGCGCCTTCTGGCTGGTGACGCCCTTGGAGTCCCACATCTTGGGCGTGGGCGCGATGAACAGCGTGCCGCCGCCCTTGTCGGTGGCCTCCAGGTTGCCCGCCTTGTCGATCTCCAGGTTCAGGTTCTTCGCCGAGAGCGGGTAGGACAGCTCGGTCAGCTTCTCCGCGGCCTCCCGCGACTTGACGACCAGCAGGTGGGAGAAGCCGTCCACGTCGGCGGTGACCTGGAGGTCCACGCCGGGCATGACCTCGGCGTAGGTGGCGGTGTCGCCGTTCAGCGTGGGCTTGGGGAGCGGGCCGGTCCAGCCCAGCTCCATCGACTTGGCGCCGCGCGCGAGCCGGGCGAGCGGGGCGTCTCCGCCGCCGGAGAAGGTCAGGTCGACGGCGGCGGCGGCCGGCTCCACCGCGCCGTCGGGGCGCAGCCGCAGCGTGGTGTCCACGGGCATCCAGCGGCCGTCCTTACGGACGCGGACCGGGCGCACGTTCAGCTCCATCTTCATGGTGCCGTCCGGCTGGGCGAAGACCGTGCGGATCTCGCTGCGCAGCGCCTCCACCTCGGCAGGACGTCCGGTGTCACGGGCCCTGGCGAGCGCCGCGCGTTCAGGGTTCTCCGGCCCCGCGACGGGCGCCGGCTCCTGCCGGGCCGCCTGGCCTGGACGCGGCACCTGTTCGGCCTCCGATGGAGGCGCTGCCGCCAAAGTCGTGATCGATGTCGTGATCGATAACGCCGCCGCCACCAGCCCGTGCACTACTCGCATACGCGCCTCGCCCACGCTGAGCGGGAATGACGCGCGGACGGTGAACGTCGTCCGGCGTCTCCGCGATCTTCAGTTGACGATCGGATTCTCACCTGCGGAGATCGCGAAGACCAGAGTTCTGCTCATAATGCTCAAGAAATTCTTCAGCGTGGGCGAGAGCGACGGAGAGTTTCGCCAGACCCCGGTGAAGTGGCGCCGGCCGCGGCCGGTTCGAGCGGGCGGGCGCGACCGGACCGGGCCAGGCGAGGGACCCGGGCCGAGCCGCGCGAGCGAGCGCGGCCGGACAGCGCGAGCGAGCGCGACCCGACAACGCGAGCGGACGCGGCAGGGGGATGCGTCAGATCTCGGTGGGGAGCGGCGCCGCGGCGGGGTTGACGCGCTTGACGATCTCGTTGAGCACGATCCGTACGTACGTCTCCCCCACCCACAGGTGCTTGGCCCCCTCGACGCCGATGACCTCGGCCTGCGGCACCCGCGCGAACCTGGCCTTGGCCTCGTCGGGCCGCAGGTAGTCGTCGAACTCCGGCACCAGCGCCACCAGGGGCCTGCCGAACTCGGCCCACGCGTCGAGGTCGGCGTCGGTGGCCCTGTGCAGCGGGGGCGACAGCAGGATCGCGCCTTCCACCAGCGGGTCGTGCGCCCACTTCAGCGCCAGCTCGGTGCCGAACGACCAGCCGACCACCCACACCCTGGGCAGGTCGTTGAACTCGGCGTACTCCAGAGCGGCGGCCACGTCGTACCGCTCGCCCTCGCCGCCGTCGAACGCGCCCTCGGAGGTGCCGCGCTCGGACGAGGTGCCGCGCGTGTTGAAGCGCAGCACGGCCAGGTCGGCCAGGGCGGGCAGCCGGTTGGCGGCCTTCTTGTAGACGTGGCTGTCCATGAACCCGCCGTGGGTGGGCAGCGGGTGCAGGGTGACCAGCGTGGCCACCGGCGGCCTGTCGAGGGGCTGGGCCAGCTCGCCGACCAGGGTCAGGCCGTCGGCCGTGTGCAGCTCGATCGGCTCGCGCCGGGCGGGCAGCACGGTCGCCGCGCGAATCTCCACCATCGATCCCTTCAGTAACGCGTGCGGCCCGGGCCGCGGTCGAGTCTCTTACGCCAGCAGGCCTGGTGCCAGTGGCGGCGCTCCTCGTCGCCGCCCGGCCAGTTGGGCCAGGCCACCAGGTGGGGCTGCCCGCTGCGGATCTCCTGGTCGCAGCCGGGGCAGCGGTAGTTCTTCGTGGAGGTGGCGCCGGTGAGCATGCGGACCTTCCACTCTCCGTCGGGCCACTCCTCCACCTTGTCGATCCCGGTCGGGAACGAGAACGGGCGGGTGGACTCCCTGCGGCGGGTGCGGCGGGGGCTCATGAGCGGGGGAACGCGCTCGCGCCGGCGACGACGAGCTGATCGAGCAGGGGTGCGGGGGCGAAGGCGGGCTCGCGGTATTCGGCGTAGAGCGCGCGCAGCCCGTCGCGTACGCGCTCGAGCCCCATGGCCTCCAAGGTCTCGAAGGGCCCCGCGGGGTAGCCGCAGCCCAGCCGCATCGCGGTGTCGATGTCGACGATGGAGGCGTAGCCGGCGTCGTGCATGCGGACGGCGTCGTTGAGGTACGGCAGCAGCAGCGCGTCGGCGACGAACCCGGCGCGGTCCTTGCACGGCACGGGCGTGATGCCGAGCACTTTCATCAGGTCGGACGCGCCGGACACGGCCTCCTGCGAGGTGAGCGCGGTGACGGCGAGCTCGGCCACCCGGTCGCCGTGCAGCCGCACGCCGACCAGCCTGGCCGGGTCGCGCAGGCGTACGGCGTGCTCGACCACGGGCCGGTCGCCCAGCCGCAGCACGACGTCGGCGTCCTCGCCCGAGCGCTTGAACCCGGCCGCGCCGAGCCGCTCGGCCAGCTCGTCGGCACCCGGCCCGGCCACGTCGAACGTTCTCACCCGCGAAGTGCCCGCGCCTTGCGGTTGCGGCGGCTCTCCGGCGTAGAAGCCGCCTCCCGACTTGCGGCCGAGCCGCCCGGCCGTGACCAGCTCGCGCAGCAGGGGCGACGGCGCGTGCCGCCGATCGCGGGTCTCGTCGTAGAGGACTTCCATGATCTCGTACGCGGTGTCGAGCCCGATGAGGTCGAGCAGCTCGAACGGCCCCATCGGCAGCCCGGCGCCCTGGCGCATGACGGCGTCGATGCCGTCGCGCGTGGCCACGCCCAGCTCCAGCAGCACGGCGGCGTGGTTGAGATAGGGCAGCAGCAGCCGGTTGACCACGAACCCGGCACGGTCGCCCACGGTCACCGCGGTCTTGCCGAGCCGCCCGGCGAGCTCCTCGGCCGCGCGTGTGACGCCGGGGTCGCTGAGCACGGTGCACACCACCTCGACCAGCCGCATGACCGGCGCGGGGTTGAAGAAGTGCAGGCCGATCACCCGGCCGGGCCGCCCGGTGGCCGCGGCGATGGCGGTGACCGGCAGCGACGAGGTGTTGGTGGCGAGCACGGTCTCGGGCTTGCAGATGCGGTCGAGGTCGGCGAACAGCCCGAGCTTGAGCTCCAGGTGCTCGGGGATGGCCTCGACGACGAGGTCCGCCTCGCGCAAGTCCTCCCTGGAGGTGGTCAGCGTGACCCGGCCCAGGATCGCCTCGCGCTCCTGCGCGGTGAGCCTGCCCTTGTCGAGGGCCCGCGCCGTGGACTTCTCCAGCAGGGCACGGCCCCTCGCCAGAGCCTCGGCGTCGGCCTCGACGCCGAGCACGCGCAGCCCGGCCCGTGCGAACACCTCCGCGATGCCGGCCCCCATCGTGCCGAGGCCGACGACACCCACCCGTTCGAACGCCATGCGTCCAGTTTTCCAGAGGCATTAAGGTGGACGGTCATGCGGCTGGTCATCGCGCGATGCAGCGTGGATTACATCGGACGGCTCACGGCACATCTGCCCATGGCGCCCAGGCTGGTGCTCATCAAGGCCGACGGCAGCGTGAGCATTCACGCCGACGACCGCGCGTACAAGCCGCTCAACTGGATGAACCCGCCGTGCAAGCTCAAGGAGGACGGCGACACCTGGACGGTCACCCACGGCAAGACCGGCGAGAAGCTGGTGCTGACGATGGCCGAGATCCTGCACGACTCCTCCCACGAGCTGGGCGTCGACCCCGGCCTGATCAAGGACGGTGTCGAGGCGCATCTGCAGGAGCTGCTGGCCGAGCACATCACGACGCTGGGCCCCGGCTACACGCTGATCCGCCGCGAGTACATGACGGCCATCGGCCCGGTCGACATCCTGTGCCGCGACGCATCGGGCGCGACGGTGGCGGTGGAGATCAAGCGGCGGGGTGAGATCGACGGGGTCGAGCAGCTGACCCGCTATTTGGAGCTGCTCAACCGCGATCCGATCCTGGCGCCCGTACGCGGGATCTTCGCCGCCCAGGAGATCAAGCCGCAGGCCCGGGTGCTGGCCGCCGACCGCGGCATCGACTGCGTCACGCTCGACTACGACGCGCTGCGCGGCATCGAGCCGGAGAATCCGACCCTGTTCTGAGCCCGCGCTCCGGGCCCGGCTCGGACATTTCTGGTAAGCGGTGCCTTACCGGTCTATCGTGACGCCATGAGCACCGTGACGTTCGACTCACTCAACCCGGCGACCGGCGCGGTCGTCGGCACCCACCCCAAGGCCGGTCCCGAGGCCGTTCACGAGGCGGTGGGCCGGGCGGAGACCGCGGCGGCGTGGTGGGGCGCGCTGGGCCACGCCGAGCGCAAG
The DNA here is from genome assembly GCF_043196965.1 of Nonomuraea sp. NPDC049309. NCBI lineage: Bacteria > Bacillati > Actinomycetota > Actinomycetes > Streptosporangiales > Streptosporangiaceae > Nonomuraea > Nonomuraea sp. NPDC049309. The sequence continues at coordinate 764,971 of NZ_JBICSH010000003.1, read as the reverse complement.
CGCCGGCTGCTGGACTACAAGGCGGTGCTCACCCAGCACATCAGGGAGCTGGCCGCGCTCGTGCACGAGGAGAACGGCAAGCCGGTGGGCGACGCCACGCTGGAGCTGGTGCTGGCGATCACCCACCTCGACTGGGCGGCGCGCAACGCGGCCAAGGTGCTCGGCCGCCGCCGGGTCGGCACCGGCATGATCGGCCTCAACCTGGCCGCCACCCTCGAGTACCTGCCGCTCGGCGTGGTCGGCGTCATCGGGCCGTGGAACTACCCGGTCTTCACCCCGATGGGCTCCATCGCGTACGCGCTGGCGGCCGGCAACGCCGTGGTGTTCAAGCCCAGCGAGCTGACCCCGGGCATCGGCGTGCGGCTGGCCGAGCTGTTCAAGGAGTCGGTGCCCGAGCACGAGGTGTTCCAGACCATCACCGGCCTGGGCGAGACGGGCGCGGCGCTGGCCGGCGACCCTCGGGTGAAGAAGGTGGCCTTCACCGGCTCGACCGCCACGGCCAAGCGGGTGATGGCCGCCTGCGCCGAGAACCTCACCCCGATCGTGGCCGAGTGCGGCGGCAAGGACGCCTTCATCGTGGACGCCGACGCCGACCTCGCCGCCGCCGCCGACGCCTGCCTGTGGGGCGCGATGTCGAACGCCGGGCAGACCTGCGTGGGCGTGGAGCGGGTCTACGTGGTGGACGCCGTCTACGACGGCTTCATGCGCGAGCTGACCGAGCGGGCGGCCAGGCTGAAGGCCGGCGAGGACTACGGCCCGATCACCATGCCGGGCCAGGTGGAGATCATCAAGCGGCACATCGACGACGCCACCAAGGCGGGCAAGGCGGTCACCGGCGGCCCCGGCGCGGTCCGGCCGCCGTACGTCGACCCGGTGATCGTCGAGGACGTGCCCGAGGACTCCCCGGCGGTGCGCGAGGAGACGTTCGGCCCGACCATCACCGTGCGCCGCACCCGTGACGCGCAGGAGGCGCTGGAGCTGGCCAACGCCTCGGCGTACGGGCTGGGCGGCACGATCTTCAGCCGCAACGCCCGCCGCGCCATGGAGCTGGCCCGGCTGATGCGCAGCGGCATGACGGCGATCAACTCGGTCATCTCCTTCGCCGGGGTGCCCGCGCTGCCGTTCGGCGGGGTCGGCGATTCGGGGTTCGGCCGCATCCACGGGGCCGACGGATTGCGGGAGTTCGCCAGGCCGAAGGCGATCTCGCGGCAGCGCTTCGCGATGCCCGGGATGAACCTCACGTCGTTCAATCGAGGGCCCGCGGAACTTGAGCGGCTGGTCAGACTTATCACGTTCTTGCACGGAAGACGCAAAAGGTAATCTTCCTGCCCTTTTCCTTAGGCGATCATCCGTCCATAATTGTGTGCTCTGGGGGCCACGATCATGTTGGACGGGTGGAATGTGAACCGGTCTTACCGGGGAATGACGGCTGAGCAAAGGCTGGCAGACAGACGAGAGCGGCTGATGACGGCCGCGTACACGCTATACGCGAAGCCCGGATTCGCGGCGACGACGATCGAAAGGCTGTGTTCGGAGGCCAGGATCTCCAACCGGGCCTTCTACGAATGTTTCGGCGGCCGTGAAGAGCTGCTGCAGGCGCTGCACGAGCGCTGCGTGGACGAGAGCCTGGCCGTCGTCGCGAAGGCCGTGCAGGAGGCCCCTGCGACGCTCGACGGCAGAATCAGGGCCGGCATTCGCGCATATATCGAGTTCGCCACCGCCGATTGGCGCCGGGCGCGGATCATGCATGTCGAGGTGCGCCGATCCGGCGACGTTCTGGCGGCGTCGCGGCAGCGCGCCATCGAGGCCTTCGCCAGGCTCGTAGAGGACGCCTCAGCCGATTTCCCGATCATCTCAGGGGTCAATCGCCGGCTGGTCGCACTGGGCGCCATAGGGGCGTTACAAGAGCTGCTCATCGAATGGCTGCTGGGCGACGATAAGCCGGACATCGACGAACTCGTGGACGTCGCGGTGCACATCTTCAACCGCGCGCTCGGCCCCGCCTGATCGCCTCAATACCATTGCACATTTCGCCGGAGCGGTCCGGCCGAAATCACGACGCTGAAAGCGAAAAGAGCGGGCGACGGCTGATCGTCACCCGCTCTTTCGATATGACACATCAGGCCACCGCGGCCTGCGGAACCTCCACGTTCAGCACCCGATTCAGCCGGGTCACCGCGAGGATCCGCATGATCCGCGGGGGCACCCCCCGAAGAATGAGGCGGCGTCGCACGCTGATCGCGCGCCGATGAGCGCCCACGAGCACGCCGAGCCCGGTCGCGTCGATCACCTCCAGCTTCGAGAGATCAAGGATCAGATCCCCCTCGCCGGAGTCGAGCGCCTCGTGCAGGCGCTCACGCACCCCTGCCGACGTGCCGGCGTCGAGCCGGGCGCCGATCACCGCCACCTGGGACCCCGGATTGCCCCGGACGCGCATGCCACCTCCTCAGTCACGCACTCGGCGTGGTCACAGCACTGCGGACAGCGCTTGACGAGGTAAAACCTCAACCTCACCCCTACCCAGCCATCGGAAGTGACACGACCGCACGGAGCAGGAAATGTCCGTCCCCGGTCGGCTGGGCCGTCATGACTCCCCCGACGGCCGCCAGCCGCTCGCTCACCCCGGCCAGACCGCTGCCCGGATCGGCCGCCTTCCTGCGCGCCACCCCGTCGTTGCGCACGACCAGCTCAGCCTCGTCCGCGGTGACCCGGAAGGTGATGTCGCAGAATGTCGCCGTGCTGTGCTTGAGCACGTTCGTCGCCGCCTCGCGCACCGCGAAGGCGAACACCGGCGCCACGCCGTCCGGCGTCTCGCGGTGGGGCAGGCCCACCTCGCAGCGGACCCCCGCCGCTTCGAGCACACTCTTCACGCTATTCAGCTCGGCGGCCAAGTCAAGCTCGCGCAGCCCGCGTACGGCCTGCCGCAGCTCCTTGAGCGCCTTCCTGGTCAGCGCGTTGACCTCGGCCATCTCGGCCCTGGCCGCCTTCGCGTCCTTGTCCGACAGCCGTACCGCGAGGTCGGTCTTGACCGCGATGGCCGAGAGCTGGTGCCCCACGAGGTCGTGCACCTCACCGGAGGAGCGCAGCCGCTGCTCGGCCAGCGCCAGCCGGGTGCCCGCCTCGCCGGCCTGATTCGCCTCCAGCGCGAGCCTGCGCAGCAGCACGGCCATGCACAGCAGGCACAGCAGCAGCACGCCCCATCCCAGGGGATCCGCCCCGCCCGCGACCGCGGCGGCCACGAGGAGGAGCGCCGCCGCCGCCATCCGCCAGGCGGGGTAGCGGCGGCGGTCCAGCAGCTCGTCCACGACCTGCCAGGCCGTCCAGGTGAAGCCGGCCGCGGTGACCGCCGCGAGCGGCACCCGCCACCAGGCGATCCGGCCGTCCGCGGCGTCCCCGGGCAACCTCAGCGCGATGAGGGCCCAGCAGGCGAGGAGCCCCAGCCCGAGCACCTTCCTCGCGGCCGAGCGCGCGCGTTCCATCGTGTCCATTCAGTGCGAGCGGAGGACTTCCATGAGCTTGAGCCGCGCCCCCGTCCGCAGCACCGCCCGCCGGTACACCGTCGCCCCGAAGGCCAGCACGGCCACCACGCCCGCCGCCATGAGACCCATCGACAGCAGCACCTGCCACAGCGGCACCTCGGTCGCGGCCATCCGCACCGGCATGATCATCGAGGAGAACGGCGGGATGAACGACGCGACCGTGGCCAGCGTGCCCGTGGGCTCGTTGCCGGCGTAGAAGGCCACGAAGTACGTGCCCATGATCACCATGGTGAGCGGCGTCATCACGGTGTTGACCTCTTCCTGGCGCGAGACCAGCGAGCCGGAGGCCGCCGCCAGCGTGGCGAAGAAGGCGTAGCCGAGCACGAACCAGACCACGACCGCCACCACGAGCCCGGCCATGCCGGGCGGGAAGTCGGCCGACAGGCCCGACACCGCCGCCGCGCCCAGGCCGACGACCAGGATCGCCGCCAGGTTGATCAGGCCGACCACGCCCAGGCCGAGGATCTTGCCGCCGAGCAGCTGCCACGGCCGCACCGAGGCCAGCAGGATCTCGACGATGCGGCTGCCCTTCTCCTCGACCACGCCCATGGCCACCATCACGACCTGGCCGAGGATCATGAAGAAGAGCACGAAGACGAGGATCGTCGCGATGGCCGTCCTGGCCGCCTCGTAGCGCGTGTCCGCGCCCACCGACTGCATCCGCAGCGGCTCGATGTTCACCCCGGCGGCGCCGAGCTTGACCTCCCGGTTCACGCTCTGCATGAGCACGCCGAGCTGCTGGTCGATCTCGCCGTCCGTGAGCACCCTGGTGCCGTCCACCAGCACCGCGTCCACGTCCCCGTCCAGCACGGCCTGCTTCGCCGCCGCCTCGTCGGGGAACTCGCGCCACTCGACCTCGACGTCCGGCGCGGCCTGCTGCAGCGGGAGCGGCTGGGAGTTGACGGTGCCCAGCGTGTACGAGTCGCCGCCGCCGAACACCTTGGGCGCGAACGACAGCGCTCCCACCAGCACGACCGTGATCAGCAGGCCGATCACGAACCCCTTGGTCCTGACCTGGGTGCTGATCTCGCGCTCGGCGACCAGCATCAGTCCGTTCACGCCACGGCCTCCTTGAAGATCTCGGTGAGCGACGGGTGCTCGGCGCCGAAGCGCTCGACCACGCCCGCCTTCATGGCCCGGCGCAGGATCTCCTGGCCGTCCTCGCTCGTACGCACGTCGCTCGTACGCAGGATGTGCCGGTCGCCGTCCACGGTGACCGTGCCGGGGATGCCGTCGGCCCAGCCGGGGGCCGGATCGCGGACGACCACGACCAGCGTGCCGCCCTCGGCGGCGCGCAGCTCCTCCACCGTGCCCGTGGCCACCATGCGGCCGCCCGAGACGATGCCCACCGAGTCGCACAGCCGCTCCACCAGTTCGAGCTGGTGGCTGGAGAAGATCACCGGTACGCCGCTCCTGCACCGCTCCTGCAGCGCCGTGGCGAGCGCGTCCACCGCGATCGGGTCGAGCCCGGAGAACGGCTCGTCGAGGATCAGCACCTCGGGATCGTGCACCAGCGCCACCGCGAGCTGCACGCGCTGCTGGTTGCCCAGTGACAGCGCCTGCACCGGGTCGTTCCTGCGCTCGGTCAGCCCGAGGCGTTCGAGCAGGTCGTCGGTGGCCTTCTTGGCGGCGGTGGCGCTCAGGCCGTGCAGCCGGCCGAAGTACTCGATCTGCTGGCCCACCCGCATCTTCTGGTACAGCCCGCGCTCCTCCGGCATGTAGCCGAAGCGCTGGCGGGCGTCGTAGCCGAGCGGCCTGCCCTGCCAGCTCACGGTGCCCGAGTCCGCCTGGAGCACGCCCATCACGATGCGCATGGTCGTGGTCTTGCCGGCGCCGTTCGCGCCGACGAAGCCGTACATCTCGCCGGGCCGCACGGTGAAGCTGATGCCGTCCAGGGCGAGCTTGCCGCCGGGGGCGCCGGCACCGCCCGAGAAGCGCTTGCGCAGCTCGCTGATCTCGAGCATCAGGTCATCTCCTTCGTCATGCGTCCATGGTGGCCTTTGCCCTATTAGCCCTGGTAGTCGGAGAAATCACCGGCTCGATGTGCATCCCGCGTCCGTTCCCGATGACATTTGTCATTACGCTGAGCCCATGACGCGCGCCGATAAGGACAAACCGGTCGTTCTCTCCCGCATCTACACCCGCACCGGCGACGACGGCACGACCGCGCTGGTCGACGGGAGCCGCACCGCGAAGACCGACCCCAGGCTCGTCGCCTACGCCGACGTGGAGGAGGCCAACGCCCACCTGGGCTTGGCGCTGTCGTACGGCACGCTGCCCGCCGAGCTGGCCGAGGTGCTGGGCAGGGTGCAGAACGAGCTGTTCGACGTGGGGGCCGACCTGGCGACGCCGGTCGTGGAGAACCCCGAGTTCCCGCCGCTGCGCGTGGAGGCGCCGTACATCGCCTGGCTCGAGGAACAGTGCGATCGCTTCAACGCAGGGCTCAAGCCGCTGCGGAGCTTCATCCTGCCGGGCGGCGACCCCGCCACGGCGGCGCTGCACGTGGCCCGCGTCACCGTACGCCGCGCGGAGCGGTCGGCATGGGCGGCCATCGAGGCGCACGACGACACCAACCCGCTGACCGCGAAATACCTCAACCGCCTGTCGGACCTGCTCTTCATCGCCTGCCGGGTCGCGCACGACGGCAAGGAGATCCTCTGGAAGCCCGGCGGCACGCGCTGAGAGGCCGCTCTCCGGGCCGGGCAGGGGCGTCCCCGGTCGTCAGGGCTCAGGCGACGTCCAGGTACGCGCTCGGGGGCGCCGACTCCAGCCAGGCCAGGAAGCCGGTCATCGCGTCGGCGCTCATCGCGAGCGAGATGTTCTGCGTGCTGCCGGAGCAGTCGACGGCGTACAGCCCGCCGTCGATCTCTCTGCGGGCGGAAACGACAAGGCCGCGCCTCGCAATAGCGTGACGCGGCCTGAGTCGGACGCCCAGCAGCGGAATCCAGTGGAGCTCACCGTCGGCGTAGCGGGCCACCCCGCTCTGCCAGCCGCGCTCCCCCACGCGCAGCCGACAGGGTACGCTCCCGCGGGCGCGCGAGAGCATGACACCGCGAACGACGATGAGGGCGGCAAGTAGCACTACGAGAATCACAACCGTCGCCACCATGCCGCCCCCCTGAGCCCGCTTGATAGGTGCTATTAAACCTCTTCGCCCGCCGCGCGCAGGCGGGCCCTGGCACGCTTGGCCTCAAGGGCCGCGTCGGCGTCCTCCTGGTTGGCCTCGATCGAGGCCTGGGCCCGGTCGAGAGCGTCACGAGCCGCGGCGACGTCGACCTCGGAGCCGAGCTCGGCCTGCTCGGCCAGCACGGAGACCTCGTCGTCGGCGACGGAGATGAAGCCCCCGTGCACCGCGGCGACCAGCTCCGGCTCGCCTTCCCGCTTGACGCGCAGCACCCCGCCCTCGACGAGAACGCCGAGCACAGGTGCGTGTTGCGGCATAATACCGATCTCGCCGTCCACGGTCTTGGCAATCACCATGTCGGCCTCGCCCGACCAGATCTCACGCTCGGGTGAGACAACCCCTACGCGTAGCTTCGCCACTTGTGTAGGTTCCTTTCCGATCAGGTGGTGGCACGGCGGGCGTGCCGCGCCACCACCGTGGGGCGATTAGCGACGCTCGAGTTCCTTGGCCTTGGCGATGGCCTGATCGATGCCACCCACCATGAAGAACGCCTGCTCGGGCAGGTGGTCGTACTCACCGGCGCACAGACCCTTGAAGGAGGCGATGGTCTCGTCCAGCGGCACGGTCTCGCCGGGCTGGCCGGTGAAGGCCTCGGCCGCGTACATCGGGTGCGACAGGAAACGCTCGATGCGGCGGGCCCGCTGAACGATGACCTTGTCCTCCTCGGACAGCTCGTCGATACCGAGGATCGCGATGATGTCCTGGAGCTCGCGGTACTTCTGCAGGATCCGCTTGGTCTCCTGGGCCACCTGGTAGTGCTCCTCGCCCACGATCTGCGGGTCGAGGATCCGGGAGGAGGAGTCGAGCGGGTCCACCGCGGGGTAGATGCCCTTCTCGGAGATGGGCCGCGAGAGCACGGTCTGCGCGTCGAGGTGCGCGAACGCGTTGTGCGGCGCCGGGTCGGTGATGTCGTCCGCGGGGACGTAGATCGCCTGCATGGAGGTGATCGAGTGGCCGCGGGTCGAGGTGATGCGCTCCTGGAGCACACCCATCTCGTCGGCCAGCGTGGGCTGGTAACCCACGGCGGACGGCATACGGCCGAGCAGCGTCGAGACCTCGGAACCGGCCTGCGTGAAGCGGAAGATGTTGTCGATGAACAGCAGCACGTCCTGCTTCTGCACATCGCGGAAGTACTCCGCCATCGTCAGCGCCGACAGCGCCACGCGCAGACGGGTGCCCGGCGGCTCGTCCATCTGGCCGAAGACGAGCGCGGTGTCCTTGAGCACGCCGGCCTCGGCCATCTCCAGCCAGAGGTCGTTGCCCTCACGGGTGCGCTCGCCCACACCGGCGAAGCAGGACGTACCACCGAAGTTACGGGCGACGCGGCGGATCATCTCCTGGATGAGCACCGTCTTGCCCACGCCGGCGCCACCGAACAGGCCGATCTTGCCACCCTGCACGTACGGGGTGAGCAGGTCGATGACCTTGATGCCGGTGACCAGCAGCTCCGTGCGGGACTCCAGCTGGTCGAAGGAGGGCGACGGCCGGTGGATCGGCCAGCGCTCCTCGACCTTCAGCGTGGAGGTCGGGACGTCGAGCGTCTCGCCCAGCGCGTTCCACACGTGGCCCTTGACGACGTCGCCCACGGGCACCGAGATCGGGGCGCCAGTGTCGACGACCGGCGCGCCGCGGACCAGGCCGTCGGTGGGCTGCATGGAGATGGCGCGGACGAGGTTGTCACCCAGGTGCTGGGCGACCTCGAGCGTCAGGGTCTTGGTCTCGCCACCGAGGGTCACCTCGACTTTGAGCGCGTTGTAGATGTCGGGCATCGCATCGACGGGGAACTCCACGTCGACGACGGCGCCGGTGACACGTGCCACGCGGCCAGTGCCGGCCGCGGGGGCTTCGGTAGTTTCTACAGCCTCTGCAGTCATTTCACTCTTTCCCCGCTGCGGCGTCAGCGAGCGCGTTGGCGCCACCGACGATCTCGCTGATTTCCTGGGTGATCTCGGCCTGGCGAGCCTGGTTCATCTGCTGGGTGAGCACCCGCATCAGCTCGTTGGCGTTGTCGGTCGCCGACTTCATCGCACGCCGCCGCGCGGCCTCCTCCGAGGCGGCGGACTGCAGCAGCGCCGTGAAGATGCGCGACTCCACATAGCGCGGCAGCAGCGACTCCAGCACATCGCCGGCGGTCGGTTCGAACTCGAAGTACGGCGGGATCGCAGTGGACTCCGTCGCCTCGGTCTCCTCGATCTCCAGCGGGAGGATGCGCTTGACCACGACGTTCTGCGACAGCATCGAGACGAACTCGGTCGAGACGATGTGGATCTCGTCGATGCCGTTGTCGTCCTTGAACGACTCGATCAGCGTGCCGGCGATCTCCTTGGCGTCGGCGTAGGACGGCTTACGGGTGAAGCCGGTCCAGCTGCCGCCCATCTCCCTGTTGCGGAAGGTGTGCCAGGTGACGCCCTTCTGACCGGTCACGAACGGCACGGCCTCGATGCCGCGGCCCTCCAGCAGCCCGCGCAGGGCCTCGGCCTCGCGCAGCACGTTGGCGTTGAAGCCGCCGCAGAATCCGCTGTCGCTGGTGACGATGAGCACGCCCGCCTTGGCGGGGTTCTCCTTCGCCACGATCAGCGGATGGTCGATGCTGGCCGCGTTGCTGACGACGCCCGTGACGGCGCGCGTGATCTCGCGCTCGTACGGCAGCGCCGCCTGCATCCGCTGCTGCGCCCGGACGATCCGTGAAGAGGCGATGAGCTCCTGCGCGCGGGTGATCTTCGCGGTGGACTTCACCGAGTTGATCCGCCGCCGCAGCTGCCTTAGCTGGGCACCCATCTGCTACTTCTTCTCCGCCGGACGGACGACCTTCTTGATCTTCTCCTGGCCGACCTCGTCGGAGGCCAGCGGAGCGACCGGCTCGTCCTTGACCAGCAGCTCACCGGAGGAGGTGGTGAAGCCCTTCTTGAACTCCGTGATGGCGTCCTTCAGAGCGGTCACCGTGTCGTCGGACAGCTCGCCCGTCTCGCGGATGGTGTCGAGGATGCCCTTGTGCGAGGAGGCCAGGTAGTCGAGGAACTCGGCCTCGAACCGGCGGATGTCCTCGACCGGGACCTCGTCCAGCTCACCCGTGGTGCCGGACCACACCGACACGACCTGGCGCTCGACCGGGAACGGCTGGTACTGCGGCTGCTTGAGCAGCTCGACCAGTCGCTGACCGCGCTCGAGCTGGGCGAGCGAGGCGGCGTCGAGGTCGGAGGCGAACGCGGCGAACGCCTCCAGGTCGCGGTACTGCGACAGCGACAGCTTCAGCGTACCGGCGACCTTGCGCATGGCCTTGACCTGCGCCGAGCCACCGACTCGGGAGACCGAGATACCGACGTTGATCGCCGGGCGGACACCGGCGTTGAACAGGTCGGTCTCCAGGAAGCACTGGCCGTCGGTGATGGAGATGACGTTGGTCGGGATGAACGCCGACACGTCGTTGCCCTTGGTCTCGATGACCGGCAGACCCGTCATCGAGCCACCGCCCATGTCGTCGGAGAGCTTCGCGCAGCGCTCCAGCAGCCGGGAGTGGAGGTAGAAGACGTCGCCGGGGAAGGCCTCACGGCCCGGCGGGCGACGCAACAGCAGGGACACGGCGCGGTAGGCGTCGGCCTGCTTGGTCAGGTCGTCGAAGACGATCAGAACGTGCTTGCCCTGGTACATCCAGTGCTGGCCGATGGCCGAACCGGTGTACGGGGCGAGGTACTTGAAGCCGGCCGGGTCGGAGGCCGGGGCGGCGACGATGGTGGTGTACTCCATCGCGCCTGCCTCCTCAAGGCGGGCCCTCACCTGCGCGATCGTCGAGCCCTTCTGGCCGACGGCGACGTAGACGCAGCGGACCTGCTGCTCGGGGTCGCCCGAGAGCCAGCCCTCGCGCTGGTTGAGGATCGTGTCCACGGCGATCGCGGTCTTGCCGGTGCCACGGTCACCGATGATCAGCTGGCGCTGGCCGCGGCCGATCGGCGTCATGGCGTCGATCGCCTTGATGCCGGTCTGCAGCGGCTGCTTCACCGGCTGCCGCTGCACGACGGAGGGGGCCTGCAGCTCGAGGGCGCGGATGCCCTCGGCCTCGATGGCACCCTTGCCGTCGAGCGGGTTGCCCAGGGGGTCGACCACGCGGCCGAGGAAGTTGTCGCCGACGGGCACGGACAGGACCTCGCCCGTCCTGCGGACCGTCTGGCCCTCCTCGATGCCGGCGAACTCGCCCAGGATAACGGCACCGATCTCGCGGGTGTCGAGGTTCAGTGCCAGGCCGCGCGTGCCGTTCTCGAACTCCAGCAGCTCGTTCGCCATCGCCGAGGGAAGGCCGGAGACATGGGCAATGCCGTCGCCGGCGTCGACGACGGTCCCGATCTCCTCGCGCGCGGCGCCTTCCGGTTCGTACGCCTGGACGAAGCGCTCAAGCGCGTCCCGGATCTCGTCCGGCCGGATCGTAAGCTCCGCCATCTCTACTCTGTCTCCCTATTCGCCTAGCCGGCCAACCGGCGGCGGACTTCTTCGATTCGTCCCACAATGGTGGTGTCGATGATCTCGTCGCCGATGCGGACCGAGAACCCACCGAGCACTCGCTTGTCCACCTCGACGTTCAGGTGCACGTCCCGCCCGTACGAGGCGCGCAGCCACGCCTTCAGGCGCTCCTTCTGCGCGTCGGTCAGCTCGACCGCGCTGCGCACCACCGCCACCAGGCGCTGGCGCTGCTGGGCGACCAGTCGGCCGACCTCTTCCAGGCCGGCTTCCAGACTACGTCCTCGCGGATGCACAACGAGCTGCGTGATCAGGCGCAGGCTGGTCGGCGCGACCTTGCCCTCAAGGAGGCTGCGCAGCAGCGCGCGCTTGCCCTCCTCGGGAGCGGACGCGTCGGCGAGCGCCCTGCGCAGGTCGGGGTTGGCGGCGACGATGCGGCCGAAGCGGAAGATCTCGTCCTCCACGTCGTCGAGCCTGCCCTGGCCCTCCGCCTCCGCCGCCGCGGCCACGACACCGAGCCGCTCGAGCACGTCGGCCAGGTCGCCCGTGCGCGACCAGCGCGCCGAGACCGCGGCCTCGGCCGTGGCCAGGGCGGCCTCGCCGACCTTGCCCTGCAGCAGCGAGCGCAGCACGCCCGCCTTCTGCTCGGCCAGCCTGGCCGGGTCGGACAGGGCGCGGCGCAGGCCGTGCTCGCGGTCGAGCAGGTCCGCGATGGCGAACAGCTCGTCAGAGAGCGCGCCGAGGTCGGCGCTGCCCGCGACCGCGTTGAACCGCTCTTCGACCTCGACAAGCGAGGCCCTGCTCAAACCCCTCATCGATCGCTCACCCGCTCCTCGTTCGCCGCGCGGACGCGCACGCCGCGCGCGTGTCCGCTCCGCTCACCGCGGGGGGTTCGCTCCAGCATCAGCGCACCGCCTGCGCGTTGCTGTTCTCCAGCTCGTCGAGGAACCGGTCCACGATGCGGCTCTGGCGGACCTCGTCCTCCAGGGACTCGCCGACGATGCGGCCGGCCAGCTCGGTCGACAGGCGGCCGATCTCGGCGCGGAGCTGGGCGAAGGCCGCCTGGCGGTCGGCCTCGATCTGGGCGTGCGCGGCCTCCACGAGACGGCGGGCCTCGGCCTGCGCCTCCTCGCGGAGCTCGGCCTTGATCTGCGCGGCCTGCTCACGCGCCTCCTCGCGCAGCCTGGCGGCCTCGCGACGGGCCTCCTCGAGCTGCTCCTGGTAGCGCTTCTGCAGGGCCTGCGCCTCGGCCTGCGCCTCCTCCGCCCGCTTGATGCCACCCTCGATGGCGTCGGTGCGCTCGGCCAGCGTCTTCTGGATGCGCGGGACGAGCAGCTTGCCGACGACGAGGAAGACGACGAGGAACGCGAAGATACCGACGACGAGCTCGTACGTGTGCGGAATGAGCGGGCTCGATTCCGCCGCAAGGAGCGTAGCTGCCTTGATGACCATGTTGCAGCCTTCCGTCAGTTGGGGGCGATCAGATGCCCGAGAAGATGAACGGCGCCACCAGGCCGATCAGGGCGAGGGCCTCGGTGAGGACGAAGCCGAGGAGCATGTTCTGGCGGATCAGGCCGTAAGCCTCCGGCTGACGGGCGATGGCCTGCACGCCCTGACCGAAGATGATGCCGACGCCGATGCCGGGGCCGATGGCGGCGAGACCGTAACCGATGGCGGTGACGTTGCCGGAGACCTCAGCGAGAACGCTCATTGTTCGTATTCCTTTACTTAACGGCCGGTGGATTGGGTATCACCGGTCATGGACATTCCGTGAGTCGTGCGGTGGTTCTCAGTGCTCCGCGTGGAGCGAGTTGCCGATGTACATCGCCGCCAGCATCGCGAACAGGAAGGCCTGCAGGAACTGGATGAACATCTCGAAGCCGGTCAGGATGATCGTCATCACCACGCCGATCACGCCGACGGGGGCGCCCAGCGGCGTCAGCTTCTCGAACAGGAACCAGAAACCGACCAGGCTGAAGAAGGCCAGCAGCATGTGGCCGGCGAACATGTTCGCGAAGAGTCGGACCGCGTGGGTGAAGGGGGCGATGATCAGGTTCGACAGGAACTCGATCGGAGCCAGCAGGACGTAGATGAACTTCGGCAGCCCCGGAGGGAACATCATGTTCTTGAAGTAGCCGAGCGCGCCCTGGTGCTTCATGCCGAGGTAGATCTTGAGGATGTAGATCAGACCGGCGAGCACGGCGGGGAAGGCGATGTGCGAGGCCACCGGGAACTGCAGGATGGGGATGACGCCCATGAGGTTCCACAGCAGGACCACGAAGAAGATCGAGACGAGCAGCCCCATCCACTGGTCGGCGTCCTTGCCCAGGAAGGGCCGGGCGACCTGGTCGCGGACGAACATGTAGCCGTACTCGACGACGTTCTGCAGGCCCCTGGGCACGACCTTCGGGTTGCCGAAGGCGCCCCAGCACACGGCGATCACGACGATCGACGTGAGGATCGCGAGCAGGACCGGCTTGGTGAACCAGTCGACACCCGCGATGATGGGGGGCAGGTCGAACAGCTCTTCAGGCGTAGGCGCCCCGAACTGATCGCCATGTGGAGCGAGGACCGTCAGCGCACTCACGCGGCGTTCCCTTCAACGTCGTAGTGGATCACAAGAGTTACCTCGGCGAAGTGATCGCTGCGCCGGGTTAGCGACTGAACTTGCGGTAGGCCAGGTAGCCGGCGAGCACAACCCCCAGAACCACGCCTATGGGGAAGAACGCGGACATGTCCAACCACCGGTCCAGCAACCACCCGAGACCGCCGTAGACGGCCATCCCCGCGAGCAGATAGCTGGGGACTGACCACATGGCGTCGGCGAAGTCGCGACCGTCTTCTTCCGGTCGGCGTTCCTGTGCGCTCATCGCGGCCCCGACGATAGCAGGCGGACAGAGGGCTAGTCATATCGGACCCCGCCTGGTCACCAGGGTTCATGAGTCGCCCCTACCGGGGACCCGGGCCTCGGGGTCGACGTACAGCATCTTGGTCTTCATGAAGGCGCGGGCCTCGAAGCCGGTCCACACGAGAGTGCAGATCACCACCGACCACGCGAAAGCGAGCGTGTTCCACGCCGTGGTGTCGCGGAACGCGTTGAGCACGACCATGATGACGACGACCTTGACGAGGTAGCTCAGCATCGCGGCGATCGCCATCAGCTGGGGAGAGACGCGGGCGGCGTACGACACCACCACCACGCTGACGCTGAAGAAGACCCCGACGAGCGCAGTGCCGAGGGCTGCGCCGAGCGCTCCCTTGCCACCTGCCACCACGAGGGACACGAGCACGGCGACCACCCCGACCGCGAGAGTCGGAAGCGCGGCGCTCTTGAGTACGCGCACGTCGTTGGCCTGCATCAATGCTCCATCGGCAAGTTATCAAGCGAGCGTTTGCTACCTCCAGAACCGGTGCATCTGGAGGCCCCTGCTCGTGAAAGATATCACAAGCTCACGGAAGACCGCTTTTACCTGCCGTTTCTAGTTCACGATCACGGACGATACGGAAATGCGGTGATGACCGTTTTGCCGTCTTCTGTCGCTCTTTCCTGAGCGGCGCCGCCCGGCGGCGGCATCTGCCCTCTGACCTGCCGGTCCGGCAGGACCGGCGGCATCGGGCCGGTCGGGGGGCCGTCGTCGTCGCCCGGCTCGCCGCCGCCCTGGGACGGCGGGCGCGAGCCGCCCCTGCCGCGCCAGCGCGGCGCCGCCATCAGCACGAGCACGGCCAGCGCCAGCACGATGAAGACCGGGAACAGCAGCACCGGCACGCCCTGGCGGGACATCAGCACCACGACGAAGGCGAACAGGAACGCCCACGCGTACATGATCAGCACCGAGCGGCGCTGCGAGTGGCCGATGTCGAGCAGCCGGTGATGCAGGTGACCGCGGTCGGGCGCGAACGGCGACAGGCCCTGCGACGTACGCCGCACCACCGCGGTGATCAGGTCGACGAGCGGCAGCACCAGGATCGCGGCCGGCAGGATCAGCGGCAGCAGCACGCCGAACTTGTTCATGTTCTCGATGGCCGCCGGGTCGAGCGGCGTCACCGTGACGATCGACGAGGCCAGCACCAGGCCGATCAGCATGGCGCCGGTGTCGCCCATGAAGATCTTCGCCGGGTGGAAGTTGTGCGGCAGGAAGCCGACGCAGGTGCCGATGAGCACGGCCGCGATGGCGGCGGTCGTGGTGATGTTGCCGACCGCCATGCTCTGCGCGAGGAAGATCGAGTACGCCCAGGTCGCCAGGGCCGCGATGCCGACGATGCCGGCCGCGAGACCGTCGAGCCCGTCGACGAAGTTGACCGCGTTGATGGTGACCACCACCACCAGGATGGTGATGATCGTGCTGAGCGTGTAGTCGAGGCTGGTCGAACCGCCCCAGTCCTTCGGCAGCGGGATGTACAGCAAGCGCAGGTTGTAGGCCACGAGCACGCCGGCCGCCGCGATCTGCCCGCCGAGCTTGATGAAGGCGTCCATGCCCCACCAGTCGTCGAGGAAGCCCGTCACCGTGATGAGGGCACCGGCCACGATGAGCGCCGTGACCACGTTCGCGTCGTACTCCGCGAGCGCCGCGCCGCTGTGCGGCAGCCGGCTCGCCACCAGCAGGCCCACCACCAGGCCGCCGTACATCGCCAGCCCGCCCAGCCTGGGCGTCGGCGTGGTGTGCACATCTCGCTCGCGAACCTCGGGCATGGCGCCGATGCGGATGGCGAAGCGGCGTACCAACGGCACCAGCAGGTAGGTCACCGCCGCTGAGATGAGCGCCATGAACAGGTATTCGCGCACGACCCTAGTTTCCCGGATCCACCGGCCAGTTGTGACCGGAAAACGACACAGACCAGCTTAATGTTCGCCGAGATATGGCCGATGTATGGCGAGAAGCGCCGCGGCTCTTTCCCTGACCTCCCGCACCGTCCCCGGCCTGCGCACCGCCGCCGCCACCAGCCTGCCCACCTCGGCCAGGTCGTCCTCGCCCATGCCCTGCGTGGTCACGCACGGCGTCCCCACCCTGATGCCCGACGTCACCGCCGGGGGTTCCGGATCGTACGGGACCGCGTTCCTGTTCAGCGTGATCCCCGCGGCCGCGCACCTGAGCTCCGCCTCGGCCCCCGTCACGCCCGCCTCGCGCAGGTCGATGAGCGCCAGATGCGTGTCCGTGCCGCCGGACACCGGCCGCAGCCCCTCCGCCGCCAGCGACTCCGCAAGCGCCCGCGCGTTCGACACCACCCGCCTTGCGTAACTCGCGAACTCCGGCCGCATCGCCTCGCCGAACGCCACCGCCTTGGCCGCCACCACATGCATCAGCGGCCCGCCCTGCACGAACGGGAACACCGCCCGGTCGATCCGCCTGGCCAGCTCCGACGTGCACAGGATCGCGCCGCCGCGCGGGCCTCTCAGCGTCTTGTGCGTGGTGAACGTGACCACGTCCGCATGCGGCACCGCCGACGGGATCGCGCCGCCCGCCATCAACCCCACAGGATGCGCCACATCCGCCAGCAACCACGCCCCCACCTCGTCGGCGATGCAGCGGAAGATCGAGTAGTCGATCAACCTCGGGTACGCCGTCGCCCCGCACACGATCAGCTTCGGCCGGTACCGCAGCGCCAGATCGCGCACCTCGTCGTAGTCGATCAGTTCGGTGTCGCGACGCACGCCGTACGACACGACGTCGAACCAGCGTCCCGAGAAATTCACCTTCGAGCCGTGCGTCAGATGGCCGCCGTGCGGCAGCGCCATCGCCAGCATCGTGTCACCCGGCTGCAGCAGCGCCGCGTACGCGGCCAGGTTCGCCGACGCACCCGAATGAGGCTGCACGTTCGCGTGCTCCGCCCCGAACAACCTCCGGGCCCGCTCCACCGCCAGGTGCTCCGCCCGGTCCACGACCTCGCAGCCGCCGTAATAGCGCCGGCCCGGGTAGCCCTCGGCGTACTTGTTGGTCAACGTGGAGCCCAGGGCGGCCAGCACGGCGGGCGAGGTGAAATTCTCGCTCGCGATGAGCTGGATGCCGCCGCGCACCCGGTCCAGCTCGTCGAGCAGCACCTGCGCGATCTCGGGATCGCGCTCCTGCAGCAGCCCGAAGTCCGGGCCGTAGTAGGGCTCCGCACCCATTTCCCCACTGTACGACCGGATGTCCGTTTTTCCCATACACGATGGCTGCCCCGAAATCCGCCCTCATGACAACCCACCCCCACCCGTTCGGGACTCCCCCGCTCCGCACCGCCGACGCCCGTGCGCCGCCCCCCGGCACACGCCTCCCGGCGGCTCACCCGCCACCGGCCGCGCAACCGCAGCCCCTCCGGCTCCCCCGGTTACAAGCCGGCCAGGTCCCTCTCCCCACGCTGAGCACCCGCCCTCAGGAACGGCGGGCCGCGACCTTCGTGGGCAGCGCGGGTCCCGCAGACACCAGCGAAGGTACGAAAAGGCGCACCCACCGAAGGCGCGGCTCTCGGCGAAGGTCGTCGGCGGCGGCTCGTGGGCGGTGGGCCACCGCAGCGGTGGCTGGTCTGCTCCGGCTCCTCCAGCCGGTCGGTGGCGAGTCAGGACGAGCAGACGTGGGCCGTTCCCGCGCCTTCGAGGCGGGCAGGCGCGAAGGCCGGTGACGGAGACAGGACGGGTGGGCGCTCGATGTCGCTGCCTGCGACTCCGGACGGACAGGCGGGAGAGGCCGGCGGCGGCGGTCAGGACGGGTAGGCGTGAGGGGCGTTGGCGGTGGTGGGGAGCCAGCGCGGGGTGTCGGAGGCCTCGTCACTGATCGTGGTCAGCACAGCGTGCCGGTAGAGGGCCAGGCGGTTGCGCCACTCCCTGATGTCCTCGACGTACCGCTTCCCGACCGGGGCGTCCCACGTCTGAGGGCTGGTCGCCATCTGGTACGCCTTGTCCAGCACGGCCCTGAGCTCGTCGAGCTGCGGCTTGACCGTCTGCCAGGCGACGACCAGGCGTTCGTAGTCGGGGTTGAAGCGCCAGGCGCGCTGCGGGTCTTCGAGCGGGCCGGTGGTGTTGATCGGCGGCGTCTCGTAAGGCCCCCTGGGCTTGGGCGCCGGCGGGTCGACGTACATCACGCTCTCCTCTCCGGGTCCACCTCACCGGGCGGGCCGTCCGGCCTGATGTCCTCGGGCGCCCAGGCGCCTCTGCCGTACTCTCCGGGCGGAACCCGCACGGACGGCATCTCCTGGGGCAGGACGTCGCGGTGGTGCTCGATGACGGTCCCGATGGCCTCCAGGTCCGGCGGGCTTACGTCGATCGACACGACCTCGTCGCCGTCGCCCGCCGCCCTTGCGCCGTCCTGGCCGGTCGCGGTGTCGGGGCCTGGGTCGACGTCGTACGCGATCAGCACGTTGTACGCACCGGTCCCGCCATCTTGACCCGCGCCCTCGCCGCCCCGTCCCAGAGCGTCGTAGACCGCCTCCGCCCCGTAACCGGCCCCTTGGCCCGCGCCGAGGTCGTAACCCGCCTCCTGGGCCGACACGGAGCCGTATCCGGCGCCTGACGCGGCTCCACCCCCTGCACCAGCGCCCGGTACCGTGTCCGAGCCCAGAACCACCCCGGCCCCAGCCTCCGAACCTGGAACCGCCCCGGGTGCTGCGCCCGCTCCTTGCGCCGCACCGTAACCCGCGTCCGAACCCGGGCCCGTACCGGATCCTGCGCCCGCTGCCTGCGCCGCACCCGCGTTCGGGCCCAGATCCGTGCCGGGCCCTGCGCCCGCTCCTTGCACCGCACCGTAACCCGCGTCCGAAACCGGACCCGTACCGGACCCTGCGCCCACTGCCTGCGCCGCACCGTAACCCGCGCTGGAGCCGGGTACCGTGCCGGAGCCCGCGCTGGAGCCGTGTCCTGTGCCGGTCTGGCCGGTTCCCTGCGTTGCGCCGCCGGTCCCTCGGTCGGGTGTCGTACTCGACGGGTCGGTGGCGGTGCCGTTGGGGGGTTCGACGGACGGGTCGGTCGGCGGGATCGTGACGGGCCTGCCCCGGCCATCCGCACTCTGGCCATCAGCCCCGGCACCTGTACCCTGACCACCCGGCTCGCCGCGTCCCCCGCCCCCATCGGCACCCTGGCCCCCGCCGCCCGCACCCCGATCTCCACTCCCACCACTGACGCCCTGCTCACCGGACCCGGTCCCACCGGTCCCCCGGTCGCCCGCTCCGGCGTCGCCCGCGCCGCGCTCACCGTTCCCCGTGCCGGCGGCACCGCGATCGCCGGTCCCCTGGTCAGCGGATCCCGTTCCGCCCGTCCCCCGGTTTCCGGTTCCCGCGTCACCCGTGTCGCAGTCGCCGGTCCTGCCGCCACCAGCAGGACGATCCCCGTTGCCGTTGCCATCGCCGCCGCGATCGCCGGTCCCGGTGCTGCCGGTCCCCTGGTCGCCGGCACCCGCGTTCCCGGAACCCTGGCCGCCGTTCGGCCGGTCGCCGGTCCCCGTAGCGCCTGTCCCACGCTCGCCGGTCCCGGTGTCGCCCGCACCGCGAGTCCCAGACCCGGTGTCGCCCGCGCCGCGATCCCCGGTGCCGGTGCCACCCGTCCCCTGGTCGCCGGTGCCCGCGCCGCCGGGGCCTTGGCCGGCGGGGTCTCCGGTGCCCGTGCCGCGGTCGCCTGAGGGCTGGCCGGTGGCGGGTTGGTCGCCTGCGGGTGGGCACGTTCCGCCGGATGGCGTGCCGGTGGAGGTGTCCGCCGGGGCGTGGCCTCCCGCCACCGTGCCCGCTGACGTGCCCGCCACCGTGCCCGCTGACGTGCCTGCTGACGTGCTTCCCGCCGCCGACGACACGTGGCCGTCCCCCGCGGGACCGCCCGAGGTCGCTTCGGCGGGCGGGTACGTGCGTACGGGGTCCGCCCCGCCGGCCGGGTCGCCGGGGGCGATCGAGCCTGATGGGCCGTCGGGGCGGATGGCGCGTTCGGCCCACTCGCCCCTGCCGTACTCGCCCGGCTGGGCCTGCACGCCGGGCATGTCCTGGGGCGCGAAGTTGCGGTGATCGTCGGTGATCGTCCGGTAGGCGTCCACGTCCGGGCGGCGGGCCCCGGCCGAGACGACGTCACTGCCGTCGTTCACGTAGCCGCCGATGTTCGCCGTGCCGGTCGAGGTGCTCCCGGTGCCGGTCGAGGTGGACGAGCCGTCGTTCGGCGGAAGGGCGGCGTTGTCGGCGCCGACCTTGGGCATCTCCGCCGGTTGGACCTTGTCGGGGTTGCGCAGCATGTCCTCGATGACCGCGGCGGACGGCGGGTCGAGCGGCACCTGCAGCACCTTGACGCCGTCCACCACCACGACCTGCGGCTTGCTCGCGTCCTGGCCGTCCCCGACGGGCTGCCCGTTCGCCGTCCCGTCGTTGGAGGTCCCGTTGTCCGCAGCCCCGTCGCCCGTGGTGCCGGTGTCCCGGGTGCCGGCGTCGGTGCCCCGGTCGCGGCGGCTGTCCAGGCCGTCGTCCTTGGGCTGGTCGGCCTGGTCGCCGGTCCTGCCGTCGCCGCCGTGCTTGTTTCCGTCGTTCTCGCACCGCTCCCCGGAGGCATCCGGCTTGTCACCGGTGCCCGGCTTCCCGTCCGCATCCGGCTTTCCGTCCGTGCTCGGCTTGTCGCCCGAGTCCGGCCGCCCGCTGGCGTCCGGCTTGCCATTCGAGTCCGGTTTGTCGCCCGAGTCCGGACGCTGCCCGGCATCGGGCTTCTCACTGGGAGCGTCGGGCTTCGCGGGCTTGGCATCGGGCTTGTCGCCAGGCTTGGCGTCGGGCTTGTCCTCAGGGACGCCGGGCTTGGCGGGCTTGTCGCCGGGCTTGTCGTCGGAGGCGCCAGGCTTGGCGGGCTTGTCGCCGGGTTTGGAGTCGGGTTTGGCGTCGGGCTTGTCCTCGGGGGCGCTGGGCTTGGCGGGCTTGGCGTCGGTGCCGTTCTTGCCGTCCGTCGCGGACTCCCCGCCACGGGGGTTCTCGTACCGCCCGCGTTCGCCCGGCACCTCCTTGGAGTCGTCGCCGGCGGTGCCCGAGCCCGCCTTCGGCGAATCCACCCGCTTCTCCAGCGTGGCCAGCCGCTTGTTGACGTCGCGCACCATCACGTCGATCGCGTCGGCGACCTGCACGGGACGGTGGGTGGTCTGGGTGGGCAGTCCGGCCTGGTGCAGGGCGTTGCGGACCCGCTCTTCGGTCGTACGCATCCGCTTCGCCGCCCGCTGCACCTCGGCCAGCAGGTCACGGACCAGCTTGGGGTCCATGCCGTCGTACTTGCCCATGCGCCACTCCCCGACGTCTAGCCGCTCCGCGCCTCACGTAACCACGGCGAGAGCGGCTTTACAGCCGGAATAAGCAGCGGGTATACGACCTAATCGTCGGTGGCGACGTAACCGATGATGCCGCGCAGCTTCTCCACCGGGATGGCCCCGCGCCGCAGCAGGCGGGGGACGGCGGTGGTGAGGTCGAGGATGGTGGACGGGGTGTTGTCGGTGCTCTTGCCGCCGTCGAGGTAGACCTCGATGGCGTCGCCGAGCTGCTCTTCGGCCTCGTCGACGGTGGTGGCGGCGGGCGAGCCCGACCGGTTGGCGCTGGAGACGGCCATCGGCCCGGTCTCCTTGAGCAGGTCGAGCGCGACCGGGTGGAGCGGCATGCGTACGGCGACCGTCCCCTTGGTGTCGCCCAGGTCCCACGACAGGGCCCTGTTGGCCTTGCAGATGAGCGTCAGCGGCCCGGGCCAGAAGGCGTCGATGAGGTCCTGCCCGTACGGCCCGAGGTCGTCGACGAGTGCGGTGGCCGCGCGTACGGTGCCGACGAGCACCGGCGGCGGCATGTCACGCCCGCGTCCCTTGGCCTCGAGCAGCTTGGCGACCGCCTCCGGTGTGAAGGCGTCGGCGCCGATGCCGTAGACGGTGTCGGTGGGCAGCACCAGCAGGTCGCCGCGGCGCACGGCGG
Organism: Nonomuraea sp. NPDC049309; assembly: GCF_043196965.1. Lineage (NCBI taxonomy): Bacteria > Bacillati > Actinomycetota > Actinomycetes > Streptosporangiales > Streptosporangiaceae > Nonomuraea > Nonomuraea sp. NPDC049309. The sequence goes on along the minus strand of NZ_JBICSH010000003.1, from coordinate 742,930 downwards.
CCGCGGCCTCCATCAGCCCGATCTGCCGCTGGTCCGGATCGGAGCAGTCGAAACGTCGTCCCACGGTTGGTATGCCTCGCTCCGCTCAGCGGTGAACGGCGCTGACGAGGCGCCCTCCTTCCTCCACGTACGGTCGCCGCGGCATCCAGGCGGCCAGGAGCGGGCAGCGCCGTTTGGCCTGCATCCTAGTCCTGGCCCAGCCTGGCCGTGACGAAGCGGTCTCGTCTGGTGAGGTCCTGCCGCAGGCGGACGTCGCGCCAGCCGTGATCCTCGGGGAACGTCAGGTAGACGGCCCTGCCCTGCTCGTCGGCGTGCTCCACGGCGACCCAGCCGCCGGGCCGCAGCAGCCGGCGCGCGGTGCGCTCGACGGCGCGGATCTCGCCGAGGCCGTCCTCGCCGGAGCCGTAGAGCGCCCGGGAGGGGTCGTAGTCGCGCACTTCGGGGTCGCGCGGGATGGAGCCCGGCGGGATGTAGGGCGGGTTGGAGATGACGAGGTCGACCTTGCCGTTGAGCTCGGGCAGCGCCTCTGCGAGGTCTTCGGGGTGCAGGTGGGTGCGCCCCTGGCCGAGCTCGGAGATGTTGCGCTTGGCCCACGTGTACGCCTCGGGGTCGACCTCCACGGCGTGCACCTCGGCCAGCGCCACCTCCTGGGCGATGGACAGCGCGATGGCGCCCGAGCCGGTGCCGAGGTCGACGACGAGGGGCGCGGTGACGTCCATCGCGCGCAGCGTCTCGATGGCCCAGCCGACCATCACCTCGGTCTCGGGGCGCGGCACGAACACGCCGGGGCCGACCGCCAGCTCCAGGTAGCGGAAGTAGGCGTGACCGGTGATGTGCTGCAGGGGCTCACGGGCCTCGCGCCTGGCGATGCCCTCCCAGAACAGCGCGTCGAAATCGGAGTCTTTGACGGTGTGCAGCTCGCTTCTGCGCACACCGTGGACGAATGCCGCGATCTCCTCTGCGTCGGTGCGCGGCGAAGGAACGCCTGCCTCGGCGAGCCGGGCGGTGGCGAGCGCGATCTCGTCCAGCAGCAGTGTCATGAGTGTTGTGCGAGCTTCTCCGCCATCTCGGCGTCGATGAGGGCCTGAGTGACGGCGTGGAGTTCGCCGTCGAGAACCTGGTCGAGGTTATACGCCTTGAAGCCGACGCGGTGGTCGGAGATGCGGTTTTCCGGGAAGTTGTAGGTGCGGACGCGCTCGGAGCGGTCGACGGTGCGGACCTGCGACTTGCGCTCCGCCTGGGCGGCGGCCTCCGCCTCCTCCTGGGCCATGGCGAGCAGCCGGGCGCGCAGGATGCGCATGGCCGACTCCTTGTTCTGGAGCTGGCTCTTTTCGTTCTGGCAGGAGACGACGACGCCGGTGGGGATGTGGGTGATGCGGACCGCGGAGTCGGTGGTGTTGACGCTCTGACCGCCGGGCCCGCTTGAGCGGTAGACGTCGATGCGCAGATCGTTGGGGTCGATCTGGACGTCGACCTCCTCGGCCTCCGGGTAGACGAGCACACCCGCCGCGCTGGTGTGGATGCGGCCCTGCGACTCGGTGACGGGCACCCGCTGCACGCGGTGGACGCCGCCTTCGTACTTCAGCCTGGACCACACGCCCTCGTCGCCCTTGGCGCGGATGCCGACCGTGACGTCCTTGTAGCCGCCGAGGTCGGACGGCTGGGCGTCGATGATCTCGGTCTTCCAGCCGAGCCGCTCGGCGTAGCGGAGGTACATCCGCAGCAGGTCGCCGGCGAACAGCGCGGACTCCTCGCCGCCCTCGCCCGCCTTGATCTCCATGATGATGTCCTTGTCATCGTTGGGATCGCGCGGGATGAGCAGGTGGCGCAGCCGCTCTTCGAGCTGCGGGATGCGGGCTTCGAGCTCGGCGGCCTCGGCCGCGAACGCCTCGTCCTCGCCGGCCAGCTCCTTGGCGGCCGTCAGGTCTTCGCGGACCGACTGAAGCTCGCGGTAGGTGGCGATGATGGGAGTGAGCTGGGAGTAGCGCTTGCCAAGCGTGCGGGCCTTGTGCTGGTCGGCGTGCACGGCGGGGTCGGCGAGCTGCGACTCCAGCTCGGAATACTCCTTGAGCAACTCGTCGAGGTTCACCGCGGGTCCTTCGTGTTTCGAGGTTCGGGCTTATCACCAACAACGCCGACCCGGCGCACGCGTGTGCGGCCGGGCCGGCGTACGTGGAGCTACTTGCCCGTGGACTTCTTGCCGAAGCGCTGCTCGAAACGGGCCACCCGGCCGCCGGTGTCGAGGATCTTCTGCTTGCCCGTGTAGAACGGGTGGCAGGCCGAGCACACGTCGGCGTGGATCACGCCGTTCTTGGCCGTGCTGCGGGTGACGAAGGTGTTGCCGCAGGAGCAGGAGACCTGCGTCACGTGGTAGTCAGGGTGGATGTCGGGCTTCATTGCTGTCCTTTCGGGGTGCGGCCGCCGGGTCGCCTTCACGCATGGCGTGAACCGGAGCCGCGAAATGGTCAGCTACCAGTGTGCCAGATCGTGAAACCATCCCAGGCCATCACGCATTCCCCACTCCCCTGATCAAGGCCGGATCACGGGGAAACGCGGGGAAACGCGGGGAGGAGCGCGGTGACCGGGCGGGGCGCCACGTGCGGCCCGATGGCGGGAACGTACGGAGACCGGCCGCGGGCGGGATCGCGTGCGGGCCGGTCCCGGACACGCGTGAGGGGTGGCGGTGGGCCCGCCACCCCTCACGACGCGCGCGCTATCCGCGGTCGTTGCTCACCGTGGTCGTCTGGACCTGCAGGAGGAACTCCGCGTTGGACTTGGTCTCCTTCATCTTCTCCAGGAGCAGCTCCAGCGCCTGCTGCATGTCGAGCGCGTGCAGCACCCTGCGCAGCTTCCAGACGATCTGCAGCTCCTCCTTGGCCATGAGGATCTCTTCCTTACGCGTGCCGGACGCGTCGACGTCGACCGCGGGGAAAATGCGCTTGTCGGCCAGGGACCGGTTGAGCTTGAGCTCCATGTTGCCGGTGCCCTTGAACTCTTCGAAGATGACCTCGTCCATCTTCGACCCGGTCTCGACCAGGGCCGTGGCGAGGATCGTCAGCGAGCCGCCGTTCTCGATGTTGCGGGCGGCGCCGAAGAAGCGCTTGGGCGGGTAGAGCGCCGTCGAGTCGACACCACCCGACAGGATGCGCCCGGACGCGGGGGCCGCGAGGTTGTACGCGCGGCCGAGCCGGGTGATCGAGTCGAGCAGCACGACGACGTCGTGGCCCAGCTCCACCAGGCGCTTGGCCCGCTCGATGGCGAGCTCGGCGACCGTGGTGTGGTCTTCGGCGGGACGGTCGAAGGTGGAGTGGATGACCTCGCCCTTGACCGACCGCTGCATGTCGGTGACCTCTTCAGGCCGCTCGTCCACGAGCACGACCATCAGGTGGCACTCGGGGTTGTTGCGGGTGATCGCGTTGGCGATCGCCTGCAGCACCATCGTCTTACCGGCCTTGGGCGGGGAGACGATGAGGCCGCGCTGGCCCTTGCCGATGGGCGAGACGAGGTCGATGATCCTCGTGGTGAGGACGTTGGGCTCGGTCTCGAGGCGCAGGCGCTCCTGCGGGTAGAGCGGCGTCAGCTTGTTGAAGTCGGGCCGGTTGCGGGCCTGCTCCGGGTCCATGCCGTTGACGGTGTCGAGGCGGACCAGGGCGTTGAACTTCTCGCGGCGCTCGCCCTCGCGCGGCTGGCGCACGGCGCCGGTGATGACGTCGCCCTTGCGCAGGCCGTGGCGGCGGATCTGGGAGAGCGAGACGTAGACGTCGTTGCTGCCGGGCAGGTAGCCGCTCGTCCTGACGAACGCGTAGTTGTCGAGGATGTCGAGGATGCCGGCGATCGGGATGAGGACGTCGTCCTCGTTGATGACGGGCTCGCCGCTGTCGTAGCGGTCGCGCCCGCGTCCGCGGTTGCGCTCCCTGAAACGTCCCCTGCGGCTGCGTCCGCTGCGCTCTTCCTCTTCGCCGCGCTGCTCGGTACGGTTGCCGGACTCGGCGGCCGCGGCGCGCTCGCGCTGGTCGCCGCGACCCCCATCGCGGCCTCCCTCGCTGCTGTTGCGCTCACCGTTGCGGTCGCCGTTCCGCTCGCCGCGCTCGCGGCGCTCGCCACGGCTGCGGCGCTCGCGCCTGCTCTCGCCGCGCTCGGAGCGCGACTCGCCCTGGCCGGCCTCGGCGGGCTGCGACTGCTGCTCTGCGACGGGCTCCGCCGGGGCCGCGGCGACCGGCTCCGGCGCGCTGGCGGCGGGCTCGGGCGCGGCTGCGGCGGGCTGCTGCGCGGGCTCTTCCGTGGTGGTCTTGGCGCGGGAACGTTCCCTGCGCGTACGGGTGGGTCGCTCCGCCGCTGGTGCCTCCGCAGGAGCCGCCGCGGGGGCCTCGGCCACCGTCGCGGCCTGCGCTGCGCCTTCTCCGGAACCGCCACCCTGCTTCTCCTGGATGGCCGCGATGAGCTGGCTCTTCCGCATGCGCCCGGTCCCGCTGATGCCCAGCTCCGCTGCGATCTTCTGCAGCTCGGGCAGCACCTTGGCGGACAGGCCGGTGCCGGAGCGACGCGCACGCGGCTTGGCCGCTGCGCGGGTGGGGGTGTCGCCGGACGCCGGCTCAGCGCCTGATGCGTCGGAGAGGAGTTCGGTGGTGTCGCTCAACTAAAAGGTCCTTCCCAGGGGTCGGGCGCCGGATTTGTTCTTCCGGGCGTCCCGGAGGTGCTTGCGATCCGGCGGGACAGACCGGGTCGGGGTGCACTCTGCGATCTTCGGCTGTCGCTTGAGACGGCCGCCACTCTTGGGGAGGGGTTCGTCAACGCCGCCGATGGCCCTTGGCGCGTGACTGACACCCCCCAGATTGCTGTCGCCAACCAGATGTCGAGATGATTCGAACGCGCAGGTCCCCGTCGTCGCCACCTCGCGTTGCGCCAACCGGGTGTGGGCCAACCGGAGGCAACGGATTCCGGGGAGACAGCCGCGCTGCCCACGCCTCGCGACGTGAAGCATGATGCAGCGATGTATGGCTGACAAGCACGCACCCACCAAGGGGGCATCTGGTGCGGCTATCAGCCTAACATCACCAGCGCACACGGCTATTCCCTGAAGGTCTAAAGAGGTTTCAGCGTGTCTCGGGGAACTGAACGTTCGCACCGACCGGGTCGACGTCCATTTGCTGGATGTGCCAGTCATTACCCACTTCTGGCGCGATCAAATCCTGCGAATCCGATGACGAAAACGCAAGGACCGTGGGCCCCGCTCCCGAAACCACCGCGGGCACGCCCACTGCACGGAGACGTTCTACCAGATCCGCGCTCTGTCGCATGGCAGGCGCGCGGTATTGCTGATGGAGCCGATCTTCTGTGGCGGCGAGCAGCAGCCCGCGCTCTGGCCGCTGGGTGAGCGCCGCGATCAGCAGCGCGGCCCGGCCGGCGTTGAAGGAGGCGTCCTCGTGGGGCACGTCCTTCGGCAGCAGCCCCCGTGCGGCCTCCGTGGACAGCCGCGTCGAAGGGACGCAGACCACCGGACGGATGCCCTGGTCAGGGACCAGTTTCAGCCTATGCGGCCGCCCGGTGTGGTCGGACCACGCGATGGTCAGCCCGCCGGAAAGACAGGGCGCGACATTGTCGGGATGGCCTTCCATCTCCGTGGCCAGCGCATAGACGTCGTCGTCGCTCAGAGCGGCCCGCGGCAGGTCGGGACCTGCTAGGGCGCGCGCGGCGAGAATGCCGGCGCACACCGCCGCCGACGACGACCCGAGCCCCCGTGCGTGCGGGATGCGGTTACGGCAGTGCAGGCGTATGCCCTCCGGCTGGGGCACTCCCATGCGGTCGAACGCCACGCGCATGGCTTTGACGACCAGATGCCCCTCGCCGGTATCGACCTCCCCCGCTCCCTCTCCCTCCACGACGACGTGGACGCCGCGCTCCCCGGTGAGCGTGGCCGTGACCTCGTCGTGGAGGCTCAGCGCGAGCCCGAGCGCGTCGTAACCCGGCCCGAGGTTGGCCGACGTCGCGGGCACGCGGATGTCAACGGTCCTCATTCGTTCACTTTTCCTCGTAATCCCCCGTCAGGCGAGGTTGAGCGCCGCCGCGGCGGCGTGGACGTCGATGGGGATGACCACCGGCGCGGGCGCCCCCGAGATCGCCCAGTCCGGATCCTTGAGCCCGTTACCGGTGACGGTGCAGACGATGCGCTGCCCCGGCTCCACCATGCCCTGCGCGTGGGCGTGCAGCAACCCCGCTACGCTCGCGGCGGAAGCGAGCTCGACGAAGACGCCCTCTTCCTGCGCCAGCAGCTTGTACGCCGCCGCGATCTGCCGGTCGGTCACCGCCTGGATGACGCCGCCCGACTCGTCGCGGGCCGCGGTGGCCAGCGACCAGGACGCCGGGTTGCCGATGCGGATGGCGGTGGCGATCGTGTGGGGGTGGGACACGGGCGCGCCGTGCACGATCGGCGCGGCGCCGCTGGCCTGGAAGCCGAACATGCGCGGGCGCTTGGTGGCCACCCCGTCCTCGGCGTATTCGCAGTAGCCCATCCAGTAGGCCGAGATGTTGCCGGCGTTGCCGACGGGGATGCAGTGGATGTCGGGGGCGTCGCCGAGCGCGTCGACGATCTCGAACGCGGCGGTCTTCTGGCCCTGCAGCCGGAACGGGTTGACGGAGTTGACCAGCGCGATCGGATATTCGGACGACAGCTTGCGCGTCATCTCGAGGCAGTCGTCGAACGACCCCTCGACCTGCAGCAGCGTGGCGCCGTGCACGAGCGCCTGGGCCAGCTTGCCCATGGCGATCTTCCCCCGCGGCACCAGCACGGCGCAGGTCAGCCCGGCGCGCACGGCGTAGGCGGCGGCCGAGGCGGAGGTGTTGCCGGTGGAGGCGCAGATGACGGCCTTGGCCCCGTCTTCGACGGCCTTGCTGATGGCCATCGTCATGCCGCGGTCCTTGAAGCTGCCCGTCGGGTTGGCGCCCTCGACCTTCAGGTAGACCTCGCACCCGGTGAGCGCGGAGACGCGATGCGCGGGGACCAGCGGCGTGCCGCCTTCGAGCAGCGTGATGACGGGGGTCTTCGCGGTGACCGGAAGACGCTCGCGGTACTCCTCGATGAGGCCACGCCATGACCTGCTCATAGTGACTCCCTACCTGCGCTGTTGGGCACAGAGTGTACGGGGTGCCGGGGACGGTCGCGGAGCGGCGTCCACAGGTCGGACATCCGCCGTACTTCTGTATTGGACAGTCGCGCTATTCAGGAAATACGCAGCATCTCCCGATAAGGTCTCGGCCAGGGGGTCATGACCATGAACGCGCGTCCTGCTCTGCGGCAGAACGACTATTCACCGGTGTCGGCACCGCCGCTCGGCGCCTGGTCACCCGCCCTTTCCGTGAGCGTGGTCATCCCCGCGCGCGGAGGGCAGGACAAGCTCGACCTGACGCTGGCGGCGCTGGCGGCCCAGACGTATCCGGAGCACCTCATGGAGGTGCTGGTCGTCGACGACGGCAGCGACCCGCCCATCCGCCTGCCCGAGATCCGCCCGTTCAACACCCGCCTGGTACGGGTGCGCGACGGCTGGGGCATCTCGAACGCGGTCAACACCGGGGCGAAGGCCGCCGACGGCGAGATCATCCAGCGGCTCGACTCCGACATGGTGGCCTGCAAGGAGCACATCGAGGCGCTGGCGCGCTGGCATCACGTGACCGACTACCTGGTCACGATCGGCATGAAGAAGTTCGTCGACGCGCCTCCCGTCACCCCTGAGCAGGTCTTCCGGGCGGGACACCTGGGAGAGCTGTTCGATCTGGAGACGGCGGTGGCCAGCTCGACGGAGGCCACGATCGCCAAGACCGACGGCCTGCGCAAGAGCCGCAACCCGTACCACGTGTGCACCGGACCGACCTTCGCCCTTCCCAGGGAGGTCTTCCACGCCGTGGGCGGTCTCGACCCGACGGTCGCGCGCGGCGAGGACACCGAGTTCTCCTACCGGCTGGCCATGCACGGCGTGGTCTTCATCCCCGACATGGACGCCCAGGCCGTGCATCTTGGACTGCCGTCGCAGCACCGCGACAGGGAGCGCGCGGTGCGGGCGGTGGAGCCGTACCTGGCGCACCGCATCCCGCTCCGCCGCGACCTGCGCAAGGAGCCGGGACGGCGGTGGCTGGTGCCGTATGTGGAGATCGTGTACGACATAGCGGGCGCCTCGGAGCAGCAGGTGCGGCAGGCGGTGTCCGCCGCGCTGGACGGCAAGCTGCAGGACGTCGTGGTGACGCTGGTAGGGCCGTGGTCGCGGCTGGCCGGCGGGCGTCACTCGCTGTCCGACCCGGACTTCGAGCCGCGGCTGCTGCGGGATCTGTTCGCGCACGACGAACGCATCAGGCTCATCGACGAGGCCGCGCCTTCGCCCGCGCCGATCCCGTTCCGCTACCGGGGCCCGGTGGACGTGCCGCTGCACCGGGTGACGCTGGAGCGCATGATCGAGTCGGTGCAGAAGGACCTGACCGGGGTGCTGGTCGTGGACCTGCCCGGCGGTCGCACGGCCCGGCTGGAGCGCACCTCGGCGCTGGGCCGGGCGCTGCTGCTCACCGGCGGAGGCGCGGTCGTGGACGGCGCCGACGGCGTGACCGACCTGAGCGGCGTCGACGACGTCGACAAGATCATCGAGGTCACGCACGGCGTACGGCACGAGCCGCCCGACCGCTTCTGGCCCGCACCCAAGCAGCCCGGCCAGCCGAAACAGCCCGCCCAGGCGCAGCGGTCCGGGCAGGCCGAGCAGCCTGGTCAGGGCGGCGCGGCCCCGTCGCCCGCGCCGAAGGCCGGTGCGCAGGCTCCGAGCGCGCCGCCGCAGAAACGGCTGCTGCGCCGCATCAAGTCGGCCCTCCGCAACACCTGACCGCACCCGCGGAAGGCCCGGCCCGCCAGCCGGGCCGAGGCCGCGGTCTCGGCGCCGTCCCGCGTGACGGCGGTCAGCGTTCGCGGCGCAGGGCGCGTCTGAACGTCGTCGAGACGATCGAGCGCAGGTTCTTCCTGGCCCGGTCGGCGGCGGCGAGGCGGCGGCGCAGCGTGCCGATCTCCCGCCGCAGCGTGCCGACCTCGCGCCGCAGCTCCACGGCCGACTTGCGCCAGTTGCCCGCCTCGTCGCGCCACTTGGCGACCTGCGCCCGCAGCCGCTCGGTCTCCTTGCGCAGCCTGGCCGCCTCCTCCAGCGCGGCCAGCCGCTCCTTGTACGCGCCGCGCCGCCCCTGCGGCGGCTCGGCCTCGGCGGCGAAGCCGTAGGAGGCGCCGTCGACCCAGAGCACGCCCGCGACGTCGTCCACCACGTCGTCGAGGTCCTCGCCCGCCTCGGCGACGATGCGGGCCCTGGCGAAGGCGGAGGTGCGTTCGAGGCGGGCCGCGACGACGCCGTCGGCGGACTCGTCGAGCAGCACGTTCACCAGCCCGAGCCCCTGCTCGCGGGCGAGGTCGAGGAGCCGGGCGAGGGTGTCGTCGCCGGGGACCCACCCGGCGGGCAGGCGCAGCGTGTACGGCACGGCGGGGTCGGGCTCAGCCGCGGTGACCAGGCGTACGCGGCCCTCGTGCCGGTAGTGGCCCTCGGTGAGCACCAGGTCGAGCGACGGGTCCTTGAGCGGGGCGCGGCGGTCGCGTTCGAGGGTGTCCCAGGGGCCGGTGAGCAGCACGGACACGTCGGGCACCGTGCCGGCGAGCAGCGCGTCCACGGTGGCGCGCACCGCGTCGTAGCCGGGCGCGGCGTCGACGACGGCGGTGACGTACGGCACCTTCCACTGCCGCCCCGGATGCCCGCGCAGCCACCGGTAGGCGGGGATGCGGTCGGCGACGAACGCGTGGCTGACCCGGTCGATGGGCGCCTTGTCGCGCATGCGCATGGTCGGCCCGATGTGGTAGGCGCGGGCGGCCGGCTCGGGGACGAAGACCGCGCCCGCCTGCCACAGCCGGTAGCCCATCTCGGTGTCCTGGCCGAGCACCAGGTCGTCGTCCATCGGCCCGGCGGCCTTGATGAGCGCGGCGTTGACGGAGGTCGCGCCGCCCACGTGGAGGCTGAACGGGCGCTGCGGGTTGTCGGTGAGCCCGTCGGTGCGCTCGACGAGGTCGACCAGCCAGGAGTGCGGCTCGGCGGGCTCGAAGGCCGCTTCGAGGTCGTCGGGCAGCTCGGCGGGCAGGGGCGCCTCGGTGAAGCGCAGGTAGCCGGTGACGGAGAGGTAGGGGGCGGCGTGGTGCCAGCGCATGTGCGCCTCGAGCGCACCGGGGGTGAGCAGCACGTCGGAGTCGAGCCAGTGGATCACTTCGCCGGTGGCGGCGGCCAGGCCGGCGTTGCGGGCGGCGGCGCGTCCCGGCTGCTCGCAGCGTACGATCCTGGTCAGCTCGGGCCGTTCGCCGCGCAGGCGCAGCGGCGGCCGGCTGCCGTTGTCGACGACGATGACCTCGGTGAGCGTGTCGGGGTAGGTCTGCCTGGCGAGGGCGGCGAGCACCAGGTCGAGCTTGTCCTGGCCGCCGTAGGCGGGGACGACGACGCTGACCGTGAGCCGCGGGTCGAGCGGTTCTTCGAGGGTGAGCGCGCGGTAGTCGTTGCCGCGTACGCGGGGGATCACGCGGCTTCCATCAGCAGGCTCGGGCGGAAGCCCCGCCACTGGTTGGCGGCCACCTTGACGAAGTGGGCCAGCGGAAGCTGCCAGGTGTGGTCGCGGCTGAGCCCGCGGCGCAGCATGTAGCCCAGGCCGTGGGTGCGGTAGATGGTGGCGTCGGCGCTCTTGGCCTTCTTGAGGAATTCGAGATCGACGGCCCGGGGCAGCGCGGGGAATCCGCCTATGTCGTGGAACTTCGACCGGGACACCATGATCGTGCCGCCCGCCACGTGGTCGGAGTAGACCTCGCTCGGGTAGCTCGCCCCGCTCGCGAACGTCGTGCGCCTGATCGTCGCCTCCAGCGGCTCCAGGTAGAAGAACTCGGCCGTGGTGCCCACCACGTCGGCCTTCGCGTACGTCATCGCCATGAACAGGTCGGCCAGGTGGCGGGGGCCGTACCAGTCGTCGTCGTCCCACTTCGCCACATAGTCGCCCTCGGCCTTCGCCGCCGCCCGGTTGAGCACCTCGCCGAACGGCACCGAGTCGTCCACCTCCACCCAGCGCACGGGCAGCGAGCAGGACTCGGCCGCCTCGCGCACCTCGTCGAAGGCCACCCCGTGCAGGCCGAGCACCACCTCGGCGGTGACGTCGCGCTGCCGCTCCATCTGCGCGAGCGCGGCGCCCACCAGCGCGGGCCGCTTGGTCGCCATGACGATGCTGACGGAGGGCGCGGACACCGGGTGCGCCAGGCGGCGCAGGCGTACGCTGTGCTCCTCGCGCCGCAGGTCGGCCAGCGAGCGCGGGGTGCCGTCGGCGGGGTGTGCGAGCCAGTCGCGGTCGGTGAGCAGCGCGGCGAGGTCGGCGGGCACCCACGCGGGCGCGGACGCGGCGGTCAGCGGCACGCCGGCGGCGGCCAGCCGCATGAGCCCGTCGAGCGGCACCTGCTCGTCCGGCCACTCGACCTCCAGGCCGCGCAGCGGGCGCAGGGCGGGCACGTCGGGCGGCCCGCCGTCGACCGCCCACTCGCCGCTCGCGCCGCCGTCACCGGCGGCCCAGTGGAGGCGGGCCAGCCCCTTCTCCGGCGTACGCGCGAAGCCACAGGGGGTCTCTGACATCGCTGGGTGCTCCTCGGGCACGGGTACGGAACGGCGCCTACCTTACGCCCGTTTCGCCGCCGATCTGACGCTTACTCCCCCTCGCGCGGCTCAGCTCGGGTCGTCGCCCTCCACGCGCATCACGCTGGCCACCGCGCGGACGATGTCGAGCTCGCGCAGCTCCTCCATGGTCGCCGAGAGCGCGGCGTCGGTGGCGCGGTGGGTGACGATGACGAGTTGGGCGTCGTCGCCGCGGCCCTCCTGGCGGACGGTCTGGATGGACACGTCGTGCTTGGCGAACAGCTCGGCCACCCGGGCCAGCACGCCCGGCTTGTCGGCGACGTCGAGCGCGACGTGGCAGCGCGTGACGGTCTCGCCCATGGGGTGGACGGTCAGCTCGGCATAGGTGGACTCCTCGGGGCCGCGGGTGCCGGCCAGGCGGTTACGGCCGACGGCCACCAGGTCGCCGAGCACGGCCGACGCGGTGGGCGCGCCGCCCGCGCCCTTGCCGTAGAACATGAGCTGGCCCGCCGACTCGGCCTCGACGAAGACCGCGTTGTACGCCTCGCGCACCCCGGCGAGCGGGTGGGTCCGCGGGATCATCGCCGGGTGCACCCGCACGCCGAACGAGCGGCCGTCGTCGGAGCGGGCGCAGATGGCGAGCAGCTTGATGACGTAGCCCATGGCCTTGGCGGAGGCGACGTCGGTGGCGGTGATCTCGGTGATGCCCTCGCGGTGGACCTGCTCGGCCCGCACCCGGCTGTGGAAGGCGAGCGAGGCGAGGATGGCGGCCTTGGCGGCGGCGTCGAAGCCCTCGACGTCGGCGGTCGGGTCGGCCTCGGCGTAGCCGAGCGTCTGCGCCTCCTCCAGCGCGTCGGTGAACGAGGCGCCGGTGGTGTCCATCTTGTCGAGGATGTAGTTGGTGGTGCCGTTGACGATGCCGAGCACCCGCGTGACGTGGTCGCCGGCCAGCGACTCGCGCAGCGGGCGCAGCAGCGGGATGGCCCCGGCGACGCTGGCTTCGAAGTACAGGTCGCCGTTGCCGGCCCTGGCCGCCTCGTGGAGGGTGGCGCCGTCCTCGGCGAGCAGCGCCTTGTTGGCGGTGACCACGCTCTTGCCCCGGGACAGGGCGGAGACGATGAGCGAACGGGCCGGCTCGATGCCGCCGATGACCTCCACGACGATGTCGATGTCGTCGCGGGTCACCAGCGACTCGGCGTCGGTGGTGAGCAGCGCGGGGTCGATCTCGACGTCGCGCTTGCGGCCGAGCCTGCGCACGGCCACCCCGGCGAGCTCGAGCGGCGCCCCGACGCGGGCGGCCAGGTCGGCGGCCTGCTCGTGCATGAGCCTGATGACCTGGGAGCCGACGACGCCGCAGCCCAGCAGAGCCACCTTCAGCGGTTTCACAGCTGCCCCCTCAACAGGTCTTCTTCGGTCTCGCCCCGCACGATCACGCGCGAGGTTCCGCCCGAGACGGCCACCACGGCGGGTCTGGGCAGGTAGTTGTAGTTGCTGGCAAGCGAGCGGCAGTAGGCGCCGGTGGCGGCCACCGCGATGAGGTCGCCTGGCGCGAGGTCGGACGGCAGGTGGAAGTCGCGCACGATGATGTCGCCGCTCTCGCAGTGCTTGCCGACCAGGCGGCTCAGCATCGGCGGGGCGTCGCTCGAGCGGCTGGCCAGCACGGCGGTGTACTCGGCGCCGTAGAGCGCGGTGCGGACGTTGTCGCTCATGCCGCCGTCGATGCTCACGTACGTGCGCAGGCCCTCGACGTCCTTGATGGTGCCGACCTCGTAGAGCGTGATGCCGCCGGGGCCGACGATGGTGCGGCCGGGCTCGACGGTGAGGCGCGGCACGGGCAGCCCGGCGTCGGTGCAGACCTTGGTGACGATCTCGCGCAGCCCGTCGGCCAGCTCCTTGATGTCGGGGGCGTCGTCGTCGTCGACGTACGCGATGCCGTAGCCGCCGCCGAGGTCGAGCTCGGGCAGCACGACGCCGTGCTCCTCCTTGATCTGCACGAGCAGGCCGGCCAGCCGCCGCGCGGCGACCTCGAACCCGGCCGTGTCGACGATCTGGGAGCCGATGTGGGAGTGCAGCCCGACGAGCTGGAGCTGGGGCAGGGCGAGGATCCTGCGCACGGCCTCGGCCGCGGCCCCCGAGCTGAGCGACAGCCCGAACTTCTGGTCGTCGTGGGCCGTGGCGATGAACTCGTGGGTGTGGGCCTCGACGCCGGTGGTCACCCTGACCATGACCTTGGGCCGCTTGCCGTGCTGCTCGGCGAGGTAGCCGAGGCGGGCGATCTCGTCGAAGGAGTCGACGACGATGATGCCGACGCCGGCCTCCAGCGCCCTGGTCAGCTCGGCGGTGGACTTGTTGTTGCCGTGCATGGTGATGCGCTCGGGCGGGAAGCCGACGCTGAGCGCGACGGCCAGCTCGCCGTTGCTCGCGACGTCGAGGCCGAGGCCCTCGTCGATGAGCCAGCGCACGATCTCCTTGCACAGGAACGCCTTGCCCGCGTAGTGGACCTCGGAGCCGGCGAAGGCCGTGGCGTAGTCGCGCATGCGCGAGCGCACGTCGTCCTCGTCGATGACGTAGAGCGGGGTGCCGTGCTCGCGGGCCAGGTCGCGTACGTCCACCCCGCCCACGGTCAGCGCCCCGTCGGTCCGGCTCGACGTTCGGGGCCAGATCGCGGGGTTGATCCGGTTGAGGTCGGCGGGCGCCTGCGGCGGGCGCTCCTGGGGCAGCATCTCGGCGTGCCGGTCCCCTGCGGGATGGGCGAATCGACTCACCCGATCGAGGCTATCGGAAGCGCAAGTAAGCCATGACCCTGTGACCACGTATCGAGACGCGATCAAGGTCTGGCAGGGTAATTTTTACTCTTTTTCGCCGTTTTACCGGATATTTTCTACTCACAGGCGGTCCGGGCCTGGAAGCACGATCCTTACCACATCCGCGACCCGCACCCTCGCGGCGTGCTCGGGCCCGGCCTCCTCGTCCCCCACGGGCACAGCGGGCGCGCGCTCGTGCGCGTCGTGGTAGGCCAGCGCCAGCCGCAGCAGGTACGCCTCCCACCCCGGATCCCTGCTCCTCCGCCGCCCCGGCAACTCGGCCAGCACCCTGAGCACCCGCCGGTGCGCCGGATCGCCGGGCACGCCCGCCGTACCCCTCGGCACCCCGAGATCGGCGGCCCACCGCGACACGGCGCACGCCCGCACGCGCGCGTAACGCACGACGAAGCCCGGGTTGTCCCAGGTGCGGGGGAAGTCGGGCCAGGACGGCTCATGCGGCACCGGCGCCGCCTCGACCAGCTCGAACGGGTCGTCGACGACGATGCGCAGGAACCCGTTGCGCCGCACCTCGACGGCGGCGACGCCGGCGATCGCGCGCACCCGGGCGGCCAGGTCCCCGGGCGGCATCCGGCGGCGCAGCGCGGCCGCGGAGACGTAGCCGAACTCGCGCTCCCACGTGCCGTCGGGCGCGGGCGGCTCGCCCAGCGCGGCGGCCAGCTCATCGAGCGTCATCGCGACGACCTTACGCGAGCAGAGCGCGGCCAGGCCCGCTGCCGCGCGGCCCGGCCGGCGCGCGGGTCAGATGAGGGCGTGCGGCTCGGCGGAGCCGTACTCGACGAGGTGAGCCGCGCCCAGCAGCCAGCGGTCCTCGTCGCGCACCCGCACGTACCCGAACCGGTCGGCCGAGAAGACCTTGACGCCGTCGGTACGGCACTGCCGCATGAGCACCTCGTCCCAGCCCTCGGTCAGGTCGGCGAAGCGCAGCTCGCGCATGGCGTTACGGCGGGCGAGCAGGGTGCCGCCGGTGATCTCGGGCAGGTAGGTGTACTCGGCCTCCGGCTGCTTGAGCAGCGTGGCCTGCGGCTTGCGCAGGTGGGCGTAGAAGGCGGCCTTGCCGACGATGTCGGCGGTCGTGAACAGGAACGCCCTGCGCAGGTCGGACAGGTAGTGAGGGCCGTAGACGTCGCGCGGGTCCATGACCGCGACGAGGTCGGTCTCGCACAGGTCGAGCCCGGCGTTGAGCATCGCGCCCTCGGTCATGGACGGCGACGGGCGGCGGTAGACGACCTCCACCTCCGGCAGCAGGTCGCGGGCCCGCAGCTCGGCCTCCGGCGGCCCGATGACGATGAGCTGGTCGACGCCCGACTGCCGGGCGACCTGCGCGAGCGCGTGCTCCATCGTGAACGGGTCGCGGATCGGCAGCAGCACCGTGGTGTTGAGCGTGGGCCGCGCGCTGGGCAGGCCGATCGCGTCCAGCATCTCGTCGATGCGCTCGCTCATCGTGCCCATCGCGTACGCCCGCCGCAGCGCCACGTGCGCCCGCCGCGAGTCCGGCTCGGTGCCGATGGGCGTGCCGCAGGCGGCGATCTCGGCGAGCCGCCACTGCGGGGTGCCCGGCGGGCAGTCGGCGGCGGCCGGCCAGCGGTAGGAGGTCAGCACGTCGGGGTACGACAGGTGCTCGGGCAGGAGCTGGTCGAGCGTGAGCACGCGGTCGATGCGGCCGCCGGACAGCGGCAGCGGGTTGTGCACCCTGGGCTGCACCCCGAACTGCAGGCGCGGCCAGGCCACGGTCAGGTCGGCGGTGAAGCGGTGCTCGAACAGGTCGGCCGCCGCCGCGTACGCCGACACGTCGCCCTTGGTGTGCCAGAAGACCGTGCGGATGCCGCGCTCGGCGCACCAGGCGAGCAGCGCCTTGAGCCCCTCGCCGGGCTCGCCGATGATCTCCTCGGCCCACGGGCCCTGCGTGACCGACTCCACGACGAGCAGGTGCGGCACCTCCAGCGGGAGCACCCTGGCGAAGTCGCGGGGCGTGAAGCCGGTGGTCTGCCGCCACTCGTAGCGCAGCAGCGCCTCGGCGTGCGGGTCGGCGATCACCGCGGCGGTCAGGTGCGGCCGGGTGTTGGGGCCGGTGGGGACGCGGAACGGCTTGAGCTTGAACGAGGTGCCTTCGAGCGTCCTGGTGGACGTGGTCGCCTGGTAGGCGGCGCCGGGACGCTCCTCCTTGGGCTTGCCGGCGGTGGTGGCCACCGGCTTGCGCTTGGGCGCCGTCGGGCGCTTGACCGGCTTGGCCGCGCCCTTGATGCCCTTGGCCAGGCGTACCGGGTTGCTCTTGCCGCTCTTGATGGCGTCGCCCAGCCGGTTCCAGCGGGCGACCTTGATCGACGAGAGCTTCCAGTTGGCCACCTCGGCCTGGAAGCGCTGCTCGGCCAGCTCCTTGCGCAGCTTGTCGGCGGCGGCCTGCTCGGCCGCGAGCCGTTCCTCCGTCTCGCTGAGCTTCTCGGCGAGCGCGTCCGCCTGCGCGGCGCGCTCCTCGGCCGCGGCCAGCTTGGCCTGGGCGTCGTCCAGCAGCCTGGCCAGCTCGGCGGCACGCTCGGCCTGCGCGATCGCGTCGCGCAACGCCCGGCGCGTACTCTCCAGCTCAGTCGACAAACCGGACCTCCACTCTCTCAGCCCGGCAAAGGATACTCTTTTGCGGGAAGCGTCTCGAAGGGATGAGATCCGGTGCAGTTCAACGTACGACCCTATGTCTGCGGCGCTCTCGGCCGGATCGATACCGCCCTGCTCGGCAAGCTGACCGCCGCGGGGCCGAAGGTCTGGCCGGCGTTGCAGTCGGACGAGGCCGCGCTGTTCAGCTCCACTCCGCTGCCGCCGTACCACAGGTCCGGCGAGGCGTACGCGTTCGCCTGGGGCGAGCGCCGGCCGAAGACGGCCGAGGAGGACTGGATCACGGTCGCCGAGACGTACGAGACGCCCGGACTGATCGGCGACGACCGCCGGGTGGCGCTGCACACGGGCGGGCTCGGCCTGGTGGACGTCTACTACGTGCGCCTGGACGACGCGGTCTACTTCTCGTCGCTCATCCAGCCGCTGCTCACCCTGGTGCCCATCGCGATCGACTGGTCGGCGTGGGCCTCGATCCTGCAGGTGACGTTCCCGCTGGGCGAGGCGACGCCGTACACGGAGGTCAAACGGCTGCCGGGGGCGAGCGCGCTGGTGTGGGAGCACGGCAGGCTCACCACCGAGCGGCGGCTGCCGCGCTGGCTGCGCACGGAGCCCTATGAGCGGTGGATCAGCCCCCAGGAGATCGTCGACCTGCTCGATCACGTCTACTCCGAGTACGACGGCCGCCCGCTGCTGGTGCCGGTGAGCGGCGGCTACGACTCGCGGCTGCTGGCCAGCGTGGCCAAGGCCAGGGGCGCGGACGTCGAGTCGTGGACGACCAGCCCCGACGACGGCACCGACACCGACATCGACTTCGCCAGGGCGATCACCAGGGAGCTGGGCATCCCGCACCGGGTGATCCCGCAGGACCCGGCCTCCTACCCGTCCGACGCGATGGAGGTGGCGCGCAGGCTGGAGTACCTGACGCCGCACCACGCCTGGTACGCCCCCTTCGCCAAGGAGGTGCACGGCGCGGGCCGGATCCTGGTGGACGGCCTGGCGGGCGGGCCGCTGCTGAAGAACTTCATGGTCAGCGGAGCCGCGCTGGAGGCGAGGACGCAGGCCGAGCGGTCGGCGGCGGTGCTGGACTCGCTCTCGCTGGGCCGGCCCTCGCAGCCGTTCCTGTCGAAGGCGGCGGCGCAGTGGATGGAGGAGACCGTACGCGAGCAGTTCCTCGCGACGACCTCCATGTTCCACGGCCACCGGGCGGAGCTGCCGCTGTCGGTGCTGCACACCAGGACCGTGCGGGGCATCGCGCGCTCGGCAGTGAACCTGGTGGGGCCCGAGGCGTCGTTCCTGGCGCCGTTCATCCACCCGGAGTTCTTCGACGCGGCGCTGTCGGTGGGGGTGACCCGCAAGCACCAGGGCAAGTTCTACCGCGAGGTGCTGCACGCCGCCAACCCGAGGGTGGCCGCTCTGCCCTCGACGAACGTGATCAAGCAACCGCTCAGGAGGGTGCCGCTGCGATCGGCGGCGGCTCCCGCCCGGAGCTACTCGCACCGGATGCTGGAGGTTCTGGCCGACCGGATACCGGCCCTGCTGTCGGACGAGATGCACGAGGTGATCGCCGGTGGTCCCGACGCTCTGACCAGGTTCAACGGGTGGAACGACCGGTTCTGGGTGCGCGGTCTTGTGCTGTTCGGCCTCTGGCTGAGCGACTTCGAGAACGACCTCTCGGACCTCGCGCCACCTTTTTAGTGAACTCTGGGTAACAGGGCGATTACATACGGATCTCTCGGGTATTAACGGTCGCACAGCAGAAGCGGGTTCCGGAGAGCCAACGGGCTGGTAGTGTTCGGCCCGTAAGCGCCGCAACAAACGGGCACCAGATCACAAATCCGGTCCCGTCAAGGGCAGTGGGGATCGCAGGGATGACGACCCCACGCGGCGCGGTCACCAACTAACAACGCCGGGGCAACCGGTGACTTCGTCCTGCCCACATCTCTTCCTGTGAGCGACATCATGATCAACGCATCCCCAACGCCGGAGCCGGTCTCCGAGGACTTCATCTCGGAGGATCCGCTCTGGTACAAGCGGGCGGTGTTTTACGAGGTTCTCGTCCGGGGGTTCAAGGACTCCAACGGCGACGGGACCGGTGACCTTCGCGGTCTCATCGAGAAGCTTGACTATCTCAAGTGGCTCGGTGTGGACTGCCTGTGGTTGCTGCCGTTGTACGAGTCGCCGCTGCGCGACGGCGGTTATGACATCTCGGACTACATGAAGATCCTTCCGGACTTCGGAGACCTGGGGGACTTCGTACAGCTGGTCGAGGCCGCCCACAGCCGCGGCCTGCGGATCATCACGGACCTCGTGATGAACCACACCAGCGACCGGCATCCTTGGTTCCAGGCGTCCCGGCATGACCCCGAAGGGCCGTACGGCGACTTCTACGTGTGGGCCGACCACCCCGGCGGCTACCCCGACGCGCCGATCATCTTCGTCGGTGCCGAGGAGTCCAACTGGACGTACGACCCGGTGCGCAAGCAGTACTACTGGCACCGTTTCTTCCACCACCAGCCGGACCTGAACTATGACAACCCGGCGGTGCAGGAGGCCATGCTGGAGGTCCTGCGGTTCTGGCTGGACCTCGGCATCGACGGCTTCCGCCTGGACGCGGTGCCGTACCTGTTCGAGCGCGAGGGCACGGCCTGCGCCGGGCTGCCGGAGACGCACGCGTACCTGAAGAAGATCCGGGCCGAGGTGGACCGCCTCTACCCCGACCGCGTGCTGCTCGCCGAGGCCAACGGCTGGCCCGAGGACGTCGTGGAGTACTTCGGCGACCCGACCACGGGCGGCGACGAGTGCCACATGGCGTTCCACTTCCCGCTGATGCCGCGCATCTACATGGCGGTGAAGAAGGAGACCCGCGAGCCGATCTCCGAGATCATGTCCCGCACCCCCAAGCTGCCCGAGAACGGCCAGTGGGGCATCTTCCTGCGCAACCACGACGAGCTGACGCTCGAGACGGTGACCGAGGAAGAGCGCGACTACATGCACAAGGAGTACGCCAAGGACCCGCGCATGCGGGCCTACCTCGGCATCCGGCGGCGCCTGGCTCCGCTGCTCGACAACGACCGGGACCGGATCGAGCTGTTCACGGCGCTGCTGCTGTCGCTGCCCGGCTCGCCGATCATCTACTACGGCGACGAGATCGGCATGGGCGACAACATCTGGCTGGAGGACCGCGACTCGGTCCGCACGCCGATGCAGTGGAGCCCCGACCGCAACGCCGGCTTCTCCACCGCCGACCCCGGCCGCCTCTACCTGCCCGCGGTCATGGACCCGATCTACGGGTACCAGGCGGTCAACGTGGAGGCCCAGCAGCGGCACGAGGGGTCGCTGCTGCACTTCACCCGCAGGATGCTGGCCATCAGGCGGCAGCACCCGGTCTTCGGCGTGGGGGCGTACACGGAGATGTGGTCGTCCAACCCGTGCGTGCTGACGTACGTGCGCGAGGACGGCGACGACGTGATGCTGTGCGTCAACAACCTGTCGAAGTTCCCGCAGCCGGTGGAGCTGGACCTGCGCCGCTTCGAGGGCTGGATCCCGGTCGAGGCGCGCGGCGGCGTGCAGTTCCCGCGCATCGGGGAGCTGCCGTACCTGCTCACGCTGCCGGGGCACGGCTTCTACTGGTTCGCCCTCAAGAAGGACGAGCAGACCGAGCAGGCCGCCCAGAGCTCGCAGAGCGAGCAGGCCGGGCAGCCGAAGGGTGAGCTGGAGACGGTCAGCGAGAAGTGATCGGCACCTGGGCACGGGCCGCACGGCGCGCAGGGATCAGCGCGACCGCAAGGGCCGTGCCCACCGCCACCAGCACGGTCACCGCCAGCGTCAGCGGCGACGGCGCGCGGCCGATGCCCGCGCCGACGCCGCTGTTGTGGCCCTGAAGGTCGATCAGGCCGGTGACGACGCTGACCCCCGCCGCCGCGCCCGCGCCCACGCCGAGCACGACCAGCAGGCCCGTGCCGGTCACCAGCGTGGCCATGACCTGGCGCGGGGTCAGCCCCATGGCCTTGAGCACGGCCAGGTCGAAGGCGTGGTCGCGCAGGCCGAGGGCGCTGGCGGTGAGCAGGTTGGCCAGGCCGATGAGGGCCAGCACGGCGATCATCAACACGATCACCACACGGATGATCGACAGCCGGTCCGCCGGGTTGACGGCCATCTGCACATCGAGGCTCTCCCCCGACTCCGCGAGCAGCCTCCCCCGCACCTCTCCGGGGTCGGCCCCGGGCTTGAGCGCCAGCGCGTAGTACTCGGGCGGCACGGAGTCCTTGGCCGCCAGGCTGTCGATGCCGACCGAGAGCACCTCGCCGTCCTGCTCGGGCTCGACGGTCCTGCCGACGATCCTGACGATCAGCGGGGTGCCGCCCACCGTGAGCCGCACCCGGTCGCCGATCTTGACGCCCAGCAGGTCGAGCAGGCCCTGGCCGGCCACGGCCTCGCCCTGGCGGTCGTACATGCGGCCCTCGACCACCGGGAACGGGTAGGGGTCGGTGGAGCTGCCGATCGCCCGCACCCTGACCGAGCGGGCCTCACCGGGGGCGAGCGCGTTGACGTCGGTGCCCGCGTAGACGGCGCTGACGTCGCGGTCCTGCCGGGCCAGCCGCTCGGCCGCGGCCGGCTCCATCTTCCCCGGGCGCACGTAGAGCGCGGCGTGCTGGCCCACCTGTTCGGGGTGGGCCAGGAAGTTGTCCAGCGTGGCCCACACGCCGAGCCCGATGGTGATCATCATCATCGGCACGGCGAGCCCGAACGCCGTCAGGAACGCGGGCACCCTGCGGGTGAAGGCGTCGCGGGTGCCCAGCACGAGGGCGGGCGGGAGGCGTACGAGGAGGGCCAGGCGGGCCAGCCTGGACAGGCGGCCCTGGGGCGGCGCGGCGGGCGCGGCGGGGATCGGCGGCGTGCGGCCGCCCCGCCAGGCCGGCACGCCGACGGCGGCCAGCACGAGCAGGGCCGTGCCCGCGACGATGGCCAGCACGGGCACGGGCGCCACGGACGTGGGACCGAGCACGGCGACCATCAGCGCCCAGCCCGCGACCGTGCCGACGGCCACGCCGAGCAGGCCGAGCGCGCCGTGCTCGACCAGGAGCAGCAGCGCGATCTGACCTCTGGTGAAGCCCATGGACTTGAGCGTGGCGAGGTCGCGCAGCTGGCCGAGCACCCGGCCGCCGGCGGCGTTGGCCAGCGCGAGCGCGGCGGCCACGATGCCCACCACGCCGAAGAGCGCGAGCAGCGTGCCCAGCAGCCGGTTGTCCAGCTCCATGGCGGCGCGGACCTCGCGCCAGGTGTAGACGCGCTGGAGGCGGTCCTCGAGCATGACCACGACGCGCTGGGAGACCACCTGGGAGGCCTCCGGGTCGTCCAGGCGCAGCCCGGTCACCCATTCGCTGCGGCCCAGCATGGGCTCGATGCGGTCCAGCATGAGCGGCAGCACGTACGCCAGGCCCGGCGTCCACTCGGGGTAGAAGCCCTGCTCGGCGGAGTCGGCGATGCCGCGTACGTACAGGGTGTGGCGCTTGCCGCTGAGCGCGATGATCGTCAGCGGGGCGCCGATGCGCAGCCCGAGCGACTCGGCGAAGGAGCGCTCGACCACCACCCCGTCGGGCTGGGACGGATCGAGCCACCTGCCTTCGGAGACCACGGGGTGCGAGACGGCGGGCGGCTTGGCCGGCATGGCGCGCAGCGAGGCCGGCTCCTTCTTGCCGTCCTGCGCCACGGTGACGGGCGCCGACCGGTAGGGGCCCGCGATCCGGGTGACGCCGTCGATGCCGCCCAGGGCGGCCGGGGGGCTGTCCTTGGTGTAGAGCCACACGTGCGCGCCGTCGGTCTGGGCGAACAGGCTGCGCCACGGGTTCGTGCCCTCTTCGAGCAGGGTCGCCGCGGTGATCAGCGCGGCGACGATGCCGGCCACGACCAGCACGGTCAGCGCGGCCTGGCCCTTCCTCGCCCGCAGATCGGCCCTGATCCACCGGCTTCCGGCCAGTGTCGCGCTCATCGGAGGTCGATCACCTCGCCCGCGGTGCGGGTGCGGCGGCGGGCGATGCGGCCGTCGTCGACGATCTCGCCGTCGAACAGCGACACCACCCGGTCGGCGAGGCTCGCCACGCGGGCGTCGTGGGTGACCATGACGATGGTCTGTCCCTCCTTGTGGACCTTGCTGAGCAGGTTGAGCACGTCACGGGTGTTGCGGCTGTCGAGGTTGCCCGTGGGCTCGTCGGCCAGCAGCAGGCTCGGCTGGTTGGCCAGCGCCCTGGCGAGCGCGACCCGCTGCTGCTCACCGCCGGAGAGCTGGGCGGGCGCGGCGTCGGCCTTGTCGCTGAGGTTGAGCGCGGTCAGCAGGCTCTCGCGGCGCTCGCGCGCGACCTTGGGCGAGGCCCCGGCCAGCAGCGCGGGCAGCTCGACGTTGTCGCCGACGGTCATGTTGGCGACCAGGTTGAAGAACTGGAAGACGAAACCGATCTTCTTGCGTCGCAGCAGCGCCCAGGCGCTCTCCGAGAGCGTGTCGACGCGCTTGCCGTCGAGCCAGATCTCCCCGCTCGTCCGCGCGTCGAGCCCGCCCAGCATGTGGACGAGCGTGGACTTCCCCGAGCCCGACGGCCCCATGATCGCGACGAACTCGCCGGAGTCGACCTGGAGGTCCACCCCGCGCACCGCGGGGACCGGCACCGCGCCATCCTGGTAGATTTTGACCAGATTGACCGTTTTTACAACCGAGCTCATGCCAGATCCTCCTGGCACCTCTCGAGCCAGTCAAGATCCGCCTGCAGATGCAGCATGGCTCCTTCGATGAGCAGCATCGCCACGCGGTCCGTCGGCGAGGTGGCGGCCAGGAGGTCGTTGAGATCGCTCATGAGTGACAGATAGTGGCGGCGCTGGCGGTTGATCAGGACCATCCGGTCGGCGATGCCGGTGAGGGGGGCGAGCACGAGCTTCATGAAGAACTCGTCGCGCACCCGGGGACCCTCGGTCGGCTCGTCGACCCAGGCCTCCAGCACCTCTCGGCCCTTGGCGGTCAGATAGTAGACCTTCTTGTTGGGCCGGTTGGACTGCTCGACGTCGACCGACCGGACCAGGCCGTCCTTCTCCAGCCTGCCGAGGGTGACGTAGATCTGCCCGATGTTGGGGGAGGGATAGGCACTGCCGAAGGTCTGCTCCAGTGCCTGTTTGAGCTCGTAGCCGTGAGCCGGCTCTTTGGCCAGGAGCGCCAGCAGGTGAAGCCGCACCGCCACCTCCCCGCGTCCTGTTACGTAGGCGTTACGAAGCAATCCGTTGACCTACAGATTACAGGTGTGCATAACATGAATCCATCTACCTAACACGTATGTAAAACACTCTGAACACGGAGGAAACAGGGTGCTTCGTCCGCTGCCGCTGCTCCTGGCCGTGACCTTGGCGGCCGGCTGCGCGGCGACGGGCGATGCGGGCGGCGGCGAGAAGGGAACGAGCGGAACAGGCCCGATCACCTTCGCCACCGGACGCGACACCACGGCGTACCTGCAACCCCTGCTGGACCGCTGGAACCAGGCCCACCCGGCCGAGAAGGTGACGCTGCTGGAGCTGCCCGAAGCCGCCGACGAGCAACGCGCTCAGATGGCGGCGAACCTCCAGGCCCAGAGCAGCCGGTACGACGTGCTCGGGCTTGACGTCTTCTGGACCGCCGAATTCGCGGAGAACGGCTGGATCATCCCCCTGGAGCGCGGGTTGTTCCCGCTCGACAGGTTCCTGCCGCCCGTCGTGGAGACGGCGATCTATAAGGACAAGCTGTGGGCCGTCCCGTACACCAGTAACGCGGGGCTGCTCTATTACCGGAAGGACCTGGTCAAGAAGCCGCCCAGGACGTGGGCCGAGCTACGCGACCAGGCCCGCCAAATCACGAAAAAGCACAACATAGGAGGCTATGCCGGGCAGTTCCTGGCCTACGAGGGGCTCACGGTCAACTTCTCCGAAGCCGTCCAGTCGGCCGGCGGCGAGATCGTCAACCGCGACGGCACCGAGGTGACCCTCGACCCGGCCAAAGGTGCGACCGCGATCGAGTTCCTGCTCCAGGGACTGCGCGAAGGATGGATCCCCCGTGAGTCGCTGAGCTACAAGGAAGAGGAGTCCCGCCTGGCCTTCCAGGAGGGACGGCTGGCCTTCGCCCGCAACTGGCCGCACGCGTACGGACCGGCCAAGGCCAAGCTGGGCAAGAAGCTGGGCGTGACCCGGCTGCCCGGACTGAACGGCCCCGGCTCCAGCACGCTGGGCGGCGCGAACCTGGCGGTCAGCGCCTTCTCCAAGCACCAGCAGACCGCGCAGGAGTTCATCCGCTACTTCACGAGCCTGGAGAACGAGCGCCGGGTCCTCACCGAGGGCTCGTTCCCGCCCGTATGGGCCGAGCTCTACGACGACCCCGAGCTCATCAAGCGCTTCCCCTACCTGCCCGTGCTCAAAGAGAGCATTCTCGCCGCCCGGCCACGGCCGGTGAGCGCCAACTACACCCAGCTGAGCCTCGTGATCGCCAGTTCGGTCGCAGAAGCGCTCAGCAATCCCTCCCCCGGGGCCGCAGAAGATGTGGCGGCCTCCATGAAATCCGAACTCGAAGAGATCATCAGAACCCAGTGAGGCAGCCATGCGAAAAGGCAGAGCAGCAGCGATCCTGGCCGGGCTCGCGGTAGCCGTCGCCGCCTGCGGCAACGCGCCGACCACCACCGAGCCCACGGCGTCGGAGTCGGCCTCCGCGTCCGACGGCGGCGACAAGCCGCTCCAGGGCGTCAAGCTCGAAGTCGCCGCCAAGTGGACCGGGGCGGAGCAGAAGAACTTCGAGCAGGTGCTCAAGGCCTTCTCCGACAAGACCGGCGCCGAGGTCACCTACGCCTCCACCGGTGAGGACACCGGCGCCTACCTCGGCCCGCGCATCCAGGGCGGCAGCCCGCCCGACGTGGCCATCCTGCCGCAGCCGGGCCTGGTCCAGCAGTACGCCGAGCAGGGCGCGCTCAAGCCGCTCACCGACGACGTCGTCAAGGAGATCGACGCCAACTACACGCCGTACTGGAAGGAGCTCGGCTCCGTCGACGGCAAGGTGTACGGCGTGCTCGTCAAGGCCGCGCACAAGTCGCTGGTCTGGTACCGCTCGCAGGCGTTCGACGACGCCGGCGTGCAGCCGCCCACCAACTGGGACGAGCTGGTCAAGGCCGCGCAGACCCTGGCCGACTCCGGCACCCCGCCGTTCTCGTTCTGCGGCGCCTCCGGCTGGACGCTCACCGACCTCTTCGAGAACGTCTACCTGTCCACCGCCGGTCCGGAGAACTACGACAAGCTCTCCAAGCACGAGATCCCGTGGACCGACGACACCGTCAAGACCGCCCTGGAGAAGATCCAGCAGATCGTCTCCAAGAGCGAGTTCCTGGTGGACGGCACCTCCGGCACCATGCAGACCGACTTCCCCACCTGCGTCAGCAAGGTGTACGGCACCGACAAGGCCGCCATGGTCATCGAGGCCGACTTCGTGGCCGTCGAGGCCGACCAGTCGGGCGCCAAGGTCGGCGAGGAGGCGAAGTACTTCCCGTTCCCCAAGGCCGGTGACACCACCCCGGTCGTGCTCGGCGGCGACGTCGCCGTGGCGATGAAGGACAGCCCCGGCGCGATGGCGCTCGTGCAGTTCCTCGCCTCCAAGGAGGGCGGCGAGGTCTGGGCCAAGCTCCCCGGCTACCTGTCGCCCAACAAGAACGTCTCCCCCGACAACTACCCCGACCCGCTGACCAAGCAGCTCGGCCAGACCATCGTCTCCGCCGGTGAGGCGGTCCGCTACGACATGTCCGACCTCGCCCCCAGCGCGTTCGGCGGCACGGACGGCAAGGGCGAGTGGAAGGTCCTGCAGGACTTCCTGCGCAACCCCAGCGACATCAAGGGCACCCAGGAGGCGCTCGAAGCCGAGGCCAAGAAGGCCTGGAAGTAAAGAGGTAAGGCCGTGACCGAACGGTTGGACGGCCGGCAGGACTCGCCCGTGGCCACCGCGGGCGAGCCTCCCACCGGACCGGCTGAAACCCCCCGCACGAGACAACGCCTCGGCCCCTCCCCGGCGGTCGCCATCGCCTTCCTCCTCCCGGCGGCGCTGCTGCTGGGCATCTGGGTGGTCTATCCGATCGTCTACTCCGTCTTCCGGAGCCTGTTCGACGCCGCGGGCACCGGATTCGTGGGCCTGGGCAACTACGCCACGATCTTCACCGATTCGGGCATGCTCACCACGATCCGCAACAACCTCATCTGGGTCGTCGTCGCACCGATCATCGTCACCACGCTGGGACTGATCTTCGCGGTGCTGACCGAGCGGATCAAGTGGGCCACCGCGTTCAAGCTGATCGTGTTCATGCCCATGGCCGTCTCCCTGATGGCCGCAGGCGTCATCTTCCGCCTCGTCTACGAGGAGAACCCCGACAAGGGCCTGGCCAACGCCATCCTCACCACCGTCCACGACACGTTCTCCTCCTCGCAGGGCTACCCCGAGGCCCGGCCGCGCGAGGGCGACCAGTCGCCCGTCGCCGCCGACAACGGCGCGGTCGTCACCAAGCAGCCCGTCCAGACCGGGCAGCCGGTGCTGATCCCGATCGTCGGCGTCAAGCCGGACGTGCTGCCCTCCGACGCCCAGCCCGCCAAGGCCGCCACGGCCGGACCCGGACTGTCGGGAACGGTGTGGTTCGACTTCACGCCGGGCGGCGGCGGCCAGGTCAACGTCGTGGACGGCACCGAGAAGGGCCTGCCCGGCATGACCGTCGAAGCCGTGCAGAACGGCGAGGTCAAGGCCACCGCCACGACCGCCGCCGACGGCACGTTCCACTTCAATGACCTGCCCGACGGCGCCTACACCGTACGGCTGCCGAAGGACAACTTCGAGGCCGCCTACAACGGCCTGACCTGGCTCGGCCCGACACTCATCACCCCGGCGATCATCGGCGCGTTCGTCTGGGTCTGGGCCGGATTCGCCATGGTGCTCATCGCCGCCGGCCTCGCCGGCATCCCGCGCGACGCGCTGGAGGCCGCCCGCATCGACGGCGCCACGGAGTGGCAGGTGTTCCGCAAGATCACCGTGCCGCTGCTCTCGCCGGTCCTGCTCGTCGTCTTCGTGACGATGATCATCAATACCCTGAAGGTGTTCGACCTGGTGTTCATCATCGCCCCGTCCTCGGTGCAACCGCAGGCGAACGTGGTCGCGCTCGAGATGTGGCGCGTGTCGTTCGGCGGCGGGAACAACCAGGGGCTGGGCAGCGCACTGGCCGTCTTCCTGCTCATCCTGGTCCTTCCCTTCATGATCATGAACATCCGACGGTTCCGGAGGGGAGAGCAATGACCACCGCGACCGCCACCGCATCCTCCGGCGCGCCGTCGGGGGTGGCCTCGGGCGCGCCGCAGCGGGGCACGCTGGGCAAGATCGTCGATCGCGTGGGCGGCGGCCTCGTCCAGGTCGTCATGATCGTGCTCGGCCTGTTCTGGCTGGTGCCGACCCTCGGCCTGCTCGTCGTCTCCCTGCGCACGACGCAGGTCAACAACGCCGAGGGCTGGTGGACGATCTTCACCAAGCCGACCGAGCTGACCCTGCAGAACTACGCCAACCTGCTCGGCAGCGGGTTCACCGCCTCGTTCTGGAACACCGTCCTCATCACGGTGCCCAGCACGATCCTGGTGATCGGCATCGCGGCCATGGCGGCGTACGCGTTCGCCTGGGTCGACTTCCCCGGCCGCGACCTCGCCTTCCTCGTCGTCGTCGGCCTGCTCATCGTGCCGATCCAGATCGCGCTGATCCCCATCGCGTCCTTCTACGGCGCCACCGGGATCTTCGGCTCGATCCCCGGCGTGGTGCTGTTCCACGTCGCCTTCGGCCTGCCGTTCGCGATCTTCCTGCTGCGGAACTTCTTCGTCGGCATCCCCGCCTCGCTGCTGGAGGCCGCCCGCATGGACGGCGCCTCCGAGTGGAAGATCTTCCGCTCGGTCGTCTTCCCGCTGGGCAAGCCCGCCATCGCCTCACTGGGCATCTTCCAGTTCCTGTGGGTGTGGAACGACATGCTCATCGCGCTGGTCTTCGCCAACACCGGCAACCAGCCGATGACCAAGTACCTGCAGTCTCAGATGCGGCAGTTCGGATCGAACGTCGACATCCTGTCGTCGGGCGCGTTCATGTCGCTGATCATTCCGCTGATCCTGTTCTTCGCGTTCCAGCGGTACTTCGTCCAGGGCATGATGGCCGGCTCCGTCAAGTGACCGGCCGCTGAGCGGCGCCCGCTCGCCTCCTTCTCGGGGCGGGCGGGCGCTCGCGTGTTCCGGTCCGGCACCCGCGCGCTCCGGGAAGGCGCGCTCGCGCGTTCCGGGGCGGGCGAGCGCTCCGTGTTCCGGTGGCACGGGGCGCACGCGGGCACGCCAGGCGCGCGTATGTGATCATTCTGGTACGGCCGGGCAAGACGTTTCGGCGGCAAGCCGTACCAGACCTGACTAAGCTCAACCTTCATGGCCGGTCGTCCACTGCACGAAGTCGTCGAAGCCGGATGGGCCCGCGCGCTGGAGCCCGTCGCAGATCGGATCGCCCAGATGGGCGACTTCCTGCGCAAGGAGCTCGCCGAAGGCAGGCAGTACCTGCCCGCCGGCGCGAACGTCCTGCGCGCCTTCAACCAGCCCTTCGACGACGTCAAGGTGCTCATCGTGGGGCAGGACCCCTACCCCACCCCCGGACACCCCGTCGGGCTGTCGTTCTCCGTCGCCCCCGGCGTCAGGCCCCTGCCGGGCAGCCTGGTCAACATCTTCAAAGAGCTGGAGAGCGACCTCGGCCTGCCCCGCCCCTCCAACGGCGACCTCACCCCGTGGGCCGAGCAAGGCGTGCTGCTGCTCAACAGAGTGCTCACCGTCATGCCGGGCAAGCCCGCCTCCCACCGCGGCAAGGGCTGGGAAGAGGTCACCGAGCAGGCCATCCGCGCCCTCGTCGCCCGCGGCAAGCCCCTGGTCGCCATCCTGTGGGGCCGCGACGCCCGCAACCTCGCCCCCATGCTCGGCGACGTCCCGCGCATCGAATCCGCCCACCCCTCCCCGCTCTCCGCGCGCAGCGGCTTCTTCGGCTCGCGGCCCTTCAGCCGCGCCAATGAGCTCCTCATCCAGCAAGGCGCCGCGCCTGTCGAGTGGAAGCTGCCCTAGCATCGTCGCCATGAGTGATGAAGAACCGAAGTACCTGCGCCTCACGGTCGAGCTGACCGTCGAAGTGCTCGACATGGACGCGCTTCAGGCGGCGGCGCTGCGTGAGATCAGGCACCCCGACGCCGACCTGACCGAGGAGGAGCGTACGGAGCAGGCCGAACTGGTCGCATCCGACGACAGCGGCGCCTCCGCCCTGCAGTGGCTGATCGAACCCGATCACGTGCTGCAGCTCGTCGACCACATCGACGAGATCGAACCTCGCGAAGCCGTCCTGGGCGTCGAGCCGTCCGAGGGGCCCAGCGAGGAAGAGGACGAGGAAGAGCACGACCACGCGTGACCGTACAGCGGCGGCCACGGCGTTTTTCCCGAGCGTCGTGGCTCTTCGCTCGATCACCCTCCCCCCTCTCCCCCCTCTCCGAGAACCAGAACGGCCCCTCCACCTTCCCGAGACCAGACGACCTCTCCACCCTCTCCTCAGACGGCCCCTCCGCCCTCTCCGAGAACCAGGACGGCCTCTCCCCCTTCTCCCCGACCAGACGGCCTCTCCGCCCTCTCCGAGAACCAGGACGGCCCATCCTGCCCTCTCCGGGAACCCGGCGGGCCGTTTCAGGTTGAGGCCGGCCGGGACAGGTGCCGCCTCTCGCCCCGCCTGACCTCGATGCGCTCTCCGGCTGAACAGATGGTGGGCAGGAGCACCGACCACGGGCACCATTGGCACGAGCGAGCCCGCGATTCACACCGGCACAGCCCACGGAAGCACGGGCCGGCCCTCGACCCACGCCGGACGACCCCGGCAGGAACCCAACGCGCAGAAGACCCACGGGCTAACGGAAGACCCACGCCAGACGACCCCGACAGAAACCCAACGCGCAGAAGACCCACGCCAGACGACCCCGACAGAAACCCAACGCGCAGAAGACCCACGGGCTTAAGGCGAACCCACTGGAGCGCAGGACCCCCGCAGGCAGCGTCGGCCCACAGGAAAACCCTCCAGCGCTCGCTGGCTAGGATCTTCTTCTGAGATCACCGAGAGGAAGCTCCCATGATCGTCGCATTCTCCATCACCCCGCTGGGCGTCGGCGAGGGAGTCGCCGAGCACGTCGCCCGCGCCGTCAAGGTCGTCCGCGACAGCGGTCTGCCCAACCGTACGGACGCGATGTTCACCACCATCGAAGGCGAGTGGGACGAGGTCATGGACGTCGTCAAGCGCGCCGTGGACGCCGTGGCCGAGGTGGCGCCGCGAGTCAGCCTCGTACTGAAGGCCGACATCAGGGAAGGCGTCACGGACGGCATGACGTCCAAGCTCGAGTCCCTCGAACGCCACCTCTCCTGACCGCAGCCCTCGATCTCACGCCCGAGCGCTGAGACCGGCTGCTCGACCCGAGCCCCACCGGACTGATTCCGCAGCTCCTAGAACTGCTCGGCCCCGCCCCACAACCCAAGGACCACTTAAACGGGTCCCGCTACCGGAGGAGCGCTCAGACCGGCCCCGCAACCCGAGGAGCGCACTAACCGGTCTCGCAACCCGTGGAGCGCTCTAACCGGCCCCACAACCCGAGGAGCGCACCAACCGACCCACAACCCGAGGAGCGCTCAGACCGGTCCTGCAACTCAGGGACGAGACCGGCCACTCAACCCGAGAGGTCAAACCAGCCGCTCGAGCCCGAGCGCGTTCGAGCGCTCTCCGGTGACGGCATCGACGCAGTGCCCGCACGCCATGCCGCTCACCTCGCACACGCCATGCCGCTCACCTCGCACACGCCATGCCGCTCACCACGTAAGTGCTGGTGGTCCCCCCGTCACCTCCTCCCTGGGGTGCCCGCCAGAGCGCCCACCACGACGCGCCCCTGAGCGCTCGCCGGCCGCCTGGCCGTCCTTTCCCAGCCGCCCCCGCCCGCGGGAAGCATGCGGGTGACCATGTGCGCCTCGCGCATCCGCCCGTCGTTCGCGAACCACCCGGAAGAAGTACACCTCCATCGACGAACTCCTTCTTCCGCCGCTGAACGTGCAGCGTGTATCGGGCGCACTGAACGTGCAGCGTGTACCGGGCGGCGAGCCGGTCGCCGTCCGCCACCGCCTCGTGCACTTCCATGTGGCTGACCGGCCGGCTCCTGCGCAACGGACGAGTGTGCGCGATCAGCTTCTCCCGGTCCATCCGGTGTCCGTCGGCCACCTCGACGGTGTCCGGCGTGTGGTAGCGGTCCACGATCGCCGCCGCGTCCTCGTCGCCGCGCAGAAGGCGGCGTGCTGCCCGCTTCCACGATGAGCGCGAGGTGATGAGCGCGAGGTCCACCAGGGCCGTACGGCACCGGCCGGCTTCGGGAGGCGGCGCGCCGCTCACTCCGCCCAGCCCCGTAAGGCGACGCGGCGCTCCCCCTACCCGCCTCAGATGACTGCGCCCTGCTCGCTCGCCCGGTTAGCACGAGAACGCCAGGGCCGTACGGCACCGAACCGCTTGCGCGGACCACAAAGACCAAACTCAAGATATATCTTGACCGTCGCGAACTACGCGACATATCGTGTCTCGCGTAAACGCGATAGTACGCGACTCGGAGGTAGCGGGCAATGGAGCTAGAGCGGGTGCAGGTCCTGGTGGTCGGCGGCGGGTACGCGGGATTGAGCGCGGCGACGCTCCTGGCCTGGCGTGAGATCCCCGTCATGCTGGTCGAGCGGCACGCTAGCACGTCCGTGCAGCCCAAGGCCTTCGGTGTGGGGCCGCAGGCGCTCGAGATGCTGCGGATGGTACCGGGCATCGAGGAGGAGCTGAGCGCCATCTGGGCCGGCATCGGAGACGACATGCGTATCGCGATCGCCTCGAGCCTCGCCGACCCGAATCCCCACATCCTCATCCACGAGGACGAAGATCTCGCCTGGCTGTCCGAGCTCAGCCCCGCCCCCAGGGTCGGCGCGCCGCAGGCGGAGATCGAGCGCGTCCTGCGCGGAAAGGCCGAAGACCTCGGCGCCGACCTGCGCTTCTCCACCGAGCTGATCTCCCTTGAGCAGGACGGCACCGGCGTGACCGCGCGGATCAGGGACGAGGACGGCGACCGCCTCGTTCGGGCCGACTACGTGGTGGCCGCCGACGGCTCCCGCAGCCCGCTGCGCAAGGCGCTGGACGTCCCGACCTCCGGCAAGGGGCCGCTGAGCCGGATGCGCTCGATCATGTTCGACGCCGACCTGTCCGGCCTGGTCAGGGACCGTGAGGTCACCCTTTGGTACCTGCAGAACGACGTCTTCACCGGTGTGATCGTCACCGGCACCGGGACCGGAAGCCACGTGCTCGGCGTCAACCTCAAGGACGGCGAGACCGAGGCCGACTTCACCGACGAACGCTGCGTCGAGCTGATCCGCCTGGCCACCGGGCGGCCCCACCTCGACGTACGCGTCATCGATCGGCCCATGTTCAACATCTCCCACGTACTGGCCGACACCTACCGCGTCGGGCGGGTGTTCTTCGCCGGCGACGCCGCCCACACCATGCCGCCCACCGGCGGGCAGGGCGGCAGCACCGCCATCGAGGACGGCTGCGACATCGCCTGGCGGCTCTGGCTCGTCCTCACCGGCCAGGCGGGGCCGGACTTCCTGGACACCTACGACGCCGAGCGACGTCCCATCGGCAAGCTGATGGCCGACGCGCAGCTCGCCAACCTCGGCGTACGCATGCCGCCCGAGGCCCGCGTCGGCTACCCCGAGCCCCTGGAGGACCCGACCGGCGTGCTCCTCGGCCGCCGCTACCACTCCACGGCCATCATCGACGAGCCCGGCGACGACGGCTCGCTCCTTGAGGACCCGCGCGTCCCGACCGGGCGGCCCGGCAGCCGGGCCCCGCACGTCGTCCTCGACTGGGCCGGCCGGCGGATCTCCACCATCGACCTGTTCGGCTCCGGCTTCGTCCTGCTGGCCGCCAAGCCCGGCGGCCAGGCGTGGGTGGACGCCGGGCGGCTGGTCAAGGAGCGGCTCGGGATCCGCCTCACGCGGCTGCTCGTCGGCGACGAGCTGATCGACGTGGAGGGGTGCTTCACCAAGCGGTACGGCGTGACCGAGAGCGGCGCCGTGCTCGTGCGGCCGGACGGGTACGTGGCCTGGCGCTCCCCCGAGGCCGACCCCGACCCGATGGGCACCCTGGAGCGCGTCCTCCGCCGCATCCTCAGCCGCTGAGCCCCGGCTCGCCCAACCTCTGACCGGGAAACCCCACCCTCTGATCGAGGAGGCCCCGCCTCTGAACGGGGAGGCTCGGCGGGGCCCGGCATGGGCGGGCGTCAGCAGACGACATCGAACCCGACAAGGTCCGGCGAAGGGGACGTCGACAGACTGCATCGGATCCGACGGGACCCAGCGAAGGGGACGTCGGCAGGTGCCATCGAACCCGACGGGACCCAGCCAAGGCGAACGCCAGCAGACGACATCAAGCCCGACGGGGCAAGCGAAGGCGGACGTCGGCGGGTGGCATCGTGCCCGACGCGGTCCGGCGAAGGCGAACGCAGAAGACGGCATCGGATCCGACGAGGCCCTGCGAAGGCGAACGCCGGTAGGCGAGTTCGGGCCATCGTTGAAGGGTCATGCGGCCATGGCGGCGTCGAAGTCGCCAGGGGTCGGCCTGCTCCGGTCGTGCGCGACCTCTGCGGCTTGCTCGCCTGGGTCGATCGCTCTGCGCGCGGCTCGGGTAGCCGAGGTGATCGCGGTCACGGTGGCCGAGTCGCCGGGATCGTCCTCCGCAAGAACGGTGAAGCGGGCGTCGGAGGCGAGCGCCGTCACGGAGGCTGAAGCGAGTGAGCTCTCCGCAGCAACGGCGCCGCAGGCGGCAGAGGTCAGAGCCGTCACGGAGGCCGAGGTGACAGCGGACTCCGCAGGTGCGGGGGCACTGCGGGTGTCGTGGGCGGTGGAGAGGGGCGTGGCCGGAGTGGCGGAGCCAGCCGCCGGCACAGCGGCCGAACTGCCCGAGGCTCCCCCGGCAGCAGCGGCGCGGGTGTCACGAGCGGCCGCGGCGACAGCGGCCAGAGCACCGGAGGCTTCCGCAGCTTCCGAAGCACCGGAAGCGCCCGAGGCGGCGACCAGACTGGCGGGGACAAGCCGAGTGACCCGTGCCCGAGCACCGGAGGCTCCCGCAACCTCCGAAGCGCCGAAAGCGCCCGAGGCGGCAACCGGACGACTGGTGAGGGCGAGCCGGGTGACGGCGGCCGGAGCCTCGGAGCCTTCCGCGGCATCCGAGGTGACCGAGGTGCCTGTAGCTCCGGCCCTTTCGATGGCAGGGGTGAGCGGGGTGACGGCGACAGAAACACCGGAGGATGCCACAGCGCCGGAGGTGCCAAAGGACCCCGCAGCCCCGGCCCTCCCGCTGACAGGGGCAAGCCGAGAGACGGCGGCAGAAACGCCGGAGGATGCCACAGCGCCTGGGGTGAGCGAACTTCCTGCGGTCCCGCCCTCGCCGCTGGTGGGGGCGAGTGGGGTAACGGTGAGCGGAGCATCAGGGTCTTTTGTGACGGCAGCCGTACGGGGGGCGGGCGTGAGAGCGGTGGTGGTCGTCGCGGCTGGAGGGGTCGGGGTGGCTGGGGTGGCTGCGGGCTCGGTTGTGCGGGTGGCGGGGGTAGAGATGGTGGTCTGGGAGCGGCGCGCGGGGGCGTGGCGGGCGGCATGCGTGGCGCAGAGCCAGGAGTTGAGGGAGCCGCTGAAGCCCGAGGGCGGGCCGACCTTGAGGCAGGTGATCCGGCCGGCGCCGGGCGCAGGGCCGATCTTGAGGCGGCGGACGCCGCCCGTGCGGCCCAGCTCGGCCGCGTCGGCGTCGTACGGCGTGAGCTGGACCCCGAAGGGCAGACCACCGTCCGGCTGGTCGGAGAGGTGGATGCGGAGGAAGTCGTCGATCTTGCGGGCGGCGGCGCCCGGGTGGGCGTTGAGATAGGACAGGTGGTCGGTCACCAGGCGGTTGGCGACCGTGCGCAGGAGGTTGGTCGCGCAGAGGTTGTGGGCGCAGGAGGCGCCGTCGAGGGTGACCTCGGGGAGGGCGAAGCGGCGCAGGCCCCTCGACGTGACCCGCAGGCAGTCGCAGGCGCTCAAATCGGAGGGGTCGCAGGGCGGGCAGGTGGCGGCGTCGTGGACCTGGACGTCCCACGACAGCCAGTCGTCGGTGAGGCGGAAGTGGGTGGGCTCGCCCGAGCAGCGGCCGCAGGTCAGGATGGTCGTGGCGGTCAGCGGGTCGATCAGGATGCCATCGCACTCCTTGGCCAGGGCTCGGGCCGCCGCTCTCGCCACCTGCGCGGCGGTGGGCAGCCGGTACGGCGGCGCCGTCGAGGTGACCACGAGGTGCTCCTTGGTGCGGCGCAGGCGGCGCCTGTCGTCGTCGGTGAGGCCGGTGCCCGCCGATCTCCACGGCGTGGGGTGGTGGGTCACCGTGAGCATCCCGGTGGACGCGGCGGTGATCGCCGCACGCCGGTAGGGGGCGCCTATCCGCCAGGGGATGAAGGACGCGGGATCGAACGGCAGGTGCTCCATGGCGACGACGAAGCGGCAGGTCGTGGTCGCAGGCAGGGGGAGAGTGATCTTCATGTGGTCGTGCCTTCGCGGGAACGTGGGTGAACGGACTGCGACGATCCGGCCAAGGGAGCCCAGCTCCGGATCAGGAGGCACCCAGGATCGGTGAAGGCGGGTGGGGTCCGCGGGTCCGAACCCCATTCTGTGGACAGGTGTTTCTTCTGCGCGGTGCTCTGTGGAAAACCGTGCCGTCCGCACTCTGCGGGCGGCACGGGTCAGTGGGGGTTCTCCCGGCGATCCGCCAGGCGACGCGGCGGGCGACCAGTCAGCGTGGGCGCTCCAGGTGGTTCGCCAAGTGAGACCGGAGGTAGGCGGAGGGAGGTGGCCAGGGGGACGGGTGCTCGCCACTCACCGGGCGGTCAGACGGAGCGAGTGATCGCTACTCACCGGCCGCTCAAGCGGGGCGAGTGATCGCCAGTGACCGGGCGGTCAGGCGAGGCGGTTGCTCACCAACGACCCCGGGTGGTCAGGCGGAGCAAGTGATCGCCACTCACCGGCCGCTCAAGCGGGGCGAGTGATCGTTCGTGACCGGGCGGTCAGGCGGGGCGGGTGATCGTCAGGGACTGGCCGGGCAGGCGGAGCCCGTCCTCCCCGAACGTCACCGGCTCGTCCGACGCCAGCAGCACCGTCCCCCTCCCCACCGGCACCGTCACCGTCTCCTCCGCGAAGTTCACCGCCACCGCCAGCGCACCCCGCCACATGACCAGCCACCGCGACGAGGGATCGACCTCCACCCGCACCCGGTCGAGCCGCGGGTCGGACAGTTCGGGCATGGCCTTGCGCAGCGCGATCAGGTCGCGGTACCAGCACAGCAGCGACCAGTGCGCCTCCTCCTTCACCTCGCTCCAGTCGAGCTTGGAGCGCAGGAACGTCTCCTCGTCGGAGGGGTCGGGCGCCTCCCACCGGTAGCCGAAGCCGACGAACTCCCGTTCGCGCCGCGTCCCCTCGCTCTCCCGCAGCTCGGGGTCCACGTGGTCGGAGAAGAACAGGAACGGCGAGCGCGCGCCCCACTCCTCCCCCATGAACAGCATCGGCGTGAACGGCGAGGTGAGCAGCAGCCCGGCGCCGAGTTTGAGCGCCGTCAACGGCAGCCGGTCGCCGAGGGGGCGGTTGCCGATCTGGTCGTGGTTCTGCAGGCAGGCGACGAGGCGGTGACCGGGCACGCCGGCGAAGGAGGCGCCGTGGGTGCGGGAGCGGAAGCTGGAGTACGCACCGTCGTGCACGACCCCCTGCGTGAGCACCTTGGCGAGGGCGGACAGGTCGGCGAAGTCCTGGTAGTAGCCGTGACTCTCGCCGGAGACCGCGCAGTGCAGGGCGTGGTGGACGTCGTCGTTCCACTGCGCGGTCATGCCGAGGCCGCCCGCGTCGAGCGAGCGGACCATGCGCGGGTCGTTGAGGTCGGATTCGGCGATCAGCGACAGGGGACGTCCGACGGCGCAGGCCAGCGCGTC
The DNA here is from genome assembly GCF_043196965.1 of Nonomuraea sp. NPDC049309. Classification (NCBI taxonomy): domain Bacteria; kingdom Bacillati; phylum Actinomycetota; class Actinomycetes; order Streptosporangiales; family Streptosporangiaceae; genus Nonomuraea; species Nonomuraea sp. NPDC049309. Next base: position 704,722 of record NZ_JBICSH010000003.1, on the reverse strand, counting down.
CACTTCGGCGGCCAGCTCGGCGAGCAGGTGGGTGGCGCGGCGGTCGTGGAGGGCGTGCACGGCGTCGAGGCGCAGGCCGTCGATGTGGTAGTCACGCAGCCACTGCAGGGCGTTGCCGATGAAGTAGCGGCGCACTTCGTCGGAGTGCGGCCCGTCGAGGTTGACCGCCTCGCCCCAGTAGCTGCCCTCGAACCCGGCGAAGTACGGCCCGAACGGCCGCAGGAAGTTCCCTGACGGCCCGAGGTGGTTGTAGACGACGTCGAGGATCACGCCGATACCGGCCCGGTGGCAGGCGTCCACGAACATCTTGAGCCCGTCGGGTCCGCCGTACGTCTCGTTGACGGCGTACAGATCGACCCCGTCATAGCCCCAGTTGCGCGTGCCGGGCACGGGCGCGACCGGCATGATCTCGACGAAGTCCACGGCGAGCTCGACGAGGTGCGGCAGCTTCTCGATGGCGGCGGTGAACGTCCCCTCCTGGGTGAACGTGCCGATGTGCAGCTCGTAGATCACGCCGCCGCGCAGGTCGCGGCCTTTCCAGTCGTGGTCGGACCAGGTGAAGCGGTCGTGCTCGTAGACGGCGCTCGGCCCGAAGACGCCCTCGGGCTGGCGGCGGGAGCGCGGGTCGGGGAAGGGGCCGTCGCCGTCCACCAGGTACGCGTACCGGGTGCCGTGGCCGGCCTCCGCGACCTCCAGCGACCACCACCCTCCTTCGCCGCGTTCCATCGCCCGGCGGGAGCCCAGGGTCTCGACTTCCACCGCCGTCGCCTTCGGTGCCCAGACCTCAAAGATCATGTCTCTCCAGGAGTGCGACCGGGTACTGACCGAGCAGGTGAGCGAGCGGGATGCGGCCGGTGTGCAGGCGGCCGGTGAGCAGGTCCCTCCAGGTGCCGGAGGGCAGCGTCAGCGTGGTGGCCCCCCATCCGCCGGCGGCGGCCAGGCGTACGGGGAGCCGGGTCGCCACCGCGACGGCGCGCGGCCGGTCGCCCCTGGCGAAGGCGATCACGTGCCCGGCGCGTTCGCCCTCGGCCCGCAGCGGCAGGTACGCGGCCTCGCCGCCGAGCCGCCGCCGCAGCCGCAGCGCCTGGGTGGTGACGAGCAGCTTGGCGGAGTCCCATGCGGTCTCGGGTTTGCGCGGGTACGTCACCGGCCGCCGGTTGTCGGGATCGACCAGCGAGAAGTCGGTGGTCTCGTTGCCCTGGTAGACGTCGGGGACGCCGGGCATCATGAGCTGCACCAGCTTGGCCCCGAGCGAGTTGGACATCGCGTACGGGTCGATGCGCTCGGTGAACCCGCCGACCGGCAGGCGCACGGCGGCCTCGGCGAAGGCCCGCAGCCGCCGCTCGTAGGCGGGGTCGGGGCTGACCCAGGAGATCGCGGTCTTGGCCTCCCGTGCCGCCTTGAGCAGGTAGTCGGTGAAGCGCTCGGCGGAGATCGGCCAGGCCGCCATGAGGTTCTGCCAGGCCAGGTAGTCGAGGTGCGGGTCGAAGCTGACCTGCGCCGACCACTCGGCCACGGCCGCCGCCCACTCCCCCGGCATCTCCGACAGCACGGCGAGCCGCGCCCGTACGTCCTCCGAGCGTTTGGTGTCGTGAGTGGACAGGGTGGTCATCGTGTACGGCGGCATCCGCGCGCAGAACTCGTGGAACTCCTCCACCGGGATTCCGAAGACGTCCGGCTCGCCGCCCACCTCGTTGAGGCAGGCCAGCGGGAACCACCGGTAGAGCGCGGTGTCCTCGACGCCCTTGGCCATGACGGGGCCGCACGCCTGCTGGAAGCGCACGATCGACTCGGCGGAGCCGTACAGGACCTCCTGGACGAGCGGGCGGACGGCGGGCGAGCAGGTCGCGGCGGCCCGCTCGACGATTTCGACGGACTCGGGCGGCGGCGGCTCGCCCGGCACCACGTACGCGCGGTAGACCGGCATCGCGGCGAGCAGCTCCCGCACGGCCTCGGGCGAGCACCGGGTGACCCTGGCCAGCCGCGCCACCTCGGCACCGAAGAACAGGTCGATCACCTCGCGCTTGGCCTGCGCCATCACCTGCCGGTAGTCGGCGGGCTGCCCGGTCAGCCGGGTGAACAGCTCGATCAGCGGCTGCTCGCCGTCGGGGTCGACGAACAGGCCGTTGACACGATTGAGCGCGTCGTAGCCGGTGGTGCCGTCGCACGCCCAGTCGGCGGGCAGCCGTTCAGGACCGATGAGGATCTTTTCGACGACCGTCCAGGCGTTGCCCGCGCGGGCGCGCAGGCGTTCGAGGTAGCCGCGCGGGTCGGCGAGGCCGTCGGGGTGATCGACGCGCAGCCCGTCCACCAGCCCTTCGTCCAGCAGCCAGAAGATCACCTCGTGGGTCGCGAACATCACCGCCGGGTCCTCGACGCGCAGCCCGATCAGCGACGACACGTCGAAGAAGCGCCGGTAGCCGGGGCCCTCGCGCCAGTCGACCAGCCGGTAGTGCCCCGGGTAGGGGAACGCGTGCTCGTGGTAGCGCAGCACGTCGCCGTCCACGACGGGCTCCATGTCGTCGCCGAGCACGGGCAGCGCGACCTTCCCGTCCACCCAGTCGATGTCGAACCAGTTCGCGTACGGCGACTCGGGTCCGTCCTTCAGCACCGACCAGAACGCGGCGTTCATCGTGTTCATGTGGTTGGGCACGATGTCCACCACGATGCCCAGGTCGTGCGCGGCGAGCTGCTGCGCCATCTCCCTGAACCCGGTCGCGCCGCCGAACTCCTCCCTGATGCGAGAGTGGTCGGTCACGTCGTAGCCGTGCCGCGACTCGGGCGTGGCCTGCAGGATCGGCGACAGGTACACGTGGCTGACGCCGAGGTCGCGCAGCTGCCCGGCGATCTCGGCCACCTCCGCGAAGCCGAAGTCCGGGGTGAGCTGCACCCGGTACGTGGACGTGGGCCTGGCCACGGCGGGCTCAGACACGGCGCAGCACCCGTACGCTGCGGCCCGGCACGTCGATGGCGTCCCCCGCCTTCACCATGCGGGCGTCGAGCCTGATCGGCATGGCCGTGTCGATCTCGGTGTGCCACATCTCGCCATAGTCCTTGGGGATCGTGAACGTGATCGTGTCGTGGTGCGCGTTGAACAGCAGCAGGAACGAGTCGTCCCTGATCGGCCGGCCGCGCCGGTCGGGTTCGGTGATGGCGTCGCCGTTGAGGAAGACGGCCAGCGACTTGGCGTAGCCGACGTTCCAGTCGCCGTCGGTCATCTCCTCCCCCGCCGGGGTGAGCCAGGCGATGTCGTTAAGGCCGCGTACGGGCTTGCCGTAGAAGAAGCGGCGGCGGCGGAAGACCGGATGCTTCTTGCGCAGCGCCGCCAGGCTCTGGGTGAACTCGAGCAGCAGCCAATTCTCCCTGACGTCGGACCAGTCCACCCAGGTCAGCTCGTTGTCCTGGCAGTAGCCGTTGTTGTTGCCCTTCTGGGTGCGGCCCAGCTCGTCGCCGTGGGAGAGCATCGGCACGCCCTGCGACAGGAAGAGCGTGGTGAGGAAGTTGCGCTTTTGCTGCTCGCGCAGCGACTCGACGGCGATGCCGGCCGGGCCCTCCTCGCCGCAGTTCCACGACCGGTTGTCGTCGGTGCCGTCGCGGTTGCCCTCCTTGTTCGCCTCGTTGTGCTTGTGGTTGTACGACACCAGGTCCTGAAGCGTGAACCCGTCGTGGCAGGTCACGAAGTTGATCGAGGCGGCCGGGCGGCGGCTGTCGTCCTTGTAGAGGTCGCTGGAGCCGGTGAAGCGCGAGCCGAACTCCGGCAGCGTCGCCGGCTGGCCGCGCCACAGGTCGCGGATGGTGTCGCGGTAGCGGCCGTTCCACTCCGTCCAGCGCGAGGGGAAGTTGCCGACCTGGTAGCCGCCCGGGCCGACGTCCCACGGCTCGGCGATGAGCTTGACCTGCGACAGCACCGGGTCCTGCTGCACCAGGTCGAAGAACGCGCTCAGCCGGTCCACCTCGTGCAGCTCCCTGGCCAGCGTGGATGCGAGGTCGAACCGGAAGCCGTCCACGTGCATCTCGATGACCCAGTAGCGGAGCGAGTCCATGATCATCTGCAGCACGTGGGGGGAGCGCATGAGCAGGCTGTTGCCGGTGCCCGTGGTGTCGACGTAGTAGCGCGGGTCGTCCTCGACCAGCCGGTAGTAGTTGACGTTGTCGATGCCGCGGAAGCTCAGCGTCGGCCCGAGATGGTTGCCTTCGGCGGTGTGGTTGTAGACGACGTCGAGGATCACCTCGATGCCCGCCTCGTGCAGCGAGCGCACCATCGCCTTGAACTCCAGCACCTGCCCGCCGCGCTGCCCCTGGCTGGAGTAGCGGTTGTGCGGGGCGAAGAACCCGATCGAGTTGTAGCCCCAGTAGTTGGACAGGCCGCGCTGCTCCAGGATGTGATCGGTGACGAACTGGTGCACCGGCATCAGCTCGATCGCCGTCACCCCCAGCTTGGTGAGGTGGTCGAGGATCTCCGGGTGGCCGAGCGCCGCGTACGTGCCGCGCAGATGCTCCGGGATCTTGGGGTGGCTGATCGTCAGGCCCCGTACGTGGGCCTCATAGATCACCGTGTCGTGGTACGGCGTCGACGGCGGCCGGTCATGGCCCCACCCGAAGAACGGGTTGATGACGACCGAGCGCGGCACGTACGGCGCCGAGTCGAGATCGTTTCTCGAGTCGGGCTGGCCGAAGCGGTAGCCGTAGACCGCCTCGTTCCACCGCACGCTGCCCTCGATGGCCATCGCGTACGGGTCCAGCAGCAGCTTCGCCGGGTTGCAGCGCAGCCCGCGCGCCGGGTCGTACGGCCCGTGCACGCGATAGCCGTACCGCTGGCCGGGACCGATGCCGGGCAGGTAGCCGTGCCAGATGAACCCGTCCACCTCGGTCAGCGGCACCCGCGACTCGACGTTGTCATCGTCGAACAGGCACAGCTCGACCTTGTCCGCGACCTCGGTGTAAAGCGAGAAGTTCGTGCCGGCCCCGTCGTACGTGGCCCCGAGCGGATAGGGGTCTCCCGGCCAGATCTCGATCATCGAGGCTCCCTTGCGGTCTTTCCCCATGTTCCGTTCCCCCGCTCCACGCGACAAGCCCGCCCCTCGGACGACCCTGATCCTTCCCACGCCACGCCGCTGATCACTCCGCCGGGCCCCAGGTCAACGGGGCAGGCCGTCCCCGACGGCGCGAAAGCCGCCGATCGGCCCCGAGCGCCTGACCGAGACGCGCCAATGCACGGCCCACGTGGTGCCGGATTCGGAAAAACCCAGGTAGTGACACACAGCACGGGTGCGGGTCCGTCAAGATGGACCGATGAGCGTTGAGTTGATGGTCTGGGACGAACCGGTGCCGATCAGCAGGGATCAGGCGCGCGCGACGTACCTGGCGGTCAAGCGGACCGAGCCCGGCGGCGGCCCCGTACCCGACGTCGCCAAGGAACTCCCGGGGGAGATCACGCTCTACCCCGGGCACGTGCTGGTGACGATGGACCTCGACACGATGGACGAGGTCTCCGCGCAGGTCTTCACCGTGGCCCGCGCGCACGGCATGGTCTGCTACGACCCGCAGCGCGACCTGGTGCACAACGTCGCGCCGCTCGGCGTCTACGAGGGCATGCAGCTCCACACCGGAGACGGCATGATCGTGCACGACCCGGATCTCGGGCTCGTGCACGACGTGCTCGGCACGATGTCGGCGCAGAACCCGTTCGTCGCCCTCGTCAACTTCGGGCGGCACTTCATCCAGGTGTCGCCCGGGTACGAGCTGGAGTACAAGGAGGGGACGCTGGTCCGGACGATGGTGGAGGAGCTGGCCGAGGTCCGCCAGGCGTTCCACGAGTACGCGACCGGCGAACGGGGCTTCCTCGGCCGGCACACGTGGTCTCCGTGACCGATGCGGCAGGATCTGGGCGTATGAGAACTCTGTACCCGCCCATCGACCCGTACGACTCCGGCCTGCTCGACGTGGGCGACGGCAACCAGATCTACTACGAGGTCTGCGGCAACCCCGAAGGCAAGCCCGCGGTCATGCTGCACGGCGGTCCCGGCGGCGGGTGCAGCGCGAACCACCGGCGCCAGTGGGATCCCGAGCGTTACCGCATCGTCCTGTTCGACCAGCGCAACTGCGGCCGCAGCCTGCCGCACGCCTCCGACCCGGAAACCGACCTGAGCACGAACACGACCTGGCACCTGGTGGCCGACATGGAGCGGCTGCGCGAGCACCTGGGCATCGAGCGGTGGCAGGTGTTCGGCGGATCGTGGGGCAGCGCGCTGGCCCTCGCCTACGCCCAGACGCACCCAGGCAGGGTGACCGAGCTGATCCTGCGCGGCATCTTCACGCTGCGCCCGCAGGAGCTGCACTGGTTCTACCAGGAGGGCGCCTCGTACGTCTTCCCCGACCTGTGGGAGCGGTTCCTGGAGCCGATCCCGCAGGACGAGCGCGGCGACCTCATGGCCGCCTACCACCGGCGGCTGGAGGGCGACGACGACGCGGCCCGGCTGGCGGCGGCCAGGGCGTGGTCACAGTGGGAGGGCGGCACGGTCACGCTGCTGCCCGATCCCGAGCTGGTGGACGACTTCGGCGAGGAGCGCAAGGCGATCGCGTTCGCGCGGATCGAGAACCACTACTTCGTCCACGGCGGCTGGTTCGAGCCCGAGCAGCTCATCCGCGACGTGCACAAGATCCGGCACATCCCCGCGGTGATCGTCCAGGGCCGCCAGGACATGTGCACGCCCGTGGCCACGGCCTGGGACCTGCACAAGGCGTGGCCCGAGGCGGAGTTCCACGTGGTGGCCGGGGCCGGGCACGCCTACTCGGAGCCGGGCATCCTCGACCGGTTGATCGCGGCCACGGACGGGTTCGCGGACTCCGGGAAGTAGCGGGGCAGCCGGGCGCGCAACAGCCGTACGGCGGGGGTGACCGCCCCCACCACGAGCAGCGCGAACAGCGGCGCCAAGGTCACGCCGAGCAGGAAGCCCGCGGCCACGTCGTGCGGGTAGTGCACGCCCACGAAGACCCGCGAGAACGCCATGACGGCGGCCAGCGGGAAGACCACCCAGGCCAGGGCGCGCCAGCACAGCATGAGGGTGGCCGCGGCGCCGGCGGCGATCACGGAGTGGTTGCTGGGGAAGGACCAGTCGTCCGGCGGCGGGCAGGCGGCGATCGTCGCGATCCCGCCCCGGCACGGCCGGTCCTCCTTCACGAACACCTTGATGACCTCGCTGAGCACGTACGCGAGCACGATCCCGGCCGGCCCGGCGACGACCAGCGCCAGGTCACGCGCGGGCCCCCGCCAGGCCCGCACCGCGGCCGCGACGAAGAGCAACGCGAACACGAAGAGTCCCGCGTCCGTGCCTATCTCGGCGACGGTGTGCAGCCATGCGGGGGTGCTGAGAGCGAAGTCGACGATGTCCTGATACACGCCTGTCCAATCGATGAATATCCGATGGACAGCACCTTACGAACAGGAAGCCGCCAACGCCTCCACCATAGGGGTGAATGTCGTCAAGTCAGGAGCTGACGCGCCAGAGCCTCGTGTTTCGCCTCCAGCTCGGCGCGGCTGATCAGCCCGCGGTCGAACGCCTCGGTGGTGGCGTCGCGCTCGGCGACGTAGTAGGCGGCCATGATCTCGCTGCGCAGCGGGGTGAAGCCGCGCTCGACGCAGTCGGCGAAGACGGTGACCTTCTTGTCGACCTGGTCGGCGGCGACCGTACAGGCGAGATCCCGTTCCCTGAGCTGCTGAACCGCTTCACGAAGGGTCACGGGGCCAAGAGACCCGTTGAAACGGGTATCAAGAGTGATCTTCACGTTCTTTACGCCTCCGAACGTGTGAAACATTCGGATCTAGGCCGCGTATTCCCAGGTGAGAGCGGGTAAGAGGGCCTTCGTGATCGGAGCGCACGTGATCGTCGGTTATGCGAACGACCCGGGCGGGCGGGACGCCCTCGCCCTGTCCGCCGCGATCACCCGTGTCACCGGTGGCGAGCTGACCGTCGCCACGATCTACCCGCCGAACAGCCCGGGTCTGGCGGTCGAGGCGCAGGCCAACCTGGCGCACGCGGCCGAGGAGCTGGGGCCGGTTCCCGCCGAGTTCATCACGTTCGAAAGCAGGGGCACCGGACGCGGGCTCGCGGTGCTGGCCAGCAGGATCAAGGCCGACCTGATCGTGGTCGGGTCGGCGGACGGCGGGCAGCACGGCCGCATCACGATCGGCTCGACCGCCGACCACCTGCTGCACATGTCGCCCGAGGCGGTGATGCTGGCGCCCGCCGGTTACGTCCCGCCCGACGAGCCGGCCAGGCTCACGCTGGCGTACGTGCACCGGCCGCAGTGCGACGCCGCGGTCGAGCAGGTGGCGCAGGCCGCGCTGCGGCTCGGCGTGCCGCTGCGGCTGATCACGCTGGACCTGCGCACCGAGGATCAGGGCAGGCTCCGCGACGATCTCGCGCTGGCGGTGCGGCTGGCCTGGGAGACCACCGGCATCGAGGCGGAGGCCGAGGTGGCCGAGGGACACGACGTCGCCGCCGCGATGGCCGGCGCCGAATGGTTGGACGGCGAGCTGCTGGTGTGCGCGGCGAGCGAGGACGCCCAGCCGCACCGGGTGTTCCTGGGCGAGCTGGCGATGAAGGTGCTGCGCGCCTCCCCCCGCCCGGTCACGGTGCTGCCGCGCGGCTTCGGCTAGCGGCGCCCGATCACCGGCTCGTGCAGGCGCTACGCCGGCACCTCGTGCCCACCTCGTCGTGCCCCACCTCGTCGTGACCCACCTCGCCGCGTTCGGCGAAGCTCCAGGCCTGTTCGCAGAGCTCGCGGCCGGCCGGCTCGGCCGCGTGCAGGCTGTGCTCTGCGACGAGGTCGAGGATGAGGGCGGCCGACCAGCTGAAGTCGCGCGAGCCGTGGCCGCGCAGGGTGAACGGGTCGAAGTACTCGCGAAAGCCCGACCGGTACACCGCCCGCCGCATGGCGTCGGCCACCGAGGCGGCGAGGTCGGGGCGGCGGTCCCTGAGCCCGTGCCAGACGAGCCAGCTCAGGTTGATCCAGCTCGGGCCGCGCCAGTAGCGGGCGGGGTCGAAGTCGGCCGCGTCGACGGCGTAGCTGGGCAGCGGCTTGTCCGCCAGCCCGAACCGGTCGAGCGCGGTCGTGATCAGCGCGCCGGCCACCTCATCGGGCAGATCGGGCAGCACGAGCGGGGTCAGCCCGGCCGCGCTCGCGGACTCGACGAGCTTGCCGGTGCGCACGTCGCGGGCCTGGAAGAGCCCGCCGTCCCACAGGTGCTCGACCATGGCGGAGGTGACGGCGGCGGCCTCGCGCTCGTGCGGCCCGGGGTCGAGCCCGAGCACCCGCGCGATGCCGGCGAGCGCCGACTCGGCCAGCCCGTACGCGGCGTTGAACAGCGGATCCTCCACCCGGAACGCCCCGGGATCGGTGTAGCCGGACTCGCGGTAGGACTCGGCCAGCGCGATGTAGCGGGCGTAGTCGCGGTCGGTGGGCCGCTCGTCGGCGCTGACCGCCTCCAGGTCCCTGCGCACGAACCCGCCGGACGGCGCGTCCACCGCGGCCAGCGGCACGTCCCAGGCCGGGCTGTTGTCCATGCCCGACTCCCAGGGGTGCAGGATCGCGATGAGCCCTTCGGGCGAGCGCCGCTGGGCCCGCAGGAACTCCTGCTGGGCCACCAGACGCGGGTAGATGCGCCGCAGGAAGGCGTGGTCGGGCTCGGCGAGGTACGTCTTCCAGGCGGCCAGCGCGTGCACGGGCGGCTGCACGATGCCCGAGGTGCGCACGCCGGAGGGCGCCCGCGCGGCCCAGAAGGCGGGGCCCGGGTAGTAGGCGCCCTCGGGCACCTCGGGGTTGAACACGATGTGCGGCACCCGGCCGTCGCTCCACTGCGCACCGAACAGCGTCAGGAGCTCCGTCCTCGCCCGGCGCGGCGACAGGCGGGCGTTGCCGATCGCCACGAACGCGGAGTCCCAGCTCCACTGGTGGGGGTAGAGGCGACGGGAGGGGACCGTGTAGCTGCCGTCCCAGTTGCCGACCAGGACGCGCACGGCGTCGCGGAGGATCATAGGTATTTCCTGATGAAGGCGGCGGTCTGGGGCAGGACGATCTCGGGTTCGCCGCGCAGGCGGCAGTCGAGCGCGAGATAACCGTCGTAACCCACGGCGTCGAGCGTCGCGAGCTGGGCGCCCCAGTCGAGGTGGCCGGTGCCGGGCTGGTTCCCGTTGGACTCGCCGATCTGCATGTGCGCGAGCCAGGGCGCGGCGTCGATGAGGGCCCGGCAGGGGTCGTCCTCCTCGATGTTCATGTGGTAGGTGTCGCCGACGATCCTGATCGAGTCCATCGAGCAGTACGACACCGCCTCGGCCAGGGTGTTGACCATGTGGTTCTCGTACCGGTTGAGCGGCTCCAGCATGATCAGCACGCCGTTGCGCTGCGCGTGCTCGCCGAGGATGCCGAGCGCCTCGGCCAGCACCTCGCGGTCCTCCTCGGGGCTGCGCGGCGGCTCGAACGGCGGCAGCCTGCGGGAGAACCGCCCCCAGGAGGCCGGGGTGATGACGCCGATGCCGCCCAGCTCGCCGATGACCGTGAGCTGCGATCTGAGCTGCTGGATGGCGTCCTTGCGCTTGGCCGGGTCGAAGTCGCCGATGAAGTGGGGCATGTCCACGCAGACCGTCGGCATGACGACGCCGTCGGCCCGCGCGCGCTTGAGCTCGGTGAGCCTGCCGGCGAAGTGGAAGTCGCCCTTGCCGCGCAGCTCGATGGCGTCGAAGCCGGCGTCGACGGCGAAGGCGAACTTCTCCTGCAGGCTGCGGCCGGGCAGCAGCTGCTCCTGTACGGCGAGCTTCACGGTCACTCCTTGAATTCGAAGACGAGCTGAAGCACCTCGGACCGGTGCTTGTCGAGCAGGCCGAAGGCCGCGCCCCGGCAGGACCCGGCGGCGGGCGCGCGGGCGGCGCCGACGCGGGCGAGGACACCGGTCAGCGGGTCGGCGCCGGGCGGCGGCGGGTGGCCTTCGAGCTCGGCGTGGCGTGCGGGCCCGCACAGTGTCCGACGCAGCGTCCAACGCGATGTCCGACGCAGCGTCCCGCGCGGTGTCCGGCGCGCGACCGGTGGGCAGGCCGGCGCGGACACGGCCCGTCTTTTCGAAGGCGATGTGCGCATTCCCCACCACTTACGCTTAATGATCAAACAAAAGACGAAGCTTTAGTGATTGTTTGCAAGCACTAGTTGCGCCGGTGACACGCATAAGTCTACGACTTCCACCGGAGGTTGCTGATGAAATTGGGGTTTGTGACCGCGTGTCTTCCGGAAAGCGGCCTTACCGGCGCTACCTGCCGGGCGGCGCGACAGTGCCACAAGGCCCTGGTCGCAGCGGGTCTGCGACTCCTGATCACCACAAGTACACCGAGGTAGATTCTTTTGACAAAGCGGTGAGCGAGCGCATGCGAAGAATCTTCACGCATACCTGACTGAAGCGATCCGCGACAATCGCTTATCGCACGTTGCGGCACCTCGTGCAGGGGTAAGTGCGGCTTATCCCGACCGGAGGAGCGTGCCATGCCGACGAAGGTGACCGCCGTCCTCTCCGTCGCCCTGCTGGCCGCCGTCTCGCTCGCGGCCTGCGGCGACGACGGTGGGCGATCGGCGGGCGACGAGATCACGGTCTGGACCGAGGAGAACCTCGAGGACCGGATGGCCGTGCAGAACGCCATCGCCACCGAGTTCACCAGGAAGACCGGGATCAAGGTGAAGCTGGTCGGCGTGGCCGAGGACCAGTTCAGCCAGACCATCACGGCCGCCGCCGCGGCGGGCGACCTGCCGGACGTCATCGGGGCGCTGCCGCTCGCCTCCGTACGCGAGCTGGAGGCCGGCGACCTGCTCGACACCGAGACACCGGGGCGGATCGTCGACCGGCTGGGCCGCGGCACGTTCTCGCCGCGCGCCCTGGAGCTGGACAGCTCGGGGCAGACGCTGCTCGCGGTGCCCAGCGACGGCTGGGCACAGCTCATCCTCTACCGCAAGGACCTCTTCGAGGCGGCCGGGCTGCGGCCGCCCGACACCTACGAGGCGCTGCAGGAGGCCGCGACCAGGCTCAACACCGGCGGGGTCGCCGGCATCACGCTCGCCATCGCGCCCAAGGACACCTTCACCGCGCAGAGCTTCGAGCACATCGCCCAGGCCAACGGCTGCGAGCTGGTGGACGGCTCGGGCAACGTGACGCTCGACTCGCCGCAGTGCACCAGAGCGTTCGAGTTCTACGCGAACCTGGCGCGGAACCTGTCGGTCAAGGGCAAGCAGGACGTCGACTCCACCAGGGCCACCTACTTCTCGGGGAAGGCGGCCATGACGATCTGGTCGTCGTTCATCCTCGACGAGCTCGCCGGCCTGCGCAAGGACGCGCTGCCGAGCTGCCCGCAGTGCCGCGGGAACCCCCAGTGGCTGGCCGAGAACACCGGCGTCGTCACCGCGCTCAAGGGCCCCGACGGCAGCGCACCCGCGCAGTACGGCGAGATCGTCTCCTGGGCGATCACCCGCGACGCCGCCAAGGAACCGGCGAGCGCGTTCGTGACGTACATGATGAACGAGGGCTACGAGCGCTGGATCGGCATGGCGCCCGAGGGCAAGTTCCCCATCCGCAAGGGCTTCGAGGAGAAGTGGGACGCGCTGCCCGCCGGCGTCGACACCAAGAAGCCGCTCGCCGACGTCTACCCCGGCGACGTGCTCAACGCCCTGCGCAAGAGCCCCGGCACCATCGCCCGCTGGGGCATCTCGCAGGGCCAGGGCAAGCTGGTCGGCGCCACGATGGGCGAGCTGCCCGTGCCCAAGGCGCTCAGCATGCTCGTCGACGGCTCGCTGACCCCGCAGGCCGCCGCCGCGCAGGCCAAGCGCGAGGTCGAGAGCATCAAGCGCGGGATCCGCGAGTGACCGCCGGCCGCATCGACCCCGTGTCCCGGCCGCGCGGGCGCACGCTGCGGCAGCAGGAGAGCCGCGCCGGGGCCGTGCTCATCTCGCCGACGCTGATCATCACGCTGGTCGTGGTGGTGCTGCCGCTGCTGTGGGCGATCATGCTGGCGTTCCAGGACGTCCGGCTGATCAACATCAGGCAGTCGGGCCTGTTCGGGAACTACACGCTGGAGAACTTCGCGTACGTGGTCTCCGAGCCGGGCTTTTGGTCGTCGCTGGTCAACACGCTCGTCTACACCGTCGCCGGCACGGCGCTGTCGATCGCGATCGGGCTGGTCACGGCGCTGGCGCTGCGCGACAGGTTCAGGGGGCGCACGCTGGTCAGGGCCGCGATCCTCATCCCGTACGTGGCCCCGGTGGTGGCCGTGACCTTCCTGTGGGAGACGATGCTCAACCCGCAGTACGGCATCGTCAACACCTGGCTGGCCGAGCCGATCGCGTTCCTCACCCAGGCCAGGGGCGAGTTCCTCGGCGTGCAGGTGCCCGTCGCGCTGCTCACCGTCATCGCCTTCGAGGCCTGGCGGTACTTCCCGTTCGCGTTCCTGTTCATCCTGGCCCGGCTGCAGGCGCTGCCCAAGGAGCTGGACGAGGCCGCCATCGTGGACGGCGCGACCCCCACCCAGCGCTTCCGCTACGTGATCATGCCGCAGCTGTGGCGCATCATCGCGCTGCTGTCGGTGCTGCGGTTCGTCTTCACCTTCACCAAGTTCGACGACGTCTACCTGCTGACCGGCGGCGGCGCCGGCACCGAGGTGGTCAGCGTGCGCGTCTACAACTTCCTCACCTCGCGCGACGACATCGGCGCCGCCGCCGCGCAGGCGATCGTGCTGGCCGTGTTCCTGGTCGTCTTCCTGGCGATCTATCTCAGGTTCTTCGCGGGAGGCGAGCGTGAGCAGGGATAGGTTCGAACGGGCGCTGCTGCGGGCGGTCAAGCCGCTGGTGATCGCGTTCCTCTTCCTGATCACCGGGTTCCCGTTCCTCTACATGGTGATGCTGTCCGTACGCGACATCCAGGAGCTGATCCTGGAGCCCGGCTCGCTCTGGCCGTCCGCCTTCACCCTCGAACCGTACGCGGACGTGCTGACCCGGCAGGGCTTCCTGACGTTCCTCAGGAACAGCACGATCGTCGCGGTCGTGTCGGTGGCGGTCACGTTGCTGGTGTCGATACCCGGCGCGTACGCGGTGGCGCGGCTGCGTTTCTTCGGCCGCCGCCAGGTGCACTTCCTCTTCCTCGCGGTCTACCTGTTTCCCGCGATCGTGCTGGCGATCCCGCTGTTCGTGTTCTTCACCATGATCGGCCTGCGCGGATCCCTCGCCGGCCTGATCCTCGTCTATATCGCGCAGACGGTGCCGGTCACGGTATACATGCTCCGCAACTACTTCGAGACCGTGCCGCAGAGCGTGGAGGAAGCGGCCGCGATCGACGGATGCTCGAGGCTGTCGACCATCTGGCGGGTGGTGCTGCCCCTGTCCAAGCCCGCCCTGATGGCCACCGGCCTCTACGCGTTCATGATCGCGTGGAACGAGTTCCTGTTCGCCCTGCTCTTCCTCGTGGACCATAGGGAGAGCTGGACGGTGTCCTTGGGGCTCTCGCAGCTCGCCGGAAGCATCGAGATCCCCACGACGGTCTTGATGGCGGGGTCGGTGGTGCTCACGCTGCCCATCGTGATCGTGTTCTTCGCCAGTGAGCGGCTGCTGACGGAGGGCCTCACCGCAGGAGCAGAGAAGGGATAGACCATGCTGACGGCAGGGCAGATCCTCCAGCTCATCCGCAACGGCTCCTGCCGCACCCGCAAAGAGCTCATCGAGCACACCGGCCTGTCCCGCTCCACCATCACCGAGCGGGTCGATCGCCTCATCGCCGCCGGATACATCCACGAGTCGGGCGTCGGCGCCTCCGGCGGCGGGCGGCCGCCGTCGGTGCTCGACGTCCACGCCGCCAGCCGGCTCATCCTGGTGGCCGACCTGGGCGCCACCCACGCCAGGGTGGCGCTCACCGACCTGACCGCCCGCCCCATGGCGGAAGAGCACGCCGACATGCGCATCGAGCTGGGCCCCGAGGCGGTGCTGTCGTGGGTGCGCGAGGCGTTCCAGCGCATGCTCGACAGGGCCGGGCGGCCCGCCCGCGACGTGTGCGGCATCGGGCTCGACGTGCCCGGCTCGGTCGACCACGCCTCCGGGCACGTCATCAGGTCGTTCCTCATGCCCGGCTGGGACGACCACCCGGTGCGCGAGGCCATCGGCGAGTCGTACGACGTGCCCATCCTGGTCGAGAACGACGCCAACGCGATGGCGCTCGGCGAATGGTGGTCGTCATGGCGCGGCACCGCGGCGCTCGTCCTGGTCAAGGTCTCCACCGGCATCGGCGCCGGCATCGTCCTCGACGGCCGGATCCACCGCGGCGTCGAGGACGCGGCGGGCAACATCGGCCACGTGCGCCTCAGCGAGACCGACGACCGCGTCTGCACCTGCGGCTCGCGCGGCTGCGTCGCCTCGCTGGCCAGCGGGCAGGCCCTGGCCGCCGACCTCGGCGCCGGCTCCAGCCGCGAGGTGGTCAAGCTCGTGCAGGCGGGCGACCCGGACGCTATCGCCCGCGTGCAGGAGGCCGGGCACACGCTCGGCGTCGTGCTCGCCACCGCGGTCAGCCTGCTCAACCCCGGCGTGCTCGTGCTCTCCGGCGACATGGCGCGCACCGGCGAGCACTACCTGACCGGCATCCGCGAGAGCGTCTACCGCCGGAGCCTGCCGTACACGACCCGCAACCTGCCCATCGTCACCGGGACGCTGGGCGAGCGGGCCGGGATCGTGGGCATGGCGGTGCTCGTCATGGAGCACGTGCTGTCGGCGGCGGCCGTGGACGCCGCCCTCGCCGCCGCCGAGGCCGGTTAGCCGCCCGGGACGCGGCGCGTCAGGCCGGCGCCAGGGTGCGGCGCAGCTCCCCCGCGGCCTCCACCAGCGAGGGGCCGTACCACGTGAGCAGCCGCCCGCTCACCGGCACGCACCTCAGACCAGGGAACGCCTCGGGACCGTCGGTCGCGCTGAAGGCGTAGGGCTCGTCGGGCAGCACCACGAGGTCGGGGCGGCGGGCGTTCAGCTCGCCGAGCGGGATCTTGGGGTAGCGCTCGGGGTGGTCCGCGTACAGGTTGTCCACGCCGAGGTGCCGCAGCACGTCGCCGGTGAACGTGTCGCGGCCCACCACCATCCAGGGCCGCCGCCAGATGGGGACGATCGCCGTACGCCTCGGGCCGTCCCAGGGCTCCCGCCACGCCTCGCGCGCCCGAGCCAGCCAGTCCGGCGGATCCGTACGGCAGGCGTGCACGAACATCCGCTCCAGCGACGCGAACGCCTCCTCCAGCGTCGCGATCTTCGTCACCCAGACCGCGATGCCCGACTCGCGCAGCGCCTCGATGTCGGACGGGCGGTTCTCCTCGGCGTTGGCGAGCACCACGTCGGGCCGCAGCCGCCTGATCGCATCGAGATCGGGATTCTTGGTGCCGCGCACCCGCGCCACGTCGAGATCCGCCGGATGCGTGCACCACTTCGTGGCCCCGACCAGCGCGTGCGGCACCGTGGCCGCCACCGACTCGGTCAGCGACGGCACCAGCGAGACGATTCGCCGTACTTCGCCGGGAATCTTGACGGCCGTGCCGGTGTCATCCACATTGACAGCGTAGATCCACGACTTTGTGATCAATTCGTCGGCTGCGGGCCGTAGACTCAAGCTGAAGATCTTCCACTCGATGATCGGGGGGACGACGGTTGGAGCACGAGTCGCTCGGTTTCGACCCCAACACGCCAAGCGTGGCCCGGCTTTATGACTACTACCTCGGCGGCAAGGACAACTTCCCCGCCGATCGCGAGGCTGCCGAGCGCATCCTCAAGGTCGCCCCCGAGCTGCGAGCCGCCGCCAGGGCCAACCGCGCCTTCCTCGGCCGGGCCGTGCGCCACCTCGCCGAGGCCGGCATCACGCAGTTCCTCGACATCGGCACCGGCCTGCCCACCCAGGGCAACGTCCACGAGGTGGCGAAGAAGGTCGTGCCCGACGCCAAGGTGGTCTACGTCGACCGCGACCCCGTCGTGCTCGTGCACGCCAGGGCGCTGCTCGCCGGCCAGGGCGACACCACGGTCATCGAGGGCGACCTGCGCGAGCCCGCGGCCATCCTCGACCACCCCGAGGTGCGCGCCACCATCGACTTCAGCAAGCCCGTCGGCCTGCTGCTGGTGGCGATCATGCACTTCATCAAGGAGGAGGAGCGGCCCGACGAGATCATGGCCACCCTGCGCGAGGCCCTCGCGCCCGGCAGCTACCTCGTGATGTCCCACGGCACCAGCGACGCCAGGGCCGAGGCCGTCAGCCAGGGCACCCAGGTCTACCAGAGCGCCAGCGCCCCGCTCGTGCTGCGCGACAGGGAGCGCATCCGCGAGCTGTTCACCGGCTTCACGCTCGTCGACCCCGGCCTGGTGTGGCTGCCCGAATGGCGGCCCGAGCAGGCCGACGTCATCGACTTCATGGACAATCCCGCCTCGTCGCTCATCCTGTGCGGCGTCGGCAGGAAGGACTGAGCACATGCGCGTCGGGCTGGCCGTTCCGCAGTACGGCAGGTTCGCCTCGCTCGCCAGCGTGCTGGAGGTGGCGCGGGCGGCCGAGCAGATGGGCTTCCACAGCCTGTGGGCAGGCGACCGGCTGCTCACCCCCGTCCGGCCGAAGGACCGCTATCCCGGCGGCGACGGCTCCATCCCCGAGGCGCACCGGGTCTTCCTCGACCCGTTCTCGGTGCTGTCGGTCGCCGCGTCCGTCACCACGTCCGTACGCCTCGGCACCAGCGCATTGAACGCCTGCTGGTACGCCCCCGCCGTGCTCGCCCGCTCCCTCACCACCATCGACCACCTGAGCGGCGGCCGTCTCGACGCCGGGCTCGGGCTCGGCTGGTCGTCCGACGAGTACGCCGCCGCCGGCGTACCGTGGCAGGACCGTGCCCGCCGCTACGACGCCACCCTCGACGCGCTCGAGGCCATCTGGACCACCGATCCGGTGTCGTTCGAGCACGACCTGTGGTCGATCCCGCCCAGCCACATCGAGCCCAAACCGGCCCGCCGCCCGCCGCTCTACCTCGCGGGCTTCGCCGAGCCCGCGCTGCGCCGCATCGGCAGGCGCGGCGACGGCTGGCTGACCGCCACGCTGCCCATCCCCGTGCTGACGTCGATGTGGCAGACCGTGTGCCACGCCGCCGAGGAGGCCGGGCGCGATCCCGGCGCGCTGCGCATGATCCTGCGCGCCAACCCGATCATCACCGACGACGGCACGCCGCCGCGGAGCGGCACGGTGGCCGAGATCAGCGCCTACCTCGCCGAGGCCGTGGAGGCGGGCGGTGCGCACGAACTGATCATCGACCTCCAGCACACCGCCACCGACGACCAGCACATGCTCGACCTCGCCAAGTCCTTCCAGGACGAACTCACCACCCGTCTCGGCTGACCCCGGCCGCACGAGCGCCGGCCGGGTCGCGCACTCGCCCGCCCGGCCGGGAAGGGCCGGGGAAGCAGCCGCGCACAGGGCTCCCGGTCGCGCGCCACCGCATGAGAAGCCCGCCCCGGGCGAACAGCCGCCGCGCGAAGAGCCCGTGAGCGGAGAGCCCGTGAACGGAGAGCCCGTGAACGGAGAGCCGGACGCGCAGCCGGATGGAAGGTCCGGGCGCAAAGGGCCGGGTGTGGGAGAGCCCGCCTGGCTCGGGGTGTGAGGGCAGGCGGGCCCGGAGTCCTCAGCGGATCACTTGAGGGCGGCGAGGGCGCCGTCGTAGTCGGGCTCCTGGGTGATCTCCGGCACGAGCTGGGAGTAGACCACCTTGTTGTCGCCGTCGAGGACGATCACCGCGCGGGCGGCGAGACCGGCCAGCGGGCCGGACTCCTGCGCCACGCCGTAGTCGGTGAGGAACTCGCGGCCGCGCATCAGCGAGAGCGTGGTGACGTTCTCCAGGCCCTCGGCACCGCAGAAGCGGCCCTGGGCGAACGGCAGGTCGGCCGAGATGCACAGCACGGCCACGTCGGGGTGCTCGGCGGCGATCTCGTTGAAGCGGCGCACGGAGGCCGCGCAGACACCCGTGTCGATGCTCGGGAAGATGTTGAGCACCTTGGTCTTCTGGCCGAAGTCGTCGAGCGTGCGCTCGGACAGGTCCTTGCCCACCAGGCGGAACGCGGGCGCGGTGTCGCCGGCCTGCGGGAAGGTGCCGCCGACCGTAATCGGGGTGCCCTTGAAGGTGACGTCGGACATGAAAACCTCCTGTTAGCGATGGTGCCGAGATCGTGCCCAGCAGCGCGATCCTATCGACGCCCGTGACCGGTGAACCCCGCACCGCCAGTCCGCCGTCCGCCGATGATTCCGCCCGCCCCGCCCGCTGAGGCTCCCTCGCACGGCTCCGGTGGGCGGCGCGAACGCCGTGAGTCAGCCCCACGCGCACGCACCTTCCAGCCGGGACAGGCGAACGCCCTGAAGAGGGCTCCGCGCTCAACGCCCCGGCCCGCGTGCGGCGCAGGTGCCGAAGCGGGCGGGGCGGGCCGTGGGTGGTCAGATGTTGCGGCGGTACTGGCCGCCGGCCTCGAAGAGGGCGTCGGTGATCTGGCCGAGCGAGCAGTGCCTGACCGCCTCCATCAGCACCTCGAAGAGGTTGCCGTCCGACATGGCGGCCTCGCGGAGCCGGGCGAGGTGGACGGGCGCCTCGGAGCGGTGCCGCTCGTGGAAGGCGCGCAGCCGTTCGAGCTGGGAGCGCTTCTCCTCCTCGGTGCCGCGCGCCAGCTCCAGCTTGTGCGGGTCGGAGTCGTCGGAGCCGGCGGGGTTGCGGAAGGTGTTGACGCCGATGATGGGCAGGGAGCCGTCGTGCTTGCGGGTCTCGTACAGCATGGACTCGTCCTGGATGCGGCCGCGCTGGTAGCCGGTCTCCATGGCGCCGAGCACGCCGCCGCGGTCGGACAGCCGCTCGAACTCGGCGAGCACCGCCTCCTCGACCAGGTCGGTCAGCTCGTCGATGATGTACGACCCCTGCAGCGGGTTCTCGTTCTTGGCCAGGCCCCATTCGCGGTTGATGATGAGCTGGATGGCCATGGCGCGGCGCACCGACTCGGCGGACGGCGTGGTCACGGCCTCGTCGTAGGCGTTGGTGTGCAGGCTGTTGCAGTTGTCGTAGATGGCGATGAGGGCCTGCAGCGTGGTGCGGATGTCGTTGAAGTTCATCTCCTGGGCGTGCAGGGACCGCCCGGAGGTCTGGATGTGGTACTTCAGCTTCTGCGAGCGCTCGCCCGCGCCGTACCGCTCGCGCATGGCGATGGCCCAGATGCGGCGGGCGACCCGGCCGAGCACGCTGTACTCGGGGTCCATGCCGTTGGAGAAGAAGAACGACAGGTTGGGCGCGAAGTCGTCCACCTTCATACCTCTGGCCAGGTACGCCTCCACGTACGTGAACCCGTTGGCCAGCGTGAACGCGAGCTGGCTGATGGGGTTCGCCCCCGCCTCGGCGATGTGGTAGCCGGAGATGGAGACCGAGTAGAAGTTCCTGACGCCGTTGCGGATGAACCATTCCTGGATGTCGGCCATCATCCGCAGCGAGAACTCGGTGGAGAAGATGCAGGTGTTCTGCCCCTGGTCCTCCTTGAGGATGTCGGCCTGCACGGTGCCCCTGACGGTGGCCAGGGTGCGGGCGCGCAGCTCGCGGTCCTCGCGCTCGTCGGGCTCGCGGCCGTGCTCGGCGCGGAAGCGGTCTCTGGCCTGGTCGATGGCGGTGTTGAGGAAGAACGCGAGGATGGTCGGCGCGGGGCCGTTGATGGTCATCGACACCGACGTGTTGGGCGCGGACAGGTCGAACCCGTCGTAGAGCACCTTCATGTCGTCGAGGGTGGCGACGGAGACGCCGGACGTGCCGACCTTGCCGTAGATGTCGGGCCGCGGGTCGGGGTCGTGGCCGTAGAGGGTGACGGAGTCGAACGCGGTGGACAGCCGGGTCGCGGGCTGGCCCTCCGAGAGCAGCTTGAAGCGCCTGTTGGTGCGGAACGGGTCGCCCTCGCCGGCGAACATCCTGGTCGGTTCCTCGTCGTCGCGCTTGAACGGGAACACGCCCGCGGTGAACGGGAACATGCCGGGCAGATTCTCGCCGCGCAGGAAGCGCAGCAGCTCGCCGTGGTCGGTGTAGCGGGGCAGGGCGACGCGGGGGATGCGGTTGCCGGAGAGCGTCTCGCGCCACAGCGGCGTGCGGATCTCCCGGTCGCGGACCTTCACCACCAGCTCGTCGCTGGAGTAGCGCTCCTTGATGCCGGGCCAGGCCTCGAGCAGGGCGCGGCTCTCGTCGCTCAGCTCGCGCTCGGCCTGCTCGGCCAGCTCGGCGAGCCGGCCGGACTCGGGGGCGTCCTCACCCAGGAGTTCGCGTACGGCGGCGAGCTGCTGCCTGCGCCTGGCCACCTCGGCCTGCGCCCGCGTCTCGGCGTGGTAGGCGCGCACGGTCTCGGCGATCTCGGCCAGGTAGCGGCTCCTGGACGGCGGCACGATGGCCTCGGCGACCTTCGAGGTACGGCCTTCGACCTTGGGCAGCAGCCCGGGGCCTGAGGCGCCGGTCGGCAGCAGCGGCTTGAGGTGGTGGTAGAGGGCGGTGACGCCGGTGTCGTTGTAGCGGGCGGCGATGGTGCCGAAGACCGGCATGTCCTCGGGCGAGACGCCGAACGCCTCGCGGTTGCGTACGAGCTGGCGGCGCACGTCGCGCAGGGCGTCCTCGGCGCCGCGCCGCTCGAACTTGTTGATCACCACGGCCTCGGCGAAGTCGAGCATGTCGATCTTCTCGAGCTGCGAGGCCGCGCCGAACTCGGGCGTCATGACGTAGATCGGCACGTCCACGTGCGGCACGATGCCCGCGTCGCCCTGGCCGATGCCGGGCGTCTCGACGATCACCAGGTCGTGGCCGGCGGCCCGGCAGGCGGCGATGACGTCGTCGATGCAGGCGGGCACCTCGCTGGCGGCGCCCCTGGTGGCCAGGGAGCGGAAGTAGGTCTGGGGGCCCAGGCTGTTCATCCTGATGCGGTCGCCGAGCAGCGCGCCGCCGCCGCGCCTGCGGGTGGGGTCGATGGCGATGATCGCGATGCGCAGCTTGTCGTCGTGGTCGATGCGGAAGCGGCGGACCAGCTCGTCGGTGAGCGAGGACTTGCCGGAGCCGCCCGTACCGGTGATGCCGAGGACGGGCGCGCGGCGGTCGGTGGCGTTCCTGATGCCCTCCAGCAGCTCGGCGGGGGCCCGGCCGCTCTCGATGAGGGTGATCGCGCGGGCCAGCGCCGCCTGGTCGCCCGCCATGACGGCCTCGACCGGCGGCGGGTCGCCCAGCTCGACGTCGCACTCCTGGATGAGCTGGTTGATCATGCCGGGCAGGCCGTAGCGCTGGCCGTCCTCGGGCGAGAAGATGCGCGCGACGCCGCGCGAGTGGAGCAGCTCGATCTCCTCGGGGACGATGACGCCACCGCCGCCGCCGTACACCTTGATGTGGCCCGCGCCGCGCTCGCGCAGCAGCTCGACCAGGTAGGTGAAGAACTCGACGTGCCCGCCCTGGTAGGAGCTGATCGCCACGCCCTGGACGTCCTCCTGGATGGCGGCCGTGACGATCTCGTCGACCGAGCGGTTGTGCCCGAGGTGGATGACCTCCGCGCCCTGGGCCTGGAGGATGCGCCGCATGATGTTGATCGCCGCGTCGTGCCCGTCGAACAGGGCCGCGGCGGTCACGAAGCGGACGGGGTGTACCGGGACGTGCACGCCTGATCACTCCTTCGTGGAGGCTTCTCCCCCAAGATATTTGGACGTCCTACTTTCTTGATAGTAGGACGTCCTACTATTTCCCGACAGTGTCCGGGGTAAGGGGCTGGCAGGAGGTGACGCGATGCGCGCGCTGACGTTCGTGCCGGGAAGCAAGGGCACGCTGGAGGTGCAGGAGGTGCCCGACCCCGAGCCCGGCCAGGGCGAGCTGCTCGTCCAGGGGCTCGCGCTGGGCATCTGCGGGACCGACAGAGAGCTGGAACAGGGCGCCTACGGCTGGCCGCCGCCGGGAAAGGAGCGCATGGTCATCGGGCACGAGTCGCTCGGCCGGGTGCTGCGGTCGCCGGACGGCTCGGCGTTCTCGCCCGGCGACCTGGTGGTGGGCGTCGTACGCCGCCCCGACCCCGAGCCGTGCGGCGCCTGCAAGCGCGGCGAGTTCGACATGTGCCGCAACGGCGGCTACACCGAGCGGGGCATCAAGGAACTCGACGGCTTCGGCAGCGAGCTGTGGACCATCGAGGCCGCCTACGCCGTCCGGATCGATCCCGCCCTGGGCGAGCTCGGCGTGCTGGTCGAGCCCGCCTCCGTGGTGGCCAAGGCGTGGGAGCAGATCGAGCGGATCGGCTCGCGGTCCTGGTTCGAGCCGCGCACGCTGCTGGTGACGGGGGCGGGGCCGATCGGGCTGCTCGCGGCGCTGCTCGGACGGCAGCGCGGCCTGGAGGTGCACGTGCTCGACCGCGCCCCGCACGGGCTCAAGTCGAGCCTGGTGGAGGAGCTGGGCGCGATCTACCACTCGTCCTCGACGCTGGAGGACTTCCTGGAGGCCAAGCCGGACATCATCATCGAGTGCACGGGCGCGGGGCGGCTCGTCATCGACTCGCTCACGACCACGGCGGCGGCCGGCATCGTGTGCCTGTGCGGCCTGGCTCCCGGCGGGCGGGCGCACCGGGTGGACGCGGGCGTGATGAACCGGGAGATCGTGCTGGAGAACGACGTGGTCTTCGGGACGGTGAACGCGAACCTGCGGCACTTCAGGGCCGCGGCGGCGGCGCTGGCCCAGGCCGATGCGGAGTGGCTGGGGCGGCTCATCACCCGGCGGGTGCCGCTGACGCGGGCGCTGGAGGCGTTCGAGCCGGCCGAGGACGTCAAGGCGGTCATCGACCTGACGTCCTGAGCCCTCTCAGCTCCGCTCGTACGGCCTGCGTCTCCTGGCGGCGGGCTCGGGCGCGGACCCGGCGGGGACCGGCGTGCGCGCGGGACGGGCGGCCTGCGGGGCGCCTTGGAAGCTCTGAGCCCTGGGACGCGAGGTGTGCGGCGGCGCAGGGACCTTCCTGACGGGCCTGCGCTCAGGGGGGGCTCTCGGCGGCGAAGGGGTTCGCGGAGGCCGGGACGCGCCGCACGTCCTGGGCGGCGGAGCGGGAACGCGGGGACCACGACCAGGAGAGCCGGCGGTGTGCGCCGCGGCGGCCGGTCAGCCGCAGCGAGAGGACGATCGTGGTGAGCACCATCGCGGCGAGTAACGCGACGGGCGTGCCTAAGAAGTCGAACGGCGTGCCCTGCCCGGTCTGCGACCTGGGCGGCGAGATGAAGGGCTGCTCGGTCGAGCGGATCTCGTTCAGCTCCGCGTTGGCCTTCACCAGGCGCGGGATGCCGTAGCCGACGACCTTGTCGGTCGTCCTGACCTTGCGTTTGAGCCAGACGCGGTCGACGTTCGCCTCGATGGTGTGGATCTTCTTGCCGGCCACCCGCTCGACGATGCCGACGTGGTCGATGCCCTTGTAGCTCTTGCCGCCGCGCCAGTCGAAGAAGACGAGCGCGCCGGGCTCGGGCTTCTTGCTCCACGCGCCCTTCTGGATGAACCAGGCCGCGTGGGAGGGCGTCCAGGCGAACTCCCCGACGTACTCGGAGACGCCGGCCTTGTTCGCGGCCCAGGCGAGGAACATGTCGCACCACGGTGCGTCGCGGTATTGGCTGTCCTGGACGCGATCGGCGTACCACTGGCCGAACTTGGTGTACTGGCCCTTCTTCTCCTTGTATCCGAGTTCCTGCCGCGCCGTCTTGAGCAGCTTGTCCGCGATCGGGTCCAGAGTGACTCCTCCCAGAAAACAGGCGAATCACGATGGACTGTAGTAGCGCCATCGCGGAAGCGCGCGGGTCACCCGGAAAGTGTCACCCTATGAGCCGAAATTTCGGCCGTGTTGCTCCTGTGGCGGATGTGACGAGCTACTACGACTCTTAGGAGCCGGCGCCCACGCGGTAGACGTTCGCATCGCCCGCGCCCGGCGCGACCACGTCGGCCACGATCACGGTCACGTTGTCGGGCGAGCCGCCCTCGTTAGCGAGATCGATGAGCCGCTGGACGGCCGCCGCGGGTTCTGCCACCGTGGTCAGGACCTCGTGCAGAACCTCGGGCCCGAGCACCGTCGTGAGCCCGTCGGAGCAAAGGAGGTAGCGGTCATCAGGCTCGGCCTCGCGCAGCGCCATGTCCGGCTCCGCCCTGCCCTCGCTGCCCAGCACGCGCAGC
Source organism: Nonomuraea sp. NPDC049309 (assembly GCF_043196965.1). NCBI lineage: Bacteria > Bacillati > Actinomycetota > Actinomycetes > Streptosporangiales > Streptosporangiaceae > Nonomuraea > Nonomuraea sp. NPDC049309. Next base: position 679,487 of record NZ_JBICSH010000003.1, on the reverse strand, counting down.
ACCATCGACCGGCGGGGGTGGACGGCGGCCTGGTCCTCCGTGATGCGCCCTTCGTCCACCATCGACTGCACGAGTGTGTGATCCTTGGTCATCTGGTAGAGAGCACCATCGCGAAGCAGGTATCCGCGGGAGTCACCGAGATGAGCCAGAGCGAAGCGGTAGCCGTCCCAGAGCATGGCGGTCACCGTGGTGCCCATCCCTCTGCGCGCCGGGTCGATGTCGGCCAGCTCGACCAGCCTGCGCCCCGCTTCGTGCACGGCGCCCTCCAGGGCCGCCTCAAGGTCGGAGCCCGTCTCGGGAAGCGTGGCGTCCAGCTCGCGCATGACGGCGATCACCGCCGAGCTCGCAAGCTCGCCGGCCGCGTGTCCACCCATCCCGTCAGCCACCACGAGCAACCGGCCGCTCGCGTAGCCGGAGTCCTCGTTCTGCTCCCGGCGGCGGCCCACGTCTGATCCGGCGGCATAGCGGATGTTGTGCTTCATACCCTGCAGTAAATCATTGGTTGAAAGACTTCACAAGCAGATGCGCTGAAGACTCTTGTGAACTACTGTGGGCTCCATGAGCCACGACCCGACCGTCAACGCCGGGGACATCGCCCGGCTCGCCGGCGTCGGGCGGGCCGCGGTGAGCAACTGGCGCCGTCGCCACGACGACTTCCCCCAGCCCATCGGCGGCACCGCCAACCAGCCGCTGTTCTCGCTGCGGCAGGTCGAGTCATGGCTACGCCGCTATGGGAAGTCCTACCAGGTCTCCCTGGGAGATCGTGCCTGGCAACGCCTGAAAGCCGCGGGAGATTTGCATCTGGGCGAGCTGGTGGCCCAGGCCGGGGCGCTGCTGACCAGGGCGGCCCAGGTCGCCGGCGACGGCGACGGCCCGCGTCCTGCCGCCGGTCCCGGCGGCGAAAGCGCAGGTCACGACGGTGCCGGAGCGCTCGATCCCGAGCTGACCGACCTCATACTCCAGCTGGGCGGCGAGCTCGGGCCGCTGCGCGCGTACGAGTTCCTGTGTGAGCGTTATCTCGAAGCGCACTCGCGCCGGCTCTCGGTCACCCGCGACGACATCGCCGGGCTGATGGTCCGGCTCGTCGGCACCGAGGGCGCGACCGTGCTCGACCCCGCGTGCGGCGTGGGCACGCTGCTGCTCGCCTCCAGCCGCGCCGCGCGCATCCTCGGCCAGGAGCTCAGCGAGACCTCGGCCGCCATCGCCGCCTCCCGGCTGCGCCTGCGCGGCGTCGAGGCGACGATCGTGGCCGGCGACTCCATGCGGCGCGACGGCTTCGCCGGCGAGCGGGCCGACGCGGTGGTGTGCGACCCGCCGTTCGGCGAGCGGGCCTGGGGCTATGAGGAGCTGACCGGCGACCCGCGCTGGGAGTACGGGCTGCCGCCCAGGGGCGAGCCCGAGCTGGCCTGGGTGCAGCACTGCCTCACCCACGTCAAGCCGGGCGGCCTGGTGGCCATCCTGATGCCGCCGGCCGCCGCCAGCCGCAAGGCGGGCCGCCGCATCCGCGCCAACCTGCTGCGCGCGGGCGCGCTGCGGGCCGTCGTGTCGCTGCCGGGCAGCGACCTGTGGCTGCTGCGCCGCCCCAAGGCCGGTGAGCGCCCGCCGTCGGAGGTGCTGATCCTCGACGCCACGGCCGACCTGTCGACGGTGGAGCCGGCCTGGCAGGCCTACATGGAGGACCGCTGCGACCAGACCGTGCGGATCATCGACCTGCTGGCCGACGAGGTCGACATGACCCCGGCCCGCCACCAGCGGCGCGACGACGTGGGCCGGGCCTTCGCCGAGGCCCGCGACCGCTTCCTCGCCGCCGCGGCGGTGCCGCCGCCCGACCTCAAGGTGCTCGACCAGCCGCTCGACCAGCCCGCCACCACGCTCGGCGACCTCATCAAGGAGGGCCTGGTCACGGCCTCGCAGGCGCCGCCCAAGATGGCCGCCGACGGCGGTGACATCCCGGTGCTGACCTCCGACGACCTGCTCAACGGCGGCTCGCCGTCCGGCTCGACGACGATGCAGCAGGGCCTGGTCCCGATCAAGCCGGGCGACGTCGTGGCCTCCTACTCCGCCGTGCGCGTGATGGCCGACGGCGGCGCGGTGCTGGGTCCTCACCTGACGCTCTACCGCGTGGACGGCCGCAGGCTCGACCCCGACTTCCTCGCCGGGTTCCTGCGGGCCGCGGGCGGGCGGGTGACGACCGGCTCCAGCAGGTTCGACGTGCGCCGTACCAAGCTGCCCCGGCTGTCGTTGCGCGAGCAGAAGGCGTACGGCGCGGCGTTCCGGCAACTGGCCGTGCTGGAGGACGCCATCCGCGAGACCTCCACGCTGGGGCACACGCTGATCCGGCTGGGCCTGGACGGCCTCGCCGACGGCCACCTGCACCCGCAGTCCTGACGGTGTAGTTTTCTCCGGAAGGCTGCGGGAGAGGGGGTTTATGGTCATCGGTGACCGCTACGAGCTCGACGACCTTCCTCTCGGTCAGGGCGGCATGGGCGCCGTCTACGCGGGCCATGACCGCCACCTCGACCGCAGGGTGGCGGTGAAGCTGCTGCGCCTGCCCAGCGGGCCGGACAACGAGCTGGAGCGCCGGTTCATCAGGGAGGCCAGGATCCTGGCCAGGCTGGAGCATCCCGGCGCGCCCGTGCTCTACGACTTCGGCACCCACGAGCAGCGGCTCTACCAGGTGATGCAGTTCATCGAGGGCGTCACCGTGGCCGACGTGGTGCACGAGCACGGCCCGCTGCCGGTGCCGTGGGCGGCGGCGATCGCGGCCCAGGCGTGCGCGGTGCTGTCGGCGGCGCACGCGCTGTCGATCTGCCACCGCGACCTCAAGCCGACCAACCTCATGCTCTGTCCCGACGGCAGCGTGAAGGTGCTGGACTTCGGCCTGGCGATGCTCAGGGAGCCCGACGTCACCACCTTCACCAGGATCGGGCAGATCCTCGGCACGCCCGCGTACATGGCGCCCGAGCAGATCCAGCACGGCATCACCGAGCCGCGCAGCGACCTGTACTCGCTGGGCTGCGTGCTGCACGAGATGCTCTCCGGCGAGCAGCTCTTCACCGGGCCGACCGACTACGTGGTCTTCGAAAAGCAGGTCAAGGAGCGCCCGCCCACCATCCCCGGGCTGCCGGAGCCGCTGAGCGAGCTGCTCGCGCAGCTGCTGGAGAAGAAGCCCGACGACCGCCCCGCCGACGCCGACGAGCTGTACGAGCGGCTCGACCCGTTCGCGGTCGGGCTGCCGATGCTGCCCGGCTTCCTCACCACCGACCCGAGCCCCGGCCGCATGTACGCCAGGATGGCCGGCCGCGCCCTCACCGGCTGAACCGGTTCCGCCGCACGCGCGCCGCGAAACCCCACCCGACCTCGCGAGATCGCGCTCTCTCGGATAACACCATCGTTATCTAACCTCCGTTGACAGAGCCGTGTGAGCGCCGCGAATCTCTTGAGAGAGCGCTCTCTCAGTCACTCCCTTTTGTACAGAGACCCAGGAGGGTTTCGATGGCCCCTCGCATCCGGCGGCTCGGCCTGCCCCTGCTCACCGCGTCCGTCCTCGCACTGGCGACGGCCTGCGGCGGCGGAGGCGAAGGCACCGCGGCCGAGTCGAGCGCCAAGCCCGGCGAGAAGATCAAGCTGACCGTCGACCTGTTCGGCGACTTCGGCTTCCAGCCTCTCTACGAGGACTACAAGAAGACGCATCCGAACATCGAGATCGTCGAGAACGTCACCCAGTTCAACGACCACCACAGCAACCTGGTCAAGCGGCTGGCCACCAACGCGGGCGCGGGGGACGTCGTCGCGGTCGAGGTCGGCTACATCAGCACCTTCACCGCCCAGCCCGGCAAGTTCGTCGACCTCAAGCAGTACGGCCTCGACAAGCGCCAGTCCGAATACCTCGACTGGAAGTGGCAGCAGGGCCTCAGCAAGGACGGACAGCAGCTCCTCGGCCTCGGCACCGACGTCGGCGGCCTGGCCATGTGCTACCGCAAGGACCTGTTCAAGAAGGCCGGGCTGCCCGACGACCGCGACAAGGTCTCCGAGCTCTGGCCGACCTGGGAGGACTACATCGCGACCGGCAAGAAGTTCGCCGCGGCGAACGTGCCCGGCGCGAAGTTCGTCGACTCCCCCGGTGAGATCTTCCGCGCCATGGTCAACCAGGCCCCGGTCGGCCTGTACGACGAGCAGGACAACATCATCGTCGAGACCAACCCCGAGGTGAAGAAGGCCTGGGACCTGTCCAACCGGCTCACCCAGGAGGGCCTGACCGCCAAGCTGGCCGCCTTCTCCCCGCCGTGGAACACCGGCTTCGCCAAGGGCTCGTTCGCCACGATCATCTGCCCCGCCTGGATGACCGGCTTCATCCAGGAGCAGGCCAAGGACTCGGCCGGCAAGTGGGACATCGCCGCCGTGCCCGGCGGCTCGGGCAACAGCGGCGGCTCCCACCTCATGGTGCCCAAGCAGAGCAAGCACCCCAAGGAGGCGGCCGAGCTGATCGACTTCCTCACCTCCAAGGAGAACCAGGCCAAGGTCTTCAAGGAGGAAGGAACGTTCCCGTCGATCCCGTCGCTGTACGACGACCCGTCGATCCAGAACTTCACCAAGCCGTTCTTCGGTGACGCCCCCATCGGCAAGATCTACTCCGACGCCGCCAAGGCGCTCAAGCCGCAGCACCTCGGCCCGAAGGAGGCCGACGTGCGCACGGTCATCGGCAACGGCCTCGGCCGGGTCGAGCAGGGCAAGCAGACGCCCGACGAGGCGTGGGCGCAGGTGCTCCAGGACGTCAAGAAGATCAAATGAGCTCTCTCCCTCTCGCGGTCACGCAGAGGCGCAGGCGCAGCGTGCGGCACACCCTCGACACGAGGGTGTCGCCGTACGCCTACGTGGCCCCGTTCTTCCTGCTGTTCTGCGCCTTCGGGCTCTTCCCGCTGGTCTACACGGCCTGGGTGAGCCTGCATGAGTGGACGTTGCTGTCGGAGACGCAGGAGTTCATCGGCCTCGGCAACTACGCGACGTTGCTGGGCGACTCCTACTTCTGGAACGCCACGTTCAACACCCTGTCCATCGGGATCCTGTCCACCGTGCCGCAGCTCGCCCTCGCCATCTGGCTCGCGCACCTGCTCAACAGGCGGCTGCGGTTCCAGACGCTGTTCCGCGTCGCGCTGCTGCTGCCGAACGTCACCAGCGTCGTCGCGGTGGTCGTGATCTTCAGTCAGCTCTTCGGCCGGGACTTCGGCCTGATCAACTGGATCCTGTCCTGGTTCGGCGTGGGCCACATCGACTGGGCGGCGGGCACCGCCACCTCGCACGTCGCGCTCTCCGTGATGATCATGTGGCGCTGGACCGGCTACAACGCGCTGATCTTCCTCGCGGCCATGCAGGCCGTGCCGCGCGACCTGTACGAGGCCGCCACCCTGGACGGCGCGAGCAGCTTCACCCAGCTCCGCCGCATCACCATCCCCATGATCAGGCCGACGATCATCTTCGTGGTGATCGTCTCGACGATCGGCGCGATGCAGATCATCGCCGAGCCGATGCTGTTCGGCCAGAGCAGCGGCAGCGGCGGCGGCATCGCGACGGGCGGTCCCGACCGGCAGTTCCAGACGCTCGCGCTGTTCGTCTACGAGCAGGGCTTCGCGAACTCGACGTTCGACTTCGGCTACGCCTCCGCGGCCTCCTGGCTGATGTTCGTCGCCGTGGTGATCGTCGCGAGCATCAACTTCCTCATCACCCGGCGCATGAAGGGCGGTCTGGTATGAGGCTGCGCTACCTGACCCTCATCGCGGTGGCGTTCTTCTCGGCCTTCCCGCTGTACTACAGCGTGGTCGTGGCCTCCCGGCACAACTCCGCGCTGGCCCAGGTGCCGCCGCCGCTGCTGCCCGGCGGGAACTTCTTCGCCAACGTCGCGCGCGTCTTCGACACCGTGCCGTTCGGGCTGGCGCTGCTCAACTCCGTCATCGTGGCCGGCTCGATCTCGATCGCGGTGATGTTCTTCTCGACGCTGGCCGGGTTCGCCTTCGCCAAGCTGAGCTTCAGGGGCAAGAACATCATGCTGGTCATCACGGTCGCGACCATGATGGTCCCCGCGCAGCTCGGCATCATCCCGCTCTACATGCTCATGGTGAAGCTGGAGTGGACCGGCACCAACTACGCGCTCATCGTGCCCGCCCTGGTCAACGCGTTCGGCGTGTTCTTCATGACGCAGTACCTCCAGCGCGCGCTGCCCACCGAGCTGCTGGAGGCCGGCCGGGTGGACGGCTGCACGACCTGGGGGCTGTTCTGGCACGTCGTGCTGCCCGCCGCGCGGCCCGCGGCGGCAGTGCTCGGCATGCTGACGTTCATGTCGGCGTGGAACGACTACTTCTGGCCCCTGGTCGTGCTCACCCCGGACAACCCGACCGTGCAGGTGGCGCTGTCGACGCTGGCCAGCGGCTACGTCAACGACTACGTGCTCGGCCTGGCGGGCACCGCGATCGGCACGCTGCCGCTCGTGGCCGTCTTCGCGCTGTTCGGCAAGCAAATCATCGGCGGAATCATGCAAGGAGCTGTTAAGGGATGATCTTTCCCGAGGACTTCGTCTGGGGAGCCGCCACGGCCTCCTATCAGATCGAGGGGGCGGTCAAGGAGGACGGGCGGGGCCAGTCGATCTGGGACACCTTCTCCCACACCCCCGGGAACGTGGCCGACGGCGACACCGGCGACGTCGCCTGCGATCACTATCACCGCTTCCGCGACGACGTCGCCCTGATGCGGGAGCTGCGGCTGGGCGCCTACCGGTTCTCGGTGGCCTGGCCGCGCATCCAGCCGGACGGCCACGGAGCGATCAACCCGCGCGGCCTGGCCTTCTACGACCGGCTCGTGGACGAGCTGCTGGCCGCGGGCATCACGCCGTACATCACCCTCTATCACTGGGACCTCCCCCAGGCGCTGGAGGACCGCGGCGGGTGGACCGACCGCGACACCGCGTACCGGTTCGCCGACTACGCCCAGGTCGTGTACGACCGGCTCGGCGACCGCGCCCGCAACTGGGCCACGCTCAACGAGCCCTGGGTGTCGGCGTTCCTCGGCTACGGCAACGGCGTGCACGCGCCGGGCCGCCGCGACCCAGCCGAGGCCCTGCGCTCGGCGCACCACCTGCTGCTCGGCCACGGGCTCGCGGCCAGGCGGCTGCGCGAGTCCGGCGCGGGGACCGTGATGCTCGTCGTCAACTCCGCGCCCGTGCTCACCCCGGCCCAGGTCAACGACCCGTCGGCGGTGGCGAGCGAGGAGGACGCGGCGGCGGTCGACCGCGTGCACGCGCTGCTGACCCGGCAGTTCCTCGACCCCGCCGTGTACGGCAGGTACCCGGACGAGGTCATCGCGGCGGCCGAGCACAACGGCGGCACCGCGCACATCCGGGACGGCGACCTCGCGCTCATCAACGCGCCGCTCGACCTCATCGGCATCAACTACTACAACCCGTGCGTGGTCGAGGCCGGTCCCGGTCTGCCCGCCGACCCCGCCTGGCCGGGCTCGGAGGGCGTCAGGTTCGCCGAGGCCGACGCGCCGGTTACCGCCATGGGCTGGCCGATCGTCCCCGACGGCCTGTCCCGCCTGCTGATCCGGCTCTCGCAGGACTATCCGCAGGTCGGGCTCATGGTCACCGAGAACGGCGCGGCCTTCGACGACGTCGTCGAGAACGGCAGGGTGCACGACGACGACCGGGTGGCGTACCTGGACGGGCATCTGCGCGAGGCGCACCGCGCCATCGAGGCGGGCGCCGACCTGCGCGGATACCTGGTCTGGTCGCTGCTCGACAACTTCGAGTGGGCCGAGGGCTACCGGCGGCGCTTCGGCATCGTGCACGTCGACTACGCCACCCAGGAACGGCTGCCCAAGGACAGCGCGCTCTGGTACAGGGACGTGATCGTCAGGAACGGCCTGTAGATTTTTATCGTGGTCTTCCTATCGGTGCAGTCATGAGACGCCCGACCCTGGAGGCGGTCGCCGCCCGGGCGGGTGTCTCGCGTGCCACGGCCTCCCGCGTCGTCAACGGGCAGACGACGGTCGCGCCCGAGATCCGCGACGCCGTGCTGCGCGCGATCGACGAGCTGGGCTACGTCCCCAACTCCGCCGCGCGCAGCCTCGTCACCCAGCGCACCGACTCGATCGCCCTGGTCGTCAGCGAGCCGGGCAACCGGGTCTTCTCCGAGGACCCGATGTTCTCCACCGCGATCAGGTCGGCGTCGGTGGAGCTGGAGGCCGTCAACAAGCAGGTCGTGCTCATGCTGGTGTCCTCGCCCAAGAGCCACGCCAGGGTGGAGCGTTACATCGCCGGCGGCCACGTCGACGGCGTGATGCTGCTGTCCATGCACGGCGCCGACCCGCTGCCGTCGGCCCTGTCGCGGCTGCGGGTCCCCGTGGTCTCCTACGGGCGGCCCGCGGTGCCGGTCGACATCCCGTACGTCGACAACGACAACGTCGGCGGGGCCGAGGCGGGCGTGCGCCACCTGGTGGAGAGCGGGCGGCGCAGGATCGCCACCATCGCCGGGCCGCAGGACATGATCGCCGGCCAGGACCGCCTGACCGGCTACCGCAACGTGCTGCGCGACTCCGACCGGCGCTCCATCGTGGCCGTCGGCGACTTCACCCGCGAGTCGGGGGCCGTCGCGATGCGGCAGCTCCTGCGCGACGACCCCGAGCTCGACGCCGTGTTCGTCGCCAACGACCTCATGGCGGTGGGGGCGCTGCAGTCCCTGCGCCAGGCGGGGCGGCGGGTGCCCGACGACGTGGCGGTGGTCGGGTTCGACGACATCGAGGCGGCCAAATACACCGAGCCGCCGCTGACCACGCTCCGCCACCCGATCGCGGAGCAGGCGGCGGCCATGGTGCGGCTGCTGCTCAACCTGTTCGAGGGCGGGCCGGCCGACCCGGTCATCCTGCCGACCGAGCTGGTGATCAGGGAGTCGGCCTGAACGCGCAGGGGTCCGCGGTGACCGCGCCGGAGAGCGGCGCCGCCGTGCCGGGAGCCGCCGTGCCGGGAGCCGCCGTGCCGGGAGCCGCCGTGTCCACGGAGGCGGCGGTGGCGGCGGCCGTCGCGCTGGCCGAGGAGCACGGCGTGCGGGTGCGCGAGCCCGTGGTGCTCAACGACTCGTTCAACGTCCGCGTCCACCTGCGGCCCGCGCCCGTGGTGGCCAGGGTGCCCACCGTCACCGCGCTCGGCCGGGCCCGCCCGCAGGACGCGCTGGCGCGCGAGCTCTCCGTCGTGTCGTTCCTGGCCGAGGCGGGCGCTCCGGTGGTGCCGCCCAGCGACCTGCTGCCTCCAGGTCCGCACGTACGCGACGGTGTGACGCTCTCCTTCTGGGCGTACGCCGAGCACGACCCGGGCCGCGAGGTGACGCCCGCCGCGTTCGGGGGCATGCTGGCCGAGCTGCACGCCGCGCTGCGCGGCCACCCCGGCGACCTGCCGCTGCTCGGTCCCGTGCTGGACGAGCCGCTGCGGCTGCTCGACCTGCTCGCGGCGGCCCTCGACCCCGGCACGCTGGCGCGGCTGCGCGAGGCGCACGCCGAGCTGGCCGAGCGGTTCTCCGGCGCGGCGGCGGGGGCGCAGGTCGTGCACGGCGACGCCCATCCCGGCAACCTGCTGGCCACGCCGGACGGCCTGCTGTGGAACGACTTCGAGGAGTGCATGGCCGCGCCGGTGGCGTGGGACCTCGCCTGCCTGCTGCGCACCAGGCGGCTGGACGGGCGGGCGGCGGTGCGCGCGTACGGCGCCGACCCGGACGACCCGCTGCTGCGGGCGTGCCTGGCGGCGCGCGGCCTGCAGGGCACGCTGTGGGTGCTGCTCAGGGCCTTGCGCTTCCCCGAGACGGCCGGCGAGGCCCGCGCGGCCCTGGACGCCTGGCTGCGCGACCCGACCGGCGAGACCCGCTGATCGCCCCGCCGCCGGGCCGCGGGGACCTTCTCCCTGCCCCGCCATGCGCCGAAAACCCGGCCATGGCCGAGCCGGGCCGCGGTCAGACGCGGAAGACGCGGAGCTGGAGCGCGAGCGTGGTGTAGTAGCCGACCAGCGTGGTCAGCTCGAACAGCTCGCGCTCCCCGAGCAGCGCGTACTCCTCGTCGTCCAGGTCGCCCTTGGTGACCAGGGCGCGGGCGACGCGCAGCACCGCCGACTCCACCGGGTCGTCGAGCCGGAGCTCGTCGCCGGCGCGCAGGGCGGCGAGCTGCTCGCCGGTGAAGCCCAGCTCGCGCGCGATCGGCTCGTGCGCGGCCTGCTCGAACGCGCTGTCCTGGTGCCCGGCCACCACGAGGATCGCCAGCTCCCTCGCCCGGTCGGGCAGCGTGGAGCGGTAGCGGATCGCCGCGCCGAGCCGCTGCAGCGGGTCGCCGACCGGCGGGCTGAGCAGCATCGCGTTGAACGGCCCGGTGAGCCCGCCGTCCTCGTCCACCATGAACCGGCCGCGCGGCCCCGAGGTGATCGAGTCGTAGAGCTCCCGGGCCGCGGGGTCCAGGTCCTGCGGTGGTGTCCGACGCAGCCGTGCCATGCCGCGATCGTAACGGGCGGCGGCACGGCGGCGGGCTCAGGCGGTCGTCAGCCAGGCCGTGGTGTCGGTGGGCAGCATGCCGTCCTCCAGCGGCCCGCTGGCCAGCAGCACCCGGCCTTGCGGCAGCGCGACCGGCGCGGCGCCCAGGTTCGTGACGCTGGTCAGGCCCGAGTCGCGGGTGAAGGCGAGCACCTCCTCCCCCATCGGCAGCCAGGTCAGCGTCCCGTCGCCGAGCAGCTCCCTGCGGATGCCGAGCGCCGAGCGGTAAAGGTTCAGCATGGAGCCGAGGTCCGTACGCTGCGCCTCGGCGGTCAGCTTGCGCCAGCTCTCCGGCTGCGGCAGCCACGGCGTGCCCCTGCCGAAACCGAACGGCGGCTCGTCGCCCGACCACGGCAGCGGGACGCGGCAGCCGTCGCGGCCCGGGTTCTTGCCGCCGGAGCGGCGGTACATCGGGTCCTGGCGCACCTCGTCCGGCAGGTCCTCCACCTCGGGCAGGCCCAGCTCCTCGCCCTGGTAGACGTAGACCGAGCCGGGCAGCGCCATCGCGAGCAGCGCGGCGGCGCGGGCGCGGCGGTGGCCGAGCTCCAGGTCCGTCGGGCTGCCGTGCAGGGCGCCGCCGTGGGCGAAGGAGGTGTCGGCGCGTCCGTACCTGGTGACCGGCCTGGTCACGTCGTGGTTGGACAGCACCCACGTGGGCGGGGCGCCGATCGGGGTGTGCGTGGCCAGCGTCAGCTCGATCGACCTGCGCAGGTCGCGCGGGTCCCACGCGCAGGACAGGAAGTCGAAGTTGAACGCGGTGTGCAGCTCGTCGGGGCGCAGGTAGCGGGCGAAGCGCTCCTGGTCGGACAGCCAGACCTCGCCGATGAGGACGCGGCCGCCGTACTCGTCGGCGATCTTGCGCCACTTGCGGTAGACGTCGTGCACCTCGTCGAGGTCCTCGTACGCGGTGTCCGACTTGATGAGCAGGGCGGCCGAGTCGATGCGGAAGCCGTCCACGCCGCGCTCGAACCAGAACCGCAGCACGTCCTCGAACTCCCGGTGCACCTCGGGGTTCGTCCAGTTGAAGTCGGGCTGCTCGGGGGCGAACAGGTGCAGGTACCACTGGCCGTCGGGGACCTGCGTCCACGCCGGGCCGCCGAAGATCGACTGCCAGTCGTTGAGCGGCTCGTCGGCGAACCAGAACCGGTCGCGGGCCGCCGGGTTCGCCAGGGCCTCCTTGAACCAGGCGCTCTCGACCGAGCTGTGGTTCGGCACCACGTCGATGATGACCTTGATGCCGAGCCCGTGCGCCTCCTCGATGAACCGCTCGGCCTCGGCCAGCGTCCCGAAGACCGGCTCGATGTCGCGGTAGTCGGCCACGTCGTAGCCGCCGTCGGCCATCGGCGACGGATACCACGGGTTGAGCCATATGGCGTCGATGCCGAGGTCCTTCAGGTACGGCAGGCGGGAGCGCAGGCCGGCGAGATCGCCGACCCCGTCGCCGTTCCCGTCGGCGAAACTCCGCAGGTAGACCTGGTAGATCGCGGCCCCCCGCCACCACGTGTGCGACATGCGCTCATCCCTTGATGCTTCCGGCGGTCAGGCCCGCCATGATGTGCCGTTGGAAGATGAAGAAAACGATGATCATGGGGATGCTGGTGATCAGCAGCCCGCCCATGACCTGGTTCTGGGTGACGGCCCCGGCCGTCTGCGACAGGCCCACGCTGATCGTCATCTTCTCGCTGTCCGTCATGACCAGCAGCGGCCAGACGAAGTCCTTGAACGAGGTGACGATCGTGAAGATGGAGACCACACCCAGGATGGGCCGGGAGACCGGCAGGACCACCGACAGCAGGGTCCGCACCGCCCCCGCCCCGTCGATCTGCGCCGCCTCGATCAGCTCCCGGGGGATCGAGTCGAAGAAGCGCTTGAGCAGGAAGATGTTGAAGCCGTTGGCCGCGGCCGGCAGCCACAGCGCCCACGGGTTGTTGAGCAGGCCGAGGTCGACGACCGTGACGTACAGCGGGATCAGCACCACCATCGCCGGGATCATCAGCGTGGCCAGCATCATGCCGAGGATGACGCCGCCGAACACCGGCCGCAGCTTCGACAGCGCGTACGCCGCCGACACGTCCACGGCCATGCAGACGGCCCAGCCGCCCAGCGCGTAGTAGCCGGTGTTGAACAGCAGCGTCCCGATGTCGAACAGGTCCCACGCCTCGAAGAACGCCTCGGGCGACGGGTCGGCGGGAAAGAGCGTGGGCGGCATCTGCGCCAGCTCCTCCGGCGTCTTCAGCGCGCCGGTCGCCATCCAGTACAGCGGGAAGACGAACGCCAGCGTGAACAGCACGAGCACCGCGACCAGCACGAGCCAGTAGATCCGCCGTCCCCACCTGCTGTTGAGCTGGTGCGGCGAGACGATGGTGCGGAACGGCACCTCGATCGGCTTCGGCGCGCGCTTGCCGCCCCGGTCGCGCCGGGCGGCCGCCCGCGCTCCGATGGAGATCACGCCTTGTCCTCCCTGGTCAGTCTGAGCTGGAAGGCGGCGAAGACGAGCAGCACGATCATCAGCATCATGCCGAGCGCTCCCGCCGAGCCGTAGTCCTGCAGCGTGAACGCGTTCTGGAACATCAGGTACGCCACCGTGATCGTGGCGTTCTCCGGCCCGCCGCCGGTCAGCATGTACGGCTCGATGAAGACCTGCATGGTCGCCACGATCTGCAGCATCAGCATGAGCAGCAGGATCATCCTGGTCTGCGGGATCGTGACGTGCCTGATCCGCTTGAGGATGCCGGCGCCGTCGAGCTCGGCCGCCTCGTACAGCTCGGGCGGGATGTTCTGCAGCGCGGCGAGGTAGATCAGCGTCGCGCTGCCCATGTTCATCCACGTCGAGACGATGACCAGGCTGATCAGCGCGGTGGACGAGCTGTCGAGCCAGGCGAGCGGCGGCAGGCCGAAGGCGTCGAGCACCTGGTTGAACAGCCCGGGCCCCGGGTCGTAGAACCACCGGAACAGCAGCACCGCGACGATCGGCGGCAGCATGACCGGCAGGTAGACCACGAACCGCAGGTAGGCCCGGGCGTGGCGCAGCTCGTTCAGCACGAGCGCGACGACGAACGGCACGGCGTAGCCGCACAGCAGGGCGAGGAGCGTGAACTCCAGGGTGTTGAGCCAGGCCTCGCCGAAGGCCGGGTCGGAGATCGCCGTCTTGAAGTTGTCGAACCCGACCCAGACCGGCTCGTTGATCAGATCGGTCTTCTGGAAGCTCAGGATGAACTCCCTGACCATCGGATACCAGGCGAACACCGTGAAGCAGAACAGCGCCGCGCACAGGAACCCGTAGGCCGTCAGATTGCGCCTCAGAAACCGCATGAAGGGTCAGCCCTTGGCGGCCAGCAGCGCGTTCGCCTTCTTCTCCGCATCGGCGAGCAGCTGGTCGATGTTCGCGTCCTTGCGGCTCAGCACGCCGGACATCGGCACGTCGAGAATGGCGTACAGCTCCTGCGCATGCGGCGGCTCGGCCTTGGGCGGGACGTTGCCCGCGGCCTCGACGTAGGAGGCGTAATTGGCGACCGGCAGCGTCGCGTTCTTCTCCCGCTCGGCCTGGATGGCCTGGCCGGTGGGCGAGTCGCCGTACACCGCGTTGTCGGGCACGCCGACCGGGTTGCCGATGGCCTTGCCGCGGGCGAAGTCGAAGCGGCCCTTGCCGACGGTGTTGTAGCGGAAGTCCAGCCACTGCAGCGCGGCCTTGGCCTGCTCGGGCGTCGCCTTCGGGTTGATCATGAACGCCTCGCCGCCGCTCAGCGACGCCTTGGCCTCGGGGAAGCCGGTGATGCCGTAGTCGTCGACGTCGCCCTTGAACTTGGTGACCACGTCCGTGATCACGTCGGGGGCGCCGAGCATCATGCCGACCTTGCCGCTGCCCATGGCCATCATCAGCGACTCCCAGCCGACCAGGAGCTTGGTGCCCATGCTGTCGTCCACCCAGCGCATGTCGTGCAGGGTCTGGAGCACGGCCTTGCCCTCAGGCGAGTTGAACGCGGCCCGCTTGCCGTCGGGGGTGAGCACGTCGCCGCCGCGGCCGTAGAGCGCCTGGGTGAAGTGCCAGCCGCCGGTGTTGCCGCCGGAGTACTCGCCGTAGCCGACGTAGCCGGGGCCCAGCGCGGCGATCTTCTTCGCCGCCTCGCGCACCTCGGCCCAGGTCTTCGGCGGGGCGTCCGGGTTCAGCCCGGCCTTCTGGAAGAGCGCGCGGTTGTAGACCAGGCCGACGCTGTAGTGCACGTTGGGGACGCCGTAGACCTTGCCGTCCTTGGTGAGCAGCTCCTTGTGGTCGGCGCGCAGGTCGTCCCAGTTCTTGATGAGGTTCGTGTACGGCGTGATGTCCAGCGCCTGGCCCTTGGAGATCACGTCGTCGTAGTTGGTCATCGGCACCACGAACGCGGTCTCCATCTGGCCGCCCGCGAGCTTGGGACCGAAGGTCTTGGGGTCGAAGCACGGCTGCTGGTCCGTGCTCTTGACCGTCACGCCGGGGTGTTCCTTCATGAACGTGGCCACGTCGTCGTCCCACGCCTTGCGTTCCTTGGGCGCGGACTTGGCCGGCTGGCAGGCCACCGTGATCGACACGGCCGAGGCGCCGCCGGCGGACGGGGCGGGCTCGTCACCCGAGCCGCATGCGGTGGCCGTGAGGCTCAACGCGGTTACGAGCAGGAGTCCGGTGGATCTCTGCATGGTTGGACCCTTCTTGATGCGAGGTGCCCACACCATAGGTTCCGCGACGGAAAGGCGCAATATTTCGACTTCACATTGCAAGATAACGACTGCGTTACGCGTCCCTCCGACCTCCGCACGCGCCGCCGCCTCCAGACCTCGGCGCGCGCCGGGAGGCGGGCCGGACTGCGTTACTCGGGCTGTCAGACCTTGGCGCGGGCCGTGGAGGCGCGGACGACGAGCTCGGGCTCGAACAGCAGCTCGTCGGCGGGGACCACGGCCTTGTCGATCTGGGCCACCAGCAGATCGACGGCCGCGCGCCCCATGGCGTCGATGGGCTGGCGCACGGTGGTGAGCGGGGGCTCGGTGCAGTTCATCAGTGCGGAGTCGTCGAAGCCGATGACCGAGACGTCGGCGGGGACGGCGAGCCCGGAGCGGCGGGCGGCCCGCACGGTGCCGAGCGCGAGCAGGTCGCTGGCGCAGACGACGCCGGTGACCCCGCGCCTGACCAGGCGGGTGGCGGCGGCGTGGCCGCCTTCGAGCGAGAACATCGTGTGCTCGACCAGCTCGGGGTCGCCGCCTGACGCGAGGAAGGTCTCCAGCTTGCGCCGCGACGGCATGTGGTCCTTGGGCCCGAGCACCATGCCGATGCGCTCGTGGCCGAGCGCCCGCAGATGGGCGATGGCGATCTCGGCGGCCACCGCGTCGTCGCAGGACACCTGGGGGAAGTCGAGGTGCCGGACGGCGGCGTTGACCAGGACGGTGGGCAGCTTGCGCTCGTGCAGCAGCTCGTAGTGACCGTGGGAGGCGTCGGCCTGGGCGTACAGGCCGCCGGCGAAGACCACCCCGCTGACCTGCTGCTGGAGCAGGAGGTCGACGTAGTCGGCCTCGGAGACGCCGCCGACGGTGCGGGTGCACAGCACCGAGGTGAAGCCCTGCTGGGCCAGCGCGCCGCCGACGACCTCGGCGAAGGCGGGGAATATCGGGTTCTGCAGCTCGGGGAGCACCAGGCCGACGAGCCTGGCACGGTCGCCGCGCAACTGGGTGGGGCGTTCGTAGCCGAGCACGTCGAGCGCCGTCAGCACCGCCTCGCGGGTCGCGTCGGACACCCCGGGCTTGCCGTTGAGCACGCGGCTCACGGTCGCCTCGCTCACTCCGACTTTCTTGGCCACCTCTGCGAGTCGTCGTGTCATGCGCAAACTATACGGCCTTCAGCGCAAGCGCTTGCAACGGCTTACGCTCACCCGACGTCGCGCCTTGCGCGGGGCTCACGGCGGTTCCGGCCAGCCGAGACGGCGCTGACCAGCAGGGCCGTACGGAATCGGACAACACGCGACAGGTAATCTGTTGCGAAATCTCGTCGAAATATTGCGGCCATCTGTGCGACATCTTATGGTGCGGCCATCCGCTTCACCCTCGAAGGGCCACCCCCATGAGAGCTCTGCTAGCCGCCCTCTCGTTACTCGTCCCGCTCCTGGCCGTACCACATCAAGCCGCCCACGCCGCCGCTGAGGGGAACCTCGCGCTCGGCAAGCCGATCACCGCGTCGTCCCACACCCACGTCTACGTCGCCGCCAACGCCAACGACGGCGACGTCACCACGTACTGGGAGAGCGCCGGATATCCCGCCACGCTCACCGCCGAGCTCGGCGCGGACGTCACGCTCGGTTCCATCACGCTCAGGCTGAACCCCGACCCCATCTGGGGCCGCCGCACCCAGACGCTCGCCGTGCAGGGCCGCACCCAGAACGGCGGCGACTACACCACGCTCGTCCCCGAGGCCACGTACACCTTCGACCCCGCCACCGGCAACAGCGTGACGATCCCCGTCACCGGCCGGGCGGCGGACGTGCGGCTCCGCTTCACCGCCAACACCGGCGCGCCCGGCGGGCAGGTGGCCGAGTTCGAGATCTCCGGCACCCCCGCCCCCAACCCCGACCTCACCATCACGAGCCTGACCTCCTCGCCCGCCTCCCCCACCGAGACCGACGAGGTCACGCTGTCGGCGACGGTCAGGAACGCGGGCACAGAAGACTCCCCCGCGACATCCGTGACCTTCTACGCGGGCGATGACAAGCTCGGCACCGCAGCCGTGGGTGCGCTGGCCGCCGGCGCGAGCACGACCGTCTCGGCGGGCATCGGCGCGCGCGAGGCGGGAACGTACCGGATCTCGGCCACGGTGGACGAGGACGGCGAGATCCCCGAGCAGAACGAGTCCGACAACACCGCGACCGCCACCCTGACCGTCCGGCCCGCCGAGACGGCCGACCTGGTCGCCTCCCCCGTCTCCTGGACGCCGGGCAAGCCGGCCGCGGGCGAGACGGTGACGTTCACCGTCGCCGTCAAGAACCAGGGCACGGTGGCATCCGGCGGCGGCTCCCACGGCATCACGCTCACCGTCACCGACGCCTCGGGCGACGTGGTCAGGACGCTGACCGGCGCGGTGAGCGGCCCGATCGCCCCCGGCGCCACCACGAGCCCGGTCACGCTCGGCACGTGGACGGCGGCGAACGGCAAGTACACGGTCAAGACGGTGCTCGCCGCAGACGACAACGAGCTGCCGGTCAAGCAGGAGAACAACACCAGCACGCTGCCGCTGTTCGTCGGGCGGGGCGCGAGCATGCCGTACGACACGTACGAGGCCGAGGACGCCGTCATCGGCGGCGGCGCGACCCGCGTCGGCCCCAGCAGGGAGATCGGCACGATCGCCGGCGAGGCGTCGGGGCGGCGCGCCGTGACGCTGAACCAGACCGGCGCGTACGTCGAGTTCACCGCGAAAGCCCCGACCAACACCCTGGTCACCCGGTTCTCGATCCCCGACGCGCCGGGCGGGGGCGGCATCGACGCCACGCTCAACGTCTACGTGAACGGCACGTTCCGCAAGACGATCGAGCTGACCTCCCGCTACGCCTGGCTGTACGGCTCCGAGGCGAGCCCGGTCAACGACCCGAACGCGGGACCGCCCCGGCACATCTACGACGAGGCTCACGTGCTGCTCGGCGAGACCGTCCCCGCGGGCGGCACGATCAGGCTGCAGAAGGACGCGGCCAACACCTCGACGTACGCGATCGACTTCGTGGACTTCGAGCAGGTCGCGCCCGAGGAGAACCCGGACCCGGCGGCGTACGCCGTACCGGCCGGATTCACCCACCAGGACGTGCAGGACGCGCTCGACAAGGCCCGCATGGACCCCGAGCTGACCGGCGTCTACCTGCCGGCGGGTGACTACCGGACGGACGGCAAGTTCCAGGTGTACGGCAAGGCGATCAAGGTGGCCGGCGCGGGCCCCTGGTTCACCCGCTTCCACGCGCCCGCCGACCGGAGCAACACCGACATCGGCTTCCGCGTGGACGGCACCGCGGGCGGCTCGTCGTTCTCCGGTTTCGCCTACTTCGGCAACTACGTCGAGCGCATCGACGGCCCCGGCAAGGTCTTCGACCTCACCGACGTGGCGGACCTGACCATCGAGAATGTGTGGGTCGAGCACCAGGTCTGCATGCTGTGGGGCACGAACGTGGACGACTCCGTCATCAGGAACGCGCGGATCAGGAACGTGTTCGCCGACGGGCTCAACCTCACCAACGGCAGCACCGGCAACCGCGTGACCGACGTCGAGACCAGGTCCACGGGCGACGACAGCTTCGCGCTGTTCTCCGCCACCGACAAGAACGCGGGCGAGCAGCACGGCAACGTCTACGAGAACCTGACCTCGCTGCTGACCTGGCGGGCCGCCGGCCTTGCGGTCTACGGCGGCTACGGCAACACCTTCCGCAACATCTACGTGGCGGACACGCTGGTGTACTCGGGCGTCACGATCTCCTCGCTGGACTTCGGCTACCCGATGCACGGCTTCGGCGCCGACCCGCCCACCACCTTCGACGACATCTCGCTGGTCAGGGCGGGCGGGCACTTCTGGGGGCAGCAGACGTTCCCGGCGATGTGGCTGTTCTCCTCATCGAAGGTGTTCCAGGGCATCAGGATCAGCGATCTGGACATCGTGGACCCGACGTACAGCGGGATCATGTTCCAGACCGGCTACCAGGACCCGAGCACGCCGCTGAACCCGATCACGGACACGGTCTTCACGAACGTGTCCATCAGCGGGGCCACGAAGAGCGGTGACGCCTTCGACGCCAAGTCCGGCTTCGGGATCTGGGTGAACGAGCTGCCCGAGCCCGGTCAGGGCCCGGCGATCGGGTCGGCCACGTTCCACAACCTGCGCCTCAGCGGCAACCACGAGGACATCAGGAACACGACCTCGACGTTCACACTGGCCATCGACTAGATCCCGGCGACTAGATCCCGGCGACTAGATCTCGGCCCGGGTGGGCAGCCCCTGCCAGTCGCTCACGCTGGTCACCGCGGCGGCGCTCAGCAGCGCCCCGCGGTGCAGGCGTTCCTGCGGAGTGAGGCCGTCGAGCGCGGCGCTGATGTAGCCGGCGGCGAACGCCTCGAACGCACCACAGGTGTCCACGATCGGCACCTGCCAGCCCTGGACGTCGTAGCGCATCCGGGCGGCGCGCACGCTCGCGCCCTTCGCGCCCCTGTCCACGACGACCTCGCGCTCCGGGGTGAGCGCGGCCTTGACCAGGTCCAGCTCGTCCTGGCGGAGGAAGAGCAGGTGGGAGGCGCGGGCCAGCTCGCCCAGCACCTCTTCCGCCTCGCGTACGGAGGACCACAGCTCGGGGACGTACTCGACGGCGAACGAGATCATGACGTCCGCGTTCCTCGCCGCGTTGACGGCGACGCGGACGGCTTCGCGCGCGTCCCTGCTGAGTCCCGCCGTGACGCCGGTCACGTGGAGCATCTTCGCGGCGCCGATCCGGTCGATCGGCACGTTGCCCGGCGCGAGCAGCGAGCCCGCCGAGCAGGTCCGGTAGTGCGAGACGCGGGCCTGCCTGGCCACCCGGGTGTCGCGGAGCAGCAGGCCGGTCTGCACGCCGTCCACCACCCGGATGTCGGTGACGTCCACGCCCTCGCCGCGTAACACGGTGAGCGCCCTGGCGCCCAGCTCGTCGTCGCCGACCTTGCCCAGGTACGCGCAGCGGTGCCCGAGCCTGGCGAGCGCGACGGCGAGGGTGAACTCGGGGCCGCAGACGTCCAGCCTGGCCTCGCTCTCGTGGCGGACCCTGCCGCTGGAGACGACGCCCAGCGGCTCGCCGAGGGTGTAGACGTCCGTCATGGGCCCAGAGCGTAGTGGATCACGTGTCCTAAATCGCATTTTTCGGACATAAGTCCTGGTTAAAGCATGATCAAATTTTTTCCCGAACTTAGACACAACCTTTTCCAGATCCGGTGCCTCAAAGTAGTAGAGGGAGCCGGCACCCCCGAGGCCGAGCTCTGAAGTCAATACGGGGAGAGGAATCAGCACCCTCATGAGAAAGATCGCAGTTGGAATCCTGACCGCCATGGTCGGCGGCACCATGCTGGTGTCGGGCGCGGGCGTCGCTTCGGCGGCCACCGCGACCACGGCTCACAAGCCGGGCACCAAGCTTTACATTCGCGACATCAAGCCGAACCCGGTCCTGGTCAAGCGGGGCGCTGAGACCACGACGTACTTCAACGTCGGCGCCAGCCGCAACGTCAAGCGCGTCGAGCTGAGCGTGGCCCCCGAAGGCGTCCGCACGCTGGCCGCCAAGAAGGTCAAGGACCTCAAGGGCTGGCGCTTCTCGGTCGGCTTCAACGAGCACGACCCGGCGGGCAAGTGGAAGGCCACCGCCGTGGCCTTCGACTACCGCGGCAGGAAGGTCGCCACCGACTCGGCGTTCTTCTACGTCAAGCAGGTCAAGACCAAGGCCGACACCCGCATCACGCGGTTCAACGCCGGCCCGTCCAAGGTCCGTAAGGGCAAGACGATCACCTTCACCGGTCGTCTCGAGGCCCGCGACGGCCGCCGCTGGGAGGGCGCCGACCGCGAGCGGGTGGACATCTACTACCGGGCCACGGGCTCCAAGGTCTGGAAGCGGGTCACCTCCGACCTCACCGACCGGCACGGCAAGTTCTACGCCAAGACCCGCGCCTACAAGAGCGGCTCCTTCCGCGCCGTCTTCAGCGGCGACCGGCAGCTCAAGGACACCAAGAGCCGTACCGACTACGTGCGGGTCTACACCTGGCACCGCCACTGAACACGTGGGCAGGGCCCGATGAGGGTCCCGCACATGTGAGGCCATAGGCCGGCGGCCCGGCCCCTCCCGGGGCCGGGCTTCCGGCTTTTTCGGCCCGGACAGGTTTAGTGATCTTGGGATCGCCGCATGGGAACCCCCATTGCGAAAGCCGACCCCCCGTGAAGGAGCTTCCGGATGCCGCACCCCGTGATCGCCCTTGTCCTGAGCATCACGAGCGCGCTGGGAGCGGCCCCCTCATCCGAGGTGTCCGTACGCTACGAGCAGCCCTCCTCCGCACGCGCCGAGCAGGCGGAGAAGCTGCTGAAGAAGAGCGGCGCGCTGAAGACCGACATCCGCACGCCGCGGCCCGTCGAGGTCGTCGCACGCGACTGCGACTCCCCCGAGGCGACCTGGAACGACGGCAAGCGGCGCATCACGATCTGCTACTCGCTCGTCGATCAGGTGCACCGCACGATCAAAGGCATCTCGCAGACCGAGGAGGCCGACGACAAGACCACCGGCGCCCGCACCGACGGCGCGCTCGCCGTGCTCTTCCACCGCCAGCTCGGCCATGCGCTGACCAAGCTCAACGGCATACCCGACAGCCCCGTGCAGGCCGACCAGTTCGCGGCGCTGACGCTGCTCGCCGACGACCCCGAGCACGTCGTGGCCGCCGCCGAGGCCCGCCACCTGCTCGCCGGCCACGACGGACCCGCCCAGCTGGACGGCATGAAGGAGTCGGCCTCCTTCGCCTGCCTGCTGTACGGCTCCGACCCCGGCAAGTACGCCCGCATCGCCAAGGGCGGCTGGGTGCCGCCGGAGCGGGCCCCCTCCTGCCCCGCCGAGTACGAGCGGGTCAAGTCGGCGATCGGCGGCGCCGTGCGCACCGGGCCGTGAATCGCCGGACTTGACGGGTAGCGTCCCCGGTATGGCCGAGGACCTGCTCAAAGACTTCAACCCGTTCGACATCTTCGACGCCGAGGCCGCGCGGCTCGACCGGTTCTTCTCCGGGCTCGACGAGGCCGGCTGGCAGCGGCCGTCCCGATGCGCGGGCTGGTCGGTCCGCGACGTGCTCGCGCACCTCGCGGGCGAGGAGACGTACAACCACGCCTGCCTCGACGAGACCGTGCCCGACCTCATGGCGCGGCTGGCCGCCGAGGGCGTGAGCGACTACAACGACTTCAACGAGCTGTGCGTGCGTCAGCGCAGGGACCTGCCGGTCGGCCAGGTGCTCGACGAGTGGCGCACCAAGAACGCCGAGACCAGGGCGCGCATGCGGGCGCTCGGCTACGACGCCATGCTCCAGACCCTGGCCGGGCCCTACCCGGTCGGGCAGCAGACGTTCCACTACGACTCCGAGTACGCCACCCACGCCGACGACGTGGGCGCGCCGGTCTCCGACGAGGAGGCCGAGGGCAGGACTGCGTGGCGCGTCGCGGTCGGCAGGTTCGTGCTGGCCGAGCGGGGCGCGAAGGTGCAGGTCGAGCCGATGGGCGAGCAGATCTTCGCCGCGGTCGACGGCGTCAGCGCGACGCTGCCCGCCCCCGACTTCGTGACGGCGACCGTGGGGCGGCTGCCCGACTCCTACGACCTCGACCCGCGCCTGGCGGCGGCCCTGCGCTGCCTGGCCTGAGGAGGCTCCATGTGGTCTCGCGACCGCTCGGGCACCGAGCCGGTCACCGCCCGCAGCGCTCTGGGCGTGCGGCGGGTGCTGTCGATCATCGCGCTGGTGCTGGCCGTGGTGGCGGCGGTGTTCTTCGCCGTCCAGGCCATGAACACGGGCGAGCAGGTGTGGATCTGGGAGGCGGTGATCGCAGTGGTGGTGGCCGTCGTCGCCGCCGTCGATCTGCTGGTGCTGCGGCACCGCCGGGCCTCCGCCGAGGCAGAGAGCCGGCGGCGGCGCTGAGCCGCGTCAGGCGGTGCGGCCGTAGCGCTGCTTGAAGCGTTCGACGCGGCCGGTCGTGTCGAGGATGCGGCCCTTGCCGGTGTAGAACGGGTGGCTCGCCGACGACACGTCCACGTCGACGACCGGGTACGTCCTGCCGTCCTCCCACTCGATGGTCTTGTCGCTGGTCAGCGTGGAGCGGGTGAGGAAGGCGTGGCCGGCGCTCGGGTCGCGGAAGACGACGGGGCGGTAGGCGGGGTGCAGGTTCTTCTTCATGCCCCCTCCAACCGGATGACAACGGTTTTCATTCCCATCCTCCTGGGTCTTTCAGCAGGCACTTTCCGGAGCCTTCTCCGGGCCGCACGGCCTCGAGGCCTTCATGCCGGCGCCTCGGGGTCGAGCCCCAGCACCGCACGACCCCCGTCCACCGGCACCGTGACCCCGTTGACGAAGGACGCCTCGTCCGAGAGGAGATACGCCACCACGGACGCCACCTCCGCCGGGGTGGCGACGCGGCCCAGGGGATGCAGTCTGGCCAGCTCGGCCTCCACGGCCGCCGCGCCCTCGGGGCTCTGCTCGGCCAGGAACCGCTCGTACCGCTCGGTCGCCACCGAGCCGGGCGCCACCGCGTTGACCCGGATGCCGCGCTTGCCGTACTCCACGGCCAACGCCCTGGTCAGCCCCTCGGTGGCGGCCTTGGCCGTCGCGTACGGCAGGCTGCCGGGCACGGGCCGCGCGGCCTGGTGCGAGGTGACGTTCACGATGGCACCGGGCGTCCCGGCGGACAGGAAGTGACGCACGGCGGTGGCACAACCCACAAGCGCGAGGTCGAGATTGGCCGCGATCAGGCCCCTGACCTCGGCGATCGGCGTCGAGTGCACGGAGGCGTCACGGAAGACGGCCGCGTTGTTCACCCATCCCGCCAGCCGGCCCGACTCCCCGGCCAGGCGGGCGGCACCGCCGGCGACCTCCTCGTCGGAGGCGTCCCCGATGAACGGCACGACCCGGCGGCCGTCCGCCCAGGACAGGGCCTCCTTGTCGCGTTCAAGGGCGACCACGGTGACCTGATCGTCGCGCAGCAGCCGCTCCACCACCGCCCTGCCGATGCCTCGTCCACCACCAGTGACCACGTAGGAAATAGTCATATTCTTGACGCTAATCGATCTTTTGCGCTTTTGCCGGGATCAAAGTGACGTGCGTCACCATATTCTCCCGAGAATGGACAGAACGTAATCGCGCGATTGCGATGACGACATTTTCCGGACGCATGGGCGATCACCTGGCCGACCGGATGGGGCGCCATTTATCGCGCCTTTTCCCGCCGCTTGAACGGACGGTTGAGTACGGCGGATACGCCGTTGAGTGCGGTGGGTGCACAGCGGCGAGTACGGTGGGAAGCCGCCGCCTACAGCGGGGACACGCCGGGTGGGCCCTGCGGCCGGGAACACGTCGTTGCCTATGTGGGAACACACCGGGGTGCGGCAGGGACGCGCCGTCGCCTACGGTGGACGCGCGACCGCGACAGGGCGGACCCGCGCCCCGCGATGATCCCCGCTCGGTACGGCGCCGAATGCATGGTCAGCCCAGGGCGGAACCGAACACCAGCCCACCGCCGAACACGTAAGGTAGCCGCATGGATACCCCCACCGACGTCCTGCACCGCGTGTTCGGCTACGCCTCCTTCCGGGAGGGCCAGCAGGAGATCATCGATCACGTGGTGGCCGGGGGTGACGCGCTCGTCCTGATGCCCACCGGCGGCGGCAAGTCCCTGTGCTACCAGATCCCCGCGTTGGTGCGTCCCGGCGTCGGCGTGGTCATCTCCCCCTTGATCGCCCTGATGCAGGACCAGGTCGACGCGCTCAGGGCGCTGGGCGTGCGCGCCGGGTTCCTCAACTCCACGCAGGACTTCGACGAACGCCAGCTCGTCGAGGCGGAGTTCCTGGCCGGCGAGCTCGACCTGCTCTACCTCGCCCCCGAGCGGCTGCGCCTCGAGGCGACGCAGCGGCTGCTGTCCAAGGGCGAGATCTCGGTGTTCGCCATCGACGAGGCGCACTGCGTGGCGCAGTGGGGTCACGACTTCCGCCCCGACTACCTCGAGCTGTCCCGGCTGCACGAGCTGTGGCCCGACGTTCCGCGCATCGCGCTCACCGCCACCGCGACGCCCGCCACCCACGCCGAGATCTCCTCCAGGCTCGGCCTCGAGCAGGCCCGCCACTTCGTGGCCGGCTTCGACCGCCCCAACATCCACTACCGCATCACCCCCAAGAGCGACCCCAAGCGGCAGCTCCTGGAGTTCCTGCGCACCGAGCACGACGGCGACTCCGGCATCGTCTACTGCCTGTCCCGCTCGTCCGTCGAGAAGATCGCCGAGTTCCTGGCCGACAACGGCATCCCCGCGGTCCCCTACCACGCCGGGCTCGACGCCCGCACCCGCGCCCACCACCAGGCCCGGTTCCTGCGCGAGGACGGGCTCGTGGTGGTGGCCACCATCGCGTTCGGCATGGGCATCGACAAGCCCGACGTGCGCTTCGTGGCCCACCTCGACCTGCCGAAGTCGGTGGAGGGCTACTACCAGGAGACCGGGCGGGCGGGGCGCGACGGGCTGCCCGCCACGGCGTGGATGGCGTACGGGCTGCAAGACGTCGTCCAGCACCGCCGCTTGGCCATGGAGGGCGACGAGGCCCACCGCCGCCGCCAGGTGCTCCACCTCGACGCGATGCTCGCGCTGTGCGAGACGGTCGGCTGCCGCCGCGTCATGCTGCTCGACTACTTCGGGCAGACGGGCTCCCAGCCCTGCGGAAACTGCGACACCTGCCAGACGCCGCCCGAGTCGTGGGACGGCACGATCGCCGCCCAGAAGGTGCTGTCCACGGTGCTGCGGCTGGCGCGGGAGCGGCGGCAGAAGTTCGGGGTGGGGCAGATCGTCGACATCCTGCTCGGCAAGAAGACCGCCAAGGTGCTGCAGCACAACCACGACACGCTGAAGGTCTTCGGCGTGGGGGCCGACCTGGGCAACGCCGAGTGGCACAGCGTCGTCCGCCAGCTCCTCGCCCAGGGCCTGCTGGCGGTCGAGTCCGACTACGGCGCCCTCGTCCTCACCGACGCCAGCGCC
The DNA here is from genome assembly GCF_043196965.1 of Nonomuraea sp. NPDC049309. Lineage (NCBI taxonomy): Bacteria > Bacillati > Actinomycetota > Actinomycetes > Streptosporangiales > Streptosporangiaceae > Nonomuraea > Nonomuraea sp. NPDC049309. Next base: position 653,186 of record NZ_JBICSH010000003.1, on the reverse strand, counting down.
GACGTGCTGCGCGGGCAGCGCGAGGTGCGGCTGCGCCGCGACGTCCTCCGCCCGGCCCGCGCCAAGGCGTCCTCCCCCGCCGCGAAGGCCGCTAAGGCCGCCGCCGAGCTGCCCGCCGAGGCCGCCCCGCTCTTCGAACGCCTGCGCGCCTGGCGCGCCGCGGTCGCGAAAGAGCAGGGGGTGCCCGCCTACGTCATCTTCCACGACGCGACCCTGCGCGAGATCGCCACCGCGCGACCCACGACACTCCAGGAGCTCAGCCGGGTGAACGGTGTGGGGGAGAACAAACTGGCGAAGTACGGCGACCAGGTCCTGGAGCTTCTAGGCGAAGACACCCCGGAGGCGTAACCCGGGAAGACGCCTCCTTCGGCCGGCCATACCCTCGACACCACCTGGCCGGCCCCGGCACCTCCGCCAACGTCCCGGCCGAACGCCCCACGGGTAGACCAGCCCCAGCACGCCTCGACGACCTCACGCCCCATGACCGGCCCAGCACCCGACACGGCCGCACGCCGCACGCCGCACGCCGCACGTCGCACGTCGCCCTAGCGTCCAACACGGCTGCACGCCGCGCGACCGAGCCAACGTGCAGCGCGCCCGCACGCCACGTGACCGAGCCCGACACCCGGTACGGCCGCAGGCCCGAGGCCACGCCCAGCGTCCACTACGCCCACTCGCGCCACGACCCACCCCCACGTCCGGCACGACCGCACACCCAGCGACCCACCCCCACGTCCGGCACAGCCGCACACCCAGCGACCCACCCCCACGTCCGGCACAGCCGCACACCCAGCGACCCACCCCCACGTCCGGCACAGCCGCACACCCAGCGACCCACCCCCACGTCCGGCACGGCCGCACACCGCGCGTCCGCCTAGCACCCGACACGACCACCAGCCCTGTGACCCAATGTCCGGCGGCGGCCACCCACCCTGCGACCGGCCCCGACGCCCTTCCGCGTTCTTTCACACCCGCCTCACCGCACCCGAGTCCGTCGTGAAGGAACGGAAGGCGGGCGATGAGCGCGTGGCGGGGCAGTCGGCCCGCAAAGCGCACGCCGACCTACGTACGGACACAGACGACTACGTACGGACACGAACGCATGGGCACAGGCCGGTCTCCCCAGGCCCGAACAGATAGCTGACGGCGAGCGCCCGCATAAGAGCATCCCTACGGAGGAGTCACCGGCAGCGCCCCACGGGCTCGCCACCGCGAGCCGGTCATCACCGCAGGACCCCGCGAACCGCAGGGCGGCCCCGCGAGCCAGTCATCACCGCAGGACCCCCGCAAACTAGTCACCGCAGGGCCCCCGCGAGCTGGTCACCACAGGGCTCGCGGAAGGAGTCCACGAGAGCGCGTCTCGCGAAGAGACGCAGAAATGCAGAAACGCCGGCGGGTCAGGACGACCGACCGCCAGAGGCACGGACGAATCCTGAGGCTGTGGAGCGGCGCGCGGCGAACACGGGCCGACGAAAGAGACCACCCACGGAGGTGGACAACGAGGAGGGACCGCGCCGAACGATGGTGGTGGCGACGGCCGCACGAAGAACGGTCGTCGCCACCACGTTGGCCGGCCTGTCCGCGCTGGACGAAGGGTCGTCTCGCGGACTCGACCGGACGTCTTACCGGCTCCCCGGCATGGCGTGGCTCGCGTGGCATTCCAGCCGCAGCCGAGTGACCCTGACCGATCTTCTCACCGTATCGGTCGGAACGCCGCCGGGTTCTACCAAGAGCCGCGTCAAGGTGTGCGGTTGACATTTCCGTACGAAGTGATCGTACGACGTGTCGGGAGTCGATGTGCAGCCGGGTCCCGCCACTCGGACACTTGCCGATCTTCAGATACCCCGTTGCGCGGGTTCGCCGGCGGGGAGGGGCGGTGGTCTGCCGGCCGTCAGCGGAACGGGGTCCAGGCGGGATCGCGGCCGAGGAAGGCCAGGAGGTGGTCGTGGGCGGGGGCGTGCGGCGGGACGGCGAGCGGCGGCGCGAAGCGGACGAAACGCTCCTCGGCGGTCACGAAGAGGCGAGCCAGGTCGAGCAGTTCCTCGGCCAGGAGCGGCGGCAGCGGCCGGCGTTCACCGCACGACACGGCGACGTCCCACCCGTGAACGGCCACCTCGATCGCCCCCACCGCGGCCACCATCGGACGGGTCAGATGCCGGTCGCCGACCGCGACGAGATCGTCCCCCGCGAGAGCGACCCACCGCCCGAGCACCTCCGTGACGCTGTCCCTGAGGAGAAGAGCAAGGTTACGCACACCACGGTGCGAGGCCGAGCCACGCATCCCATCCTGCGGAGCCTGGCCGCGCAGCTCATCATGCTGCGGGTGCAGATTGCGAAGCTCGCGCTGCGAGGCCGGGGTGGCAGGGCCAGGTGCAACCGGGTCGCGGAGCCCATCCTGCGGGACCGGACTGGGAGGGTCCGGCTGTGCGGCTGGGTGGCGCACCTCACCCTGCGGGGTCGGATCGCACCGCCCCTGCCGACGCGGCTCACCCTGCGCAGTCGGATCGCACCGCCCCTGCCGACGCGGCTCACCCTGCGCAGTCGGATCGCACCGCCCCTGCCGGTGCGACTCACCCTGCGCAGTCGGATCGCACCGCCCCTGCCGGGCGGATGCGTCACGGAACTCGCCCGGCACAACCGAGCCGCGGAGTCCGTCCCGCACAGCCGGATTACGCAGCTCGTCCTGCAGGTCCGAACTGGGCGGTTCGGGCTGTGCGGCCAAGTGGCGCACCTCACCCCCTGCGGTCGGATCACGCCACCCCTGCCGGGCGGACCCTTCATGAGACCCACCCGCCACAACCGAACCGCAGCATCCGTCCTCCACGGCCGGGCTACGCAGCTCGTCTTGCGGGTCCGAAGTGGGAAGCTCGGACCCTGCGGCCCAATGCCGCACCTCACCCTGCGGGGTCGGATCACGCCACCCCTGCCGGGCGGACCCATCACGGGACCCACCCGGCGAAGCCGGGCCACCTGGCCTGTCCTGCGCGGCCGGGTTGCGGAGCCCATCCCATGGGGTCGGGGTGCGGCGCTCCTGCTGTGCGGTGAGGCTGTGGGGCTCGTTCTGCTGTGCGGCGGCGCTGCGGGGCGTGTTCTGCTGTGTGGGGTTGCGGGGGGCGGCGATCACGGTTGGCTTGGGCTTCTTGGTCATTTGCGGTTGCAGGCCGATCGCCTTGGTGTCGTCCATCGGGGGCGCGGGCGAGACGGTGGCCGTTTCGGCGGGGCGCGCTGTACTGCCCGCGGCTGTGCAGGCAGGGGCGGCCGCTTCGGCGAGGGTCTGGAGGGAGTCGCTCAGGTGGAGCAGCAGGTCGTGGAGCGTCCAGCCGGTGCAGGGAGTCGGGCGGCCCAGGATGGCCGGGGTGACCAGGCACAGGCTGCCGAGGGCGTACGTGGTGGCTCGCTCAAGTAGCGCCACCCCTGCTTTCAGAGCCTTCTCGTGCTCGCTCATATCGCCTCCTCGTAAGTGGAGACCCGTGGGGAGACGAGAACTCATCGGGGCCGGTACGTCGTCACCCCTTCCCGCGGGTCGTCGGCCTCCCGTGAGTCGTCGGCCTCCACTGGGGCTTGGCTTCCATGGTCAGCCCCGCTCTAACGCTCTCGTCGTCGGCTTCCCGCGGATCGTCGGCTCCCACTGGGGCGTCGGCCTCCGCTGGGTCGTCGGCTTCCTGTGAGGCGTGGGTTCCTGTGGGTCGTCGGCGACGGGAGGATCCGGTCTGGCGGGTGGCCTGGGCCAGGGGCACGCTCCTCCTGGTGCCACGCGGTTCCGGGCATGCGGGGACCGTCACGCGTTGCCGGTGCTTCGGCAATCGCCCAGGAGATCTGTGGAGCCGCGATGGTGCGTGGAACCTTGTGCCGGGATCTGGAGTAGTGGGGGTGAGGACGGATGAGGTGAAGGAGGTCCGGGTGAAGGCGTGGTGGGGTGTCGCGGCTGTGGTGGTGGCGATGGTGACGGGGGTGGGCGGGTGCGCGGGTCCGGGGTCGGCCTCCGGCGGTGAGGCGAGTGCCGGTGCGGGGACCGGCGCTGGTGCGACGTCGGGTGGCGGCGCCGAGGCGGGTGCCGGTGCGGAGGCGACTGCTGACGCGCAGGCTCCGACGGCTACCGGCGGGCAGGCGACGCCGACCGCTGCGCCACCGACGGTGCCGGCGACACCGGCTACGGCAGCCGAGACGGAAGACCCGGCGGCGACGGGGAGCGCCGCTGACGCGGAGACGCGGGCGACCGCGCGGGCCGGGGTGGGGTGTAAGGGGACGCCGGTGTTCCTCGGCGAGGGGTTCCCGGAGGTGCGGGGGACGGCGGAGGGGGCCGAGCTGTGGGGGTTGCTGTTCGTACGGACGACTCCGCTGAAGCGCGGGGACGAGGTGAAGATCGTGTGGCGGATGACCGGCGAGGGACCGCTCAAGGTGCGGGCGAGCCTGCCCGACGGCACCCAGGCGAAGCTGATCTGGGGGCCCGAGGAGCATGGCGGGTCCAATTGGCGCAGGCCCGGCCAGGAGTGGGGTACGGGCTTCGTGTTTCCGAAGGCGGGCTGCTGGAAGATCGAGCTCACTCGTACGCGCGGCTCGGGCCACCTCTGGCTGCCGGTGCGATGACGGCCCGGCCCGGGCCCTGCGCGCGCACCCGTGATCGGCTCGCCCCGGCCGGCGGAGGTGGCAAGGGCTGCAGGGCCTTCGGCACGACCGCCCCCGATGCGGCGTCGCTCCGCCTGCAGTGCTGTGGGGCACACCGGATTGACAGCCTCGTGGCCGCCGTACAGGAATCCCAGCAGAGGGAGCAGGTGGAAGACTTCATGGGCCTGTTCCGCAAGACCGACCCGGTGTGGACGACCGCGCACGGCAAGCGGATTTCCGGCTGGCAGGCCATCCACGACTTCACCGCCCTGGTCCTGCCGGGCGCCACCAAGCACGGCGTCGCCACCTACACCCCCGTGCGCATCCTCTTCATCCGCCCGGACGTGGCCGCCGTCAACGTCCACCAGGTGCCCTTCAACCCTGACGGCACCCCCGCCGACGTCCCCGAGGGACGCCCGTTCTCCATCCTCGCCAAGGAAGAGGGCGTCTGGAAGATCGCGGCCGCCCAGAACACCCGGGTCCATCAGGGCTCCTGAAGCGTCCGGAGGCACATCGCGGTTGCAGTTCGGATGGCACGGTGGCCGCCCGGTTCGCCCGCGCCACGGCTCCGGTCCGGACGGCACGGACGGCGGCCCGGTTCGCCCGCGCCACGGCTCGGGCGCGGGCGAGCGCGTCGCTTCCGGCCGGCCGATCCGTCATCCCACCGGAAGCGTCGGCGGCCGCCAGGTGGGGGCGTTACGACTCGCGGCCGGTCAAGGCGCGGTCGATGAACGCGGTGACGTCGTCCAGGACCTCGTCCTTGTTCGTCTCGTTGAAGATCTCGTGGCGTGCCCCGGGGTAGATGCGCTCGGTCAGGTCCGTCCCGCGGATGGCGTCGATGCCGGTGCGGGTCCCGGAGATGGGGACGAGCCGGTCGTCCTCGCCGTGTGCCCAGAGCGTGGGCAGGGGGCCGAGGCTGCCGGTCTTGTTGATGACGTCCAGGGTGGTCGCGAGCGCCTCCAGCGTGGCCCGCTTGAACGGGCCGTGCCAGACCAGCGGGTCGGCCGCGTACGCCTCCCCCACCGCCGGGTCGCGGGACAGGGTGGACGGGTCGATGGGGGTGTCGGGCGGCTCGGGGTAGGCGAGGAGTTCCGGTACGATCGCCCACTCGCCGAGCACCGGGCCCGACAGGACGAGCGCGGCCAGGCCGGTGCCGTAGCGCTGGGCGTAGCGCGCCGCGATCAGGCCGCCCATCGAGTGGCCGATCATCACGACCGGTACGTCCGGGTGCGCGGCCCTCGCCTGCTCCTCGACGGTGTGCACGTCGGTGACCACGTCCTCGTAGTCCTCGATGAGAACGCGGTCGCCCCCGGACTTGCCGTGCCCCATGTGGTCGAGCCCGTAGACGGCGGCTCCATGCCGGACGAGCCGGTCGGCCACGTACTCGTACCGGCCGATGTGCTCCCCGTATCCGTGGACGAGGATGGCGATGTAGCGCGGCCGGTCGTTGGGCCATTCGCGGACGTGGTTGGTGACTCGGGTGCCGGTGAACGTGTACTCGCGTGAGGTGGCCATGCCCGCTCCTGGATGCTCACTTCTGGGTCCGAAGTGCGGTGAGCGTACGCCGTCCGGCACTCGCGATCAAATAGGCCGGGCTCGAGGTCCGCAGGGAGAATGGGGGGATGCGGCGTACGACACCAGAACGGGAGATGCCGTGATCCCGCTGCCGTTCAGGGAGATCGCCCCGGGTGCGGTGCACGTGCCCGGCTGGCTCAGCCTCGATCAGCAGCGCCACCTCGTCCAGGCCTGCCGGGAATGGGCGAAGGGTCCCGTGCCGATGCGCCACACCGTGCTGCCGGGCGGCGGCGTCATGTCGGTGCAGACGGTCTGCGTGGGCTGGCACTGGCAGCCGTACCGGTACACCCGCCTGGCCCACGACGTGAACGGCCGGCGGGTGGCGGAGTTTCCCGCGTGGCTGGCCGAGCTGGGCCGGCGCGCGCTGGCTGACGCGTACGGCACGGACATCCCGTACGAACCCGACACCGCGCTCATCAACTTCTACGACGGCCAGGCCAAGATGGGCATGCACCAGGACAAGGACGAACGTTCCGACGCCCCTGTGGTGTCGCTGTCCATCGGGGACGCCTGTCTGTTCCGGTTCGGCAACACCGAGACGCGCGGCCGGCCCTACACCGACATCCGGCTCGAATCGGGCGACCTGTTCGTGTTCGGCGGGCCGTCAAGGTTCGCCTTCCACGGGGTGCCGAAGGTCTATCCGGGCACCGGAGACCCCGCCACGGGCCTGGCCTCCGGCCGGCTCAACATCACGATGCGCGTCACCGGCCTGCAGTGAGGAGATCACGCGATCGTGCCCGCCCTGCGGCGAACGCGTCCACGGGCGTGACCCGCCGCAGACGGCGAACCCTCCGGAGCGCGTCACGGGCGCGACCCGCCGCAGACGGCGAACCCCGCCGGCGCGGGTCACCGTACGGCCGCGGGCACGGAGGCCACCGAAGGTGACGGGCCCGCAAGCACGGATCACCGGGCCTGCGGGGGCGGGGTCACGCGTCTGCGAGGACGTACCCGAACTCGTCGTCCTTGAAGCTGCGCCGGAGCGTGCGCAGCACCCTGCCGGGGTCGTCGTCGGGCCCCTCGACGTAGAAGGGCTTGCCGTCACGCCCGAACGTGATCGCCGCCTCCTCCTCCCACTTCCCGAGGACGTCGGCGCCGAGCGAGAACAGGTCGTGCGGCTCGAACCCGAGCGTGCGGGCGTAGTCGACCGAGCCGAAGACGAGGTGCCTGGCCAGCTCGATCGGGGCCTCCTGCCACCCGGCGTACTCGCCGAAGAAGTACTCGCGGAAGCGCACGAGGTCGCGGTCGTCGAGCACGTCGGGCCCGATGACGGCCTTGACGCCCAGGCACCAGACGTCGGCGAGGTAGCCGCAGACCGTCAGCCGGTCCCAGTTGTACCGCCGCGCGATCAGCACGCTGAGGTTGCCGCCACCGCCGGAGCCGGGGGCCTCGTCGACCCAGCCGCGCGCCGGATCGACGCCGAGTCCTTCGCTCCAGCCGACGTTGATCCAGCAGCCGACCACCTCGGCCTCACCGGGGCCTGCGGCCTGGGCGGTCTCCTCGGCGATGGCGCGCACCAGCGGCGCCACGACGGACGGCGAGACCTTGAGCGCCCGGGCGATCTGCTTGGGCGACATGCCCTGCTCGCGCAGCTCGCGTACCTGGTCCTTCAGTTCCATTGCGGCAGCCTACTGGACCGGGCCCGCGGTCAGGCGGCGGGCGAGCCAGGCCAGGGCGAGCGGATAGCGGTATTCGATGCCGCCATGGCCTGCGTCGAAGAGCTCGAAGTGGACCCGGTCGTCCGGCACGCCCGCCGCCTCCACGGCGCGCCGGAACGCCACGGCGCCGAAGTCGAGGAAGTATTCGTCGCGGCGGCCCGCGTCGATCCAGATCGCCCGCATGGAACGCAGCGCCTCGGCGTGTCGCGGCTCGCCGGCCATCACCACCGGATCGCGGGCGAGCCACCGCTGCCACACCTCGGGCACGACCGCCCCCGTGTCGTCGAACGGCAGCCGCACCGTGCCGTCGTCGTCGGCGGAGTAGGCGGCCGCGTAGGCGTACATCTCCAGCAGCTCCAGGTCGCCCTCCTTGGTGCCGGCCGGCCTGCTGCGGAAGTCGGCGAGGAAGGCGTCGTACGAGCCGTCGTACATGTCGCGCAGCCGCCGCGCGAGCTGCGGGAACGTGCGCCGCATGCTCACCTCGAACAGCGCGTCGCCGGCGTGGGTGGCCAGCGCGCCGAACACGTCGGGCGCGAGCATCGCGGTCACCATCGCGCCGTAGCCGCCGCTGGACTTGCCGGTGATGGCGCGGTGGTCGCGGCCGGCGATCGTGCGGTAGTGGGCGTCGACGTACGGGACGATCTCGTCGCGCAGGTACGAGTGGTAGCGGCCGGTGGCCGGCGAGTCGAGATATTGGCTGCCGCCGAGCGAGGTCCAGGCGTCGACGTAGACGACGATGGCGGGCGGCACGTCGCCCCCGGCGAACAGGGCGTCGGCCAGCTCGGGGTACGGCTGGCGGAACGGCGCCCTGTTGAACCACATGGCGACATGGCCGGTGTAGCCGAGCAGCACGTAGATGGTGGGATAGCGGCGGTCGGGCGCGTCGTCGTATCCGGGCGGCACGTAGACGACGAGCGGCCGCTCGTGCGGGTCGCCGAGAGGGTTGCCGCGCAACAGCGCGCTGTCGACGACGTGGTGGTCGAGGCGTCCTGCGAGGTCGGCGGACCAGGGCAGCATGCGGGATCTCCTCGAGGGACGTGCGGACTCGGCCGGGCGGCGGAGACGTACGGCAGCATGATGCCTCACGCCACCGACGAAAACCGCGCCGCTCAGCCGACCGAGGAGGTCACGGTGTCCACGCCCGCCTGGCTCACCGACCGGCCCGCGACCAGGACCAGCGCGATGTTGCGCAGGTCGGAGAGGCGTTCGAGCGGGTCGCCCGCGACCGCGATGACATCGGCCCGCTTGCCGGGGTCGAGGCTGCCCGCCACCTCGCCCGCCCCGCAGGCGTCGGCGGCCAGCACGGTGGCCAGCTCGATGATCTCGGCGTTGCCGTAACCGGCCATCGCGAACACCTCAAGCCCGCCCACGTAGCCGTCGGTCCGGTTGGCCACGTCGCCCACCGCGAACCCGGCGTCCGTGCCCGCGATCTGCCGCACTCCGGCCTCCCGCATGCTCGCCACACCCGCCAGCCAGGCGTCGAGCATCTCCTGCCCGTGCACCTTCTTGACGCGGCGGAACGCGCCGTGCACGGTCGGGCAGACGTACGTGCCGCTCTCCGCGACCAGCTCCACCAGCTCCGGGTCGTAGCGGTGGCCGGACGGGGTGAAGAACGTGCAGTGCTCGATCGTGGTGACGCCGGCCTCGACGCTGCTGCGGATGGCGGCGTGGGCATGGGCGTGGGCGGCGACGCCCTTGCCGCGCGACGCGGCCTCCTCGACCACGGCGCGGAGCTGCTCGGTGCCGTACTGCGGGACCCAGCTCGGCGGCGCGCCCGGCGTCATCTGGCCGCCCGAGGCCATCACCTTGAGGCAGTCGGCGCCGGCGCGCAGGTTCTCCCTGGCCACCCTGCGGATGGCGGCCTCGTCGTCGGCCTCCCCGCCCATGTACCAGCAGTGGCCGCCGGTGATGGTGATCGGCCTGGTGGCGGCCACGATGTGCGGGCCGACGGCCAGGCCCTCCTCGATGGCGTCGCGCAGCTCCAGGTCGAGGAAGTCGCGCGCGCCCAGGTCACGGGCGGTGGTGACGCCGGCGGAGACGAGCTTGCGGGCGTTCTCGGCCATGCGCAGCAGCAGGTGGGCGTCGCTCTCGGGGCTGCGCCGCGTCACCGGATCGACCTTGTCGTCGAAGCCCAGGTGAACGTGCGCGTCGATCAGGCCCGGCAGCACCGTGTGGCCGGGCAGGTCGATCACCTCCGCCGCCGCGGCCGCCTCTCCGGCGCTGCCGCGCGGCCCCACGGACACGATCCGCGACCCGTCGATGAGGACCTCGCCGTCTGTGATCGTCTCTCCGGGACGTCCGGTGAGCACCCTGGACGCGCGAATGATCCTCATACGTCCCAGCGTGCCACGGCCCTGAAGGCGGCGAGAAGGAGACCGCGAGGGCGCGTGGGTTCTGGTTGTGGTACTTGCCGAGCGCGGACGTGACGGCATAGGCGGCGCCGTACTCCGCGTGCCCGGTGTCCTCCGCGCGCGTGCCGATCACCAGGTACGGGCTCGGCCGGAAGAGGCGCATGGCCCGCCTCCACCGCTGGTAGAGCCCGGCCGGGGCGTCGCCGTGGCCGGCGTCGAACTCGGGGTGATGGGGCGCCGACGGCTCCGGCGTCGAGGCGGCGAGCAGCAGCGGCCCTCGCCGGCCCCTGTCGACCCCTGACCTCCGCGACCAGCTCGATGAACCGGCGCCCCGCCGTACCCGGGTCGGCGCGCTTGATGCCCACCACGGGATAGGTGTGGCGCCCCCATCCGGGCCACGATCACGGGAACAGGCGGCGCCGGTACGCCTGGCGCAGGTCCTCCAGCAGCGCCGCGACCAGCAGGCGCTCGGCCGTCTCCCGGTAATCGGTCTGCTGCCCGTGTTCTGCCCGGCCGCCGATGCGCATCGCGTACTCGATGAGGCCGTCCTCCGCCGCGCGCCGTCCATGGGGAGCCTTAGGGAACCACCGGTAGTCGGGCATGCCCATGAGCGGCAGCGTGGCGTGCAGCAGGGCGATTGCTTTTTCTCGCCGGTTTCCGGCTGGGCCTCCCGCCAGGCCAGAGAATGAACCGGGTCAGCAGAAAACGGGGCGGTGAAAGCAGCGTGCCGCCGACCCAACGCGGAAAAAGACCGTCGCGGGAGGCCGGCCGCTCGACAATTCCCACCGCATCGGGAGCGGCGGACGCGTCGATCAGCGCGTGCGGCGCCCGGCGGCCGACTTTTCTGACGTCGTCCACGGCTTCATCGACGGGTGACATGTCGCCGGTGAACACCAGAATGGGCTTGCCGACTTCTCCGGCGAACGGAGAGGGACGGCGTACGACATCGATGAGCAGGGGAAACGCGGAGGCGTTGGATATGAGCGATCAATCCTCCGCATTGATGCTCACCAGCACGACTCGGCGGAACCGAGGGTACTCAGGTCGTGCCGCCGCCCGCTCGGGTATCGGTATGAGAATCCGACTTCCAAGGCTATTCTCCCTGCTTTCCCTTTTGGGAAAGCACTCTTATTAGATGAAATAGTACGAAATCACCGCTCGCTCGGCGGGGCCTTTTTCGCCGAACCCCGGTAGCGCTCGGCGTCGTACCGGCGGTCGTTGTCCTCCAGTTTGGCGTGCGCCGCCGCCATCAGGTCGACTCCCAGGACGTCGGCGAGCCGCACCAGGTAGAGCGTGACGTCCCCCAGCTCCTTGCGGATGCGCGCCAGCGTCTCGGGGTCGGGCCGCGCGGACGCCCTCTGAGCAGGTTCGCGTGAACCACGCCTCGCCGCGTCAGGCGACCACGGCTCGCAGCCGTACGCCTCACAGCAGGCCACGGCTCAGCACCGCCGGCTCGCGCCCGTGAACGGGCGCGGCCGGCCGCCGCCCCGCGGATCAGCCCTCGTAGCGGGCCGTGCTCTCGCGAACGATCAGCTCCGTGGCGAGCTCAACCCGCTTGGTCTCCGGCACCTCGCCGTGCCCCATGGCCAGCACCGTCTTGGTGGCGAGCGCGGCCATCTCCTGCAGCGGCTGGCGGACGGTGGTGAGCGGGGGCCAGGCGGACTTGGCCAGGGGCAGGTCGTCGAACCCGACGACGCTGAGGTCTTCGGGGACGCGCAGGCCGCGCTGGCGGGCCGCCTCGAAGACGCCGAAGGCCATCAGATCGCTGGCGGCGAAGATGGCGGTGGGCGGCTCGGGCAGGGACAGCAGGGCGTGGCCCTCGTCGTGGCCGGATTCGACGAGGAAGGTGCCGCGCCGGATGAGCTCGGGCACGACGGGCAGCCCGGCGGTCTCGAGCGCGGCGCGGTAGCCGTCGATGCGGGCCTGGCTGCACAGCATGTCGGACGGGCCGCTGATCATGCCGATGCGGCGGTGGCCGAGCTCGATGAGGTGGCGGGTGGCGGCGAGGCCGCCGTTCCAGTTGGTGGCGCCGACGGAGACGACGCCGGGCGCGGGCTCGCCTTCGGGATCGACCACGGCGAACGGCAGCGAGCGGGCGCTGAGCTGGGCCTGGATGCCGGTGGACAGGCGGGAGGCGACGATGACGACGCCGTCGGTCCGCCGCGCGGCGAGGCGTTCGAGCCAGTCGCGGCCGGGGCCCGCGTGGGTGTGCAGGACGGAGATGACGACGCTGGCGCCGGCGTCGTGTGCGGCGCTCTCGGCTCCGCGCACGATCTCCATGGCCCATGGCGACTCGATCTCGGCGAAGACGAGGTCGACCAGGCCCGCCGGGGTGTCGTCCTGGCTGATGCGCCGCTGGTAGCCGTGCTCTTGGAGCAGGCGCTCGACGCGGTGGCGGGTCGCCGGAGCGACCTCCGGACGCCCGTTGATGACCTTAGAGACCGTGGGGATGGACACGCCGGCCTCTTGGGCGATCAGTGCGATCGTGACCCGCCTCTTCGCTGCTGACACAAATCGGGAGTGTATCCGAAAGTTTCGGTTTGGGATCGCTCCCACGGCAGGTATTGACGCTTAACTTGCCGTTTACCTACGATCACGGCAACGAAACTATCGGGGGGTTCACGAAAGTTTCAATACGCCAGCTGAGGAAGGAACCCCATGAAACGCAGTCTGGTGGTGCTTGCGACCGCCTTGCTTGTGGCCGGTTGCAGTGGCAGTGGTGGTGGGGAGTCCGCTCCTCAAGAAGACGGCGCTCCCCAGAAGGTGACGCTGGAATGGTGGCACCTGTCGACGGCGGATCCGCTCAAGACGTTGTGGGACAAGCGCGCCAAGGAGTTCATGGCCGCGCACCCGAACGTCACGATCAAGGCGACCGTCCTGGAGAACGAGGCGTACAAGGCCAAGCTCACCACGATCACGCAGTCCGGCAAGGCACCTGACATCTTCGCCACCTGGGGCGGCGGCGTGCTCCAGCAGCAGATCGACGCCGGCCTGGTCAAGGACATCTCGGAGGACGTCGCCGATGTGCTGCCGAACTTCACGCCCGCGTCGCTGAGCGCGTACCAGGTGGACGGCAAGACGTACGGTCTGCCGACCGACATCGGCCTGGTGGGCTTCTGGTACAACAAGAAGCTCTTCAAAGAGGCGGGCATCGACGAGCCGCCCACGACCTGGTCGGCGTTCCTTGAGGACGTCAAGAAGCTCAAGGCGTCCGGGACCACCCCGATCGCCCTGGCGGGCAAGGAGAAGTGGCCGGGCCACTACTACTGGGCCTACCTCGCGCTGCGCATCGGCGGCCTGGAGGCGCTCAAGCAGGCCGAGACCGACCACGACTTCACCAAGCCCGAGTTCATCGAGGCGGGCCGGCAGGTGAAGGCGCTGGCCGACCTGGAGCCGTTCCAGAAGGGCTTCCTCAACGCGGCGTACTCGACGCCCGACGGCCAGGCCGCGCTGGTCAGCAACGGCAAGGCCGCCATGGAGCTGATGGGCCAGTGGGCGCCCGCCACGCAGAACGACGCGGGCAAGGGCCTCGGCGACGACCTCGGCTTCTTCAAGTTCCCCGCGGTCGAGGGCGGCAAGGGCTCGATCGACGACGCGTTCGGCGGCGGCAACGGTCTGGCCGTGGGCGCGGACGCGCCGAAGGAGGCCGTGGAGTTCGTCAAGTTCATGACCCAGATGGACAAGCACTCCGAGGCCGTGGAGTCCGGCGGCGTGCTGCCGGTGCTCAAGGGTGAGGAGAGCGCGGTCAAGGACCCGAACCTCAAGGCGGTCGCGGAGGCGCTGTCGAGCGCCACCGGCTACCAGCTCTACCTGGACCAGGCCTACCCGCCCGCGGTCGGCGCGCAGGTGAACGACAGCGTGGCCGAGCTGTTCGCCGGGACGAAGACACCGGAACAGGTCGGCGCCGATATCACCGAAGTGGCCAAGAGCGAAGGATGACGACGCTCACGAGAGGGCCGGAGGCGGTCAAGCTTCCGGCCCCCGCTCCTGCGACGAAGCGACGCGGCCGGTGGATCAGCATCACGCTGTTCATGCTCCCCGCGCTGGTGCTGTTCCTGCTGCTGGTCGTGGCCCCCATGCTGGTGGCCATCTACTCCAGCGCCTTCAAGTGGAACGGCCTGGGCGGGCTGCCGACCAACTTCATCGGCCTGGACAACTTCACCCGGCTGTTCAGCAGCGAGATCTTCGCCCAGGACCTGTGGCACCTGCTGGTCCTGGTGCTGTTCTCGATCTGCATCCAGCTGCCGTTCTCGCTGGCCATCGCCATGCTGCTGAACCAGCGCATCCGCGGCAGAGCGCTGTACCGGGTGGTGTTCTTCGCCCCGTACGTGCTCAGCGAGGTCATCACCGGCGTGCTGTTCTCGCTGATCCTCTCGCCGGGCTCGGGCATGGCGAACCAGATCCTCGGGCTGGTGGGCCTGGAGTCGGAGTGGCTGGCCGACCCCGACACCGTGATGCCGTCGCTGTTCCTGGTCATGACCTGGAAGTACTTCGGCTTCCACATGATGATCTATCTGGCGGGACGGCAGAACATCCCGAACGAGCTGATCGAGGCCGCCCAGATCGACGGGGCGACGGGCTGGAAGACGTTCAGGTACGTGACGCTGCCGCTGCTCGGCCCGACGATCCGGATCAGCGTCTTCCTGTCGGTCATCTACACGATCCAGCTCTTCGACCTGGTCTGGATCCTGACCGGCGGCGGGCCCTCGCACTCGTCGGAGACGATGGCGGTCACCATGATGGAGTGGGGCTTCAAGCGCTCCCAGGTCGGCTACGCCAGCGCGATCAGCGTCGTGATGTTCGCGCTCAGCCTCGTCTTCGCCCTCCTCTACCAGCGTTTCGTGATGCGCCGCGACCTTGAGGGCGCGACCACCTCGATGGGAGACAGGCGATGAGCAGCAAGACGGGAAAGCCGCTCAAGAGGCGGCGCAACACGCTGCCGCTGCACGTGATCGCGGTGATCGTGGGCGCTTTCATGGTCGCCCCGGTCGTGTACGCGCTGCTCGGCGGCTTCAAGACCAACAGCGAGCTGTCGGGGAACCCGTTCGGGCTGCCCTCGACGTGGGTCACCGAGAACTACACCGACGTGCTCGGCTCCGCGTCGTTCTGGCGGCAGATGTGGAACAGCACGTTCATCGCGATCAGCACGACCGTGCTGACGGTGGCGCTGTCGGCGCTGGCCGCGTTCGTCTTCGCCCGGTTCGCCTTCCGCGGCAGGGAGCTGTTCTTCACGCTCTTCACCGCCGGGCTGATGTTCCCGTTCGCGGTGGCGATCCTGCCGATCTTCGTGCTGCTGCGCGCGTTCGGGCTGCTGGACAACCCGCTGGGCGTGATCCTCACGCAGGCGGCCTTCGGGCTGCCGCTGACGATCATCATCCTGCGCGGCTTCTTCCGCAGCATCCCCGGCGAGATCGAGGAGGCCGCCACGATCGACGGGTGCTCGCCGTTCGGATTCCTGTGGCGCATCCTGCTGCCGATGGCCAGGCCCGCCATCGCCACCGTCTCCGTGCTGGCCATCGTGGGGAGCTGGAACAACTTCATGCTCCCGCTGGTGGTCTTCAGCGACGAGTCGAGCTGGACGCTGCCGCTCGGCATCCAGCAGTTCCAGGGACAGTACGCCTCCGACACCGCGCGCATCCTGGCCTACCTGATCCTGGCCATGGTGCCCGCGCTCGCTTTCTACGCCATCGCGGAACGACACCTTGTCGGTGGGCTCACCGCCGGCGCGACGAAGGGGTGAGTGAGTCCATGCTGCACGTGTCAGGGACCCGGCTGGTGACCGAGGACGGCACGCCGGTACGGCTGCGCGGGGTCGGCCTCGGCGGCTGGATGAACATGGAGAACTTCATCACCGGCTACCCGGCCAACGAGTCCGCCATGCGCGAGGCGGTCCGCGCCGTACTGGGCGACGAGCGGGCCGAGCTGTTCTTCGAACGGCTGCTGACCTCGTTCTTCACCGAGAAGGACGCCGACCTGCTGGCCGGGCTGGGCATGAACTGCGTGCGCATCCCGGTCAACTACCGCCACTGGGAGTCCGACGACCGGCCGATGGAGATCGACCCGCGCGGCTTCCGCCACCTCGACCGGGTCATCGCCATGCTGGGCGAGCGCGGCATCTACAGCGTGATCGACCTGCACGCGCTGCCCGGCGCGCAGAACCAGCACTGGCACAGCGACAACCCCACCCACGTCGCCGCGTTCTGGCAGCACCGGCACTTCCAGGACCGGGCGGTGCACCTGTGGGAGGTGATCGCCGACCACTATCGCGACAATCCGTGGGTCGCCGGATACAACCCGGCCAACGAGCCGGCCGACGTGTCGGGGAAGGTGATCGGGCCGTTCTACGACCGGCTGGTGAAGGCGATCAGGGCGACGGACCCGCACCACGTACTGTTCCTGGACGGAAACCGCTACTCCACCGACTTCTCGATATTTCGGGAGGTGTATGAGAACACGGTCTTCGTCATGCACGACTACGCGCTGGCCGGGTTCGCGCACGGAGGCCCGTACCCCGGCTACACGCGCGGCGAGTGGTGCGACCGCAACGAGCTGGAGCGCACGTTCGCCAAGCGCTCGAGCTTCCAGCGGGAGACCGGCACGCCGCTGTGGGTGGGCGAGTTCGGGCCCGTCTACACCGGCGACCCCGCCGTGGACGAGCAGCGTTACCAGATCCTGCGCGACCAGCTGTCGATCTACGACGAGCACGGCGCGGGCTGGTCGCTGTGGACGTACAAGGACGTCGGGCTACAGGGCCTGGTGCACGCCACGGGGGCGTACCTGGACCGGTTCGGCGAGGTCATCGCCAAGAAGCGGCGGCTCGGCGTGGACCGCTGGGGCTCCACGATGGAGGAGTGCGCGGAGGCGCTCGCCCCGCTGCACACGCTGGTCGAGACCGAGTTCCCCGAGTGGGACCCCTACCCGTGGGGCGCCCGCTACCAGACCGACGACCTGATCAGGCACATCCTGATGGCCCAGGCCATGCTGCCGGAGTACGCCGAGCGCTTCCGCGGGCTCGGCGACGACGAGCTGATCGAGCTGGCCGACTCTTTCCTGCTGGAGCACTGCGTACGCCGCGAGCCCCTGCTGGAATTGCTGTCGGCGAACCTCCAGGGCTGAGCCCCGGAATTGTCGGGTGGATCTAGTAGAACAGGAGTCGCTGTAGCCCCCGACAACCGAGGACCATCCGTGCTCTTCGACGACCAGCCCAGCCACGACGACACCTACGACGACTTCTACGCCGGGCTGCCGGTGTACTCCGTGCTGTCCGAGAAGAGCCTGGTGGAGTCGCCGCCCCCGGATCCGGGGGCGGTCGCCTGGAAGCTCCAGGCGAGCGAGTGGAGCGAGGAGCTTCCCGACGACATCATGGAGGTCCTCGGCTGGTTCTTCGACCACGCCGACACGGCGAAGGTCAAGGCGATCGTGATCGGCGAGTGGGAGGAGAACGCCGAAACCAGCTCCGAGCAGATCGTCAAGCTGCTCGCCGGCAATGCCGACCGGCTGCCCGAGCTGCGCTCGGTGTTCCTCGGCGCGATCTCTCCCGAGCAGTCGGAGATCTCCTGGATCCAGCAGTCCGACGTCACGCCGCTGCTGACGGCCTTCCCCCGGCTGGAGCGGCTTGAGGTGCGCGGCGGGTCGGAGCTGCGCTTCCCGCCGGTGCGCCACGAGTCGCTGCGCGTGCTCAGGTTCGAGACCGGTGGCCTGCCCGCCGCGGTCGTGCGCGGGGTCGGCGAGTCCGACCTGCCCGCGCTCGAGCACCTCGAGCTCTGGTTCGGCATCGACGACTACGGCGGCGACTCCACGCTCGACGACGTCTCCGGCATCCTCTCCGGCGCCCGGCTGCCCGCGCTGCGCTACCTCGGCCTGCAAAACTGTCCGTACGCCGACGAGCTGGCCGGCGCGGTGGCGGCGGCCCCGGTCGTGGCCCGGCTGGAGACGCTGAGCCTGTCGATGGGCTCGCTCGGCGACGACGGCGCGGCGGCCCTGCTCAGCGGCCAGCCGCTCACCCACCTGCGCCGGCTCGACCTGCGCCACCACTACATCGGCGAGTCCATGGCCGCCCGCCTGACCGCGGCGCTGCCGGGCGTCGAGGTGCTGCTCGGCGAGCCCGCCGACCCCGAGGACCACTGGCAGTACGTCGCGGTGAGCGAGTGAGGCCGGCATGACCCTCGGGCCGAGCCGGCCGTCCTCCATGTCCCCCGGTGCCACGCCCCGCGTCGCGGGGTGGGAGTGACGGTGCGTTTCGCCGTGGCCGGCACGCCGGGAGACCGGCGGGTCACGCTGTTCCGCGACGCGGTCGTGGCGCGGGGCCTGCCGGAGCCGTACGTCGTGTCCTGGCACGACGTGCTCGCCGGGCGGGAGATCGGCGCGCCCGATGGCTCGCTGCTGCGCATCGACTCTCCCGGTGAGGACGCGCGGGCCGACGAGCTGCTGCGCGGGCCGGGCGACCCCACCAGGGTCGGCGGCGGCGCGGCCTGGTACAAGGCGTTCGGGGCCGGGCTCGACCGGGTCGCGGCGATCCCCGGCGTGCGGCTGCTCGGCGACGTCGACGAGATCAAGGTGATGTTCGACAAACGGCGCTGCCACGCGGTGCTGGCGGCGGCCGGGGTGCCGGTGCCCGAGGCGTTCGCGACCCGCTCGTACGACGAGCTGCGCGCGGAGATGGCGCGGCGGGGGTGGGCGCGGGTGTTCGTCAAGCCCGCCCACGGCTCGTCGGCCTCCGGCGTGATCGCCTTCCAGACCAGCGGCCGCCGGGTCCACGCGGTCACCTCGGCCGTCTGGATCGGCGGCGAGCTGCGCAACTCGCTGCGGGTCAGGACCATCGCCGAGGAGGCGGAGGTGCGCCGGCTGGTCGACCTGCTGGCTCCCGACGGGCTGCACGTCGAGCGGTGGTTCCCCAAGGCGATGACCGGCGGGCGGGCGTTCGACCTGCGGGTGGTGACGGTGGCGGGCGCTCCGACCCACGCCGTCGTGCGGACCAGCCGCGTGCCCATGACCAACCTGCACCTCGGGGGCGCGCGCGGCGATCTCGACGTCGTACGCCGCCGGGCCGGGCTGTGGGAGCGGGTGCTGGAGGTCTGCACCGCCGCGGCCCGGTGCTTCCCCGGCAGCCTGACCACGGGCGTCGATGTGATGGTGGGGGCCGATTGGCGGTCGGTGGCGGTGGCGGAGGTCAACGCCTTCGGCGACCTCCTCCCAAGATTGGTGGATTTTTCAGGACATGGGCGTGACACCTATGCCGAACAGGTCGAGGCCGTACTGAGCGGCCGGTACCGACCTCGCACCGACCACCGCGACATGAGCACCGCAACCTGAGCACCGCAACCTGAGCACCGCGACATGAGCACCGCGACATGACCGCCGCGACGGACTCCGAGACGCGGACACCAAGACACGGACACCGAAACACTGGCACCGAGACACTGGCACCGAAACACGGCTCCGCGCCGACCACAGCGAGCCGACCACAGCGACATGAACCTCGACATGAACACGATCGTGGGCACCCACGACATCCTCATGATCACCCTCGACACGCTGCGCTACGACGTGGCCGCCGAGCAGGAGGCGGCCGGGCTGCTGCCCGGCCTGCTGCCGCCCGGCGTGCGCTGGGAGCGGCGGCACAGCCCCGGCAGCTTCACCTACGCCGCCCACGCCGCCATGTTCGCCGGGTTCCTGCCCACCCCGGTCACGCCGGGGCCCCATCCCCGGCTGTTCGCGGCCACGTTCCCCGGCAGCGAGACGACCGCGCCGGGCACCTGGGTGTTCGACGCGCCCGACCTGCCCACCGGGCTGGCGCGGGCCGGCTACCACACCGTCTGCATCGGCGGCGTGGGCTTTTTCAACAAGCTGACCCCGCTCGGGTCCGCGCTGCCCGGCCTGTTCGCCGAGAGCCACTGGGAGCCGGAGTTCGGCGTCACGAACCCCGGCTCGCTCGAGCGCCAGATCGACCGCGCCGCCGAGGTGCTCGGCCGCGTACCCGGCCTGGTCATGCTCTTCCTCAACGTCTCGGCGCTGCACCAGCCCAACCACTTCTACCTGCCGGGCGCCCGCGAGGACTCCATCGACACCCACGCCGCCGCCCTGCGCTACGTCGACCGGCACATCGGCCGCCTCTACGACCTCATGCGCCGCCGTCGCCGTCCGTGCCTGGCCATCGTGTGCTCCGACCACGGCACCGCGTACGGCGAGGACGGCCACACCGGTCACCGGATCGGCCACGAGGTGGTCTGGACCGTCCCCTACACCCACTTCGTCCTGGAGAACCATGCGGCCGCATGAAGGCCCCTATCAGAGCTACGTCTACGCCTACCCCCACAAGACCGCCTACCGCCCGCTCGATCCGCGCCCGCGCCTCAAGGAGGTCTGGGCCGGCGAGCGGCCCGGCGCCCTCTACGTGCACATCCCGTTCTGCGAGATGCGCTGCGGCTTCTGCAACCTGTTCACCCGCACCGGCGCCCCCGAGGAGCTGGTCACCGCCTACCTCGACGCGCTCGAACGCCAAGCCCGGCAGGTCCGCGACGCCGTGGAGAAGACCGCTTTCACCACGGCGGCCATCGGCGGCGGCACCCCCACCTACCTCAGCGCCCGCGAGCTGACCCGCCTGTTCGACCTCACCGAGCAGGCGATGGGCGTCGATCTCGCGCGCATCCCGCTGTCCGTCGAGACCTCGCCCGCCACCGCCACCCCCGACCGCCTGTCCGTGCTGGCAGAACGCGGCGCCTCGCGCATCTCGATCGGCGTGCAGAGCTTCGTGCCCGAGGAGGCACGCTCGGCCGTACGCCCGCAAAAACGCGCCGACGTGGACGCCGCGCTCGACGCGATCAGGGCCTCCGGCGTGCCGGTGCTGAACATCGACCTCATCTACGGCATCGACGGGCAGACACCGCGCTCGTGGCGCTACTCGCTCGACACGGCGCTCGGCTGGCGGCCCGAGGAGATCTACCTCTACCCGCTGTACGTCCGGCCGCTGACCGGGCTCGGCAAGCAGGGGCGGGCCTGGGACGACCAGCGGCTCGAGCTGTACCGGGTCGGCCGCGACCACCTGCTGGCCGCCGGATACGAGCAGGTCTCGATGCGCATGTTCCGCCTGCCCGGCGTCGAGTCCGGCACCGGCTACTGCTGCCAGACCGACGGCATGGTCGGCCTCGGCTGCGGCGCCCGCTCCTACACCAGCGGCCTGCACTACTCCTTCGAGTACGCCGTCGAGGCCCGGCACGTCCGAGCGATCATCGACGACTACATCGCCAGGGACGACTTCGACGTCGCGAACGTCGGCTTCGTCCTCGACGACGACGAGCGCAAGCGGCGCCACCTCATCCAGTCGCTGCTGCGCGCCGAGGGCATGTCGCGCTCCCTGTACGCCTCCCGCTTCGGCACCGACGTGCTCGACGACTTCCCGCTCGCCGACGCGTTCGCCCCCTGGCTGACGATCACCGACGAGACCGTCACGCTCACCCCCGAAGGGCTCACCCGCTCCGACGCCATCGGCCCCGCCCTGTTCTCGCCCCGCGTGCGGGCCCTCATGGAGTCCTACCGGCCATGCTGACCATCCTCTACCGCGGCCCGCTCGCGAGCTGCGACTACGACTGCGCCTACTGCCCGTTCGCCAAGCGCCGCGACACCCCCGAGCAGCTGCGCACCGACCGGGCCGCGCTCGAACGCTTCACCGCCTGGGCGGCCGCGCAGGACGAGGAGCTGTCGATCCTGTTCACGCCGTGGGGCGAAGGGCTCGTCAGGTCGTGGTACCGGCGGGCTCTGGTCGAGCTGTCCTGGCTGCCCCACGTCGCCAGGGTGGCCATCCAGACCAACCTGAGCTGCCGCACCGAGTGGCTGGCCGAGGCGTCCGAGCGGGCGGCGCTGTGGGTGACGTACCACCCGACCCAGGTCCCGTACGAGCGGTTCCTGGGGAAGGTGCGCTCCCTGCCGGTGCGCCACAGCGTGGGCATCGTCGGCGACCCCGCCCACCTGCCGCACGCCCGGCGGCTGCGGGCCGACCTGCCGCCCTCGACGTACCTGTGGGTCAACGCCGAGGAAGGCCGCCTCTACACCGACGACGAGGCCGCCGAGTGGACGGCCATCGACCCTCTCTTCCCCTACAGCCGCTTCCCCCACGCCAGCGCCGGCCTGCCCTGCCGCACCGGCGACACCGTGATCTCCGTCTACGGCGACGGCACCGTACGCCGCTGCCACTTCATCCCGGAGGTGCTGGGGAACCTGTACGACGGCTCGTACCGCGCCGCCCTCCGCCCCCGCCCCTGCCCCGCCGCCGCGTGCGACTGCCACATCGGCTACGTCCACCTGGAGCCTTTGGGCCTGTACGACGTCTTCGCCGGCGGCATCCTCGAACGCATCCCGCACGCCTGGCCCACCTGACCCCCGACGACGCCCGCCCCGCCGAGGCGACTGACCAGCCGAAAGCGCCCGCCCCGCCGAGGCGACTGGCCCCCCAAGGCGCCTGCCCCGCCGCGGCACCCGGGCGACGCGGACCGGGCCAAGACGCCGGGGACCCGCGCAGCGCAAGGCGGGCCGGGATGCCGGGACCCACCCACGCCGCTCCCACCCCCAGGCATCGGGGCCGGGACGGTTAGGCGGTTGACGGGTCAGGTTTCGCGTTCGGGGGTGTACTCGTCTTCGGTGAGGCCGAAGGTCCAGGCCACGCCCTGCTTGGCACGCCGAATCCACGGGGGCACGCGCAGGAAGTAGGTGCGGCGGGTGCCGTCGGGCTCCGGTGTGGAGTTGACCACCTCCACCATGGTCAGCGGCTCGTCCCCCGGCAGGTCGGCTCGCCACAGCGTGCCGGTCTCGTCGGAGTGGATCCGCTTGGCGTCGGACTCGGTGAGGTAGCGCTCGAAGCCGAAGTGTTCCAGCATGACGCGCCGCAGCTCGGCGTTGCGCTCCGTGCGGATGCGTTCGGCGGTGAGATCGCTCATCACGGCGCCGAAGCCGGCCGGCACGGGCATGCCGCGCCAGGCGTGCAGGGCGAAGCCGTCGGCGTACGACAGCGCGGGCCCGTCGGCGCGGTGCAGCCGGCCGAGGTCGTCGAAGTGCAGCTCGACGGGACGTTCGGTGACGATCGCCACCCGCTCGTACGGCCACCACCACCCCGCCTGCTCGGCCACCCGCTTGAGCCCGTCGAGACCCGGAACGTCATCGCCGAGACCCGCAGGACCCCCGAGCCCGCCACGCCCCTCCGGGCTCTCGGACCTGCCGGCCCCATCACGCCCGTCAGAGCCGTCCAGGCCGACGCGAGCGCCCGGCTCGCCACGCCCGTCCCGGCTCTCTCGGCCGCCACGCCCGCCGATCCCGCCTCGGCCATCGAGACCATCCGAGTCGTCCCGGCCGTCTGCGGCGACCGGCCCGCCCAGCCCGTCGTCCTCGCCCGGCCCTTGCGAACGGGCGTGGCCGGCGCGGGCGGGCGCGGCGAGGCCCCGGCGCGTGGTGCCGAGCGCGTCGAAGGCGAACAGCCAGGGGGCGTCGTGCTGGCCGAGTATGGCGTCGAGGGTGGCTTCCCGGAGCACCGCGCCGACGTCCCGGCCGCCCGGGGAAGAGCCGCCGGCCCCGTCCCGCCGGGCGCCCGGCTCGGCCGCCGGCGGGTCGGACGGGTCGTCGCCCAGCCGGCCGATCGCTCGCCGGATGTCGCTGATCAGGCGTTCGACCTGCGGCCAGAGCCGGCCGCCCGTCCCGGCCCAGTGCTCAGCCCAGCCGGCGGGCCCGAGCTCGGCGTACGCCGCCGCCCTGGCGCGCTCCCACGGCCTGGTGCGCAGGTCGTCGCGCACCGAACGCCCGGGACCGCCGGCCCCGAGCAGGCGGGGCGGCTCCGGCGCCGGAAAGGCCCCCGCAGGACTTTCCGGCGCGAGCCCCGCCTCGGCCAGCGCCGCGCGTGTCTGCTCGTCACCCGTCAGCCAGGCCGCCACGACCGCCCCCGCCGCCGGGGACGGCAGCGTCACGACCAGCTCGGGCTCGGGCAGCCCCGCCCCCTTGTACGCGTGACGCACCGCCGCCTCGGCCCCCTCGCCGGGCCCGGTGGCCAGCGCCACCTGCTCCCATGCCGGTGTGCTCATCAGTCGGCGACCATCTGGAAGGAACCCGGCACGTATTCGCGCTGCCTGACCACGCGGTACCAGCCCTTGGGCAGCGTGATCGCCGCGTGCTCCTCGTGGACGAGCCGCCCGCCCTCCGGCAGGTGGAGGAACCCCTGGGACAGGGTGCCCGGGCCCGCGATGGCGTGCGCGTGCCCGGTGGCCTCGCCGTACGCCAGCACCAACCGCCCGCGCGCGTCACGTGGCTCGGGAGGCGACGCGGCGGGCGCGGACTCCTCGGGAACGGGGACGAGCAGGATGTCGCCCTGTCGATACATCACCAACCTCCATCGATCGGGGGATGATCGAAAAGTAGCGACCGCCACCGACAATTCCGGGGCTCTTACCGCATCACGTACGGGCTCGTGCTCGACTCCCCCGCCGAGTTCGTGGCGGTGATCGGGGTCCAGGGGGACGTGGGGACGTACGGCGCCCAGGCGGACTCCAGGCGGGACGTGCGGCCGTACCACTCCTGCGCGACCCGTGTGCCGCCGAAGTCCAGGGTGCCGCCGCGCAGGTTGTAGCCCTCGACCTGCACGCCGGCCCGCCCGTTCAGCTCCTTCCTGTGCGCCGCCACGATGATCGGCTGCCGCCACCCGGCCGCGATGTCGTCGGCCAGGGAGGGCGTGTCGTAGCGGGCCTGGCAGGTGAAGAACGGGTCCCAGCCGTACGAAATGATCTTGGAGACGTGCGAAGCGGTCGCCATGATCTGCTGGTCGAGCCGGGCCTTCGTGGTGCGCCCGCGCGGCGGCTGCGGGTCCACCCGGCCGCACTCCCCCGGGGCGGGCGTAGGTTCGAAGCCTTCGATGTTCACCCACAGCTCGACCCCGTCGGGCACCCGCCGGGCGGCGGCTTCGAGGTAGTCGGCGGTGGACCCGTAGTACGCCTCCGCGTTGGTCACCGCGCCGACGACGGGCCGGAGCCGGGCGGCCACGGCGGCGCCGGCCTCGTGCGGGCCGTGGACGGGCACCTTGCCGGTGCCGCGTCCGTCCTGGACGGCGATGGCCATGGGCAGCCCGGCCCGGGTGCCCGCGATGTCCGCGATGCCCGCGGGCACCTGCGACGGCGGGAACCCGCGCCCCCGCCGCGCGTCGATGTACGGGCTGACGACGATCCTCTTGCCCGGCAGCGCATCGGCGACCACGGCGTGCTGGGCGGCGTACAGGGAGATGATCGGATCGCGCTCGGAGCGGCCCCGCGCGGCCAGCTCGAACGACTGGTACACCCCGCCGAACGCCGCCAGCGAGCCGAACCGCGCCCGGTAGCCGGCGAGCACCCGCGCGGTGAAGGCGTCGAGCGCCGCGGTGTGGGCGAGGTCGGGCTCCCACGGTTTGCCGGGGCGCTGGGGCGCGGCGGGCAGCCCGGGGTAGACGGTCATCCCGTACGCGGCGGCCTCGCGGATCAGATGGCCGATCCCGTCGCCGTCGGTGGAGATCAGCACCAGGTCGTGCTCGCGGGCGGTGCACGTCCTGGCCAGCGACAGGCGGTAGAAGACGCGCCCCTCGGCCTCGGCGCGCCGGTCGATGCCGGGGCAGCGCAGCAGGTCGTCGCCGAACTCCTCGCTGGTGACGTACGTGTAGACGCGCCGCACCCGCACCCCGGGCGGCTCGGCGCACGGCCGCCCGTCCATCCGGCAGGCGGCGAAGTCGGGGCCTGGACGGCCGGCGGCGAAACGGGGCCCGAACGTGATCAGGGTGTCGCCGCCGATGGAGTGGATCGCCTCGACCATGCGGCGGGTCACGCACGGGTCGGCGCGCGGGATCACCCAGTAGCCGGTCACCGCGTACGGGGCGGGGACCCGCAGGTCGCGCGGCGGGCATCCGTCGTCCGTCGCCGGTGGCTCGGTCTCGGGCACCACCAGGCTCGCCACGAAGGCGGCCGCCACCACCAGCCACAGGATCCGGTGCACCCACACCCCCTCACGCCCACTCCAGACTACGCAGCGGCCCCGGCCGCGGGCAGTACCGGACGATCACCGACAATGGCGGTCAGGGGGTAAGAACATCGTGCACATCGATCTCACAGGCAAGACCGCACTGGTGACCGGCTCGACCCAGGGCATCGGCGCCGCCATCGCCACCGGGCTCGCGCGGGCCGGCGCCCGGGTGGGGATCAACGGCCGCAGCGAGGGCTCGGTCGCCGCGGCCATCGAGCGCATCAGCGGGGAGCAGCAGTACGACCTGGTCGCCGCCCCCGGCGACGTCTCCACGGATGAGGGCAGCGAGCAGGTCGTACGGACGCTGCCGGACGTCGACATTCTGATCAACAATCTCGGCATCTTCGGCGCCAAGCCGCCGCTGGAGATCGACGACGCCGAGTGGCGGCGCTACTTCGAGGTCAACGTGCTGGCCGCGGTCCGGCTCACCCGGGCCTACCTGCCCGCCATGAAGGAGCGGGGCTGGGGCCGCATCCAGTACATCGCCAGCGACTCCGCCATCGCCATCCCGGCCGAGATGATCCATTACGGCATGTCGAAGACGGCGCTGCTGGCCGTCTCCCGTGGCTTCGCCAAGGAGGCGGCGGGCAGCGGCGTCACGGTCAACTCGGTCATCGCGGGCCCGACGCACACCGGCGGCGTGGAGGACTTCGTCTACCAGCTCGTTGACCGCGACCTGCCGTGGGAGGAGGCGCAGCGCGAGTTCATGCGGCTGCACCGGCCGCAATCGCTGCTACAGCGCCTGATCGAGCCCGAGGAGATCGCGAACCTGGTGGTCTATCTCAGCTCGCCGCTCGCCTCGGCCACGACGGGCGCGGCGGTGCGGGTGGACGGCGGTTACGTGGACTCGATCCTCCCGTGAGTGCCCGCACCGTGAGGGCCCGGATCGCCACGACCGCAACGGGCTCGGGTCGTCAAGACCGCTGCGGCTCACGTCAGTACGACTGGAGCTCGATGAGCGTGCCCTCCGGGTCGCGCAGGTGCGCGGTGCGCAGCGTGGGACCCCACTGGGGGCGGTCCTGGGGCGGGGCGGCCATGGTGGCGCCGTGCCGTTCCAGGATCGCGGCGGCCTTCTCCACATCGTCCACCTTCATGACCAGCATCGCCCGGTCCGCACCGCCCTCCTGGGACGGCGCCGCCGGAGGGATGCCGAGCTGGGCGTGGTCGAACAGGACCAGGCCGGCCTCGCCGTCGATGTCCCAGTTGGCGTAGCCGGGCAGCACCTTGACCGGTTCGACGCCGACCAGCTCGCGCAGCACGCCCTGGTAGAAGGCGAGGGTTGTCGGGAAGTCGCGCACGAGGAGCCGGGGGCAGAGCACGTCCATGGGTTGCCTCCAATAGTTGGTTGGAGTCAATTATTGGTGAGCACCATACACTTGGTGGCATGGATCTTCCGCCCACCCTCCTCGCGTTCCCGACCTTCGTGCTGCACAAGGTCGGCACGGGCAGCCGGAAGGCGCTGGCCGGGCGGCTGTCGGAGGAGGCGGGGCTGAGCCTGTGGGAGTTCGCGGTGCTGGCGGCGCTCGCCGATTTCGGCGCGTCTGCGCAGCGCGAGGTGGGCGATCGGCTCGGGCTCGATCCGAGCGACATGGTGCGGCTGATGGACGGGCTGATCGCGGCGGGCCTCGCCGTACGCGACCGCGACCCCGCCGATCGGCGCCGCTACCGCATCTCGCTCACGCCCGCCGGGCAGGAGGCGCTGTCGCGGGCTCGCACGCTGGTGTCGGAGGTGGAACGCGAGACCCTGGCGCCGCTCACGCCCGAGGAGCGCACGCTCCTGCACGAGCTGGTCACCAAGGTCTTCACCCGCTGACGCGCAGTGCGCGCGGCCGGAGCGCCACAGGGGCTTGAGCGCGGCAGACGACCGAAGCACCACAGGAGCTGAATCAGCAGGCGGCCGAGGCGCCGCAGGGACTGAACGCGGCGGGCGGCCGAAGCGCCGCAGGGACTGAACGCGAAGGAGGGGCGGCAGGCCGGGTCAGCGGCGGTCCAGGCCGCTGAGCTGCCAGGCGAGGCGGCGGCGGACGGCGGAGACACGGCCGGCCAGCGCGAGCACCGCGTTGCGCAGCGGGCGGGCCGCCGCGCGGGCCGTGGCCCCGTCGGGCAGCGGCGCGACGACCACCAGGCCGTCGGGCGAGAAGTACAGGATGACCTCGTCCTTCGGCACACCGCCGCGCAACCGCACGTCGGCGAGGACGAACGACTCCTCGTACGTGCCGCCGGTGAAGCCGATCCCGGCCTGCTCGCGCACCAGGCTGTGCATCCCGTCGGCGCCGACCAGGTAGGCGGCGCGCAGCACGGTGCCGTCGTCGAGGGTGGCGGCGACGCCGGTGGCGTCCTGGGTGACCGCGGTGACGCGGGCCGGCCGCAGCACCCGGCCGCCCAGCTCCTCCAGCCGGGCCAGCAGGTACGCCTCGGTGTCGGCCTGGGAGATCATCAGCGTGTACGGGTAGCGCGTGGGCAGCCCGCCGAAGGGCACCGGCACCAGCACCCTGTCGCGGTCGCGGATGGTGAAGCGCGGTGTGCACCCCGCGGGCGACCAGGTCGCCGGTGACCCCGTACGGCTCCAGCAGTTCCAGGGTGTGCGAGTGGACGACGGCGGCGCGCGAGGTGAGAAGGCGATCCGGAGCCGCGACGAAGGCGGCCGTCCTGGAGGCCGCGCGGGCGCACTTCGGCGAAGACGGCGGCGAAGACGGCCACGAGCGGGCCATCGCGGCCGGCGCGGGCGCCGACCCGGCCATGGTGATGCGCCGCTTCGGCAGCAAGGAACGACTGGTCGCGGCGGCCGGCGAGGCGGACCTCGGCCTGCCCGACCTGCGCGGCACGCGCCGCGCGAGGAGGTCGCGGCGGCGCTCGCGCGCCGCTTCCTGTCGCGCTGGGAGCCGGGCGATGGCCTGCCGGTCCTGCCGCGTACGGGGATGACGAACGCCCGGGCCGGTGGACGCAGCAGACAGTGGACCCGCGAGACGGGTGGGCGCAGCAGGCGGATGGACACCGCAGACGGGTGGACACCGCAGACGGATGGACACCGCAGACGGATGCCCATCGCAGGCGGTGGGTGCCGCGGATGGTGGGCTACGACGGGCTCATCGCGACGTGGAAGCAGGGGAACCGGAGAGGTTCGCCGCCAGCCAGGCGAAGGCCCGCTCCTGCATCGGCACGTCGAAGCAGTGCGGCACGTCGGCGAAGACGGCCTCGTACGCGCCGGGCGCGTCGCGGTAGCGCCCGGCGATGATGGCGTGCGCCCGCCGGATGCCCTCATCGGGGAAGAGGCGGTCGCGCGTGGCGTACTGGACCATGAGCGGCGCGGGCGCGCGGGCGGCCACCAGGTCGGGGTAGTCGCCCAGGCGCGGCAGGCCGGGCGGCCACAGCATCCAGGTGTGCAGCTCGACGTGCCCGCCGAGCATGTCGCGGAAGGAGGAGGCCATGGCGGCCACGACGACCGCGCGCATGTCGGGGTCGAACGCGCCGAGCAGCGCGGCCCGCAGCCCGCCGCCCGACAGCCCCACGCAGCCCACCTCGGCCACGTCGGGGCGTGAGCGCAGGTAGGCCGCCGCCGCGAGGTCCTCCCCCGCGACGACGCCCGCGAACGAGGTGCCGAGCGCGGCGCAGTGCTTGGCCACGACGTGCTCGTGCTCGCGGGCGGCCAGGTCGTAGCGGTCGGCCTCGCTCAGCTCCGGCCGCTCGGGGAGCTCCAGCGGGAAGCGGCGGCTGCCCCACACGAACACGTCGTGGGCGAGCACCACGAACCCGCGCCGTGCCAGCTCGTTGGCGTAGGCCCGGCCGCCGTAGAGCTCGCCGCGCAGCCGGCGCACCTCGGGACTGGGCGCGCCGGGGCCGTCGGCGATCTTCTCCTTGCCCGCCCACTTCATGCCGGCGTGGCAGTGCAGCGCCACGACGCCGGGCAGCGGGCCGTCGGCCGCGCGCGGGCGCAGCAGGTAGGCCCGGGTGCGCGGCCCGAAGCCCACCGACCAGGACAGCTCCTCGCCGTACAGGTCGCCGTCGGTCCAGGAGCGCTCGACCCGGACGTCGCCCGCGCTCAGGTCGAGCACGCCGATGGCCTCACGCGCCCGCGCGCGCAGCTCGGGCCCCGGCAGGGTGGGATAGAGCCCGAGCTGCGCGGCGGCGATGGGGGCCAGCTCAGAGAACACGGGTCCCGTCGTCGCCGAGCAGGACCGGGGCGCCGGTCCTGGCGGAGATGTTGGCGGCGTGACCGGTGAGCACGCTGCGGATGCCGTCGCGGTAGCCCGCCTGGCGGGCCAGCGGGTCGTCGCCGGGGCCGCGGAAGACGTCGTTCAGCAGCAGGCGGTCGCCGCCGCCGTGGCCGCCGGCGCCCTGCTCGATCGGGATCTCCTCCGGCGGGCTCCAGTGGCGGCGCAGCAGCAGCCGCTCGGAGGACCCGGTGGCGTGCTCCTTGGAGGCGGCGCTCGGGTCGATGGCGGCGTGGACGGGCGTCCACTCCCGCTCCACCACGTCCAGCTCCAGCCGGCCCTCCGTGCCGTTGAAGGCGACCCGGTAGCCCTCCCACGGCGCGTGGGCGTGCAGCGAGTACGTCATCACGGCCTGGTTGGTGTAGCGGACCATGACCGACATGTTGTCGTCGATCGTGATGCCCTCGCCGAAGACGTCCTGGTCGCGCAGGTAGCCGTCCTCGTGCTCGGCGTCCAGGTAGAGCCGCTTGAGCCGCTCGTCGGCGGAGATGTCGAGCAGCCAGGGGTCGCTGCCGAGACCCGGCGCGCCGTGCGCGCGCCTGGGCCGCTCGCCGAGCCCGCGCTTCCTCGCGTTCTCCGCGCCGTAGAAACGCAGGCCGGTCTGCGCGAAGACCATCTCGGGCGCCGCGCCCAGCCACCAGTTGACCAGGTCGAAGTGGTGGGTGGACTTGTGCACGAGCAGGCCGCCGGAGTTGGCCCTGTCGCGGTGCCAGCGGCGGAAGTAGTCGGCGCCGTGGATCGTGTCGAGCGTCCACTCGAAGTGCACCGACGTCACCTCGCCGATCGCGCCCTCCTTCAGCAGGCGGCGCACCGCGGAGTTGCGCGGCGAGTACCGGTAGTTGAAGGTGACGATCAGCTTGCCGCTGCTGCGCTCCGCCGCCGCGGCGATGGCCGCGCAGCCGTCGGCGTCGATCGTGAGCGGCTTCTCCACGATGACGTCACGGCCCGCGTCGAGCGCCGCGCACACGTACGTCGCGTGGGCGGCGTCGACGGTGGTGACGATGACCGCGTCGGCGAGCTCGAGCACCTTGCCGAACTCCTCAGGGGCGAAGCACGGCACCTGCCGCCCGATCCGCTCGACGTAGTAGTCCATGCGGGTGCGGTTGGTATCGCACAGGGCGACGATGGTGCCGGCGTCGCGCCAATCTCCGAGCAGCGCGTCGACGTACATCTGCGCGCGGTGCCCGAGCCCGACGAACGCGTACTTCATGACTCTCCTTAGCCTGCGATGGAGGCGTTGGCCTCCGTGATGAACTTCTGCGCAGCGTCATCGGGGGTCATGCGACCGAACATGACCTCCTCCGAGTAACGCGTCAGGATGTCCTCCATGGCGCTCGCGCCCTTCGGCGGAGCGGCCGGCGGGTCGGTCAGCTCGCCCTTGGCCTCGTCGAGGAAGGCGAGCGTCTTCTGGTCCGCCTCGGGCAGCTTGTCCTTGACCGCGGCCAGCACCTTCGAGCTGGCCGGCAGGCCACGGTCGCTGAGGATGATCTCGCCCGCCTCGGGGTCGTTGATCATGAAGTCGATGAACTTGGCCGCCTCTTCGGGGTGCTCGGACTTCGACGAGGCCGCGTAGAACATGGCGGGCTGCAGGAACATGCCGCCGGTCGGCGCGCCCTCCAGCTTCGGCATCCGCAGCAGCTCCAGCTCCTGGCCGGACGCCTTGGTCGCCGCGCCGAGCTGGTTGCTCCACCACATGCCCATCGCGCCGGTGTTGGTGCCGAGCAGCGACTGGTCGATGCTGGTGGCGCCGATCTCGGAGCTCTTGGCCGCCTCGGGTGCGCCCTTGGTGGCGATCAGGTCCTGCATGATCTTCCACCAGTCCTTGATGGTCTGGGGAGACAGGCCGAGCTTGTTGCCCTGGTAGAACTCCTCGCCCTTCTGCGCGGCGTAGATCTGCAGGTACGCGGGGTTCCAGCTCAGCTGCGTACCGATGATCTTGCCGCCGCTGCCTTCAGTGATCTTGGCGGACAGGTCGATGTAGTCCTGCCAGGTCCACTTGGTGTCGTCCGGCATCTCGGCCTTGGCCTGCTTGACCAGCGCCGGGTTGACGATCAGGGAGAAGGCGTTCACGCCCGTGGGGATGGCGAACTGCTTTCCGTCGATGGCACCCGTGGCCAGCACCTTGGCGTCGATGTCGGCCGTGTTGACCTTGCTGGACAGGTCGGCGAGGGTGCCGCGGTCGGCGTACTCGCGCAGGCCGCGGATCTCCAGGCTGATGACGTCAGGGGCGTCACTGCCGGCGACCTTGGTGGACAGCGTCTCGTAGTAGGAGGCCCAGTCGGAGAACTCGCCTTCGACGTCGATGTTCGGGTTCTTGGCCTCGAACTTCTTGATCGCCTCCTCGGTCATCTTCTGCCGCGCGTCACTGCCCCAGTAGGAGAAGCGCAGCTTGACCTTGCCATCGGCGGACTCGCCACCACCGCTTCCGCTGCCGCAGGCCGCGGTGACCGCCAGCACAGCGGTGGCGAGCAATGCCGCCGACCACATCTTCTTGCCAGAGCTCACGGCTCTACCTCCTATGGGTGTTCGCTGTTGAGGGGGGTGGAGGAGGAACTACTTCAGTCCCGTGGTGGCGACACCACGGATCAGGTATTTCTGGCCCGCCAGGAAGAACCCGAAGATGGGTCCCAAGGCGATGATCGACATGGCGAACATCGGGCCCCACGACGAGTCGCTACTGGCGTCCAGGAACGTCCGCAACGCTACCGGTACGGTGAAGTTGTCGGGGTTATTGAGATACAAGAGTTGACTGAGAAAATCGTTCCATGTCCAGATAAAGGTGAAGATCGCCGTCGTGGCCAGCGCGGGCGTGCACAGGGGCATGACGACCCTGATGTAGATACGCCAGTAGCCGGCCCCGTCGATCTCGGCGGCCTCGTCCAGCTCCCTCGGCAGCGTGCGGATGAACTGCACCATGAGGAAGATGAAGAACGCGTCGGTCGCCAGCACCTTAGGCATGATGAGCGGCCAGATCGTATTGATCAAGTCCAGCTTCGAGAACATGATGTACTGCGGCACGATCGTCACGTGCGCGGGCAGCATGATCGTGCCCAGCATGAGCGCGAACCACAGCTTCTTCAGCGGGAAGTTCAGCCGGGCGAACGCGTAGGCGGCCAGCGAACACGCCACCAGGTTCGCAAGCACCGACAGCACGGTGATCACCGCGGAGTTCCACAGGTAGTAGCCGAAGGGGTGCTTGAGCGCGTACCAGCCCTCGGTGTAGTTCTCCAGCGTGAAGGTGCTCGGCCACAGGCCGGGTTCGCGGAAGATCAGCTCCTCCGGCTTGAGCGAGCTGGAGATCATCCACAGCAGCGGATAGAGCATGATCAGGCCGAAGCCGATCAGCAGGATGTGCTTGACCACCGGCCCGCCGCGCAAGGGGCGGAACAGCACCGGAGTCGGCCTACTTGGTGTCGCCATAGAAGACCCAATACTTGGAAGCGAGGAAGTTCACCCCGGTCAGCCCGGCGATGATCAGCAGCAGGACCCAGGCCATCGCGGCGGCGTAGCCCATGTCGTAGTTCTTGAAGCCGTTGAGGTAGAGGTAGAGCGTGTAGAACAGGGTGGAGTCGGCCGGGCCGCCCCTGCCGCCACTGACGATGAACGCCTGCGTGAACGACTGGAACGACTTGATGAGCTCCAGCACCAGGTTGAAGAAGATGATGGGCGTCAGCAGCGGCACCGTGATCGACCTGAACTGCCGCAGCGGGCCGGCGCCGTCCACCGCGGCGGCCTCGTAGTAGCTGCTCGGGATCTGGCGCAGACCGGCCAGGAAGATGATCATCGGGGCGCCGAACGTCCACACGTGCAGGAGGATCAGCGTCGACAGCGCGGTGTCGGGGTCGCCGATCCAGCCGGGCCCCTCGATGCCGAAGAGCGCGAGCACCGCGTTCACCAGGCCGTCGGCGCCGAAGACCTTGCGCCACAGGATCGCGATCGCGACGCTGCCGCCCAGCAGCGAGGGCAGGTAGAAGATCGAGCGGTAGATGGCCAGGCCGCGCAGGCCGCGGTCGAGCACCAGGGCGAGCGCGAGGGCGAAGGCCAGTTGCAGCGGGACCGAGACGACCACGTAGATCGTGGTCACCTTCAGCGAGTTCAGGAACCTCGGGTCCTGCGTGAACATCTTGACGTAGTTGTCGAGCCCGACCCACTTGGCCTCCTCCAGGAGGTTGTAGTCGGTGAACGACAGGTACAGGGAGGCGAGGATCGGGCCGACCGTGATGACGAGCAGGCCGGCGAACCAGGGGGCCAGGAAGAGGTAGGCGGCCCGTGCCTCCCGACGGGACCGTTTCGTGGAGCGGTGGCCGCCGCGCGGGGCATCAGGCGCCGCCCGCCGGGGTTTCACCGCCGCCGAAACTTCAGTCATCACGGACCTTCCGGCGAGTAGGTGAACGGATAGCGCTTTCCTATAGCTGGCGGGAAAGTTACGTCAACCCTTTGCAGGCGTTACATAGCCGTTACCGATATATCTTTACAGCGTTTCACCAGCTAGTGAGCTTGATCGCCTGAGAAGTCTGATGAATTTCGTTTCGGTTTAGTACAACCGTTTGCAGCACCGCGTCATCGCGGAGCCGCGGTGGAGTCCCTGATCACGAGCCGGGTCTCCAGCGACGTCGTGGCGCTCACCTCCTGGATGAGCAGATCGACCGCGAGCCGCCCGGCCGCGGCCGTCGGCATGGCGACGGTGGTGAGCTTCGGACGGTTGAGCCGCCCGGGAACGATATCGTCAATTCCCACCACGCTGATGTCCTCGGGGACGGACAGCCCGAGGTCGCCGAGGCCCTCGATGAGCCCGATGGCCACCAGGTCGTTGTAGGCGAGCACGCCGGTCGCGCCCGAGTCGCGCACCCGCGCCGCCGCCGCGAAGCCGCCCCGCTCGGTGGGCGCGTTGGGGCCGATGACGACCAGCTCGACGTCCGGCACCTGCTCGGCCGCCGTACGGATCTCCGCGCTCGTCCACGACCCGGCCGGGCCCGACACCAGCGCGACCCGGCGATGCCCGAGCCCGGCCAGGTGCTCCACGGCCAGCTTCGCGCCGTGGCCGACGTCCATGAGCACGGTGGCCGCGCCGCGCAACCGGCGGTTGATGACCACGCACGGCACCCGCTCGGCCAGCCGTTCCAGCGCCTTGTTGGAGGAGCGGGGGCTGCACAGCACCACGCCGTCCACCTGTTTGGAGAAGGCCTGGATCAGCTCCTCCTCCACGGCCGGCTCCTCGTCGGTGTCGGCCACGAACAGGTGGTAGTCGCGCTGCCTGGCGGCCGCGTGGGCGGCCTTGATCAGCGGAGGGAAGAAGGGGTTGGCGATGTCCGCCACGATCAGCCCGAGATTGTGCGTACGCCCGGTCGTCAGCGCCCGTGCCGCCCGGTTGGGCCGGTAGCCCAGCTCCTCCGCCACGCTCAGCACCCGGTTGCGGGTGGCCGCGTTCACCATGTGCGGCGCGGAGAAGGTCCGGGAGACCGTCGACACGTGCACCCCGGACGCCCGGGCCACATCGCGAATCGTCACTGTCACAGTCGCTCACCCTAACGCAACCGCTTGCAGGGGCCACTAGGGCGATGAAAGCGCTTGCCACACGGCCGGTGAAACAAGCTCTTCGAGAAGCCCCAGCTAGACAGGCGGTGACGAAATCACCCCTTGACGCCTCGCCCTTCCGGACACAAAGGTTTAGTGCAACTGTTTGCAGTCTTGAAGGAGCCCCACACGGTGAGCAGAGTCCTCGTCACCGGAAGCGCAGGACGCCTCGGCCGCAGCGTGGTCACCACGCTCGCGGCGGCCGGGCACGAGGTCATCGGGGTCGACCCAGCCCCCGGCACGCCCGCGGAGGCCGCGGTCACGTTACCGGCCGACCTCACCGACACGGGAGAGGCGTTCGAGGTGCTGGCCGGATTCCGTCCCGAGACGGTGATCCACCTGGCCGCCATCGCCACGCCGTTCAGCCGGCCCGAGTCGGTGATCTTCAAGGTCAACACGCAGCTCGCGTTCAACGTGTGCGAGGCGTCGGTGGCACTCGGCGTGGCGAACCTGGTGCTGGCCAGCAGCCCCACCGTCATCGGGTACGGCGCCCCCGGCGGCTGGGCTCCCCGCTACCTGCCCATCGACGAGGAGCACCCGGTCAAGCCCTGGAACGCCTACAACCTGTCCAAGGTGACCGCCGAGCACACGATGAAGGCGTTCGCGGAGGCCGGCACCACCAAGATAGCCGCCGTGCGCCCGTGCTTCGTCATCCCGCCCGAAGAGTGGGCGGGCGCGCCCACGCAGTCCGGCCACACCGTGCGCGAGCGGCTCGACCGGCCCGAGCTGGGCGGGGTGTCGCTGTTCAACTACATCGACTCCCGCGACGCCGCCGAGATGATCGCCGTGCTCGCCGAGGCGCTGCCCGAGCTGCCCAACGGCGAGGTGTTCTTCGCCGGCGCCGCCGACGCGCTGGCCAGGAAGCCGCTGGCCGACCTGCTCCCCCAGGTCGTGCCCGGCACCGAGGGGTTCGCCGACGGGCTCACCGGCACCACCCCCGCCTTCTCGACCGCCAAGGCAGAGCGGCTGCTCGGCTGGCGGCCCAAGCGCAGCTGGCGTACCGAACTCAAGGATGAGACCGAATGAAACTCAGCGGTGTGCTGTTCTTCCCCGTGACCCCCTTCGGCGCCGACGGCGCGCTGGCCGAGGACGTGCTCGCCGAGCACGTGCGCAGGGGCATGGAACACGGCCCGGGCGGCGTGTTCGCGGCCTGCGGCACCGGCGAGTTCTCCGCGCTGTCGGAGGACGAGCACGCCCGGGTGGTGCGGGTGGCCACCGAGGTCGTGGCCGGGCGGGCGCCGGTGTTCGCGGGCGCGGGCGGGCCGATCGGCGCGGCGCTGCAGCAGGCGCGCGCCGCCAAGGACGCGGGCGCCGACGGGCTGCTGCTCATGCCGCCCTACCTCGCGCAGGGCCCTGGGCACGGCTTCGAGGCGTACGTGCGGGCCGTCGCCGAGGTGCTGCCGGTGATCATCTACCAGCGCGGCTCGGTCGTGCTCGACCCCGAGACCGTGGTCCACCTGGCCGGCATCCCGGGCGTGATCGGGCTCAAGGACGGCGTCGGCGACATCGACCGCATGCAGCGGATCGTGCTCGCCGTCCGCGAGAGCCACCCCGACTTCCTGTTCTTCAACGGCCTGCCGACCGCCGAGCTGACCATGCCCGCCTACCGGGGCATCGGCGTGCACCTGTACTCCAGCGCGGTGTTCGCGTTCGCGCCGGAGATCGCGCTCGCCTACCTGAACGGCGACGAGCGGCTGCTCACCGAGTTCTACGCCCCGCTCGTCCGGCTGCGCTCCAAGGTGCCCGGTTACGCGGTGTCGCTGATCAAGGCCGGGGTCCGGCTGCGCGGCCTGGACGTCGGCGGCGTGCGGCCGCCGCTGGCCGAGGTGACCGATGAGCACCTGGCCGAGCTGCGGGAGCTGATCAAGGTCGGGCTCGACCGGGTGGCGTCATGACGATCGCGGAGCTGCGTACCGAGCTGCGCTCGGCGCCGCTGCCCCGCCCGTGGGGCGCGGACGTGCCGTACAACCATGTGATCGTCACCCACGTGACGCTGAAGGACGGGCGCACCGGCACCGGGTTCTCCTGGACGCCGCAGATCGGCGCGCACGCCGTCAAGGCGCTGCTCGACCACGACATCCGCGAGGCGCTGATCGGCGCGCCCGCGCACCCCGAGGTGGTCTGGGACCGGCTCTGGCGGCACCTGCGCGAGGCCGGGCCCGGCGGCGTCACCACGATCGCACTGGCCGGCGTGGACCTCGCGCTGTGGGACCTGCGCTGCGGCGAGTCGGCGCTGCCCGACGTGCTGGGGCGGCGTCGCGACGAGGTGCCGGTCTACGGCAGCGGCGTCAACCTGCACTACCCGCTGGAGGAGCTGGTCGAGCAGGCAAGGCGCTGGGTGGCGGCCGGCTACCGCGGCGTCAAGATCAAGGTGGGCCGCCCCGACCTGGCCGAGGACGTCGAGCGGGTGGCGGCCGTCCGCGAGGTGATCGGCCCCGACCGGCTGCTGATGATCGACGCCAACCAGCGCTGGGACCTGCACAGGGCCCGCCGCGCGCTGGCCGCGCTGCGCGAGTTCGGCCTGTACTGGATCGAGGAGCCGCTGCCCGCCGACGACGTGGCCGCCCACGTCGAGCTGCGCCGCTCCATCGACGTGCCGATCGCCGTCGGCGAGAACGTCTACACCGCCTACGGCTTCCGCGACCTGCTGGCCGCCGGGGCCTGCGACGTGGTCCAGCCGAACGTGGTGCGGGTCGGCGGCATCACGCCGTTCCTGCGCATCGCCGAGCTCGCCCGCACCTATGACGTGCCGGTCTACCCGCACCTGCTCAGCGAGGTGTCGGGGCAGCTCGCGCTGGCGCTGCCGCAGCCGCTCATGGTGGAGGACGTCGAGGACGCCTCCTTCGCCCGCCTGGGGCTGCTCGCCGAGCCGTACCCGGTGCACGTGTCGGACGGCGTGCTGCGCGCCGGCGGGCACGCCGGGCTCGGGCTGGGGTGGTCGTGATGGCGCCGGCCAAGGTCATCCTCACGGGAGCGCAGGGGCACGGCCGCCACCACCTCGGCATCCTGCGCGAGCTGTCCGAGCGCGGCGTCGTCGAGCTGGCCGGCATCTGCGACCTGCGGCCGGTCGAGGTGGACTTCTGCGACCCGCCGCAGTCGTCCGACCTGGGCGAGCTGATCGCCAAGACCGGCGCGGAGTTCACCATCATCTGCACGCCGATCAACACGCACGCCGACCTCGCGATCACGGCGCTGCGCGCGGGCACGCACGTGCTGCTGGAGAAGCCGCCCGCGCCCAGCCTCGACGAGCAGCGCAGGATCGCCGAGGTCGTCGCCGAGACCGGCCTCGCCTGCCAGGTCGGCTTCCAGTCGCTCGGCTCGGCCGCCGTCCCCGCGCTGCGGCGGATCATCGCGGGCGGCTCGCTCGGGCGCATCCGCGGCATCGGCGGGGCCGGTGCGTGGGAGCGTCCTTCGGCGTACTTCACCCGCGCCCCGTGGGCCGGCCGCCGCCGGCTGAACGGCGTGGACGTGATGGACGGCGCGCTCACCAACCCGTTCGCGCACGCCATCGCGACCGCGCTGGCCCTCGTGGACTCCCCCATCGCCGGGATCGAGACCGAGCTGTACCACGCGCACCCCATCGAGTCCGACGACACCTCCTGCGTGCGCATCCGGCTGGAGGACGGGCTGGTCATCACCATCGCGGTGACACTGTGCGCGCCCGAGTCGCAGCCCCGGCACGAGCCGTACCTGGTGGTGCACGGCGAGCGCGGCAAGGCCACGCTGACGTACACCACCGACCGGCTCGTGGTGGAGCCGGCCGAGGGAGGGGTCGTCACCACCGTGCACGGGCGCACCGGGCTGCTGGAGAACCTCATCGACCACGTGCGCACCGGCGCCGAGCTGCTGGCGCCGCTGTCCGCGACCGAACGCTTCACCCAGGTGGTGGACGCCATCCGGCGGTCGCCCGAGCCGGTCCCGATCCCCGAGCGGCACCAGATCGTGCTCAGGGACGCGAGCGGCGAGGTCTCCGGGCGGGTCCTGCCCGGCGTGGTCGAGCTGACCCGGCGCAGCGCCGCCGAGCTCGCGCTCTACTCCGAGCTGGACGCGCCATGGACGCGGGTGTCGCTGCTGGTGTCGGGCACCGAGGTGGCCGCCTACGACTTCCGCCCCGACCTGCCCGCCACCGACTCGCCGCGCCCGTACCTGCACGGCGTGCGCACGCTCGGCGGCGTGGAGGTCACCCAGGTGCGGCCCGATGACCACGTGCACCATCTGGGCGCCGGGGTCGCGATCTCCGATCTCGGCGGCGCCAACTTCTGGGGCGGGCGCACGTACGTCAAGGACCAGGGGCCGACCTGGCTGGACAACCACGGCACGCAGCGGCACCTGGCCTTCACCCGGCTGGACGACGACGGCTTCACCGAGCTGCTGGAGTGGATCGGGCCCGGCGGGCCGCTGGTCCGCGAAGAGCGCACGGTGACCGCGCGGCCGCTGGGCGAGGCGTGGGCGCTGGACTTCGCGTTCACGCTGACCAACCTCACCGGGGAGCCGCTGAAGATCGAGAGCTCGGCCACCAAGGGCCGGGCGGGCGCCGGGTACGGCGGCTTCTTCTGGCGGGCGCCCGGCACCTCCGCCCGCCGGGTCACGCTGCCCGGGGACGAGCAGGCCGTCCACGGCAGCAGGGAGCCGTGGATCGCGATGTCCGGCACCACGCCGGAGGGGCGCGACTGGACGCTCGTCTTCGTGCAGGCCGACGGCGACCCGTGGTTCGTGCGGGTGGCGGAATATCCGGGAGTGGGACAGGCGCTGGCGTGGGACACGCCGCTGACCTTCGAGCACACGCTGTCGCGGCGGGTGGTCACGGTCGTGGCGGACGGCCGGCTGACGGCGGACGAGGCTGGGGCGCTGGCGTCCGCCGTCACGTTCTGAGGCCCACCTCAGGGCTCCGGTCCACGCCTCACCGGAGCCCCCACCCGCCGCCCCCGCCTCAGCCGGCCGCCCCGGCCGGGGCGGGGGCGCTTCATTCTCCACCGAGCTTTTCCACCGAGCCGGAACCCGCCCCCGTGCCCGAGTCCGGCTCAGCAGGCGGAGCGCCTTCCGGCTCCTGCGGCCTTCCTCCCTGCGACGCGGGCCCGGCGGCCGTCGATCTGAGCAGGCGCAGGGCGCCCCGGGACAGGGCGGTCAGGATGTCGGCCGCCTCGTCGAGATCGGGGTACCGCCCTTCGATGTGTCCCATGGCCAGCGCGTTGGTGGCCGCGTTGAGCCCTTCGGCGATCATCTCGAGCCGCCGCCGGTCGCGCTCGCCGTCCGCGGTGTAGCCGAGCGCGGCCAGGTCGGCGGCGTGATGGTCGCGGTAGGCGTCCGCCGTCTCCCTGGCGAAGTCGCGCAGCGAGGACGAGGGATCGTGGCGCGCCCTGAGCTGGATGCGCAGCAGCTCGGGATGGCGGCAGATGGCCTCGAGCGGGATACGGAACGTCTCGCGATGCAGATCGATGTCCCCGGGAGCCTCGCGGGCCTTGCGGCGCGCCTCGCGCATGGAGGCGCGCAGCCGCTCGCCGCCTTCCTCAGCCAGCACCCGCAGCAGCTCCTGCATGTCCTTGAAGTGCACGTAGAAGCTGGACTGCGCGATGCCGGCGGCCCTGGCGACCTTGACCGTAGTGAGGCCGGCCTCGCCCTCCTCGTCGAGGATGGTCAGGGCCGCGCGCAGCAGCCGGCGCCTGGTCAGGTCCTTGGCCTCGCTCCTGGTGCGCGGCGTGCTCGTCATCGGTCGATTCTCCCGCGGGTCTTGTGCGGAATTTCACCGATAGTACTATCGGTGAAATCGCCCTCGGGGATTCCGTCCCGCGCCTTGGGAGGTACGACCGCATGGCCATCGACTTCACCCTCGCCCCCGAGCACGAGGAGATCCGCAAGCGGGTCCGCGCGTTCATCCAGGGCACGGTCATCCCCGCCATGGACGAGGTGCCCGAAGGAGACCGCGAGGCGTACCTGCGCACGATCTTCCGCCTCCGCTCGCTCGCCAAGGAGCAGGGACTGTGGCTGCCGCACATGCCGAAGGAGTGGGGCGGCATGGGGCTCGGGCACGTCGAGCTGGCCATGGTGCAGTCGGAGGCGGCCAAGACCCGCATCGGCCCGTGGGTGCTCAACTGCCAGGCCCCCGACGAGGGCAACATGCACACGCTGCTGCACTGGGGGAACGACGAGCAGAAGGAGAAGTACCTCCGCCCGCTCGTTGAAGGGCGGGCGACGTCCTGCTTCGCCATGACGGAGC
The DNA here is from genome assembly GCF_043196965.1 of Nonomuraea sp. NPDC049309. Classification (NCBI taxonomy): domain Bacteria; kingdom Bacillati; phylum Actinomycetota; class Actinomycetes; order Streptosporangiales; family Streptosporangiaceae; genus Nonomuraea; species Nonomuraea sp. NPDC049309. The sequence goes on along the minus strand of NZ_JBICSH010000003.1, from coordinate 610,987 downwards.
CGGAGGTGGCCGGATCCGACCCCACCCTGATCCGTACGGAGGCGGTCCAGGACGGCGACGAGTGGATCATCAACGGCCACAAGTGGTTCATCTCCAACGCGCGCCGGGCGAACTTCGCGATCCTCATCGCCCGTACGGAGAAGGACGTGCCCGAGGGGTCGCGGGGCGCGAACACCGCGTTCATCATCGACCTGCCCGACCCGGGCTGGCAGGACGTCCGCGAGATCGAGACCATGCACGGCTCGACCGGGCACAGCGAGATCGTCATCAAGGACCTGCGGGTGCCCGCGAGCGCCGTGCTCGGCGGGCGCGGCAACGGGCACCGGCTGGGGCAGTACCGCCTCGGACCGGCCCGCCTCGCCCACTGCATGCGCTGGATCTCGCAGGCCGAGACCGCCCTGGACATGATGGTGGACCGCGCGCTCAACCGCTACAGCCACGGCTCGCTGCTCGCCGAGAAGCAGGGCATCCAGTGGATGATCGCCGACTCGGCGATGGAGCTGTACCAGTGCAAGCTCATGGTCCTGCACGCCGCATCGAAGATCGACAAGGGTGAGGACTTCCGTACGGAGGTCTCCATGGCCAAGCACTTCGTCGCGGGCAGCCTCAACCGCATCGTCGACCGTGCCATCCAGGTGCACGGCGCGCTCGGCTACTCCACCGACACGCCGCTCGCCCAGATGTTCCAGCACGCCCGGTGGGCCCGCTTCGCCGACGGGGCCGACGAGATCCACCAGATGCGCATCGCCGAACGCACCATCGCCGCCTACCAGGCCACCGGCTCCACCTCGGCAGCCACCGGCGGCCTGCCGCTGTAGCCGTCGCCGGCAGCCCTGGGGACCGCGTCAGACGCTCACCCGGGGCGCGGGCAGCGGCACGATCTCCCGGTCGTAGTAGGACCGGAAGTCCTCACCCGCGGCGAACAGCTTGTCCAGCTCACCGTGGCAGGCCTCGATGACCTCCCGGTCGTCGATGCGCCGCGCCCCGCTGTGCCTGCCGGTCTCGTCGTACGTCACCTCGTACATCACCACCGTGCCGAGCACCACCAGCTCCGGCAGCCGCCGGCCGCCCTCCAGCTCGGCCACCTCGCCCGCGTCGAGCACCCGCACCTGCTCGACGGTGGCCACCCGCAGCGCCAGCACGTGCATCTCCCATTGCAGGTACGGCGTGACGGGCTGCTCCACGATCCTGATGCGCCGGCGCAGGAAGTTCTCGGCCGGGCGGTCGTACTCCCGCATCAGCCCGCCCCGGCTGTCGAACCAGCCGATGGGCTTGTCGTCGATGAGCTTCAGCGACCGGTCCCAGTCGCCCTCCATCATCGCGACCCAGCTCGGCTCGCCCGTCTCCTGGAAACTCTGGATGCGCTCCAGCTTCCAGAACACGTCATCTATTTTCCGGAAATTAGGCCAGAAATCGTCAAGGTATTCATCCGCACTCAGCCTGACGCCCGGTATTTCGTGAATGCGTTCAAGCATGAGAGTATCCCCTGTCACGCACGCAGCCCGCACGCCGGACGACCGGACAGCACGCCAGAACCGGTCGCCGCACTCGACGGCATGAGCTTGATTTCGCAGGTCAAGTCCCTGACTATCACCACGAAGCGCCGCTTGTCGAGCATCACCCACCCAACCCCGGCAAAACCCGAAAACCCGCCTCCGCACCGGAACAAACCCCTACAAATCGAATTGCCCCCGCCCCGATCGGACCCTGAAAATCAGCGGGAATCCACACCGGCCGGCAACACGCGCACTCACACCGGCCGCCGCATCGGGCCGGGGTGCCGAGGCCTCCCCTCGCCGTGAAACGGCCGCCGCACGGGCAGGACCGGTTCCCGTGCAGCGGCCGCGCGCCCGGCGGCCCCGGCCCGAGCTCACCCACCCGTCGGGCGCGGCCTTGCAGCGTTTGCGACACCATCCATCGGCGCACTCGCCGATCCGCTGCAGGCCGCGCCCGACCTACCCACCACCGATGCCGGTCACGCAGCACCCGCACCGGCACCCGGCGCCTACGGCGGCACCCAGCACTCGTGCCGGCCTCCGGCGCCCCCTCCTCCCCACCGGCCTCCTCCGCCCTCCCACCACCCGAACCGACGCCTCGGCGCCCGCACCAGCCCTCCCGGGCTCCGCGCCGGAAGCCCCAGCGGCCCGCCGAAGCTCAACGACCGCGCCGAAGGCTCCGGCGTCCCGCGCCGAGATCCCCAGCGGCGCCGCCGAAAGCTGCGACGTCCCCGCTGCGCGCTCCAGCGCTCGCGGCGGGCGCCCCGAGGGGCGCACCGGGCCACCGGCGACCACCGCGCCCCCGCGAGAAGCACCGGGCGTACGGGAGGCTCGCGCCGGCTTCCGGTGGGGCGCGGTGGTCGTCCCGGCGCGCCGGCCGGACTCCCCAGACGGCCGGCGCGCGGGTCAGCGGGCCTTGGCGGCCTTGGCGGCGACGGTCCGGATGGCCTTGACGGCGACCGCGGGCTGGTCCACGTAGATGTAGTGCTCGCTCTTCTTCGCCACGGTCAGGCGGCTGTTGCGGGACAGGGCGAGCCACTTGCGCTGGCCGGCGGTCCACGCCTTCTCCAGCTTCGGCCCGTACGTCGGGATCGCCGCGAGGTACGGCTTGCCGTGCCGGATCACCTCGACCGGGATGCGCCCGGCCGAACGCACCCGGCCGTCGGGGACGACCAGCATCTCAGGGTTCTGCCCCTGGAAGACCGCGAGGTTCTGGGCGCGCAGCTCGGCGGCGGGGCCGGTGGCCGACGCGGGGATGGCCTTCTTGACGTCGCGCTGCATGGTGGAGGGGGTGGCGTCGAGCAGCACCAGGCCCTTGACGCGGTCGCGGTGCTCGGGGGCGTACCTGGCGGCGATGAGCCCGCCCAGCGAGTGACCGGCGAGCACCACGGGCTGACGGCCGGCGACGCGGTCGAGCACGCCGGTGAGGATGCGCCCGGTGTCGGCGAAGGTCTGCTTGCGGGCCGGCTTGTCGCTCTTGCCCTCGCCGAGCCGGTCGTAGGAGCAGACGCGGTTCTTCTTGCTCAGCGTCTTCTGCAGGGAGGCCAGCTTGTCCAGCCCGTCACCCATGCCGGCCAGCAGCACGATCACCGGCTTGCGGCCCGTGGCCGGACGCCCGGAGCACGACACGTTCACCGACTTGCCGGCAACCTTGATCTTCTTGGTGCCGACGAACGGGTCGGCCTTGTGCCTGGCAGCAAAGGGGTCGAAGTTCGCAATGCCGGTGCCGGCCAGCGGGTCCCGCGGGGCGGCGGCGGCCGGTCCGGCGGCGATGCCCATCCCGACGGCGGTGCACGCAGTGATCACGGCGGCTGCCTTGAACGTGCGCTTCATGTCGTCCTCCCAAGCGTGATGTCAGGGCCGCCGGGCTGGTCCGGCCGGCGGTGCCGGCGGGCGATCTCGTTGATCGCGCCGGCACAGAGAACGCTAGGGTTTCGGCCCCCTCCCGGTCGTCACCGCTCGGTGGACAACCTCCGGTAGCTCTCAAGGGGGACAACCGCCGCGTCAGCCGGCCGCGGCGGGGATCAGGCGGCGGTCACGATGCGGGCGCCGGCGGTCGGCGGGCCGGCCGCGCAGCGCTCCCGGAAGGCCTCTTCCATCAGGCGCTAGAAGCGCTTCCACCCGAGGTCAAGAGCACCGCAGCAGGCAACCCTCCCCACTCCATCTTTGTGCAAGAAGTGACAGATGAGGCGTTTGATGCTGGGTGTCACGGCTAGGAGTCAGGCGATGACACTCTGGGAGTACATCGAGGACAGATGGGATCTCATCGTCTTCGAGACGTGGCAGCACGCCAGCATGGTCGCCCAATGCGTGCTGGTGGCGGCCGTGCTCGGCGTGCTCATCGGCGTGACCACCTACCGCCGCCCCAAGCCGTCGGCACTGGCCACGGCGGTGGCCGGGGTGCTGTTCACGGTGCCGTCGCTGGCCATGCTGGGCCTGCTGATCCCGCCGCTCGGCCTGGGCGTGGCCCCCGCGGTGACGGCGATCGTCCTGTACGCCCTGCTGCCCATCGTCCGCAACACGATCGTCGGCCTGCGCGACGTCGATCCCCTGCTGGTGGACGCCGCGCGCGGCATCGGCATGAGCCGCCGCAGGTCGCTGCTCAGGGTGGAGCTGCCGCTCGCCTGGCCGGTGATCCTGACGGGCATCCGCGTGGCCACGCAGCTCTCCATGGGCATCGGCGCGGTCGCCGCGTACGTCTCCGGCCCGGGGCTCGGCGAGCAGATCTTCTCCGGGCTGGCCAGGCTCGGCGGCGCGAACGCGCTCAACGCCACGCTGACCGGCACGATCGGCGTGGCGATCCTGGCGCTCGTCTTCGACGGCTTCTTCGTGCTCATCGGCCGGCTCACCACGCCGAACCGGCGGCCCGCATCGGGAGGTGCACGTGCCTGACCAGCAGCGGGCCACGACGACTCACGGCGTGCCGATCGAGCTGCGCAAGGTGACCAAGACGTTCCCCGGCGGCGGCGAGCCGGCCGTGAAGGAGCTGGACCTGGACATCGCGGCGGGCGAGATCGTGGTCCTGCTCGGCCCGTCGGGCTGCGGCAAGACCACCACGATGCGGATGATCAACCGCTTGATCGAGCCCACGTCGGGCGACATCTTCATCAACGGCCAGAACTCCCGCGACATCGACCCCGACCGGCTGCGCCGCCACATCGGGTACGTCATCCAGCAGGCCGGCCTGTTCCCCCACATGACGGTGGCGGCGAACATCGCCCAGGTGCCCAAGATGCTGGGCTGGGACCGCAGGCGCATCGCCGAGCGGGTGGACGAGCTGCTGACGCTGGTGGGGCTGGAGCCCGAGCAGTTCCGCGACGCGTATCCGCGCCAGCTGTCGGGCGGCCAGCAGCAGCGGGTGGGCGTGGCCAGGGCGCTGGCCGCCGACCCTCCGGTGCTGCTCATGGACGAGCCGTTCGGCGCGCTCGACCCCATCACCCGCGAGCGGCTGCAGGACGAGCTGCTCCGCCTCCAGGACGACCTGGCCAAGACGATCGTCTTCGTCACGCACGACGTGGACGAGGCGCTGAAGATCGGCGACCACATCGCGATCATGCAGCGTCCCGGCCACATCGTGCAGTACGCCCGCCCGGCCGAGATCCTCACGAACCCGGCCAGCGAGTACGTCGAGCAGTTCCTCGGCGGCGGCTCGTCGATGCGGCTGCTGCGCCTGACGAAGGTGGGCGACATCGAGCTGGATCAGGTGCCGTTCTTCGCCGAGGACCGCGACTGCGCCGACGTGCTGCGCGAGATCGAGCGGGACGGCCGCGGCTACGCGCTGATCACCGACGGGATGCGCCGCCCGCTGCGCTGGGTGACCACGGCCGGCCTGGAAGGCCGCACGGGCCCCGCCGGCGCGGCGGGCGATCCCGTGACCAGCGCGATCAGCCATCGCAGCACGCTGCAGGATGCGCTTGAGGCGCTGCTCAACGCCGACACCGACATCCTGCCGGTGGAGGGCAGGCGGCGCGCGTACGCGGGCGCGCTGTCGCTGAGCACGGTGCAGAACGCGATCCAGTCGATCAAGGCCCGCGAGCGGGAGCGGCGGATGAAGAGGAGCGGTGCCGGATGACGGTGGACAGCGCCGCCGAGAGGGAGGCCACCACCCCCGAGCCGCGCATCGGCCGGTCGTGGCACGCGATCCTGCCGCCGCTGTGCTACCTGGCGGTGGCCGCCGCGATGGTCGGCTACACGCAGGTGGTGCCGCTCGACGGCATCGAGCGCGGCTCGCTCAGCCTGCCGTTCCTGCTGCGCCGCACGTGGGAGCACATCCAGCTGGTGTTCTTCTCGACCGTGCTGGTGCTGGCGGTGGCGCTGCCGCTGGGCGTGCTGCTGACGCGCGGCGCGCTGCGCAGGGCCACGCCGGCGGTGCTGTCGCTGGTGAACCTGGGCCAGGCCACCCCGGCGGTGGGCCTGGTGGTGCTGCTCGCGGTGCTGTTCCAGATCGGGTTCTGGACGGCGGTGGCCGCGCTGTTCGCCTACAGCCTGCTGCCCACGCTGCGCAACACGATGGTGGGCCTGGAGCAGGTGGATCCGCGCCTGGTGGACGCGGGGCGGGGCATCGGCATGTCCGCATCGGGGGTGCTGTTCAAGGTGGAGCTGCCGATGGCGGTGCCGGTCATCCTGTCGGGCGTCCGTACGACGCTGGTGCTGAACGTGGGCACGGCGGGCATCGCGGCGTTCATCGGCTCGGGCGGGCTCGGCGACCTGATCACCGCCGGGGTGAGCACGCAGCGCAACCTCATCCTGATCACCGGATGCGTGCTGATCGCGGTGCTGGCGCTGCTCATCGACTGGGCGGCCGGCGTGGCGCAGCGGCTGCTGTCCCCGAAGGGCCTCACATGAGGGCTCTGGCCGCCGCGCTCGCGGTCCTGGTCTGCGCCGCCGGGTGCGGTCTGCGGCCCGCGTCGTCGTTCGTGCCGCCGATCGAGCCGGGCAGCATCCGCCCGATCCCCAACCTCGAGGGCAAGCGGGTGCGGGTGACGTCCAAGGAGTTCACCGAGCAGCTCGTGCTCGGCAAGATCGCCGTGGTCGCCCTCACCGCGGCCGGGGCGGACGTGGTGGACCAGACGAACGTGCAGGGCAGCGTGAACGCCCGCGCCTCGCTGATCCGCGGCGACGCCGACCTGATGTGGGAGTACACGGGCACCGGCTGGATCACGTACCTGGGACAGCAGCGGCCGGTGCCGGGCGCGCAGGCGCAGTACGAGGCCGTACGCGACCTGGACCTGCGGAAGAACGGCATCGTGTGGCTGCCGCCCGCCCCGCTGAACAACAGCTACGCGATCGGCGTCACCCGGGCGTCGGCCGAGAAGTGGGGCCTGTCGAAGATCTCCGACATCACCAAGGTGCCGCTGCCGCAGCGCACGTTCTGCGTGGACCACGAGACCTTCGGCCGCGACGACGGCTTCCTCGGCATGCTGCGGGGCTACGGCCTGGAGTACGGCAAGGACGTGCCGCGGGCGAACGTGAAGCGGCTGTCGGTCGGCGTGCTCTACCGGTCGGTGGCGAGCGGGCAGTGCACGATGGGCATGGTGACCACCACGGACGGCCGGGTCAAGGCGCTCGGCCTGGTGCTGCTGGAGGACGACCGGCACTTCTTCCCGCAGTACAACGCGGCGGTGACGATGCGACGGCAGCTCTTCCAGGCGCACCCGGAGATCGCCGAGATCTTCGCGCCCATCAGCGCGAAGCTGACCGACGACGTGATGCGCGACCTGAACGCCCAGGTGGACGTGGACGGCGACATGCCCGTGCTGGTGGCCCGCGACTGGCTCAGGTCACAGGGATTCGTCGGGTGAGGGGCGTTAGCCGCACCTGATCGCGGGCAGCCCGCAGGTCATGTCGCAGACACCACCACCCCAGCAGCAGCCCTATCCGGGCAGCACCGGCGAGATGGCGCCCGAACCGCGCGACGAGATGCGCGACTACGCCGGCCGTGACCTGCTCGCCGGCAAGAAGGCGCTCATCACCGGCGGCGACTCGGGCATCGGCAGGGCGGTCGCGGTGGCGTTCGCCAAGGAAGGCGCGGACGTCGCGATCGCGTACCTGAGCGAGCACGAGGACGCCGCGCACACCCGCAAGCTGGTCGAGGAGACCGGGCGGCGCTGCGTGCTGATCCCCGGAGACCTGGCCGACCGCGCCCACTGCGTGTCGGTCGTCGAGCAGACGGTCTCCGAGCTGGGCGGTCTGGACGTGCTGGTGAACAACGTGGCCTACCAGCAGCCGGTGAGCGGCCTGGAGGAGCTGGACGACGAGCAGTGGGAGCACACGTTCGCCGTCAACATCCACAGCTACTACCGCGTGCTGAGGGCGGCGCTCCCGCACATGCGCGAGGGCGCGGCCGTCATCAACACCTCGTCGATCAACGGCCTGCGCGGCAACAAGTCGCTCATCGACTACGCCGCCACGAAGGGCGCGATCAACGCGTTCACCTACTCCATGGCCCAGAACCTGGTCGAGCGCGGCATCCGGGTCAACGCGGTGGCTCCCGGACCGGTGTGGACGCCGCTCATCCCGGCCACGATGCCGCAGGAGAAGGTGGAGACGTTCGGCGAGCAGGTGCCGATGGGGCGACCCGCCCATCCGGACGAGATCGCCCCCTCGTACGTGTTCTTCGCCTCCGACCGGCTGTCCTCGTACTACACGGGCGAGGTGCTGGCTCCGATCGGCGGCGAGACCTTGCCGGGTTAGCCCGCGTCGCTCACGTAGACCGTGCCGCCCAGGCGGCGGAACTCGGCCGCCTTCTCCGCGTAGCCGGCCTGCCTGATGTCGTGGCTGATCCGCATTGAGCAGAACTTCGGCCCGCACATCGAGCAGAAGTGCGCGGTCTTGGCGGGCGCGGCGGGCAGCGTCTCGTCGTGGAACGAGCGGGCCGTGTCGGGGTCGAGCGACAGGTCGAACTGGTCCTCCCAGCGGAACTCGAAGCGCGCGTCCGACAGCGCGTCGTCCCACTCCTGCGCCTTCGGGTGCCCCTTGGCCAGGTCGGCGGCATGGGCGGCGATCTTGTACGTGATGACGCCGGTCTTCACGTCGTCCTTGTCCGGCAGGCCGAGGTGCTCCTTGGGGGTGACGTAGCAGAGCATGGCCGTGCCGTACCAGCCGATCATGGCGGCGCCGATGCCCGAGGTGATGTGGTCGTAGCCGGGGGCGATGTCGGTGACGAGCGGGCCGAGCGTGTAGAACGGCGCGTCGTCGCAGAGCTCGCGCTGGAGGTCGACGTTCTCCTTGATCTTGTGCATGGGCACGTGGCCCGGGCCCTCGATCATCACCTGGACATCGTGCTCGCGCGCGATCTTGGTGAGTTCGCCCAGCGTGCGCAGCTCGGCGAACTGGGCCTCGTCGTTGGCGTCGGCGATCGAGCCGGGCCGCAGGCCGTCGCCCAGCGAGAACGACACGTCGTAGCGGGCGAGGATCTCGCACATCTCGGCGAAGTTCTCGTACAGGAAGCTCTCGCGGTGGTGCGCCAGGCACCAGGCGGCCATGATCGAGCCGCCGCGCGAGACGATGCCGGTCTTGCGGCCCACGGTGAGCGGCACGTGCGCGAGCCGCACGCCCGCGTGCACGGTCACGTAGTCGACGCCCTGCTCGCACTGCTCGATCAGGGTGTCGCGGAAGACCTCCCACGACAGCTCCTCGGGACGGCCCTTCACCTTCTCCAGCGCCTGGTAGATCGGCACGGTGCCGACGGGGACCGGGGAGTTGCGCAGGATCCACTCGCGGGTCTCGTGGATGTCCGCGCCGGTGGACAGGTCCATGATCGTGTCGGCGCCCCAGCGGGTGGCCCAGGTCATCTTCTCCACCTCCTCCTCGATGGAGGAGGTGACCGCGGAGTTGCCGATGTTGGCGTTGATCTTCACGAGGAAGTTACGCCCGATGATCATCGGTTCGGATTCGGGGTGGTTGACGTTCGCGGGGATGATGGCCCGGCCCGCGGCCACCTCCTCGCGGACGAACTCCGGCGAGACGCCCTCGCGTATCGCCACGAACTCCATCTCCTTGGTCACCAGGCCCCGGCGGGCGCAGGCGACCTGGGTGACCGGATGCCCGGCCGCCCGCCGCTCCTCGATCCACTCCGCCCGGCGGCGCGGCAGGCCCCGGCGCAGATCGGGCTCGTAGGAGGGGTCGGTGTACGGGCCCGAGGTGTCGTACAGGGTGACCGTCTTGTCGTTCGACAGGCGCACCTGGCGCATCGGGACCCGGAGCTCACCGCAGTAGATCTTGGAAAAGCGCGCGTCGCTCATCGCGCAAACTCCCTTCGCCGGCATTACCCGGAGCAGGTTCTGGCGGTCGGCGGCTCGCAGCCGTCCTCTCAGCCCGGTCTCCACCGGGCTCCCGCGTTCGGACGGCGGTGATCGTACCCGGGCCCGCCAAGGTCCCAAACCCGCCCGAAAAAGGTTTGATGGGTCTTCTCAGCGGTACGGACCCCATCAGGGGAAACATGATGAGAATCGCCGCTGTCGCAGGACTACTCGTCGTGATGGCCGCATCCGGCGCCACCGCCGCCGCCGGGGACGGCATGCAACAGCACGAGGTCAGCCAGGAGCAGTACGACATCCTGCTGGCTCAGTGCCGCTACTCCAATACCGGCAAGGCCAAGTGCCGCGCGAACGTGAGAGAGCTCTACCGCGTCGGCCGTACCGACCCCGCACTCGACTGCCGCACCTACGCCGGCGTGACCGTCTGCGGCACGCTCAAACTCAGCGCCGCCGAGCGCGCCTGCGTGCGCGACTCCGAAGCCAAGGGACTGTCGTTCCGGCGCGCCGAAGTGGAGTGCTACGTCCTGTCCTGAGGAGCCGAGCGTGATCATCGTAGGTGTGGACGGCTCCCGGCCCGGCCTCGAGGCGGCCGGCTGGGCCGCCACCGAGGCCGCGCTGCGCCAGGTGCCGCTGACCGTCGCCCACGTCGTGCCCGCGTGGGTGTGCGAGGAGGGCACCCCCGTCCGCTACGCCGAGGTCGCCCGGTGGATGCGCGAGGGCGCGCAGTCCGTGCTGACCTCCGCCAAGGACCGCGCGCTGCGCGAGCGGCCCCAGGTCCAGGTGGAGACCGTCCTGCTCCCCGGCGATCCCCGCGCGGCGCTGGTCGAAGCATCCGCCGAGGCCGAGCTGCTGGTCGTCGGGAGCCGCGGGCTCGGCGGCGTGCGCGGGCTGCTCGTGGGCTCCGTCGCGTACGGGGTCGTCGCGCACGCCGAGACGAACGTCGTCCTCGTCCGCGACCGCGCCGCCACGCCCGGCGAGATCGTCGTGGGCACCGACCTGTCCGCCCGCGCGGGCAAGGCCCTGGAGTTCGCCTTCGCCGAGGCCGAGCTGCGCGGGGCGCGGCTGCGGGTCGTGCAGGCGTGGGCCTGGCCCCAGCCGGGCGGCTTCGAACCCGCCGACAGCGACAGCGAGCAGGGCCATCTGCTCGCCCTGCAGAGCGCGCTCGTCCCGCTGCGCGCCGAGCATCCCGGCGTGGAGGTGACCGCCGAGGTGGTGCACGGGCATCCGGTCGACGTGCTGAAGGAGGCGGCGGCGGGCGCCGAGCTGCTGGTGGTGGGCTCGCGCGGGCGAGGGCAGCTCGCGGGCATGCTGCTCGGGTCGATCAGCCAGGCCATGCTGCAGCACGCGCCCTGCCCGCTCGCGGTGGTCCGCGCCCCCGACACGGCATCGCAGCCCGGCTCCCCCGTCTGACGACCCCGCCGGATCGCCCTCACCCGCGAACCTGCACCCGCACGCCCCGGCCTGACGAGTCCACCGCATCGCCCGCACCCGCGAACGTGAAAGTTACATGGATCTCCCCAGGTCACCCCTGATGACCAGATCGGCCCCTTTTCCGCATCCGTAAGGGTTCTTTACGATCTGCGCGCAGGGTGACGACGGGAGAGCGGACCATGCGCAAGATCGGTGCAGTGCTGGCCGGGATGGTGGCCGTGATCGCGGCCGTGCTGTTCGCGACGACGCCGGCCGAGGCGGCGGCCGTACGGATCATGCCGCTCGGCGACTCCATCACCGGCTCCCCCGGCTGCTGGCGCGCCCTGCTGTGGAACCGGCTGCAGAGCACCGGCCACACGAACATCGACTTCGTCGGCACGCTGCCGCCGCAGAGCTGCGGGATCGAGCACGACGGCGACAACGAGGGCCACGGCGGCTACCTCGCCACCAACGTGGCCGACCAGAACCTGCTGCCCGGCTGGCTCTCGGCCACGCACCCCGACATCGTGCTCATGCACTTCGGCACCAACGACGTGTGGAGCAACATCCCGCCCGCGACGATCCTCAGCGCGTTCACCACGCTGGTGAACCAGATGCGGGCGAGCAACCCCAACATGCGCATCCTCGTCGCCAAGATCATCCCGATGAACCCGTCGAGCTGCCCCGACTGCGCCCAGCGCGTCGTGGCGCTCAACGACGCCATCCCCGCCTGGGCCGCCGCGACGACCACCGACCGGTCGCCGATCACCGTGGTGGACCAGTGGACGGGCTTCGACACGGCCACCGACACCTACGACGGCGTGCACCCCAACGCATCGGGCGACCAGAAAATGGCCGACACGTGGTACCCGGCCCTGGTCGAGGCGCTGTCCGGCACCCCGACCCCCACCGACACGCCCACCGTGCCCGAGGGCGGCTGCACGGCCACGTACCAGACGACAGGTCAGTGGCAGGGCGGCTTCCAGGGCGAGGTCACCGTCACCAACACCGGCACCGCGCCGATGACCGGCTGGACGGTGACCTGGACGTACGCCGACGGCCAGCACCTCACCCAGCTCTGGGGCGGCACGCTGAGCACGGACGGCTCGTCGGTGACCGTGCGCAACGCGGCGTGGAACGGCTCGCTCGCGCCCGGGGCGTCCACGACGTTCGGCTTCCTCGGCTCGTACGAGGGCGCCAACACCGCCCCCACGCCCGCCTGTTCGAGCTAGGAGGACGCCTTCACCACCGGCGGCCCCTCGCTGGCCTGCACCAGCACGAACCCCTGCCCCCTGAACGCGAGCTGCATGGCCTCGCCGCTCCCCCGGCCGATCAGCGCGCCCATCTTCACCGTCCGGTTGACGCCGACCTGCAGCGAGGTGCTCCAGCACACCGCCGACTGCCCGTCGGCGTACGTCGGCATGCGCGAGGCGTCGAGCAGCACCGGAGTGCCGTGGGTGGTCACCGCCACCCACCCCGTGCCGGTGATCGTGGTGTTGAACAGCCCGCCGGCCGCGATCCCCGCGCCCTGCACCCGCTTGATGTCCCACGACAGCTGCGGCTGGAAGGCGAGTAGATTGCGGCCGTTGACCGTGATGCCCTCGTTCTCCAGGTAGAACAGGTGGATGTCGTCGGCGTTGTCGGCGAGGTAGAGCAGGCCCTGGCCGCTCACGCGCATCAGCGAGGCGCCCTCGCCCGTGACGGCCTTCTTGAACAGCTTGCCGAGCCCGCCGCCTTCGTAGTCGAAGTCCATCTCCCCCTGGAAGGCGACCATCGAGCCCTGTTTGGCCAGCACGTCGCCGGGGAGCTGCGCGCGCAGCATCTTGGCGTTCTCCAGCGCGAACCCGGGAGGGAGCCGCTGGGGGTCGATGTTGCCGAAAACCGAGCCGCGCACCTGCTTGTCAACCTTCCGTCGTCGGGTGTGTACGAAAGGATCAACGGCCGCGGGCCTCCCGCCGGTTCCCTCGCACGCGGTCCGGCTTCCCGCCGCGTCTGGGGTTCAGCTTCCCGCCGCGGTGCCGAGGAGGTGCGCGCCGGGCACGAAGTCCGGCAGGGTGAGCGCCGAGTGCGCGGGGCGCTCCGCCGGCGCGGGCCCCTCCACCAGATCGCGCAGCATGGCGTCGCGCCGCTCCATCTCCTCGGCCGTCGCGGGGAAGATGTGGCTGCCGCCGCCGTCGACGAACGCCTGGTTCAGGGTGACGAATTCGCGGGTCTCCCGCTCGTACGCGGCGAAGGCGGCCTCGGGCTCCGGGTACGCGGCCAGCGACCCGGCCAGCATGTACGCCCCGACGAGCGCGAGGCTGGTGCCCTGCCCGGTCAGGAACGACGGCGCGTACGCCGCGTCACCGACCAGCGCCACCCGACCCTTCCACCAGCGCGGCATGCGGATCTGGCTGACCGTGTCGAAGAACAGGTCGTCCGCCTGGCGCATGGCGGCCACCAGGTCCTGCACCTTCCAACCCGCGTCGGCGAAGGTCTCGGCCACCAGGTCCCGCTGCGCCTCGGGGTTGCGGAAGGCGTGGAACGGCGGGTCCTTGCGCGCGAAGTTGAGGAAGCCGTGCACCTCGTCGCTCTCGTCGCCGGGCGCGTAGAGGACCGCGGCCCTGCCGGGAGTGCTCCACAGCACCGCCTCATGGGAGAGCCCGAGGACGTTCGGCATCGTGAAGCCGGCGAAGACGTAGCCGAGGTAGCGGTGGAACTGCTCTTCCGGGCCGAACAGCGCCTCCCGGGTGCGCGAGTGCAGCCCGTCCGCGCCGATCACCACCCAGTACGTGTGCCGCGCGCCGCTTGCGAAGGTGACCTCCACCCCGTCCTTCGTCTCGGTCATGGTCTTGATGGAGTCGTTGAACACGAACCTCACTTCGCCTCCGGTGGCCGCGAACAGGGCGTCGGCCAGGTCGCCCCGGCGCACCTCCAGGTCCCGGCCCTCCACGCCGCCGTCGATGAGGCGCGGGTTGAGCACGGCGACCTCGTCCCCCGCGGCGTCGAGGAACGTGAAGCGGCGCATGTCCACGTTCACCTCGCGCAGCCGGGGCTCGATCCCCATACGGCGGACCGCTTCGAGCGCGGTGCCGCGCACGTCGATCGGATAGCCGCCGCCGCGCAGCCCGCCGGCCCGCTCCACGACGGTGACGGAGAAGCCGTAGCGGTTGAGCCAGTACGCCACCGCCGGGCCGGAGATGCCGCCGCCGGAGACCAGGATCTCGCGCTTCGTTGTCATGACTGATCTTCCTTCCTGTGGTTGTGGCACGAGCAGGGAAGGGCGGTGACGGCCCCGGAGATGTCAGCCCCTCGGGTCCGTGGCGCTCGCTACACTACAACGTGCAGTGTAATCAACACTACAACGGTCAGTGTAATTCCGCTACGATCAGCCCCATGCAGACCACGAAGACCCTGCGTGAGGGCTCGCCGCGCAAGCGGGCCGCCATCCTCTCGGCGGCCAGGGAGCTGTTCCTCACCGACGGCTTCGACCGTTCCAGCATCGGCGCGATCGCCGCCAAGGCAGGCGTGTCCACGCGCACGGTCTACGACTACTTCGGCGACAAACGGACCCTGCTGCGCGCCGTCGTCGAGGCGATCGGACAGTCGCTGATCACCGCCATCAAGGGGACCCTCGACGACACGCTCACCGGCGTCACCGAGCCGTCCGAACTGGAGGACGCGCTGGTCACGTTCTCCATGCGGATAGCGACCGACATGCTCGACTCGGCCGAGTACTCGACGTTGCAACGCCTGGTCGCGGCCGAATCCGCCAACCTGCCCGCCCCCGTCGAGCAGCCCATGTCCCACGTGCCCGAAGAGGCCCTCGCCGAGCGCCTGGCCGAGCTCGGCCGCGCCGGCCTCCTCGACGTCCCCGACCCCCGGCTCGCCGCCGACCACTTCATCGCGCTGACGTTCGGGGTCGCGATCAGCAGGCTCGGCTCGGCGAACGCCGCAGAGGACACCCGCGTCCGTCCGCTGATCGTGGAGGGCGTACGCGCCTTCCTCCGCGCGTACCGGGCCGCCTGACCCTTCGCGCGCACCGGGCCGGCTGAACCCTCCGCGCTTACCTGTGACGGCGCGCCGTCTCCGCCGGCCTCCGCGCGTACCGGGCCGCTCCGAGGGCCGCCATCACCCTCGGGCGCGCAGCACCGAGAGCTCAGGCCGGGGGTCGAAGCCGTGCTCGATCAGCCACGGCGTCGCCTGCAGGCAGCGCACCGCCCACCACCCGCGGATCACGTCGAGATCGACCTCACCGCCGTAGCCCTCGATGACCTCGGGCAGCCGTTCCTCGTGGCACAGCGTGAGGGTCGCGAGGTCGAACATCGCATCGCCCTGGCCGCCCTCCGACCAGTCGATCACACCCGTCACCTCGTCGCCGTCCACGAACACGTGGGTGATCTGCAGGTCTCCGTGCACGAACACCGGCGTCCACGGCCGCAGCGCCGCCTCGGCGATCCGCCGGTTGCGCGCCACCGTCTCCGCGTCCAGCACCCCGTTCGCGACCAGCCACGCGCAGGCGGCATCCAGCTTCGGCACGATCTCGTCGAGGCTCATCCCGACCCGCTCGGGCAGCGGCGCGTCGTGCAGTCTCCGCACGGCGGCGCCGGCCGCGACCCACGCCGCCCGCGACGCCGCCGACGGCTCCTCCAGGCGGCCCAGCGCCTGGCCCGGCAGCGCGCCCAGCGCCAGCACGGGCGGCCTGCGCCACAAGATCTCCGGCGTGGGGATCGGCGCCATGGCCATCGCCTCGACCTCGGCGTCGATCCTCGCCTGATCGGCATCGATCTTCAGGAACACGTCACCGACCCGGAGGGTCGTCCGCTCCCTATGGGCGACGACGACCTGCACCTCATCCACGCCGACCATTGAACGCGACGAAGGATGCGAACGTCGCCACGTTTTCCGCATGCCCGGCTAGGGTGAGGCCGATGTCGTGGACACTCGCAACGCCGGACGGCACCTCGCTCGACGTCAACGCGTGGAACTGGCGCCCGACCGTGGAGCTGCTCGAGCGGGCCGGCGTCATCGACGCGGAGACGGCCGGGCTGCTGGGCTACAACATCGACGTCGACCTGTCCGGCGAGCAGGCCCGGCGCATCGCCGATTTCCTGGACGCCTACCTCGCGGGCCTGCCCGATGACGGCCGGGTCATGCTGGACGGCTCGACCACCACGGAGCCCGACACGGACGAACTCCACCGGGACGATCTCAGCCGCAACTACTCCGCGACGGCCGCCTGGCTGCGCACCTTCCGCGACTTCTGCCGCGCGGCGACAGGCGGCTTCACCGTCGGCTGAGCATTCCTCTCCCTCGCCGGCCGAAGCGAGGGCGTTGACCACGGACGTGATCGCGACCGCGGCGAGAGCGCAGCCGCCGCTACTCGAACGCGGTCCGCTGCGTCGAGCCCCACATCATTTTCGCGGCGGTCTCGTGATAGAGCTTGATGGCAGGGTCGTTCTCGTCGTCGTAGTCGCCGTTCTGGTAATTGACGATTTTCGCGATGCACAGTGCGCAGAGCTTGCCCTCGGACACCGGTTCCTTACACGCGTTGCATTTCGCCATGCCACGGCCCTCCGATGTGGTCCACCTGCAAATGATCACCTTCATGACGGACCTTACATGGCGTATCGGAGCGTGTACTCCGAATCGCTGATTCGCTTATGCCCGGCCGTCTACCGCCGGAGAACGGCGGTGGCGCCGCGCAACAGTTCCTCGCTGCTTCCAGCGATACGGGTACAAGGCCGGACGCGTGCTCGGCGAGCAGTTTCAGCGCCGCCGCGCAAGCCCCGCCCGATCCGGCCAGGGCGGCGATTCAGGTGGACCAGTACGGCGCCCTTTGGCGGGAAATCAGGTCCGACCTGGTGCGATATCGGCTCCCTTATCGGTGAGCCATGAAGATCGCTATTGGACATGCCGAAACGAGGTCTGCTTCGCTGTCCGCACCCTTTTCGAGAAAGCAGGTCTCCGCTCATGCCGTCCCGTCGTACCGTGCTGGCCGCCACCCTGGTGCCGCTGCTGGAAAACGCGCGCCCGGCGTCGGCCGCGCCCAAGACCGCACAGGACTATTACGACCGCGCGGCCAAGCTCGCCGGAGACGATCCCGTGCTGAAGGCCCTGGTCAAGGCGCTCTCCCCCGGCCTCCAGATGCCGGCCGCGCAGCCCGTCAAGCCGTTCAGGATCTTCGATGACGTGGCGGTGGTCGGCACCACGTTCGTCCAGGCCACGGCGCTGCTCACCGCGAAGGGCGTCATCCTCATCGACGCGATGGGCTCACCGGACGACGCCAGGAAGATCATCGTTCCCGGCCTGCGTGCCGTCGGTGTGAATCCCGCCCACATCACGTACGTGGTCGCGACCCACGGTCACGACGACCACTTCGGCGGCGCGCAGTACCTCGCGGACACGTACGGCGCCCGCGTCATGATGCACAAGGCCGACTGGGACCTCATCGCCGAAGAACGCCCCGAGCACGCCCCCAAGCGCGACCTGGAGATCGCAGACGGACAGAAGCTGACCCTCGGCGACACCACGATCGTCTTCCACCACACGCCGGGCCACACCCCCGGCACCGTCTCCCCCATCTTCCCGGTCCGCTGGAGGGGCCGCCGCCACACCGCGATGCTGTGGGGCGGCACGAACCCGCCCGCCACGGTGGCGGCCAAGCGCGCGTACCTGTCCTCCGTACGTACGGCCGCCGCCGCGATGCGCAAGGCCGGGGTGGACGTCGAGCTGAACGGCCACGGCGGCGCCGACTACGGCCTGACCCGCATCGAGCAGCTGCGCGCGGGAGCCACGAAGAACCCGTTCATCATCGGCCCGGCCAGGACGCAGCGCTTCATGAAGGTCATGGAGACGATGCTGCGCGGCCGCATCCTCCAGGACTAGGGAGGTCCGCGTCCGGCCGCTCGGCCCCCGCCTGCTGCCGGCGCGCACGCGGGTCGGGGTCCGGTCACGCGAGGGAAGAATCCACACGAACATCCAGGGTTTCCGAGCCTTCGATTCTCCCGACCGTCACGTACAGCGTCTTCCCGTCTCGCTCCACCTCAACGCCTGCGACGAAAGCAGCACCAGCGTCTTCATGCGCCGGAATCGTCTTCCGCCATCCGTTCGCCAGGAAAGGATCGAGCAGCTGCGCGATATCGGTGCCGAGATCCATCACTCCGAACCACGACGAAGAACACCAGCGTGAGGTGACCGGCGATTCCCGCCATGGCCCGGGCGGTAAGTCACGTGGCGCGGAGCCGATCACATCCGACGATCAAGCTAGTGATGCTGCACCTCACCCGGCGAGGACCACGTTATGGGCTCCGGCTTCAACTCCAGCGGAGGCATGACGCTCCGCCAAAAACGCCTGATCGCGCTCTTTCGAAGCCGGCCCTCCTCATCCCCCTTCAGCCGGAGGAGCGAGCTTGGACATCCCCCGATCGCCCTCCGGCGAGGGGGCGGTGGCGCTGATGGTCTGCACGTCCCGCGGGCCGGCCGAAGGCCGCGCGCCCTTCCGTACCGGCAGCGGCTCCGGACGGGGCGGCAGCCACGCGATCACGGGCTCGCTCCCCACGCCCAGGACGGCCACCGGCTGCTCCGCGACCGGGTCGCCGGCCGACCGGCGACTTCCCCGAAAAGCAGAAAGACCTACGTTTCCGCAGGTCTCGGTCATACCGTGAGTGCCCCCTGCAGGATTCGAACCTGCGCACCCGGCTCCGGAGGCCGGTGCTCTATCCCCTGAGCTAAGGGGGCTCAACAGGTGATAAGGCTACCAGCATCCGGGGACCACTACGCACCAGATAACACTCCATGAACGCATCACGCGAAAACCACGCGTGACCTCCCAGCTACCGGTTAGCTTTGCGGCCGTGGGCGAGGCTCTTGGGAAAGTACTGGTCGTAGACGATGACGAGGTCATCCGTCAGCTCATCGCGGTGAACCTCAACCTGGAGGGGTTCGAGGTCGTCACCGCCACCGACGGGCAGGACTGCCTGGATCGGGTGCTGGACGTGAGGCCCGACGTCATCACGCTCGATGTGATGATGCCGCACCTGGACGGGTGGACGACGGCGCAGCGGCTGCGGTCGGACGAGGCCACCAGGCACATCAAGGTGGTGCTCATCACGGCGCGGGCGCAGGACGATGACAAGCTGCGCGGCAAGGGCATCGGGGTGGACGCGTATCTGACGAAGCCGTTCGACCCGGCCGAGCTGATCCAGGTGGTGCGGGATCTGGCGGCCGGGGCGGTCAAGAAGTGACCTCCAGCCGGTCCGGCACATCATCCAAACCAGCCGGACCGGCGGTGTGCTCCACATCTGCCGGGCCCTCGCGGTGACGGCTGGTCGGAGGCGGTCCACGCCGTCAGCTTGTCGGGGTTGCGTACGGCCCAGATGTCCGTGATGCGGTCTCCCGCCACCTCGAACGCGAGCACCGCCAGCGTCTTGCCGTCCTGCTCGGCCACCAGCCCCGGCCGGCCGTTCACCATCCGCTCGGTGAACGCCAGCCCCGGCGTCATCTCCATGATCTCCAGGGCGTGGCGGGCGATCGCCTGGGCGCCCCTGATCGGTTCGAGCCTGGCCGGGACGCGGCCGCCGCTGTCGGCGGTGAGGGTGGCGGCGGGGTCGAGGAGTCCGATCAGCGCGGCGATGTCCTGAGTCTCCCACGCCTGCTTGAAGTTCCTGACCACGCCGGCGCGCTGCGCGTTGGTGGTGGCGGGCCGCTGGGCGGCGGTGATGCGGCGCCGGGCGGAGGTGGCGAGCCGGCGGCAGGCGGCGGGGGTGCGGCCGACGATCTCCGCGACCTCGGTGAAGGGGTAGCGGAAGACGTCGTGCAGGATGAACGCGACCCGCTCGGCCGGGGTCATCGACTCGAAGACGACGAGGAAGGCCATGCTGAGCGACTCGTCGAGGGTGACGCGGTCGGCGGGGTCGGCGGTGCCGTCGCCGGTGGTGATCCAGTCGGTACGTTCCGGCACCGGCTCGGGGATCCACTCCCCCACGTAGCGCTCGCGGCGGACCCTGGCCGAGCCGAGCAGGTCGAGGCAGATGCGCCCGGCGACCTTGGTCAGCCACGCGGCCGGCACCTCGATGGCCTCCTGTTCCTCGCGCGACATGGCGTACCAGCGGGCGTAGGTCTCCTGGACGACGTCCTCGGCGTCGGACAGGGAGCCGAGCAGGCGGTAGGCGAGGCTGATCAGATGGCGGCGCTCGCCGACGACGGCGGCGAGGCTCGGGTCGGACGGACTGGTCATCGGCATGGTCCCTCGGTACGGCGGTCCTTCACCAGGATGACGACGCAGGGGCCGCGGATGTGAGGCTCACATTTCCCTCTGCTGCGTCGTCGGAGTCCCGTAGGTCCACGTATCCGAGGAAGGAAGCGTCATGTCCGCAGTCGAGCGGGGGCGGTCGCGGCTGCCCGGTCCCGCAAGGTTCATCCCCGAGGTGGGGGGCGATGGCGAGGGCCCCTCATGAACGGGCTCCGTTGCGGCGCTTCGAGTGGCGCCTGGGACGGCATAGGGTCGGTGGGGTAGATCTGGCGAGGCGAGGTTAGGGGACCGGGTGAGCAAGTCGTTCGTGCACCTCCACGTGCACACCGAATACAGCATGCTCGACGGCGCGGCGAAGATGAAACCGCTGTTCAAAGAGGCCGAGCGGCTGGAGATGCCGGCCATCGCGATGAGCGACCACGGCAACATGTTCGGCGCGTACGAGTTCCAGAAGGTCGCATCGGGCTCCCCGGTCAAGCCGATCATCGGCATCGAGGCGTACGTCGCGCCGGAGAACCGCTTCGTCAAGAAGCCGGTCTTCTGGGGCCAGCGCGCCGAGACCGGCGTGGCCGACGCCGAGGGCGGCAAGGACGTCTCGGGCGGCGGCCGGTTCACCCACATGACGATGTGGGCGAAGGACGCGGACGGGCTGCGCAACCTGTTCCGGCTGTCGTCGCTGGCCAGCTTCGAGGGCTACTACTCCAAGCCCCGCATGGACAAGGACCTCATCTCCCAGCACGCCTCCGGCATCATCGCCACGACGGGCTGCCCGTCCGGCGCGGTGCAGACGAGGATCCGCCTCGGCCAGTACGACGAGGCCGTCAGAGTCGCCGCCGAGTACCAGGAGATCTTCGGCAAGGAGAACTACTTCCTGGAGCTGATGGACCACGGCATCGACATCGAGCGCGAGGTCCGCGAGGACCTGCTGAGGCTGGCCAAGCAGCTCGGCATCCCGCTGCTGGTCACCAACGACTCCCACTACGTCACCGAGGACCAGGCCGACGCGCACGACAGCCTGCTGTGCGTGGGCGTCGGCAAGAACAAGGACGACCCCAACCGCTTCCGCTTCAACGGCTCCGGCTACTACCTCAAGTCGGCCGAGGAGATGTACCGCCTCTTCCCCGAGCTGCCGGAGGCGTGCGACAACACGCTGCTGGTCGCGGAGATGATCGGCGACCACGGCGAGGTGTTCGCGCACGTCGACCGGATGCCCGACTACCCCGACGTGCCCGAGGGTGAGACGCAGGAGTCGTGGCTGCGCAAGGAGGTCGAGCGCGGCCTGGAGATGCGCTACGGCTCTCCCATCCCGGACGAGGTGAGGGAGCGCTACGAGACGGAGATGAAGGTCATCGGCCCGATGGGCTTCTCCTCGTACTTCCTCGTGGTGGCCGACATCTGCAGGTACGCGCGCGACAACGGCATCCCGGTCGGCCCCGGCCGCGGCAGCGCCACCGGCTCGATCGTCGCGTACGCGACCCGCATCACCGAGCTGGACCCGCTGGAGCACGGCCTGCTGTTCGAGCGCTTCCTCAACCCCGAGCGCATCAACCCGCCCGACATCGACCTCGACTTCGACGACCGCCAGCGCGACCGCATGGTGGCCTACGTCACCCAGAAGTACGGCAGCGAGTACACCGCCCAGGTCAACACGTTCGGCACCATCAAGGCGAAGGCCGCCGTGAAGGACGCGAGCCGCATCCTCGGCTACCCGTTCGCCATGGGCGACAAGATCACCAAGGCGATGCCGCCCGACGTCATGGGCAAGGGCGTCCCGCTCGCCGACCTGTTCAACGAGGACCACCCCCGCTACGTCGAGGGCACCGAGATCCGCGCCCTCTATGAGTCCGACCCCGACGTGCGCAAGGTCATCGACACCGGGCGCGGCATCGAGGGCCTGATCCGCGGCACCGGCGTGCACGCGGCGGCGGTCATCCTGTCGTCGACGCCGCTGCTCGACCTGATCCCGATGCACATGCGGGACAAGGACGGCGTGGTCATCACCGGGTTCGACTATCCGTCCTGCGAGGACATGGGCCTGGTCAAGATGGACTTCCTGGGCCTGCGGAACCTCGGCATCATCGACCACGCCATCCAGATCATCAGGCAGAACCGCGGCATCGAGCTCGACACGCTCACCATTCCGCTCGACGACGCCACGACGTACCAGCTCATGGCGCGGGGCGACACGCTGGGCGTGTTCCAGCTGGACGGCGGGCCCATGCGCTCGCTGCTGAAGCTGATGGAGCCGACCCGGTTCGAGGACATCGCGGCCGTGCTGGCCCTCTACCGGCCCGGCCCGATGGCGGCCAACGCCCACACCAACTACGCCCACCGCAAGAACGGCCGCCAGGAGATCGAGCCGATCCACCCCGAGCTGAAGGAGGCGCTCGACCCGATCCTCGGCCCCACCTTCCACCTGCTCGTCTACCAGGAGCAGATCATGGCGGTGGCGCGAGAGCTGGCCGGCTACTCCCTCGGCGGCGCCGACCTGCTGCGCCGCGCCATGGGCAAGAAGAAGCCCGAGATCCTGGCCAAGGAGTTCGAGAACTTCCAGGCGGGCATGCGCGGCAACGGCTACTCCGACGAGGCCATCCAGGCGCTGTGGGACGTCATGCTGCCGTTCTCCGGGTACGCGTTCAACAAGTCCCACACCGCCGGCTACGGCCTGGTCGCGTACTGGACCGCCTACCTCAAGGCCAACTACCCCGCCGAGTACATGGCGGCCCTGCTCACCTCCGTCGGCGACGACAAGGACAAGGCGGCCGTCTACCTCGCCGAGTGCCGCAAGATGGGCATCCAGGTGCTGCCGCCCGACGTCAACGACTCCCAGCTCGACTTCGTCGCCGTCGGCGACACCCAGGTCCGCTTCGGCATGGGCGCCGTGCGCAACGTCGGCGAGAACGTCGTGGACGGCATCATCAAGGCCCGCACCGACAAGGGCCGCTTCACCGACTTCAACGACTTCCTCGCCAAGGTGCCGCTGACCGCCTGCAACAAGAGGGTCATCGAATCGCTCATCAAGGCGGGCGGGTTCGACTCGCTCGGCCACCCGCGCAAGGGCTTGATGATGATCCACGAGCAGGCCGTCGAGTCCGTCATCGACATCAAGAAGAACGAGGCCCACGGCCAGGACTCGCTCTTCGGCGGCCTCGCCGACGACGGCGACGACGAGATCTTCACCATCGCCGTCCCCGACGGCGAGTGGGACAAGAAGACCAAGCTCGACTTCGAACGCGAGATGCTCGGCCTGTACGTGTCCGACCACCCCCTGGCCGGCACCGAACGCCTGCTCGCCCGCAATCGCGACACCACCATCGCCGACCTGCTCGACAGCGGCCGCGAGGACCGCGGCGACGTGCAGGTCGCCGGCCTGGTCACCAAGGTCGACCGGCGGGTCAACAAGGCGGGAAACACCTGGGCGATCATCACCGTCGAGGACATGGACGCCGCCATCGAGTGCCTGTTCTTCCCGCGCAACTACGAGCTGTACGGCCCCGAGCTGCGGCCCGACATCGTGGTGTCCGTACGCGGGCAGATCAACAACCGCGACGGCGCGATCAGTGTCTTCGCCCAGGACATGACGCTCATCGACGTCTCCGGCGTCAACAGCGAGAACGGCGCGCCGATCACGCTGCAGATGCGGGAGGAGCGCATCACGCCCGCCCTGCTCGACGAGCTGCGCCAGGTGCTCAAGACCCATCAGGGGCAGGTGCCGCTGCAGATCAACCTGCGGCGGCCGGCGGGCAAGACGATGGTGCTGGCGCTGCCGGAGTGGCCGGTCAACGCGGCCCCCAGCTTCGCCGCCGACATCAAGGCCCTCCTCGGCCCCGAGTCCATCTCGCTCTGACCGCCCCGGCCGCCCCGCCTGTCCCCCGCTGGGGACGGGCGCGGGAGGCCGGGTGCGCCCGCTGTCGGAGGGTGGGGACCGGGCCGGTGGTCAGGTGCCGATGCGGCCGAGGGCACGGTCGGCGAGGATCAGGGAGAGCAGCAGGGCGGCGACGGCCGCGAGCAGCAGGCTCAGGCCGTGCAGGCCCGCCGTGGTGGCGCCGTGGCGGTAGAAGGCGGCGTTGGCGGCGGCGGCCAGCAGCGCGCCGATGTACATGAACGTGCGCAGCAGCCCGGCGGAGGAGCCCATGCGGGCGGGGTCGGCCTGGGCGTAGAGGGCGTTCTGGTTGCCCAGACCGATGAGCCCCTGCGAGATGCCGAGGACGCCGCCGATGAGCAGGAGCAGCCAGACCGGGCTGGAGGCGTGCAGGCCGAGCAGGGCGAGGCAGCCGGCGATCTGGGTGAGGGCGCCGACCACGAGCTTGGCGCGCACCTTGGCGCTCCTGCCGGCGATCGCGGTGGCGATGATCGCGGTCGCCGACAGGGGCAGCAGGAGCAGCCCCGCGTGCGACGGGCTCAGCCCGCGGCTCTCTTCCAGCCACTGGCTGAAGGCGTAGAGGAAGGCGTAGCTGGTGGTGAAGGCCAGCACCTGGCGTCCGTACGTGGCGAGCAGCGCGGGGTTGCCGCGCAGCACCCGCAGGTCGATGAACGGCTCCGCGCGGCGCAGCTCCCACCAGGCGAATCCGCCGCCCAGCACGGCCGCCACCGCCACCAGGTAGAGGTGCGCGCCGCCGGGCTCCATCAGAAAGAGCATGAACGCGGTGAGCATCCCGGCGAACCCCGCCATCCCCGGCAGGTCCAGCCCCTGACCCGGACTGGTGCGCAGGTCGGAGCGCTTGGGCAGCAGCAGCGTGCCCAGCACCAGGCAGGCGAGGGCGAGCGGCACGTTGACCGCGAAGATGAGGTGCCAGCCGCCGAGTCCGATGAGCAGGCCGCCGAGCGTGGGGCCGACGACCGAGATGACCTGGTTGGAGATCGACAGCAGGGCGAGCACGCCGCCGGGGTTCCGCAGCCCCGTGCGCTCTGCCTCGCTGCGCAGCAGGAACATCGAGGCCGGGTACGCGGCGCAGGTGCCGAGGCCGAGCAGCACCCGCGAGACGATGAGGACGCCCAGGTCGGGCGCGAACATCGCCATCGTGCCCGCGATGCCGACCAGCGCGGTGCCCAGCAGGTAGAGCAGGCGCGGGCCGTACATGTCGACGAGCCGCCCGATCACCGGCTGGCCGACGGCGGTGGCGAGGTAGAGGCCGGAGATCAGCCACGCCGTCTCCGACGGCGGCGCGCCGAAGGCCGCGCCGATCGGGATCAGCGCGACGGCGAGCATCGACGAGTTGATCGGGTTCAGGATCGAGCCGAGGATCATGGGCGCGATCAGCCGCCGGTCGAAGCCCCGCCGCCCATTCCGCGACCGGCCATGCGCCCGCTGCTCGGCCTCACCGGCGCCTTCCGGCCGGCCATGCTCCGGCTCTCCGGGGCCGTCCGTACCGCCCCACCGGCCATGCTCCGGCTCTCCGGGGCCGTCCGCGCCGCGCCGCGTCTCTCCGGCTCCCTCCTTCACGAGTGTGCGACCTCGTCCAGCAGGGCCATCGCTGTGATGACGGCGCGGATCTGCTCCTCGCCGCCCCGCTCGCGCAAGGCTGCGGCCAGCCAGGCTTGGCGGGCCTCTCTGTCGCCCTGGCGGCGGGCGGTGCCGAGGTCGGTCAGTGTGATGACCAGGCGGCGGCCGTCTGCGGGGTCGGGGTTGCGTTCGACCAGGCCGGCCTGTTCGAGGGAGGCGACGATCTTGGCCATCGACTGCGGCCTGACGCGTTCTGCGGCGGCCAGTTCGCTGGCGGAGGCGGGGCCGTGCTTGGCGATCCGGGTGAGGACCGACGACTGCGCCGGGGACAGACCGCCCTCCGACGGCAGGGCCTCCAGCCTGCGGCGCAGGCGGCCCAGCACCACCCACACCTCGGCCGCGGCCCGCGACGCAAGGTCCGATTCATCCCCGAAAGTCACCTTTTCACCCTAAAATGGGCAGCCTGAGCTGTGCAACTGAGGGTGTTCAGTTCAGGCTGCCCATCGGAGGCCCGACGAGAAAGGGCTCGTCCACCGAGCTCGGACCAGAAGGTCCTCGCGCAGACGGGCTCAGGCGGGAAGGTCCTCGCAGACGGGCTCAGGCGGGAAGGTCCTCGCGCAGGAAGGACGTGACGGCGGCCAGCCAGCGTTCCGGCTGGTCCACGTGGGCCATGTGGCCGGCCTCCTCCAGGATCACCGCGCGGGCCGACGGAATGAGCGCGCTCGCCTCCTCGGCCAGGGCGGCGGGGAACGTCATGTCCTGCCGGCCGTGCAGCAGCAGGATGGGCACGCCCAGCCCGGCCAGCCGCCGGGCGGCGTCGTCGATCCGCGCGGACGGCAAAGACCCCGCCTGCCAGGCGCGCAGCCACTCGCCCGAGAAGCGTACGGCGGCCAGGCGCTCGCGATAGCCGTCCAGCATCTCCGCCCGCCACACGTCGGCCTCGGCACCGGCGTACGCCGCCGCCCTGGTCAGCTCGGGCCCGGTCAGCGTGGACTCCGACCACACGCGGCGCTCGGCGGCCGTCCGGCGCTCACGCTCCGCCCAGCCGTCGTAGGCGTCCTTCGGCACCGGCGGCACGCTGCTCGACGCGATCACCAGGCGGCGTACGCGACCGGGCGCGAGCACGGCGAGCCGCTGCGCGAGCAGGCCGCCGTAGGAGAACCCGAGCACGTCGGCCCGCTCCAGGCCGAGGGCGTCGAGCAGCGCGACGAGGTCGCCGGTCGCGGCTTCGGGCGTGTAGTGGTGGGGACCCAGGCCCCGAGTGGAACGCCCGCATCCCCGCAAGTCCGCAAATATCACATCGTGGTGGTCGGCGAGCCGGACCAACGGCTCCCGCAGGTAGCTGTGGTCCCAGTCGGGTCCGCCATGGATCACCAGCAGCGGCTCGCGTCCAGGCCCCGGACCGGTCCTGGCCACGAAGATCCGCACCTGCGGATCTTTGCTGACTTCAACGCGATCCTCCGCAATCATCCACTTCTGCCGTTCGACGCCCCGCGTTACGATGCCGTTGATCTCCGAGTCAACCACCATGAGTCGGCCGACGTTTGGGGTGCCATGGGTGAGAACGGAAAGATCACGGAGCTGAGCGACGCCGGCGACCCCCCGGTGCCGCCCGGGATCGACCCGACCGTCCCCAGCATCGCCCGCGTCTATGACTACTTCCTCGGCGGCAAGGACAACTACGCGGTGGACCGCAAGGTGGCCGAGGAGGCGCTGAAGATCGCGCCGGATGCGCGCGAGGCGGGCAGGGCCAACCGCACGTTCCTGCGGCGCGCCGTCGAGTACATGACCGCCGAGGCCGGCATCCGCCAGTTCCTCGACCTCGGCTCCGGGCTGCCGACGCAGGGCAACGTCCACGAGATCGCGCAGGCCATCGCCCCCGAGGCGCGCGTGGTGTACGTCGACAACGACCCGGTCGTGCTGGCCCACGGCCGGGCGCTGCTGGCCACCAACGACGTCACCACCGTCGTCGAGGGCGACATCCGCAGGCCCGCCGAGATCCTGGAGCACCCCGAGGTGCTGAGGTTCATCGACTTCGGCGAGCCGGTCGGGATGCTGCTGGTGTCGGTGCTGCACCACGTCCACGACGACGAGGACCCCGACGGGATCATGGAGCGGTTCCGCTCGGTGCTCGCGCCGGGCAGCCACCTCGCCATCGTGCACTTCCACAATCCGGGCGACGAGCACCCCGAGGCGTCCAAGATCGCGCTCGAGGCCGAGCGGGACTTCAACCGCAACCTCGGCACCGGCCGCTGGCGCAGCCGCGCGGAGATCGCCGGGTACTTCGGCGACATGGAGCTGATCGAGCCCGGACTGGTACCGCTGGCGGACTGGCGTTCCGAACCGGAAGACCTCATCCGGCAGGACGTGACCCGCTACAACGTGCTGGCCGGCGTGGGTCGCCGCCGCTGACCGGCCCCACCACTGACCGGCCCCACCACTGACGGGCCCCCGCCACTGACGGGCCCCCGCCACTGACCGGCGCCACAGCGCGGCACCGCGCCCCCGCGCACGCCGGCCCCGAGCCGGTGCGCCCTGCCCCCTCCTCCCTGTGGCAGGGCGCACCTCCTCCCCCCTGCCCGCCGGGCAGGACACTGTCCCGCAGCTCGACCGCGCCCGGCCCGGCGGGGGTCCACGGTGCTCCTGATGACCGGTGTCGGGCGCGGCCTGCCCCTTACGAGGTCGTCGGGGGTTTCGGCGAGTGCGGCGATGCCGGTGCGCTCCCGGACCGATCCTGTCATCAGGATCGTTTTCCGTAGAGGGGGCGACTGGCCGGATAGATACGTCTTCGCCGTCATCCTCTCAGCGGCCGCAGCGCGGACCCCCACGCGAGCAGCTGGTCGAACATGAGGTTCAGCCGCTCCTCGTGCTGAGGGGCGGGCCGGAAGTCGGTGAAGTTCTCGAAGTCGGTGGCGACGGAGAGCGCGACGTACGCCTGCACGGTCGCCACCTGCACCGTGGACAGGATGTCGCGCAGGTGCCCGACGGAGCGCACGCCTCCATCGACCCCGTAGCTGACGAAGCCGGCCGCCTTGTTCGCCCACTCGTTGAACAGGAAGTCGATCGCGTCCTTGAGCGCGCCCGGGATCGAGTGGTTGTACTCGGGTGTCACGAACACGAACGCGTCGAGCGGTGCGATGGCCGCCGACCAGCGCTTGGTGTGCTCGTGCTGGTAGACGCCGGCGGCCGCCGGAGTCTGCTCGTCCAAGTGGCGCAGGTCGAAGTCCCGCAGGTCGAGCAGGCGGTATTCGGCGTCGCCGCGCTTGGTCGCAAGCTCGTGCACCCAGCGCGCCACCGCCTCGCCGTTGCGGCCTGGCCGTGTGCTGCCCACGATGATGCCCACCTTCGGCATGTCAGCGTTCCTCTCAGTTCCTCTCAGCAAGGTGTCGGTACGCCGACCACCGTAGGCGGGGGATGGTGAGATGCTGAATGCCTGGAAGTCCACGATTTATACGTCATCGTCCACGGGTCTAGACTGCTCGCATGGATGTCCTGAGCGACGTGGTCGCCCTGATGCGGACCGGCCGGCCGCTCTCCGCGCGCATCTCCTGGCGCGCCCCCTGGGCGCAGACGTTCCCCTCCGCGCCCGGCTCGGCGAGCTTCCAGATCGTGCTGCGCGGCTCCTGCTGGTTCGTCCCCGGCGACGGGGAGCCCATCCCGCTCAGCGTCGGCGACGTGGTGTTCCTTCCGCACGGAGACTCGTACGGGCTCACCGACGATCCCGAACGCCCCCTACCGCCGCCCACCGGCTGCAACCACCACGACCCCGCGCTGTTCACCTCGGCCGGGGTCGGCGGCAGCGGAGCGGAGACCGTCACGCTCGTCTGCGGCTATCAGCTCGATCCCCGCCTGGCGCACCCCGTCCTGCGCACGCTGCCCCCGGTGATCCATCTGACCGCGACGCTGGGCTGTCACCCCGAGCTGCGAGCGGCGGTCGAGCTGCTGGCCGGGGAGATCGACAACCCGCGCCTCGGCGCGGACACGATCGTGACGTCCCTGCTCGACGCGGTGCAGCTCTACGTGCTGCGCGCCTGGTTCACCTCCAACGAGGTCTGCACGTACGGGGGCTGGGCCGCCGCGCTCGCCGACCCGGCCGTCGGGCGGGCGCTCGACGCCATGCACCGCGCACCCGAGCGCCGCTGGACGGTCGAGTCGCTCGCCTCCCAGGCGGGCCTGTCGCGTGCCGGGTTCGCCCGCCGCTTCACCGAGCTGGTGGGGCAGCCGCCGCTTTCGTACCTGACGTGGTGGCGGCTCGCCACGGCGGCACGGCTGCTGATCGAGTCGGACGCGCCGGTGTCGGAGATCGCCGCGCGCGTGGGTTACGGCTCGGAGTTCGCCTTCGGCAACGCGTTCAAACGCGAGTACGGTCTCGCGCCCGGCAGGTTCCGCCGCCGCCACGCCCTGGCCCCCGCCGCCACCGGCGACGCGCCCTGGATTCAGGAGGCGGAGCGGCGCGGCCCAGCCTCGTCGACGGGGTCGTAGCGGACCCGAACCATCGCCGCACGATGACAATTAGTGGGGTATTTGGGGCTTATGGTGATGATCTGCACCAGAATGGGGGGATGGCATACCCTCCACAGCCGCAGCCCCAGCAGCCCGGCCCATGGGAAGGCGCACCCGGCCAGGGGGCGCCGCAAGGGTACGGCCCGCAGACACCCACCGGCCCCCGGCCCCCGGCCCAGCCCACCCAGCCGGGCCCGCCCACGCCGCCCGCCTACGGTCAGCAGGACTACGGGCCGTCACCGTACGCCCAGGGCGGTCCCCCGTCCGGACCCGCGGCCTCCCGGCCCGGCGGCGCCGGCACCGGCACCAAGGGCGCGGCGGTCGTGTTCACGCTCATCGGCCTCACCACGGCGGCCATCATCGGCCTTGTCATCTACTTCTTCGTCTCGCTCAAGGACGAGACCGGCGAGGTCGCCATGCCCACGTCCCGGCCGAGCACGGCGCAACCCGACCGAACCGGGCCTCCCCCGGAGACGAGCACCCCGGCCCCCACACGTGAGACGGCGCCGCCCCGCGCCCCCCTCACGGCCGACGAGTTCGGCGACTGGAACTTCGCGCTCGACGGGGTCAGGTTCCAGGCGAGCAAGGTCGCCGGCTGGACGTACGACACGTGCACCCCTGTGGACGGCAATGAGCGGGTGCTGCGCGCGAACGGGTGCCGGCGCGCGGTGCAGCTCGCGTACTCGGCCTACAAGGGCCACCTCAAAGCGCTGGTGCTGCTCATGGCGTTCCCCGACGAGCAGTCCGCGAAGTCCGCCGCCGACCGCCTGGCCGAGCTCTCCTCGAACGCGGTGCGGTGGCGCCGGGACCATACGCACGCCGACTACGTGTACGGCAAGATCCTCAAGGGGGCCTCCAAGAAATACGTGGTCGTGACGATCGTGACCGCCGACAAGACGGCGAGCAAGCGGGCGCAGAGCTTCCACGGGCACCTGCACGCCGACCACAAGGCCTATTTCCTGTGGCGCGACATGAGCTGATCAGGACCAGGCACCTCCGGAGGACTTCCGCCCCGTCGTCGCTGATCCACTTTTGCGCCGATAACGTCGGTTTCATGTTCGACCACCTCCCCCGCACCGAGAGGCGTCCATGATCGGTGCCATCGCCGACGACTTCACCGGCGCCACCGACGTGGCCGTGGCCATGCGCCGCCGTGGCCTGCGTACCGTCCTGTACTTCGGGCTGCCGCCCCAGGGCACCGAGCCGCCCGAGCACGACGTCGTCGTGATCGCGCTCAAGACCCGTACGATCCCCAAGGCCGACGCCGTGGCGCGCACGCTGCGCGCGCTGCGGTGGCTGCGGGCGCACGGCGCGGCGCAGCAGGTCTACTTCAAGTACTGCTCGACGTTCGACTCCACCCGCGACGGCAACATCGGCCCGGTGCTCGACGCGCTGGCGGACGCCATGGAGGTGCCGCTGGTCGCGATGACGCCGAGCTCTCCCGAGCACGGCCGCACGCAGTACAACGGCTACCTGTTCGTCGGCGACGTGCTGCTGGGCGAGTCGCACATGCGGCATCACCCGCTGACGCCGATGACCGACTCGTACCTGCCGCGGCTGCTGGAGGCGCAGAGCGCCTACCGGGCAGGGGTGGTGACGCTCGACCAGGTCCGCGGGCACGTGGTCGAACAGCGGCTGGCCGAGCTGCGCGAGCACGGCGTGCGGTACGCGTTCGTGGACGCGCTGGACGACTCCGACCTGGAGGTGTCGGGGCGGGCGCTGGCGGGGGCGCGGCTGGTGGCGGGCGCGGCGGGGCTGGCCGGCGGGCTGGCGGCGGCGCACGCGCGCACCGGCGGCGGCGAGCCGCCCGCGCCCGAGCCCTCCGGGGTGGCCGCGGTGCTCGCGGGGAGCTGCTCGGCCCGTACGCTGGAGCAGGTCGCGGCCATGATCGAGGCGGGCAGGCCGGCGTACCGGCTGGACCCGCTGACCGACCGCGACCCGGTCTCGCTGGCCCGCACCGCCCTGGCCTGGTACGACCGCCTGCCGCCCGGCTCGGGGGCGCCCCTCATCTACTCCTCGCTCGAACCGGCGGCGCTGCGCCGCGTCCAGCAGATCCTCGGCGCGGAACGCTCCGCCACGATCATGGAGCACGCGCTCGGCGACATCGCGCGCGGCCTGGTGGAGCGGGGCGTCACCCGGGTGATCTCGGCGGGCGGCGAGACCTCGGGCGCGATCGTCAGCGCGCTCGGCGTGCCGGGCGGCGTGATCGGCGCGGAGGCGGCGCGCGGCGTTCCGTGGATTCACACCCCTGACGGCCTGTCGCTGCTGCTCAAGTCCGGCAACTTCGGCGGGCCCGACCTGCTGGTGGAGGCGTCGCGATGATCTCTGCCGACCATGCCGGGCAGCGGCGGGAGATCATCGCCGCCGCACGCTCCCTGTTCGCACGCGGCCTCACCCACGGCAGCACCGGCAACCTGTCCGTGCGGGTGGGCGACCGCGTGCTCGTCACCCCGACCGGCTCCAGCCTGGGCACGGTCGAGGCCGCCGACCTGTCGCTGATCGACCTGTCGGGCGCGCACGTGGCCGGGCCCAAGCCGTCGAAGGAGGCGTTCCTGCACGCCGCGCTCCTGCGGGCCAGGCCCGAGGCGGGCGCGGTGGTGCACACGCACTCCACGTACGCCGCCGCCGTGTCCTGCATGGACGGGCTGGACCCCGACGACGCGCTGCCGCCGCTGACCGCGTACTTCGCGATGCGGGTCGGGCGGCTGCCGCTGCTGCCCTACTACGCGCCGGGCGATCCCGCGCTCGGCCCGGCCGCCGAGGAGAAGGCGCGCACGCACCGGGCGCTGCTGCTGAGCAACCACGGACCGATCGTCGCGGGCACGACGCTCGGCGCGGCCATGGACGCCGTGGAGGAGCTGGAGGAGACGGCCAAGCTCTTCCTCATCCTGCGCGGCCTGCCCACCCGCCCGCTCACCCCGGAGCAGCGCGAAGCCCTCGCCGATCCGCGCGGCTGACCGTCCACGGCCGGCCTGCTCCTCATCGCGGAGCCGGCCGGCCCGGCGTGCGCCGGGTCAGGGCAGCAAACCGAAGCGGCGGGCGGTAGCGGCGGCCTGGGTGCGGGTGGAGACGCCGAGCTTGCCGAGGATGTTGGAGACGTGGACGCTCACCGTCTTCTGTGCGATGAACAGCCGCTCGGCGATCTCCCTGTTGGTCAGCCCCTCGGCGACCAGCCGCAGCACCTCGGCCTCCCGCGCGGTCAGCCGCCCCTCGACCGGCTCGGCGGCCGCACCCGTGCCGGGCTCACCCCTGCCCGGCTCGCCTGTGCGGGAGCCACCGGCGGTGACGCCGAAGCGGGCGCGGCGCCCGAAGTCGAGCAGCGCCTTCTCCAGCGGCGCGGCCCGCAGCTTGCCCGCGACCTCCCTGGCGGTCTCCCACTCCGCCTGGGCGGCCTCGCGGTCGCCCGCCGCGAGCAGCGCCTCGGCCAGCCGCCAGCGGGCGCGCGCGGCCTCGTACACGAAGCCGTAGCCGAACGCCTCGACGACCTTGCGGCACAGCTCGACGTCGAGCCGCCCGTGGACGCGGTGCCACTCGGCCTCGACGCGCAGCGCCCACGCCCGCCCCTCGGGGCCGAGGTGCCCGCCGTCGCCGGTGGGGCCGTGCTCGGCGGCCAGCCTGGCCTGGGCGCGCAGCTCGTCGGCGCCCTCGGTGATGCCCAGGTCGGCCAGCGCCCACAGCCCGGTGGCGGCGATGCGGACGTTGCCGGACTCGCCGGGCTGCTGCGCCGCGAGAACCGCGCGGACGTGGTCGAGGGCGGTGGCGGGGTCGCCGTTCCACAGCGCGTGCTCGGCGGCCAGGCCCCGCGACATGTAGGAGGCGAGCGCGTCGGACCAGAACGGCCGCAGCCAGCTCAGCCGCGACTCGACCGCGGGCAGGCCCCGCGCCACCTCGATGAACAGCGCGAACGACGACAGGATGGCCTCGGGGACGGTGCCGACCCTGGCGCCGAACCCGGCCGCCATGGCCTCGGCGGCGTCCCACTCGCCGGCGACGTAGTGGATGAGGAAGCGCAGGAAGCGCAGGTCGGTGCCGTACGTGCTCCACATGAGCCCGGTCTGGGACGCCAGGCGGATGCCGTCGTCGGCGACCTCGGCGGCGTGTTGGAGCACGCCCTGCTCGTAGTGGATGCGGGCGTGGTGGAAGCGGGCCCGCAGGTCCATGGCGAGGTCGCCGGTGGGCCCCGCCATGGCCTGATCGATCAGGTCGTGAGCCCGGCGCATGTCACCGGCAACCTCGGCGTAGACGGCCAGCGTGAGCATGGCCCCGACCTCGGCGTCCCGGGCCCCGGCCGTGCGGGCGATCTCCAGCGCCCGGGTTGCCAGCTCCTCGGCCTCGTGGTGGCGCGGGCTCCACAGCAGCGTGCGGGCGTAGGTGGCCATGGCGCGGGCGAGCGTCGCGGGCTCGCGCGCGCTGTCGACGGCGCGCTCGGCCACCTCCATCGCGGCGGCCTCGTCATCCATCTCGTAGAGGTAGTAGGCGAGCCGCTCGCTCACCTCGGACGTCTGCGGCAGCACGCGGAGCTGCGCCACCGCGCGGTGCTTGTCGCCGCTGTCGGCCGCCATGACCGCGCTGCGGAACGCCAGCTCCACGCGGCTCTCCCCGGCCAGCCGCTCGGCGTCGTCGACCCGCTCCCACAGCGACAGCGCGCGGTCGTAGTGGCGGTGGGCCTCGGCGGGCGCGCCGACCCGCTCGGCCGCCCTGCCCGCCTCGACGGAGGCCGCCAGCGCGCCCGGCAGGTCGTGGCCGGCCAGATGGTGGTGCGCCAGCTCGGCGGGCGAGGTGAGCAGGCGGGCGAAGGCGGCGTGCAGGCGGGTGCGCTCGCCCGGCAGCAGGTCGTTGTAGACGGCCTCCTGGAGCAGCGCGTGGCGGAAGGCGTAGCCGTGGCCGCGCACCTTGAGCAGGCCGCGCGAGACGATCTCCCTGACCGCCTCCTCGAACTCGGCGAGCGGCAGCCCCGACACCTCGCGCAGCAGCTCGTCCTCCACCCTGTGCCCGGCCACGGCGGCGGCGCGCAGCACCCGCTGACCGGCCTCGGACAGCACCTCGACCCGCGACAGCAGCAGCCCGGCCAGCTCGTCGGGCAGGTCGTCGCCCTCGGCCATGGCGGCGAAGAGCTCTTCGGCGTAGAACGGGTTGCCGTCGGCGCGGGAGACGATGAGCCCGAGGCTCTGGGCGTCGATCTCGCCCAGCGTGGCGACGTAGTCGGCCATCTCGCCGTCGTCGAGCGGCCCGAGCTCCACGCTCGTCACCGTGGGCAGGCGCCTCAGCTCGGCGAGGACGGGCCTGAGCGGGTGGCGCCGGTGCAGGTCGTCGGTGCGGTACGTGCCGACCACGCAGACCCGCTCGCTCTGCAGCATGCGGCTGAGGAAGACCAGCAGGTCACGGGTGGACCGGTCGGCCCAGTGCAGGTCTTCGATGACGAACAGCACCGGCTGCACGTCCGCCAGCAGCCCGAGCAGTGAGCCGAACAGCCGCTGCTGGGTGAGCCCGGTGGCGGGCGCGCTCTCCGTGCCGGGCAGCAGCTGGCCCAGCATGGGGTGGGCGGCGGCGGCCTCGCGCACGGCCGGCTCCGCGCCGCGCAGCGCGTCGGCCAGCGGGAGGTACGGCAGCGCGTCGCCCAGCTCGGCGCACTGGCCGACCAGGACGCGGAAGCCGCGCGAACGGGCCTCGGCGACCAGCTCGGCGGCCAGCCGGGTCTTGCCGATGCCGGCGTCGCCGCCGATGAGCGCCACGCCCGCCACGCCATCGGCGGCCGATCCGAGCGCCCGCAGCAGTCCGGCCAGCTCAGCGGCTCGCCCGACGAAAAGACCTGTCACGTTTGCAAACTATGCCATCTTCCACCGACAGCCGATTGGTCCACGAAACCGCCCGGCGATTGGCTCTGCTGGCCGGACCAAGCCGGTCCTAGATTGCTCTCCGTGATTGATCCGACGACGTTCGCCGTCTTCGTGACGGTCAGCATCACCGTGGTCCTGATCCCCGGGCCCAACCACCTCTACATCGCCGCGCGCGGGCTCTCCCAGGGGCGGGCGGCCGGCCTCGCCAGCGCGTTCGGGGTGGAGACCGGCACGCTCGTGCACATCGCGGCCGCCGCCGCGGGCCTGTCGTACGCGATCGCGCGGTCCGCCACGCTGTTCGCGATCATCAAGTGGGCGGGCGTCGCGTACCTCGTCTACCTGGGCGTGCGCGCGCTCACCGGCAAGGAGCAGCGGTCCGACGCGCCGGAGCCGCAGCCGCTGCCCCGGGTGTTCCTCGAAGGGCTGCTGGTCAACGTGCTGAACCCCAAGGTGGCGCTGTTCTTCCTGGCGCTCCTGCCGCAGTTCGTGGAC
This sequence comes from Nonomuraea sp. NPDC049309, assembly GCF_043196965.1. Lineage (NCBI taxonomy): Bacteria > Bacillati > Actinomycetota > Actinomycetes > Streptosporangiales > Streptosporangiaceae > Nonomuraea > Nonomuraea sp. NPDC049309. The sequence goes on along the minus strand of NZ_JBICSH010000003.1, from coordinate 574,316 downwards.
CCCCGCGCGGGCTCGCCCGCGCTCCAGGTGGTGGTGCTCGGCCTCACGCTGCTGCTGGTCGGGCTGATCTCCGATGTCGTGTACGCCGTCACCGCCGGCGCGATCGGCCGCCGCCTCACCCGGGCCGCCACACCCATGCGGTACGCCGGCGGCGTCGTCTACCTCGCCCTGGGCGTGCTCACGGCGTTCGCCGCGCGAGAATAGCCTCCATGGCGCCCAGGAAGCAGCGGGAGATCTTCGACGCGACCCTGCGGCTGGTGGCCGAGCGGGGCTACGACGGGCTGACCGTCGAGGGGGTCGCCGAGCGCTCCGGCGTCAACAAGACCACGATCTACCGCTGGTGGCCGTCGAAGGCGGCGCTGCTCGGGGCGGCGCTGGTGGAGTCCGACGTGCTGGGGTTCGCCGTGCCCGACACGGGGAGCCTGCGCGGCGACCTGATCGCGCTGGTGGAGAACGTACGACGGCTGCTGACCGAGCCGCCGGGCAGCGACATCGCGGTGGCCGCGCTCGCCGCCGCCGTCCGGCACCCGGAGCTGGACGGGCGGCGGTTCTTCGCCGACCGCTTCGCCAAGGAGCGGGAGATCTTCGAGCGGGCCGCGCGCAGGGGCGAGCCGGCCGCCTCCGCCGACCCGATGCTGATCATGGACCTGCTCGCCGGGGCGGTGTGGATGCGGGCGGTGCTGCGCGGCATGAAGGTCGGCGACGACTTCGCCGCCGAGGCCGTCTCCCTGGTCCTCGACGGCGCGCGGGCCGAAGATCCCGGAGCCCGCTGAGCGCCTCGGCCGCGCCCGCGCGTCAGCGGGCCTCGGACAGGGCGGCCGGGATGCGGTCGAGCACCGGGTACGGCACCAGCCCGTACGCGTAGAAGTCGAGGGCCATCGCCCCTGCCGCCTTCGCGCCGCGTGCCTTGGCCACCAGCCGGTCGGTGGAGTCGCTGTCGGGATGCCCCGGCCGCAGCACCGCGCGCACCTCGCGGTCCTTGCCCACCGAGCGCAGGTAGGCGGCGACGTCGTCGGCCACCCGCGCCGCGTCGCGGGCGTACGCGAGCACCCCGAACGCGGGCACGAGGTCGCCGAGCGCCACCAGGTCGACGCCGAACTGCCAGGCGTCGTGGGCGGCCAGGCCGGGGGTGGGCAGGCCGTCGGCGTACCCCTTGACCGCCCCGGTGGAGTCGATGAAGACCAGCTTCGAGCCCTCGCCGGCCACCGCCGAGGCCACCTCGGAGACCAGCGTGGTGACGGTCTCGGAGCGGGCACGGGCGTAGGCCACCACGTCGGGCCCCGCGTACGCGGTCAGCGCCGCCCGCGTCACCTCGCCCTGCGCGGGCGGGTCGCCGTCGAAGACGCCGCCCACGATGCGGGCGCACTCCTCGCGCGCCACCTCGGCGTCCACGCCGAGGTCGGTGGCCCGGCGCATGCAGTAGTCGCAGAAGCACAGGCCGAACAGGTAGGCGTCCATGGGCCCGAGCGGCACGAAGGAGCGCTGCGGCTTCAGCGGCCTGAAGTGCAGCGACTCGGCGACCACGCTGTCGGCGCCGAGCCTGGCCACCGCCCTGGCCAGCGCCACCGCGTACGCGCGCACGTCGGGGTGCGCGGGGCACAGGTCGGCGAGCGAGCCGCGGTCGCCGAAGCAGTCGCGCACGGTCACGTCCGGATGCTCGGTGCCGAGCGTGGCGTTGCGCAGGAAGACCGTCCAGGCGTGCAGCTTCAGCGACCGCTGCGCGCACGCCTCGGCGAGCCCGTCGAACGCGTCGGTGTGGCCGGGGACGGGCCGCAGCCGCAGCCCGTCGAACAGCTCGGGCGGCGGCGTGAAGTGGGCGCCGTCGTGGCGCACGGTCAGCCGGGACAGCCCGTGGGGGGTGACGTCGCGGGAGGCGTGGTGGACGGCGCCGACGGTGACGCCGGACACGCCGTAGCCGCTGATCCTGTCGAGCACCCGCTCGACGCCCTCGCCGCGCAGGTCCTCGACGAAGGCGTACACCGAACTGTCCACAGCCGCACCTCAGGCGCTCTTGTGCGCGACGAAGTCGATCTCGACGAGGATGTCCATCAGCTCGGAGCCCACGGTGGTGCGCACCGGGTAGGGCGGGGTGAAGTAGGACTTGTAGACCTCGTTGTAGGCGGCGAAGTCGCGCTTGACGTGCTGGAGGTGCACGGTGGCCTTGATGACGTCGTCGTAGCCGAGGCCGTGGGCGGCAAGGATGGCGCCGAGGTTGCGCATCACCTGGTGGGTCTGGGTGGCGACGTCGTCGCCGACGATTTCGCCGGTGTGGGGGTCGAGCGGGCCCATGCCGGAGGTGAAGACGAAGTCGCCGACCACGAGCCCTTGGGAGTAGGCGCCGACCGGGGCTGCGCCCTCCGTGGTCTTGAGCTCCTTTTTCACGAGATCTCCCTAGAAATTGGTGCGTATCGTGCCAACGACACGGTAATCCCGGTCCACCAGCGGCAGCACGCGCCACTTGTCGAAGGCCGTGCAGGGGTGGGAGATGCCGAGCGCCAGCAGGTCGCCGGGCTTGAGCCCGCAGGCGCGCACCACGGTGTGCTGGTCCTGCATCTTCAGGATCGTCACGCCGCCCCTGCGGGGGATCGGCAGGCCCTCGTCGTAGGGGGCGTCGCGCTTGCCCATGCCGACGATCGCGAGGTCAGGCTCGGGCGTGGACAGCACGTGCGCCCACACCTCCAGCGCCGGGCGCAGCTCGCCCTCCATGCGGTTGAACGGCGTGCGCTCGCGGTAGAAGCCGTCGTCGTGGGTGACGTACGCGCCGCTGCGCAGCAGGATGCGGGCCTGGGTGGCGACCAGCTCGCGGCCGATCACGTCGAACCACTGGCTGCCGCCGACGGTCAGGATGGGGCGCTTGAGCCGGACGTACTCGACGGCCTCCTGGAGCGCGGCCAGATATTTCCGGACCTCTTCCGCGCTCTTCAGCCCGCCCTCGTAGCCCGCCACCCCGGCCAGCTCGACGCCGGGCGTGCGCTGCGCGTACGCGGCCACCTCCAGCAGCCGCTCCAGCGAGCGGCAGCCGGCCCGCCCGCCCTCGTGGCCCAGCTCCACCAGCACCGGGAACGGCCGCGCGCCCGCGTGCCGGGCGAGGATGTCGATGACCGCCTCGGAGTCGGCGAAGCTCAGCAGCGCGAACGCGGGGTCGCGGTCCAGCTCGGCCGCCGCCCAGGCCAGCCCCGCGGGATCGACCACCTGGTTGGCCACCATGACGCGGCCCGCCCCGAAGCCCCTGACGATCTTCGCCTGCTTCAGCGTCGCCACCGTGAGCCCCCACGCCCCCGCGGCGAGCTGCATCGCGGCGATCTCCGGCGACATGTGCGTCTTGGCGTGCGGGGCCAGCTCCATACCGTGATCGCGGACGAACGCGGCCATCGTGGCGACGTTGTGCTCCAGCGCGTCGCGGTGCACCAGCATCGCGGGAAACTCCAGGCCGCCGTCGAAGACCGACTGACCGAGGATCGCCGGCACCACACCCCCTTCGTCCGCGTCCGACCCTATCCCAACGCCTGTCATCCCAACGCCTGTCCCGGCCGCGCGCTCACGGACCGCTCGGTCCCCGCACGCTCCCGCCGCGTGCTCACGGCCGCAGCGCCCGGCCCGGGGTGGCACCGGTCAGCTCGCCGCGCGCCAGCACCGGCACGCCCGACACCAGCACGTCGTCCACGCCCTCGGCGAGCGTACGCGGCGCCGGGTACGTCGCGAGGTCGGCCACCGTATCCGGGTCGAAGACCACCACGTCGGCGGCGCAGCCCTGCCGCAGCAGCCCCCGGTCGAGCAGGCCGAAGCGGCGCGCCGGATGGGCCGACAGGTGCGTCACCGCCTGCTCCCACGTCCAGTCGCCCAGCTCCCTGACGTGCCGGCCGAGGAACCTCGCGAACGCGCCGTAACCGCGCGGATGGGGGTGGCCGCCCACGTAGATGCCGTCGGAGCCGCCGGTCTGCGAGGGGTGGCGCAGCATCCTGCGTACCGACTCCTCCCCCTGCGGACCCTCGTCGGGACGGGCCGAGACCACGCCCGCCTCCAGCCGCGTCTCCACCAGCAGCCGGCGGCAGAACTCCGCGGGCGTCATCTCCGCGCGCTCGGCCGCCGCGACCATGGTCAGGCCCTCGGCCCACTCCAGGCCGGGCGCGTGCGAGACGGTCAGGCGCGGCCAGACCGCCTCCAGCGTCGGCCACCAGTCGTCGAGCACGCCCGAACCGATCATCTCGATCGCCGCGTCCGGCTCCGCGCCGGGCACCTGCGGCGGCAGCACGACCATCGCGAGGATCGTGTTGCCGCGCAGGTAGGGGTAGGTGTCGAAGGTCAGGTCCACGCCCGCGGCGAGCGCCCGCTCCACCAGCGGCAGCAGCACGTCGGCGGGGCCGTGCAGGTGGGAGACGTGCACGGCGGCACCCGACCGCTCGGCGATCTCCATCACCTCGGTCATCCCGGCCTCGGCGCGCTCGCCGTAGGCGCGCATGTGGGTGACGTACGGCAGCCCGCCCAGCGGGGCGCACAGCGCCGCCAGCTCCGCCGCGTCGGCGTAGCGGCCGGGCAGGTATTCGAGGCCGCTCGACAGGCCCACCGCGCCCTCCGACAGGCCGCGCTCGACGCGGCGCACCATCTCGTCGAGGTCGCCGGGCGCGGCGCGGTCAGGCGACGGGCCCATGACGTCGTAGCGGATCGTGCCGTGCGGCAGCAGGTACGCGGTGTTCAGCGCCACCGCCCGGTCATAGCCGTCGAGCAGCTCGCGCACGCTCAGCGGACCGTCGGTCAGCGCGCCGTTGACGGCGGCGAAGTAACGCGCGGCGTAGGCCACGGTCGCCGCCGAGCCGGGCGCGAACGACAGCCCGTCCTGGCCCAGCACGAACGTCGTCACGCCCTGCCGCAGCGCCGCCCGCTGCACCGCCTTGTCGAACACGGCGGCGTCGCCGTGGGCGTGGCAGTCGACGAACCCCGGCGCGACGAACCGCCCGGTCGCGTCGATCACCGTGCCGGCCCCGGCCGGATCGATCCTGCCGATCGCCGCGATGCGATCACCCGTGATCGCCACGTCCGCGCGGAACGGCGGGGCGCCCGTGCCGTCGAGCACCCGGCCGCCGCTGATCACTACGTCGAAGGTCACTCCAGGATTCAATCAGAGCCGCCCCTGCGAGTGCGTTCGGCGAGGCGGCGCAGCAGGAGGTGAATCCCGGCGACGGGCTCGCGCATGCTGAACGGCTCGGCGAGGTGGCGACGAAAGCCTGGGAGCGGGCTGTACAGACGACACTGCCGAAGTCGTGCGCAATCCGTGCAGAATTGCGGGATGGACACCACCGCTTATCTCTCCCGCCTTGGCCTGCCCTCCTTACTGGGCGCCCCTCCGAGCGCCGCGAACCTGCGGGCGCTGCACGCCGCGCACGTCGAGCGGGTGGCGTACGAGGCCTTGGAGATCTGGCTCGGACGGCGCACGACCGTCGATCCCGAGGAGTCGGCGGCGCGCATCCTCAAGGGGCGGGGCGGCTACTGCTACCACCTCAACGGCGCGTTCTCGGCGCTGCTGCGCTCGCTGGGCTACGACGTGACGCGGCACGTCGGCGGGGTGCAGATGCGCGACGGCGAGCCGGGGATCACCGGCAACCACCTGGTGCTGACCGTGCGCGGGCTGCCGTCGGAGGACAATCCGGGCGGCGAGTGGCTGGTCGACGTGGGGCTGGGCGACGCGTTGCACGAGCCGTTGCCGCTGGTGGAGGGCACCTATCGGCAGGGACCTTTCACGTACGGGCTGCGCCGCTCGGAAGTGGCGCCCGGCGGCTGGCGGCTTGACCACGACCCGAGCGGTTCGTTCCTGGGCATGGACTTCGCCCCCGACCCTGCGGAGATGTCGGCTTTCGCGGATATGCACGAACATTTGACGACGTCTCCAGATTCGGGGTTCGTGCGGGTGGCGGTGGTGCAGCGGCGCGACGCGTACGGGGTGGACTGCCTGCGCGGGCTGCGCCTGACCCGCTACGGCAACACGTCGCTGGCAGTGACGCTCGACTCGGCGCGCGACTACTTCGCGGCGCTCAACGACATCTTCGGGCTGCCGCTCGACGACGTGAGCGCGGCGGAGAAGGAGGCGCTATGGAGCAAGGTGCACGCGGCGCAGGAGGCCTGGCTGGCGGCCAGGACCTCGTGATGGCCGGGCCCTGTCAGTGGCGCTATGGTGCACGTAGACATGGGTGAGACCAGGAAGCTCAACGGTCGCTACCGCCTGCTCAATCCGCTCGGCTCGGGCTCGCTGCGCCTGGCCTTCGACGAGGCGGAGCACCGCGACGTGGCGGTCAGGCAGTTACGGGTGCCACCGGAGTTGCGGGAGTCCGCCCTGTTCGAGGCGCGCAGGGCGAGCGGGCTGCACCACCCCTTCGTGGTACGGGTGCTCGACGTGCTGATCGAGGACGGCGTGCCGTGGCTGGTCATGGAGTTCGTCTCCGGCACGTCGCTCGAGCAGGTGGTGCGATCGCAGCGTCCGCTGCCCATCGCCCAGGCGGCCAGGGTGGGCGTGTGCCTGCTGTCGGCGCTGAGCGCCGCCCACGCGGCCGGCATCGTGCACGGCCGGGTCGATCCGGGCAACGTGCTGCTCACGACGACGGGCCGGGCGCTGCTGAGCGGGTTCGGCTATCCGAGCCTGAGCATGCTGCCGTCGGCCGACCTGTGGTCACTGGCGGCCACGCTGCACTTCGCGGTGGAGGGCCGCCCGCCGGGGCAGGTGCCCGCCGAGGGCGCGGACCCGTTCAGGTCGCTGCTGCGGGCCATGCTGCACCCGTCGGGGCCGCCGCCGATGGAGGTGGTGCGCGAGACTCTGGAACGGCTCGCGGTCGACCGCCCGCTCGACGCCGTGATCGAGGCGTCGGGGCCGCTGCCGCCCGCCCAGGTGGCGGCGATCGGGCTCGACGTGCTGGAGCGGCTCGCGGCGTGGAACGAGTTCCACGGCGGGGTGCAGCCGGGCAACGTGCTCATCGACGACTCGGGCAGGGCACGGCTGATGCCGTTGCTGCGGGCGGGAACGCTCCCGGCGTTCTCGGCGCCCGAGGGCGCGGCGACGCAGGCGGCGGATCTGTGGTCGCTGGGGGCCACGCTCTTCGCCGCCGTCGAGGGCACGCCGCCCTCGCCCGGTGCGCCGCTGAAGCACGCGGGACCCCTGGCTCCGGTGCTGTACCGGCTGCTCAAGGGCAACCCGTTGGAACGTCCCACTGTGGACGAGCTCCGGGCCGATCTGCAGAAGATCGCCGGCGCCGGCCCATGATGCCCGTTGCGCAACGATTGAGATACATCGCGAGACGGAACCAAGCCGCCTGGTTCATCCGTTGGACAGGCGACGCAGAATGTGGGATGAGGCGGAGCGCGCGCTCCGCGTTCGGAGGGTTTCGAGGATGTCGCCAGTCCAGAAGTATCTGATCGGCGCGGGCGCCGCGGTCCTGATCGCCTGGCTGCTGCCGCTGCCGGGGTGGGTCGCCCTGCTGGTCCTCCTCGGCGTGATCGCCGCCCCGGTGGTGGGCTACTTGATGCTCGACCCGTCGCAGCGCGAGCGCCTCAAGAGGGCCCGCAGGCGCGGCATCGGCCGCTAGAAGCCGCCCGGAAGCATCGCCGCACGGCGGAGGCGCCCCTTACGGGGACTCAGCCCGCCTCCGCCGCCGCGCCCAGCTCGTTCTCCACCCGCCTGGTCACCCTGCGCTCGACGTAGAAGGACAGGAACGGCACCGTGCCGCCGAGCATGACGCCCAGCAGGTACGGCCACGACCAGCGCGCCTTCATGCCCAGGTTCATGGCCGCGACGAGATAGATCATGTAGAGGCCGCCGTGGATGGGGGCGACGATCTTCGACATCGCCTCCTGGCCGAAGCCGTAGCGCAGGACCATGCCGACGCAGAGCACGAGCAGCATGACGCCCACGACGTAGGCGAGCACCCGGAAGGGCTTGAGAGCCGATTCCACCGTTAACCTTCCAGAACCATTTCAGGGGACGACGTGCGGCGGTCCCGATCGCTTCGCACCGCGTCGCGGACGAAGTGGAACCACATGAAGACAGCGAATCCCGCGAAGATCCACCAGTTGGCGGCATAAGCCAGGTTACGCCAGGTCAGCTCTCCCCCGACGACGGGCGGCCGGACCTTGACCTGAGCGAGCGGGCCCGAGGGCGGCTGCGCCACGACGAAGCCGGTGCGGACCTTCTGCCCCTGCCACAGGTTGATCAGCTCTCCGGTGGAGACGGTCTGCACCTGGCCGGGCGGCAGCCCTTCGGCCCGCCGCTGCACGCTGTCGGTGCCCTGCTGGGGGCGCAGCCGGCCGGACACCGTGACCTTGCCTTCGGGCACGGACTGAACGGCCGGGTCGTCGGCCTTGGCCGTCCAGCCGCGCACGACGGGCATGAGCGTGCCGTCGTCGAGCCGGAGCGGCGTGAGCACCCAGTAGCCGTGGTCGCGCGAGACGTTGCCGCCGGGCGCGTCGACGTCGGCCCGCCGGTCGGCGACCAGGAGCTGCCGGTCCGCCTCGTAGACGCCCTCCGCGGTGACCCTGCGCCCGACGTACTCGCCGTTCATCTGCCCGCCCACCTGGGCGAGCGTGGCGACCGGCACGGCCGCGGGGTCGGCGGCGGCGCGCGGCTTGCCGGAGTCCTGGAACACCCCGAGCTGCCAGCGCCCGAGCAGGATGAACGCGACGAGGACCCCGATGGTCAGCAGGTGCAGCCCGAGGAGCCGGGGCGACAGCAGGGTCCGTAGCATGCATCCAAGCTATCTGCCAGGTCAATCGCTGTCGTCATCAGGATGGCCCAATCGATCCCACCAAAAGCCGCAAACGACGCAGGGGATCACGCTAGGCTGCTGCCCATGTCTGACCAGCACATCGATCCTGCGGGCAACACCCAGGCCTTCCGCGCGTTCGCGAACGCGCGCGAGCAGGAGGCCGCCGCCGAGCCGAAGAAGTCGCCGCTCGTCCCCATCATCGCAGTCGTCGCCGCCATCGTCGTCATCGGCGTCGTCGCGTTCCTGCTGCTGCAGTAAGCAGCCGACTGCATCACCCGCCGCGGAGGCCGTGGCGGGGATTCGTCGTTCCCGTACGCCGGCCCCGCCGGGGCATCCGGCCTCGTTGAATGCGCTGTCCGATGACGGACCTCCAGCTGCAAGCGCATCCTGCTGTCCAGCGACTACCACCCCACGCCGACCAGGCCGGACGTCTCCCTCGTCACGGACGCGATCACCGAGATCAGGCCGCGCTCGATCGTGGACGCCTCGGGGACGGAACACGAAACGGACGCGATCGTCTACGGCACCGGCTTCAAGGTGAGGGACGCGCTCACCGAGCAGCGCATCACCGGCCGCGACGGGGTGAGCATCCAGGAGGCGCGGAAGGACGGCGTCCAGACCCACCTCGGCATCGTCACCGCCGGGTTCCCCAACCTGTTCTTCCTGCTCGGCCCCAACACCGGCCTCGGCCACCACTCGGTCGTCTTCATGATCGAGTCGCAGGTCCGGTACGTGATGGAGTGCCTGCGGCTGCTCTCGCGCACCGGCGCGCAGGCGATGGAGGTGCGGCCGGAGGCGCGGCGCGCCTTCGACGCGCGGCTGCACCGCCGGCTCGACCCGCTGGTCCGGAACGCCGGCGGCTGCCGCTCCTGGTACCTCGACGAGCACGGCGTCAACCGGACGGTCCGGCCGGGCTTCACCTTCGAGTACTGGGCGCGTACGAGGAGGGTGAAGCCCGGCGCGTTCCGGCTCATCCGCTGACGTCAGCGGCGCGTGGAGACCACCATCGCGCTGCCGCCGCCGCGCCTGGTCGGCTCGGCCACCGCCTGGATGCGGCCCCGGCCCAGGAACTCCAGCGCCGTCGCGGCCCCGATCTCGGGGTTCTCCGTGAACGCGTGCCCCATCGACTCCAGCTCCGCCTGGTGCGCGGCCAGGAACGCGGGCTCGGCCTCGGTCCGCTCGGTGTTGCGCTGCGTGGCGCGCGGCGCGGCCAGCGCCTCGGGCAGCGTCATGCCCCAGTCGTAGCGGTTGAGCAGGATCTGCAGCACGGTCGTGATGATCGTGGAGCCGCCGGGCGAGCCGACCGCGAGCACCGGCCTGCCGTCGTCGAACACCAGCGTCGGCGCCATCGACGAGCGCGGCCGCTTGCCGGGGCCGGGCAGGTTCGGATCGCCCGGCGCGGGGCCGAAGGTGAAGTCGGTCAGCTCGTTGTTGAGCAGCACGCCGCGGCCGGGCACCACGATGCCGTTGCCGCCGGTGGACTCGATGGTCAGGTTGTAGGCGACCACGTTGCCCCAGCGGTCGGCCACCACCAGGTGGGTCGTCTCCGGGCCCTCCTTGGCGACCGGGGTGGCGGTGCCGCTCGGCCGGTCGCAGCGGCCGTAGCGGCCGTCGGGATCGCCGGGCGCGGCCGGGTGCGGCATCGCGGTCTGCCCGATCAGGCAGGCGCGCTCCTTGGCGAAGCCGTCCGACAGCAGCTCCTTGAGCGGTACGCGCGGGATGTCGCCGACGTACGCGCCGCGGTCGGCGAAGGCCAGCCGGGACGCCTCCAGGTATTCGTGCAGGCCGACCTGCGGCAGCGCCTCCAGGATGTTGAGCGCCTCGCCGACCGTGGAGCCGCCCGACGACGGCGGCGCCATGCCGTACACCTCCAGGCCCTTGTACGAGACCTTGGTCGGCTCGCGCAGCAGGGCGCGGTAGGCGCGCAGGTCGGACAGCTCCATCAGGCCCGGCCTGACGTTGCGGGTGCTGCCCGGCGTGACCGGGGGCCGCTTGACCGTGGCCACGATCTCCTTGCCCAGCCCGCCGCCGTACAGCCAGCCGGGGCCGCGCTTGCCCAGCTCCCGGTAAGTGTTCGCCAGCTCGGGGTTCTTGAACACCGAGCCGACCGGCGGCGGGGCGCCGTTCGGCAGGTAGAGGCGGGCGGTGGAGGTGAAGTCCTTGAAGCGGTCGGCGTTGGCCGCCGTCTGGTCGTGGAAGGTCTGATCGACCACGAAGCCCTTCGTGGCCACCTCGATGGCCGGCTGGAGCGCCTGCTTGAGCGAGTACGTGCCGAACGTGCGCAGCGCCAGATCCCAGTTCGCCACCGTGCCGGGCACGCCCGCCGACAGGCCGCTGGTGACGGCCTCGTCGAACGGGATGCCCTCCAGCGACGTGGCGGTCATCTTGCGCGGCGCGGTCTCCCTGCCGTCGATGGTGAAGACCTTACGTTTCCCGGCGTCGTAATAGACCATGAAGCCGCCGCCGGTCAGGCCGGCCGAGTACGGCTCGGTGATGCCCAGCACGGCGCCCGCCGCCACGGCGGCGTCGATCGCGTTGCCGCCCTTCTTGAGCACCGATATCGCGGCCTTGGTGGCATCGTGGTCGACGGTCGCGACGGCGCCGCCGTATCCCTCCGCCACGGGCACCTTGCGCGGGTCGTGCCGCTGCTGGAATGCCTGTGGCCGCTGGGGCTGCTGGGGGGTGGATTGTGCCGACGCCGCGGGGGCGGACGTGAGCGACACGAGGACTGCTGCTGCTGCGGAAAAGATCGCACGGCGCATGTTTCCCACGATGACCCAGCTACGCCCGTTGTGGTAGAGGCCGGTCACACATCAGGGTGATGCGCTGGTCAGAAGCTTGACTTAGCGTGGTCTCGTGCGTAGATCCGGCTTCGACCCCTTTCTCGCGCTGATCGTGGCCGTGGCCCAGGCGGTGATCGCCCGGGGCGCCTCCTGGGGGCAGGCCGGCTGGCGCGAGCCGCTCGACGGCCGCGCCTTCGCGCTGCTCGCGATCGGACCGGTGATGGTGCTGCTGCACCGCCGCTTCCCGCTGCTCACCACCCTCGGCGCGCTGGTCGCGAGCAACCTGTTCCTCCACTTCGGCTACGCCTACGGGCCCGCCTTCATCAGCCCGGCCGTCCTGCTGGTCCTCCTGGTCGTACGAGGGCGGAGGGCGCTCGGCTGGGCCATGGCCGGGGTGGCGGTGCTGTCGTACCTCGCCTACGCCTGGTCGATCGGCTCGTCCGACTTCTTCCACAGCGTGTGGGTGCTCACCGCGAACATGCTGCTGATGGTCATCGCCGAGCTGGTCAGGATCGCGAACGAGCGGCGGCGCGAGCGCGAGCGCACCGCCGAGGAGGAGGCCAGGCGGCAGGCCAGTGAGGAACGCCTCACGATGGCGCAGGAGCTGCACGACGTGCTCGCGCACAACATCTCGCTCATCCACGTCCAGGCCAGCACCGCGCTCCACCTCATCGACGACAACCCCGAGCAGGCCCGCACCGCCCTGGCCACCATCAAGACGGCCTCCAAGGAGGTGCTGGGCGAGATGCGCTCGGTGCTCAACGTGCTGCGCGAGGGTGCGCCCCGTTCCCCCACCGCCCACCTCGACCGGCTCGACGAGCTGATCGAGCGCTCCGGGCAGAAGGTGACGCTCGAACGCAACGGCTCCAGGCCGCTGCCGCCGCAGGTGGAGCGGGCGGCGTACCGGATCGTGCAGGAGTCGCTCACCAACGCCGGCAGATACGCACCAGGCGCCGACGTGCGCGTCCTGCTCGACTTCGGCGAGGACGAGCTGCTCATCCGGGTCACCGACACCGGCGCCGCCGGGCCCGCCCCGCTGGCCGGCGAGGGCAGCGGCAACGGCATCCCCGGCATGCGCGAGCGGGCCTCCGCGCTCGGCGGCACCCTCGTCGCCGGCCCGCACGGCGACGGATTCCAGGTCGAGGCCAGGCTGCCCCTACCCAAGGAGAGTTCATGATCAAAGTGCTGCTCGCGGACGACCAGGCGCTGGTCCGCGCGGGTTTCAAGGCGCTGCTCGACGCGCAGCAGGACATGACCGTGGTGGCCGAGGCGTCCGACGGCGCGGAAGCCGTCCGGCTGGCGACCCGGCACCGGCCGGACGTCGTGCTCATGGACATCCGCATGCCCGGCACCGACGGGCTCACCGCCACCCGCCAGATGCCCGAGGGCCCGCGGATCATCATCCTCACCACGTTCGAGCTGGACGAGTACGTCTTCGAGGCGCTGCGCAGCGGCGCCAGCGGCTTCCTCGTCAAGGACACCGAGCCCGCCGACCTCATCCAGGCCGTCAGGGTGGTGGCGGCCGGTGACGCGCTGCTGTCGCCGAGCGTCACCCGCAGGCTCATCGCCGAGTACGCATCCCGCGCCAAGGAGCCCGTCGCCACCGACGGGCTCGACCAGCTCACCGAGCGCGAGCGCGAGGTGCTCGCACTGGTCGGCACCGGGATGACGAACGACGAGATCGCGGCCAAGCTGTTCATGTCGCCCGCGACGGCCAAGACGCACGTGAGCCGGGCCATGATGAAGCTGCACGCCCGCGACCGGGCCCAGCTCGTGGTGATCGCGTACGAGTCGGGCCTGGTCAAGCCGGGCTGGCTGTGAGGGCTCAGACGACGGATTCCGCACGGGTGCCGGCGCGGCCGAACCAGTGCTCCGCCGCCGCCTCGACCCCGTCGGCGCCCGCCCAGGCCACATAGCCGTCCGGGCGGATCAGCAGGGTGTCGGCGGGCGGGTCGTCGCAGGACGCCCTGACCACCCGCACCCAGTCGTCGTCCAGGGCGGCACCGCCGCCCAGGTCGAGCAGCACGGGCCGGGCCTCGCGCATCAGCTCGGCCACTCGCCGCCCGCCGTGCAGCGCCAGGTCGGGCACGAACCGGCCGGCCAGCGGATGCGCGCCCTCACCGCTCGGATAGCGGACGCCCGCGTCGTGCAGCAGGGTCGCCAGGTGGCGGGCCGGGCCCTCGAACGCGAAGACCTCGGCGAGCAGCGCCCGCAGCGCCTCGCCCGTCTCGCCCTCCGCCCTGTCGATGGCGGCCTGCGCCCGGGCCTGTAGCAGCGTCCTGCGCGCGAATTCCCGCCGCTCGCTTTCGTAGGTGTCCAGCACCTCCTCGCTCACCCGCCCGCGCAGCCTGCCCGCGAGCTTCCAGGCGAGGTTGACGGCGTCGGTCATGCCGGCGTTGAGCGCCGAGCCGCCGGCCGGGAACAGGTGGGCCGCATCGCCCGCCAGGAACACCCGGCCGCTGCGGTGCCGCTCGGCCAGCCTGGCCTGGGATGACGTCCCCGACAGCCAGATCGGCTCGCCCAGGGGCAGCTCCCTGCCGAGCACCCGGCGTACGGCGGCCTGGAAGTCCGCCAGGCTCACGGGGCCGTCCTGGCAGGCGCGGCCTTCCCGCACCGCGGCGATGATCGCGCCGTCGCGCAGCGACGTGACCAGCACGCGGCCGTGCGGCCTGCGGTTCCAGCCCGGGTGCAGGCCGGTCGCCTCCATCGCGGCGAACGCCTCGGGGCCCGCGGTGAAGTGGCCGAGCAGCAGGCCCTCCTCGTCGGTCGTGGGGAAGGCGATGCCGGCCTGCTCGCGGACGAGGCTGCCCGCGCCGTCGCAGCCGACCGCGTACGCGGCCCGCAGCTCGCCTGCCGAGGTGCTCAATGTCACCCCCTCGCCGTCCTGGGCGAGCGCGCGCACCTCGCAGCCCCGCCTGATCTCGACTCCCAGCTCGCGCGCCCGCTCGGCGAGCCGCCGTTCCAGCTCCGGCTGCTGGATGAGCAGCAGCCGCAGCGGGATGTCGGCGATGCCGTCGAACCGCAGCGGCACCTCTCCGAACGGGAAACCCGGCGCGCGGCCGGCGTACGGGCTGCCCTCGCTGAAACGCTCCAGCAGCCCTCTGTGGTCGAGCAGCTCGACGATCTGCCCGACAAGGCCGTTGGCCTTGGGCAGGTCGCTCGGCTCGGACCTCTTCTCCAGCACGATCGGCGGGCGCCGGCGAGCCGCAGCTCGCAGGCGAGCATCAGCCCTACGGGGCCCGCTCCCACGATCAGCACATCTACCATGCCTGTCAGGCTAGGTTGACACAATCGTGCGTGTCAAGCTAGCCTGACAAGCGTGGATGTAACAGAGATCGCCGAGCGGATCAGGGCCAACGATCCCGCCATGGGCCTGCGCGCGGTCGGTGCGCTGCACCGGCTGGCCGAGCAGGTGGAGGCGGTGTCCGTGGCGCTCGCCAGGGAGCAGGGCTGGACCTGGGAGCAGATCGGTGACGCGCTCGGCATGTCACGCCAGTCCGTACACGCCAAATACGGCAAGTGAGGAGACCGATGTTCGGCAGAGAGAAGAGCCCGGTGACGATCATCGTCAAAGCGGGCTTCGAGGAGGCGCGCATGCGCGGGGACCGGCGGCTCGGCACCGAGCACCTGTTCCTCGGCCTCCTCCACCACAAGAAGTCCGCGCAGCTGCTCGGCGTCGACCTCGCCGCCGCCAGGGCCGCGCTCGACGAGCTCGACCGGGCGGCCCTGCGCATGCTCGGCCTGGAGGTCGGCGAGCTGCCCCTGACCCCGCGCCATCCGCCCGTTCCGGCCACCATGCTGACCTCGAGCGCCCGCGCGGTGCTGAACAAGTCGGTCAGGGCGCTCCCCGCCCGCGTCAGGAACGCCGAGCTGCCCCGCCACCTGATCCTCGGCCTCCTCGACCAGCCCCGCCCCGACCCGGTCGCCCAGCTGATCGACCAGCTCGGCCTGGACCGCGCCAAACTCCGCACCCGCCTCACGAGCTCCTGACCGGCACCTGGGAGGGCCGCCGCCCCTGCCGCCCCGGATCACCCTCCTCGAGCCCGTCCCAGCGGGCGAGCCCGGACGAAGATGCACCCGCCCGGCTCGGCCAGGCCTGGTCCGGCAAGGTCTTCCCGCAAAGAGCCCGGCCCGGTCCGCGAAGTGCCGGATCGCCGCCGTGGCGACCGAGTCGTACCCGCCCGACCTGGCACTGGCCGCCGCCCGGCTGCGGCCGCGCGGCGCGTGGGTGGTGGCGGACGACGACGAGCCGCGCCTGCCGTTCGCCGACGACGTCTTCGACCTGGCGCATTCGACGCGGTTTCTCCTCGAGGCCCGCGAGCCGGCCTCCCCGGCCGAATAGCCGATACCGGCTCGCGGCCTACCCCTCCCGTCGTACGCGGGCGCCGCCGGCGCACTCCTCCTGGCGCAGCGCGGACAGAGCCCGGCGTCCGATTCGCCGGAGCCTCCTTCGCAGGACGCTTGAGTCACGACGTTCGAAGGAGGAGAACATGCACACCATCGCCATGATGGCGCCCCACTGGGGCCCGGCCGCGGCGGGCTTCTGGCCGATCTTCCCCATCGCCTGGGGCCTGTTCTGGGTGGCGCTCATCACGCTGGCCGTCGTCGGCTTCCGCAAGGGCTGGTGGGGGCCGCGGCGCGCGGGCGGCAGGCCGCCGTTCGCGCCGGCGGAGCCGCCGACGGCGTCCGCGGAGCGGATCCTCGCCGAGAGGTACGCTCGCGGCGAGATGACGGACGACGAGTACTTCGAAAAGATGTCCGTTCTCCGCGGCGGCGCATCGTAAACATCACTTTGAGTGAAACAACTGTCACTGGCCGCATTTATGGACTCGCGTTACGTTTCGTCTACGGATACATCGAAAGTGGGGACAAGAATGCGGTCCATCGCCAAGTTCTGCGGCCAGTGCAGCTGTGGCTGCCCCGAGCTGTTCGTCGATCACACGGCGCCCGAGGAGCGCCAGGTGATCATCGTCGACGACTTCGGGCAGCGCGTCGAGATGAGCCTCGACCAGTTCAGTTCGATCGTTGAGGCCGCCAAGAGCGGGTCTCTGGACAGCCTGGCGCTCGTACCCTGAGCGCGCAGGCCCTCACCCTGCTGGCCGGCGGGGCCGCCGCCGGTCTGCTCGCGGGAACCGCCACCTGTACGGCGGCGCAGGGCGGGCTGCTCATCGGGCTCGCCGGCGACCGGAGGGGGCGTGATCCCGCGCTGGTGGGCTGGTTCCTCGCCGGACGGCTGGCCTCACACACCGCGGCGGGGGCGCTGCTCGGGCTGCTCGGTTCGGCCGTCAGCCTGCCGCCTCAGGCGCGAGCGGTGCTGCTCGTCGCGGCGGGAGTCACCGTCGTGGTCTTCGCCGTACGGCTGATCAGGCGGGGGCGCGCGAGCTGTGAGGACCACGCGGCGGGAACGGATCCGGCAGACGGCTCCGAGGCGAGGGCGGAGCACTCGGCCTGCTCGGATCCCGCGGCATGCGCAACCGGCCGGACGCACGCGCCCGGCCGGGAACCTGCGGCCGGCCACGAGCACGCGACCGGTGACGAGCCCATGGCCGCCCGGGAGCACGCGACACATGGGAAGCCCGCGGCCAGGCCCGCTGTCATCTCCCGGTGGAGAGCCCCGCTGCTGGGCGCGGCCACCATCCTCGTGCCCTGCGGGGTCACGCTCGGCATGGAGATGGTCGCGATCTCCAGCGGCTCGCCACTGGCGGGGGCCGCGGTGATGGCGGGGTTCGTGGCGGGCACCGCGCCGGCGTTCGCGCTCCTCGGGTACGTGCTGCGGCGCATCTCCAGGACGCGCCTGGCGCGCGCGGCCGGGGTGGTGGCGCTGGCCGCCGGCCTCTGGACGGCCGGGTCGGGCATCAGCCTCGGCGGCTGGCTGGGCGCCCCCGCGCCCGCCGAGGCCAGGCCGCAGGG
This sequence comes from Nonomuraea sp. NPDC049309, assembly GCF_043196965.1. Classification (NCBI taxonomy): domain Bacteria; kingdom Bacillati; phylum Actinomycetota; class Actinomycetes; order Streptosporangiales; family Streptosporangiaceae; genus Nonomuraea; species Nonomuraea sp. NPDC049309. The sequence goes on along the minus strand of NZ_JBICSH010000003.1, from coordinate 556,879 downwards.
CCCCGCGCCCACGTCGGTGACCGTGTGGGCCACCCGCGACGGCTACCGGCCCGCCATGGTGGATCTCCGCGCGAACACCGAGGTCGTGGTGGTGTTCGAGGTACTGGATCGGGGCTGCACGGACACCGTCGTGATCGACGGGCGTGACGTGGCGCTGCCCGCCACCGTACGCCTGCCGCCCCACCCTCCCGGCACGCTCCGCTACGTCTGCGGGATGGGCATGTACGCGGGCTTCATCAACTTCTCGTGAAGCATGAGGCGATTACGGTTCGCGATCGGGTGATCACGTGCCACTCTGTCGCCATGGCCTGGCGAGGAGAGGTGGCGGTGCCGGCGCCGCGCGCAGGAGACGAACCCGAGCTGCTGGCCGCCGCGCAGGCGGGTGACGCGCGCGCCGCGCACCGGCTGGGCAAGCTCTACGCCCAGCACGGCGAGCGCGCGGCGGCCAAGCACTGGTGGGAGCGCGCCGCCGCGGGCGGCAACGTCGACAGCGCGTACAACCTGGGCATCTGGCACGAGAAGCACGGCAGCCTGGAGGAGGCCGTCACCTGGTACGAGGCGGCGGCGAGCACCGGCGACGCCGAGGCGGCGACCAACCTGGCGACGCTGCTGCTGGAGCAGCGGGGCGACCCGGAGGCGGCCAGGAGGTGGTTCGAGACCGCGGCGGCGGCGGGGTCGCGGGCGGCGGCCAGGCGGCTGGCGCTGATGTGCGAGGAGTCGGGCGAGCTGGGCGCGGCCCGGGAGTGGCATCGCAGGGCGGCGGCGGACGGCGACGTGGCCTCGGCCCACGACCTGGGGTTCCTGGCCTACTGCGCGGGCGACGATGCGGAGACCCTGCACTGGTGGGAGTGCGCGGCGCGGGGCGGCCACGCCGAGTCGGCGTACTGTCTCGGCCTGTTCCTCGACGCGACCCGCGACCCCGAGGGCGCCGAGGCGTACTACCGGCTGGCCGCCAAGAGCGAGCATCCGGGCGCGGCGTCGCGGCTGGGCGGGGTGGCGCTGTCCCGGGGCGACCTGCGTACGGCGCGCGGCTGGTTCGAGCAGGCGGCGGCCGCCGGGCGGGCGTGCGACCAGCGGATGGCCGGGTTCGTCTGCGTGGAGCTCGGCGACACGGCGGCGGCCAGCCACTGGTTCGGCCGGGCGGCGGCGAGCGGCGACCCCGAGGCCGCCTACAACTACGGGCTGCTGCTGATCGCCGAGTTCGGTGACTTCGCGGGCGGCCGCCACTTCTTCCGCCAGGCCGCGCAGGCCGGGCACCATGAGGCCGCGATCGAGCTGGGCGGCCTGCTGTCGGCGGCGGGCGAGCACGGCGAGGCGCAGATCTGGCTGTCCGACCCGCCGCCGCCCGCCTGGGCGCGGCCGGCCGAGCCGGAGCTGACGGCCAGGGCGGAGCTGGCCGCCGCGGCGATCGCGCGCGGCGGCGGCGTCCCGCCCTCGGTGGCCGACATGGTCGAGGTGCTGAGCACGTGGGACGTCGTCACCCGGCCGCTGCACGACCACTCCGACGTGGTGGCCTGGCTGGTGGCGCGCAGCGGCGTGCATCTCAGCGCGGTCGAGCACCTGGCGTCGGTGCGCGGCACGCTGCTGCGTCCGGGCAGCGCGCCGTGGCCGGGTCAGGGCGAGCTGGAGCACGTCCTGACCACGGCCCGCGACCTGCGCCGCCGCCTCGGCGTCCGGTGAGCGGTCTTACAGGACCTCGGACACCGGCGTGTACGGCAGGCCGAGGGCCTGCGCCACGGGCTCGTTGGTGAGCAGCCCGCCGTGGGTGTTGAGGCCGCTCGCCAGCGCGGGGTCGCTCTTGAGCGCGTCGCGCCAGCCCAGGTTGGCCAGCTTGACCGCGTACGGCAGCGTCGCGTTGGTCAGCGCGTACGTCGAGGTGTTGGCCACGGAGCCGGGCATGTTGGCCACGCAGTAGAAGATCGACTCGTGCACCTTGTACGTCGGGTCGGCGTGCGTGGTGGGCCGGGAGTCCTCGAAGCAGCCGCCCTGGTCGATGGCGATGTCCACCAGCACGGAGCCGGGCTTCATGCGGGAGACCAGGTCGTTGGAGACCAGCGTCGGGGCCTTGGCGCCGGGGATGAGCACCGCGCCGATGACGAGGTCGGCCTGCAGCACCTCCTGCTCGATCGCGTACGAGGTGGACACCAGCGTCTTGAGCCTGCCCTGGTAGATGGCGTCGATCTGGCGCAGCCGGTCGATGTTGGTGTCGAGCACGGTGACGTCGGCGCCCATGCCGACGGCGACCTGCGCGGCGTTCAGCCCGGAGACGCCGCCGCCGATGACGACGACCTTGGCGGGGGCCACACCGGGCACGCCGCCGGGCAGGATGCCCCTGCCGCCGTTGAAGCGCATGAGGTTGTAGGCGCCCACCTGCGGCGCGAGCCGCCCGGCGACCTCGGACATGGGCGCGAGCAGCGGCAGCGCGTTGCCCACCTGCACGGTCTCGTACGCGATGCCGGTCGTGCGGGCGGCGAGCAGCGCGTCGGTGCACGGCTTGGAGGCGGCGAGGTGCAGGTAGGTGAACAGGACCAGGCCCTCGCGCAGCCGGTGGTACTCCTCCTCGATGGGCTCCTTCACCTTGAGGACCATGTCCGCCTCGGCCCATACGGCGTCCGCGGAGTCGACGATCTTGGCGCCCGCGGCCAGGTACTCCTCGTCGGTGATCTGCGAGCCCAGGCCGGCGCCCCGCTGTACGGTGACGTCGTGCCCGTTGCGCACCAGCTCGTGCACGCCTGACGGGGTGGCGGCGACACGGTATTCGTGGTTCTTGACCTCGGCTGGGACGCCGATCTTCATTGCGGTGGGTCCTTTCGGGAACCGGCACACCGTCGTACCGGGTGGGAGGGTGTCAAAGCCGTGCCCACGCCTCGGTGAGCACGCCGCGCAGGATCTCGCCGATCTCGGCGAACTCCTTCGGCCCGGCGATCAGCGGCGGCGCGAGCTGGATGACGGGGTCGCCGCGGTCGTCGGCCCGGCAGTACAGGCCGGCGTCGAACAACGCCTTGGACAGGAAGCCGCGCAGCAGCCGCTCGGACTCCGCGGCGTCGAACGTCTGCTTGGTGGCCTTGTCCTTGACCAGCTCGATCCCCCAGAAGTAGCCGGAGCCGCGCACGTCTCCGACGATCGGCAGGTCGCGCAGGTCGTCGAGGGTCCGGCGGAAGAGCGGCTCGTTGGCGGTGACGTGGCCGAGCAGGTCTTCGCGCTCGAAGATGTCGAGGTTGGCCAGGGCGACGGCGGCGGAGACGGGGTGGCCGCCGAAGGTGTAGCCGTGGGGGAACATGGTGTCGCCGCTCTTGAACGGCTCGAACAGCCGCTCGTGCGCGATCATCGCCCCGATCGGGGAGTAGCCGCTGGTCATGCCCTTGGCGCAGGTGATGATGTCGGGCACGTAGTCGAACTTCTGGCCGCCGAACATGGTGCCGAGCCGGCCGAAGGCGCAGATGACCTCGTCGGAGACGAGCAGCACGTCGTACTCGTCGCAGATCTCGCGCAGCCGCTGGAAGTAGCCGGGAGGCGGCGGGAAGCAGCCGCCGGCGTTCTGCACGGGCTCGGCGAAGACGGCGGCCACCGTGTCGGGGCCCTCCATCTCGATGGCGCGGGCCACCCGGTCGGCGGCCCACTGCCCGTACTGCTCGGGACTCATGCCGGGGACGCCGGTGATCTCGTCGGCGCGGTAGTGGTTAGTGTTGGGCACCCGGATCGAGCCCGGCACCAGCGGCTCGAACATCTGCTTGAACGCGGGGACGCCGGTGATGGACAGCGCGCCCTGCGTGGTGCCGTGGTAGGCGATCTGCCGGCTGATGACCTTGTGCTTGAGCGGCTTGCCGATGAGCTTGAAGTACTGCTTGGCGAGCTTCCACGCGGTCTCGACGGCCTCGCCGCCGCCGGTGGTGAAGAAGACGCGGTTCAGCTCGCCGGGGGCGAGGGCGGCCAGGCGCTGTGCCAGCTCGGCGGCCTTGGGGTGCGCGTAGGACCACAGCGGGAAGAACGCGAGCTCCTGTGCCTGCTTGGCGGCGGCCTCGGCCAGCTCCTGCCGGCCGTGACCCACCTGGACCACGAACAGCCCGGCCAGGCCGTCGAGGTAGCGCTTGCCGTGGATGTCGTAGACGTAGGACCCCTCGCCACGCACGATGGTCGGGATCTCGGACTGCTCGTAGGCGCTGTGTCGGGTGAAGTGCAACCACAGGTGGTCCTGAGCGGCATTCAGGACGTCGAGTTCCGGCTGCGTCATGGTTATCGTCCCTCGTGTCTCAACTCCCCACAGTCTGCACGTACACCTGCGGAGTTGCCAAGCGAATCGGTTGCAGCAATATGCAAGAAAATCGGGATCCGCAAAACCCATATGTAACGGCGACGAAATCCGCAGGTACATTAGCCCGCGGGTCCGCAACCGCGCCCTGCGCCGTTTCCGCAGCACAGGACCGGTTGTGGTCCAATGAGACCCGAACTGCCGTGAGCGCCCGTACACGGGCGCGACTGATGAGAACGACCCCCGGGGGACCGTCCCGTGACTCCTGAACAGATCGAGAACGCTGTCTCCGCCGCGATGCCGCAGGCCGTCGAGGAGCTCAAGAGGCTGGCCGCCATCCCCTCCGTGGCCTTCCCCGGGCACCCCGAAGAGCCCGTGCTCGCCGCCGCCGGGATGGTGGAGGAGCTGCTGCGCTCCACCGGCCTGCCGCGCGTGCAGCAGGTGCCCGTCGAGGGCAGCTTCCCGGCCGTCTTCGGTGAGGCCCCCGCGCCGCCCGGCATGCCGACCGTGCTGCTGTACGCCCACTACGACGTCCAGCCCGCCGGCGACCCGGCCGCCTGGCGCACCCCGCCGTTCGAGCCGACGCTGATCGACGGCCGCCTCTACGGCCGCGGCTGCGCCGACGACAAGTCGGGCGTCATCTCCCACGTGACGGCGCTGCGGGCGTTCCAGGGGAACTTCCCCGTCGGGATCAAGGTCATCATCGAGGGCCAGGAGGAGTACGCGGGTGACCGTCTCGAGGCGTTCGTCGAGCGCAACCCCGACCTGCTGCGCGCCGACACCATCGTGGTGGCCGACACCGGCAACCCGCGCGTCGGCGACCCCTCGGTGACCACGTCGCTGCGCGGCATGGCCGCCTTCACCGTCGAGGTGCGCACGCTGCGCGAGCCCGTGCACAGCGGCTCCTTCGGCGGCGCCGCCCCCGACGCGCTGGCCGCGCTCATGCGCATGCTGACCGCGCTGCACGACGAGAACGGCGACATCCGCGTGCCCGGCCTGCCCCGCGGGACGTTCCTCGGCCAGGGCCCGTCCGAGGAGGAGTTCAGGCAGACCGCGGGGGTGCTCGACGGCGTCTCGCTCGTCGGCTCCGGCTCGCTGGCCGACCGGCTCTGGGCGTCGTACGCGATCACCGTCACCGGCCTCGACGTCCCCAGCGTCTCCGGCGCCATCAACGCCGTCCAGCCCGTGGCTCGTGCCAGGGTGACGGTCCGCGTGCCTCCGGCGGGCGACCCCAAGACCACGGTCGAGGCGGTGGCCGACTTCCTGCGCCAGGTGGCCCCGTGGGGCGTGCAGGTGTCGTTCGGCGACTTCACGGTCGGCGCCGGCTTCCAGGCCGACTCCGGCGGCAAGGCCCGCGCCGCGCTCAACCGCGCCATGGAGCGCGCGTTCGGCCGCCCACCCAGGGACGTCGGCGCCGGTGGCTCGATCCCGCTGGTCAGCGCCCTGCTCAAGCAGTTCCCCGCGGCCGAGATCCTGCTGTTCGGCGCAGAGGACGAGGAGGCGTCGATCCACGCGCCCAACGAGCGGGTGGACCTGGAGGAGCTGCGCCGCATCGCCACGACGGAGGCGCTCTTCCTGCACGAGCTGAGCCTGCCCTCCGCGCTCGGCATCTAGCGGTCAGCGTACGGGCAGGTCGTAGGCGCGGCGGATGCTGCTGCCGAGCCTGGCGACGTCCGCCCCGTACACGTGCAGCGACACCCCCAGCTCGGAGCTGGTGTTGCGCACCCGGTGGATGTCCCCGGGCGGGGCGAACCCGCTGACCTCGCCAGGATGGTTGGCGGCCCGCCCGATCTCCACCAGGTGGTCGCCCATGTCGCGGTAGAGGATCTCGTACTCGATGCCGCTGATGATGCCGAACGTGCACCACGACACGTGATCGTGGATCGCGGTCTCCTGGCCGGGGCGCCAGACGACGCCGCAGATCGAGAAGGCGTCCTCGGCGTGCAGGATGTGGGAGACGTACCCGTCGGGCGAGCCCTCGCGCTCGCCCGGCGTGAGCACGTCGAGGCCGGGCAGGTGGTCGCGGAGCAGGTCGGCGACGGCGAACGCGGTGCGCCGGGCGTCGAGCCCGCGGGCCACGATGCGCGACACGCCCGCCACGAGGACGTCGAGCCCCGGCCGTACGACGGTGGTGCCGGTGGCCGTGTCCGCGCCGGCCCTGTTCGCGGGGGTCCCGTTCGCGGCGGCCGTGTCCCCGGTGGCGGTGTTCGCGGCGGCCCTGTTCGCGGTGGCCCTGTTCCCAGTGGCGCTGTTCCCGGTGGCGCTGTTCCCGGCCCTGTTCCCGGCCCTGTTCCCGGTGGGCGTGTTCGCCGTGGCGGCGTTCGCGGTGGCGGCGTTCGCGGTGGCGGCTTCCATGGTGAACCCCCTGCCGAGGTCCGTCGTTTTGCCTTCATCTCTACGGTCCCTCACCTCGACTGATAGGTCCAACAGATGTCTTGTGGTTGATCGATAGATATGCTTGATGAATGCTGGATGTGGTCCGCCTGCGCGTCCTCCTCGCGGTCGCCCGCAAGGGGTCGCTGACCGAGGCCGCCAAGGAGCTGCACTACTCCCAGCCGTCGGTCAGCCACCACCTGGCGAGGCTGGAGGCCGAGACCGGCGCCAAGCTCATCCAGCGGGCCGGACGCGGCATCCGGCTCACCGAGGCGGGCCGCCTGCTCGCCGAGCGCGCCGCCGAGATCATCGAACGCCTCGACGCCGCCGCCGAGGAACTGGCCGCCCACGTGGGGCTGCGCTCCGGACGGGTGCGGCTGGCCGCCTTCCCGTCGGCGCTCGGCACGTTCGTCCCCGACGCCGCCACGCTGCTCGCCGGCACGCACCCCGGGCTGCGGCTGCAGCTCACCGAGGTCGAGCCGCCCGAAGCGCTGCGGCTGCTGCGCGCCGGGCGCGCCGACGTCGCGGTCATCTTCCGCTACGACGACACCGCGCCCGAGGACACCGGGCTCCACCTGATCCACCTCTTCGACGACCCCGGCTACCTGCTGGCCGCCGGCGAGCCCGGCGAGGTCGCCGACCACGCGGACTCGCCCTGGATCGGCGGCTGCGACCGGTGCCGCAGCCACTTGCTCGACGCGTGCGCGAAAGCCGGGTTCGAGCCGCGCATCGGGTTCACCAGCGACGACATCGTGGCCGTGCAGGCGCTCGTCGCGGCCGGGCTCGGCGTGACGCTGCTGCCGGGCCTCGCGCTCGCCGCGCACCGCCACCCCGGCGTGCGGGCGCGGAAGGTGCCGGGATCCTTCCGGCACGTGTACGCCGCCGTGTACGGCGAGCCGCCCCACCCGCCCGCCACGGAGGCCCTGCTGAAGGCCATCAAGGACGCGGCCGGGCGGCTGCGGAAAAGTCTTTGACGCCGTTCCTACGATGGCCACATGCCGGACATCACGACGCTCGCCCTCTTCTGCGCCGCCACCCTGGGGCTGCTGATCGTCCCCGGGCCCGCGGTGCTCTACATCGTCACGAGGAGCGTCGCCCAAGGCCGTGGCGCGGGGCTGGTGTCGGTGCTGGGCGTGCACGCGGGCTCGCTCGTCCACATCGCCGCCGCGGCGCTCGGCGTCAGCGCCCTGCTCGCCGCCTCGGCCACCGCGTTCACCGTCGTCAAGTGGGCCGGCGTGGCGTACCTGCTCTACCTCGGAGCGAGCAGGCTGCTGCGCAGGGGCGGCGACGACCGGCCGATCGAGCTGCCCGTGCAGACCAGGCGGCGGCTGTTCTGGGAGGGGTTCGTGGTGAACGTGCTCAACCCCAAGACGGCGGTGTTCTTCCTGGCGTTCCTGCCGCAGTTCGTGCATCCGGAGGCCGGGCCCGTCTGGGCGCAGGTCCTGCTGTTCGGGCTGCTGTGGGTGGTGCTCGGGGTGGCGTCGGACGGCGCGTACGCGCTGCTGTCCTCCGCGATCGCCGGCCGCCTGGGCGGGTCGGCCCGCGTCCGGCGGCGCCTCGACGTGGGCAGCGGGCTCGTGTACCTGGGGCTGGCGGCCTGGCTCACGACCGAGAAGGCCTGACAAGACGGGAAATTTCCCGGCTGTAGTGCGATAGTGAGTGAGATCGGCCGCAGATCAGGGGACGGCACGGCGGGACGTAGCTGATAGGCGGACCCATGCACACGCCACCGCACAGCCTCGGGCTCGAAAGGGTCGCAGAGGTCTTCTCCGGTCATGACGACGTCGTCGGCGTGACCGGCTCCGCGTACGCGATCGGACCCGATCTCGTCCTGACCTCGGGACAGGTCGTGGACACCGGCGGGCCCTGCCACGTACGGCCCGCGTGGTCGGACCGGTGGCTGCCGGCCGCACCCGTGTGGCGGGCCAAGGGCGGGACGGGCGGGGCGGACGCGGTGCTGCTGCGGGTCTCCGAGCCGGCCTGGGCGTCCGTCGCGGGCATCGAGCACACCCGGTGGGGGCGGGTCGCGGGCGCGACGGCCCGGTGCGTGGCGTCGGGGTTCGGGCAGGCCGGCGAACGAGGCCCGGCGCGCCCGCCCGAGACCGTGACCGGGCTGGTGGACCCGCCCGCCGGCTTGGTGTCGCGCGCGCTGACGGCCCGCGTGGTGAGCCCCGACCTCGAGACGCGGCCCGCCGCACTCTGGCACGGGCTCCCCGGCGCCGCGCTGCTCGCCGAACCGGCCGGGCAGATCGTCGGCGTCGTCACCGCGTACGCGCCGCGCCGGCTCGACGTCGTGCCCGTGAACGCGCTGGTCGCCGACGAGTGGTTTCGCGAGCTGACCGGGGTCGCGCCGTGGCGCATCGAACCCGTCCCCGCCGCCCCCGCCGTCGCCCTCCGCCACCTCCTCGTCCCCGCCCGCTCCTTAACGGCCGCTCGACCGCACGTCCCGGCCACGCCCGCAGCAGGGCCGCTCCTGGCCGCTCCCACCTACCCGGACGTGCCCGCCCCGCCGGCCGCCACCGTCCGGCCGGCCCCTCCTCCCCCGCCAGACGCGATCACCCGGCGGATCCCCTCGTCCCCACAGAGCGCAACCGACCGGCAGGTCCACCCTCCCCTGCCAGGCTTGACCGGCGGGCAGGTCCCCCCTCCCCCGCAAGGATCACTGGCCTTTCCGCGTCCGGAGGGCTCGCCGGGCGTGGCGGGCTCGCCGGGCGTGGCGGGCTGGGCCGAGCTGACGGCGGAGCGTGCCGTGGTGGCGTTCCTGGGGCGGGAACGGCCGCTCGGCGAGCTGCGCGCATGGGCCGGGGAGGCGTCATCGCTGTCGATCGCCGTACTGACCGGGCGAGGCGGCACCGGGAAGACGCGGCTGGCCGGCGAGCTGTGCGCGGAGCTTGCGGCGCTGGGCTGGGACGCGGGGTTCCTGCCGCTGGACACGCTCGCCGCCGTGCTGTCCGCGCCGCACACCGGCGACCTCAGGCAGAGCGGCACGGCGGGGCAGGGCGTCCGGTTCGAGGCCGTACGTCCGACGCTGGTCGTGCTCGACGGGCCCGAGGCGTCGCCGCCGCTGGTGGGCGAGCTGGTACGGCGGCTGGCCCGGCACGGCCGCAACCCCCGCGTACGGCTGCTGCTGGTCGCCCGCGAACCCGGCGACGGCGACTGGTGGCGCCGCCTGGACACGGCGGCCGGCGGCAGGCTCAGGCGCCTCAACACCACAACCGTCCAGCTCAACGGCCACCCGTTGACGCTCCCCGAACGCCGGGAGCACGCGCTGGCCGCGATGCGCGCCTTCACCGCCCTCGGCGCCACCCCGCTGCAGCCCGGCCTCGCCCCGCAGCCTGACCCCGCACGGCCGCTGGCCGAGACCGCGCCACCCGGCGCGGGACAGGACACGACCGCGCCACCCGGCACGGGACAGGACACGACCGCGCCACCCGGCACGGAACAGGACACGACGGTGCTGCCCGGGGCGGGTCAGGGCGAGATCGCGCTGCCCGGCCTGCCCCGGCTCGACGACCCGGAGTACGGCCTGCCACTGCACGCGCACCTGGCCGCGCTGCTGTGGCTGGACGGCGCGCTCCACGTGAGGGGCGAGGAGCTGATCGCCCGGTTCGTCGCCCGCGAGTGGACCCGCTGGCTCCGGCTCTGGCCGGACGACCCGGACCGGCCCCACGACACGACCGCCCATCAGCCCGAGACGCCCGAGCGGCCGGACGACGCGCTCACTCACCTGCCCGGAGCCCACGAACGGCCCGACGACACGCTCACTCACCCACCCGGAGCCCACGAACGGCCCGACGACACGCTCACTCACCCACCCGGAGCCCACGAACGGCCTGGCGAGGCGGCTCTTCACCTGCCCGAGGAGCACGGCCTGCCCGGCGTCGCGGCCGGCCACGGCCCGCTGCGGGACCGTTCCGGTGATGTGGCCGCCGCACGGCCTGACGCGTTCGAGTGGTTCGAGAGTCCGGCCGAGCGCAGGCCGGAGGGGCTGAGGCGGCTCGGCGAGCTGGCGGCGTGGCAGGCGGTGGCCGTGCTGGTGCTCACCGCGGCACGCGACGACGAGCTGCCCGCGCTGCTCACGGCCGTCCCGGGCATCCGCGCCCGCACCACCGCGACAGGCGGCTCCGCCCGCCCCGGGTTCGCCGAAAGCCCTGCTCACTACGGCACCACGGGCATGGGCGCCGTCGCGGACACCCTTAGCAGCGGATCGAGGGCGGAAGGCGGGGCCGATTCCGGAGCCTGGCCCACCGCAGGTGCCGGAGCGGGAGGCGGGGCCGGGTCCAGCGCCGGAGCGGGAGGCGGGGCCGGGTCCAGCGCCGGAGCGGGAGGCGGGGCCGGGTTCAGTGCGGGGGGCGGGGTCGCTGGGGAGGTGGCGCGGTGGCTGGGGCGGCTCGGGGTGCCGGTCCACGGGTTCGACGTGGTGGCCGAGCACCTGCTGGACGCGACCGAGGACCTGGACGCGCTCGTCCTCGCCGTCCACGACCACGAGGCGAGGACGACGGCGCACCTCGTACGGATGCTGGACGTCCTGCGCCTCGCGGCCGGTCGCGAGCGGGTGCGGGCGGCGCTGTGGTCGCTGCTCGCCAGCCGCATCGGCCGGCTGGTCGCGGCGGCGGTCGCCGATCCCGCGAGCAGGCTCGGCGACGTGCTCAGCGCCGCGCTGACCTTGTTCGCCGACGATCGGCGGCTCGCCGAGGCGGTGGCCGCGCTGCCCGTGGCGCAGCCGGGGAACGCCGGTCCCGGCCTGCGCAACGGCGGGCTCGGCCTGCGGGCGCTGGACGTGACGCTCGCCGAGCTGACCGTGCGGCATCGGCGCACCACCGGGGAGCGGGTCGCGCTGGCAGGGGCGCTGGCGTGGTGGTCGCGCGGGCTGGCGGCCGTCGGCAGGGTGGGCGAGGCGGTCGCGGCCGCGGGTGAGGCCGTGGAGGTGTACGCGGGCGCTCCCCCGTACGAGGACGCGGCGGGGCATGCGGAGGCGCTGTTCGGGCTGGGGGCGTACCTGCTGCTCGGCGGCGAGGCGGACGGAGCGCTCAAGCCCGCGCGTGAGGCGGCGGCCCGGTTCGGCGTGCTCGCCGAGGACGATCCCCGCTACGCCTGGCCGGCCGCGCGCGCCCAGTACAACGTGGCGTGCGCGCTGCTGGAGAGCGGGCGGGTCGATGAGGCGGTGGCGGCGTTCGAGGCGGCGGGCGGGCATCCCGGCTTCGCGTCCTGCCTGGCGGACCTCCTCGCCGTCCCGCCCGCCTCCGGCCCCGGTCCTGGCCCTGGTCCTGGCCACGGCGCGAACGGGCCCACCGGCGCGAACGGGCCCACCGGCGCGAACGGGCTCACCGGCGCGGGCGGGGCTGCGGCGGCGGTGGCGCGTGAAGGCGCGGCGGTGACCTCCGGCGGGCTGCCGTTCGCCGGGGCGCAGGAGGTGGTGGCCGGGCCGGAGCCGCTGGCGCCGTCCGACCAGGTCGGTACGGCCGAGGTGCTGCCGGAGCTGGCGGCGCGCCTGGCGGTGGCGGTCACGTCCGCGCTCAGGGGCGTCGCGCCGACGAACCGGGACGTGGCGCACGGGCTGCATTTCGCCGCCGCCTGGCTGGAGACGAACGGCAGGCCGTCCGAGGCGCTGGCACCGGCCGGGGAGGCGGTGGCGCGGCTGCGCGGGCTGGCGGCCGAGGAGCCGGAGCTGCGGGCGATGCTGGCGTCGGCGGCGGGCGTGGTGTCGAGGCTGCACGCGGGGCTGGACGATCTGGACGCGGCGATCAGGGCGGCGGCGGAGTCGGTACGGAACCTGCGCTCTCTCGTGACGCTCGATCCCGCCGAGCACCGGAGCGCCCTGGCGGACCGGCTGCTCGACCTGGGCGAGCTGCTGCTGGCCGACGACCGGCCGGACGAGGCGCTCGAGCCGTTGCAGGAGGCGATGGCGGTGCCGGTGGCGGAGGTCGAAGGGCACCGGGCGGCGCAGGCGCGGGGCCGCCGGCTGCTCGGCCTGTGCCTGGACGGCCTGGGCCGCACGTCCGACGGTCTCGCGCAGCTGGAGATGGCGGCCGAGCTGTACGACGTGCTGAGCATCGACGACCCTTCCTACCGCCGGTTCGGCCTGGAGGTGCGGGCACGGCTGCGCAGGGGCGGCGAGCAGGACCGGCCCGCCGGCGAGCCGTGGCTGCTGCGGATGGTGCTGGACCGCACGGAGGAGGCGGTGGCCAGGGCGGAGCGGCGGCTCGCCGAGTGCAGGGAGGCGGTGGAAAGCGCCGGTCGGCCGGAGATCGAGCGCATTCACGCGTACCTGTCGGCTCAGGCGGATCTCGCCCGGGTGTGGGCGGACACGGGACGGGCGGGCGAGGGGTTCGCGCTCGCCATGCAGGCGGCCGAGCTGCTCGAACGGCATGCCGCGCCCGACCGGCCGCACGCGATCGCCGTGGGCATGGTGGCGGCGGCGCTCGGCCGGTCGCTGGTCGGGCTCGGGCGGTACAAGGAGGCGATCCCGCACCTGCTGACCGCGATCGAGGCGAGCAGGCCGCAGGCGGGCGCCCGCGCGGAGCTGGCCGAGCTGCTGATCCTGGAGACGTTCGCGCTGTCGCGCGCCGACTGCCCGTCGGACGCCGAGGCGGCGGCGGCGCGGCTGGTCGAGCTGTACACGTCGCTGGTGAAGGAGAACGCGGCCCGGCCGATCGCGCTGGCCGGCGCGCTGCGGCTGCAGGCCGGGATCCGCTTCGCCCGCCAGGACGTCACGGGCGCGCTGGCCTGCGCCGACCGGGCGCTCGCGCTGCTGCCGCTGCCATCGGGCGGCGACGAGCTGCTGCTCGCCGCCGGATGCCACGAGCTGGCCGGGCTGTGCCTGGCCGAGCTGCACGAGCCGGAGGCGGCCGAGGCGCGGCTGGCCGAGGGCACGGCGAAGCTGGCGGCCTGCGAGGGCCGGGTGCCCGGCGACTTCATGGGCGTTCACGTGCGGGCGCTGGTCCGGCTGGCGCGGCTGCGGGTGGAGCGGGAGGGACCGTCCGCCGGGGTCGAGCCGTACGCGCGGATCCTGGGCATCCGCCCGCTGCCGGAGCCGGACGCGCTCGACGCCCTCATCACGGCGCTCGACGAGTACGCGGGCGAGGTGCGGGAGGCCCGGTCCGATGAGGGTGCACCCGTGGACGTCGGGGGGCTGCTCGAGCCGCTGGCCGCGTTCACCGAGGCGCTGGAGCGCGAGGTGCCGCTCAGCGGCGAGGACGGCCAGGACGTGCACGACCGCTACGGCCGCTGCCTGATGACCCTCGCCGCCACCGCGCAGCGCAGCGCCGCCCAGGTGGCGGAGCTGGCGGTGCGCGTGTACCGGGGGCTCGCCGCCGTCTCCCCCGCCTACCGCGAACCTCTCGGCCGGGCGCTGGCCGCCCTCGCCGCCGCCCGTCCCGCGCTGCCCGTGCTGGAGCAGGCCGTCGTGCTGCTGGACGAGCGCGACCCGCGCCTGCTCGCGGAGACCCTGCACGGCTACGCGGGGGCGCTGCTCGACCAGGGCCGGGCGGTGGAGGCGCTGGCGCACTGCGAGCGGGCCGCGGACCTGTGCGACGAGCTGGACGACCCGGCCGTGGCGGCGGCGGTGTTCGCCCGGCTCGGCTCCGCGCTGGCCGCGCTCGACCGGCCGCAGGCGGCGCTCGAGGCGATCGCGTGGTCGCTGGCCGAGCTGGACAGGGCGGCCGAGGACGACGTCGAGCTGCCGCTGGTGCGGGCGCGGGCGATCCAGGTGCGCGGCAGGGTGCTGCGGATGTCCGGGCGCGGGCGGGAGGCGCTGGCGCATCTGGTGGAGGCGTTGCGGCTGTTCCGGGGGCTGCCCGAGCCGCGGGCCGCCGCCGAGACGGCCGCGCTGATCGCCGACGACCTGCTGGCGGAGGGCCGCGCGGAGGAGGCCGTCCAGTACGCCGAGATCGCCGCGAACACCTACGAACAGGGCACCGTCCAGCAGGTCCTCGCCACCCAGCGGCTGATCAGGTGCCACATGATGCTGGGCCGCCTGGCCGAGGCCGGCACGCTGGTGGAGGCCCTGATCCCGGTGGCCAGGCGGACGCCGGGCGACCTGACGTACCGGGCGGTCCTCGCGGACTCGCTGGCGCAGAGCTCCGAGCTGCTGCCCCTGCTCGGGCTGGACGACGGCACCGAGGCGGAGGCGAGGGCCCGCGAGGCGATCACCGTCTACGACCAGCTGCTGGCCGCGGGCGCGAACGCGCAGGCCCTGCACACCAGCAGGGCGGGCGCGTGCCTGACGCTGGCCGGAGCGCTGAGGATGCGGGGGCGGCCGGCGGAGGCGGTGCAGCCGCTGCGGGAGGCGGTGGCGGCGCTCGAACGCTTCTCGCCTGACAACCCGATGCAGGCCGGGCTGCTGTCCAGGGCGATGCTCATGCTGGGCGACGCGCTGATGGAGGCGGGCCGGGTGCTGGAGGCCGGGCTGGTGTTCCACCGCGGTACGCAGGTGACGCGCGACCCGCTGGCGCGGGCGGTGGCGCACGCCCGGTTCGGCGCGTGCCAGCAGGACCTGGGGCGCGACGACGCCGCCGACGCCGCGCTGCGCGTCTCCGCCGGCCTGCTGCGCGGCCTCCCCCGCGAGACCGCGTCCGAGCTGCTCCAGGACGTGCTGCGGCGCAGGCTCGCGCTGCTGGAGAAGGCGGGACGGGCGGCCGAGGCGCAGGCGGTCCAGGACGAGCTGGCCCGCCTGACCCCCTGACCGGCGCGTATCCGGAACGGCTAGGAGGCGTTCGCGGCGGTCTCCCTGGCCCACCGGTAGTCGGCTTTCCCGGCGGGCGAGCGCACCATCTCGTCCACGAACGCGTACGTCCTGGGCACCTTGTACCCCGACAGCAGCGTCCTGCAGTGCGCGTCCAGCTCCTCCCGCGTCACCTCCACGCCGGGCCGCAGCTCGACGACGGCGGCCACCCGGCTGCCCCACCGCTCGTCCGGCACCCCGGTCACCACGGCGTCGAACACGGCGGGATGCCCCTTGAGCACCGCCTCGACCTCCTCGGGGAACACCTTCTCGCCGCCGGTGTTGATGCACTGGGAGCCGCGTCCGAAGACGCTCACGGTGCCGTCCTTCCCGACGGTGGCGAGGTCGCCGGTGAGCAGCCAGCGGGTGCCCTCCTCGTCGGTGACGAACGTGCGGGCGGTCTTCTCCGGGTCGTTGTAGTAGCCGAACGCGACCCGCCCCGACCGGGCGACGGTGCCGATCCGCCCGGATCCCGGCTCGACGGGCCGGTTGCGCTCGTCGAGCACGGCCAGCCGGACGACGGCGTTGGGCTGGTAGCGCAGGCCCTTCTCGGGCGACGAGCCGGCCACCGCGGAGGCGGTGTAGCCGGACTCGGTGGAGCCGAAGTTGTCGAGGATCATCACGTTCGGCAGCAGCTCCTGGAGCCGGTCGCGGACGGCGCCCGACAGGATCGCGCCGGTCGAGCTGATCACGAAGAGCGAGGACACGTCGTACGAGCCGGACTCCAGCTCGTCGGCGATCGGCCGGGCCATGGCGTCGCCGGTGATGTTGAGCGTGGTCACGCGCTCGCGCCCGATGGCGCGTAAGACCTCGGCGGCGTCGAACTTGCGCACGTACACCATCGTCGAGCCCATCCAGAACGCGATGAACGTGGCCATCTGCGCCGCCCCGTGCATGAGGGGCGGCGCGGCCATCATCACCATCGGGGTGGCCTCGATCGCCGCGTCGATGACCTCCTGCGGGGTGGCGCGCGGCGCGCCGTACGGGTTGCCGCCGCCGAAGCCCATGAACAGGTCCTCGACATGCCACATCGCGCCCTTGGGGAGACCGGTGGTGCCGCCGGTGTAGATGATGTAGAGGTCCTGGCCGGAACGGGCGGGGAAGCCGCGCTCTGGCCTGCCGCGCTCCAGGGCGGCCGGGTACGGCACGGCCCCGCCGATCGACGGCGGCCCGCCCACGGCGATGAGGTGGTCGAGCAGCGGCGCCTGCCCGGCGACGGCGGCCACGCGCGGCTCGAACTCCACGTCGTAGACCAGCGCCCGCAGGTCGGCGTCGCGGTAGAGGTAGAGCAGCTCGGCCTCGACGTAGCGGTAGTTGACGTTGATCGGCACGGCGCGGATCTTCAGCGCGGCGAGCAGGCCGGCGACGTACTCCACGCCGTTGCAGAGGTGCAGCCCGACGTGCTGGTCGGGGTGGACGCCGAGGCCGGTGAGGTAGTGGGCGAGCCGGTTGGCTTCGGCGTCGAGCTCGGCGTACGTGCGCCGCTGGTCGCCGCAGACGATGGCCGTGCGCTCCCCGATCGCGTCCGCGAGCCCCTCGAACAGGTCGGCGTGGTTGAACTCCATCAGGGTCTCTCCCGTCCGACGATCCACATCGCGAAGAACTGGGCGCCCCCGCCGTAGGCGTGGCCCAGCGCCGTGCGGGCGCCGTCCACCTGGTGCTCGCCGGCCATGCCGCGCACCTGGAGCGCGGCCTCGGCGAACCTGATCAGTCCGGACGCCCCGATGGGGTTGCTGGAGAGCACGCCGCCGGAGGCGTTCCACGGGATGTCGCCGTCGAGCGCGGTGGCGCCCGACTCGGTGAGCTTCCAGCCCTCGCCCTCGGCGGCGAAGCCGAGGTTCTCCAGCCACATCGGCTCGTACCAGGAGAACGGCACGTACACCTCGGCCACGTCGATCTCGCGGCGCGGGTCGGTGATGCCGGCCTGGCGGTAGACGTCGGCGGCGCAGTCCTTGCCCGCCTGCGGGTTCACGGTGTCCCGCCCGGCGCGGAAGATCGGCTCGGAGCGCATGGCGGTGGCGTGCACCCAGGCGGGCGTGCCGGTGACGGCCGTTTCCGCGGCGAGGACGAGCGCGCAGGCGCCGTCGCTGGAGGGGCAGGTCTCCAGGTAGCGGATGGGCTCCCAGAGCATGGGCGTGGACTCGACCATCTTCTGGTCGATGCCGGGGATCTTGAGGTGCGCGTACGGGTTCTTCAGCGCGTTCAGCCGGTCCTTGACCGCGACGAGCGTGCCGATGTGGCCGGGCGCGCCGGATCTGCGCATGTACTCGCGGATGTGCGGGGCGAAGTAGCCGCCCGCGCCGACGACCAGCGAGGAGCTGAACGGCAGGTGGGTGGACAGGGCCCAGGTGGCGTTCGACTCCGACTGCTTTTCGAAGGCGACGACGAGGACGCGGTCGTGCACGCCGCCCTGGACGAGCGAGGCGCCGACGATGGCGGTGGAGCCGCCGACGCTGCCCGCGGTGTGCACGCGCATCAGCGGCTTGCCGGCCGCGCCGAGCGCGTCGGCGAGGTACAGCTCGGGCGTCATCACGCCTTCGAACAGGTCGGGCGCCTTGCCGACGACCACCGCGTCGATGTCCTTGAACGTCAGCCCGGCGTCGTCGAGCGCCCGCAGCGCCGCCTCGCGGACGAGCCCGGCGATGGAGACGTCGCGCCGCTTGGTGGTGTAGCGGGTCTGGCCGACGCCGATGACCGCGCACCTGTTCATCGGGCCTCCAGAACGGTGACGAGGTTCTGCTGCAGGCAGGGTCCCACGGCGGCGTGCGCGACGGTGCGGCGCGCGGTGCCATCGTGGATGCGGCGGGCGGCCTCGCCGATGCGGATGAGGCCGGTGGCCATGACGGGGTCGGCGGCGAGCGGGCCGCCCGAGGGGTTGATGACGGTGTCGCCGCCGAGCTCCAGCGCCTCGCGCAGGATCAGCTCCTCGTGGGGGAACCGGGCGTGCAGCTCGGCCACCTCGACGGGTCCCTTGGCGACGCCCGCGGCGCGGGCGGCGTCGGCGGCCGAGCCGGACCTGGCGAGGTCGCGCAGGCCGAGGTAGTGGGGTTCGACGCGGTGCGCGATGCCGGTGATGTAGGCGGGGCCGTCGCACAGCTCCCTGGCGCGGTCTCCGGCGGCGAGCACGACGGCGGCGGCGCCGTCGGTGACGGGCGGCACGTCGATCTTCCTGAGCGGCCGCACCGCGTAGTTCTCGCCGCCGGGCTCGGGCTCGGGGAGGTCGAGCGCGTACGGGTTGGCGCGCCCGTCGGCCCGGCTGCGGCGGACGATCTCGTCGAGCTCCTCCGGCTCCGCGCCGACGGCGGCGGCCTGGAGCGCCGCGTAGGAGAGCAGGTCGAGGCCGAGCGGGGCCAGGTAGTAGGGGTCGAGCTGGAGCGTCATGATCGTGCGCAGGTCGCCGAGCGACGACTTGCCGAAGCCGTAGACGAGGGCGGTGTCGACGTCGCCGTGCTGGAGGCGGACCCATGCCTCGTACAGGGCCCAGGCGCCGTCCATCTCGACGTGGCTTTCGGAGATGGGCGGCCAGGCGGCCAGCGCGTCGAGCGCGGAGACGAACGAGAACGGCGCCCCCGCCAGGTAGTCGCAGCTTCCCGAGCAGGTGAAGCCGAACCGGGTGAGGCCGGTGCGCTCCTTGACCTCGTCGATCACCGGGGCGATCATCTCGGGCTCACTGAGGCCGGTGTCGTGATCGGTGTGCCGCGTCTGCGCGAACGCGACGATCGCCACTTCTCTCATGACAGCTCCACGTCGGGCTCGCCGGTGGGGGCGAACCAGCGGATGTTCGCCATGGACGCCGTGCGCTCGTCCTCGGGGACCCAGACGGCCTTGACGCGCATGCCCTGCCGCACTTCGTGGGCGGGCACGTCGCCGACGAGCGCGATCATGGGGATGTCGGTGCCGTCGAGCAGGATGTACGCCGACACGAACGGCACCTGAGGCGCCCTCGGGTCGGGCAGGCTGTTGATGGCGAACGTGGTGACGGTCCCGGTGTCGGGCACCTCGACGGTGTCCGGGATGGCGGTGCCGCACTCGGGGCAGGCCGACCGGTACGGCACGTACACCTTGTCGCAGCGCGCGCAGCGCCCGCCGAGGAGGACGCCGCGCTCGATGCCTTCGAGGAAGACCCGCAGCGCGCCGCCGGCCCTGATGCGGTATTCGGTGCGAATGCCGGCGCGGATCTGGGAGACCTCGGGGACGAAGTGGGAGATGTCGGTGATGTGACCGGTGGGCCTGTCGCTCCAGACCGGCCAGACGCGCAGGCCCTGCCGCAGCGCCTTGGGGTTGCCGGGGTCCACGGCGTGCACGAGGTCGGTGCCGGCGCCGTCGAGACGGATGAACGCCCAGGCGAAGGGGCGGTCGAGGGGGTGGCCGGGCAGCGGCTCGTCCACCCAGGCCCACGTGGTGACCGTGCCCGCCGGGCCGACCTCGACGTACTCGCCGGTGACCGGCTCGCCGGTGGCGGGGTCGTACTCGAGGGGCGGCACCAGCACGCGGCCCTCCGCCGTGCGCACGCCGACGAGGCGGCGGGCGCGTAACTCGCTGAGGAAGCGGCCGATCACCGGCCCCGTGGTGCGGGTGTAGCCGCCGGGGAACTCCAGGACGTGCTGCGCGACCAGCGGATCAGATGGCACGGTCGTGTCCCTCCCAGTACGGGGCGCGGAGCTTGCGTTTGAGCAGCTTGCCGTTGGGCTCGCGGGGCATCTCGGCGATGAAGTCGATGCTCTTGGGCCACTTCATCCTGGACAGGCGGCCCGCCAGCGAGGCCAGCAGCTCGGCGGCCAGCTCGGGTCCCGGCACGGCGCCGGGGGCGGGCTCGACGACGGCCTTGATCTGTTCGCCCCACTCCTCGTCGGGGATGCCGAACACGGCGACGTCGGCCACCTTGGGGTGGACCATGAGCTCGTTCTCGATCTCGGCCGGGTAGATGTTCGCGCCGCCGGAGATGATCATGTCGGCCTTGCGGTCGCACAGGTAGAGGAAGCCGTCGTCGTCGAGGTAGCCGATGTCGCCGACGGTGAAGAAGTCCTTGAGGCGGTTCGCGGCGGTCTTGTCGGGGTCGCCTTTGTACTCGAACGCGGCGCCCATCATCTTCATGTAGATCGTGCCGGGGGTGCCGGTGGGCACCGGTTCGCCCTGCTCGTCGGCGATCAGCAGCTCGCTGATGGGCCAGGGCTTGCCGACCGTGCCGGGGTGCGCCTTCCAGTCCTCGGGGGTGGCGAGGGTGCCGCCGCCCTCGGTGGCGGCGTAGTACTCGTACACGCAGTCGCCCCACCAGTCGAGCATCGCCCGCTTGACCGGGACGGGACAGGGGGCGGCGGCGTGGATCATCCAGCGCAGCGAGGACAGGTCGTAGGCGGCGCGGGTCTTCTCCGGCAGCGCGAGCAGCCGCTTGAAGTGCGTCGGCACCAGGTGAGAGCCGGTGACGCGGTGCCGCTCGCACAGGCGCAGCATCTCCTCGGCGTCGAAGCGGTCCATGTAGACGAGCGTGTGGCCCATGTGCAGGGCGGTGCCGCCGAACTGGGTGACCGCCGTGTGGTAGCTCGGCGAGGTGACGAGGTGGACGTTGGGGCGGCCGGGCGTGATGCCGAACAGCGCGAGCAGGAACGTCATCAGCTCCGCACCGTCGTCCGGGTCCAGGCCGCTGAGCGGCCGTCTGACGCCTTTGGGCTTGCCGGTGGTGCCGGAGGTGTAGTGCATGGTGGCGCCGGCGGTGCGATCCTCGGGCGCGGTGTCCGGCCGCCCGCCGGTCAGGTCGCTCTCCGGGCGGAACCCCGGGGCGTCGCCGCCGATCGAGAAGCGCCGGTCGGGCGCGATGGCCTCGGCGCCGCGCGCGCCCTCGGTGAGGAAGCGCGGGTGCACGAAGAACGCCTCGGCCTCGCTGTCGGAGACGATGTAGGCGATCTCCGGGCCGGTGAGATGCCAGTTGACCGGCGTGTAGTACCAGCCCGCCTGCAGGGCCGCCAGGTAGAGGACGAGGCCGTCGGCGCTGTTGGGCACCAGGCCGCAGATGACGTCGCCGGGCCGGAGGCCGAGCGCGCGCAGCCCGTGCACGAGCCGGTTGGCCCGGGCCAGGAGATCGCCCGCGCGGTGCTGCCTGCCGTCGGGGTCCACGGCCGCGATCCACTCGGGATCCGCTTGCGCGAGCCTCCAGAAACCGAGCGTGCCCATCTGATCTCCTCAGCGTTGGGCGGGCAAAACAGGAACCTGTTCTCGTTTCTGGTGGGAGCGTATCCTGGGCCAAAGTCCTGAGCAAGCGCTTGATCTAGCGACGTACGGAGGCCTCAGTGGAGCTTTTGCCGATCAGCACGCCGCACTGCCGGATCGAACGCGACGGCCACGTTCTCATCGTCACCATGAACCGGCCGGAGGCCCGCAACGCGCTCTCCGCGGACATGCTGATCGGCCTGGCCTCGGCGTGGGCGTACGCCTCCGAGGAGCCCGGCGTGCGGGTGGCGATCCTCACCGGCGCGCAGGGCACGTTCTGCGCCGGGGCCGACCTCAAGGCGATGGGGCAGCCGTCGAGCGACCCCGGCGTGCAGGCCCGCGCCGCGAAGATCCCCGGCTTCCACTGGAAGGGGCTGCTGCGCGAGGACCCGCCCACGAAGCCGGTCATCAGCGCGGTCGAGGGCTACGCGGTGGCCGGAGGCACCGAGCTGCTGGTGGGCACCGACCTGCGGGTGGTGGCCGAGTCGGCGACGCTCGGGCTCTTCGAGGCCAAGCGGGCGCTGTTCCCGATGGGCGGCAGCGCCGTACGGCTGCCGCGCCAGATCCCCTACTGCCACGCCATGGACCTCCTGCTGACCGGCCGCGCGATCACGGCGGCGGAGGCGCTGTCGATGGGGCTGGTCAACCGCGTCGTCCCCGACGGCCAGGCGCTGGCGGCGGCCCGCGAGCTGGCCGACGACGTCGCCGCCTCCGGCCCGCTCGCCGTCCAGGCCATCCTGCGCACCTACCGCGACACGCTCGGCCTCTCCGAGCCCGAGGCCCTGAAGGTGTCGGACGAGCTGGGCTGGCCGGTGATCGGCTCCGAGGACGCCAAGGAGGGCACCCGCGCCTGGCGCGAAAACCGCCCCGCCCGCTATGAGGGCCGGTGACACCCGACGCCGGCACACGGTGGCTCAGCCGGTGGTGAGGTGCTGGAGGCGGGTGCAGGCTTCGGCGTACTCCTCGACCAGGGAGTAGACGACGTCTCTGGCGGGCCGGACCCGGTTCGTGATGCCGATGATCTGGCCGGCGGGGAACGTGGCGAGCTCGGCGGCATCGGAGCGGCCGATGCGGCGCAGGGCGTCGGAGACCAGCATGAACTGCAGCGGCATCGGCAGCGTGCCCGGCGACTCCGCGGATTCCCACGCCTCGGTCCAGGCGTTCTTGAGCAGCCGGGCGGGCTTGCCGGTCCAGCTCCGGGAGCGGACGGTGTCACGGGAGGTGGCCTCGAGGATGCGCCGCCTGGCCATCTCGGGAGTGTCGGCCTCTTCGACGGTGAGCCAGATCGAGCCCGTCCAGACGCCCTCGGCGCCGAGCGCCATCCCGGCGGCCATCTGGCGGCCGTTGCCGATGCCGCCGGCCGCCAGCACCGGCACGTCCACCGCGTCCACGACCTGCGGGATGAGCACCATGGTGGAGATCTCGCCGGTGTGCCCGCCGGCCTCGGCGCCCTGGGCGACCACGACGTCCACGCCGACCTCGACCTGCTTGAGCGCGTGGCGCGGGGTGGAGGCGAGCGCGGCGACCTTGACGCCGTGGGCGTGGGCGAGCTCGACCACGTCGGCGGGCGGCGGGCCGAGCGCGTTGGCGAGCAGCGCGATGGGATGGCGCAGGGCGACCTCGACCTGCGGGCGCGCGGTGGCGTCGGTCCAGCCGAGCAGCACCTTGCCGGGGTCGGCGTCCCCGGACAGCGGCGGCACGCCATGCCGGGCGAGCAGGTTCTCGACGAACGCCCGGTGGCCGTCGGGGATCATCGCCTGGAGGCGGCCGACCAGCTCGCCGGGCGCGAAGTCCGCGCCCTCGTACGAGGCGGGCATGACGACGTCCACCCCGTACGGCCGGCCGTCCACGTGGTCGTCGATCCACGTGAGCTCGATCTCGAGCTCTTCCGGGGTGAAGTAGAGCGCGCCGAGCACGCCCATGCCGCCGGCCTTGCTGACGGCGGCGACCACATCCCGGCAGTGGCTGAACGCGAAGATCGGAAACTCGATTCCGAACATGTCCGTGACGCGTGTCCGCATGGCCCGACGATACGTCCGCCATACGGCGAACTGCAACGCGTTCTAGCGTGGAATCCTCGGTCCTCTACTCACGGGTAACATCAAATTGCAACTTGTTCCAACCAGAACGCCCGCGGCCATGAAAAAGGGCCCGTTCCCGCGGAACGGGCCCGGAACGTACGCGGGGCTCAGGCGGCGGCCGGGCGGCGCAGGCCCAGGACGACGCCGGCCACGACGAGCACCACACCGACGATGAGCAGCACCAGCGGGATGACGTTCTTCAGCAGGTTGATGGCGTTCTTCGCCTGCTGGGCGTTGTCGACCAGCTCTTCCACGGTCTTGTCGGTCATCTTCGCGGTCGCGACGAAGGCGTCGGAGCGCTCGACGCCGTCCTGCGTCTTCAGCACCTCGTGGCGCTGCACCTCCTGCCGCACGGGAGACCCGGTGACCGGCTCGACCCAGTACGTGGTCTTGCCGTCGTACCAGCGGTCCACCTGCACGTCACCGGTGGCGTCCTTGATGCCGAGCACGTTGGCGGGGGCGGTGCGGGTCTCGGTCTTGGTGGGCGGGACCTGCTGCTCGAAGACGTAGACGGGCAGGCCGTTGACCGTGTCCTCGCGGACGAAGTGCGCGTCGAACGCCTTCTGCGCGGTGGCGTTGAACACCTTGTAGGTCTTCTTCTCCACGTTGAACGGGAACTTGTAGACCTGCCCCTCCATCTGCACCGGCGTCTTCTCGACGCTCGCGCCGCAGCAGTTCAGCGCCTCGCCGGTGTAGCGGTCGAAGGCGCTGCGCCGCTCGGTCAGCTCGATCAGGGGCCGCTTGTTGGTCACGTCGTTGACGACCATGGCCTCGTCCCAGACCACCCGCTCACTGGTGGCCTCCTTCACGTCGCCGCGGGTGGTGACGATGATGTCGAGGTCACCGGTCAGCACCTTGAGATCCTGCAGCGAGAAGTAGCGGGCGTCCTTGGCCTCGAGCCGCGAGATGCCGAACTGGTCGGCGGGCGCGGAGATGATCTTGTCGGCCGCCCAGAACCTCAGCAGCGGCGCCAGTGCGATGAAGAAAGCCCCGAACCCGATGAGGACGAGCGTGGAGATGCGACCCATCGAGGCCTCCGCATTGTAGAACATGTTGTCGTTCGGTGCGTTCGTCGAGCATCAAAGTATGACAGGGGGTGCCACCGGTCAGCGGCGGCGGAACCACCGCAACCAAATCGATAGAAACAAGTTCTATCGTAGTTTCGGCAATCGGCAGCGGACATCTGGAGCGTGGATGAAGGGCAGGGACGCCGCACTCGACGGCATCCGCGCGGTGGCCGCGCTCGGCGTCTGGCTGCTGCACGTCGGGAGCAACACCGGCGTCATGTACCGCGACGGCATGCTCAACTGGCTGATGAGCCGCCTCGGCGTCGCCGTCCCCATCTTCTTCCTCCTGTCGGGCCTGCTGCTCTACCGCCCGTGGGCGCGCGCGGTGATCGAGGATACGCCACGCCCGCGGCCACTCGGTTACCTGTGGCGCCGGGTGCTGCGCGTCATGCCCGTCTACTGGCTGGTGAGCGCGCTCGCCCTGTGGGCGTGGACCTCCTACGACTGGACCGGCTGGCTGAAGTGGATGCTGCTCGCGCAGAACTTCTTCCCCGACGATCCGACGCCCGACGGGCTCTACCAGATGTGGACGCTGCCCATCGAGATGTCCTTCTACGTGGTGCTGCCGGTGCTGGCCTGGGCGCTGCACCGGTGGGCGCGCGGCGGCAACCGCCCGGTGCGGCTGCTCGCGGGCATCTCGGTGCTGCCGGCGATCTCGGTGGTCACCGTGGTCGTCGCCCGGCTGGCCGAGCTGCCCGACCTCGCCCTGCTGCTGCCGTACCACCTGGTGTTCTTCGGCTGCGGCATGGCGATGGCGGTGCTGTCGGTGTGGATCGGGCACAGCCGGGTGATCGAGTCGCTGGCCCCGCAGCTCCTCGTCCTCGCGGGCCTGCTGTACGTGCTGCTGAGCACCGAGCTGGCCGGCCCGCGCACCCTCGTGATCCCCACGCTGTCGCAGTCGCTGTGGCGGATGGCCCTGGAGACGGCCGTGTCGGTGCTGCTGGTGGCGCCGTTCGCACTGGCCTCCAGGCCGGAGTCGCTGCGCAACCGGGTGCTCGGCAACCCCGTCGCGGCCTACCTGGGCCGCATCTCCTACAGCTTCTTCCTCTGGCACGCGCCGGTGATCACGCTGCAGCTCAAGCTGACCGGCGCGCAGCCGTTCCAGGCGGACTTCACCAGCGTCGCGGTGATCTCGTTCGTGGTGACGATGCTGCTGAGCGTCGGCAGCTACCACCTGATCGAGGTGAGCGCGCTCAAGCTCAGCCGACACCGGTCAGCACCTGCCTCGCCGCCGGCAGCTCGCGCCGCTCTTCCCGCCGCGCCGGCGCGCTGACGAGCTGCCCGAACAGCACGCCGACCGCCGCGCACGAGGCGAGCTGCGGCACGTGGTCCATGAGCAGCTCGACGTCGATGCCGTACTCGCGCAGCGTCATCGCGGCGGCCAGGGACAGCGCCGCCGCGCAGCACGCGCCCGCCGCCGCCCAGTGGGCGGGCCACCGCCTGGCCCGCAGCAGCAGGGTCACCAGCAGCGCGCCGAGCACCGCCAGCATGCCGGGCCAGCTCGCCGTCCAGCCGCCGAACGCCAGCGCCGCCACCACCACGTACGGCGCCCGCGGCCACGACAGCCGGGCCGCCGCGGCGGCGGCGGTCTCGCGCACGTGCTCGGGACGCGGCCCCCGCAGCACCACGGCGGCCAGTGCGAGCAGCGCGATCCCGGTGAGCCCCAGCAGGAGCGCGAGCCGGTAGACCCGGTCGGGCAGGTACTCCATCATCACGGTGCCCGTGGTGCCCGCGGGCAGCTCCCATGCCTGCTTCCAGCCGTCGATCCTGACCGGTTTGAGCGTCTCGCCGCCGATGCTCGCCCGCCAGCCGGCGTTGAAGTTCTCGTTGACGACGAGGAAGGAGTCCTTGGGCGCGCTGACCTCGACCTCGCGCTCGGTGGGCGTCCAGGTCTTCTGCACCACCCCGCCCTCCACACCGGGCGTCCGCTCGGGCAGCGCGCCGACCACCAGCGCGTCGATCGCGTACGGGTCCCAGCCCGCCACCCGCACCCGGTTGTCGCCGGCGGAAAGCCGCGCCTTCTCGCAGCCGGTGATCCGGACGGGCCGCTGTTCGAGCAGGTCGGCGTGGGTGCCGGTGACGCTGGTGGGGATCGTGCGGCCGTTCACCTCGATGGCCGGGCCGAAGCCGCAGCTCAGCCGCAGCGGCACGTCGCCGGGCCGCCCGACGGGATCGACGCCGGGGATGATCAGCTCGGTCACCTGCAGCCGCTGCGCGAACGGCGTGAAGCGGAGCTTGAGCGTGCGGGTCTTCATCGGCTTGAACGTCACGATGCCGTGCTCGTCCACACGGCCGCCGCGCACCTGCCCGCCGTCGCCGCTGACGATCACGTCGAGCGGGCCCTGATCGCCTCCGGGACGGCCGATCTGGACGCGGGAGACCGTGATCGGCTTCTTCCACGCGACGGTGAGCACGGGCTCCTTGTCGTCGGCGGCGGGGATCCACGTGGTGCTGTCGTCGCCGTCGAAGGCCGACCTGGGCGAGACGACCGCGTCCTCGCTGAGCTGGGACGAGCCGGTCACGCTGGTCAGGTCCGCACGGATGCGGGTGTAGCGGTCGATCAGCTCGGGGTCGCGCAGCACGGCCGTGCCCCGCACGGTCACGCTCCCCGCCTCATCGGCATGGAAAGTGCGGTCGAACCCGGTCTCCTCGCTCTGCTCGGCCAGCGTGACCTCGTTGCAGACCCAGCGCCGCGGATTGCGCATGCAGGCGGGCCGCCCGTCGAGGCCGCGGTCCATGACGTACACGTCGCCGTCCTCGCCGGGCAGCCGGATCGTCCGCCCGGCCGTGACACCGGGGATCGACAGCTCGACCACGCCGACGCGCTGGCCGTAGCTCCACGTGCCGGAGGCGGTGGCGGCCACCTTGATCCGCACCCAGCTCGTCGGCCCGTCCGGCACGCGCAGCCGCTGCGGGTCCGTCGTACGGGCGACGTCCTGCACCAGGCTGCCCGCCTCGGTCTCCACCGCGACGCGGGAGACGGCCTGGCCGAGCAGCAGGTCGGGCGCGAACATGATGTTCACGTACGGGATCCGCATCCGGCCGCGCAGGTCCACCCGCAGCCACTCGCCGCGCGGGTCCTTCGTGCCGTCGCTCTCCCAGCCGGTCTTCGCGTTGCCGTCCATGGCGGCGTACGGGCCGCGCCCGCTGCTGCTGATCCCGGCCGGCGCGT
The DNA here is from genome assembly GCF_043196965.1 of Nonomuraea sp. NPDC049309. Lineage (NCBI taxonomy): Bacteria > Bacillati > Actinomycetota > Actinomycetes > Streptosporangiales > Streptosporangiaceae > Nonomuraea > Nonomuraea sp. NPDC049309. Next base: position 529,011 of record NZ_JBICSH010000003.1, on the reverse strand, counting down.
ACGGGTCGGCGGCCGATGAGGAGGCGCTGATGCCGGCGATGCCGTCGTACTCGGCCACCGCGGCCTCGTCGAGCCAGCCCTCCTCCAGCAGGTCGAGTGCCCTGACCCCGTCGAAGTCGCTCTTGTGGCCGGCGGTGAGCGTCGGCGACCGGTTCGTGCGCAGCTCCCCGAACGAGCGTTCCTTCAGCCGCAGCGCATCACTGACCACGGTGGGCGCCTCGCGGGTGCCCGCGTCACCGTTGACCAGCACCGGCTCATCGTCCAGCAGGCCGAGGTCGCCCATCGTGAGCAGCGACTCCGGCGCGCCGCGCACCGCCAGCGCATCGGCCGCGGGGCGCACGGAGACCAGGTCGGCGGCGCCCGTCACCTCGTACAGCTCCAGCGCGGGGAAGGCCGGGTCCAGCATGTTCACCGCGTCGTCGGTCTCCTGGTCGCCGACCGGCTCGCCGAACGAGCGCACCTTCGTGATGCCGGGCGACTCGCGCAGCGCCTCGTAGACGCGCGACGGCCAGGCGCCCTGGAGGTTCGGCCTGACGAGGTCGTTCCTGACGAGCAGGTAGCGCACGCCGAGCCTGCGCAGCACCTCGGTCAGCCCGGCCGAGCCGCGGCCCGACGCGAGGCGCAGGTCGATGGCGTCGAGCAGCCGGGTCAGGCCGACCGAGCCGGGCGGCTCGATCTTCCTGGTGGTCCAGCGGGCCGTGGTCAGCGCCTGGAGCGGCTCGTCCATCGGGCGGCCCCAGACGTACTCGGCGAACTTCGCGCCCGGCACGACCAGCACGCCGTCGTCGCCCGCGTTGCGGTCGAGCCAGGCGGCGGCCTCGCGCCAGTGTGCGGGCACCTCCTTGAAGTCGCCGGGCGCGGCCAGGCCCTGGTTGAAGACCGGCAGCACGAGCGCGGTGCAGGCGGCGACGGCGATCGTACGGACCGGCAGCCTGGCGTGACGCGCCAGCAGGTGCGCGAACCCGAAGGCGAGCGCGAGCCGGACGAGCGGGTCGAACTTGCGCAGGTTGCGCAGCGGCGCGAGCGGCCCGTCGAGCAGCCAGCGCACCGCCTCGGCGGTGACCGGCTCGAGCGCGCTCGCGTGCCCGGCGACCAGCGCGGCCACGCCCACCAGGAAGAGCGTCACCACAAAGCCCCTGGCGGGCAGGTCGCGGCGGGCGAGACCGGCGAGGCCGAGCGCCGCGATCACGCCCGTGACCACGACCATCGAGGCCGCGGTCGCGATCCTGAACCCCGGCGGCTGCTCCAGCACGCCGTTCAGCGGCAGGTAGCGCGCCCAGTCGGAGGCGCCGCGCAGCACGTTCGTCAGCGAGGTGACGGCCGTGGTGGTCTCAGCGGTCTCGGTGTACGGCAGGAACGAGAACGCGTACCGGCCGATCAGCAGCAGCGGCAGCGACCAGAACAGGGTGGCCACCGCGACCGCGCCCGACCACCAGCCGAGCAGCCGCCAGCGCGGCACCGGGCGCGGCCTGGTGAGGATGTAGAGTACGGGCGCGACCAGCACGGCCAGCACGGCGACCGCGTTCACGCCGCCGCACAGCGCCACCGCAAGCGCCGACCTGATCGCGCCGCGCGCCCGCTGGCCGGTCTCCGACGCGGTGAGCAGCGGCAGCAGGATCCACGGCAGCATCGCGGCGGGCAGCCATTCGACGGAGATCTCCCCGATGATCGACAGCGTGCGCGGGGCCAGCGCGTACGCCAGCGCCCCCGCGATCCTGGTGCCCGGCGAGCCGATGCCGAGCCGTCCCGCCAGGCGCTCGACGCCGAGGAAGGCCACGCACATCAGCAGCGTCAGCCACAGCCGCTGCGTCACCCAGGGCGGGATCCCCGCGAGGTCGCCGAGTGCGAAGAACGGGCCCATCGGGAAGATGTAGCCGGACACCTGGTTCTGCAGCTGGCCGAAGTGCTGCAGGTCCCACAGGTGGGCGGCGCGCTCGAGCCAGCCGGCCGGGTTGAGCGCGAGGTCCATCTTGGTGTCGGAGATGAGGTGGCCCGGCCGGGTGGTGAACGCGAGCAGCGCGAAGCCGAAGCAGCACAGCAGCAGCCAGATCCGCCGCCTGGCGGCCTCGCCCACCGGGCGGCCCGCGCCGATGCGCCGCCCGGCCACCAGCTTGTCGGTGGGCAGCAGCGTGGGAGCGGGCGGCAGGGTTCTGATCCGCCCGGTCGCGGGCGGCCTGGCGGGCGAGCTCATGAGCGCTCCCGCCCGAAGTGCGGGTCGGGGCCGGGGTCGGCGCCGTGCAGGAGCGCGAGGAGGCGTTCGGCGCTGTGGTCCCAGGAGAAGCGGTCAGCCCATGCCCGACATTTCACGCTATAAGTTTCGTCCAGCTCGTCGAGTGCGGCGGCGATCCCCTTGGCCAGCCCCTGAACAGGCTCGCCGTCTTCCGGCAGCAGCCAGCCGGTCTCCCCCGGCCGTACGGCGTCGCGCAGCCCGTCCACGTCGAAGGCCACGGTCGGCACGCCCAGCGCGGCGGCCTCCAGCACGCTCAGCCCCCACCCCTCGCCCTGGGAGGCGCTGATGTGCAGCCAGGCCCGCGCGACCACCCGAGCCTTCTCCTCCTCCGGCAGGTAGCCGTGGAGCGTGACGCCCTCGGGCAGCCGGGCCCGCAGCGCCGCCTCCTCGGGGCCGCGGCCGACGATGTCCACGGCCAGGTCCGGGTGCTGCTCACGCAGCTCGGCGACGGCGTCCAGCAGCAGGTGCACCCGCTTGTGCGCGACCAGCCGCCCGAGGCAGACCAGGCGCGGCTCGCGGCTCTTCCCGGCGGGTCCCGGCGAGACGACGCTCACCCCGTTCGGCACGATGTGGACGGGACCCCGCCACCCGAGCCGCTCACGCATGGCGCGCTCGGTGGACGGCGAGACGGCCACGCTCGCGTGCCGCCGGTAGCTCCACCGCGAGACCGGCCCTTCGAGGAAGCGCCCGAAGGCCGCGAGCCAGCCCGGCATGTGCACGCCGAACTGCCGGTCGTGCACGTGGTGCACCACGCAGACCACCCGCGTGCGCCGCCGCACCACCCACGGGGTGAAGAACGGGATGCCGTTCTGGCAGTCGAGCACCGCGTCGAAGCGGCCCCTGCGCAGCAGCAGCCAGGCCAGCACCAGCGGATAGACGGTGAAGACACCGCCCATCCGCACGAAGCGCACGCCCTCCACGAGCTCGCTTCCGCGCTGCCCGGGAGCGCGGGCGGTGACGTACGTGACCTCGTGGCCGGCCCGCGCGAAGCGACGGGCCGACTCCCAGGCGAAGGTCTCGGCGCCGCCCGCCTGGGGATGCCAGGGGTCACGCCAGTTGACGACAGCGATCTTCACGGATATCCGACGGGGTCGAGCGGCGGCTCCCACGCCGTCCGCGCGGCGGATCCGGGCCTCGTGCGCAGCCGCAGCCAGATCCTGCCCAGCTCCAGCACGATGCCCGCGGTGTGCCGGGCCGGGGAGAAGCGCGAGCCCGGCATGTCGCGCCAGCGCACGGGGATCTCGGTGATCCGGCCGCCCCGCTCGGCGCAGCGGGCGAGCAGCTCGATGTCGAAGGCGAAGCCGGGCGTGCGCAGCAGCTCGGCGCACTCGCGGGCGAGCGGGCCGTCGAAGAACTTGAAGCCGCACTGGGTGTCGCCGACACCGCGCACGAGCGCGCCGGCCAGCGCGCGGAACCCGTACGCGCCCAGCTCGCGGATCCGGCTGTGCCGGTTCTCCACGCGGGAGTCCCGGTGGGCGCGCGACCCGATCACCACGCGCTCGCCGGACAGCAGCAGCCCGAGCGCCAGGTCGATGGCATCGAGATCGGTGGCCATGTCGGCGTCCAGGAAGCCGACGTAGGGCGCGCGGGTGGCGAGCAGCCCGGCGCGTACGGCGGCTCCCTTGCCGGGCCTCGCGCACCGGACGAGCCGGACGGGCACGGGGCCGCGCGGCCAGTTCTCGACGATCTCGGCCGTACGGTCCGTGCTGGCGTTGTCCACGACGATGACGGAAGCGGGGAACGGCATGCGGGCGAGCTTCGCGCACAGCTGCAGGAGCCCCCCGGGTAGTCGTCCTTCCTCGTTGTAGGCGGGAATGACGATCTCAAGCAGTGGTCGCCGGCTCGTGCCCTCGTCCCCTTGCGGAGAGGGTGGCATGGCGCTTCTGGTTACCGGTCGCCGTAGTTGTAGAGCGGCTGGTTGACCGGCGTGGCCGTGGCGCCGGTGAAGGACACGGTCGTGACCGTGGCCACGAGTGCCGCCACGGCTACGCCGATGATCGCTGCTAAGAGGACTTTGATCAACGGGGTTCCTCCTGAAGCGGGCGGGTAGTGCGGGCGTCCCTCAACTTAGAACCAATTCTTGCTACTGGGAAGTAGCTAGGTTGAACTCTAACAAAAACGCTGACGAGCGTACCGATCGGCGTCAGGGTGCCGCCACCCGGCCGTCGAACCGGTACAACCGCAGGTCACCGGTATCGACCAGGACCCTTGCGCTGCGTAGCCACTGCGCGAAGCGCTCGCGTTCCGCAACTGTCCCGGCGTCCACTATCACGTAGCGGAATCCGGCGGCTCGGAGATCCGGGGCAGGCCCGACTAGTACGCGTTCTACCTCCCGGGCGCGCGGGTCCTCGCTGCGCACGACCATGTCGCCGACGCGTACGGCGTCGTTGGTCACCACCCGCCGCCCCGGCACCGCGAAGAAGCGCTGGGCCGGGTCGAGCAGCGCCCGATGCCCGTTCCAGGGGAAGCGCCGGTAGGACTCGAACGGCAGCACCAGCACCTCGCCGGGCTCGGGGTCCCGCCTGATGATCTCGCGCGCCGCCGTCCAGCTCTCCGGGTAGCGCACCGCCTCCAGCCGGCCCAGCGCGCCCCAGGCCAGGGTGGGCAGCACCGCGACCGGCACCAGCACCAGCGCGAGCACCCACGCCTTCCACGCCGCCACGTGCTCGGCCAGCAGGCCGAGGCCGAGCGCCGCCATCAGCGCCAGCGGCGCCACGTACTGCTGGGCGTCCCTGAACACCGCGAAGCCGCCCCACAGCTCCACCGCCCGCTCGAAGACCGCCCTGCCCGGCGCGGTCACCCCCACGGACGCCACCGCGAGCCCGGCCGCCGCGGCCCCCGCGAGCCCCCACCTGCCCGGCATCCCGCCGCGCAGGAACGCGACCGCGCCCGCCGGCGTCAGCAGCAGCCGCGCCGCCGCGCCGACCGGATCGCCGTAGCCGGGCGGCACCGCGTACGCGTTCCAGATCCCGCCCAGCGACAGCAGGCTGCCCACCGCGCCGAACGGCGTGTCCGCCCTGGCGGCGAAGGCCGCCACGCCCACGGGGTCGCCCTCCAGCCCGTACGGCCGCAGCGCCGCCGGCACCAGCCACGGCAGGCTGAACAGCGCGAGCAGCGCCGCCACCCGGGCCACCGTCTTCACGCGCGGCCCACCGGCGGCCACAGCGGCCGGCAGGGCGGTGATCGCGGTCACCGTCATCGCCGCGAACCCGCCCACGGCGGCCGGCAGCATCGCCAGGGCGATCCGCCGCCCCGACCAGACCGCGCGCACCACCCAGGGCAGCCCCGCGTAGCCAAGCAGCAACGCCCACTGTCCGATGAGCAGCCGCTCGGCGACGTACGGGTTCCACACGTAGCAGGCCCCCGCGACCAGGCGCGGCCCGAGCGACGCCGACGGCACCAGCAGCGCCGCGCCCGAGCAGCCCAGCACGAAGACGCCGAGCAGGATCGCCTTCTGCACCAGCTCGGCGGGCAGCACCTGCGCGAGCGCGGTCACCACGGCGTCGCTCGGCACCACCCGCGGCGCGCCGCCCGCCAGCCCGAACGTGAACCGGGAGAACTCCGGCTCGGGCACGAACACCATGTCCTGGATCAGCACGAACCCCCAGCCCAGGGCCGGGCCGAGCGCCAGGCAGCCGAGCACGAGCCCGAGCAGGGCGGCGGCGAGCCCGGCACGGGCAGACTGGGACATCCCGCTATGACATCACAACCGGGACACGGCCGTTCCCCTGAGGAGCGTCCCCGGTTACGCTGCGCGCGGGGGAGAACGGGGTGATCATGGACGAAGGCGTCTTACCGCGCCTGCGCGGGCGCGACGCCGTGCCGGCGGCGGGTCTCGTGATGATCGCCGTGCAGCTCGTGTGGAAGTACGAGCTGGTCAGGCGGACGTTCTTCCGCCAGGACGACTTCCACTACATCATCCGCGGCCGGGAGAGCGGCCTCACCTGGGACTACCTCATGTGGGTGGACGTCGGGCACCTGCTGCCCGGCGGCTTCGGCATCTCCTGGGCGATGGCCAGGCTCGGCGGCTACAACGAGGCGCTCGCCCACGCCACCACGATGACGCTGCAGGCCGGGGCGAGCCTGGCCATGCTGCGGCTGCTGTGGGTGCTGTTCGGCCCCAGGCCCGCGATCCTCGTGCCGCTCGGGCTCTACCTGGTGACGCCCATGACCGTGCCGTCGCTGTCGTGGTGGGCGGCGGTACTGGAGACGCTGCCGCTGCAGCTCGCGCTGCCGATGGCGCTCGCCTCGCACACCCTGTACGTCCGCCGCGGGCGGGCGCGCCATCTGGTGGCGGCGTGCGCGTGGACGGTGTTCGGGCTGCTGTTCTTCGTCAAGGCCGCGTTCATCCCCGTGATCATGCTGGTGGTGACCGCCGTCTGGCTGCGGCCGCGCGGGTGGTGGCGGCTCTGGCGGGCCTGGGTGCCGTACGCGGCGATCCTGGCGGCGTACGCGGCCGTCTTCTTCACCGGGCTCTACGGCTCCGTACAGCTCAACGACAGGACACAGACGCCCGAGCTGCCCGGCGCGGGCACGGCGGCCGAGTTCGCGTGGGTGCTCGGCTTCCGCGCGCTGGTGCCGTCGGCGCTCGGCGGGCCCTGGCGGTGGCGGCCGATCGGCGACGACTACGCGATGGCGGCCACGCCCGCGCCGCTCGCCTGGGCCGCACTCGCCGTGGCGGCGATCGTGGTGGCGGTGTCGCTGCGGCACCGGCGGCGCGCCTGGGCCGCCTGGCTGACGCTGCTCGGCTACTTCCTGCTCGCGGACGTGGTGCCGGTGCTGCTCGGCCGCATCGAGCTGCTCGGCCCCGGCGTGCTCGGCCACGAGCTGCGCTACCTCGCCGCCACCGCCACCGTCGTGTCGCCGGCGGTCGCCCTCGCCTTCATCCCGCTCGACGGCGAGGAGCACCCGTGGCGGCGGCCGCTCCCCCGGTGGCGGTGGGCGTGGATGCCGCTGGCCGCCGCCGTCTGCGCGGGCTCGGTGTGGTCCGTGGCCGCGTACGCCGACCGGCCGCTGGGCGGTCCCGTGCGCGACTACGTGCGGACGGCCTCGCGGGCGCTCGCGCAGGTGCCGGCGGGTGCGGTGGTGCTGGACACGTACGTGCCGCCCGAGGTCGCGTCCCCGGCCTTCTTCCACGAGTACGCCCGGCACTCCAGGCTTCTCGGCGTGCCCCGCCCGTGGCCGGTGACGTGGACGCGGGAGCTGACCGGGCCGGTGCGCAACCCGCTGGCGTTCGACAGGCGGGGCCGGCTGCGGCCGGTGACCGTGCGCGGGCTGCGGCTCCCGCAGCGGGCGTGCGTGCCCGTCGGGGCCGGCGAGGTGCGCTTCCGCCTGCCCGCGCCGCTGCCCGGCGGCGCCTACACCGCGCAGATCTCCTACCTGAACGCCGCCCCCACCACGCTCGCCGTCCGGCTCGGCGGTCCCGGCGAGGCCCGGGTACCCACAGGAAAGGACCTGGGCACGACGTTCGTCCAGGTCCACGGCCAGGGCGCGGAGCTGTTCCTGCGCGTGCCGGACGGTCCGGCCGCCTGCGTCGGCGAGATCAGGATCGGCCGCCCGGTCCCCGACGAGGACGGCCCGGCCATCCCCGTGGGATGACCGGGCCGCCCGCGGGTCACTTGCCCGGCTCGGGGTCCCTCGGCAGGCCCAGCATGCGCTCGCCGATGATGTTGAGCTGCACCTCGGTGGTGCCGCCGTAGATCGTCATGGCGCGGGTCGCGAGCACCGCCCTGTTCCAGTAGCCGGCGTCACCCAGCTTCATGTCCGCCGCGATCACGGCGGAGCTGCCCAGCAGCTCGACCGCCGTCTCCGACACGTGCTGGGCGTGCGAGGTGGACAGCAGCTTGCGCACGGAGGCGTCCGCGCCCGGCTCGCTGCCCGCGAGCTGCTTGAGCGTCACCCGCAGCGACAGCGCGTTGATCGAGTGGCCCTCGCAGACCACCTCGGCCACCCGCTGCTTCTCGACCGGCGTCAGCTCCCTGCCGAGGCGGCCGGCGAGGCCCAGCAGGTCCGGCACCGACGCGCCGGTGCCGCCCGAACCGGACGACAGCGACACGCGCTCGTTGGACAGCGTGTTGCGGGCCACCTTCCAGCCCTGGCCCACCTCGCCCACGACCAGGTCGTCCGGCACGAACACGTCGTCGAGGAACACCTCGTTGAACAGGTTCTCGCCGGTCATCTCCGTCAGCGGCCTGACCGTCACGCCCGGCGCCTTCATGTCCACGAGGAAGTACGTGATGCCCTCGTGCTTGGAGCCCTCGTTGGAGTTGCGGGCGATGCAGATGCCCCACTCGGCCACGTGCGCGACCGACGTCCAGATCTTCTGGCCGTTGAGCTTCCAGCCGCCCTCGACCTTCTCCGCCTTCATCTGCAGCGAGGCCAGGTCGGAGCCGGCGCCCGGCTCGGAGAAGAGCTGGCACCAGATCATCTCGCCGCTGAGCGTCTTCGGCAGGAAGCGCTGCTGCTGCTCCGGCGTGCCGTACGCGACGATCGACGGCACCACCCAGGCACCGATGATCATGTTGGGCACGCGGACCTTCGCGGCCTTGAGCTCCTGCGCGATCAGCACCTGCTCCAGCGGCTTGGCGCCGCGGCCCCACGGCTTGGGCAGGTGCGGCATGACGAAGCCGCGATCGGCCAGCGCCCGCTTCTGCTCCTTGCCCTCAAGCCGCGCGATCTCCGCGATCTCGGCGCGGATCGACTCGCGCAGCTCCTCCGCGCCCTCCGGCAGCTCGATCTCCATCTCCCGCCTGACGCCCGACAGCGCCAGCTCGGCCACCTCGGCCGCCCAGTCGGCCGACGAGCCGAGCAGCGCGCGCAGGGTGAGCGCACGGCGGAAGTACAGGTGGACGTCATGCTCGTACGTGTAGCCGATGCCGCCGAACGTCTGGATGGCGTCCTTCGCGCACCGCACGGCCGCGTCGGGGGCCATCACCCCGGCGACCGCGGCGGCGAACTCCAGCTCCTTGCCCTCGGCGCGGGTGGCGTCCCAGACCGTGGCGCGGGCCTGCTCCAGCGCCACCAGCATGCGCGACAGCTTGTGCTTGATGCCCTGGAACTGGCCGATCGGGCGGCCGAACTGCACGCGCACCTTGGCGTACTCGGCGGCGGCCGTCACACACCACGACGCCAGGCCGGTGGCCTCCGCGCCGAGCAGGATCGCCGCGATGGCGCGCACGTCGGAGCGCTGCACGCCGCCCAGGATGCCGGAGGCCGGCACGGTCACGCCGTCCAGCTCGACCTTGGCGACCGGCCTGGTGATGTCGAGCGACTTCAGCTCGGTGACGGTGGCCGAGGCCGCCTCGATCAGCACCCACTCCTCACCGTCGTCCGTGGCGACCGGCAGCACCAGCGAGTCGGCCAGCGAGCCGCCCAGCACGGGCTCGGCGGTGCCGGAGACGACCAGCGAGCCGTCCTCCGTACGCGTGCCGGTGAGGTTCCCGGTCAGCGCGAGCGCGGCGGTCAGCGTGCCGTCGGCGTACCGCTCCAGGTGCTCGGGGCGCTTCGAGGCGTTGATGACCGCGCTGGCCAGCACCGTCGGCACGTACGGGCCCGGCGCCATGCGCTCGGCCAGCGCCTCGACCGCCACGGCCGTCTCCAGCAGGCCGTAGCCGGAGCCGCCGTGCTCCTCGGGCACGTGCAGGCCGAGCAGCCCCTGCTCGGCCAGCCCCGCCCAGAACGGCGGGCGCCCCTGCGAGCCGGCGCGCACCAGTTCCGAGGGGATGTTCCGCTCGGCCCAGCCGCTCACCGACTCGTAGAGCGCCTCATGCTCCTCGCTCAACCCGATCGCCATTGCTCATCCTCCAGCCAGGTCCGAGACATGCACAGAACCATATTCTAGAGGATGCTTCTGGCCTAGGTCTGCCGGTCAGATCGGGCGAACCTGCTCCGCGAGCGTGTTCAGATCCCGCCAGCGCGCCTTGTTCGCCTCGGGGATCGAGGCCATCAGCATCGCCGGCTTCGTCTTGCCCACCTCGATCACCGACACCATCGCCTGCGCCGTCTGCTTCTTCCCACCCGAGGTGTACGTCACCTTGAAGCCCAGCGTCCAGCCCGTGCCCACCGGGACCTTCTGCGACGCCGTCCACTCCTCCAGCGTCGCGCCCTCAGGGAACTGGGTGCGGATCGTCCACCTGGCCGCCTGCGTCGCGATCTCCCGGTAGTCGGCGTTCGACGACGGCTTCTTCTCCGGTGCCTCCCCCGGCAGCATCGCCGAGGCGATCACCGTGTACGGCGCCTCCACCTTGCCGATGCGCTGCGCCACCGAGAACGGCGAATACGACCTCGCCTTCCACGGCGCCGCCAGCCGCGGGTACTTGATACCGGTCTTCGTGTCGGTGATCGTGCCCGTGGCCGCGGACGCCGTGCCGGAGAACGTCGCGAACTTCTTGCTCGCCGGGGCGGGCGGCAGCACGATGGGGCTCTGCGTCGGCGACGGGCTCGCCGTCGCGGACGCCGACGGCGTCGGCGTCGGCGGCACCGGAGCCACCTGCACCACCTCCTCCGGCTCGTTCTTCGGCACGTCACCGGAGAACACGACGAACACCAGCAGGACGGCCAGCACCGTCGCCACGATGGCGGCGAACAGGTAGACGACCCTGATCGGGATGTCGCCGATCCCGCGCCGCTTCGGCGGCGGCGCCAAAGGCCGCACCCCGGGCTGCCCGAACCGCTGCTCTTCAGCCTGCCGCCCCGCCCCAGCATCAGCCCCACCGGCCGCCGCGCCAGGCCCTCCGGCCACCCCGACGTCAGGTCCGCCGGCCGCTGGAGAGTTCGTCTCCCCGGTCACTCCGGCGTGAGGCGCACCAGCCACCCCGGCATCCGCCCCCTGACCGGCCCCTTGCGCCGGACCGGCATTCGGCCCTTGGACAGGCCCATGCCCGGGTCCTTGCCCCGGGACCTGGGCCGCCCCGGCCCCTGCTGCTGCGCCCTGGCCCGGCCCGGCTGGACCCGTGCCAGGCGCTGCCTGCGGGCCGGAGCCCGGAACGGGGTTGGGGCCGGATCCTGCGCGCGGGCCGGAGCCCGGGACAGGGTTGGGGCCGGATCCTGCGCGCGGGCCGGAGCCCGGGACAGGGTTGGGGCCGGAGTGCGGGCCAGGTCCCATGGGGTGCGCGGCCGGTGGCATGCCCGGCCCCTGCGGCGGCATCGCGTTGGGCCCGGAGCCCGGCATCGGCCCCTGCGGCCCCGATCCCGGCACCGGGTGCCCGCCCGAGTTCGGCCCGGGAGCCATGTTCGGACCCGCACCCGGCGGCACCGGCGCACCCGGATACGGCCCCCCGGCGTTCGGCGCGGCGCCCGGCGGCATCGGATGGCCGGGCTGCTGCGGCCCAGGACCGTGGGGGCCGGCACCTGGCGGCACAAGGTTCGCACCGGAGTTCGGGCCGGGCCCGACGTGGGGCCCAGAGCCCATACCCGGCCCCTGGGGCCCCGGCCCGTAAGCGCCCGACCCCGCATGAGGTCCCGGCACGGGGTGCCCGCCCGAGTTGGGCCCGGGACCGACGTTCGGGCCCGCACCCGGCGGCAGGACCGGGCCACCCGGATACGGTCCGGGGGCTGAGGCCGGTGCGCCATAAGGGGGTGCGCCCTGCGCCGGGTTGCCACCGGCGGCCGGTGAAGGCGCGCCCTTCCGCCCGGAGCCCTGCGCCTTCGGCGGCAGCGGCGCCACAAGCCGCCCCAACTCCGTCTCGGTCCCTACCGCCGAGGTGACCCCTCGCCCGGCCTTCGCCCCCGCACCGGCCCCCTGCTGGGCCGTACCGCCTGCTCCGGAAGCGGCTCCCGGCTTCGCCGCAGCGCTCTTGCCCGGGGCCGCGCTCTTCTCGGAAGCGGTGCTCGGCTTCACCGCAACGCTCTCGCCCGGGGCCGCGCTCTTCTCGGAAGCGGTGCTCGGCTTCGCCGCAGCGCTCTTGTCCGAGGCGGCGCTCTTCTCGGAAGCGGTGCTCGGCTTCGACCCGGTCGCCTGGCCGCCGCCAGAGCCCGCCGCCTCGCCTGGCGAGGCGCCACCCCCCGCAGCCTTGCCCGACGTAGCGCCGCCCCCCGCAGCCGAGCCCGCGCCCGGCACGGCACCTTCGCCCGCGGCCGAGCCCTGGCCCGGCACGGCGCCCTTGCCCGCAGCCGCCCCCGGCGCGGACCCCTTCGCCGCACCCGCACCCGCGGCCGCGCCCGACGGCGCGCTCGCCACCGGCGCGGCGCCCTTGCCCGCAGCCGCGCCCGGCTTCGCGCCCGCCGCCGAGCCGCCGGCCGCGCCCGAGCCGGAGCCCTTCGCGGCGCCTGCGGACGGGCCCGTGCCTTTACCTGTGGCGACGGTCTTGCCGGGCCCTCCGGCGGCGGCGGAGGCGGAGGTGCTGGGCTTCAGTGGGGCGGACGGGTCGGACGCCGACGCACGGGAGATCTTGACCGTCTCCTCCGCGGGCAGGACGATCTTGCGGAACGGAGTGGTGGGTGGGTCATTGGTAGGTGTCTGGTCGCCGTCGTCCGCCATGGCCATGAGGTTACGGCACCCAGGAGCGCGATATTTCCGCTATTCCCCCACCAGAAGATGATTCTGTAATCTCACGGAGCATGAGGGGTTTCTACGAGATCGCGGCCCACGACCCAGAACGCCCCGCCCTCCTCGGCGACGAGGGCACGACCTACGGAGAGCTGCTCGATCGCGTCAACCGCGCCTCGAACGGCCTGACCTCGCGCGGAGCCGGCCAGGGCGACTGCGTGGTGACCGTGCTGAAGAACGGGCTCGACGCCCTGACGATGATGCTGGCGACGTACCAGATCGGCGTCTACCTCGTCCCCGTCAACTGGCACTTCACCACCGAGGAGATCGACTACATCGTGGCCGACTGTCAGGCCAAGGCGGTGATCTCGCCGGACGCCCTCACGGTGGCGGAGCTGATCGACGGGCAGCCCGCCACGCCGCCCGCCGTGCGCAAGGCCGGCTCGATGATGCTCTACACCTCGGGTACGACCGGCCGCCCCAAGGGCGTGCGCCGCCGCCTGCTGGACCTGACGCCGGAGGAGCTGTACCCGATCCTCATGCGCAAGAGCTGGCGGCACTTCCGGCTGCCGATGGACGGCGTGCACCTGGTGTGCTCACAGCTCTACCACTCCGCCCCGTACGGCCAGGCGATGATGGCGCTGCAGTTCGGCCACTCGATCGTGGCGCCCGAACGGTTCGACGCGGTGGGCACGCTGGAGCTGATCGAGCGGTACCGGGTGACGAACGCGTTCATGGTGCCCACGATGTTCCACCGCCTGCTGGACGTACCGGACAAGGAGAAGTACGACCTGTCCTCGCTCACGCACCTCTACCACGGGGCCGCCCCCTGCCCGCCGGCCACGAAGAAGGCGATGATCGACTGGCTGGGCCCGGTGCTGTGGGAGTACTACGGCTCCACGGAGGCGGCGGTGGCCACCATGGTGTCGTCGGAGGAGTGGCTGGCCAAGCCCGGCACGGTGGGCAAGGCGCTGGACGGCATGTCGTTCACGATCGTCGACGAGGACGGCAACGAGGTGCCGCCCGGCACGCCCGGCCTGGTCTACATCGGCGGCATCAACAAGTTCGAGTACCACGGGGACCCCGGCAAGACGGCGGCGACGATGCGCGGGCGTGACTACACGCCGGGCGACATCGGCTACCTCGACGAGGACGGCTATCTGTTCCTGCTGGACCGGCGTACCGACCTGATCATCTCGGGCGGCGTCAACATCTACCCGGCGGAGGTCGAGGCGGCGCTGCTCGAACACCCCTCCGTGGCCGACGTCGCGGTGATCGGCGTGCCCGACCCGGAGTGGGGCCAGAAGGTGGTGGCGCTGGTCCAGCCCGCCGAGGGGGTGACGGGCGGCGACGAGCTGACCGCCGAGCTGCTGCGCCACTGCGCGCCGCGCCTGGCCAGGCTCAAGCATCCGCGGGTGATCGAGTACCGGGACTCACTGCCCCGCACGCCGACCGGCAAGCTGAGCAGGAGAAACGTCCGGGAAGCGTATCTTTCCGAGTCGGCTGGGCAGTTCACATCCCCATGAGGGGAATGGCCGCAGGACTCGCCGTCGCAGCGATGCTGCTCGCAGGCTGCGGTCCTCCCCCGACGACCACGGGTACGGACACCCCCGCCGCCACGGCGACCGCCTCGGCCCCCGCCGCCACGGCGACGGCGCCTCCGTCCACCGCCATGCCCTCTCACGCGTCCACGCCTCAGGCGCTGGAGGCGGCGTACGAGAAGGTGATCGCGGACGTGCTGCCGTCCATCGTGCAGATCAACACGAAGGTCGGGCTGGGCTCGGGCGTGGTGTTCGACCGCAGCGGGCACATCATCACGAACGCTCACGTGGTCGGGCAGGCCACGCGCATGAACGTCACCATCGCCACGGGCGGCGCGCCCAGGACGGCCCGGCTGGTGAAGGCGTTCCCGGCCGGTGACCTCGCGGTCATCAAGGTGGACAAGGCGGACGGGCTGCGCCCGGCCAGGTTCGGCGACTCGTCCAAGGTGCGGGTGGGGCAGATCGTGCTGGCCATGGGCAACCCGCTCGGGCTGTCCGGCAGCGTGACCGACGGCATCGTCTCCGCCCTCGGCCGTACGGTCACCGAACCCCAGGACCCCGGCTCGCCCGGCGCGACCATCGCGGGCGCCATCCAGACCTCGGCCGCCATCAACCCCGGCAACAGCGGCGGCGCGCTCGTCGACCTGTCGGGGAACGTCATCGGCATCCCGACGCTCGCCGCCACCGACCCGCAGCTCGGCGGCGGCGCCGCGCCCGGCATCGGCTTCGCCATCCCGAGCAACACCGCCACCGACATCGCCCGCCAGATCGTCGAGAACGGCAAGGTCACCAACAGCCACCGCGCCGCCCTGGGCATCAGGGGCAGCACGGTCATCGGCTCGGACGGACAGCCGAGCGGCGTCGGGGTGGCCGGCGTGGAGCGCGGCGGCGGGGCCGAGAAGGCCGGCATCCGGCCCGGCGACGTGATCACCTCGATCAACGGCAAGGAGACGCCCACCATGGCGGCCCTGGCCGAGACCATCACCACGCTCAAGCCCGGCGCCCGCGTCAAGGTCGGCCTGATCCGCGCCGACGGCACGGAGGAGACGGTCACCGTCACCCTCGGCGAGCTCCAGGCCGACTGAGCGATCCCCTGCTCACCCCACTGCTCCGGCGGTCACTCCTCCCGGGGCGACCGCTCCCAGGCAAGCAAGCCCGCCTCTCACCGACGCCCCAGGCTCCGCCACCGCGCGGGGCGGCGGTTCGGCGGCGGGTCCCGCGCTACTGCTCGGCGGTGAAGATGATTTCGACGCGGCGGTTCTTCGCGCGGTTCTCCTCCACCGGCCTGCCCTGGACGATGTTCGGCAGCTTGGGGCGGCTCTCGCCGAAGCCCCGGGCCTGGAAGGTGATGCCGGAGCCGGCGAGCAGGCCGCGCATGACCTTCTCGACCGCCTGGGCGCGGCGGAGCGACAGGGTACGGTTGTAGGCGTCGGTGCCCTGGTCGTCGGTGTGGCCCTCGATCTTGACGACGCCGCCGTCGCCCTCGTCCTGGACCCTGCGCGCCACCTTGGCGAGGCGGTCGCGGGCCTTGGCGGTGAGCCGCCACTTGTCGAGCGCGAACAGCACGTCGCTGGTCACCGCGACCGTCACCTGCTCGCCCTGGGTGGTCTCGCTCTCGGTGCCGTCCATCGACTCGATCTCGCCGATGATGTCCTCGACGGGCAGTACGAGGTCCTCGACGGGCCCGGTGGCGCCGTCCGGCACGGTCGGGACGGGCGTCGGCGATGACCCCGGCAAGGCGACCGCCGGCAAGGCTACCGGCGGCGACCCCGCCGCAGCGGCCTCGGCCGGGAAGCCGGAGGCGACGGCCAGGGCGAGCGTGACGCTAAGAGATCGGAACATCGTTGAGCACGCCGAACATCGGCATCTCGATGTCGACCTTGGTGACGTCCGGCGGCGGAGCGGCGAAGACCGCGTACAGCGTGGAGGACTCGCCCGGCTCCAGGAACTGCCCCTGGGTGCCGGAGCACACGCACTCGGCGTCCTTGGTCGTGCCGTTGCGGGCCACCCGGTAGCGCTTGGCGTTGACGGGGTCGATCAGGGAGACGTTCGAGACGGTCAGGTCGAGCGGCCCCCTGCCCAGGCCGTTGTGCACGTTGACCTTGCCCTCGGTGGCGGTGATGGTCCAGGTGAGGCTGGCGGTCTTGCCCTGGCGGCGCAGGGAGGTGATGTCCACCCTGCCGGCGCCGGTCATATCGCCGGCGCTGACCTTGGCGGTGCGGGTGGCGATCACGGTGGCCTCCTCGGCGGGCGTCTGCTGCGCCGGTGCCGAGGCCTCCTGGGCGGGCGTCTGCTGCGCCGGTGCGGAGGCCTCCTGGGTGGGCTGTGCGGCGGCGCTGGTCGTGGGCGCCTCGCCGCCGCTGCCCGGCGGGCCGGGGAGCACGCCGCAACCCGCCAGCGCGAGAGCCGCGACGGCCGGCGCGAACAACTTTCGCATGTGTGGTCCACCTTCGTCGTCGGGATGCTTGGCCTCACCGCGCCTCGCCGCGGGCGGCGTGAGATGTCCGGATGGTCGCGTCACGCGCGCTGATCACGCCGCGCTCGCGTCTTGTGCGCGTGCCCTTCGGCCTCGCCCCGCCCTGGCGCCTCGCCAAGTGGGGTCAAACTCTGCCACAGTTCTCACAACGGCATCAACCACCCCGCAACGCCCCCGGTAACGGTCTCAACCGGCGGCCTGGGTCATCCGATAGCGGGAGGGCGGGATGCCGTACCGGTCGATGAACGCCTGCCGCAGCGTCTCGGCCGTCTTGAACCCGCAGCGCGCGGCGACGGCCGCCATCGGCAGCGACGTGGTGGCGAGCAGCTGGGCCGCGGCCTCGGTGCGGGCCTTGCGAACGTAGCGGCCTGGGGTCAGGCCGAGGTGCTTGATGAACAGGCGGGTGAGGTGACGTTCGCTGACGCCGGCCTCGGCGGCGAGCGCGGCGGTGCCGAGATCGTCGCGCAGGTGGGTGGCGATGTGCTCGACGAGCCGCCGGACCAGGCCGTCGGCGGGCGACGGCGGCTCGACGAACATGCTCATCTGGGCCTGGTTGCCCGGCCGCTGCAGGTAGGTGACCATGTTCCTGGCGACGGTCCTGGCCAGCTCGGTGCCGTTGTCCTCCTCGACGAAGGCGAGCGTGAGGTCGAGCGCGGCGGTGATGCCGGCGGAGGTCGAGACCTTGCCGTCGCGGATGAAGATCGGGTCGGGGTCGACGGTCACGCCGGGGAAGCGCCCGGCCAGCTCGTGCGCCTGCTTCCAGTGAGTGGTGGCGCGCCGGCCGTCGAGCAGCCCGGTGGCGGCCAGCACGTACGCGCCGGTGCAGACCGACGCGACCCTGCGGCTCTCCCGGGCCAGCCGCCTGATGTGGCCGACGATGTGCGGGTCGGCCGCGGCGTCCGCGTAGCCGATGCCGCCGGAGATGAGCAGCGTGTCGAGCGGGCCCTTGACGCGTTCGAGCGCGAGCTGCGCCTCGATGCGCAGCGCGGTGCCGGTGGTGACGGGGCGTCCGCCGGGGGTGGCGACGCGGTATTCGTAGTACGGCAGCGCGCCGTGCCAGTTGGCGCTCTCCAGCGTCGAGGTCACGCAGGCGATGTCGAGCAGCTCGGCCGCCTCGTACGCCACCACGACGAACCGTCGTCGGTCCATGGCCCGACTGTAGGTCCGGCAGACCGAGAACCCAAGTTTCCGGACATGTCCGGCCACTTCCCTTGGTCCCGGCGGACCCCGGCGGCGACAGTCGGGGCATGACGACGACCACCACCCCCGCCAGGACCGGCCGTAACTGGGGCAGGTTCGCCCTCCACTACGTCGAGATGATCATCGCGATGTTCGCCGGGATGCTCCTCATCGGCATGCTCCGCTCCGCCGCCGACCTCGGCGTCACGTACACCGAGCAGCCCGAGCTGTGGTACCTGGCGATGGCGCTCGACATGTCCATCGGCATGGCCGCGTGGATGCGGGTGCGCGGGCACGGCTGGGCGCCGACACTGGAGATGTGCGCGATCATGTTCGCCCCGGCCGTGCCGTTGTTCCCGCTGCTGTGGGCGGGCGCCATCGACGGCGGCGTGCTCATGATCGTCGTGCACGCCGGAATGTTCCCGCTCATGCTGGTGGCGATGCTGCGCCGCCTCGACGAGTACGCCGGCTGCCGTCACTGACCGCCGTGCGGCAGCCGTCGAGGACGTCCTGCCGCCGCGGGTGCCCGAACCCGGCCCGCGCGAGGCGCATCCCCGGCTCGGCCTCGGCGGCGCGCAGCGCGGCGCCGCCGAGATGCCGGTCGTGCGCGGCCGGCCCGCTCAGCAGGTGACCGTCCGGAACCTGCTACCGATCGGGCGCGTACTTCGCCGTGATATCGCGCAGCTCACGCTGCCTGTCCCGGATGTCGGTGATCAGCACGTACGCCACCAGCAGCAGCCCCAGGCAGAGCACGTCCGCCGCCCACCACGGGATCTCGGCGAGCAGCAGGTAGCCCTGCCCGTCGCTGAGCTCTCTGATCACCACGGTGACGACCGCGACCACGACGGTGACCAGGGCCCACGTCCACCAGCGCGGCAGGCTGCCCTTGTTCCACAGCCGCACCCGCCAGTTCATGAACACGGTGAGGACGCCCAGCAGCGCGCAGAACCCGATCAGCCACCACGGCAGCGCGAAGGCGGTCTGCTCGGAGATCTGCTCCTTGGTCGCGCGCAGCTCCGCCTCCGCCGCCTGCCGGGCCTGCTCGGCCTCCTGGAGCCGCCGCTCCAGCTGCGCCACCGTCTGCCTGCGCGGCGGCTGCGAGGTCTCCTCGGTGGGCAGCATGCGCGCCACGACCGTGAGCATGATCGCCACGAACGAGAGGGCGAGCACGATCGCCATGAACAGGTCGATGAACCGCAGGTCGAGCGGTGGCGCGAACGACCGCGTGGCCTGCTTTCTCACTGCTCCCTCACCAGCGTGTACTTCTGCGGCTTGCTCTCGACGGCGCTCAGCCGCTCGACCGCCGTGCGCAGCGCGTCGATGCCCTTGATCAGCTCCTCGGTCCTGTCCCTGGACTGCGCCAGCTCCTGCGTCAGCCCGCGCAGCTCAGGGCCGGCGGGCGCGGACGAACCGCCCTTCGCGGCGCCGGGCAGCCGGGCCAGGTAGACGAGGAACACTTCGTCGGCCGCCGCCACGCCGGCCCGTTCGGCCCGCTCGACCAGCGCCATCGCGCCGAACGCGAGCACGCTCAGGAACAGCGCGATCATGGTGACGCCGAACGCGGAGGCCAGCTCGGGCAGCACGTGCTGCTTGAGCGCCGTGATGAGCACGCCGGGGTCGCCCCGGTTGTCGAGCGCGTTGCCGAACGAGCCGACCATCGTGGCCATGGTGAGCGCCGTACCGATGAAGCCGAAGACCGGCAGCGCCCAGATCAGGGCGTGATCGATGTGGTGCTTGTTGGCCATCTCGGTGTCGTCGAGCGCGGAGCGCGCGCTCAGCACCGCCTCCGCGTCGCCGCCGGCCTCGGCCGCCTCCTTGAACAGCCGCAGCCGCCGCCCGACCAGCGTGTCATCACTGGGCCGGACGGCCTGCACGCTGGCCGCGGCCCGCGCCGTGGCGGCGCTCTCCTTCTTGATGTCGGGCACCGCCCGCACGATCCGCAGCACGGTGGTGAGGAACACCGCGATGATCAGCGTGACCACCAGCTCGGCCGCCCCCGGCGCCGTGGTCGCCCCCACGAATGACAGTAACTGGCGCACCATCCCGGTCATGAGCAGCACCGCGGACACCAGAATCCCCACCAGCGGCGCGAACCCCGAATGGCGCCAGTCGAACCTTGACACGCTTCAACCCCACTCCAGCACAGGAATTGTCAGAGCAACACCTAAGCACACGGACAGCAGTGGGTAGTGACGGAGTGGCAGATCTGTAACCAGACCGGTCCTGAAACGCACGAAACCCCGGATCACCTTACAGGGCAGGCGATCGGTACGGAATCTCCCGATGTGCGGGTTCGCCGGACGTGCGGGGTCTCTGCGACGCCACCCGGGCGCGCGACGCCTCCAGGTGCCCGGCGCCTCCGGGAGCGCGAGGCCGGCCCTGGGCTCGCGGCGCCTCCAGGCCCGCGGTGTCCCCAGGCCCGCGGTGCCTCCGGGCCCGCGGTGTCCCCAGGCCCGCGGTGTCTCCGGGCAGGTGGCGGGGCGCGGGTCAGTATCCCCAGTCGCGCAGCCAGCGGAGGCAGTCGGCGGCCCAGTGCAGGCCGGTGCCGTGCGCCAGCCCGAGCGCGTGCGGCCCCGTCTGGTACAGGTGCAGCTCGTACGGCCGCCCCCGCTCGTGCAGGGCCCGCGCGAACGCGAGGCTGTTACCGCAGGTCACCTCGTCGTCGTCACGGGTGTGCCAGACGAAGCATGGCGGCACCACGCCGTCCACCAGCAGCTCGCCGGAGAAACAGCGCCGCAGCTCCTTGTCGCCGGCCTGCTCTCCGAGGAAGTTGTCCCTGGTCTCCTGGTGCGCGAGCGGGTCCAGCATCGAGATGACCGGGTAGCACAGCACGCCGAGCCCGGGTCGCGCCGTCCGCCGCGCGTCATCGGGCCCGGCGACGCCGGTGAGCAGCATCGCCGCCAGGTGGCCGCCCGCCGAGGTGCCGATCACGCCGATGCGCTCGGGGTCGATGTTCCAGGCGGCCGCGTGGGCGGCGGTCACCTCCAGGGCGCGCCAGGCGTCGGCGAGCAGCGCCTGGTGGCGGTATCCGGCGGAGCCGAGCCGGAAGTGCACGACGACGCCCGCGATCCCGTTGCCGGCGAGCCAGCGCGCGTATTGGGCGCCGGACTTCTCCGACAGGAACGTGTACGCGCCGCCGGGCAGGATGAGCATGGCCCCGCCGGTGGCCTCATCCGGCGCGGGCAGGTGGACGTCGAGGAACGGCACGTCCCGCTCGCCGGTCCCGCGGGCGTGCGGGACCTCGCCGTCCCACAGCCGCACCTTCACCGCGTCCCCCTCCCGTTCGCGGGCTTCCCGCGCACGTGGACGGCCTGGCCGCGCTCGACGTCGATGACGAACTCCTTCTCCTGCCAGACCGCGGCCGGGTCCACGACCGGGGGCTTCTGGCGCAGGGCGTTCCTGGTGCGTTCCACGCCCTCCAGCAGCCAGGCGTACCGGTCGCGCGGGACGCGCTGCGCGTCGAAGAAGCCGGCGAGGGTCCGCCGGTAGCAGAGCATGATCTCCCGGTGGTTCTCCGCGATCAGCTCCTCGGCCAGCCGCTCGGCGACGTCCACGCGGTCGTCGTGCGCGGCGTCCCTGATGCGGTCCGCGTGCGCCGGGGAGAACCACCGCTCCTCGATCTCCGCCGCCCGCCCGGGGAAGAAGACCTCCAGCACGCGCTCGCGGACGACGCGCCGGGCCTCCGGGTCGTGGTGGGCGTGGAAGCGGTAGGCGTTCTGGAAGATCCAGCGCAGCGGGAACAGCAGCCGCTCGGGGAAGATCCGCTGCTCGAACGCCTGGTCGTCGTAGCCGCGCACCTCCTCCTCGATGTCGCGCTGGATGCGGGTCATGTGGACGTACAGGCCGCTGGCGCGCTCGATCGCCGAGTCCCGGGTGCGGCCGTAGAAGACGGACTGGCCGTGCATCAGATTCCTGGCCATCTTGATGAGGCGGTCGATCTCGGTCTCCGCGTACGCCTGCGCCGGCCCGAGGCGTACGGTGCAGCCGGCAGCCTGCAGCACCCGCCCCGACTGATAGTCGCTGCCGGTCACGATGCGCAGGCCCGGCCGGTAGAGCTGGTGCTGGCCGCCGATGGCGAAGGCCCACGTCCTGATGGCCTTGAGCGCGTCGCTGGTGTCCGGGTAGATCATCTCCTCCGGTACGCCCATACCGGCGAACAGCCAGGTGAGGAAGATGTCGTGGCCGACGACGGCGTGCCAGCGCCACTTCTCCTCCGGGCGCACACCGCCGTTCTCCAGGAAGACCAGCGCGGCGTCCCATCCCGACACGGGGGCCTGCGCCGGCACGATCGTGCGGTCTTCCAGCACGTACGCGCACCGCCCCGCCGGGTCGCGCAGCACGCCGAAGCGCCGCCCGTGCTCGTCGGTGCCGGTGAGCGGGACGCGCAGCACGCCGCCGCCGGCCGTGCCGAGCTCCATCTCCCCGCCGATGCGGCGGCGCAGCCATCGGGGCAGGACGTCGAAGGCGAGGACGCCCGACAGGTCGATGGGGACGTCCACGGCCGCGTCCCACCTGGCCCGCTCGGCGAGCCTGCCGGGCGCGGCGGCCCGGTGGCCGGAGAACAGCCGCAGCGCCGCGGTGGCCTTATAGGTGAGGAACGGCATGACGCCGTCCACGGTGGGGCTCTCGCCGAAGACGCGCAGGATCTCCCTGAGCACGTGGGGGTGGTAGACCGTGTCGCCGTCGGACACGGCGATCACGGAGTGCTGCAGGCGGCTCCAGTCGCCGTCCACCTCGCACATGCGCAGCACGGTCGCGACGCACCGATCGACGCCCAGCCTGGCCGCGTGGCCCGCGCCCGCCCTGGGCTGGTTGAGGTAGACGATGCGGGCGGGCCCCGGGTCGGCGTCGATGATGTTCTTGACGATCTGGTCGGACCCGTCGGTGGAGTTGTTGTCCACCGCCACGATCACCACCCGGCCCATGTCCACGCCCCGCTGGTTGAGCAGGGAGTGGAAGGTGGCCGCGATGTGCGGGGCCTCGTCCATGAACTTGACCACGATGAAGACGTCGCGCCGCTCCCTGGCGTAGCGCTCGGCGTCCGCGAGCGGGCGGCACTCGTCGGGGCCGAAGTGGACCGTCCTGCCCAGCAGGAAGCGCTCGACGACCGCGCGCTGCAGGTCCTCGACGGGGCGGGACTCGGCGCGCGCCCGCAGCACCCGCCGCGCCAGCAGGATCTGCTCCGCCCGCAGGTCGTCCACGTCGGAGCTCATGTGCAGCGCGAGCAGCGGGCTGCGCAGGGTGTCCGCGACCGGCTCGCCGCGTCTGCGGTCGGTCCACTCGTGGTGGAACAGGGGCGATCGTGGGTGTGATGTCACGCTGGTCTCCAAAGAGCAGGGGCCGGCAGGCCGCTCACAGGGCTCGCAGGTGGGCGCGGAGGAACGCGGCGAGCCGCTCGCATCCCTCGGTCAGGTCCGGCTCGTCGTAGTGGACGAAGCACAGTCGCATGCAGCAGGCGTGGCCGCCGCGCCAGGAGCACAGGCTCCCCGGCCGGTAGGCGACGCCCGCCTGGGCCGCCGCGGGGAGCAGGGCGGCGGTGTCCACGTGGCCGGGCAGCCGCAGCCACACGTAGTAGCCGCCGTCCGGCGGCTCGAAGGTCACCTCGGGCGGCAGCGTCGCGGCCAGCAGCCGGACCATGTGGCGCCGCCGCGCCGCGTACAGCTCGCGGATCTCCTTCAGGAAGCGGTCCTGCAGCCCGAGCGCGAGCGCGCTCTCCATGACGGCTCCGGCCACCGGGCTCGCCCCGCCGGCGCTGCGCAGCTCGCCGTCTTGCAGCAGATGGGCGAGCCGTTCGCGGCTCGCGTGGATCCAGCCGAGCCGCAGGCCGGGGGCGAAGATCTTCGAGAACGAGCCCAGCGAGAGCACCCGGTCGGGCGCCGCGGCGCGCAGCGACGGGACGGCGGGTCCGGCGTCGCCCAGGAGGTGGTAGACCTCGTCGGCGACGATCAGGAGGTCGTGCCGGGCGGCCAGGCCGGCCAGCCGTGCCCGGCGTCCGGGCGACAGCGTGACCCCTGTCGGGTTGTTGCAGACCGGGACCGTGTAGAGGAGCCGGGGTCGTTCCGTGGACAGCAGCTCGTCCAGCGCGTCCACGTCCAGCCCGTCGCCGTCGATCGGCACGCCGAGCACCCGCAGGCCCCTGTCCCTGAACACCTCCAGGGCGAAGAAGTACGTCGGGTCCTCGACCACGATCGTGTCGCCCGGCCTGGTGCAGCGGCTGAGCACCAGGTCGAGCCCGTGCGAGGCGCCGGCGGTGATCAGCAGCTCGTCCGGCTCCACGGGGTGCGGTGTCCACCCGGTCAGGAACCTCGCGATCTCGCCGCGCAGCGAGCCCCACCCCTGCTCGGGCGCGTACTGCAGGTAGTCGTTGCCCGGCAGGGCGAGCCGGTGGGCGGCGGCCTGCCGGAACGAGTCCAGCGGCAGCAGCCGGGGCTGCGGCTCGCCGATCCCGAGGTCGATGACGTGTGCTCCGGTCACGAACACCCCCCTGCGGGACAGACCGCGTCCCTGCCCAGCTCGGCGACGGCCGGGCGGCCCGACAGCGCCATGGCGACGTCCAGCTCGGCCTTCAGCAGCCGCAGCACCCCGCGCGCGCCCTCCTCGCCCGCCGCGGCGAGCCCCCACAGAACAGGGCGTCCGACGAACACCGCGCGCGCCCCGAGCGCGAGCGCTTTGAGCACGTCGATCCCGCGCCGCACGCCGCCGTCCAGGTAGACCTCCACGCGCTCGCTCAGATGGCAGATCGCACCGGCCACCTCCGCGAGCGCGTCCAGCGCGGCGATCGCGCCGTCGAGCTGGCGGCCGCCGTGGTTGGAGACGATCACCCCCGAGACCCCGCACTCCACGGCCAGGGCGGCGTCCTCGGCGGTCAGCACGCCCTTGAGCACCACGGGCAGGTCGGTGACCCCGCGGATGCGCTCGACGGCCGTCCAGGTCACGCCCGGATCCAGCAGGTCGCGGGTGACGGCGGCGAGGTCGTCTCCCGGGCCGGCGAGACCGCGCAGGTTGGCCGCCTCGACGCCGTCGGGCAACAGGAACCGGTGGCGGATGTCGCGGTCCCGCCATCCCATCAGCGGCGTGTCGGCGGTCAGCACGAGCGCCCGGCAGCCGGCCTCCTCCGCGCGCTTGATCAGCTCGTCCGTGAGGCCGTGGTCGCGGAAGCAGTAGATCTGGAACCAGACCCGGCCGGGCGCGGCGGCCGCGACCTCCTCGATCGGCCGGCTGGCGAACGTGCTCGCGATCATGAGCAGGCCCTCGGCGGCGGCCGCGCGTGCCGTGGCGGCCTCGCCGTCGGGATGGGCCAGGCGGTGGTAGGCCATCGGCGCCACCCCGATGGGCGCGGCCAGCGCGGTGCCGAGCACGCGGGTGGTGGCGTCCCGCCGCCGTACGTCGACCAGCACCCGGGGGCGGACGGCCAGGCGGCGGAACGCGCTGACGTTCGCGGCCAGGGTCACCTCGTCGCCGGCCCCGCCGTTGAGGTAGTGCCAGACGTCCTCGGGGAGCCTGGCGCGGGCCAGGGCGGCGTAGTCCGCCGTGCTCGCCGGCACCTCGGTCACCGCGCCACCTCACCGGCGGCGGGGGCGGCCTCCGCCTCTGCGATCAGCTCGCGCAGCACCGGCTCCGGCACGCCGGCGATCAGGGCCGCCCAGTCCGGCCCGGCCGCCCGCTGGACGGACACCACGGCGTCGCCGACGCCCGGATGCTCGCGCAGCACGGCCTCGATCTCCTCCAGCTCGATCCGCACGCCGTTCACCTTGACCTGGTGGTCGTTGCGGCCGAGCAGCTCGATCGAGCCGTCGGGGAGCCAGCGTCCGAGGTCGCCGCTCCGGTACAGGCGGGTGTCGTCGCCCGATCCCGGCTCCGCGAAGGGGTTGGGCACGAACCTGGCGGCGGTGAGCTCGGGCCGCCCGAGGTAGCCGTGGGCCAGCGCCACCCCTCCGGTGCAGACCTCGCCGGTCGCGCCCGGCGGAACCGGGCGCATGTCCTCGTCGAGCAGGTACATGCGGGTGCCCGTGATCGGACGGCCCACGGGCACGCTGGCCAGGTCGCCCGGCGGCGCGCAGATCCAGTACGTGCCGTCGACCGACGACTCCGTCTGCCCGTAGATGTTGAACAGCGGCACCGACGGGCACACCGCGAAGTAGTGCTCGAGCAGCGGGACCGGCAGGACGTCGGCGCCGGTGATGACGGCGCGCAGCGCGTTCCACGGCATCGCGGGCTCCTGTTCCAGGAGCAGCTTCAGATCCGATGGGACGACGCTGAGCAACGTGACGCCGTATCCGGCGACGAGCCGGGCGATCTCGCCGCCGTCGCGGCCCGCGCTCGCAGGCGCGATCACCACCTGCGCCCCGGCGCACAGCGGGCTGAGCAGCTCCACGATCGCCAGCGAGAACGCGAACGAGGCGAGGTGGAGCATCCGGTCGTCCGGGCGGATCCGGTAGGCGGCGCGCTCCCAGCGCATGCTGTTGCTCAGGCCTTGGTGGGTGAGCACGACGCCCTTGGGCCTGCCGGTGGTGCCGGAGGTGTAGATCACGCAGGCGGCGCTGCGCGGGACGTCCGGGATGTCGAGGTCGGTGTCCTGACCGTCCGGGACCTGCTCGTCCAGCAGGACGATCCGCGCGCCGGTGTCGGGCAGGTCGCCGGCGAGCGAGGAGAGGGTGAGGACGAGCGGCGCGCCGGTGTCGGCCGCGATGTAGCGCAGCCGGTCCTGCGGTTGCGCGGGGTCGAGCGGCACGTACGCCGCGCCCGCCTTCAGCACGGCCAGCACGGCGACCGCCATCGCCGGCGAGCGCTCGAGCGCGATCCCGATCAGCATGCCGGGGCGGGCGCCGCAGCGCTCGATCAGGTGGCGGGCCAGCAGGTTGGCGCGGCGGTTCAGCTCGCCGTACGTCAGCGTCCCCGCGGGCGAGACGACGGCAGGAGCGTCCGGTGAGCGGCGTACCTGCTGCTCGACGAGCCGGTGCAGGCACTGCCGCGCGGGGTCGTCCGGCAGGGATCGCACGGCGGCGCCGCTCCACTCCACGGTCACCAGCCGGTGCAGGTCCGGCGGCAGCTCGTCGATCGCGTGCGGCGGCTCGTCGCCGGAGGCGGCCAGCGCGTTGCGCACGACGTGCTGGAGGTGGTCGCGGAACCAGCGTGCCTCGTCCGGGCCGAACAGCCCGGCATCGAGCTCGACGCGCCCGGTGACGTGGCCGTCCCGCAGCTCGAACGCGACGGCGACGGACGGGCGCGGCAGCGGCGGCGGTTCGCCGTGCAGGCCGTCCAGCCGGCAGGTGACGTCGGCGGTGACGGACGTGTCCGGGGCCGCGTACGCCTCCCGCACGGCCGCCTTCGTGCGGCGCACCAGCTCGCCGATCGTCGCCGCGCCCGCCAGGTCGAGGTGCACCGGCACCGCTCCCGGCGGGCGGCCGGTCGGAAGCGGGCTCGCGACGGCGAAGCGCGTGGCGCCGCCGTGCCGCCGGACGCACAGTCCCACGGCGGTGAGCAGCAGCGCGTACGCGTCCATGGACGGCGCCGCCGGCGACCGGCCGGCGATCTCCAGATCGAGCGCGTGCGGCGGGAGCGCGCCGGAAACGGGCCGCCTGCGGCCGATGCTCAGCGGCCGAGCCGCGGAGAGCCGGGCGGTCATGGTCAGAACCTGCCGTGGCGCTTGGGGAAGTAGTCCTCCAGCCCGCCCTCCCGGTGGATGTCCACCGTGGAGCAGTGCAGCCCGCCGCCGAACGGCGCCACATCCCAGAACGGCACGGGAACGACCTCGAAGCCCAGGCTGTCGAGCAGCTCCATCTGCGCCACCTCGCTCGCCTCCACGCAGACCGTGTTCTGGTCGAGGCTGAGCACGTTCATCGACAGCCACGGGCTGCAGAAGCAGAGCTTCGGCATGTCGTCCCATGACCTGGCGGGCGGGGCGGCGGAGACGATCTCCCAGTCGTTGACCTTGAAGTACTGGACGAGCTCCTCTTCCGCCTCGCGCTCGCCGCAGTGGAGCACCAGGCCTGGGCGCAGTGGCACCCATGTCGCGTCGATGTGCACCGGGTGCGTGTTGCCGAAGGTGACGGCGTGCACGCGGTGGCCGGGGAAGTGCCGCCTGAGCCACTCCACGCCGCTTCTGTTGGTGACCATGGAGAGCTGGACGAACAGGTCCTTGCCGAACCTCGCGATGTCGGCGGCGTCGAAGAGCGGCTCGGCCTCGGTCAGCACGAGGTTGTTCTCGCGCACCCTGGCGATCTGCTCGTCGAAATCCAGCCGCTCGTACTCCTCCCAGAAACCGGCCCGGTACGAGGCGTCGGTGAGCCGCGGTTTGGGCGCCGCCTCCCAGCGCATGCCGGGGTCCTCGCGGAAGTAGGAGCCGAGCAGCGGCCGGTAGCAGAGGTATTCGAACCACCTGCTGCGGTAGCACATGGTCGCTTCGAGGATCTCGTTGCCGACGGTGATGAGCACGTCCCTGGGCGGCATGCAGCCGAACATGCTGCCCTGCTCCCAGTCGGGCGTGGACACCGGCCGGCTGAAGTCGATCGCCTCCGGCCTGTCGACGCGGATGCCCCGCCGCCGCAGGAGGTCGGCGAAGGCGTCGAGCTGCTCGTTGGCGGCCGCCACCATGTCGTCGGGGAGCCGGCCGTAGGTGCCGGCGGGGAAGCCGTGCTCCGGCCAGTCCCTCACCACCGCCGGCTCCGGCGCCTGCACCATCGTGCCGTCGGCACGGCCCACGATGACGTGGGTGAGCGGATCCCATCCATTCCATGAATTGACTTTCACGGGCGGCCCCAAATAGCGACGGTGGATTGAAAATGGGTTGACAAAGGGTCGGCGAAACGCTACGACCACGTGATTCATCCGTCTTCACGCTAGGAGCGCGATTTCTTTCTTGTCAATACGCCCGCCGGACACACCGGCACACCGGAAAGATCGCGTTCCACATCGGCATGAAATCTCATCTCCGCCTCTTGCCAAGCCTGTATCGGTCACCTAATCTCCGGAATCGTTGGGTCATTCCCATTGCAGGTCCACGGGGCGCGACCGGGGGAAAGGCGAGCCGCCTTCCCGGTTCGGCATGCGCTTTTTCGCATGCCCGCGCGGTGCGCACCGCAAGTCGTGACGAGGGGGCGGGGGAGCCTATGACGTCCACCGACGATGACCGCGTCTACAAGGTCGTATGCAACGACGAGGAGCAGTACTCCATCTGGTTCGCCGATCGTGAATTGCCTCCGGGCTGGCGCGAGGCGGGCCCCACGGGAAGCAAGCGCGCATGTCTCGACCACATCGCCGAGACATGGACCGACATGCGGCCGCTGAGCCTGCGCAAGTCCCTCGGATGAGCCCGGACAGGATGACCGGAACGGAAACCGAGCGCACTTCCCGCGCCACCTTACTGCGGCGCATTGAACGGCTTACCGGAACACAACAGGAAATGCTCCTTTCCCGTCTTTCCGCGCTCGCGGAGCCGGGCCGTGACGGCGCCTCCATCAAACTGGTCGCCTATATCGCGGAGAAAAAGTACGGAACCCTCAGCTCCGCCGAAATCCGGCATTTCGTGGCACAACGCATTCCGCATGCCGTGGTGCCGGCGGAATTCATCAGGGTGCGCTCGCTGCCCGTCCTGCCGAGCGGCAAGGTGGACCGCAACGCGCTTCCACCGCCCGGCGCCGTGCCGTTCGAGCCCGGCACGCCGTACGCGCCGCCCGCCACGCCGGTGGAAGAACGCCTCGCCGCGCTGTGGTCGGAGGTCCTCGGCGTTCCCGAGCCCGGCGTCCACGACGGCTTCTGGGCCTCGGGCGGCCAATCCGCGCTCGCCGTGCGGCTGGTGTCCCGGATACGGGCGGAGTTCGGCGTCGAGCTGCCGGTGGCGAGCCTGTTCGACGAGCCCACGATCGCGGGCCTGGCGCGCAGGGTGGCGGCCGCGCCCCGCCAGGCGCCCATGGCGGCCTCCGACGCGGCGGTCCTGTCGTCCGCGCAGCTGCGGCACTGGTTCCTGCAGGCGCTCGACCCGGAGAGCAGCGCGTACACGATCTGCGACGCCGTACGGATCGCGGGCCCGCTGGACGTCGCCGCGCTGGAGCGCGCGCTCGGCGAGATCGTCAGGCGGCACGCCGTCCTGCGCACGCGCTATCCCGCCCGGCAGGGCCGTCCCGTCGCCGAGGTCATGCCCTCGGCGGGCGGCCTGGCCAGGGACGCGCTCGACCACGTGCCGCACGCGAAGCGCGAGCAGGCGCTGCTGCGCCTCGTACGGGCACAGGCGCACCGGCCGTTCGACCTGACCGCCGAGCCGCCGCTGCGGCTGCGCCTGGTGCGGATGGGCGACCGCGACCACGCGCTGATCCTGGTGGCGCACCACATCGCGGCCGACGACGTCGCCTTCACCACCGTCTACCGCGAGCTGGGGCTGCTGTACGCGGCGTTCTCGCGCGGCCTGCCCTCGCCGCTGCCCGAGCCGCCGATCACCTACGGGCAGTACGCGGCGCGCGAGGCCCGCCTCATCGAGCGCGACGAGGAGGAGGCGCTGCGCTACTGGACGCGCGAGCTCGCCCCGGCACGCGACGGCAGGCCGCTGCCCACGGACCTGCCCCGCGGGCCGCGGCGGAGCGGACGCGCCGTCGTCCACCGGGTGCGAGTCCCCGGCCGTACGGCGGCGCGGCTCGAAGCCGCCGCCCGCTCGCACGGCACGACCATGTTCACGATGGCGCTCACCGCCTTCGCCCGGCTGCTCGCCCGCAGGACGGGAGACGACCAGGTCGTCATCGGCGTGCCCTTCGCCAACCGGGTGCACGGCGACGTCGAGGACCTGGTGGGCTGCTTCACCAACCCGGCCGCGCTGCGCGTGGACCTGTCCGGCGGACCGGGCGTGGACGAGCTGGTGTCGCGGGTGCACGGGGCCGTCGCCAGGGCCCACCGCTACCAGCACGTCCCGTACGAGAAGGTCGTGGACGCGCTGCGCACCGCCTGGGGCGTGACCCGGCCGGAGCCGTTCGCCGCCGTGCTCAACGTCATCACCGCCTCCGAGGCGCCGGAGCTGCCCGGCTGCGTCACGAGCCGGATGGACACGAGCGCCACCATCACCACCAAGTACGACCTGACGCTGTACCTGCAGCACGCCCCCGGCGTCCTGCACGGCCATCTCGTCTGCGACGCGGACCTGTTCACCGAGCGCACCGCCGCCGCCCTCGCCGGGGAGTTCGAGTCCCTGCTCGGCGAGGCGGCGGCCGCGCAGCCCGCGAAGGAGCACGCCATGAACGCCACCCCCGGTGACCTGCCCGTCATGCGGCGCAAGGCGGTCGTCCTCGACGCGAGCGACGCCGTGACCATGGGCCCGCTCGCCCCCGACCGGCCACTGCCCCTGGTGGTGACGGCGGCACGGCCGGTGGAGCCCGTCTCGTGGGCCGAGGCGCACCGGGAGGAGCTGGAGCGCCGGCTGCTCGAGTGCGGCGCGATCCTGTTCCGCGGCTTCGGCGTGCGGACGAAGGAGGAGTTCGAGCGGTTCGCGCTGGTGTTCGTCCCCGAGCTGCTGCACTACGTCGAGGGCTCGTCGCCGCGCACCGCGCTGGCGGACGGGGTCTACACCTCCACCGAGTACCCGGCCGGCTACACGATCTCACTGCACAACGAGCTGTCGTACGCGCACACCTGGCCGGGCAAGCTGTTCTTCTTCTGCCAGACGGCCCCGAGCGGCGGCGGCGAGACGCCGATCGCCGACTGCCGCCGGGTGCTGGAGTCGCTGCCCGATGACCTCGTCGCCGCGTTCACCCGCTCCGGCGTCCAGTACGTGCGCAACCTGCGCGACGGCGACGGGCCCGGGCTGTCGTGGCGCGAGGTGTTCGAGACCGCCGACAGGACCTTCGTCGAGCGCTACTGCGCGGAAGGGGACATCGACTTCCGCTGGAAGGACGACGGCGGCCTGTGGACCAGGCAGGTCAGACCGGCGGTGATCCGGCATCCGCGCACGGGCGAGCGGGTCTGGTTCAACCAGGCCGACCAGTGGCATCCCTCCGGCCTCGGCGAGGAGCTGGCCACCGCCATGTCCTCCGTCGCCGGCGAGGCCGGCCTGCCCATCAACGCCCGCTACGGCGACGGCTCGCCGATCGACCCGGCGGACCTCGACGTCGTCCGCAAGACGGCCTGGCAGGCCGCCGTGCGCTTCGCATGGGAGGAAGGCGACATCCTGATGATCGACAACATGCTCGTCTCCCACGGGCGCATGCCCTTCACCGGGCCACGGCGCGTGCTCGTCGCCATGGGAGAGACGGTCCGCCTGGGCGACGTGGCGTCATGAGCGAGCAGATCCAGGGCTATCGTCTCTCCCCCCAGCAGGAACGCCTGTGGCCGTGGGCCGGACGCGACCCCGAGGCGTACTGGACGCAGGCGGTCGCCGCCCTGCCGGGGCCGTTCGACGCGGCGCGGCTGCGCGATGCGCTGGCCGGCGTGGTGGAGCGGCACGAGATCCTGCGTACGAGCCTGCGCACGCTTCCCGGCCTGGCCGACGCCGTCCAGGTCATCGAGGCCGCCACCCCGCCCGAGCTCCGCGACGCCGAGGGCGGCATCGACGACCTGCTCCGCAGGGAGCGCAAGGGGCAGTCGCTCGACACGGCGCCCCTGCTGCGTTGCGCCGTCACGGGCGCACCGGACGGCGGCCGGCGGCTGCTGCTCAGCGCACCGGCGCTCTGCCTCGACGCGACCTCGATGCGCACGGTGGTGCGCGAGCTGCTCGCGCTCTACCAGGGCCGGCGGCCGGAGCCGTCCGAGGCGCCCGTGCAGTACGCCGACTACGCCGAATGGCAGCGCCAGCTCGCCGGGGAGGCGGCGGCCGGGCCGGGCACCGCGGTGACCATCCCGCTTCGGGAGTCGCGCCTGCGGCTCGGACCGGACGACCTGGGCGAGGTCGCCGCCGCCGCCGAGGACCTGGGGGTGCCGCTCCAGGCCTTTCTGGCGGCCTGCTGGCGGGTGGCGCTGCGGGCCGCGTCCCTGGAGAGCGTCGCGGGCGCGCCCCTGATCGCCGCCGTGGACGGCCGCGCGCACCCGCGCCTGGAGACCGCGCTCGGCCTGTACGAGCAGTGGGCCGCGCTGCCCGGCGAGATCGGCGGCGGCGTGACGTTCGACCGGCTGGCCCGCGACATCGGGGACCTGCAGGCCGCCGCCGGGCCGCCCGCGCACGGCTCGCCCGAGGCGGTGGCCTTCGCCTTCCGCTCCACGGCCGGCGAGCCCGCGATCGCCTCGCTGCGCAGCCGTACCGCTCCCGCGAGCCTCGAACTCGCCGTCACGCGGACCGCCGCGGGCTGGGAGGTCCTGCTCGCCTTCGACCCGGAGCGGCACCCCGCCGGCGAGACGGGCCTGCTCGCCGAGCGTTTCGTCCAGGTGGCCCGCGCCGCGGCGGCCGGCCCGTCGATCGCGGTCGCCGCCGTGGACGCCACGACGGACGCCGAGCGCCGCCTGTTCGCGGCCTGCAACGACACGGCGGCCGAGGAGCCCGCCGCATCCGTCCTGGCGCTGTTCGACGCCCAGGCCGCGCGGACCCCGGACGCGACCGCCGTGGTGTGGCCGGGCGGCACGCTGACCTACGCCGGGCTGGCCGATCGGGTCGCGCTCATCGCCGGCGCCCTGTCGGGGGCGGGGGTGCGGCGGGGCGACCTGGTCGCGCTCCGCCTCGGCCGCTCCCCCGACCAGGTGGCCTGCGTGCTGGCCTGCTGGCGGGCGGGCGCGGCCTTCGTGGCGCTCGGCACCGACGACCCGCCCGCCCGCGTCGAGAGCGTCGTACGCGCCGCCGGGTGCCGCCTGGTGGTCTGCGACGCCCGCCACCGCGACCTGGCGGGAGCGGACGTCCTGTGCCTGGACGAGCTGCCGGCGCAGGCGGCGGGAACGCACGCCCGCGACGTGCCGGGGCTCGACGACGTCGCCTACATCGCGCACACCTCGGGCTCAACGGGCACGCCCAACGGCGTGCTCGCCCACCACCGCGGCGTGGCCAACTACCTGCGCTACGTCCTCGACGAGTACGCCATCACCGGCGACGACGTGGTGCTGCAGCAGGCGCCGTTCACGTTCGACGCCTGGCTGCGCGACTGCGTCGCGCCGCTGCTCGCCGGGGCGTCGATCGTGATCGCGACCGAGGAGCAGCGCCTCGACCCGGCGGCCACGGCGGAGGCCGTCGAGCGTCACCAGGTGACCAGGATCCTCCACAGCGTGCCCACGACCCTGCGCGGCCTGGCGGACGCCGCGCTGAAGGCGGGCCGCCGCCTCGACTCGGTCACGACGGTGCTGAGCAGCGGCGAGCCGCTCTTCCGTACCGACTGCGACCGGCTGCGCGCCGCCTTCGGGCCCGGTGTCGCCATCGTCAACCAGTACGGGCCCACCGAGTGCACGATGACCACCACCTTCCACCGGGTGACGGGCGGCGAACCGCACGCCATCCCGATCGGCGGGCCGATCAGGAACGCCAGGGTGTACGTCCTGGACGCCGGCGGCAGGCCCGCGCCCACCGGGGTGACGGGCGAGGTGTGCATCGGCGGCATCGGCGTGGCGTACGGCTACCTCGACCGGCCTGGGCTCACGGCCGAGCGGTTCGTGCCCGACCCGTTCGCCGGACGTCCGGGCGCCCGCATGTACCGCACGGGGGACCTCGCCCGGCGCCTGCCCGACGGGAGCATCGCCCTCCTCGGCCGGATCGACCACCAGATCAAGCTGCACGGGGTGCGCATCGACCCGGGCGAGATCGAGTCGTGCCTGGCGGCGCACGACGCCGTGCGCGAGGCGGCCGTCGTGGCCGTCCCCGGTCCGTCGGGCGGCCTGCTGCTGTCGGCGCACCTCGTCCCGCACGAGCCGGGCGCGCTCGACGCCGATGACGTGGCCGCGTGGGCG
The DNA here is from genome assembly GCF_043196965.1 of Nonomuraea sp. NPDC049309. Taxonomy (NCBI): domain Bacteria; kingdom Bacillati; phylum Actinomycetota; class Actinomycetes; order Streptosporangiales; family Streptosporangiaceae; genus Nonomuraea; species Nonomuraea sp. NPDC049309. Next base: position 494,263 of record NZ_JBICSH010000003.1, on the reverse strand, counting down.
GCGGAGCGCCTGCCCGCCCGCCTCGTGCCCGCCCGGTTCGCCGTCACCGGCGCGCTGCCGCGCACCAGGCACGGCAAGGTGGACCGGCGTGCCCTGGCCGAGCAGGCCGCACGCCATGAGCCCGGCGCCTACCTGCCGCCGCGCACGGAGGCGGAGAGCGCCATCGCGCGCGTCTTCGCCGAGACGCTGGGGCTCGACCGGGTCGGCGCCGACGGCCACTTCTTCCGCCTCGGCGGCCACTCGCTGCTCGCCACGAAGGTCGTCTACGAGATCGGCGAGGCGCTCGGCGTGCGGCTGGACCTGCGCAGCATCTTCGACCACCCGACGGTCGCCGGGCTCGCCCGGGTGGCGCAGGCGGCGGAGCCCGGGGCCGCGCCCATCGCCCGGCAGCCCGACCGGCCCGCCCACCCGGTCTCCTTCGCGCAGCGCCGCCTGTGGCTCGCCGACACCCTCGCCGGCACCGGGACGCAGCCCCCGGGCGGGAGCAACGTGCAGATCGTGGCCCGCGCGCAAGGACGGCTGGACGCCGGGACGCTGAGCCGCGCGCTGTCGCTCCTCGTCGAGCGGCACGAGGTGCTCAGGACCGTCTTCTCCCTCGCCGACGGCGAGCCCGTCCAGTCGGTACGGCCGAGCGGCCCGGTCGTGGTGGAGGTCACCGACCTGACCGGGGAGGACGACCACGACGAGCAGGTGCGGCGGATCATCCGCGAGGACGCGCGGACCAGGTTCGACCTGAGCGCGCTCCCGCTGTTCCGCACCCGCCTCATCCGCACCGGCCCTGAGGAGTCGGTGCTGCTGTTCACCCTGCACCACATCGTGATCGACGAGTGGTCGGTCGGCGTGCTGCTGCGCGAGCTGGTGGCGGCGTACCACGCGCTGTCGCAGGGCCGACGGCCCGAGCTGCCCGAACCGCAGGTCCGCTACCTCGACTTCGCGGCCTGGCAGCGCTCGTGGCTGAGCGGCGCGCGGCTGGAGGCGCTGTCGGCGTACTGGCGGAGCCGCCTGGAGGGCGCGCCGCCCGACGTGGCGCTGCCCGCCGACAAGCCGCGCCCGAAGGAGCCCACGCTGAGCGGCGGGCGCGTCACCATGGCGCTGCCCGCCGAGCTCACCGGCGCGCTCGCCCGGCTGGCCGAGGAGCGCGGGGCCACGCTGTTCATGGTGCTGCTCGCCGCCTTCAAGGCGCTGCTGCATCACAGCACCGGCCAGGAGGACCTGGTGGTCGGCTCGCCGATCGCCGGGCGCACCCGGCGGGAGGTGGAGAACGTCGTCGGGTTCTTCGCCAACGTGCTGGTGCTGCGTACCGGCCTGGCCGGCGACCCGGGCTTCGACGAGGTGATCGAGCGGGTCAAGGAGACGGCGCTCGGCGCCTACAGCCACCAGGACATGCCGTTCGAGAAGGTCGTGGAGATGCTCGGCCCCGAGCGTGTGGCGCACCGCATCCCCCTCGCCCGGGTGTGGTTCGTGCTGCACAACACGCCGATGCCGGCGCTGGAGGCGCCCGGGCTCAGGCTCACGCTCCAGGAACGGCCGAGCGACCTGACCACGTTCGACCTCAACCTCGCGCTGACCGAGACCGAGTCGGGTCTGGTGGCGGCGCTCGCCTACAGCGACGACCTGTTCCACCCGTCCACCGCCGAACGCCTGCTGCACGAGTACCGGCGGCTGCTGGAGGCGGTCGTGGACGACCCCGGGATCAGGCTGAGCGACCTGCGGCGGCACGTGACGCGCAGCGGGCGGAAGGAGCGATTGATGACGTACAAGCGGCAGGCCGAGTCCGGCGCCAGGAGCTTCGCCGCCGTGAAGGCGAAGAAGGTGCGGCCGGTCCGGGTCACCGGCGACTCGCTGGTCCGCGCCGAGCCGATGGGCCCGGGGCCCTCGCAGCCCCTGGTGATCACACCGTCGGGCGGCGGGCTCGCGCTGCGCGAGTGGGTCCCGGCCAACCGCGAGCCGCTGGCCGGGCACCTGCGCACGCGCGGCGCGGTGCTGCTGCGCGGCTTCGACGTGGCGGACGCGGCCGCATTCGAGCAGGTGGTGGAGGCGTACTCACCGCGGACGCTGGACTACTACGAACGCTCCACGCCCCGGCAGGAGGTCGGCGGCAAGGTCTACACCTCCACCGAGTTCCCGCCCGAGCGGCACATCCCGCTGCACAGCGAGAGCGCCTACTCCTACTACTGGCCGATGACGCTGTGGTTCTGCTGCATCACGCCCGCGAGCGAGGGCGGCGCCACCCCCATCGCCGACACGCGCGAGCTGCTCAGGCTGCTCGGTCCCGGCCTGCGGGAGCGGCTGGCCGAACGCAAGGTCATGTACATCCGCAACTACCACGACGGGTTCGACATCCCCTGGCAGGTGGCGTTCCAGACCGAGGACCCCGAGGTGGTCGCCGCGTACTGCCGCAGGACCGGCATGGAGTGGGAGTGGCTGCCCGGCGGCAGGCTGCGGACCCGCCAGGTGCTGGACGCGATCGTCACCCACCCGGACACCGGCGACGAGGTGTTCTTCAACCAGGTGCACGCCTACCACATCTCGTCGCTCGACCCCGAGACGCGGGCCGCGGTGAGCGAGATGTTCCCACCCGACGACCTGCCCAGGGACGTCAGGTACGGCGACGGCACCCCGTTCACCGCGGCCGAGCTGGAGGAGATCCGCCGCGCCTACGAGCAGGCCACGGTCGCCTTCCCCTGGCGGCGCGGTGACGTGATGGCGCTCGACAACATGCTCATGGCGCACGGGCGGGAACCGTACCGGGGGCTCCGCAAGGTCGTCGTCGCCATGTCCGACCCGTACGACCGGCAGAAGCTGCGCGAGAAGCTCGGAGAGGTGACCGCATGACGGCGTCCGGTGACACGGTGGTCGAGGGCTACCGGCTCTCCGCCCAGCAGGCCGCCCTGTGGCTGGAAGGCCACCGCGCGGCCACGGTCGGCTGCACGATCAGGCTGACCGGAGACCTCGACGTGGACACCCTGCGCGCGGCGGTCGAGCACGTGGTGCGCGAGCACGAGATCCTGCGCACCGCGTTCCGCCGCCTGCCCGCCATGACGCTCCCGCTCCAGGTCGTGGACGAGACGCTGCTGGAGACGGGGCCGGTCCGCTGGCTCGGCGACGGGCCGGGCGGACGCCTGGACCGTGGGGCCGAGGCCGAGACGGGCCCCACGGTGCGGGCCCGGCTCACCGGCGGGCCCGGCTCGCCGTGGACGCTGGAGCTGCGGCTGCCCGCGCTGAACGCGGACGCCCGCACCCTGCTCCACCTCGCCTCCGCCGTCTGCGCCGCCTACCGCGACCTGCGCGCCGGGCGGCGGCCGCAGGAGGCCGAGGTGCAGTACGCGATGTTCGCCGAGTGGCAGCACGAGGTGGCCGCCGGCGGCGACGCGCAGGAGGGCCGCCGCTACTGGGAGGAGTACGCCGCCCGGCACGCCCCGCTCCCCTGGCCGCTCGCCACCACGCCCGAGCCGGCCCGGCCACCGCTCGCCAGCACACCCGAGCCGGCCCGGCCACCGCTCGCCACCGCGCCCGCACCGGATGCGCCGGCCCCCTCGCCGCCCGCCGCCGCCTCCGGCGCGCCGCCTGCGGCCGTGTCGCTGCCCCCGGAGACGGTGGCGCTGCTCGGCCGCTACGTGAAGGACACCGGCACGGAGCCGTTCGCGGTGCTGCTGGCCGCCTGGACGGCGCTGGTCTCGCGCATGTCCGGCGGCCGCGAGACCGTCACGTACGCGGTCTTCGACGGCCGGGCGTTCGAGGAGCTGCGGGACGCGCCCGGCCCGTACTCCCACCGCCTGCCCGTGGCGAGCGGCGCCGGGCACGACCGCACGTTCGACGACGTGGCGGGCGAGGTCTCCGAGGTGCTCAGCGGCCACGGCACCTGGCTCGCGCACGCGCCCGCCGAGGCCGCCGACCGCGCCATGGTCGCCGAATACCTCGACTGCCCGGAGCGCTTCGACCTCGGCGCGGCCGAGGCCGTGGTCACCCGGCTGGACACCCGGCTGCCCGGCGAGCGGCTCCGCCTGACCTGGCGTGACGCGGAGGGCTCGCTGGTCGTGGAGGCCGCCTACGACCCGGCCGCCGCCTGCAGGGCCGACGCCGAGCACCTGCTGGAGACGTACGCGACGTTCCTGCACGCCGCGCTGGCCGCACCGGGCAGGCCGATCGGCGAGCTCGCCTGGCTCGGCGAGCGGCAGCGGCGCGAGCTGCTGGGCGCGGCGGGCCCGCCGCGCACGGCCCGCGCCTTCACGCCGTTCACCAGGCTCTTCGAGGAGCAGGCGCGGCGCTCCCCCGGCGCGGTGGCCGTCCGGTGCGGCGGCGATGCGCTCACCTACGCCGGGCTCAACGGCGCGGCCAACGCGCTCGCGGCACGGCTGCGCGAGCGGGGGCTCGGCAGGGGGTCGGCGGTCGCGATCTGCCTGGAGCCGTCGATCCCGTGGCTGGTGTCGGCGCTCGGCGTGCTCAAGGCGGGCGCCGCGTTCGTGCCGGTCGATCCCGGCGATCCGGCCGAGCGGCAGGCGTTCATCGTGCGGAACGCGGCGTCGGCCGCCGTCATCGGCGGCCCGCACCTCGCGGGGCTGCTGCCCGGCGACGTCGTCCACCTGCCGGTGGTGGAGCCCGCGGACGGCGCGTGGCCGGATCCTGACGGCACGGTCACGGCGGCGGACGCCGCCTACGTCATCCACACCTCGGGCTCGACGGGCGTGCCCAAGGGGGTGGTCGTCGAGCACGGCGGCCTGGCGTCGTACCTGGACTGGGCCAACGAGGCCCTGGTCGGAGACGTCGCGGTGCCAGCGCTGTCGCGTCCGACGTTCGACGCCTCGCTCAAGCAGCTCCTCGCGCCGCTGGCGCGCGGCGGCACGGTCTGGCTCCTCCCGCCGGAGACCGCCGCCGATCCCGCGGCGATCCACGCGGCGCTGTGCGAGCACCCCGGCCCGCTGGCCGTCAACTGCGTGCCGTCGCTGTGGCAGGCCCTGCTCGAAGCCGCCGGGCCCGACCGGGGCGACGGCCTCAAGGGCAGGCTCGTCCGCGTCCTGCTCGGCGGCGAGGCTCTGCCGGAGCCGCTGGCCGAGCGCACCCGCGAGCTGCTGCCCGATGTGGAGATCTGGAACCTGTACGGCCCCACGGAGGCGACGGCGAACGCCACGGCGGGCTCCGTCGTCCCCGGCGACCGCGTCACGATCGGGCGGCCGATCGCCGGCACCAGGGTCTACCTGCTCGGCCGCGACCTCGAGCCGGTGCCCTTCGGCGCTCCCGGCCGCCTCTACATCGGCGGTGACGGCGTGGCCCGGGGGTATGCGGGCAGGCCGGCCGAGACGGCGGCCAGGTTCGTCCCCGACCCGTTCTCCGGCGAACCCGGCGCCCGCCTGTACGACACGGGCGACATCGCCCGCCTGCTGGCCGACGGGCGCCTTGAGTTCCTGGGCCGCGACGACCTGCAGGTCAAGCTGCGCGGCTTCCGCATCGAGCTGGAAGGGGTGGAGGCGGGCCTGCGCAGGGTGCCGGGCGTGCGCGACGCCGCCGTGACGCTCACCGAGGGCGACGGCGGCGACCGGCGGCTCGCCGGCTACCTCGTGCCCGAGCCCGGCGCCCGGCTCACCGTCTCCGGCGTGCGCGAGCACGCCCGCCGCCTGCTGCCCGACTACATGGTGCCCGCCGTGCTGACCGTGGTCGGCGCGCTGCCGCTGACGCCGACCGGCAAGGTGGACCGCGCGGCGCTGCACGCGCCGCAGGGCCAGGAGCCGGCCGCCGTCCAGGGGCCCGCCGCCCCGCGCAGCCTCGTCGAGGACCAGCTCATCGGCATCTGGAGCATGGTGCTCGGCCGCCCGGAGGTCCACCCCGGCGACGACTTCTTCGCGCTGGGCGGCCACTCGCTGCTCATCGTCCGCCTGATGGCGCGCGTGCACGACGTCTTCGGCGTGGAGCTGTCGCCGCGCACCATGTTCTCCGCCCCCACGCTGCGGGAGTTCGCCCGGGTGGTGGAGCAGGCGATGGCGCGGCGGCGCGGCGCGTCTGCCCCGGCGATCACACCGGTCCCCAGGACGCCCGCGCCGCCGCTGTCGTTCGAGCAGCAGCGGATGTGGATCCTGGAGCGGCTGCAGCCCGGCAGCCCCCGCTACAACGTGATCGCCGCCCGCCGCATCGCCGGCACCGTGGACGAGGACGCCGTGCGCGCGAGCCTCGCCGCGATCGCAGCCAGGCACGAGGTGCTGCGCACCGGGTTCGCCGACTCCGGCGGGCAACCCCGCCTGGTGATCCGCGAGCAGGTGGAGGTGCCGTTCGCGGTGGTCGAGAGCGAGGAGGCGATCAGGCGCCTCGCCGACGAGCCCTTCGACCTCGCCGCGCCGCCGCTGCTGCGCGCCGCCCTGCTGCGCGCCGGCCCGCAGGAGGCCGTGCTGGTGCTGGTGGTCCACCACATCGTCTGCGACGGCTGGGCCAAGTCCGTGCTGTTCGCCGAGTTCGCCGAGCTGTACCGGGCGGCGCTCACCGGCGATGCGCCCGACCTGCCCGAGCTGCCGGTGCAGTACGCCGACTTCGCCGCCTGGCAGCGCGACCGGCTCGGCGACGAGGTCCTGGCCGGGCAGCTCGCCTACTGGCGCGACCGGCTGGCGGACGCGCCGGTGCTGCGCCTTCCCACCGACCGCCCGCGCACGCCGCACCGCCGCCACGAAGGCGCGGCGGTGCGCGGCAAGCTGCCCGCCGAGACCTCCGGCGCCCTGCGCAGGCTGGCCGTCGAGCACGGCGCGACGCTGTTCATGACCGCCTTCGCCGCCTTCACCGTGCTGCTCTCCCGCTACTCGGGCCAGCGGGACATCGTGGTCGGCACGCCCGTGGCCAACCGCAACCGGGTGGAGCTTGAGCGGCTGGTCGGGTTCTTCGTCAACACCGTGCCCCTGCGTACGGATCTGTCCGGCGACCCCACCTTCGCCGAGCTGCTCGGCCGGGTGCGCGAGGCGGCGCTGGGCGCGTACGCGAATCAGGACGTGCCGTTCGAGCGGATCGTCGAAGAGCTGCGCCCGGCCCGCGACCCGTCGATCACCCCGATCTTCCAGGCCATGTACGTGCACGTCCCGCCGGGTGACGGCGAGGTGCCGCTCGGCGGCGGCACGACCCTGCTGCCGCACGCCGTCGAGACCCGCACCGCCCTGTTCGACGTCACGCTCTCGGTGCTGGAGGAGCCGGACGGCCTGGACCTCTACCTCAACTACGACACCGAGCTGTTCGACGAGGTCACCGCCCGGCGCATGCTCGACCATCTGGAGCTGCTGCTGGAGGCGATCGCCGACGACCCGGAGCGGCGGTTGTCCGCGCTGCCCGCGCTCACGCCCGGCGACCGGGACCTGCTGGAGTCGTGGCGGGCGCCCCGGCCGGAGGCCTCTGGAGAGTGCCTGCACCGGCTCATCGAGGCGCAGGCCGAGCGGACGCCCGACGCCGTCGCGGTCGCCTTCGCGGGCGGCTCGTGGACGTACCGGGAGCTGAACGAGCGCGCCAACCGCCTGGCGCACCGGCTCATCGCGCTCGGGGTGGGGCCGGAGGAGCTGGTCGCCGTGTGCGCGGAGCGCTCGCCCGAGCTGATCGCCGGCCTGCTCGCGGTGCTGAAGGCGGGCGGCGGCTACGTGCCCGTGGACCCGGACGACCCCGCCGAGCGCGTGGCCGCGCTCCTGGCCGAGGTCTCGCCGGTTCTCACGCTGGCCGACCGGCGGGGCCGCGAGAAGGCGGCGGCGTGGGCGGGCCTGACGCTGTCGCTGGACAGCGGCACGCCCCACGGCCCCGCGGCGAACCCGGACGTGGCGGTCTCACCGGACAACGTCGTCTACGCGATCTTCACCTCGGGATCGACCGGCAGGCCCAAGGCCGCCGTCAACACCCACAGGGCGGTCTGCAACGAGCTGCACCGCATGCGGGACGCGCACCGCATCGACGCCTCCGACGCGGTGCTGCTCAAGACCCGCTTCACCTTCGACGTGTCGGTGTGGGAGCTGTTCTGGCCGCTGACGGCGGGGGCCGGGATCGTGGTGACCGAGCCGCGCGGGCACCTGGACCCGTTCCATCTGGCCCGGGTCATCGAGGAGTACGGCGTCACGATCGCGCAGTTCGTCCCGACCATGCTGCGGGCGTACCTCGACGCGGGCGCGGGCGGGCTGGACCGGCTCCGCACCGTGCTGTGTATCGGCGAAGCGCTGCCCCAGGACCTCCAGGACCGCTTCCTCGCCCGGTATCCGGGCGTGCGGCTGGTCAACCTGTACGGTCCCGCCGAGGCCGCCATCCACGTCACCGACTGGGAGTGCCGGCCCGGCGTGCCCGTGTCGCTCGGCGCGCCGATCCCCGGCACGGCCGTCCACGTGCTCGATTCCGACCTGCGGCCGGTGCCGGTGGGCGTGCCCGGCGAGCTGTATCTCGGCGGCACCTGCCTGGCCAGGGGGTATCTCGGCCGGCCCGCACTGACCGCCGAGCGGTTCGTCCCCGACCCGTTCTCCGGCGTCCCCGGTGCGCGTCTCTACGCCACCGGTGACCTCGCCCGCTACCGGAACGACGGCACCCTGGAGTTCCTGGGGCGCGCCGACCACCAGCTCAAGATCAGGGGGCATCGCGTCGAGCCCGGCGAGGTCGAGGCGGCGCTCATGCGGCTGCCGGAGGTCGGCGAGGCCCTGGTCGTGCCGTACGACGGCGGCGGCGATGTGATCCTCGCCGCGTACGTCACGCCCGCAGGCGGGGCCGCGCCGTCCGTGCCGAGCATCCTGCGGCGGCTCCGGCGCACGCTGCCCGGCCATCTCGTGCCCGGCGCGGTCACCGTCCTGCCCGGCCTGCCCCGCACGCCGAACGGGAAGCTGGACAGGAAGGCCCTCCCCGACCCGGTGCCGGCGGGCGAGCGGACCTCCGGCGAAGCGCCGCGCGACGAGGTGGAGACGCGGCTCGCCGAGATCTGGCGCGACCTGCTCAACGTCGGCTCCGTCGGCCTCGGCGACGACTTCCTCGCGCTCGGCGGCCACTCGCTGCTGATGATCCGGCTCGCGTCCCGGGTCAGGGACGCCTTCGGCGTGGAGCCGAGCCCGCTCGACGTGCTGGAGTCCAGGACGCTGGCCGGGTACGCCGAGCGGATCAGGCGGCTGACCGGCGCGCCGCCGCCGCAGGAGCCCGGGGACGCGGCGGACGGCGAGCTCAGCCACGCGCAGCGGCGGCTGTGGTTCGTCAGCCGCATGCAGCCGGACGACCCGGTCTTCACCATGGCCGAGGCGTGGCGCATCGACGGGGACTTCGATCCCGGCGTCGCCGAGCGGGCCGTCGCCGCCGTCGTGGCCAGGCACGACGTGCTGCGGTCGGCGTTCACCTCCTCCGGCGGCGTGCCGCGGGTGCGGATCGAGCCGTCGGTCACCGTGCCGCTCCAGGTCGCCGACCTGCGGGAGCGGCCCGGCGACGCCGAGGAGTGGCTGCGTGATTTCGCCGCGACGCCGTTCGACATCGAACGCGCTCCCCTGCTGCGCGTCGCCGCGGCCCGCACCGGGGAGACGTCGTGGATCCTCGCCGTGGCGCTGCACCACATCGTGGGCGACGCCTGGTCGCTCGACGTGCTCATCGGCGACCTCGTCCAGGCCTACCGGCGGATCGCCGAGGGCGGCGCGGAACCGCCCCCGCTGCCCGCCCAGTACGCCGACTTCGTCGCCTGGCAGCGCGACCGGCTCCAGGGCGGCGAGCTGGACCGGCAGCTCGGCTTCTGGCGGCGCGCCCTGGACGGCGCGCCCGGCCTGCGCCTGCCCACCGACCGGCCCAGGCCGGAGACCGCCCGCCACCGGGGCGACCGGGTCCGCCTGACCCTGCCGCCCCCGGTGCTGGAGGCGCTGCGTGAGCTGTCGGTACGGCTGGGCGCGACCATGCACATGTCCACGCTGGCCGCGTTCTTCGCGCTGCTCGGCCGCTACAGCGGGCAGGACGACTTCACCGTGGGCGGCGTGGTCACCAACCGGGCGAGGTCGGAGTTCGAGCCGCTGATCGGCTGCTTCGTCAACGCGGTCACGTTCCGCGCCGACCTGTCGGGCGACCCGACGTACCGCGAACTCATCGGCCGGGTCCTGGCGACCGCCCGCGAGGTCTACGCGAACCAGGACATCCCCTTCGAGAAGCTGGTGGAGGAGCTGCGGCCCGCGCGGGACCGCTCCCGCGCGCCCCTGTTCCAGGTGCTGTTCATGTACGCGGCCGGCACCGGAACCCCGCTCGACCTGCCGGGCGCCACCGTACGGCCGCTGGAGCTCTACAACGGCACCGCCCTGTACGACCTGCGGCTGCTGGCCGGCGAGGACGAGCAGGGCCTGCACCTGCTGCTCACCTACGACCGCGACCTGTTCGACCGGGAGACGGCCGAGCGCATGCTGGCCGGCTTCGCGGCGCTGCTGGAGTGCGCCGTCCGGCAGCCCGACGTGCCGCTGTCGCGGCTGCCGTGGCCGCCGTGCGACCAGCTGCCCGCCGCATGGACCCCGTCCGAGGAGCCGGACATCGGCGAGCCCGTCCACCAGGTGATCCGCGCCAGGGCGGCGGCCACGCCCGGCGCCCCCGCGGTCACCCACGGCGGCAGGACGCTGAGCCATCGGGAGCTGGACGGGCTCGCGGGCAGGCTGGCGGCCCGGCTGCGGGCGCACGGCTGCGGCCCCGGCTCCGTGGTGGGGATCCTGATCGAGCGCTCGCCCGAGCTCGTCGCCGGGATCCTCGCGATCCTGCGTACGGGCGCGGCGTACCTGCCGCTCGACCCCGGCCACCCGCCCGAGCGCATCCGGTTCGTCATCGCGGACGCCGCACCCGCCGCGGTGCTCACCACGCGCGGCCTCGCCGCCACGGTACGGGACCTGACCCCCGCGATCATCGAAGCCGACACCGCCGGCCCCGGTCCGGCCCCCGAGGACGCCGCGGAGCCCGTCCCGGCGCCGGGAGAGGCCGCCGTGCCGCTGGACGCGCCCGCGTACGTCATCTACACCTCCGGCTCCACCGGGCAGCCCAAGGGCGTCGTGGTCTCGCACCGCGCGCTCGCCGCCTCGACGGCGGCCCGGCTGCGCTACTACCGCGACCCCGTGGGCGCCTTCCTGCTGGTCTCCCCGGCGGCGTTCGACAGCTCGGTGGCGGGCCTGTTCTGGACGCTGGCCACCGGCGGCCGGCTGGTGCTCCCCGGCGAGGCCGCCCCCGGAGAGCTCGCCGCGATCATCGAGCGGGAGCGCGTCTCGCACCTGCTGGCCGTGCCCTCGCTCTACGGCGCGCTGCTCGGCTGCGCGGCGCCCGAGCAGCTGGCCTCGCTGCGCACGGTGATCGTGGCCGGGGAGGCGGTGCCGTCCCGGCTGCTGGCCGCGCACCACGAGCGGGTGCCCGGCGCGACGCTCTACAACGAGTACGGCGTGACGGAGGCCGGCGTGTGGAGCTCGGTCTGGACGTCACCGCCGGGAGCCGTGCCCGATCCGGTCCCGGCGGGCCGGCCCATCGCGGGCACCCGGCTGTACGTGCTGGACCGGCACCTCGCCCCGGTGCCCGCAGGAGGCGCCGGCGAGCTCTACATCGCCGGTGCGGGGCTCGCGCAGGGGTATCTGGGCCGTCCCGCGCTGACGGCGGAGCGGTTCGTGCCCGATCCGTTCTCCGAGACGCCCGGCGCGCGCATGTACCGGACCGGTGACCTGGTCCGCGTGCTGCCCGGCGACGGCCTGGTGGTGCTGGGCAGGATCGACAACCAGGTGAAGGTGCACGGCCACCGGATCGAGCCGGAGGAGGTCGAGGCCGCGCTGCGGACCCACCCGGGGGTGCGCGCGGCCGTGGTGGCCGCCGCCGAGGACGGCCTGGTCGCCTACGTGGTGCCCGAGCCCGGCCCAGCGGGTCGCGGCGGAGCCCCGGCGGCCACCCGGCCTGGCGATGCCGAGCTGCGCGAGCATCTCCGCGCGCGGCTGCCCGCGCCCATGGTGCCGGGCGTCTACATGACGCTGGACGAGCTGCCGCTCACCCCGAACGGCAAGATCGACCGCGCCGCGCTCCCCGAGCCCGGCTCCGTCGCGCGACCGGCGTACGAGGCGCCGCGCGACGAGCTGGAGGAGGAGATCGCCGCGGTCTGGGCCGAGCTGTTCGAGCTGCCCCGGGTCGGCGTCCACGACGACTTCTTCGCGCTCGGCGGCCACTCGCTGCTGGCGCTGCAGGTCATCGCGAGGATCGAGGACGCGTTCGAGGCGAGCCTGCCCCTGCACGTCCTCTTCGAAGCGCCCACCGTCGCGGAGCTGGCCACCCGCGTGGAGCAGGCGCTCGCCCAGCGCCTCGGCGAGGACCGCCCATGACGCTCCTGGACGCGGGAACGCGTCCTGGCGGCGGCACCCCGCCCTCCCAGTGGTCGCTGTTCACCACCTACGCCCGCCCGCAGCGGCGGCGGCTCGCGATCCTCGGCGCGGTGCTCCTGGCCGGCACCCTCCTGCAGGTGGGCGCGCCACAGATCGTCCGCTCCTACATGGACCACGTGGGCGACGGCCTGACCGGGCCGCTCGTCGCCGCCGCGCTCGCCTACCTCGTGACCGCGTTCGTGCTGCAGGCGGTCAAGGTCACCTCCAGCTACATCGGCGAGAAGGCCGCGTGGTCCATGACCAACGAGCTGCGGCTGGACCTGACCAGGCACTGCATGGAGCAGGACATCCGCTTCCACCGCGAGCACACGCCCGGCGAGCTGATCGAGCGGGTGGACGGCGACGTGACGGCCCTTGCGGGCTTCCTGTCCAGCGCCCTGCTGCTCATCCTCAGCAACGCGCTGCTGCTCGCCGGCATCTTCACCTCGCTGTTCCTCACCGAGTGGCGCATCGGGCTGGCCCTGCTGATCTACGCGATCTGCGCCGTGACCGTGCTCGCGAAGGTGCGCGACATCGCGGTGGACGCGTGGAACTCGGCGCGGGAGTCCAGCGCGCGGCTGTTCGGCTTCGTGGAGGAGCGGCTGTCGAGCACCGAGGAGACCCGCGGCAACGCCGCGGAAGGGCACGTGCTCGGGCGGCTGTCCGGCCTCACCGGCGACGTCCTGACCTGGCAGCGCCGCGCCAGGGTGCGCTCCAACCTCATCTTCCTCTGGCTGCACGGCCTCTACCTCGTCGGGTACGGCGCGGCGCTGGCCGTGGGCGCCTACCTCTACGTGCACGGCGAGGCCACGATCGGCACCGTCTACCTCGTCGTCGCCTACACCAACGCGATCTACACGCCGATTCACGAGGTGCGCATGCAGATCCAGGACCTCCAGCGGGCCAACGCGAGCGCGCGGCGGGTCGCCGAGCTGTTCGCGAGCCGGCCGTCGGTCACCGACGGGCCGGGGGCGGAGCTGCCCGGCGGCGCGGCGCCGGCGGTGGAGTTCGACCGGGTCTCCTTCGCCTACGGGCAGGATGCGCCCCGGGTGCTGCACGACCTGTCGTTCCGGCTCGAACCCGGCACCGTGCTCGGCGTGCTCGGGCGTACCGGCAGCGGCAAGACGACCGTCGCCAGGCTCGTCGCCCGCATGTACGACCCCACGGAGGGCGCCGTCCGCGTGGGCGGGGTGGACATCCGCGAGCTGCGCCAGGAGGAGCTGCGGCGCAGGGTCGGCATCGTCACCCAGGACGTCCAGCTCTTCCACGGCAGCCTGCGCGACAACCTGGCGCTCTTCGACACCGGCATCGACGACGAGCGGATCATCGCCGCGATCGACCGGCTGGGCATGGGCGACTGGCTGTCGCGCTTCCCCGACGGCCTGGACACCGTCATCGAGTCCGGCGGACGCGACCTGTCGGCGGGCGAGGCGCAGCTGCTGTCGCTGTGCCGGCTGCTGCTGCGCGACCCCGGCGTGGTCATCCTGGACGAGGCGTCGTCGCGCCTGGACGCGGCCACGGAACGCATGCTCGGCCGGGCGTTCGCCGAGCTGTTCCGCGGGCGCACCGCCATCGTGATCGCGCACCGGCTCACCACGCTCGCCCACGCCGACCAGGTCATGATCCTGGAAGACGGCCGGATCGCCGAGCACGGGCCGCGTACCCGTCTCATGGACGACCCCGGATCCCGCCTGTCCCGGCTCATGCGCGACATCTCCGAGGATCAGCGGTGAAGACGCTCCGGCTCACCTGGCGGCTGGCCGCCCGCAGGCGGTGGATCCACCTCGGCCTGCTGTGCTGCCTCGGCCTGTTCATCGTCGGCCGGCTCGTGCCCGGCGCCATGGAACGCGCCTTCTTCGACTCGCTCACCGGCTCGGCCGCCGCCGCCATGAGCCCGTGGGCGATCGTCGCGCTCATGGTCGGCCTGGAGCTGGGCCGGCTGATGCTGTCGCTGGGCGCGGCCGTCACGGACGTCACCGCGCAGTACTCGGCGGCCGGGCTCGTCCAGGGCAACCTCATGCGGCGGGTGCTGCGGCGGCCCGGCGCCGTCGCGCTCAAGGACGCGCCGAGCGCGGCGCTCAGCCGCTTCCGCGACGACGTCCAGGACATCATCGTCTTCCTCACCGCACCCGTCACCCTCATCGGGACGCTGGTGTTCTCCGTGCTCGCGGTGTGGATGATGATCCAGATCAACCTGCGGCTCACGCTCATCGTGGTGCTGCCGCTGGTGGCGGTCATCGCCGCGGCCACCATCGCCAGCAACCGCGTGCGCCGCTACCGCGAGGACAGCCGCAAGGCCACCGCGACCATCACCGGGTTCCTCGGCGAGATCTTCGACGCCGCCCAGGTCATCAAGCTCCTCGGCGCCGAGTCCCACATGCTGCGCCGCTTCCGCAGGCTCAACGACGAGCGGCAGCGGGCGGCGGTCAAGGACGGCGTCTTCAGCCAGGTGCTCGACTCGATCTTCTACAACGCCGTGGACCTCGGGATCGGGCTGGTGCTGCTGCTCGCCGCCGCGCCGATGGTCGGCGGCTCCTTCACCGTCGGCGACTTCGCGCTCTTCGACTACTACCTGTTCTTCGTCACCCGGCTGCCGCTCAGCATCGGCCAGATCCTCGTGCAGTACCGGCAGGCGTCCGTGGCCACCGACCGGCTGCTCGCGCTGGCCGGCACGGACGACCCGGCCGAGCTGACGCAGACGGCCGGCGGCGACGGCGGGCCGAGGCGCGCGGCCGTCGGCGACGACGGCGGGCCGGCCCGGCAGGAGGCCGAGCCGCTGCGCGAGCTGAAGGTGTCGGGGCTGAGCTACCGCTACCCCGGCTCCGGCGGCGGCATCACGGACATCGACCTGGTGCTCGAACGCGGCACGCTCACCGTGCTGACCGGCCGCGTCGGCTCGGGCAAGACCACGCTGCTGCGCGCCCTGCTCGGGCTCGTGCCCGGCACCGGGACGATCATGTGGAACGGCACGCCCGTCGAGGACCCCGCCACGTTCTTCGTGCCGCCGCGCTCGGCGTACACCGCGCAGGTCCCCCGGCTGTGCAGCGACTCGGTCAAGGAGAACATCCTGCTCGGCCTGCGCGAGGAGGACGTGGACCTGCCCGGCGCGCTCAGATCCGCGGTGCTGGACCAGGCAGAAGTCGGCCTGGACACCATGGTCGGGCCGCGCGGGGTCAAGCTCTCCGGCGGCCAGGTGCAGCGCGTCGCGCTGGCCAGGATGTTCGTCCGCGACTGCGACCTGTACGTGATCGACGACCTCGCCAGCGCCCTCGACGCCGGCACCGAGCGCGTCCTGCTGGACCGCCTGGGCGAGCGGCGCGGCGGCACGTTCCTGGTCGCCTCGCACCGGCCCCGCGTGCTGGAACGCGCCGACCGGATCATCGTGCTGCGCGACGGCGCGGTGCACGCCGAGGGCACGCTGCGGGAGCTGCTCGAGCGGTCCGAGGAGATGCGCGAGCTGTGGCTGGAGTACGTCAAACGAGCCGGCGACGAACCGGCCGGGAGGTGAGGCGATGTGCGGGATCGCCGGGTGGGTGGACTACGCCGCCGGCCCGACCGAGCGGGAGGGCGTCCTGCGCGCCATGACGGACACCATGGCGTGCCGGGGCCCCGACGCGGGCGGCACCTGGTCGTGCGCGCAGGCCGCGCTCGGGCACCGCCGCCTCGCCGTCATCGACCCCGAGGGCGGCGCGCAGCCCATGACGGCGCTCCAGGACGGGCGGGTCGCCGCCGTGCTGAGCTACAGCGGCGAGGTCTACAACTTCGCCGAGCTGCGCTCGGAGCTGGCGGGCCTCGGCGCGAAGTTCCGTACCAGGAGCGACACCGAGGTGGTGCTGCGGGCGTACCTGGCGTGGGGCGAGCGCTTCGCCGCGCGGCTCGAAGGCATGTACGCCTTCGCCCTGTGGGACGCGCGCCGCCGCGCCCTGCTGCTCGTCCGCGACCGGCTGGGCGTCAAGCCCCTCTATTACGCGCGTACGCCCGGCGGGGTGCTGTTCGGCTCGGAGCCCAAGGCCATCCTGGCCCACCCGGGCTTCGAGTGCGCCGTCGACGTGGACGGGCTGCGCGAGCTGTTCACGCTCGTCCGCACTCCCGGCGCCGCCGTCTGGCGCGGCATGGACGAGGTGCGGCCCGGCACCGTGGTCACCGTGGACGAGCGCGGCTGCCGTACCTCGGCCTACTGGCGGCCGGCCGCCGAGCCGTACGAAGGGGACGCCGCCTCCGCCGCGTCCACGCTGCGGGACCTGCTCGAAGGCGTCGTCGAGCGGCAGCTCGTCTCCGACGTCCCGCTCGGCGTGCTGCTGTCGGGCGGGCTCGACTCCAGCGCGGTCGCCGCGCTCGCCGCCCGGCGCAGCCCCACCCGCATCCGCTCCTTCTCGGTCGAGTTCGCCGGCCACGAACGCGACTTCCGCCCCGACGACGAGCGCCCCGACCTCGACGCCCCGTACGCGGCCCGGGTCGCCGAGCACGCCGGGACCGCCCACCTGCGCGTCGTCGTGGACAGCGCACAGCTCATCGAGCCCGGCCTGCGCACCGCCGTGCTGCGCGCCTACGACCGGCCGCCGCTGCAGTCCGACATGAGCACCTCGCTCTACCTGCTGTTCCGCGCCGTACGGCGGCACTCGACGGTCGCGCTGTCCGGCGAGGCCGCCGACGAGATCTTCGGCGGGTACGGATGGTTCCACGAGCGCGAGGCCGTACACGCCGGCACCTTCCCCTGGGTGGCCGGCGCCGTGCGCTTCCCCCGCTTCTCCATCCTGCGCCCCGAGGTGGACCGGCTCCTCGACACAGACGAGCATCTGCGGCAGTCGTACCGCGACGCGCTGGCCGAGGTCCCCGCCCTGCCCGGCGAGGACGCCGAGGAGCGCCGCATGCGCGAGGTCACGTACCTGCACCTGACCCGGTACCTGCCCCCGCTGCTCGAACGTAAGGACCGCATGAGCATGGCCGTGGGCTTGGAGGTGCGGGTGCCGTACTGCGACCACCGGCTGGTCGAGTTCGCCTACAACGTGCCGTGGAAGCTGAAGAACCCGGGCGGCGGGGAGAAGGGCCTGCTGCGCGCCGCCGTCGCCGACATCCTGCCGCCCGCCGTCCTGTCCCGGCGCAAGAGCAACTACCCCACCACCCGGGACAAGCGCTACACCGAGCTGATCCGCAACGAGTACCTGGATCTGATGGGGCGCCCGGAATCCCCCGTCTTCGACCTGGCCGACCGCCGCAAGCTCACCTGGCTGGCGCGGGACGCGGGCGGCACCGCCAGCGAGCTCTTCACCCGCCGGGCCCGCGAACAGGTGCTCGCCCTCGACCAGTGGCTGTCCCTCTACCGGCCCCGGCTGATGCTGTGAGGCACGCATGGACCAGATCTCCCGCGACCGCCGCGCCACGCTCCTCCGCCACCTCCGCGAACGCCGCCGCACCCTCCCACGGCCACCGTCTGAGCCGGGCGGCGTGGAAAACGCGGCGGGCGCGGACGGCGCGACCGGCGCGGACGACGTGAATAGCGTGGGCGGCGCGAATGGCGCGAATGGCACGAATGGCACGGGCGGCGTGTGCGGCGCTTCCGGGAACCCGGTGCCGCTCAAACGAACCGGGACGGGCCCGCCGCTGTTCTGCGTCCACCCGGCCGGCGGTTCGATCTTCTGCTACGCCGAGCTGGGCCGCTCCCCCCGCCTGACCTGCCCCGTGTACGGCCTGCAGGCCGAGGCGCTGGAGCCCGGCGGCCGCACGTACGAGAACGTCACCGCCATGGCGGCCGCCTACGTGACGGCCGCGGAGCGCGTGCATCGCGGCGGCGGCTGGCGGCTCGCCGGATGGTCCACAGGCGGCCTCCTCGCCTACGCGATGGCCTGCCGGCTGGCCGGGGCGGGTCACCGCGTGGACGCGGTGGCGATGCTCGACCCCCCGATCCCCGGGCCGGAGGGCGACTGGGCGACCGGCGGCATCGCCGTACTCGCCGACTTCATGGAGTACCTCTCCGACGTCACCGGCATCGAAACCGTCATGACCGCCAGCGAGATCGCCGCCCTCGCCCCGGAGAGCAGGCGGGCGAAGGTCCTCGCCCGGCTCGGCGCGTCGGGCGCGTTCCCCGCAGGCATGAACAGGCTGGAGCGGATGCTGGCCGTCTTCACCCACAGCCGCGAGATCATGGCCCGCTACCGCCCCGAGCCGTTCGACGGCCCGGTCCTGCTGCTCGCCGCCGCCGGCGAACCCGCCAAAGCGCGGCAGGCGATCGCCCTCTGGCGCTCGCTGTGCGGCGACCGGCTGCGGACCGTCGAGCTACCGTGCCGGCACGCCGGCCTCCTCAGACCACCCCACCTCACCACG
The DNA here is from genome assembly GCF_043196965.1 of Nonomuraea sp. NPDC049309. Lineage (NCBI taxonomy): Bacteria > Bacillati > Actinomycetota > Actinomycetes > Streptosporangiales > Streptosporangiaceae > Nonomuraea > Nonomuraea sp. NPDC049309. The sequence goes on along the minus strand of NZ_JBICSH010000003.1, from coordinate 475,628 downwards.
GTCACGGCCGAACTGGCCCGGCTCCTCGACCCCGAGGAGGGCGACTCATGGCGAACATCCTGATCATCAATCGGCGCACCGACGAGTTCGCCGAGTACGACCGCTACATCGACCACGACAGGCATCGGGTCGCGTACATCACCGTCCCCGGCTGGCGGGCACCGCAGGAGGCGTACGCGGTCATCCGCCTGGAGTCGCTCGACGACGCCGAAGCGGTGATGGCGGCCGCCACCCGGTGCCACGCCGCACTCGGGAGCCTCGACACGGTGCTCGCGCTGTCGGAGCTGGACGTCCTCGCGGGCGCGAGGATCCGCGACCTGTTCGGCGTCCCCGGGCTCGGCGAGCGCGAGATGCGCAGGCTGCGCGACAAGCCGGCCATGAAAGAGGCCGTACGCGCGGCCGGCCTGCGCGTGCCGGATCACGCCCTCGTCCGCACCCCCGCCGACGTCGCGGCGTTCGCGGCGGGACGCGACGTCATGGTCAAGCCCCGCATGGGGGTGGGCAGCGTCGGCTGCGTCCGCGTACCGGCCGGCGCGGCGGCACCGCCGCTGGAAACCTGCATGGAGGCCGAGGAGTTCGTCCCGGGGCCGATCTGGCACGTGGACGGCCTCATGCGGGCGGGCGCCCGCGTCCTCGCCAAAGCGTCACGCTACATCGGCACCTGCTACGACCTGCTGCGCGGCCGGCCCCTCGGCTCGGCCGTCCAGTCCGGGCCGCAGGCGGACGACGTGCTCCGCTTCGCCGGCGCCTGCCTCAAAGCCCTGGACTTCGAGACCGGAGCCTTCCACCTGGAGATCATCGAAGCGCCCGACGGCCTGGTCTTCCTGGAGGTAGGGGCGAGGGTGGGCGGCGGCCCCATCCCGAAGGTCTTCCGCGACGTGTACGGCATCGACCTGTTCCAGGAGTGGATCAGACTGGAGATGGGCGAGGACGTATCGCCGCCGGCCCTTCCGGAAGGCGTCTGCTCCGGCTTCCTGATGGTCCCCGGCCGCCCCGGCCGCCGCGTCACCCGCATCTCCAGCCTGGCAGGCCGCATCGAGCACCTGTACGCCGAAACCCTGGCCCTCCCCGGCCACGAGTTCACACGGGACGCCGACGTAGACCGCGTGGCCGACTTCCACTTCCGCGCCCCCACCCCCGCCGCCGTGGAAGAGGCCATCGCCGAAACCCTCAACGCCTTCGATGCCGCCTTCGCCTGACGGCCGGCAGCACGTACCGACACCGCCCGCTCGCGGCGCAGTGCACGAGAGCCGGTGACGCCCCGCACCCGTCCGCGCGAACGCGACCAACCGGCACGCACAGCGCGAACGACCGGGCCCGACCGCGAGAGGCCGCGATCAGCACGCCCGGCACGCTAAGGCCGCCGACCGCGACCCCACGGACAGAGCGCACGCGCGGCCCCGAAGCACACACGCACGCAGCGCAGGCGACGCGAAGAGGCACGACACGACCGCCACACGCACGACACAGCCGGGAGGGAGTGCGGAAGAGCGCGAGCCGGACGAGCGCAGCGCGGAAGAGCACGAGCCGGATGAATGCAGCGCGGAAGAGCGCGGCGGGGCAAGCGGTGGACGGCCCCGGACACGCGAAACCGCCCCTCGCCGGCGGAAGGTCCGCGGCAGAGAGGCGGTTGCGGAAAGCGAGTGGAGGTGGCGGGAATCGAACCCGCGTCCTTCAACCCCAAGTCAGGGCTTCTCCGGGCGCAGCCTGCTGTGCTTTTCTCGGCCCCGGCGATCACGCAGGCAAGTCGCCGACGGGCTCAGCCACTGTTAGATTTCCCGATCTCCCCCGTGGCCGGGTCGATCGGTTGAGCCTTCTAACGATGCCAGACACCGGGCCGAAGGCGCTCCCGGGCTGACAGTGGCTTCGCTGATCAGGCAGCGAGGGCCAGGGAGTCCCTGGCCGCCACAGTGCTCTTGGAATTGGCACTTATTGTTTGCGGTCACAGGATTAACGAGGTTATGTCCGCAGTCCTCGGCCCGCTTCACCTAACTTGCAAGGTCAAAGTCGAAGCCAGTCACCCCCTGTGCAGTTGTCAACCATCACGGCCGGCCCCGCTGAGGATCGGCGCAACAGGAATGTACATCGGACAACGCCCCCGATGCCAACTTAATTCCGCGCCGTCGCGGGACCTCGCCGCAAACGCCGAAACCCCCGGGAGCCCGGCGCGAAGGCACGTGCTCCCGGGGGCCGACCGGCAGGGTCGAGCCGGTCCGGACGGCAGGACTTCCCCCGAGATGAAGTCCTGATCTCATCACGGCGACTGGGACCGCAACCCCCCGAGCGGGCCCAGTCACTCAGTAAGACGCCGGGGGACGCCCGGATGGTTGCTCAGCGTCACGACTTTTTCACGTTCGGCCGCGATGTCAGCCCGCAAGAGCCGCGAAGAAGTCTCCGGCCACGGCTGCGGCGTCGTGGTTCTTGGCCAGCACGGCGACGGCGACGTCACCCTGCCAGCCGACCCACCAGGTGAGGCCGCCCTCGGCGGTGGCGGTGATGCCGTAGACCTTGGACTTGCCGGCCTGCGCGGGCGTGCCGGCCGCACCGGCGCGCATCATCGTCTCCAGGGTGGCGCGCACCTTGGGCTCCATCTGCTCGGGCGCGGGCTGGGTCGCGGGCGGCGCCGTGGCGGTCGCGCTGGGCGTCTTGGGCTCGGTCACGAGTACGGGAGGCCGCCACGTGCCGGAGGCCACCGCGGCGGCCACCAGAGCCATGCTCAGCGGGCTCACCTGGACGTTCTGGCCCGCGATGGCCTTGGCCTTGTCGGCGTCGCTGGACAGCCTCGGCAGCTTGCCGCTGAACGACTTCAGCGGCAGCCGCCACGGCTGCTCCAGGCCCAGCGCCTGCGCGCTCCTGAGCAGGTCGTCGCCGGTGACGCGGCGGGCCAGCGAGGCCAGCGCGGTCACGCACCCCTTGGCGAAGTTGTCCTGGAACGAGGCCGACGCCGGCAGCGGGACGTTGCGGGCCGTCTGGACGAACTTGGCGCCGCCGACCGTGCGCTCCTGCGGGCAGGCCAGCCGCTGCTTGGGGCTGACCCCGGCCTTCAGCAGCGCGTCGGCCGCGATGATCGAGAACGCGGTGCCCGCGGGGAACTTCCCGGCCAGCGCGTTCCGCTCCTGGTGGTACCCCTTGCTGCCGACCGCGAGGATCTCGCCGGTGTCGGGCTGCACCGCGACCAGGGCGCTGGCCTGGGTCTCGGCCACCGCCTGCTCGGCCGCGGCCTGCACCTTCCTGTCGATGGTGGTCTTGACCGAGACGTTCTGCCGCCCCGGCCACTCCTCCAGCAGGGCGACCTGCCGGCCGGTCTTGAGATCGAGGGTGATCACCTTCGTCTCGGTGGAGCCGGTCAGATAGTCCTGGTACGCCTGCTGTAGCCCGCTCTTGCCCACCGAGTCGCCGGCCCGCTGCGGGCCGCCGAGCTTCTGCTCGGTCTCGGGTGTGAGCGCGCTGACGGTGCCGACGATCTGGCGGGGCGCGTCGGGGTTGACCGGCTGCTGCTGCGACACGACCTTGATGCCGTCGATCGCGCTCAGCTTGTCCCGCATCGACTGGTAGCGCGAGCGCCCGAACGTCACCAGCGGCACGAACTTGTCGGGCGGCGACGACCTGACCCGGCTCAGCAGGCGGTCTTGGGCGTAGCCGGTGACGTCGGACAGCCTGGCGACCACCTCCTCGGCCCGGTCGCCCAGCTTGTCGGGGACGACGCCGGCGACGTAGAGGACGGTGTCGGTCTGCAGCGGGTCGTTGTCGCGGTCGAGTACGGGCTGGCGCGGCTTGGGCTCGGTGTCGACCGCGAAGCGCTGGCCCTCCTTGAGCTGCGGGTGCAGCACGGAGGGCGACCAGCGGACCTTCCACATGCCGTCGACGAGGTGGAGCGGCAGCTTGCTGTCGTACTGCCACAGGGGGTTGTTCTCCCCGAGGTCGACCTCGGCGTGGAAGTCCGCCTCCGACTCGTCGCCGTTGACGCTGATGGCCGTGATCTTGAAGCGGAAGGAGGCGGCGTCGAGCTCCAGCTTGGCGTCCTCCAGCGCCTTGCGCACCTTCGCCGGGTCGCCGTCGGTGCGGCGGGCGGCCAGCTCGTAGTCCTCCGACTGCCAGCCCACGAGGAAGTCGCGCACCGCGTCGTGGGGTGACGACTCCTCGAAGCAGCCGGTCAGCGTCGTGCCGGCGAGCGCCAGCGTGGCGGTCGCCGCCAGCAGGCGACGGGCGCGGTTCATCGCCGTGCGCCTGAAAGGTCCGCGTCTCATCGGTCGCAGTGCCGCCGTCTCATCTGTTGCGGTAGCGCAGCGCCCGGGCCATCTCCCGCTTGGCCTGCTGCTCCGCCAGCGCCTGCCGCTTGTCCCAGTCTTTCTTGCCTCGGGCGACGGCGATCTCGACCTTCGCCCTGCCGTCCTTGAAGTAGAGGGTCAGCGGCACGATCGTCAGGCCGCCCTCCTTGACCTTGGCGGCGAGCTTGTCGATCTCCTTGCGGTGCAGCAGCAGCTTGCGCTTGCGCCGGGCCGCGTGGTTGGTCCACGTGCCCTGCGCGTATTCGGGAATGTGCACGTTGAGCAGCCACGCTTCGTTGCCGTCGATCGTGGCGTAGCCGTCGACGAGCGAGGCGCGGCCCTCGCGTAGCGACTTCACCTCGGTGCCCTGCAGCACGAGACCCGCTTCGTAGGTGTCCTCGATGTGGTAGTCGTGCCGAGCGCGCTTGTTCTGGGCGATGACCTTCCGCCCGGTCTCACGTGGCATGGTTCGACTTTACCGGCGACAGGGACGCTCGCAGCCCATGCGCACCGCTACACCCGCAGATAACGACGTAGCGTCACGAACGAGGCCAGGATACAGATCACAACACCGATGATCATGGTGATGGTGATCGTCTGGGCCAGGTCGTTCCAGCTGAGCTGAGCCGTGGCACCGCCGAAGAAGCCGACGATCTCCTCGAAGAGGAACACCTTCGCGCAGATCAGGATGACCGCCGCGAAGACTCCGCCGACCAGACCGGCGATGACGCCCTCCATGACGAAGGGGAGCTGAATGTAGAGGTTGGAGGCGCCGACCAGCCGCATGATGCCGGTCTCGCGGCGCCGGTTGAACGCCGACAACCGCACCGTGTTACCGATCAGCAGCGCCGCCGCGAGCACCAGGATGATGGCCACGGTCAGCGCGGCGAGCGCGAGCTTGTCGAGCATCTCGAAGAACGGGGCGATGAGCTGTTTCTGGTCCATCACCTGGGCCACGCCCGGCTGCCCGGTCACGGCCTCGATCACCGGCTGGTAGTTGTCGGGATCCTCGAGCTTGATGCGGAACGACTGCGGCAGGTCCTCCACCTTGGTCGCGTCGACCAGGGCCTTGTTCGTGGACGAGAACGACTGCTTGAAGTTCTGGTACGCGTCGGCCTCGTCCTCGAAGAACACCTCCTTGACGCCCTTGGTGCCCTTGATGTGCTGCTCGAGCGCCTTGATCTGCGCGGGCGTGATCGCCTTGCCTTTGCACTCCGGTATGGCCGTCCCCTTCTTGCACAGGAAGACGGAGATCTCGACCTTGTCGTCCCAGTAGCCCTTCATCAGCCCGACCTGGGTGTTGATCATCAGGCCGACGCCGAGCATCGCCATGCCGACCGCCACCGTGATGATCACGGCGATCGTCATCGTCAGGTTACGACGGAGGCCGATCCAGACCTCGGAGAAGATGAAATTCGCCCGCATGTCTTGTCTGCAGCTCCCTGTCAGTACGCCTGGCCGTACACGCCACGCGACTGGTCACGGACGATCTTGCCGTCCTCCAGCTCCACGACACGCTTACGCATGGAGTCGACGATGGCCGCGTCGTGCGTCGCCATGACGACCGTGGTGCCAGTCCTGTTGATGCGGTCGAGCACCTTCATGATGCCGATGCTCGTCGCGGGGTCGATGTTGCCCGTGGGCTCGTCGGCCAGCAGGATCATGGGCCGGTTGACGAAGGCGCGGGCCATGGCGACGCGCTGCTGCTCGCCGCCGGACAGCTCGTCGGGCATGCGGTGTGCCTTGCCTTCGAGGCCGACCAGCTCGATGACCTCGGGCACCACCTTGCGGATGAAGCGCCGCGGCTTTCCGATGACCTCGAGCGCGAACGCCACGTTCTCGTAGACGTTCTTGTTCGGGAGCAGCCTGAAGTCCTGGAAGACGCAGCCGATGCGGCGGCGCAGGTGCGGCACCTTGAAGTTGGAGAGGCGGCTCAAATCCTTGCCGGCGACGTGGATCGCGCCGGAGTTGGGCCGCTCCTCCTTCAGGATCAGACGCAGGAACGTGGACTTGCCTGATCCCGAGGGACCGACGAGGAACACGAACTCACCCTTGTCCACGTCAACGGATACGTGGTCGAGGGCGGGCCGCTTCTGGTTCGCGTAGACCTTGGTGACATTATCGAAATGGATCACGAGAGCATCACGGCATGCCAGTCTAGGGGTCAGGACGGAAGCGAGGGTGGCATATGCCCACTTCCCGCCGGGCGACCATCGGTTACGTCTTCTTTACTGATGATCGACGTTCCGATTGGCCAGACGACAGTCTAGGGGGAAGACTGGCATGGAACGTCCATAACGGAAACAAAACGATTGTGCGGCTAGACTTGGGGCTGTCATGAGTTGCGAACACCTCGTATGCGCGCAGTGCGCCCACCCCGTGATCGAGGGACGCTGCCCCATGTGCCGGGCGAGCCGGGAGCGGATGCACAACCACGGCTTCGCCGGGCTGTCACCCGCGCTCCTCGCGCTGCTCCTCGTCGCCCTGCTCCTGCTGACGCTGGCCGCCGAGCACCTAGTCGGCGGCGCCTGACTCCTGTCGCCGCATCCATCGGATCTCCGACTCGATGAACTCGTCGAGGTCGCCGTCGAGCACCGCTGACGGGTTGCCGGCCTCGGTACCGGTGCGCAGGTCCTTCACGATCTGGTAGGGGTGCAGCACGTAGTTACGGATCTGCGTGCCCCATGAGGTGGTCGTCGCGCCCCGCAGCTCCGACATCTTCTCGGCCTCTTCCTGCCGCTTCAGCTCCAGCAGCTTGGCCTGCAGGACGGCCATCGCCGTGGCGCGGTTCTGCAGCTGCGAGCGTTCGTTCTGGCAGGAGACCACGATGCCGGTCGGCAGGTGGGTGATGCGCACGGCCGAGTCGGTGGTGTTGACGCCCTGGCCGCCGGGGCCGCTCGACCGGTAGACGTCGACGCGGATCTCGTCCTCGTTGATGTCGATGTGGTCGGTCTGCTCGACGACGGGCACGACGTCGACGCCCGCGAACGAGGTCTGCCGCCGCCCCTGGTTGTCGAACGGGCTGATGCGCACCAGGCGGTGGGTGCCGTGCTCGCCGCGCAGCGTGCCGTAGGCGTAGGGCGCCTTGATGGCGAAGGTGGCGGACTTGATGCCGGCCTCTTCGGCGTAGGAGGTCTCGTAGACCTCGGTCGGGTAGCCCTTGCGCTCGGCCCAGCGGAGGTACATGCGCAGCAGCATCTCGGCCCAGTCGGCCGCGTCGACGCCGCCGGCCTGGGAGTTGATCGTGATGAGCGCCTCGCGGGCGTCGTACTCGCCCGACAGCAGCGTGCGGACCTCCAGCGCGCCGATGTCGGACCGCAGCGACTGCAGCTCCTTGTCGGCCTCGGCCCGCGTGTCGTCGTCGCCTTCCTCGGCCGCCAGCTCGTAGAGGACCGCCAGGTCGTCGAGCCGCCTGGCGATGCCCTCGACCCGGTTGAGCTCGCCCTGGAGGTGGGAGAGCCTGCTGGTCACCTTCTGGGCCTGGTCGGGGTCGTCCCACAGGTCGGGCGCGGCAACCTGCTGCTCCAGCTCCGCGATCTGCTTGCGCATCGCGTCGAGGTCGAGCACGTCCTGGATGCTGCGGAGCGTGCCCCGGAGCTCGTTGATCTCTTCTGCCGGATCGATGCCTGCCACGTCTCCCAAGGGTACGCGACCCGCGCGGGCCCGAATAACATGGCGAGGTGCGTGCATACGGTCGGCGGAGGACGCTGGCGCTCGCCGCCGGTCTTCTCGCCGCGGTGACCGCCTGCTCCGGCGATGCCCGACCGGCCTCCTCGACCCCGGCGGCGGCCACCTCCACACCCTCGCCGTCCCCTGAGCCGCCGGTCGTCACCAAGCAGGAGGCGGCCGAGGAGTTCGCCGCCTACACCCGCACCGACGATCTGCTGCGCCGTGTGCCGAGCGAGTTCCAGGGCCGGCTGCTGCAGGTGCAGGACATCACGACCGGCGGGCAGTGGCAGCTCACCCAGGCCGCCTACCTGTCCACCGGCTACGAGCCGCCGCGCCATCAATGGGGCACGCCGACGTTCTACGTGCCGCGGTTCGCCAAGGGCGACGGCGCACCCTGGTTCAGCGTGCTGGTGCCGCGCGACGGCCGGCCGACGCTGCTGACGTTCGTGAAGTCCGACCGCTGGCGGCTCAGCTCGGCCGCCGAGCTGCTGCCCGGCCAGAAGCTGCCGCCGATCAAGCTCGACGCCGAGGGCTATGCCACGGCGGTGCCCGCCGACGACAAGACGATCACGATCAGCCCGCAGTTCATCGGACCCGTCCACGCGAGCGTGGCCGAGACCGGCAAGGCGGGCGTCACCGACGGCCTGCTCGCCGCCGGCCCCTACACCACCGAGGTGGCCGAGCAGATCGCCGAGCGCCGCGAGAGCGCCAAGAGCGACGGCTTCAGCTACGACTCGATCTTCAGCGCCGACAACTTCCCCGTGTACGCGCTGCGCACCGAGGACGGCGGCGCGCTCATCCAGTACTCGCTGTCGCGCACCACGTCCACGCAGACCAAGACGGCCGAGGACGACTACATCCCGGTGCCCGACTCGGCGCGCTGGGCGATCAGCTCGCCGGTGCTGCGCCGCTCGCTGAAGCTCACCGAGACGCACCAGTACGCGACCGCCGTGCCGCCGCTGTCCGCCCCGGCGCCCGCGCCCGTCATCGCCCACGACGGCGCGCTGACCCGCGCCTCCGGCCAGTAGCGCCAGGCAGGACGCCGAGCGCCCGCTGCGCGGCCGTACAGACGGCGCCAGAGCCCTCTGCGCGGCCGTGCAGACGGTGCGAGAGCCCGCTGACCCGACGTGCGCGCCCTCACCCGACGTGCGCGGGAAGGGCCGGGGCGGGCGGGAAGGCCCGCCCCGGCGGCGCTCACGCCTCCGTGTGAGGCAGGTTGCTCGCGGCCACCAGCGTGCGGATGGCGCGCAGCGCGACCGACAGCGTGGCCAGGTCGAAGTTGTCGCTCTCCCAGATCTCCGACAGCGTCTGCCTGGCCCTGGCGACGGCCGCCGCGTTGGCCTCGGTCCAGCTCGCCAGCCGCTCCTCGGGCGACAGGCCCGGCTTGCTGTGCGCGAGCACGTCGCGGGTCAGCGAGGCGTGCGCGGCGTACAGGTCGTCGCGCAGCGCCGAGCGGGCCATCGAGTTCCACCGGTTGTCACGGGGCAGCGCGATGATGCGCTCGCGCAGCCGGGCGAGCTGCAGCCGGTCGGCCAGGTCGAAGTAGACCTCGCCGACCTCGTTGACCGGGCGCCCCGTCAGCGAGGCGATCTCCACCAGGTCCAGCGTGGAGTACGCGGGCACCATCGCGGCCACCCGCTCGGCCATCTCCTCGGGCACCCCGCGGGCCACGAACGAGTCGCGGCGCTCCTCGTACGCGGCGAGGTCGGGCCCGGTGAGCAGCTTCGGCAGGTGCGCGATGAGACCGTTGACGCCCTTGTCGAAGAACGCGACCGAGGCGGCGAGGTCGAGCGGCGGCCGCCGGTTGACCAGCAGCCAGCGCGCGCCGCGCTCGGCGAGCTTGCGCGCCTCGAGCAGCATCTTGATCTGCGTGGCGGTCTCGACCTGGTTGTCCAGCGACTCGACCTCGCGGTAGAAGCCGGGCAGGTCGAAGACCTCGCGCGCCACCAGGTACGCCCGCACGATGTCGGGCGTGGACGCGCCGGTCTCCTCGCCGAAGCGGTACAGGAACGTGGTGCCGGCCGAGTTGACCAGCTCGTTCACCACGCGGGTGGTGATGATCTCGCGGCGCAGCGGATGCTTGTCCATGTACGGCCTGAAGCGCTCGCGCAGCGCGGACGGGAAGTACTCGACCAGCCACGACGCCAGGTAGGGGTCGTCGGGCAGGTCGGAGGCGAGCAGCTCGGCGTCGGCCACCAGCTTGGTGTAGGCGAGCAGCACGGAGAACTCGGGAGCGGTGAGCCCGAGCCTGGCCTGGCGCCGCTCGGCGAGCGTCTTGTCCGACGGCAGGAACTCCAGCCCCCGGTTGACCAGCCCGTCGCGTTCGAGCTTGCGCAGGTAGCGGGCGTGGATGTGGAGCATCGAGACGGCCTGCGCGCGGGAGGCGGCGAGCACGACGTTCTGCGCGTAGTTGTCGCGCAGCACCAGCTCGGCGACCTCGTCGGTCATCGAGGTGAAGAGCTGGTTGCGCTGCTTGTCGGTCAGCTCGCCGTCGCGGACGACCTGGTCGAGCAGGATCTTGATGTTGACCTCGTGGTCGGAGGTGTCGACGCCGGCCGAGTTGTCGATGAAGTCGGTGTTGATCAGTCCGCCGTTCAGCGCGAACTCGATGCGGGCGAGCTGGGTGAAGCCGAGGTTGCCGCCCTCGCCGACGACCTTGCAGCGCAGCTCGGAGGCGTTGACGCGGAGCGCGTCGTTGGCCTTGTCGCCGACGTCGGTGTGGGACTCGGAGGTGGCCTTGACGTACGTGCCGATGCCGCCGTTCCACAGCAGGTCGACCGGGGCCTTGAGGATGGCGCTGATCAGCTCGTGGGGCGCCATGGACGCGACGCCCGCGGGGATGCCGAGCGCGTCGCGCATCTGCGGGGTGATCTGGATCGACTTGGCGGTGCGCGGGAAGACGCCGCCGCCCGGGGAGATCAGCTCGGGGTCGTAGTCCTCCCACGAGCTGCGGGGCAGCTCGAAGAGGCGGCGCCGCTCGGCGTACGAGCGGGCGGCGTCGGGCGTGGGGTCGACGAAGATGTGCCGGTGGTCGAAGGCGGCGACGAGCCTGATGTGCTTCGACAGGAGCATGCCGTTGCCGAACACGTCGCCCGACATGTCGCCGATGCCGACCACGGTGAAGTCGGTCGTCTGGACGTTCACGCCCATCGTGCGGAAGTGGTACTTGACCGACTCCCACGCGCCGCGGGCGGTGATGCCCATGCCCTTGTGGTCGTAGCCGATGGAGCCGCCGGAGGCGAAGGCGTCGCCCAGCCAGAAGCCGTACTCCTTGGCGACCTCGTTGGCGATGTCGGAGAACGTCGCGGTGCCCTTGTCGGCGGCGACCACGAGGTAGGTGTCGTCGCCGTCGTGCCTGACGACGTCGGGCGGCGGCACGACCTTGCCGTCCACGAGGTTGTCGGTGACGTCGAGCAGGCCGGAGATGAACGTCCGGTAGCACGCCACGCCCTCGGCCAGCAGGTCCTCCCGCTTGCCGGACTTCGGGGGCTTCTTCACGACGAATCCGCCCTTGGAGCCGGTCGGCACGATCACGGTGTTCTTCACCATCTGCGCCTTGACCAGGCCGAGGATCTCCGTACGGAAGTCCTCCATCCGGTCCGACCACCGCAGGCCGCCCCGCGCGACCTTGCCGAAGCGCAGGTGCACGCCCTCGACGCGCGGCGAGTACACGAAGATCTCGTACTTCGGCCTGGGCAGCGGCAGCACGCTGATGGCCTGCGGGTCGAACTTCAGCGAGATGTACGGCTTGCGCGCGCCGTTCACCGTCTGGAAGTAGTTGGTGCGCAGCGTCGCGTGGATCATCTCCAGGTACGCCCGCAGGATGCGGTCCTCGTCCAGCGAGGCCACCTCGTCGAGCGCCCCGAGTATCTCCTCGTTGAGCGCCTCCACGAGGTCGGTGCGCACGTCCTCGCCGCGCTTGGGGTCGAGCTTGGCCTCGAACAGGTGCACCAGCAGCCGGGCGATCCTGACGTTGCCCTTGAGCACGTCCTCCATGTACCGCTGGGAGAACGTGCTGCCGGTCTGGCGCAGGTACTTGGCGTAGGCCCGCAGGATCTCGACCTGCTCCCAGGTGAGCCCGGCGCTGAGGATGAGCGCGTTGAAGTCGTCGGCCTGCACCCGGCCCGTCCACAGGGCCTCGAGACCGTCCTGGAAGAGCTTCTTGAAGTCCTTCCTGTCCACGCCCTCGGCCGGGGTGTAGCGCAGGCCGAAGTCGTAGATCCAGGCGTTCTTGGTGCGCGGGTCGTTGTCGCGGTCGATCTCGTACGGCCGCTCGTCCACGACCTCGACCCCGAGCCGCTGGATCAGCGGCAGCGCCTGCGACAGCGAGATGGGCGAGCCGATCTTGTAGATCTTCAGCCGTCGTTCGCCCTCGGCCGCGTCGTACGGCTCGTACAGGTTGATGCCGACCTTGTCGCCGTCGCCCTCCGCGACGAGCTGTTCGAGCCGCTGCAGGTCGGCCACGGCAACCTTGGGCGGGAAGTCCGCCTTGTAGCCCTCGGGGAAGGCGGCGGCGTAGCGCTTGATGAGCTGGGGCGCCTCCTCCTCGGAGGTCAGCTCGGTCAGCGCGGCGGCCAGGTCGTCCTCCCAGGAACGGGTGAGCGCCGCCAGGCGGGACTCCAGCTCCTCGACGTCCACGCTGGGCGGCGGGAGCTGCTTGCCGCGCTCGCCGCGCACGACGACGTGCAGCCGGGCCAGCGTCGACTCGCCGATCTGGGCGCTGTAGTCGATGGACGTGCCGCCGAGCGCCTTGAGCAGCACCTCCTGCATCTTCAGCCGGACCTTGGTGGTGTAGCGGTCGCGCGGCAGGTAGATCAGGCAGGAGATGTAGCGGCCGTAGTCGTCGCGGCGCAGGAAGAGCTTGACCTGCTTGCGCTCGCGCAGCCGCAGCACGCCGAGCGCGATCGGCAGGAGCTGGTCGAGCGAGGTCTGGAAGAGCTCGTCGCGGGGGAAGGTCTCCAGGATCTCGATGAGGTCCTTGCCGTCGTGGCTGTCGGGGGCGAGCCCGGCCTTGTCCAGCACGTCGGCCAGCTTGCGGCGCAGCACCGGGATGCGGGAGATCGACTCGTTGTAGGCCACGTGGGTGAACAGGCCGAGGAAGCGCCGCTCGCCGATCACCTCGCCCTCGGCCGAGAACAGCTTCACCCCGATGTAGTCGAGGTAGGAGGCCCGGTGCACGGTGGCCTTGCTGTTGGCCTTCGTGATGATCATGAGCTGCTTCTCGCGCGCCTTGGCCCGTACCTCGGGCGGCAGCGCGGCGAAGCTCTCCGAGCCGGCCTTGTCGTCGCGGAGGATGCCGAGCGCCGCTCCGGGCACCGCGCGCAGCGCATCGCCCTCGTCGGTGTGCTCAAGGCGGTACTCGCGGTAGCCGAGGAAGGTGAAGTGCCCGTCGGCGAGCCAGCGCAGCAGGTCGATGCTGTCCTCGACCTCCGCGGGCTCCAGCGGCGGCGGGTTCATGCTCAGGTCCTCCGCCGTCTGCACGGCGAGGGCGCGCATCTTCGCGTAGTCCTCGACCGTGTGGCGCACGTCGGCGAGCACCTTCAGCAGGTCGGTCTCGAGCCTCTTGAGCACCAGGGGGTCGGACTGCCGGTCGATCTCGATGTGGATCCACGACTCGACCAGCATCTGGCCGGTGATGTCCTCCTGGTCGCGGCCGAGCATCCTGCCGGTCATGTCGCGGCGCACCCGCATCTGCGGGTGGACCACCAGATGGGTGCCGAGGCCGTGGCGGTCGAGCTCCATCGTGACTGAGTCGACGAGGAACGGCATGTCGTCGGTCACCACCTCGACCACGGAGTGGCCGGGGTCCCAGCCGTTCTCCTCGATCGTGGGGGTGTAGGCACGGACCACCGCCCTGCCTTGGGGGCGGACCTCCGCGAGCTGCCTCTGGGACATCGCGGGGCCGTACACGTCAACGGGGTTGCGGTCGAGCAGGTCCTCCGGTGCGACATGTCGGTAATAAAGCCGCAGGAAGGACAGCGCCTCCTCGGCGCTCATATGCTCACTGCTCGCCGCGCAGCTTTCCGCGGCTCGCTGGAGCAGCTCATCCTTGGCCTCGTCGAGCGGCATCTCGCTCTCACTCCTTTGTGAGGGTTCGCCATGGCTGTTCATAGCCAGGCCCTTAGTTCCCACAGCAGCGGGAAGTAGTGCAGGCGCGTCCTGCCGCGCGGATGGGGAGCACCGGTCGAGCCGCCTGTGCCCGATCTGGTGCCGATCTGGCGCTCGACCCTCTGGACGTGGCGCATCCGCCACAGCGCGGCGGTCTCGTCGTGCGTCAGCAGGTCTTCGGCCAGCTGCCACGGGTCGTCGTGAGACCCGCGGTCCCTCGCCACGGCCGGCAGCGAGTCCATGATCTCGCTGTCGGAGACCGGCAGGCCACGCTGGGAAAGGGCGGTCTGGTAAGCATCCCACAGGGTGGGCTCCGCGAGACTGCGGCGCAACCGGGCGAGCTCGTCCTCGCCCGCGTGCCCGAAGGAGCCGAGATGGCGCTCGTCCTTCGGCCCCGCCGGCGACTCCGGCTTCCCGAACGACACCGGCTGGAACCCGCTCGCGGGCGCCGGACCGGCACGGAAGGCCGGGAAGTCCTGCGGGGTCATCGTCTCCAGGACCTCGACCTGCTCGGTCATCACCCGCTCGGCCGCGCGCACCCGCCGGAACAGGTGCCCGGCCCGCCACGGCTCGCCCGCGGACATCGCGGTGCGCGCCGGCTCCAGTTCCCGAAGCAGCGGCTTGACGCACGGCTCAGAGACCTGGTGCGCGGTGATGAACGGCTGCTCGTCTGGGGCCGCGGACCGCGGCCGCCGCTGGTCGAGGAGCTCGGGCAGGCGAAGGTGGTCGCCGTAGGAGAGCAGGCCGCCCTGCCCACCGAACCGCCGATGCGGGGGATCGGGCGCATCACCGTCGATGCCCACCGAACACCTCCCCCTGACCACCCGGCCAGGTCAGACCGGGTGTGACGCCTTGCCCTACCGATACCACCCGAAAAGGGGACGAACGTCAACGTGACATGGAAGACATCGGAGGGTCATCGCCCGAGGTCGAGGAGGGGTCGTGTTTGAGCTCGTCGAGCTGCAGGGGCACCTCGGCGAACTCCACCAGCTCCGCCTGGCATCGCTCGCACGTTTCGAGGTGGCGTTCGAACGCCTCGTGCTCCTCCTCATCGAGGACGCCGAGGACGTAGGCGGCCACCCCCTCGTGCATCAGCCGGCTACCCCCTTGTCCCGCAGCAGCTCGCGGAGAGCCCGGATCCCGTAGTAGAGCCGGGACTTCACCGTGCCCGGCGGGATCCCCAGAATCTCCGCCGCTTCACTTATCGTACGGTCTCGAAGGTAGGTCTGCTCAATGACTTCGCGGTGTTCCGGAGACAGGGACCGCAGCGCGTCAGCGACGACCATCGCCGATAACGCCCGCTCCGATCCGTCCGGGACCGACATCATGTCGACTTCAGGCGGCTCGACCTCCTGCGGCCGGACGCTCTTCCGCCGACGACCATCAATGACTATGCGGCGGGCCACGGTGAGCAGCCACGCCCATATCAGGCTCGGTTCCCATTGCAGTCTTGCCGAGTTTCGCCAGGCTCTGACGATCGTCTCCTGCACGACGTCTTCAGCCCACTGAAGGTCGTTACCTGTTGATTTACGTACGTGGCGCAGCAGAGGGCCGCCGAACTCCTGGTAGAGCACCGCGATGCGGTGCTCCGCCTCGGCATCCGCACTCTCGAACCTGCCGTCGAGGTGACCTAGCACGGGGCACATCTTTACACCTTCGTTATCCAAGCGGTAGCCACTCCGATAACTCCAGTCATTTCTAACTATCTCCGGCCATACGTGAACCTCGCCTGCTACGGCCGCGTACCTCCGACCATGCACAGGCTTTTGCGCGGCGAGTTGTTCATGCTCGGCGGCTTCGTGGTAGCCGCCGCCGCGACGATCGCGCTGGTCATGCCCTCGGCGATCGGCCCCGCGTCCGCTCAGTGGGCGCCGCGGTCGTCGGGGCCGCTGACGGCCGCCGACGTCGATCTGCTCTTCAAGGTACGCCAGGCGGGCCTCTGGGAGATGCCCGCCGGCGAGTACGCCCAGACCCGCGCCGAGTCCCAGCGTGTGAAGGAGGTCGGGAAGCTCCTGCGGGATGAGCACAAGGAGCTCGACCTGCTCGTCCGCCAGACGGCGAAGAAGCTCGGCGTGGCCCTGCCCGACGAGCCCAGCCCTGAGCAGCAGCGCTGGATGGCCCAGCTGGCGGCCGAGAGCGGCCCCGCCTTCGACAAGGACTTCGCCAACCTGTTGCGTGCCGCGCACGGGAAGGTCTTCCCCGTCGTGGCGGGCGTGCGGTCCGGGACCAGGAACTCCGAGATCAGGAAGTTCGCCCAGGAAGGCATCAACTACGTGATGCGCCACATGGCGTACCTGGAGTCCACCGGCTTGGTGGACCACAGCCGGCTTCCGGAAGCCCCCACGCCCTCACCCGCTCCACCCGTCGTCAACGGCGGTTGAAAAGAGGAGACACACATGACGAGATCCAGACGCATGGCCGCGGCCGTGTCCGCGCTGGCCGTGACGGCGACCGGCCTGGTGTCCGCGGCCGTCATCGGCGTGGGCCCGGCGGTCGCCGCCCCCTGCATCCCCGGACAGACCGGCCAGTCACCTCAGGGGCGGCAGACCCAGCAGCCCGGCAGAGACCAGCCCGACGGAAACCAGCAGGGCAGGAACCAGCAGGGCAGGAACGAGCAGGGCAGGAACGGCCGGGGCTTCGACAGAGACTTCGGCAGGGACTTCGGCCGGCGCGGCCAGGCGCAACAGGACCAGGACCAGAACCAGCAGCAGAGCCGTAACCGCCAGGTCGGCCGGCAGGGCCAGGACGGGCAGGGCTTCGACCAGCAGGCGCCGCAGGGCGGCGGCGTGGCCGTGAATCCGCGTTCTCCCGATGACGAGAACGACGGCGGCCCGTCGCTTTTCTCGCGCCGCCGCGGCGGTAAGCCGACCAATTCCCCCAGCCCGACCCCCAGCCCGACCGATAATCAGGGCAATCCGGACAACGGAAACAACAACGGCAATAACGGGAACGGCGCCAATAACGGCAACGGAAACAACGACGGGAGTAACAACGGCGACAACGGGAACACGGGCGACAACACCGGGAACAACGGCAATCCTGGCGACAACGGCAACAACAACGGAAACGGCGGGAACAACGGGGATAACGGCAACGGCGGGAACAACGGCAATGCCGACCCCTCGCAGAGCCCCTCGCCCTCTCCGACCGCCGGTGACCCCTGCGCCGGCCTCGGCCCGTTCGTCCAGGACTTCGTGGACATCCGGCAGGTGCAGCCGACCCGCCTCGACGCCCGGTTCGGCAGGAACGGCTCGCGCGGCTCGTTCGTCTCGCGCTGCGGCACCAACCGCGAGGGCCACAACAACCCGGACAACTTCATCGTCGCCCCCGGCGTGCAGAACGGCGCGCACCACCTGCACGACTACGTCGGCAACCTCTCGACCGACGCGTTCTCGACCGACGAGAGCCTGGCGGCGGCCGACACGACCTGCCGACTCGGCGACCAGTCCACGTACTTCTGGCCGGTGATCAGAGACCGCAGGTCCGACACGAACGCCGGCGACCCGGACGGCAACGTCGGCCAGGTGCTGCGGCCCCGCTCGGTCGAGCTGCGCTTCCGCGGCAACCCGACCTCCAGGGTCGTCGCCATGCCGAGGTTCATGAGGATCATCACCGGCGACGCCAAGGCGGCCACCAACGGCACCGCTAACGCACACGCCGCCTGGACGTGCACGGGATTCCAAAATCGCATAACAACCGATAAATATCCGCTTTGCCCGCGCGGGAGCCTGGTGGTTCGTATTCTGGACTTCCCCAGCTGCTGGGACGGCCAGAACACCGACAGCGCCGATCACCGCACGCACGTGGTCTTCCCCGACCAGAACGGTGCCTGCCCCCAGGGGACCAGGGCGATCCCCCAGCTCCGCATGACCCTCACGTACGCAGTACCGCAAGGACCCTCGTACGCCCTGGACGCCTTCCCGGAGCAGAAGCACAACCCGGTCACCGACCACGGCGACTTCGTCAACGTGATGCCCGACAGGCTGATGCAGAACGTCGTCAACTGCATCAACCGGGGCCGCCGTTGCTGATCTGATCGGCCGCCCGGCCAGGGCACCCAGCCTTCCGAGTCGCACCCTCACTCGACCTTGGAGGGAACTACATGCTCCACAGACGACACCCCAGGCACGCCCCTACCCTGCTGGACACCAGGAACGTCCGGCTGGGGGCGAGCGCGATGATCGCTGCCGTCATGCTCTCGGCGTTCGCGCTGACCAGGACCGAGCAGGGCATCGCGATGCTGGGCCGAGGGGTCGGCTTCCTCGAGTTCTACGCAGGCGTGTTCGCCCTGGTGCTGCTGACCGCGACCGTCGCGCTCGGCCTGATCACCACCGAACGCGTCTTCCTGTCCCCGGCCAACCGGGTCAGGGCCCAGCTCGCGCACCGGGCCACCGCGCTCATCGGGCTGGCGTTCCTGCTGACGCACATCACGCTCATGATCAGCCTGGGGCACGTGCCGGCGGGGGCCGCGGTCGTGCCGATCGCCGGGATCTGGGTGGGATTCGGCACCCTGGCCTTCGACCTCATGGTCGTGGCCGTGGTGACGGGCATGATCCGAGGACGCTTCGCCGTGCGGAACAGGCCGTGGATGTGGCGGATCCTCCACTCCGCCGCCTACCTCGCCTGGCCCATCGGCATCATGCACGGATTGACGGCCGGCCGCCCGCCGGCCGGTTGGGTGGCCTGGTCGTACGTGGCCAGCATGGCGGCGGTCGGCAGCGCGCTGATCGTCCGCGTGCTGGCCACGGTCCGCCGGCCGCCGATCGTACCCGAGCGGGTGCCGGGGCCCGAGGTCACGTCCGCCGCTCCGGTGGGCGTGCCCGCCGAGCGTCCCGCCACCGCCCGGACCAGGGCCCAGGAACGCAGCAGGGAGGCCGCCGCCGCGGCGACGGCCCGGGCCGATGCGCCCGTCAGCCTCGCCGAGGCGCGCCGCAGGTACAGGGAGGCGGGATGACCCCGCCCGCACGCGAACAGGAGGCTTCGTGATACCCGCCCGCGTCCCACGGGTGCTGCGCATGGGTCCGGCCCGGCTCACCGCCGGGCTGGACCACTGCCGCCGTCTCGACCTGCCCGCCCACCGCACCCTGCACGGCCTCGTGGAGCCGCGCGAGCTGAACGAGCTCATCTCGTACGCCAACGAGGTGGACATGCGCGGCCGGGGCGGTGCGGCGTTCCCCTTCGCCAGGAAGCTCAGGGCGGTGGCCGACGCCGCCGGCACCGGCGAGAGCGTCGTGCTGGTCAACGGCGCCGAAGGCGAGCCGGCCAGCTCGAAGGACGCCATGCTGCTCACCCGCAACCCGCACCTCGTGCTCGACGGCGCGGTGCTGGCCGCCGAGGCGCTCGGCGCCCGCGAGGTCGTCGTCGCCACGGCGGGCGGCGAGGTCGCAGAGGCGTCCGTCGCCGCCGCCGTGGCCGAGCGCCGCGCGGCCAACGTCTCCGGCGGCGCCGAGAGCCGCGTCCCGATCAGGGTGGTCGGGATCAAGGAGCGGTTCATCTCCGGCGAGGGCGGCGCCCTCGTCCGGGCGGTCAACGGGGAGGAGGGCATCCCGCCGGGCAGGAAGAAGCGCGCCGCGCACAGCGGCGTGGACGGGCTGCCGACCCTGCTGTCCAACACCGAGACGTACGCGCAGCTCGCGCTGCTGGCCGAGTACGGCCCCGAGAAGTACGCCGAAGTGGGCACCGCCAGGGAGCCCGGCACGATCCTGCTCACCGTCAGCGGCGGCGCCGCCAACGGCGCGGTCATCGAGACGCCCACCGGCACCCTGCTGGCCGACGTGCTCGCCCTGTGCGAGGCGGACGCCGGCGACGGTGTGCTGGTCGGCGGCTACCACGGCGCGTGGCTGTCGGCCGAGGCCGTCGAGACGGCGGTCATCTCGCGCGAGGGCATGAAGGCGGCAGGGGCCACCCTCGGTGCGGGCATCATCGTGCCGCTCGGCGAGTCCACGTGCCCGCTCGGCGAGGCCGCGCGGGTCGCCTCGTACCTCGCGTCGGAGTCCGCCGGGCAGTGCGGGCCGTGCCGGCTCGGCCTGCCCGACGTCGCCAGGGCCCTCTGCGCGCTCGCCGAGGGCACCGGCTCCGTGGACGCGGTGCGCCGCGCCGTGCGCGTCGTCGAGCGCCGCGGCGCCTGCTTCCACCCGGACGGCACGGCCAAGTTCGTGCTGTCGGCTCTGGACGCGTTCGAGGACGAGATCGCCGTCCACCTGGAGCACGGCTCGTGCGGCCGTCCGGTACGCGGTGTCATGCCGATGCCGGAGCGCGAGCCCGAGCCCGAGTACCGGCTCGAGGTCGACTGGTCCCGCTGCGCCGGGCACGGCCTGTGCGCGCACCTGCTGCCCGAGTTCGTGGATCTGGACGACTACGGGTTCCCGTCGTTCAGGACGATCCCCGGGTTCATGCTCAAGGACGCGCGCCGGGCCGTCGACATGTGCCCCGCGCTCGCCCTGCGCCTGGCCCAGACCACCGGCGACGGCCCCAAACCGGCCGGCTCCCCGCTGCGGCTGGTCAAGGACGGCGTGCTGAAGAAGGCCGGGGACAGCGTGCCCCGCCTCGCCCGCGTCGGTGGCCTGCCTCGCTTCTCCCGCGTAGGCGGCCCCGCCTGACCCGAGGGGCCCGGCGACGCGTGCCGTGGACCCGCACCCGGCACACCCCGCCCCGCCGCCGGGCCCCTCCCCGACCGAGCCCCGCCCCTTCCCGGCACCACACGCCGGACGACCCCACCCCACGCGGCCGCCCTCCGCGTCCGCACGACTCCGCCCGACGCCCCGACCAGCCCCTCGCCCGCTCCTGCGCCCCCGTGACGCCGCCGCCGCGCCGCCACAGCGTCCCCGCCCGCCCTCCGCGGAGCGTTCACGGCGACGGCTCCCCATCGCCCGGCCTTTCGCGCCGCTCACCCGCTCGCCCTGCCGCCCTCCACCTCCGAGAGCAGGCATGGCCCAGACCGGCAAAGGAAGGGCGACCACAGCCCGAGCCGCCCATCGCCGACGACGCCGGCCGGCCTTTCGTGCGGCCCGGGTGCCACCGCCCCCGGGACCGGCCAAGCCCAGCCCCGCAGCCACAACGACACCGCCCCCGGAACGACCGACCCCACGCACACAGCCACCACGGCCCCACAGCCGGAATGGCCGCCCCACGCGCACAGCCGCACGACACCACACCCGGAACGACCGACCCCACGCACACGGCCACCACGGCCCCACAGCCGGAATGGCCGCCCCACGCGCGCAGCCGTGACGGCGCCACGCCTGAAATGGCCGCTCTATGCGCGCGGGCCGGAACGATTTCGTGCCGGGAATGGCGGGCCGGGGACGCGCCGCAGACGGGCACGAGAAATGTCACTATGGTCCGAAATTTCGAGAAATTTCATCGGAAGGCGCGCACCGAAAACTTCCCCCGCACGTGCACCGGCTCCCCGATCTTCACCATCCGGTACAGCCGCTTGGACGTCTCGAGCGGCAGCCGCACGCACCCGTGCGAGGCCGGCCGCAGCGGGACCTTCGTCGAGCCGTGCATGGCGATGGCCCCGGTGAAGTAGAGCGAATTGAACATCGACCCGAGCGGCCCGGTCGTCCAGCCGGGTGCGCGGCGCAGCACGCGGAAGTCGCCGACCGGCGTGATGGCGTTGCCGCAGCGCCCGCTATGGCAGTAGCGCACCTCGGCGCCGCTGGAGATGTGCGAGATCAGCGCGGGCCTGCGGTTGCGGTAGACGACGAGCAGCTGCCTGGTGAGATTGATCTCGACCCGGTTGGCCGCGCCGTTCGGCACCAGCACCCGGTGCTTGATGGGCTTGTCCAGCGCCGACAGCATCTTCGGCCCGACCTGGTTGCTGAGCTGCATGCGCTTGTGCTTCTGGAACGCCCAGACGGCGAACTTGGTCTGCTCGTCGTACTTGCCGTTGATGGGCCCGAAGTAGTAGCGGCCGCGGTGGAGCTTGCGCTGCAGCGTGCGGACGGCCTCGCCCTTGTCCCCCGGCCGGAGCAGGACGGGCTTGCGCTCCGCCTCCTCCTCGGTCGCCGTGCTCTCTGCGGGCGGCGGCGGGCTGAGGAGCCGAACGGCCCCCGCGGCGGACGCGGCGCTCGACGTCGCGGCGGAGGCGGGCAGCGGGGTCGCGGTGAACGGGACGACGCCGGCGGACAGAGCGAACACTGTGAATGTCTGAAGCTTTATCGTCATAAATCGACGCTACCCAGACACCAGAGAATTCATGGTTTTGTCGAGGAAAAGACGCGGCTAATATCGAGATTCAGGAAAATGCGCTTTTGTCGGAAAAATGACTCGCGCGGCCTCCCCCGCGTCTGGCAGCATCCCGTGCCATGCGTAACTGGCCGCTCTTCGAGCTAAAGATCACCACCCCGAACCTCAGCCTGCACGTCCCTTCCCTGGAGGAGCTCGACGAGCTGGCCGACCGTGCCGCCGACGGCGTGCACGAGGAGGGGCAGATGCCGTTCATATTCCCGTGGACCGAGGGCACGCCGGCCGAGCGCGCACAGCGCACGATCCAGTACCACTTCTCCACCTGGGGCCGCTTCAGCGCCGACGAGTGGGCGATCGAGTTCGTCGTCGTACGCGACGGCCAGGTCCTCGGCGTTCAGGGCGTGACGGCGAGCGACTTCCGCGTGCTGAAGGAGGTCAAGACCGGCTCCTGGCTGGGCAGGCCCTTCCAGGGGCAGGGCGTGGGCACCGAGATGCGCCAGGCGGTGCTGCACTTCGCGTTCGCCGGTCTCGGCGCCCGGTACGCGCTGACGGAGGCGTTCGACGACAACCCCGCCTCCCTGCGCGTCACGCGCAAGCTCGGCTACCACGACGACGGCTTCAGCCTGATCAAGCGCGGCGGCGAGCCGGTCGTCAGCCACCGCTTCCGCCTGCCCAGGGAGGACTGGAAGGAGCAGCCCGGGTTCGAGATCCACGGCCTGGACGCGTGCCTGCCCCTGTTCGGCCTGGACAAGGACTGACCCGCGCCCATCCGGGGCGGGCCCGCGCCGGACCCGGACGGACCCGCCCCGAACCCGAGCCGGCCTGTCCCGAACCAGAGCGTCCCGGGCCCGAACCCGAGCCGACCTGTTTCGAACCCGAGCCCGAGCCGGGGTGAGCCCGCGTCAGTCCCGGGTGAAGTGGGGCAGCACCTCCGGGTTGGCCATGGCGTCGGGGTTGGCGGCCTTCTCGATGGGCGTGCCGAGCAGGATCTTGCGTACGGGCACCTCGAGCTTCTTGCCCGACAGCGTCCGGGGGATGCCCGGCACCACCCGGATCTCGTCGGGCACGTGGCGCGGCGACAGCTCCGTGCGCAGGGCGGTGCGCAGCTCGCGTTCGAGCTCGTCGGTCAGCTCGGCCTGCTCGGCGAGCGTGACGAAGAGCAGCAGCCTGCCCTCCTGTCCGAGCTGGCCGGTGTCGATGACGAGGCTGTCGGCGATCTCGTCGAAGCGCTCGACCACCCGGTAGAACTCGCTGGTGCCCATGCGGACGCCGCCCCGGTTGAGCGTGGAGTCGGAGCGCCCGTAGATGACGCAGCTGCCGTCCTCGTTGATCTTGATCCAGTCGCCGTGCCGCCAGACGCCGGGGTAGACGTCGAAGTAGCTCTCGGTGTAGCGGCGGCCGTCGGGGTCGTTCCAGAAGCAGACCGGCATCGACGGCATCGGCTGGGTAACCACCAGCTCGCCCACCTCGCCGATCACCGGCTTGCCCGCCGGGTCGTACGACTCCACCTTCGCCCCCAGCGACCGGCACGGGATGATCCCGGCCCTGACGGGATGGAGCAGGGTCGCCCCGACGAACCCGGTGCACACGTCGGTGCCGCCGGAGAACGACCCCAGCGGCGTGCCGGGGAGCTGGGCCGCGAGCCAGGCGAAGCCCTCGGGCGGCAGCGGCGAGCCGGTCGAGCCGACCCCGCGCAGCTTCTCCAGCCCTTCCAGGCGCAGCCCGGCCTTGAGCGAGGCCATGATGTACGGCGCCCCCACCCCGAAGTACGTCACCCCCTCCGAGGCGGCGACGCGCCACAGCGCGTCCGGCGACGGATGCGTGGCCGAGCCGTCGTAGAGCACGGGCGTGGCGCCCACCAGCAGCGCGCCGATGAGGTAGTTCCACATCATCCAGCCCGTGGTGGTGTACCAGAAGAACACATCGCCGGGCCCGAGGTCCTGGTGGAAGGTGAGCGCCTTGAGGTGTTCGAGCACCACGCCGCCGTGGCCGTGCACGATCGGCTTGGGCAGCCCGGTCGTGCCGCTGGAGTAGAGGATCCACAGCGGGTGGTCGAACGGCACCCGCTCGAACTCCAGCGGCCCCGCCTCGGCCCGCAGCCCTTCCCAGCCGATGACCTCGCCGTGCGGCACCTCGGCGGTGCGGGCGGCGGCCGGCTCGGCCTGCTGCGGCGCGCGGCCCTCGTCGGCGGCGGCCAGGTAGGGGATCCACACGGTGGCGCGCAGCGAGGGCAGCGCGGCGGCGATCTCGTTGACGGCGGCGGAGCGGTCGAAGCTCTTGCCGTTGTAGTGGTAGCCGTCGACGGCGATGAGCACCTTCGGCTCGATCTGTTTGAACCGGTCGACGATGGACGGCACGCCGAAGTCAGGCGAACCGGCCGACCAGATCGCCCCCAGCGACGCCGTGGCCAGGAAGGCGATCAGCGCCTGCGGGATGTTGGGCACGTAGGCGGCCACCCGGTCGCCGCGGCCGACGCCGAGCCTGATGAGACCGGCCCGCACCCGCGCGACCTCCTCACGCAGCTCGGCCCTGCTCATCTCCTGCCGGCCGCCGTCCTCGCCCAGGAAGATCAGCCCGGGGCCGTCGTCGTGGCGCAAGGCGTTCTCGGCGTAGTTGAGGCTCGCGCCGGCGAACCATCGGGCGCCGGGCATCGTGCCCGACAGCACCGGCCCGTCGCCG
Organism: Nonomuraea sp. NPDC049309; assembly: GCF_043196965.1. NCBI lineage: Bacteria > Bacillati > Actinomycetota > Actinomycetes > Streptosporangiales > Streptosporangiaceae > Nonomuraea > Nonomuraea sp. NPDC049309. Next base: position 450,714 of record NZ_JBICSH010000003.1, on the reverse strand, counting down.
CGCTCGCCGATCACCTCGAAGTAGTCCCAGATCGACGTCCAGAACGCGGCGGGATCGTCGACCGACCACCGCCACACGTCCTCGTAGTCCTCCGACCGGCCCAGCCACTTCAGGTAGCGGGTCAGCCTGGCCGATGCGACCACCTCGTCGTCCGGCTCCCAGAGAAGCTCGCCCTCAGCAACCATGTCACTCATCCTGTCGCCCGTACGGAGGAATGTCATACCCGGCACTCCCCCATAACTTGCTACCTCCGTAGGTGGTCCACCGCCATACGCGCGGCGGTGCCGATCACCGCGTCGGCGCGCGGCTGGTTGAGCGCGGTGCTGAACGACCGGGTGAACACCGACACCGCGTACCGGCGGCCGTCGGGGTACTCCACGACGCCCGACTCGCAGCGCAGCGTCGGGAAGGTGCCGGTCTTGCCGCTGACGGCCACGTCGTCGTACGGGAAGCCGGAGGCCAGCCGGTGCGGCCAGACCTGCATGTTGAGCACGCTGCGCATCCACGCGCACGACTCGGCGGACGCGGCCTCGTCGCGCCAGATCAGCTCGAACAGCCGGACCATCTCGCGCGGCGTGCTGCGGTTGGTGCGCTCCGGGTCGAGCACGCTGAGCCGGGCGATGTCCTCCGGGTCGAGGTACGGCCAGGCGTGCCCGGCGTCCTCGCGCATGCGCGCGTTGGCCTCACCCGCGCCCTGCACGACCCGCGTACGCGTGAGCCCGAACCCGTCCAGCATGGCGTTGACCGCGTCGCACCCGATCAGGCCGAGCAGCGTGTCGGCCGACGTGTTGTCGCTGACCGCGATCATCAGGTACGCGAGGTCGCGCAGCGACATCGTCACGTCGTCGAGCATCGCCGCGATCCCGGTCGGCCCCGGCACGCGGCCCTCGGCGGGCACCGTGACCCGGTCGGTCAGGACGAGCCGCCCGGCGTCGGCCTGGCGGCAGAGCTCCACCAGCAGCGGCACCTTGAACATCGAGGCCGTCGGCAGCGGCTCGTCCGGCCCGTGGCCGACGTCGTGACCGGTGTCGATGTCGGCCGCGTACAGCCACCCGGTCACGCCGGCGCGGGTGAACAGGGCGTCGAAGTCGGGCGGGGTCATGCCAGCATCCCCGGCCTTCGGCTGACCCGCCGCTGGGGCGCGAGGCCGTGCTCGGTCATCCCGGCGCTCTCCTTCAACGTCCGTACGGCCACGGCCGAGAAGCCCGCGGTCGCGGCCGTCTCCGTGCGCCAGGCCGTGGAGACCCGGCTCGCGATCGGCGAGCCTAGCAGCGGCCGCCAGGCCAGTCCCGGCAGTTCCATCCTCGGGCCGAACGCCACCGCCGCCCCCGCGAGCACCAGGCCGAGCCCGGCACCGTCGTGCACCTGCGCGGGGACGAAGCCGTGGCGGCGGCACTCCGACAGCACCTCGGCCCGCCAGCCCGGCTCGCCCTCCTGGGGCGGCAGCAGCAGCTCGCGGCCCGCCAGATCGGCCAGATGCACCTCGCCGACGGCGGTCAGCGGATCGCTCTCGGACAGCAGCACGCCCTGCGCCTGCACGAGCGTCCGGCCGAAGCGCAGTCCGGGCGCGGCGACGGGATGGCGGACGAGCCCGACGTCGATCGTGCCCTCCGCCAGGGCCGTCACCTGGTCGGCGGTCCAGATCTCGGCGGGCGCGAGGCGTACGTCCGGGCTGGCCGCGCGGAAGTTCGCCACCAGGGCCGCCAGCACGGAGGCGGCCAGGTCGGGCGGCACGCCGACCTTGAGCACCGCGCCGCCGCCCTGTCTGGCCAGCTCGTGCAGCCGTTCGACGCGGGAGACGATCTCGCGGGCCTCGCCCAGCAGCAGCCGGCCCTCCTCGGTGAGCCGCACCTGGCGGGCGGAACGGTCGAACAGCCGTACGCCCAGCTCCTCCTCCAGCCGTTTGATGCGCTGGCTGAGCGGCGGCTGGGCCATGCCGAGCCGGATCGCCGCGTTGCCGAAGTGCAGTTCCTCCGCGACCACGATGAAGTAGCGGAGGTGCCGAACGAGGTCCATGACCAGCAAATATATCCAGATTTATATCTAGATGTCCCTCATATCAATATTGGACACTATTACTCCCGCTCTGGTGTCCTCTGCGGCATGGCACAGCGAACGGGGAGAATTTACGGCAGGCGTCACCGCAGGCCATGGCTCTGGATCGGGGCGGGGCTGCTGGTCCCGGTCGTCGCGGCGGGCGGCGTCATCTGGGCGACATGGACCCAGGGCTCGCCCGAGGAGACCGCCGACCGCTACCTGGCGGCCTGGACAGCCCAGGACTACGCCACCATGCGGGGCCTGGTCGCCGACCCGCCGGCCGGCTTCGAGCGCGCCCACCGCGACTTCCGTACCGGGCTCAAGCTGACCGGCGCGACCTTCCAGCGCGGCGACCGGAGCGCGCACGACGGCGTCATCGCCTTCGACGCCGCCCTGCGCGGCCCGCGCGACCTCACCTACACCGGACGGCTGCGCCTGGTCGAGCGCGACCGCTCATGGAAGGTGTCCTGGACGCCCGCCACCATGCACCCGCAGCTCAAGCCGGGCCTGTCGCTGCGCGCCGTCACGCGCGAGGCCGAGCCGGTACGCGTGCTCGCCGCCGACGGCACCCAGGTCAACGACCCCTCCGCGCCCGGCTCCGTGCAGCAGCTCATCGAGGGCATGAAGACGACCCTCCCCGAACGGTTCTCGACGCGCCGCCGTACCGTCATCGGCCTCTACCGGGGGAACGAGCCGGTGAAGATCCTGACCGGGGACGAGGGCGGTGAGCGGCCCATCCAGACCACGCTCGACCTCAAGGTGCACCGGGCGGGCGCGCAGGCTCTGAAGGGCGTGGACAAGCCGGTCTCGCTAGTGGCGCTGCGGGCCTCCACCGGGGAGATCCTGGCCGTGGTCAACGCGCCCGGCGGGTTCAACAGGGCGCTCATGGGCAAGTACCCGCCCGGCTCGACGTTCAAGGTCGTGACCGCCTCCGCCCTCGTCGCCGGCGGCATCCGGCCCGGTCAGCGGGTCGCCTGCCCGGGCGAGCAGAACATCGGCGGCTTCCCCTTCCACAACGCCGGCCACGAGGACTTCGGCACGCTGACGTTCCAGGACGCGTTCGCGCACTCCTGCAACACGACGTTCGGGCAGATGAGCGTCGACCGGCTGAACGGCGGCCGGCTCGGCGAGGTGGCCAGGAGCTTCGGCTTCGGCACGCCGATCACGCCCGGCGTGCCCGCCGTACGTGCCGAGTTCCCCGACCCCAAGGACGACACCGACCTCGCCTCCGCCGCCATCGGGCAGGGCCGGGTACTGGCCAGCCCGCTCAACATGGCCTCCGTCGCCGCCGCCATCGCCTCCGGCGCGTGGACCCCGCCCCGCCTGGTCGTCGGCGAGCGCATCCCCGATCAGCAGCCCGGCACGCCGCGCCCGCTGGAGAAGGGCGTCGTGAACGCGCTCCGCTCCCTCATGCCCGCCGTGGTGACGGACGGCACCGCGCACGACGTCAGCTTCCCGCCCGGCACGGCGGGCAAGACCGGGACCGCCGAGTACGGCTCGGGTAAGGAGCCGCCCGCGCACTCGTGGTTCATCGGCTACCGGGGCGACCTCGCGTTCTCCGTCATCGTGGAGGGCGGCGGCGCGGGCTCCGCCGTGGCCGCGCCGATCGCCGCCCGCTTCCTCAACGCCCTCTCGTGAGGTCCTGCGGGATCAGATCCCCCTGCTGTCCACCGGGCTGTCTACCGGCGAGGTCAGGGCCACGACCGCCTTCACCACCTCGGCGGCGTCGGACAGGTCGGGCAGCACGATGTCGGCCCCGGCCTCGCGCAGCTCGGACGCCATCGACCGCCCCGAGGCGACCCCGATCATCCCGGCCCCGCCGATCTTGGCCGCCTGCGCGTCACGGGTGGAGTCACCGATGACCACCGTGTTGGCCTTGGTGAACGGCGTGCCCAGCCGCTGCCTGGCCCGCGACTGCGCGACCTGCAGCAGCGTCGCCTTGGGGTAGACCTCCTCGCCGTAGCCGCCGAGCTCGAAATCGATGTACTTGTCGAGCCCGAACGCCTTCAGCTTGAGCACGGCGTTGCTCTTGATCGTGCCCGTGAGCACGGTCTGGACGACGCCGTCGACCCTGGAGACGGCCTTGAGCGCATCCTTCGCCCCGGCCATCATGCGGCCCTCCTTGGACAGCCGCCCGCGCCGGTCCGCGAAGGCCGCGGCCAGCTCCTTGAGGAACGCGGGCAGGTGGTCGTCCTCCGCCACGATCCCGTTGACGGCGAGCGTCTCGAAGATGATCTCCGAATCGGGGCGGCCGAGCGGGGGGACGAGCTTGACGAGCGGGCGCCCGGTCACGGCGCGGAACGCCTCCGCGTAGGCGTCTCTGGTCACGATCGAGACGTCGACCAGCGTCAGGTCGACGTTCCACAGCACAAGGCGGTTGATGGCGGCCTCCTGAAGGATCACTGCAAAGGTTAGGCCATCACGAGCCGCCGGGCCCCTCACCACGGGAAATCCGGCATGACCGGGCCATCGCGCGGGAGGGCCGGCGGGGTTCAGCCGGTCGGACGTGGCTCAGACGTGGCTCAGACGTGGTTCAGGGCGTCGGCGAGATGATCGACCACGGGGAAGCCGGTGCTCTCCAGCTCCTGCCTGGTCGTCATGCCGCCGGTGTAGAGCACGGCCCTCGCGCCCACGTGGCGGGCGGCCAGCCCGTCGTCCACGCTGTCGCCGATCACCAGCACCTGGGCGGGGTCGATGCCGAGTGCCTTGACGTGCTCGGCCATGTGCGCGGCCTTCTCGCCGCCGGTGGCGCCGCTGATGCCGTCGATCCTGGTGAAATGGCGGGTGATGCCGAACGACTCCACCTTCGGCACCAGGTGGGCGTGCGGGGCCATCGAGCAGAGCGACTGCGTGCCCGTCCAGCTCGCCAGCACCATCTCGGCGCCCGTGGCCAGCTCGCACACCTCGGCCAGCCGGAAGTAGTGCTCGTGGAAGCCGTCGTCGAGGCGCTTCCACTCGCCTTCGACGAGCGGGCGGCCCAGCAGGCGCTCGTACGCCACCCAGATGGGGCGCGTGTAGACCGCCCGGAAGCCGTCGGCGGTCAGCGGGGGAAGCTCGTACGGCTTGAAGACCTCGTTGGTGGCCCCTACGACAGCGTCGATGTCATGAAAAAGGGTGCCGTTCCAGTCCCAGATGATGTGCTGTGTCATGGCGGGCACAAGACTAAATGCCCGCCATGACATCTCCATGACACCCCCAACCGCCACCCCTCCGAGCGGAGCGACGGGCGGGCTCCCACCGCCGCGCGCCGGCGCGGAACGGCAACCGGACTCCCGCCACGGCACCTCGGGACCGGGCGGCGGCGGACCGCCTCCGGCGTGCACGCGGCGGCTTCGCGCCCGCCGGGAAACTGCACGCCGGACAACGGCCCGCCGGACAACTGCACGTCGCCTACGCCGTCAGGCAGGCCCAACGCCATCACGCAGGCCGGCCCGTCACAGGCCGGCCATCACGTAGGCCCGATGCCATCGCGCAGGCCAACCCATCAGGTGGGCGCAACCCGTCACGCAGCCCCGGCCGGCACGGGGGCAGGTCCTCAGCTCACCTCGCGCCTCCGGGAACGCCTGCCGGCTCGGGGCCCGTCTCAAGGGCGTGTCGCCTACGTGGCGGCGTTGCGCCCTGTGCGTGGGGTTCCAGGAGCGGCGATCAGCCGCAGGCCTTGCTGGTGCTGCCGGAGGCGTTCTGGCCGCCGCGGCCGCCGCCCCACTGGACGGACGCGCTGCCCCAGGCGCACATGTCCTTGCCGTAGAGCATGTCGCCCCAGTGCCGCCCGCCGTTGCCGGCCTTGAAGTTGAAGGAGTTGTGGCGGCCGTCGGCGGTGTAGACGTGGATGGTGCCGACCATGGTGGTGCCGACCTTGATCTCCGTCCAGTTGGTCTGGCACTTGCTGGACCACATGAGCTTGATCGTGCCCACCGTCCCGTGAGCCCGGCTGGTGATGTTGCCTGTGCGGACGGCACGGGCGTAGTTACCGCAGTGCGTCTTGTAGGGGTCCTGGTGGTCGTACGGCTTGAGTGCGGCGTGGGCCGGTGAGCCGGCCAGGAGGACCGCCGCCCCGAGGGCGACGGCCAGGACTCGACGCTTCACGTGCAAACCAACTCCCTGTCGTGGTTACTTTGCCGTGCCGAGTCATTGCGGGAAGTGACGATCACTAAACCCGGCCCTCCTCTGCCGTGATCCCACCGTTGGCAACCGGCGTGGAGTCAGGGATCCATCACCTGATGAGGTCAGGGATCTCCTGGGTCGCGTACCACATGAGCTCGTGGGCCTCGGCTCCGTCCACGGTGAAGCGGGCGTCGTCGTCGCCCGCGTCGGCGGCGGGCAGCGCGGCGATGGCGGCCTCGATGTCGGCCACCGCGTCGTGGTCGTCGATGTGCACCGCGGCGACCTTGGTCATCGGCACCACCCGCGACAGGCGGACCCGGCCGCGCTCCTCCAGGGCGGCGCCGGCGGTGACGCCCTTCTCGGGCACCTCGGCGGCGATCACGACACGCCGCGCGGGGGCGTCGACGCCGTCGGCGCGGTCGGCGGCCAGCATCCGCAGCGAGGCGCGGGCGGCCTCGGTGAGCGCGACGTATTCGAGCTCCTCGGTGTCGCCCGAGGCGTACCACTCGATCAGCGCGGGGGTCACCGCATAGCCGGTCAGCGGGGCCGGGCCCACCTCTCCGGCCTTCACCGCAGCAGCAAGAGCCGGGAGAGTACACGGCAGATAGACGCGCATGACGAACCTTTCCAGACGTGCGGGGCTCGACCAGGCGGGAGCCCGATCGCAACCTTACTGCCGGTCCCTGGTCACGACCGTGGCGGACGACTACTTCCGCAGGGTGAGCCGCAGCAGGCCCTCCAGCTGCGTGATCGTGGTGACGGGGTCACGGTGGTGTATGCCGTTGATGCCGAGGGCACGGGCGGCGGCGATGTTGGCCTCGATGTCGTCGATGAACACGCATTCCTCGCCGGGCAGGCCGATGAGGTCGAGCGCGTGGCGGAAGATGCGCTCCTCCGGCTTGCGCATGCCGACCTCGCCGGAGATGACCACCGCGTCGAACAGCTCGTCCCAGCCGTCGCGGGGGTAGGTGTTGGACCACGAGTTGGACAGCAGGCAGGTCTTCACGCCGTTGCCGCGGACCTCGCGCAGCATGTCGTACATGGCCTCGACCCGCTCGAAGCCCGCGAACATGCGCTCGAGCAGCCCTTCGGCGACCGGCGGCACGCCGTCGACGGTGAGCAGCCGGGCGGCCAGGTCGCGCTCGAAGGCGGCGCCGTCGATCTCGCCCCTTTCCAGCGCGTGGACGACGTTGTCGCCGTCGCCGCCGCGGTAGGCGTGGTCGATGAGCTCGCGCATCACCTTGTGGTAGTGGCCGGCGTCGATCCTGTCGGCGGCGATCCAGCGTGCGATGGCGTCGGACAGGCTGGTCGTCAGCACCCCGCCCCAGTCGATGAGCACACCCGTAACCATCGTTCCAGGGTAGAGCGTTGCGAAACGCTGTTTCACTCCCAAATCAGGGCGATAGGGAGCATCAGCCCCCGGCGCGGGCGGCGAGCTTGCGGTGCGCGGACGAGCGCAGCACGCCGGCCGCCTTCGCCGCGGAAGCGACGGGCGCCTCGGTGAGGAAGCCGCGCTTGTGCTTGAGCGTCAGCAGCCGGGTGACCGACTGGTCGAGCCGCTGCTCGGAGATGCGGCCCGACTTCACCGCCTTCAGCACCGCCTTGTACGCCTTGGGCAGGTCGTTGGGCATGAGCAGCAGGTCGGCCCCGGCCAGCACGGCCCGCACCGCGACCTCGCCGTCGTCGTACTTCTTGCGCGCGCCCGCCATGTTGAGCGCGTCGGTGGAGATGACGCCCTTGAAGCCCAGCTTCTCGCGCAGCAGGCCGGTCAGGATCGGCTTGGACAGCGTGGCCGGGTCGCCCGACGGATCGAGCTTGGGGAAGACGATGTGGGCGCTCATCACCGCGTCGACGCCCGCGTCGATGGCGGCCTTGAAGGGCGGCGCGTCGATGCGCTCCCACTGCGCCTTGGTGTGCTTGATGACCGGCAGCCCGGTGTGACTGTCGACGCTGGTGTCGCCGTGGCCGGGGAAGTGTTTGGCGGTCGCCGCGACCTTCGCATCGCCGAAGCCCTTGACCGCCGCCGCCACCAACGCCGCCACCCGCTTGGGGTCGTCGCCGTACGCGCGGCGGCCGATGACGGGGTTGCGCGGGTTGACGTTGACGTCGGCGACGGGCGCGAAGTCGAGGTTGACCCCGAGCGCACGCAGCTCCTCGCCGGTCGCCTTGGCCACCTCGCGGGCCAGGCCGGTGTCCTTGGTGTCGCCGATCGCGCCCTGGCCGGGGAACTTCGTCATCAGCGCCGACATGCGCGAGACCAGGCCGTTCTCCTGGTCGGTGCCGATGAGCAGCGGCACCTTGCCCGCGGCGCGCTGCAGGCCGTTGGTCAGCCCGACGACCTGCTTGGTGCTCTTGACGTTGTGGGGGAAGAGGATGACGCCGCCCAGGTGGTATTTCGCGATCACCTTGGCCGGGGTCTGCGCGCCGTAGCGCGCCTGGTTCTCACCCGAGGCGGAGCCGGCCGTGGTGCCGTAGAGGACGGGCATGAACAGCTGGCCGACCTTCTCCTCGGTGGTCAGGCGCGACAGGACCCGCTGGACCTCGCTCTGCGCGGGCGTCGTCGCGGCCGAAGGCGTCGCGGGCGCGCTGCTGCGCGCGGGCGGCGCGGCCTTGCCTCCGGTCGGCTCGGCCCCCGCGGGTCCGCCGCCACCGCCGCACGCGACGAGCGCGATCACCAGGAGTCCTGTCGTACCGATCCGTCGAAGCATGACTCCAAAGGTATCCACCCGACGACGCGTCCGGGCCCGCGCTCGCCCTCAGCGCAAGAACCCGGCCGCATGCAGCCCCGCGCCGCTGAAGGCCCCGCCCCGAGCCTCGAACTCGATCCCAGGGCGAGAACCCGGCCCCTACAGGCCGAGCCTGGCCAGGCCGGGCAGGTGGACGCGGGCCGCCGCGCGGGCGTCGGCCGCCGTGGGCTGCGCCCTGGCCGCCTCGGCCGCCGCACGGCACTGCTCCAGCGTGTGCGCGGCCAGCCCGGCGCGTACGCCGGCCAGCGCCGACGGCGCCATCGACAGCGACGTCACGCCCAGCCCGGCCAGGACGCACGCCAGCGCCGCGTCGGCGGCCGCCTCCCCGCACACCCCGCAGGGCTTGCCCGCCTGCCCGGCCGCGCCGGCGACCATGGCGACCAGGTCGAGCAGCGCCGGCTGCCAGGGGTCGTGCAGGCCGCTGACGGCGCCGAGCCCGCGGTCGGCGGCGAAGGCGTACTGGCTGAGGTCGTTGGTGCCGATGGAGACGAAGTCGACCTGGGAGAGCACGTCGGCGGCGCGCAGCGCGGCCGACGGGATCTCGATCATCACGCCGATCTCCAGCAGCCCCTTGTCGGCGCACTCCCTGGCGAACCAGGTGGCCTCCTCCGCCGTGGCCACCATCGGGGCCATCACCTGCAGCTCGGGCGCGGCCACCGCGGCCAGGGCGCTGAGCTGGACGTCCATCACCTCGGGCGCGCGTTTGAACAGGCGCAGCCCGCGCTCGCCCAGCGCCGGGTTCTGTTCGGCGGGCACGCTCATGAACGGCAGCGGCTTGTCCGCGCCGCCGTCGAGCATGCGCACGACCACCTTGCCGCCGGGGAAGGCGTCGAGCGCCGCACGGTAGGCGCCTACCTGCTCGTCCAGGGAGGGGGGCTCGGCGCGGTCGAGGAAGAGGAACTCGGTGCGGTAGAGGCCGATGCCCTCGGCGCCGGCGGCGAGCGCGGCGTCGATCTCGGCGGGGCCGCCGATGTTGGCGAGCAGCGGCACCGGATGGCCGTCCGCGGTCGCTCCTGGACCGGTCCACGACGCGAGCGCGGCCTGCCGGGCGGTCGCGGTGCCGACGGCGGCGGCCACGTCGGCGTCGGCGGGCGAGACGCGGACCTCGCCGGAGGTGCCGTCCACCATGACCTGGACGCCCGGCGGGATGCGGGTCGCGCCCTGGCAGGCCACGACGGCGGGCACGCCGATCGCCCTGGCCATGATGGCGGTGTGGCTGGTGGGGCCGCCCTCCTCGGTGACGAACGCGACGACGTCGTCCCTGGACAGCAGCGCGGTGTCGGCGGGCGCGAGGTCCTTGGCGACCAGCACGTACGGCTCCTCGGGCGCGACCGGCAGCCCCGGCAGCGCCTGCCCGTAGAGCAGCGCGATCACGCGGTCCCTGATGTCGCGCAGATCGGCGGCGCGCTCGCCCAGGTATCCACCGGATCCGGCGAGCACGTCCTGGTACTTCGAGAACGCCTCGAAGACCGCTCTGGGGGCGGCGAGCCCGCGGTCGATGAGCGAGCGCACCTTGACGACCAGCCCGGGGTCCTCGGCCATCAGCGCCTGGGCCTTGAGTATCTCCCCTGCCTCGCCGCCCGCCTGGTTGCCGCGGGCCTCGAGCTCGCCCGCGACCTGCTGGAGCGCGACCATGGCGCGCTCCTTCTCCTGCTCCGCCTCACCGGTGTAGGTGGCGCCCTCGGGGGGTTCGGGCACAGAGACGGTCAGCACGAAAGAGGGTCCGTGCCCGATGCCCGGGCTGACCCCCACCCCCCGCAGGTTCATGGCGCGCCGGCGATCGCGGCCAGCTCGTCGAGCACCTCTTCCGAGCCCTCGCCCTCCGCGGAGATCACCACGGTCTCGCCCTGACGGACGTCGAGCGCCATGATGGCGAGGATGCTCTTGCCGTTGACGGGCCCGCCACCGTGCGCCTTCTCGACCGTGATGTCCATCGGGGCCTGCTTGGCCCGCTGCACGAACGTCGCCGCGGGACGGGCGTGCAGCCCTACCTCAGCCGCCACGGTGACCTTGCGTTGCCCCATTGTCGTGCTCCTCCTTCTGCACCGGTCCAGACCGGCCGGACTTTCGTACGATCGCCCCAAGAAACGGGCGACCGACAATATTGTGACGGCTCACACGAGCCCTCCCGACTACCGTTGATGCCACCCCGGACACCTCTTATTCCCCGATAGCCGCCAAACTGCCCACCAGGGCGCAAACCACGCTCAAGCCCATTCGAAGAGCTGGTCCCCCGCGTGCACCGCCCCCTGCGTGACCTCGGTGACGGCGCCGGACAGCGCGTCGAGCGCGACGACCGGGCAGACCGGTGAGCGGCCGCCCGCCTCGATGACCGAGGGGTCCCAGGCGACCACGGGCTGACCGGCCGCGACCCGGTCGCCCTCCGACGCCAGCAGCTCGAACCCCTCCCCCTTGAGCTGCACGGTGTCGATGCCCAGGTGCACGAGCACGCCCTTGCCGTCGTCGCCGACGATGACGTACGCGTGCGGATGAAGTTTCACGATTTTTCCGGAAATGGGGGCCACGGCCTCGCCCGGCCCCCTGAGCGGGTCGATCGCCGCCCCCGGGCCGACCATGCCCGCCGAGAACACCGGATCGGGCACGGCCGCCAGGCCCACGGCCTCCCCCTCGACCGGGGCGAGAACAGTCGTCATGATCTCGCCCTTAGCCGATGACGTCCTCGATGTCGCTGGCTATCGTGTCCGCCTCAGGCCCGACGACGACCTGAACCACGTTGCCCGTGGCCATCACGCCGTGGGCGCCCGCGGCCTTCAGCGCCGCGGGATCGACCTTCGAGGCGTCGTGCACCTCCGTGCGCAGACGGGTGATGCACGGCTCGATGTCGATGATGTTGCCGGCGCCGCCCAGCGCGGCGATGATCGCGTTGACGTCCGCCGCCATCAGGTCCTCCCTAGGGTCGGCTCTGTGACCAGGCTAGATCAGTCGGTCTGGGTGACCTTGTTGAGGCCGCGCGGCGCGTCGGGGTCGATGCCGAGCCGGCGGGCCAGCGCCTCGGTGAGCAGCTGCCCCGGCACGATCAGGCCCATCGGGGCCACCCACTCGGGCAGGTCGGGGCCGTTCAGGCTGGCCGTGCCGACCCGCGACAGCGCGTCGCCGCCGCCGATCGTGTACGCGGCCGCCCCCGCCGCGACCACCCGCTCGGCCAGCGCCACCGTGCCCTGCAGCGTCGGGCTGTTCTCGGAGGCCACCAGCAGCGCCGGGGTGTCGGCGTCCACGACCGCGATCGGGCCGTGCAGCAGGTCGGCGTACGACAGGCCCATGGCGTGCAGGTAGCAGGCCTCCTTGAGCTTCAGCGCGGTCTCCAGCGCCGTGGAGAAGGCCATCCCGCGCCCCGAGACGACCACGCCCTGCTTGTCCAGCAGCCCCTCGACCACGGCCTCCAGGTCGCCGGGCTCGGCGATGAGCTTCTCCACCGCCTCGGGCACCCGCCGCAGGTCGTCCACGTTCACGTCCGCGCCCAGCCCGATCGCGAGCACGGCCAGCGCGGCGAGCTGCGTCGTGTACGTCTTGGTCGCCGGCACCGCCTTCTCCTCGCCGGCCACCGTGCACAGGGCCACGTCGGCGGCCTGCGCGAGCGGGCTCTGCTCACCGCCGTTGGTCACGGCCACGGTCTTGGCGCCGCAGTCCTTGGCCCACGCCAGCGTCTCGACGATCTCCTCGGTGCGTCCCGACTGGGAGATCGCGACGGCCAGCACGCCGTCGAGGTCGAGCCTGCGCTTGTACGTGGTCGCGATCGACGGGGCGGCCAGCGCCGCGAGGCGGCCCGCGTGCGCCTCGATGAGGTAGCGCCCGTACACTGCGGCGTTGTCAGAGGTGCCGCGCGCGATGAACAGCAACTGGCGGGTCTGCTCGCCGAGTGCGCCGATCTCGCCGGCCTTGGGGAGCAGGGAGTCCAGTGTGTCCCGCAGCGCCGTCGGCTGCTCGGCGATCTCGCTGCGCATTCTCGTGGTCATCTCGCGCTCATCCCTCAACTCATGCGGTGTTCAGACTTGCCGTCATACGCGACTTATGGTGGTCTAGTCCGGACTAGACCAGTACGAACCATAGCCCATGGCCTTGGCGGAGACGAGGGGAGGATCCGTGGCGCGCATCGATCCGGACAGCCCGGTGCCCAAATACTTCCAGCTTCGCGAGATCCTGCTGGACCTCATCGACAGCGACGAGCTCAGCATCGGTGCGGCCATTCCGTCCGAGCGCGAGCTCTGCCAGCGGTTCGGGCTGTCCAGGATGACCGTACGCCAGGCCGTCGACCACCTCGTCTCCGAGGGCAGGCTGCACCGGGTGCCCGGCAAGGGCACGTTCGTGGCCCGGCCGAAGATCGAGCTGGCCCTGCAGCTCACCTCGTTCACCGAGGACATGCGGGCGCGCGGCATGGTCCCGGGCTCGCGCGACCTCGACCGCCGCATCGTGCGCGCCAGCGCCCACCTGGCCAAGGAGCTGGGCATCCAGCCGGGCGAAGAGGTGCACTTCATCGAACGGCTGCGGACGGCCGACGGAGAGCCGCTGTCCATCGAACGCGCCCACATCCCGGTCAAGCTCGCACCGGACCTGGCAGACTACGACCTGTCAGATAAATCACTCTACGAGCTGCTGGAGCGCCGCTACGGACTCGTCATGGACGCCGGAGAGCTGACCATCGACGGCGGCCTGGCCGACCCCAGCGACGCCGACCTGCTGAAGCTGCCCAGGGGCGGCGCCGTCCTGCTGCTGCAGCGCCGGTCGTTCTCCGGCGGGGTCTGCGCCGAGCTGGGCGTGTCCACCTACCGCGCCGACCGCTACCAGCTGCGCACCTCCCTGGAGATGCCGGCCCGCCGGGGCTGACCCGAGCCCGCCCGGTTCGCCGCGCTCGTACGACCCCCAGCCCCGGCAGAGACGCCTCCGGAGGAACGACCGGTGAACGAGACCACCGCCGCCCGGCCCTCGCCGTTCGCCCGCACGATGAGCGTGCTCCAGCGCCTGGGCCGCTCACTGATGCTGCCCATCGCCGCCCTGCCCGCCTCCGCTCTGCTGCAGCGCTTCGGCCAGCCCGACATGCTCGGCTCCAACGGTCCCGCGCCCGGCGGCCTGGCCGACGTGGCGGGGCTGGCCTGGGTGAGCCGGGTGGCCGAGGTGCTGGAGGCGGCGGGCGCCGCGCTGTTCGAGAACCTGCCGCTGCTGTTCGCCGTGGGCGTCGCCATCGGGTTCGCCCGCAAGTCCGACGGCTCCACCGCGCTCGCCGCCGTCGTCGGCTACCTGGTCTTCGACCGAGTGACCAAGGTGATGTTCGCCGGCTCCGACATCAGGGAGACCGTGCTCATCCGGGAGGTCCAGCCCGACGGCATCAAAGAGATGATCAACTACGGGCTGCAGAACCCCACCAGGGTGCTCGGCGGCATCGTCATCGGCCTGGTCGCGGCCCTGCTGTGGCAGCGCTTCCACCGGATCAAGCTGCCCGCGTGGCTCGCGTTCTTCGGCGGACGGCGCTTCGTCCCGATCGTCACCTCCATCGCGGCGCTGCTCATCGGCGTGCTCTTCGGCTGGCTGTGGCCGGCCATCGGCGAGTGGATCCGGCACGCCGGCGAGGCGCTGACCTCCATCGGCCCCCTCGGCACCGGCTTCTACGGCCTGATCAACCGCCTGCTCATCCCCCTCGGCCTGCACCACTTCGCCAACTCCGTCGTCTGGTACGTCGTGCCGCAGTGCGAGGTGAACGGCCGTGTGCTCGGCGGCGACTGGAACTGCTACTTCGGCGGCGACCCGCACGCCGGCGAGTTCATGGCCGGTTTCTTCCCCATCATGATGTTCGCCCTGCCGGCCGCCGCGCTCGCCATGTGGCGGGCCGCGCCCGAGCACCGGCGCGCCCGCGTCGGCGGCATCATGCTGACGGCGGCGCTCGCCTCGTTCGTCACCGGCATCACCGAGCCGATCGAGTTCGCGTTCATCTTCGTCGCGCCGCTGCTGCTGGTCGTGCACGCGGTGCTCACCGGCGTGGCGATGGCGGTGACCACGCTGATCGGCGGGCAGCTCGGCTTCGGCTTCTCCGCCGGCCTGCTCGATCTGCTGCTGAACGCCAGCAAGTCGAACACCGAGAACTTACCGGGCATCCTGGCGATCGGCGCGGTCTACGGCGTGCTGTACTACGTCGTGTTCTCGTTCCTCATCCGCCGGCTGAACATCCAGACGCCGGGGCGCGAGCCCGAGCCCGACGTGGACGCCGGCGAGAGCTGACCGGCGCTCCCTCGCACCTGACACGGTCACCCACGCCTGGGGACGGTTTCCCGATGCCGCCGCCAGGGCAGGAAACCGGCGATCCCCCGTGAGACGGGCCGGACGCGCGGCGGCCGGCCTGGGAAGAGGGGGGATCGACGGCCGTGCCGCCCGCCTGGTCGTCCGCGGCGTTCGCCGTGCTGCAGCGCATCGGCCGCTCGCTCATGATGCCCATCGCGGTCCTGCCGGCCGCGGGGCTGCTGTTCCGCTTCGGCCAGGACGACCTGCTCGGCGCGGACGGGCTCGGCGGCACGCTCCCCTGGCTCCTGCCGGTGGCCGGGGTGCTCGCGGCGGCCGGAGGCGCGCTGTTCGAGAACCTGCCGCTGCTGTTCGCCGTCGGCGTCGCCATCGGGTTCGCCCGCAAGTCCGACGGCTCCACCGCGCTGGCGGCGCTGGTCGGCTACCTGGTCTTCGACCGGGTGACCAAGACCCTGTTCTTCGAGGCCGGTCACGGCGCCGTCTACGCCAAGGTCGCCGTGACCCTGCGCGACGGCTCTTCCGTACTGAATCCGGGGGCGCAGAACCCGACCGGCGTGCTGGGCGGCATCGTCATCGGCATCACGGCCGCGCTGCTCTGGCAGCGCTTCTACCGCGTCAAGCCGCCGCCCTGGCTGGCCTTCTTCGGCGGGCGGCGCGCCGTGCCGATCATCACCGCCGTCGCCGCGCTGCTCATCGGCGTCGCGTTCGGCCTGCTCTGGCGGCCGATCGGCGACCTGCTCGCGGACGCCGGCGACTGGCTGTCGGCCCACGGCACGGTCGGCACCGGCATCTACGGCGTCGCCAACCGCCTGCTCGTCCCCGTCGGCCTGCACCACTTCCTCAACACCATCGTCTGGTTCACCCTCCCCGAGTGCCACGCCGGGGCGAACGGCGCCACCAGGGACGCGGCCGGCGACCTCAACTGTTACTTCGCCGGCGAGCAGGGCGCCGGGATCTTCATGACCGGCTTCTTCCCCGTCATGATGTTCGGCCTGCTGGGCGCGGCCATCGCGATGTGGCGGGCGGCCCCGCCGCACCGGCGCAAGGCGGTCGGCGGCATCATGCTCTCGGCCGGGCTGACGTCGTTCGTCACCGGCATCACCGAGCCGCTGGAGTTCGCGTTCATCTTCGTCGCGCCCGTGCTGCTCGTCCTGCACGCGCTGCTCACGGGCCTGTCGATGGCGCTGATGGCCGAGCTGGGCGCCCGGCTCGGCTTCACGTTCTCCGGCGGCGCCATCGACATGGCGCTGAACGCCACCAAGTCCAACACCCACGGCCTGCCGCTGATCCTGGCGATCGGGGCCGCGTACTTCGTGCTCTACTACGCCCTCTTCGCCGTCCTCATCCGCCGCCTCGGCCTGCCCACCCCGGGCCGCGAACCAGACACAGAGCCACAGGGCGGCACGAAAACCACACCCTGACCGCTTCAGGACACCCGAAATCCGCCCTTCCCTCCGCCCGGAACGCCTGACGACATCCCACGGACCGCTCCAACTCGGGACCGACTTCCCCCCGCATCAGCGGACATACCGCCACCCCACCCGCCGAAGTTGGTGCCGGTTGTATTCCTCGCCCGGACCGAAAACTCCTAGAAGCGTCTCCTTCTCTCCCCCCATGAAACGGAGGTTCGCCATGGCCCTCGGCTTCACCGCCGCAGCCTCGTACGACGAGGGCCACCGCACCCACGGCTCCCTGGCGCTCGACCGCCCTCCGATGGTGTGGGGGCCCGCCGGAGCCCCGCCCGACGAGCGCAGGCTGCGCCACCTCGCCCAGGCCCTGGCCGAGGTGCTGGCCGGCCGCCGCCCCGCCACGACCGTGGCCGGCCGGCTCATCGACCGCGCCTACCGCGACCTGGTGCGGATGGGCACGATGTACCACGGCGACCGCCCGCCGTTCGCGGGCCGCGTCCACCTGACCGAACCCCGCGACGGCGCCGTCGAGATGTGCACGCTCGTCCACTGCGGCGACCGCGACCACGTCCTCGCCCTGCGCCTGGAACGCCGCGGCGCCCAGTGGCTGTGCACCGCCGTGGAGACCGCCTGAGCCCGGCACCGCGGGACGGATCCCGGTGAGGACAGGACGAATACCGGCGAGACCACCACGAAGACCGATGAGAACAGCCCGAGAACCGGCGAGAACAGCACGAGAACCAGTGAGAACGGCACGAACCCCCGCCCTCACACGAGAGCGGGGGTCCAGCGCGAACGATGCGGCTACGACCGCGACCGGAAGACCGCCACGGCCGGGACCGCGGTCCCTGCCTGCCTCAGGCGGCGTTCTTCGGGTCGCCGTGGCAGCGCTTGTACTTCTTGCCCGAGCCGCAGGGGCAGGGCGCGTTGCGCTCGACGTTGCCGTACGCCGCGCGCTCGGCCGCCGTGGTGCGCACCTTGACGTGCTCGACGTCGCCCTGCTCGCCGGGCGCGGTGTATTCGAGCTCCGACGGGCGCTGCGGCCCGCGCAGCCCGCGCGCGATGATCGAGCGGGTCTCCGCGATGGCGGCGTCCTCTTCCTCGACGATGGGGTTCTCCTGCACCTCGACCTCGAGGTTGAACAGGAACCCGACGGAGTCCTCCTTGATGCCCTCGAGCATCGCGGTGAACATCTCGTAGCCCTCGCGGGCGTACTCGATCTTCGGGTCCTTCTGCGCGTAGGCCCGCATGCCGATGCCCTCGCGCAGGTAGTCCATCTCGTAGAGGTGCTCGCGCCACTTGCGGTCGAGGACGGACAGGATGACCCGCCGCTCGAGGTCGCGCATGGTCTCGGGGCCGAACTCCTCCTCACGCCGCTTGTAGGCGGCCAGCGCGTCGGCCTTGATCCGCTCGCTGATCAGCTCGGCGGTCAGCTCCTCGCGGCCGCCGGCCTCCTCGATGAGGTCCTCCATGCGGACCGTGATCGGGTAGAGCTCGCCGAACGCCTTCCACAGCTTGTCGAGGTCCCAGTCCTCGGGGAAGCCCTCGGACGTGGCGCCCTGGACGTAGCCGTCGATGACCTCTTCGATGAAGCCCAGCACCTGCTGCTGCAGGTCGGCGCCCTCGAGCACGCGACGGCGCTCGGCGTAGATCACCTTGCGCTGGCGGTCCATGACCTCGTCGTACTTGAGAACGTCCTTGCGGATCTCGAAGTTCTGCTGCTCGACCTGGTGCTGGGCGGAGGCGATGGCCTTGGAGACGATGCCGGACTCGATCGGCTGGTCGTCGGGGATGTTGAGCCGCGTCATGATCATCTCGACCCTGGCCGAGTTGAACAGGCGCATGAGGTCGTCGCCCAGCGACAGGTAGAAACGCGACTCGCCCGGGTCGCCCTGACGGCCGGAACGACCGCGGAGCTGGTTGTCGATGCGGCGCGACTCGTGGCGCTCGGTGCCGAGGACGTACAGGCCGCCGAGCGCGACCACCTCGTCGTGCTCGGCCTTGACCGCCGCACGCGCCTTCTCCAGCGCCTCGGGGTAGGCCTTCTCGTACTCCTCCGGCGTCTCGACCGGGTCGAGCCCGCGCTGGCGCAGCTCCTGGTCGGCGCGGAACTCGGAGTTGCCGCCGAGCATGATGTCGGTGCCTCGACCGGCCATGTTGGTGGCGACGGTCACGGCGCCCTTGCGGCCCGCCTCGGCGATGATCGCGGCCTCACGCGCGTGGTTCTTCGCGTTGAGCACCTCGTGCGGCACGCCGCGCCGCTTGAGCGCCCGCGACAGCCGCTCGGACTTCTCGACCGAGGTGGTGCCGACCAGCACCGGCTGGCCCTTCTTGTGGCGCTCGGCGATGTCCTCGACCACCGCGGCGAACTTGGCGTCCTCGGTCTTGTAGACGACGTCCGGCTGGTCCTTGCGGATCATCGGACGGTTGGTCGGGATCGGGACGACGCCCAGCTTGTACGTCTGGTGGAACTCGTTGGCCTCGGTGGTCGCCGTACCGGTCATGCCGGCCAGCTTCTCGTAGAGGCGGAAGTAGTTCTGGAGGGTGACCGTGGCGAGAGTCTGGTTCTCGTCCTTGATCTTCACGCCCTCTTTGGCCTCGATGGCCTGGTGCATGCCCTCGTTGTAGCGGCGGCCGTGCAGGATGCGGCCGGTGAACTCGTCGACGATCAGCACCTCGCCGTCGGCGACGATGTAGTCCTTGTCCTTCTTGAACAGCTCTTTCGCCTTGAGCGCG
Organism: Nonomuraea sp. NPDC049309; assembly: GCF_043196965.1. Lineage (NCBI taxonomy): Bacteria > Bacillati > Actinomycetota > Actinomycetes > Streptosporangiales > Streptosporangiaceae > Nonomuraea > Nonomuraea sp. NPDC049309. Next base: position 431,435 of record NZ_JBICSH010000003.1, on the reverse strand, counting down.
TTGTTCAGGAAGCCGACCAGGTGGGTGTGCTCGGGCTTGTAGAGGTTGTCGATGCCGAGCCAGTCCTCGACCTTCGCGACGCCCGACTCCAGGATGCCGACCGTGCGCTTCTTCTCGTCGACGATGTAGTCGCCGGTGCTCTCCTCGCCCGGGTTCTTCGCCTCGACGCCCCTGCGCAGACGGGGCACGATCTTGGCGAACTCCTGGTACCACTTGGCCGACTGCTCGCCGGGACCGGAGATGATCAGCGGCGTGCGGGCCTCGTCGATGAGGATCGAGTCGACCTCGTCGACGATGGCGAAGTAGTGGCCGCGCTGCACGCACTCGTCCAGCGACCAGGCCATGTTGTCGCGCAGGTAGTCGAAGCCGAACTCGTTGTTGGTGCCGTACGTGATGTCGGCCTGGTACTGCTTGCGCCGCTCGTCAGGCTGCTGGCCCGCGACGATGCAGCCCACCTCGAGACCGAGGAAGCGGTGGACACGGCCCATCGTCTCGGCGTCGCGCTTGGCCAGATAGTCGTTGACGGTGACGACGTGGACGCCCTTGCCTGCGATCGCGTTGAGGTAAGACGGCAGCGTACAGGTCAGCGTCTTGCCCTCACCGGTCTTCATCTCAGAGATGTTGCCCATGTGAAGGTTGGCGCCGCCCATGATCTGAACGTCATAGGGCCGCTGCCCGAGCACGCGGCGAGCCGCCTCGCGCACGGTAGCGAAAGCCTCAGGCAGAAGGTCGTCGAGGCTTTCGCCATCGGCGTGACGCTGGCGGAACTCGTCCGTCAGCGCACGCAACTCCGCGTCGGACAGGCTCGTGAAGTCGTCCTCGATGGAGTTGACCTGGTCTGCGATCCGCTTGAGCTTGCGCAGGATCTTGCCTTCGCCGGCACGTAGGATCTTGTCGAGAATGGCTGCCACTTTATGTAAAGCTCCTCGCAGGTCTACCCCGGCGGCGCCGCCAGGAGGAGAGGCCGAGACAAACTTCCCCGCCTGCCATCGTAGGCGGTCTCGCAACCAGACACAGCCACCGTGCCGACGAGGGCACCGAACCGGTCTGGGAGAATGAAGGGAAGGCAGAGGGTATGCCGGTGGAGAGCCGGCTCGCACCAATTGCGGGATTTCCGGCAAAGGAAGGATTAGTCATGGTTGAGGGGAAGAAGTCGGAGCAAACCGAGCATCTCGGCAGCCACGCCGGGCGCGCGTCTTCGTGGCTCGCGGTGGTCGTGATGCTGGTGGGAACGGTCGTGGCCGGCTTCGGACTCACGGCCGGAAACTGGACGATCGTGTGGATCGGCGCCGGTGTGTTCGTCGTCGGCGGAATTCTCGCCCTCGTCTTCGACATCTTCACCGACGTCGTGATCGACGCGCCGCGGGTGGGGATGCGCGCCGAGGATCATCGCTGACCCAGGCTTCGCACGGCGGGCGGCCCGGTATGCGGCCGCCCGCCGTTTCATATCCAGATCTTTGCGACTACGCCCGGGCGTGTCCCACCCCCGCATTCCCCCTCGAACACCCCCATTCCGCCGCAGGTCTCACAGCGCTCACCGACCGTCCACGAGAACGCTTCCGCCGTACGCGACCGCCCCGGCCCTTCGAGACCCCGCCCGCTCTCGCGCCGGCAGCACTCCACGAACCCGCAGGCGCACTCGACCGCCCCGCGGATTTCGCGGCTCCCCCGCGAACACGCCACACCACACCCGGCGCCCCGCCGAAACGCTCACCAAGCGAGCACCCGCAGCACCCACCCCCTCACCCACCGGCCGCACCGGCCGGAACGGCACCTGCGCTCCTGAGCCGAGCGCGTGATGCGCGCCAGACGAGCCGGCACACACCACACCGCCCAACAGCCGCACTCATCCCACACACAGCCACCCGACAACGACACACACCCCGCACAGCCGCCCAACAGCGACACTCACCGCACGCAGCCGCCCAACGGCGACACTCACCGCACGCAGCCGCCCAACGGCGACACTCACCGCACGCAGCCGCCCAACGGCGACGCTCACCCGCGACACGAGGTCAGCCCGCCACGACGACCAGCCCGCCCATCACGAGACCGCCGGTACTTGACGTGATCTCGACCACTTGACCGCGCCGGCGGTTTCGTCGGTGGGCGTCGCTAGATTGCTCGCATGCATCGCCGTACGGACTCGCAGATATGAGCGGCGTCACCGACCTCACCCCCGACGAGGCCCGCCGCATCATCCTCCGCGCCCAGGGCCTCATCGGCGCCGACGCCCGCAAGGGCGGGGTGCACGCCATGCTCCGCAGGCTCGGCGCCGTGCAGCTCGACACCATCTCGGTCCTCGCCCGCTCCCACGAGCTGGTCGCCTACGCCCGGCTCGGGGCGATCGGCAGGGCCGCGGTCGAGCGCGCCTACTGGCACGACCCGGCGCTCAGCTTCGAATACTGGTGCCACGCCGCCTGCCTGCTGCCCATCGAGCACTGGCCGCTCTACGCGTTCCGCCGCCGGGCCTTCCGCGAGCGGCGCCACCGCTGGCACGAGGTCCCCGACGGCGTCGAGAAGCTGCTCGACCAGGCCCGCGAGTCCGGCCCGCTGACCACGTCCGACGTGGGCGGCGCCAAGAACGGCGGCCCCTGGTGGGACTGGTCCGACTCCAAGATCGGCCTGGAGTGGCTGCTCGACATCGGCGAGCTGGTCTGCACCCGCCGCGTCGGCTGGCGCCGCGTCTACGACCTCGCCGAACGCGCCGTCCCGCCGGAGCTGCTGGCCGAGGATCCGTCCGACGAGGAGTGCATCACCCGCCTGGCCGGCATCGCCGGTCGCAGCCTCGGCGTGGCCAACCGTACCGACCTCATCGACTTCCTGCGCCTCAAGGGCCGCTACGCCGAGATCCTCGACGAGGCCCTGCTCAGCGGCGCGGCCGGCCTGGTGCCGGTGACGGTCACCGGCTGGCCGGGCAAGCGCGGGCGCCCCAACGCCTGGGCCGACCCCGCCGCCCTGGCCGCCGAGCCGCGCGGGCGCCACCGCACCACGCTGGTGTCGCCGTTCGACTCTCTCATCTGGCATCGGGGGCGCACCGAGCGGGTGTTCGGCTTCACGTACACGCTCGAGCTGTACGTCCCCAAGCACAAGCGCGTCCACGGCTACTTCACGATGCCGGTGCTGGCGGGCGGCCGCCTGATCGGGCGCGTCGATCCGGCCCGCGAGGGCTCGACCCTGGTGGCCCGGCAGCTCAGCCTGGAGCCCGGCCTCTCGTCCGCCAAGTGGGCCGGCGCCTTGCGCGAGGCCCTGTGGTCCGCGGCCTCGTGGGTCGGCTGCGACGACGTACGCGTCGAACGCGCCGACCCTCCGGAGCTCCTGCCCATCCTCAACACCCCGCCCGCCGAAGCCTGACCCCTCCGGCCACCCTCAGCACACGAGCCGGGGCACGACGCACGTGAGCACCCGAGCCCCGCCCAGCCAGGGAGCGGGGCCGGGGACCGCACGACGTCCACCCCGACCGCACAGCCCCCTGCACACCCACCAAGCCGTCAGCCGCCCGCGAAGGGCAAGCCGATAGGCGGTCCCTGGGTTCATCACCCGGGCCGACGGACTAGCCGAGCCTCAAAGCGCCACGGCACGCACCAAGACCACGGTCCGTACCGGGTAGGCCAGCGCACGACAGACCAGAGTGCGCGCAAGGGAAGGGCCGGTCACACCACGGGCGACGACAGAGGCGGGGCCGGCACGGCGGGGCCGGCGCGGCTGGGACCCGTCCGGTAGACGACCGGTCAGCGCTCGACAGAGTCCGGCGCGGTGAGGCAGGGCGGGGCGGGGGGCGTTGTCCGGGCGAAGCCCCGAATAGGCACCGTGCACGATCACCACGGCGCTCAGCGGAAACCCCGAAACCACAGCGCGAGCGCACACGACCGACCACCACGCTCCGCCAAGAACCCGAAACCACAGAGCACACCATCACCAGACCACCAGGCGGAGGCTCGTAACAGCCGCCCACGCGACCAACCACACAACGCTCGGCGAAGAACCCGAAACGGCAGAGCACACCATCACCAGACCACCAGGCGGGGGCTCGTAACAGCCGCCCACACGAACCGTTCGCGACGCTCGGCGGGGATTCCGGAGCGGTGACGTGCGCGATGGTTCGCGACGCGCGGCGGGGATCTCGGAGCGGCGATGTGCCCGATCGTTCGTGGCGCTGGGCGGGGTCGGGGGTCAGGTGATCTCGAGCATGCGCTCCCGTACCGCGTAGACCACGGCTTCCATCCGCGAGTGCAGCTGCAGCTTGTCGAGGATGTTGCGGACGTGGTTCTTCACCGTGTTCTCGGAGATGAACAGCTGTTTGGCGATCTCCCGGTTGTTCATGCCTTTGGCGACGAGCCGCAGCACCTCCATCTCCCGGTCGGTCAGACGGGGGACGGGCAGCTGGGGCGGGCGTTCGGCCTCTTTGCGGCTCATGTTGGCGAACTCGCTGATCAGCTTGGCCGCCATCGCCGGGTTGATTAACGACTGGCCTTCGTGCACGCCCCGCACCGCGGCGGGGACGTCGTTGATCTGCACGTCTTTGAGCAGGTAGCCGGTGGCTCCCGCCTTGATGGCCTCGAAGAGGTCCTCTTCCTCGTCGCTCACCGTCAGCATGATGATGCGGGTGCTCGGGACGGAGGCCTTGATGCCCTTCGTCGCCTCGATCCCGTCTTGCTTGGGCATGCGCACATCCATGAGCGCCACGTCGGGCATGAGGCGGTCGGCCAGTTCGACCGCCTCCTGCCCGTCGCTCGCTTCGCCGACCACCTCGATGTCGGGCTCCGCGGCCAACGCCAGTGCCAGGCTCCGCCTGATCAGCTCGTGGTCGTCCACGATCAGCACGCGGATGGGTTCGCTCGACTGTGTGCGGGTCTCGCCAGACTCGGTCACGAGGCCTCCTTGATCCGCCTCGTGCCTGACATTCCCTCGTTTCGCTCGCTCACCTGCGCCTGACTGAGCTCGCTCACGTCTCCTCCTCGTCGGGGGGCCAGAGCCGTTGAACCGCCATGATGGCACGTAACCCGCGGTTCTCGGGTGGTCGAGAAGATCTTTTAGCGTGTGATCAGGGCTCTACGAGCCGCAGCACGCCGTAGTTGTACCCACGTCTGTTGTAGACGACTGACGGAAGCCCGCTCTCCTTGTCGCGGAACAGGTAGAAGTCGTGGCCGACGAGCTCCATTTCGAGCAGGGCCTGGTCGATGGTCATGGGTTCGGCCTTGTGGAACTTCTCCCGGACGATGAGCGGCCCCTCGCCGTCCATCTCGATCGGGACGATGTCGTCGTAGGCCTGGTCGCTCTCCTGCCGCCGCTCCTCCTCCGCGGCTTCGGCCTGCTGGGGGACGGCGGTGCGGCCGCTCTTCTCCGGCTCAAGGGCGCCGGGCAGCGTTCTGGTGATCTCCGCCAAGGAGGGCGGGCAGTGGTTGCCGTGATGGACCTTGCGCCGGTCGGCGAGCCTCCTCAGGCGGCCTTCCAGCTTGTCGAGGGCGAGATCGAGGGCGGCGAACCGGTCGTCGGCCGAGGCTTCTGCACGGATGGTGGGCCCTCGCGAGTGGATGGTGAGCTCGACACGCTCTCGCTGGTCGGCGAGACGCGGGTTGCGTTCCTTCGACACCTCCACATCGACCCGGATGAGTTTGTTGTCCAGACGTTCGATCCTGGCCAGCTTGGTCGTCACGTGGTCGCGGAACCGATCACTCACTCCTGTGTGCCGGCCCTTGACGATGATGTCCATGCAACAGCCCCCCTTCGTCTAACGACTGAGCAAGAGCGCCCGACGACAAGTGCGCCGGACCGGGTGCACTGTCTGCCTTTCTCTCACCGTTCCCCTCTTCCGACGGAGCGTCACCGGGATCTCGGAGGGCACCCGCCCGGCCGACCTGGTCTTCGACCCCACATCCGCCTGCTGAGGGTCTCGCAGCGCTGTCGCCACTACTGCCCTTCTCTTCTGACGGGGGACATCTGGACCCCCGGGAAGGCAGGACTTACCCCTAAGCCGCACCGTGATCGGTCGACAAAGAGTCGCCTTACGTGGACCGTTTTGCCTGCGGCTGGCATCGGCTAGCAGAGCCGGGGACCCCGACCCTGCGCAACCACGGACCCGAACGGGTGCCATGTCAGAACGCTATCCGCATCCAGCACGAATGTCAGCCGGAGGGTCGGCCGGTGGATCACTTTCCGTGATTTCCCCTAGGTGGGTAAGCGCTGGCCGATGCCCGTTTCAACCTGTCCGCAACCCTTGTGGGACGAGGCTCCCGTACGTCCGACCCGGGGCACAGCGGTGACAGGACAGAGACATGTGACCTCCTGGGCATAGTGAGGAAAATGATCTTTCTTTACGGACGGTGACCGTAATAAAGGTCAAGATCTTCGGTATGCCAGGCGTGTCGCGGCCACGGTCACCGCGAGTGGCGCGCTCACCCCTGCCGCCCGCAGCGCCCTCGCGGCCTCGGCGAGCGTGGCGCCCGTCGTGACGACGTCGTCCACGAGCAGCGCACAGGGCCCTGGAGGCGTTTTCACGGCTTGGGGCACCTGGAGTGAGCCTGCGAGGTTTTCGGCCCTCTCAGCGCCGCTCAGGCCCGCCTGGTCGGTCACCTCGCGTGCTTGCTCCAGCCCGTGCCACAGCTCCGCGCCCAGCCCGAACCCCCGCAACCGCTCCGCGACCAGCGCCGCCAGCCGCCCCACGGGGTCGTGCCCCCTCCCCCTGCGCACCCTGCGTGAACTGGGCACGGGCACCACCGCGAACCTCTCCAGCGGCGGCCGCCACGCGAAGGCCGTCAGCGCCGCCAGCGTCAGCGCCTCCGCCAGGGCCCCGGCCACCGCCACCGCGCCCCGCTCCTTGTAGGCCAGGATGAGGCGGCGCACCGAGCCGGTGTACGGCGCCGCCGACCAGCAGTCGGGCAGCCCTGGCGGGACCGGGACGGGCATGCGCCGCGCGGGCGCGGCGGTGAGCGACGCGTGGCAGCCGGCGCAACACGACGCCCCCTTCACCCCGCACCCCACGCAGGCGGCGGGCAACACGAGATCGAGTACGGCGGTCAGCACGCGCCCTAGCATGCCGCCCGCCACCGACGATTCCGCCCCTCGGCCGAGCCCGCCCACGGCCAAGCCCGCGCCATGGGCGAGGGGTCCCCAGCGGCGCGCCCCCGATCGGCGGTGCCGAGGTGGCAGGCCTGCGGTGCCGGGCTTCGGGATGGCCGCCTGCGGCGGAGGGACCGCAAGCGGCTGCTCTCGCAGGGCTGACGCGGGCCGGAGCGCCCGGCCCAGGCGGGGCCGAGGGCGCCGAGCCACCAGCCGGGCAAGAGCGCACCGCCTTCCCCAGGAAAGGCGGGCGACCCGGGAAGAGGGCGAGGGTAACCCGGGAAAGCGGTCAGCCCGGGTGAGGGCGCCGTCGCTCAGAGCGCGCGGATCAGCCAAGGGCAGAGAGCGTCGTCAGCCAACGGAAAGAGCGCACGCTCAGCCCCAGGCCGGAAGACGCATTCGGCCAGCGGAAAGAGGACGCGGTCAGCCCCAGGCCGAAGGACGCGGTCGGCCCGTGCCGCGGAGGGCGCGGATCGAGGCGGGGGCGGATCGAGGAGGGGGCGGATCGAGGAGGGGGCGGATCGAGGAGGAGGCGGGTCAGCCCAGCGGGAAGAGGGGTTCGCCGGCGGCCGACTCGAGTTTGGCGGTCCAGGTCTGGCGGTCCTGGTTGAGCTCCAGGATCTTGCCGTCGCCGCCGCTCCCCACCCCGGCCAGGATGCGGTCGTTGAACGCGGCCAGCGAGCTCACGCGGTCCTTCAGGGGTACGCCGCTGGTCTGCCCGTCCCCCACGTTGATCTCGTTGAGTATCTGCCCGGCCTTGCTCTTCACGAGCACGAGCAGCCGCAGGTCGTCGGCCCACGCCACGTCGATGATCTTGTCGCTGCCCTCCGTGGTGGTGAGCGACTGGAGGTTGCCGAGCCGGACGCCGCGGCCCTCGCCGATCAGCGCCCCGATCTGCACGGTCCTGTTGTCGATGGTGACGACGACGCGCACGCCGTCCCTGGCGATGCGCAGGCCGGTGATCTTGAGGCCGACGAGCTGTTTGGGGGCGGCGACGCGCTGGGGGCCGTCGCCGCTGCTGGGGTCGTAGCGCAGCAGGGCCTGGTCGTCCTGGTCGTACGTCCATAGCGTGCCGTCGCGCCGCCAGGTCGGCGGCGTGAGGTGCTTGCCCTGGATGACCTCCTGCCAGCCGCCGTCCTGGCCGATCTTGGCGATGGAGACGCCGGTGGAGGTGCGGGCGGCGGCGTAGACGCCGTTGCCGTTGTCCTTGGAGACGGCGAAGTGGTCGTAGCCGTCGCGCTGCTCGCCCGCCGCGCCGGCGACGGCGCCGGCCGCGCCGTCCTGGCCGAGGTAGTGCAGGGCGCCGTCGTCGACGTAGTAGGCGCGTTCGCCGCCGTCGCCGAGCCAGCTGTCCTCGGTGCCGGGCCGGTCGGTGATGTACGGCTCGCCGTCCACCTGGACCTCGATGATGCGGCCCTTGGCGATCTCGTTGTTGTTGAGGCTGTGGCGGATCTGGGCGCGCAGGGCGTCTTCGGCGCTGAGGTCGAGGACGTCGAAGTCGCCGCGGAGGTTGATGACGACGCGTTCCTCGCCGGAGCGGATGGACTCGATGGCGCTGCCGGCGGGAAAGCCCGTGGTGACGGCGCCGCGCAGCGCCTCGGTGGGCGGTTCGAGCAGGCGCTTGAGCACGGTCTCCGCGTACGTCTCGGTGGTCTTGAGCCGCAGCCGCACCCGGTCGACGACGAGCCGCGACTGGCCGTCGAGCGCGAGGTAGTAGAGGTTGGTCGGCCGGTACGAGCGCGCCACGTCGGCGGCGGTGAGCAGCAGCCCCTGGGGCAGGCTGTTGACGCGGTAGCCGCCGCCCGGCTCTCTGACCAGCTCGAAGTCCTGCGACCAGGGCCCGGCGGTCGGCTTGTACGAGTCGTCCTCGTTGATCTGCGCGACCCACCGGCCCTTGACGGTGATCTTCATGGAGGGCTCGGTGCCGTCCATGGAGGCGGGCGGTATGACCTCGTACAGGTCCTCGATGACGGTCACCGGGCCGGACGCGCTCCACTTCTGCCGCGCCTGGGGCGTCAGGTACTGCTGGAGCACGGCCGGGTCCTCGGGGTAGGCCGCCATGGCGGCCTGCAGCCCTCTGAACGTCTCGATGGGCCCCCAGGACCGCTGCGGCCCGATGGCGATCATGCGCTGGAACGGCTTGGTCAGCGGGTCGCCCGCACCCTCGTCGTTGACCGTGTACGGCCCGCTCACCGGGATGACGGTGCACCCGGAGCCGGTGAGCACCGCCAGGACCGCGATGAGGGCCGTCACGACGAGCCGGCTAGTCCTCCTCATGGGCGCCCCCGTCTGCCGTGGCGGGGAGGAGGACGGGCGTCATGGAGGTGCGCCACGTGCGCCGCATCTCGATCTCGGGCGGCACCAGCGACAGCGGCGAGCCCTTGAGGTCGGCGCCGGCGACGCGCGGCAGCGTGAGCCGGAACTGCGAGCCCTCGCCGGGCTGGCCCCACGCCTGGAGCCAGCCGCCGTGCAGGGTGGCGTCCTCGCGGGAGATGGCCAGGCCGAGCCCGGTGCCGCCGATGGTGCGCGCCCGCGAGGGGTCGGCCCGCCAGAACCGGTCGAACACCAGCGTCTCCTCGCCGGGCTTGAGTCCGATGCCGTGGTCGCGTACGGCGACGGCGACGGCGTCGCGGTCGGCGCCGACGGTGACCACGATGTCGCGGCCCTCGCCGTGCTCGATGGCGTTGAACAGCAGGTTGCGCAGGATGCGCTCGACCCGCCGGGTGTCGATCTCGGCCATGCAGGGTTCGTTGGGCAGCCGCAGCTCGAAGCGGGTGGAGTGGCGCTCGGCCAGCGCCTCGGAGTCGCCGATGGCGCGCAGCACGACGTCGCGGATGTCGACGGAGTCGAGGTCGAGCGTGGCGGCGCCGGCGTCGTAGCGGCTGATCTCCAGCAGGTCGGCCAGCATCGCCTCGAAGCGTTCGAGCTGGGCCTGCATCAGCTCGGCCGAGCGCGCGACCATGGGGTCGAAGTCCTCGCGGGCGTCGTAGAGCAGGTCGGCGGCCATGCGGACGGTGGTGAGCGGGGTGCGCAGCTCGTGTGAGACGTCGGAGACGAACTGCCGCTGCACCTGGGACAGCTCTTCCAGCTGGTGGATCTTGAGCGCGAGGTTGGCGGCCATCTCGTTGAAGGAGTTGGCGAGCCTGGCGAGGTCGTCCTCGCCGCGCACCTTGAGCCGCTCGTCGAGCTTGCCCGCGGCGAGGCGCTCGGCGGCCTGTCTGGCCAGCCGTACGGGGGTGACGACCTGCCTGGCCACCAGGTACGCGATGGCGGCGAGCAGCAGCACGAGCCCGAGGCCCACCACGACGATGGCCAGCCGGACGTTGGAGAGCATCTCTTCTTCCTCGGTCATCGGGAAGAAGTGATAGACCTCGTAGTTGCGCCCGTCGGGCTGGTGCACGGCGCCGACCACGACGAACGTCAGCCGCGGCTGTTTCTCACCGGAGAATTTGATCGTCTGGATCGACGCGACGGTCTTGTCGAAGCGGCCGTTCTTGATGTTGCGCCGCAGGCTCTGCTTGAGCTGCTCCGGTACGTTCGCGGGCACGACGTTGCCGGACGCCCGCGACTCGCCGGGGGTCGTCAGGTTGAGTATCAGCACGTCGTAGCGCTTGCCGGAGCCGTCTTCGCCGGTGCCGGCGACGGTGTTCATGACCTCGTCGAGGCGGTTGACCGCGCCCTGCTTGCCGGAGTCGGCGGTCTGCGCGTCGTCGTCGGTCTCCGGGGCCAGCGCGTCGGCGATCTGCAGCCGGTCGGTGAACGCCTCGTTGGTGGCCGACTGGGTGCTGCTGTTGATGACCGACTGGTAGATCTGGCCGTACAGGAAGGTGCCGAGCACCACCACGACGATCATCGAGATGACCAGCGTGCTGGTGACCACCTGGAGCTGCAGCGAGCGCCGCCAGACGCTTCGCGTCCTGCCCGCCGCACGACGAACCCTCCGGCGGACGCCCCCCAGGATCTGGCGGAGCGTCCGTCGGCGGGTCTTACGTCTCGTCGTCGGGGGCATGGCGGGGTGGAACGAGGATCAGGCCGGGCCGGCTTTGTAGCCGACGCCGCGTACCGTCACGACGATCTCGGGGTGCTCGGGGTCCTTTTCGATCTTGGCCCTGAGCCGCTGCACGTGGACGTTCACCAGCCGCGTGTCGGCGGCGTGGCGGTAGCCCCACACCTGCTCGAGCAGCACCTCGCGGGTGAAGACCTGGCGCGGCTTGCGGGCCAGGGCCACCAGCAGGTCGAACTCCAGCGGCGTGAGGTTGATGGTCTCGTCGCCACGCTTGACCGAGTGGCCGGCGACGTCGATGGTGATGTCGCCGATCTGCAGGATCTCGGGGGTGGGCTCGTCCGTACGGCGCAGCCGCGCCCGCACCCTGGCGACCAGTTCCTTCGGCTTGAACGGCTTGACGATGTAGTCGTCGGCACCCGACTCGAGGCCGAGCACGACGTCGATCGTGTCGCTCTTCGCCGTGAGCATGACGATCGGGACCCCCGACTCAGCCCTGATCCTGCGCGCGACGTCGATGCCGTCGGCTCCCGGCAGCATCAGGTCGAGCAGGACCAGGTCCGGGCGTGTATCCCGGAACGCGTCGAGGGCCTTGTCGCCATCGGAGACAAAAGACGGCTCGAAGCCTTCCCCTCGCAGCACGATCCCCAGCATCTCGGCGAGAGCGGCGTCGTCGTCAACGACCAGCACGCGACCTTTCATGGCCCCTCATTCGTTCTACGCATTGTGGGACATACCCGCACGATCGCTGAAGGTTACCCTTGGTCGGCCCATGAGTGTGACCTGAGCCCTACAAAAGGCGAATTTTAGGTCCGCCCCCGCGACCGCTATCTCAGTCTGCGGTAACGGAGCGACTTTCGGCCATCCCTGGACGCGAACCTTGTCCCGAATCATCAACCTATGTGGGCAAGATGCACCGGCGAATCCGCTCCGCTACACCATCCTGCGGTCCAGCATGCCAGGATTGGGATATGTCAGACGGTCACGGTCCCATGCCCGAGACGCCATCAGGCTGGTCGGCCGAACAGCCCCCGCCCTACAGCGCCCCGCCGGCCTCCCCATGGACCGCGCCTGGCTCTCAGCAGCAGGTGCCCTACGGCGGCCCCCCTCCTCCGCAGGCGCCCTCCGGGCCGCAGGCACCCCATCCCGCCTATCCCGGCCCTCATCCGGCGCAGCCGCCGTACCAGAACATGCCCCATCCGCTGGCGCTGCGGCCCGGCATCATCGCGCTGCGGCCGCTCGGGCTCGGCGACATCCTCGACGGCACGATCAAGCTCATCAGATCCAACCCCAAGGCCGTGCTCGGCCTGTCGGCCATCGCCGCGCTGCTCACCTCCATCCCGCTGGGCGTGGGGCAGGCGCTCATCACGGGCTCCGGCCTCACCACATTGGAGGATCCGGCGCGCTCCGCCCAGGCCCAGTTCGAGGCCATGGTCGGCACGATGGGCGCCACGCTGGTGTCGTACGCCGTGCAGTTCATCGTCGTCACGCTGCTGACCGGCGTGCTGACCCGCATTCTCGGCCGGGCCGTCTTCGGCGGCGGCATCACCGCGAGCGAGGCGTGGCAGCTGTCCAAGTCGCGCATGCCCGCGCTGTTCGGCGTGGTGGGGTTGATGACCCTCATCATGGCCGCGCCGTTGGTGGTGTTCGTCGCGCTCATGGTCGGGCTCAGCGCCGCGGGGGCGGGCGGCGAGGGGATGATCGGCGTGATCCTGCTGTTCCTGCTCTTCTACATCGGCTACTACCTGTTCGTCAGGGCGCGCTTCTCCCTCGCCTCCCCCGCCGTCGTGCTGGAGGGCCTGGGACCCATCGCCGCCCTGCGCCGCTCGTGGCGGCTCGTGACCGGCGACTTCTGGCGGGTGTTCGGCATCATGCTGCTCACCCTGCTGCTGGTCCAGTTCGTCTCCGGCATCATGGGCTTCCCGTTCACGGCGGTCGTCACCGCGCTCGGTTCGTTCGGTGCGGGCTCGGCGACGACGGCCGTGGTGACCGGCGTGCTGCTGGCCATCGGCTCGACGATCAGCATGATGGTGGTCTATCCGTTCGAGGCGGGCGTGGCCGGGCTGCTGTACACCGACCGCCGCATGCGCAGCGAGGCGTTCGACCTCGTCCTGCAGACGGCGGCCATCGAGCAGCAGCGCCAGGGCTGGGTGCACGCCTCCGCCGACGAGCTATGGCACTCGGACGACTCCGCGCGGTCGTGAGCCCGATCGACCGGGAGGAGGCCGCCCGCAGGGCCGCGGAAGAGCTCCTGCACACCCGCTACGAGCAGGAGCCGCTGCTCGACCGGATCCGCCGGTACATCCTGCAGTTCCTCGGCGACCTCTTCGACGGCATCAGCGGCGGCGGCACGACGGGCGCGGTCATCGCGGCCGTGATCATCACGGCGGTCATCCTGGCCTTCATCGCGCTCATCGGCTGGCGGCTGAGCAAGGCGTCCCGCCGCAACGCGGCCGCCTTGGACGGGCTGTTCGGCGAGCAGGTGAAGACGGCGGCCCAGCACCGCCGGGCCGCCGATGAGTTCGCCGCTCAGGAGCGCTGGACGGAGGCGCTGCAGGAACGCCTGCGCGCCATCGCCCGCGACCTGGAGGAGCGTGCGCTGGTCAGCGGCATGCCCGGACGCACGGCCGACGAGCTCGCCGCCGAGGCGGCCCAGACGCTGCCCGCCTTCGCCGGGGAACTCACGGCGGCGGCCCGCTCGTTCGACGACGTGACCTATGGCGGGGTGGCGGGCACCAGGGAGGCGTACGCGGCGATGGCGAGCCTCGACGAGCGCCTGCGCCAGGCCCGTCCCGTCCCCCTGGCCACCGCCGCGCAAGCCGGGAACACCGCCGTGGAGACCGGGGACACCGCCGCGCGAGGCGTGGACGCCGGGAGCGGCCCGTGAGCCTCACCACCGCCACCACCGCGGCCTCCACCCCCACCTCGCCCACGGCGCGCTCCGCCTGGCGCTCCAGCCGGGCGATCGTGCTGATGGGCGTCGCCATCGTGCTGGCCGCCGTACTGTCGGTGCTGCTGGGCCGCACCCCCGACGCCGGCCCCAACGGCCCGCTCGACCCCGACGACGCCTCGCTCGCCGGCTCCAAGGCGCTGGCCGAGCTGCTGCGCGCGCAGGGCGTCACCGTCGAGAAGGTCGACTCCGCCGAGGCGGCGCTCGCCAAGGGCGCCGGCGGCGACCGGGTGCTGCTGATCACCGACACCACCTTCCTCGACCACTACACCCTGGCCAGGGTGCCCGGCGACCGCGTGCTCGTCGGCGACCTGCTCGGCATGCCCGTCCTCGCCCCCGGCGTGACCTTCGCGCCCGCCGAGCGGGCCCGCACCCGCTCGCGCGAGCCCGAGTGCGACCTGCCGGCCGCGACGGCGGCGGGCAGCGCCTACCTCGGCGGCCCGCAGCTGCGCGGCCCCTCCGGCTCGACCGGCTGCTACCCGGCCGATGACGGGTACGCGCTGGTGCGCTACCAGTACGGCGGCGGCACGATCACGGTCGTCAGCGACGGCTCGTTCATGACCAATCAGCGCCTGGCCGAGGACGGCAACGCGGCGCTGGCGCTCAACCTCATCGGGACGGGAAAGCCGGTCATCTGGGTCGTGCGCCCGCAGACGCCCCCGCCGACGAGCCTGCCCGGCGAGAACGGCGCCTCGCTGTACGACCTGATGCCCGGCAGCATCCGCTGGGGCATCTACATGGCGATCATCGCGGTGGCCGTCACCGCGTTCTGGCGGGGCCGCCGTTTGGGCCCGGTGGTCGTGGAGAAGCTGCCGGTGGTGGTCAGAGCCGCCGAGACGGTGGAGGGCCGGGGCCGACTCTACCGCGCAAGGCGCGCGCGGGAACGCGCGGCCGACGCGCTGCGCGCCGGTACGATCGACCGGCTCACCCCCAGGCTGGGGCTCGGCGCGGGCGCGGCCGGGCACGAGGTGGTGACCGCGCTCGCCGCCCGTACGGGAGACGACCCCCACGTGATCGGCGACGCGCTCTACGGCCCGCCGCCGCACGACGACGCGGGACTGGTGGCGCTCGCCCGATATCTGGACTCCATCGAAAGGACCGTCAGTGAGCTTTGACGAGACTTATCGCGCGCCGCAGCAGGCCGATGCGGCCAGGGAGGCGCTGAGCGCGCTGCGCGCCGAGGTGTCCAAGGCCGTTGTCGGCCAGGACGCGGTGGTGACGGGGCTGGTCATCGCGCTGCTGTGCCGGGGCCACGTCCTGCTCGAAGGCGTGCCCGGCGTGGCGAAGACGCTGATGGTCCGCACGCTCGCCGCCGCGCTTGCGCTCGACTTCAAGCGGGTGCAGTTCACCCCCGATTTGATGCCGGGCGACGTGACCGGCTCGCTGGTCTACGACACCAAGACCGCGGAGTTCGAGTTCCGCGAGGGCCCGGTCTTCACGAACCTGCTGCTCGCCGATGAGATCAACCGCACGCCGCCGAAGACGCAGGCGGCGCTGCTGGAGTCGATGGAGGAGCGGCAGGTCAGCGTGGAGGGCACGGCGCGCGCGCTGCCCGACCCGTTCGTGGTCTGCGCGACCCAGAACCCCGTCGAGTACGAGGGCACCTACCAGCTCCCCGAGGCCCAGCTCGACCGGTTCCTGCTGAAGCTGACCGTGCCGCTGCCGCCGCGCGAGCAGGAGATCGCGGTGCTCGAACGCCACGCGCGCGGCTTCGACCCGCGCGACCTGTCGCAGGTCAAGGCCGTGGCGTCGGCCGCCGACCTGGCGGCGGGACGCGAGGCGGTCGCCGCGGTGCACGTCGCGCCCGAGGTGCTCGGCTACATCGTGGACGTGGTCCGCGCGACGCGGAACTCCCCGTCGCTGCAGCTCGGCGTCTCGCCGCGCGGCGCCACTGCGCTGCTTGCGTCCTCGCGGGCGTGGGCGTGGCTGTCGGGCCGCTCGTACGTCACGCCGGACGACGTCAAGGCCCTGGCGAGGCCCACGCTGCGCCACCGCGTGCAGCTGCGGCCCGAGGCGGAGCTCGAGGGCGCGACCGCCGACGGCCTGCTCGACGGCATCCTCGCCTCCGTCCCGGTCCCGCGCTGATGGCGGGCACCGCACGCGCAGGGCGGGGGTGCCGATGGCGCTGACCGGACGTGCCGGGCTGCTCGCGGCGATCGGGATCGTGGTGGTGCTGTTCGCGCCGCAGCCGGGGGCCGCGCTGGCCGGGGTGTGCCTGCTGCTGGCCGCCGGCATCGTGGTGGATCTGACGTTCGCGGGGGCCGTGCGCCCGCTGCGCTTCCACCGCTCGGGTGACACGCTGCTGCGGCTCGGCCAGCGGGGCACCGTGGAGCTGGTGGTGGAGAACCCGGGCGGACGCCGCGTGCGCGGCGTGCTCAGGGACGCCTGGCCGCCGTCCGCGGGCGCGGCGCCCAGGACGATCCCCATCGACGTGCCGGCCGGAGAGCGGCGCAAGGTCACCGTCACGCTCTCCCCCACCAGGCGCGGCGACCGCTCGTCGGTGGCGGTGACCGTGCGCTCGGTCGGGCCGCTGGGGCTGGCCGCCCGCCAGGGCGGTCACCGCTCCCCCTGGACGGTGCGCGTGCTGCCGCCGTTCCTGTCGCGCAAGCACCTGCCGGCCAGGCTGTCCCGGCTGCGCGAGCTGGAAGGCCGGCATCCCGCCCTGGTACGCGGCCAGGGCACCGAGTTCGACTCCCTGCGCGAGTACGTCGTGGGCGACGACGTGCGCTCCATCGACTGGCGGGCCACCGCGCGCCGCCACGACGTCGTCGTGCGCACCTGGCGGCCCGAGCGCGACCGCCGCGTGCTGATCGTGCTCGACACCGGCCGCACCTCGGCGGGCCGGGTGGGCACCGCTCCCATACCGCTGGCCGGCGAGCAGCCGGGCGGCGGAGGGCCGGCGGCCAGCGACGCGCGACCGGCGGCCGGCTGGCCGCGCCTCGACTGGTCGATGGACGCCGCGCTGCTGCTCGCCGCGCTCGCCGCCAGGGCCGGCGACCGGGTCGACTTCCTCGCCTACGACCGCGCCGTACGCGCCTGGGTGAGCGGCGCGTCCCGCACCGAACTGCTGCCGTCGCTGGTCAACGCGATGGCGCCCATTGAGGCCGAGCTGGTCGAGGCCGACGCGCAGGGCATGGTCGCCACCGTGCTCGCCCGCGCCAAGCGGCGCTGCCTGGTCGTGCTGCTGACCGACCTCAACCCGGCGGCCATGGACGAAGGGCTCATGCCGGTGCTGCCGCAGCTCGCCTCCCGGCATCTGGTGCTGGTCGCCGGCGTGTCCGACCCGAGCGTGACGGCCATGGCCGGGCGCCGCGAGACCGCCGAGGAGGTCTACGACGCGGCGGCCGCCGAACAGGCGCGGCTCGGCCGCAGGCGCATCACGGCCCGGCTGCGCAGGCACGGCGTCGAGGTCGTGGACGCGCCGCCGGACGACATCGCGCCCGCGCTGGCGGACGCGTACCTGGCGCTGAAGGCCGCGGGCCGTCTCTGACGGGGTCCGGCTCTGACGGGGTCCGGCTCTGACGGGTCTAAGCGGTGGGGGCGACGTCGGGGGCGCGCTCGATGTCGCCGGACTCGCCGAGGCGCTCGGCGCGGCGGCCGAATCCGATCACGTACGCGAGGAACGCCACCTCGGCCAGCGCCCCGATGCCGATCCGCGCCCAGGTGGGCAGCCCCGACGGCGTGACGAACGCCTCGATCAGCCCCGACACGAACAGCACCACGACCAGCCCCAGCGCCACGCTCATCACGGCCCTGCCCTGCTCGGCCAGCGCGTCCAGCCGGCGGCGCGGGCCCGGGTCGATGACCGTCCAGCCGAGGCGCATGCCCACGGCCGCGGCCAGGAAGACCGCGGTCAGCTCCAGCAGGCCGTGCGGCAGGATCAGGCCGAAGAAGATGTCCAGCTTGTCGCGGGAGGCCATGAGGCCCGCGGAGACGGCGACGTTCTCGGCGTTGACGTAGAGCACGTACGGGATGGGCAGGCCGAGCAGCACCGCGTACGCGATCGTCTGGGCGGCGATCCACGCGTTGTTGGTCCACACCCGGCTCGCGAAGGAGGCGGCGGGGTGCTCGGAGTAGTAGTCGGCGAAGTCCTCGTTGACGAGCCGGGCGATCTCGTCGGGGCTGCCGATCGTGGCCTGCACCGCGGGGTTGGCCGCCACCCACGCGGCGATCACCCACGAGACGGCCAGGAACGCGACCGTGCTCGCCAGCCACCACCAGCGCGCCCGGTAGGCCACGACGGGGAACGAGACCGTGACGAACCGGGTCAGCTCCCGCCAGGCCGGCGTGTGCGCCCCGGTCACCGCGGACCTGGCCCTGGCCACCAGCGCCGACAGCCGCCCGATCAGCAGCGCGTCGGAGGACGACGAGCGCACGATGGACAGATGCGTGGCCACCCGCTGGTAGAGCTCGACCAGCTCGTCGATCTCGGTGCCGGTCAGCGAGGAGCGGTGCGTGACCAGGTGGTCGAGCCGGTCCCAGACCGGACGGTGTGCCGTGACGAACGCATCGATGTCCACGTGACCATTCTGGCCGCTCGATCACCGCATCCGAGCCGTTAGGCTCCACGTATGTCCGAGGTTGTGACCGGAGACGCCGTCGTCGTCGAAGTACGCGTGGCCCAGATGCCCTCGCGCGCCCTGGCGCTCCTCATCGACGCGGTCGTACAGATCTTCCTGCTCATCGGCGCCAACGTCCTTCTGAGCATGGTGGGCGACATGACCGACCTCGCGGCCTTCAGCGCCATCGTGATCGTCCTGGTGGTGCTGGTGCTCGTCGGCTATCCGGTGATCTTCGAGTCGCTCACCAGAGGCCGCAGCCTCGGCAAGCTCGCGCTCGGCCTGCGGGTCGTCGGCGACGACGGCAGCCCGGAGCGGTTCCGCCAGGCGCTGTTCCGCGGCCTTGCGGGAGTGCTGGAGTTCTGGATGCTGTCGGGTGCTCCGGCGCTGATCTCGTCGCTGATCTCGCAGAAGGGCAAGCGGCTCGGCGACATCTTCGCGGGCACCATCGTGATCTCCGAGCGGGCGCCGCGCGACCGGGCCCAGCCGATCTGGATGCCGCCGCAGCTCGCGAGCTGGGCGGCCACGCTGGAGCTCTCCCAGCTCCCCGAAGAGGTGGCGCAGACCGCCAGGCAGTACCTCACGCGATGGCACGACCTGTCGCCGCAGGTCCAGCACGAGATGGGGGTGCGGATCGCCACCCAGGTCGCGGCCTTCGTCTCGCCCGCCGCTCCGGCGGGGGTGCCGCCGCACGCGTACCTGAGCGCCGTCCTGGCCGAGCGCCATCGGCGGGACCAGGAACGTTTCGCGCAGCGCATGGGGCTCGCCCAGCCGCAGCAGCCCTACGCACCCCCGGTGCCCGGTCAGGCCGCGCCGCCGTACGCCGCTCAGGCCCCCGGTGAGGCCGCCTCACCGTACGGCCCTCCGGCTTCCGGTCCTGGTGCGCCGCCGTACGCTCCTCCGGCCGCGGGGCCGGCCCCGGCCGGGGCGCCGTACGCGCCGCCCGCACAGCAGGGGCCCGCACAGCAGGGGCCCGTACAGCAGGGGCCCGTACAGCAGGGGCCCGCACAGCAGAGGGCTGCGCAGCAGGGACCCGTACAGGGAGCTGGGCAGGGGGAGCCTGCACCCGGGTCTGCACGGCAGGGGGCTGGGCAGCAGGGGCCGATGCCGCCAGCGGGGCCCGCCCCCGACCCGGAGCCGCCTCAGGCGGCTCCGGGCGGGTTCGCGCCACCTCAGTGAGCGCGGTCGGCGAGCCCGCCGATGAGCAGCGCTCTCAGAGCCCGTTCATCAGGGCCCGTTCATCAAGGCCCGACCATCAGGGCCCGACCATCAGGGCCCGACCATCAGGATCGTCAGGGCAGGGTTTCAGGCCGGGGGCGGTTCAGTCCCGTCACCAGCCGTGACCCGGCCCGCCGCCCCGGTACGACTCCTGCGTCTGCACGTTCAACCGGTTGGTGTGGACGTGCTTGGCGCTGTCGGTGAGGCGGTCGTCGATCTTGACGATGTCGAGTCCCTCGTGGAAGTCGGCACCGTAGATGTAACCGTTGTAGTAGTAGGCGGACCAGATGCCGCCGCCGTTGCCGTCCGAGCGCGGCCCGCGCTCGAAGTAGCCGATCTCCCTGGGCCGCGTGGAGTCGGTGAAGTCCCAGATCGACAGGCCGCCCATGTACCACGCCTGGACCATGATGTCGCGGCCCTTGACGGGGATGAGCGAGCCGTTGTGCGCGACGCAGTTCTCGCTGTCGTCCTGGTAGCGGGAGATCTTGAAGTAGCTCTTGAACACGAGCTTGCCGTGGACGATCTCGTAGATGGCGTCCGCGCCGCGGTTCGGCCCGGTGGCCTCGTTGCAGGTGGCCGCACCGCCGCCGCCCAGCTCGTCGGTGAAGACGACCTTCTTGGCGTCGTTGCTGAACGTGGCCGAGTGCCAGAACGCGAAGTTCGGGTCGGTGACCCTGGCGATGACCTTCGGGTTGAGCCGGTCCTTGATGTCGAACAGCACACCGTCACCCATGCAGGCGCCGGCCGCGATGTCCTTCTCGGCGTAGGCGGTGATGTCGTGGCAACCGCTGGTGGGCAGCAGCAGGCCGGGCTGCGTCTCGTTGCCGCCGTCGGGGAAGACGACGGGCGTGGCGGCGACCTCGGCGGCGGCCGGGTTGCGCAGCGGCACCTTGATGATCGAGATCTTGTCGTGCGGCGGCGGGCAGTCGGGGAAGTTGTCCGCCGGCTGGTACGACGAGACGTAGATGTAGACGTTCTTGTTCTTGTCGGGGCCCTTGCCCGGCACCAGGGTCAGCGTGTGCGAACCGCAGTTCGTCTCGACGGCCTTGATGTACTTAGGGTTGGTCTTGTCGGAGATGTCGAAGATGCGGACGCCCTCCCACGACTCCTTGATCGTCGCGCTCTGCGACTCGCTGTTGCAGGAGTCGTCGCTGCGCGAGGAGTCGACGGCGGCGAACAGCAGGTTGCCGTAGACGCTGACGTCCATCTGGGAGCCGGGGCAGACGACGGAGCTGACGACCTTCGCCTTCTCCGGCTTTCTGATGTCGTAGATGGAGAAACCGCCGTAGTTGCCGACATAGGCGTAGCCGTCCTGGAACGCGATGTCGGTGTTGATGGTGTCGGCGATCGGATCCGGCTTCGGGATGTTGAGGACGTGGGTCACGTTGGGGCTGTGCACCACGGTGTCGGCGGGCGGGATGTCCGCCGACGCAGCGGGCATGCCCGCCAGCGCTAAGACCGTGGCCGCCGCCGCCACCACGATGGAACGGCGCGATAGGGACACTCGGGAGCCTCCTTGACAGGGTTTCTTGCCGGGTCGCTGGAAAGAACGGGAAGTCGGCGGGGGCCTCGCCGGATGCCCCGCCGCGTATCCGGGGTCAAAAGCCGTGGTCGTGCCCCCGCTCGGCGTGAAACGTGGCCACCTGAGCGTTCAGCCGGTCCATCGTGACGCGGTCGGCCCCCGGAGCCGGGACGCGCGCCGCCCGGGCCTGCGCGGCCGGCGCGGTGCGGAGGACGAGGGCTCTGCGGAGGGGGGACACGAAGGAACCTCCATAAAGGGAGCATAAATCTACGCAATCCTCGCCTTTCTTCGCGTCCCTGACCAGCGTCCAAGATGTCAAATCTTATTGCGCTTCGTCCTCTTCTCAATTCCCGACTTTTCCCCTATAGTTCGCAATCTAAACTAAGTCAGTCAGGAGGGTGAGTGCGCGTCGCGCTCGTCATCGTGGGCCTGATCGTCGCCCTCACCGGGTGCACATCCGGCTCCCCGCCGCAGGCCCCCAGAGCCGACTCGACGGCGCCCGTCATCGCCCCGGGACGCCCCGGAGAGCAGGCCAGGACGCTCTCGCCGGACGAGGCCGCCACCGCCGTGCCGTCCGCCACCCCCAACGCGGCGGACGTGACGTACGTCCAGAACATGATCGTCCACCACCGCCAGGCCGTGGACATGGCCCTGCTCGCGCCGGGCCGCGCAGCGTCGGACCAGGTCAAGGCGCTCGCCGACCGCATCAAGGCCACGCAGGAGCCCGAGATCCAGTTCATGAGCAGGTGGCTGCGGGAGCAGGACCAGAAGGTGCCCGACCATCACGCGGCCCACGAGGGCATGCCGGGGATGGCGACACCCGAGCAGCTGGAGGCGCTGAAGGCGGCCAAGGGCGAGGACTTCGACCGGATGTTCCTGCAGCTCATGATCAACCACCACCTCGGCGCGATCCAGATGTCGAAGCAGGTCCTGACCGACGGCTCGCACATCAGGATCGAGGAGCTGGCCGGTGACGTCAGCGTCACGCAGGCCGCGGAGATCCGCCGTATGCAGCAGATACAGGCGAAGCTGTAGCGCCGCGGGCTGCGGCCCTGAGGCGCCGGCACTCGGCGCGCGCGGGCCAGGGTCCTGAGACCCTGGGCGCACACGGCCGCTCGGGCCAGGGTCTTGAGAGCTCGGTCGCATGGCCACGCCGCCCGGGGCCCTGAGAACCCGGACACACCGCCATGCGGGCCGACGTCCTGAGAACCCGGACACACCGCCATGCGGGCCGACGTCCTGAGAACCCGGACACACCGCCGAGCGGGCCGACGTCCTGAGAACCCGGACACACCGCCGAGCGGGCCGACGTCCTGAGCCCCCGGACACACCGCCGAGCGGGCCGACGTCCTGAGCCCCCGGACACACCGCCATGCGGGCCGGGGTTCTGAGAACCCGGGCGCGGGGCCGCGCGGGCCGGGTGGGGCTGGAGGCGCTGTCGCGGGGCGTCAGGAGCCGACGCGCCAGCTGTGGAGGTAGTCCTCCTGATCGGGCGTGAGGCGGTCGATGCCGATGCCGGCGGCGGCCAGCTTGAGCCTGGCCACCTCGTGGTCGATCTCTTCGGGCACGTCGTACACGCCGGGCGGGAGCGCGGCCCGCTCGCCCGCCAGCCAGGCCACCGCGAGCGCCTGCGCGGAGAACGACATGTCCATGACGGCCGCGGGATGCCCCTCGGCGGCGGTCAGGTTGACCAGGCGGCCCTCGGCGAGCAGCAGCAGGCGCCGCCCGTCGGGCATGAGGTATTCGTCGGTGTTGGGCCGTACGCCGCGGCGCACGTCGATGGCCAGCTCGTCCAGCGCCCGCACGTCGATCTCGACGTCGAAGTGACCCGCGTTGGCCAGGATCGCGCCGTCCTTCATCGCCGACAGGTGCTCGGCCCTGATGACGTCGCGGTTGCCGGTCACGGTGATGAACAGGTCGCCCACGGGCGCCGCCTGCGCCATCGGGCGTACCTCGTAGCCCTGGAGGGTCGCGTCGAGCGCCTTCACCGCGTCGATCTCGGTGACGATCACCCGCGCGCCGAGCCCCTTGGCCCGCTCGGCGACGCCCCGCCCGCAGTATCCGAACCCGGCCACCACCACCGTGCGCCCCGCCAGCATCGTGTTGGTGGCCCGCATGATGCCGTCGAACGTGGACTGCCCGGTGCCGTACCGGTTGTCGAACATCCGCTTGGTGCGGGTGTCGTTCACGGCCACCACGGGGAAGCGCAGCGCGTCCTCGGCCGCCATCTGGCGCAGCCTGATGATCCCCGTCGTGGTCTCCTCGCAGCCGCCGCTCACCCCGTCGAGCAGGTCGCGCCGCTCGGTGTGCAGGGTGTTGACGAGGTCGCAGCCGTCGTCGAGTACGAGGTCGGGCGCGATGTCGAGGGCCTCGTGGATGTGCCGGTAGTAGGTCGCGCGGTCCACGCCGGCCTTGGCGTAGACGCCGATCCCGTACGAGAGCAGCGCCTCGGCCACATCGTCCTGCGTGGACAGCGGGTTGGAGGCGGCCAGCGCGATCTCCGCGCCGCCCGCCTTGAGCGCGCCGAGCAGCACGGCCGTCTCGGCGGTGACGTGGAGGCAGGCGGCGATCTTCAGCCCGTCGAGCGGCCGTTCGCGCGCGAACCGCTCGCCGATCGCGGTCAGCACCGGCATCGACCGAGCGGCCCAGGAGATCTGCCGCTCGCCGCTTTCACTGAGATCCATCGCCAGCCTTGACGTCGCCGCGTGCGGGGCGGCTTCGGCCCCGCCGTACAGAAGCCGTACAGAACAGGAGACCCCGGATGCGCCGGGGAGCTTATGGGTGAGCTCCGGAAGGCGCGCAAGGCCTCCCGGAGCTCAGCGAGCGGCAGTGCTCAGTAGCGGTAGTGGTCCGGCTTGTACGGGCCCTCGACGTGGACGCCGATGTAGGCGGCCTGCTCCTTGGTCAGCGTGGTGAGCTTGACGCCGAGCGCGTCGAGGTGCAGCCTGGCCACCTTCTCGTCGAGGTGCTTGGGCAGCGTGTAGACGCCGACCGGGTAGTTCTCGGTCTTGGTGAACAGCTCGATCTGCGCGATCACCTGGTTGGTGAACGAGTTGGACATCACGAAGCTGGGGTGGCCGGTGGCGCAGCCCAGGTTCATCAGGCGGCCCTCGGCGAGCACGATGATCGAGTGGCCGTCGGGGAAGACCCACTCGTCGACCTGCGGCTTGATGTTGCGCTTCTCGACGCCGGGCCACTTGGCCAGGCCGGCCATGTCGATCTCGTTGTCGAAGTGGCCGATGTTGGAGACGATCGCCTGGTGCTTCATCCGCGACATGTGCTCGGCGGTGATGATGTTGAAGTTGCCGGTCGCGGTGACGAAGATGTCGGCGATGTCGACGACCTCGTCGAGCGTGGTCACCTGGAAGCCGTCCATGGCGGCCTGAAGCGCGCAGATCGGGTCGATCTCGGTGACGATGACGCGGGCGCCCTGGCCGCGCAGCGCGTCGGCGCAGCCCTTGCCGACGTCGCCGTA
The DNA here is from genome assembly GCF_043196965.1 of Nonomuraea sp. NPDC049309. Taxonomy (NCBI): domain Bacteria; kingdom Bacillati; phylum Actinomycetota; class Actinomycetes; order Streptosporangiales; family Streptosporangiaceae; genus Nonomuraea; species Nonomuraea sp. NPDC049309. Next base: position 406,649 of record NZ_JBICSH010000003.1, on the reverse strand, counting down.
GCCGCAGACCACGGCCACCTTGCCGCCGATGAGCACGTCGGTGGCGCGGTTGAGGCCGTCGATGACGGAGTGGCGGCAGCCGTACTTGTTGTCGAACTTCGACTTGGTGACCGAGTCGTTGACGTTGATGGCCGGGAAGAGGAGCTGGCCGTTCTTGTGCATCTCGTAGAGACGGTGCACACCGGTCGTGGTCTCCTCGGTGACGCCCTTGATGCTCTGGGCGATCTTCGTCCACTTCTTCTCGGGCCCGACCGTACGGGTGAGCAGGTCGATGATGACGTGCCACTCCTCCGGGTCGTCGGCGGTCGCCGGGGGAACGGCGCCGGCCTTTTCGTACTCGGCGCCCTTGTGGACCAGCAGCGTGGCGTCACCGCCGTCGTCGAGGATCATGTTGGGCGCGCCGCCGTCGGGCCAGGTGAGCGCCTGCTCGGTGCACCACCAGTACTCCTGCAGCGTCTCGCCCTTCCACGCGAACACCGGCACGCCCTTCGGGTCGTCAGGGGTGCCGTCGGGGCCCACGACCACCGCGGCGGCGGCGTGGTCCTGCGTGGAGAAGATGTTGCAGCTCACCCAGCGCACCTCGGCGCCGAGGGCCACCAGGGTCTCGATGAGGACGGCGGTCTGGACCGTCATGTGCAGCGAGCCCATGATCCTCGCGCCGCGAAGGGGCTGGGAGGCCGCGTACTCCTTACGTACCGCCATCAGACCGGGCATCTCGTGCTCGGCGAGCCGGATCTCCTTCCGGCCGAACTCGGCAAGTGAAAGGTCGGCGACCTTGAAGTCCATCGGATGTCCCCTCGCGTCACGGATGGTTGTCGCCGACGAGTTTAGGCGTCGCCACCGCACCGGCGCACCTCACGGGCGTCGAATCTGACGTAAGAATGTAAGAATGCGCATCACGGAAGCGGCCAAGCGGCTCGGCATGTCACCGCGAATGCTCCGATACCGGGAAGCACTCGGCCTGCTGCCGCCCGTCAGGGAGCAGGGGGCGCACCGGCGGTTCGGCCCCGACGAGCTGGCCGCCGTGGCCCAGGGGGTGGAGCTGGAGAAGCGGTTCGACGTCTCGCCGGCCGAGCTCGCGTTCGCGCTGCGGGTGCTGAGCGAGCCGGCGGTGGCGGCGGCCGTACGCGACCTCGGAGTGCGCATCGGGCGCATCCCGGCGCCGCGCCGGGCCCTCGACTTCGAGAAGGAGAAGGCCCTGCGCCTCCTCCGCCCCACCCAGCCCCGCCAGGAAGCCTGACGCCCCCTCCCCCTGCCGGCCCTGCCAGGAAGGCTGAGGCCTCCTCCTCCCCCTGCCGGCCCTGCTGCCGAGGCTGACGTGTCTTCCACTCCCCCAGCCCCGCCAGGGAGGCTGACGCCCCCTCCCCGCCGGGGTGGCTGATCGGCGCGAAAGGCGGCTCCGCCCCGGCCCGCCGGGGACGGCGGACCGGCCCGGCAGGACGGTGCCGCACAAGACGGTGACGCCCCTGCGAGGGGCGTCACCGCCGCTGTTCTGAGTGTTCCGCCGGACCGGAGCGGCGGGCCAGGAGCCGGAGCCGTGGGCCGGAGCCGTGTGCCCGAGCCGCGGGCCGTGTGCCCGAGCCGTGGGCCCGAGCCGCGGGCCGTGGGCCGGGAGCCGCGGGACGGTTCGCCGTAACGCGGAGCCGCGGGTCAGCCGGCCGAGGCGCTGGTGCTGCGGCTGCGGTCGAGGTCGGGCTCCAGGTAGATGACCCGGGCGATCGGCACCTTCTCGCGGATGCGCCGCTCGGCCTCGTCGATGCCGCGCGCCACTTCGGCCGCCGTGTCGTTGTGCTCGACCGCGATCTTCGCGGCCACCAGCAGCTCCTCGGGGCCGAGGTGCAGGGTCCGCATGTGGATGATCCGCTCCACCTCGGGCGCGCTCTCCAGCGCCGCCCGGATCTGCTCCTCCATCTCGGGGGACGCGCCCTCGCCGACGAGCAGCGACTTGGTCTCGATGGCCAGCACGATCGCGATGACGGCGAGCAGGATGCCGATCATCAGGGTGCCGACGCCGTCCCAGACGCCGTTGCCGGTCAGCACGGCCATCGTCACGCCGAACAGCGCGAAGACCAGGCCGAGCAGCGCGCCCAGGTCCTCCAGCAGGATGACGGGCAGCTCGGGCGACTTGGAACGCCGGATGAAGGCGAACCACGACTGGTCGCCGCGCAGCGGGCGCGATTCCTTGACCGCGGTCCGGAAGGAGAGCCCCTCGGCGATGATCGCGAAAATCAGCACCGCGAACGCCCAGATCGGCGACTCCACCTCGTGCGGATCGGCGATCTTGTGAACGCCCTCGTAAATCGAAAAGGCCGCGCCGATCGTGAACAGCACGACGGCCACCACGAACGCGTAGAAATAGCGCTCGCGGCCGTATCCGAAGGGATGCTCGCGCGTGCTCGCCCTGGCCGCCCGTTTGCCGCCGATCAGCAGCAGCACCTGGTTGCCCGAGTCGGCGACCGAGTGGATGCCCTCGGCGAGCATCGATGAGGAGCCGGTGAAGGCCGCGGCCACGAACTTGGACACGGCGATCGCCAGGTTCGCGGACAAGGCCGCGATGATTGCTTTCGTTCCGCCGCTCGCGCTCACCGATCTTCTCCACTCATAAGATCACTTCAAACTCGTCGAAAGAGGATCCTATGGGGAAATTCTCGCAATGACCTCGGCAATCGCCGACTCGGCGGCCGGATCCACGCCGTATCCCAAGGCCAGATAGGTGCTCGCGTAATCGCCGAGCGCCATGAGAGAGGCGATGCGCTCCAGCGGATGGACGCCCTCGGCGGCCAGCTCGGTCACCGGCACGTCGCGCTCGGCCGCCAGCCGCAGCGCCGCCTCCCGCCGCCGCGTCACCTGCGGGTGCTCCTCCGTGTCGCGCAGGACGACGAGCCGCAGCGTACGGCCGGAGGTGTCGGCGAAGATGTCGCGCTCGGCCAGCGGCCCGTCGAACGCCGCCACCTGGTGGTGTCCCGCCTCCGGCAGCGTGCCGTGCAGCGCGGGGTATTTGGCGCTCGCGGCGAGCTGGCAGGCCAGCCGGTACGCCGCCACCGCCGACACCTGCGACGTCCCCCAGATCATCGGCACGGTCTCGGCCAGGTCGAGCGCCAGCGACTTGCCCGGGTTGATGAACGACTCGCTCGACGGCCGGCAGCGGTGCGCGATGTCCTCCAGCAGCCGCGCCACCCGCTCGAACAGATCGGCGTCCGCCTGCACCAGCCGCAGCGCGGCGGCCGCCACGATCGGCGGGACGCTCAGCAGCCACAGGCCGGCCCGCGCGGGACCGGTGACCGGCACCGGCACGAAGACGCCCGACGCCTGCACCGCCATCGCCTCCAGCGGGGAGCCCGCCGGGCCGACGGCGAGCAGCGAGCAGCCCCGGCGCACGGCCTGCGCGGCCAGGGCCAGCGTCTCCTCGGTGTCGCCGGAGCCGGAGACGGCGATGACCAGGTCGGTGGCCCCCACCCAGCCGGGGAGCTGGTAGGAGCGCACGGTCACGATCGGCAGCGGGGCGCCGTTGCCCACGACGGCCGCCAGGATGTCGCCCGCCAGACCGGCGACGCCCATGCCCACCACCACGATGGCCCGCGGGCGCCCGTCGGCGGCCAGCCTCTCCACGCCGGCCTCGACCGCGCAGCGGTGGCCGGTGCGTATGTGGGCCGCCGACGCGGCCACCGCCGGAAGCATGGCGCCCGGGTCGGCCTCGGTGAGGTGTCCCTGGTCGTCGAGCCGCTCCGGCTCCCAGGTCACGGCTTCCTGGCCTCGTCGACGAGCAGAACCGGGATGTCGTCTCGGACGGGGTAGATCAGGCCGCAGCCGGTGCAGGCCAGCTCATCGGCCTCCTGCTCGGCCCGCAGCGGAGCCTTGCACGCCGGGCAGGCCAGGATCTCCAGCAGCCAGTCGTCGATCTTCACTCTGACACCTTTCCCACGATGGCGAGGACCTCGTCCCTGATCGCCGTCATTGTGCTCTCGTCGGCCGCCTCGGCGTTCAGCCTGAGCAGCGGCTCGGTGTTGGAGGGACGCAGATTGAACCACCAGCCGGATCCGGTGACGGTCAGCCCGTCGATCTCGTCGAACTCGCCCCGGCCCGCGAACGCCGCGCGCACCCGCCGCAGCGCCTCCGCCTGGTCGGACACCGTGCTGTTGACCTCGCCCGACGCGTGGTAGCGGGAGTAGGCGCCGGCCACCTCGGACAGCGCCCGCTCCTGCTCGCCCAGCGCCGCCAGCACGTGCATGGCCGCCAGCATGCCGGAGTCGGCGAACCAGAAGTCCCTGAAGTAGTAGTGGGCGGAGTGCTCGCCGCCGAACACGGCCCCGGTGCGGGCCATCTCCGCCTTGATGAACGAGTGGCCGACCCTGGTGCGCACCGGCACACCGCCGTGCTCGGCGACGATCTCCGGCACGCCCTTCGACGTGATGAGGTTGTGGATGATCGTCGCGCCCGGGTGCTTGGCCAGCTCGCGTACGGCCACCAGAGCCGTGATCGCCGACGGCGAGACCGACTCACCGCGCTCGTCGATCACCCAGCACCGGTCGGCGTCGCCGTCGAAGGCGAGCCCGATGTCGGCGCCGGTCTCGACCACGGCGCGCTGCAGATCGACGAGGTTCTGCGGCTCGAGCGGGTTGGCCTCGTGGTTGGGGAAGGTGCCGTCGAGCTCGAAGTAGAGCGGCACCAGGTCGATCGGCAGCCCCTCGAAGACCGCGGGCACCGTGTGGCCGCCCATGCCGTTGCCCGCGTCGACGACCACCTTCAGCGGGCGGATGCCGCTCAGGTCGACGAGCGTGCGCAGGTGGTGCGCGTAGCCGGAGAGCAGGTCCTTCTCGATCACCGAACCGGCCGGCGTCCCCGCCGGGGCCTGCTCGCGCAGCAGCTCGGCCGCCCTGTCGCGGATGCGCGTCAGGCCGGTGTCGCCGCCGATCGGCACCGCGCCGGCGCGGCACATCTTCATGCCGTTGTAGCGGGCCGGGTTGTGGCTGGCGGTGAACATCACGCCGGGCAGGCCAAGGCTGCCGCTGGCGTAGTAGAGCAGGTCGGTGGAGCCCAGGCCGGCGTGCACGACGTCGGCCCGGCGCGCGCGGGCGCCGCGGATGAACGCCTCGGCGAGCACGGGCGACGACTCGCGCATGTCGTGCGCGACCACGATCGACTCGGCGCCGGTGACCTCGACGAAGGCCGCCCCTATGGCTTCGGCGGCCGGCTCGTCAAGCTCGTCGGGCACCACCCCGCGAACGTCGTACGCTTTGAAGATCTTGGCGAGGTCGCCCACTCTTCAGCTCCGCCCTAGGTCGGTTTCCGCCTTACAGAAGGAGCCTACCGGTCACGGTGCTGCTGGGCCGATCTCAGAACGCGCAGGTGCCCGCGGCGGCCGACCTCGACGCCCTGGCCGACCGGCTCACCGCTGCCGGACGACGACGGGCGCGCGGCCTCCCTGACCGCGTTGGCCAGCGCTTCGAGATCGTCGGAACTGGGCGAGGCGCCGTCGGTGGGCAACCGCACCACCTCCCAGCCGCGAGGGGCGGTCAGTCGCTCGGCGTGTTCGGCGCACAGGTCATAACAGTGTGGCTCCGCGTACGTCGCCAGGGGGCCGAGAACAGCGGTCGAGTCGGCGTATACGTACGTGAGCGTGAAGACGGCAGGCTGACTGCAAGCGGTGCGGGAACAGCGGCGGACGGGGCTCACGGAGGGACCGTATCTGGTAAGAGTGCGAGGCGCCACTACCTGAGCGCTCTTAACGAGCGTGTCGCCACAATTCGGACACCTGTCGCAGCGTTTCCACCCACATGCCCCGAGACCTCCGTCCCTTGGACCGCGCTTCCATTCCCGCCTTTCCCCGCGAGGTCACGCGCTCAATCCTACCGTTCCGATCTTCGTGGAAGATCACATTTCTGCCACTTCGCGCCCCACCTTTCGGACATCCGGTGACCGCTTCCGGGCAACCACGTGACGTCGCCGTACACTGACACTCGTGACTCACAAGCGCGGTCCCAGACGGCGCGATCGCCACGGCCGCGGGCTCCGCGGCCCGCTCGCCCCCTCCCACATTCCCATGGCCAAATCCCGCAGCGAGCGCTTCGACGACCTCGTGCTCGACGCCGTCGACCGGCTGCGGCCCCGGTGGGAGCGGCAGCTGTCGGCGGTGGAGTTCGCGGTGGAGGAGGTGCCCCCGCTGAGCGAGCTCGGCGACGGGCCCGGGCTCGACTCCGACCCCGTGCCCTTCGGCCGTGCCGACGCGGCCACCGGCCACTCGCCCGCGTCCATCGTGGTCTACCGGCGGCCCCTGGAGGCCCGGGCGCGCGACCGCGACACGCTGGGCGCGATGGTCCACGACACCGTCGTCGAGCAGGTCGCCTCACTCCTCGGCCTCGCCCCGGAAACCGTCGACCCGGGCTACGACGACCGCCGCTGACCCCGGCGCCGTCTCTTGGGCACACCTCGCCTCGGGGACACCCGTAGAACCGGCCGCCCCTGACCGCCGAGACCACCACCGGCTCCACCGAAGCGAGCGGCCTCGAAGAGAGCACCCCCACGGCCATCGAGACACGAGCGACGGGGCGCGGCGGTGGGTGCGGGCGGGATGACCCGCTCGGAACACCCCCCGTACGGGCGCCCCAGGACACGGCGGTGAGCGCGGGGACGGTTTCGCGGAATCGGGGGGCGGGGGTTCGTCACGGTGTGCGATGCTGAGTGCATGTTCCGTCACTTGCGCAGGCGAGTCAGGCGCAGCGAACATCGCTTCTCCTACAAGCCAGGCTCTCGCCGCTGGTGGCGTCCGCCCCCTTGAGTGACCTGCTCGGGGTGCTCGCAGTCCACACTGGTGGCGGCCGTCTCCGAAACCGCACGGCCACGAACGGCCCACCGCGCCGTCGGGGTGGGCGGTGTCTCCGGTCGCCGATATGCCGCCGCGGCCCGCGCAACCGGCGGGGGCGGTAAGGCGCGCCGGTGCGCCCGCTACGGAAGGACCACGCGTGGGGTGTCCTTCAGCGGTGGGAGGAGGGTCCAGGTGCGGGCGGGGGCGAGGGGCTGGGTGGTCAGCATGACGCCGTCCCTGCGGCGCTCCTCCAGCAGCCGGGCGCCGTAGACCTCTCCGGAGACGGGCGTGACGGCCACCGCGAAGTCGCCCTTGGCTTTGAGGCGCACGTCCCGCGTACGCCCGGCGGGCACCGCCACCTCGTACGGCTCCCCCGCCGCCCCCTTGGCGGGGATGATCTGCACGCGCACCTTGCCGGGCCCGCCGAGAGCGGTGAGAAGCAGGCGGGCGCCTGTGGTGTTGCGGGCGACGGCGCTGCCGAGGGCGAGCGAGGGGGTGCCGGCCGTGTAGGCGACGTCGGGCTTGGAGCCGGTGCCGATGGAGACGGCCCCGGCGACGATGGGGACGGGCGAGGTGAGGACGAGCGCGGCGGACGAGCCGGCGACGCCGGTGGTGATGTCGAGCGCGGTGACGCTCCCCGCGGGCACGTCGAGGGTCTCGCGGCCCTTCATGGCGTACTCGGCGTCCTCGCTGACGGCCTTGATCTGCACGGTGGCGTCGGTCTCGCCGGGCGCGGCGACGAGGAGCCTGCGCAGGCCGCCGCCCTTGGGGATGCCGGGCACGACCACGCGGGTGGCGGGTGCGCCGGCGGCGGGCAGCCAGTCCACGCCGCCGCTCTCCAGGACGGTCCTGGCGGCGACGGCCACCCGCCCGAACGAGGTGGTGACGCTGACCGCCATGATGTCGGCGGACGGCGCGAGCGTCTTGAGGTCGATCTCGCGGTGCTTGCCGGGACCGATCTCCAGGCCGATCCCGGCGTCGCCGGAGACGAGCCCTTCGGCGGCGTACACCTGGACGTCCACCATGGCAGGCGCCTTGTCGGCGTTGGTGAGGTGCAGGCGCACGTCGGCGTCGGCGGGTCCGGGGCCGAGCAGCCAGGTGGAGGGGGCGGGCTCGGTGCAGCGGACGCCGGCCAGGCCGCGGGCCGATCCGCTGGTGGCGCGGGTGACGTAGCCGGCCTCGAGGCCGCCGGGGCCATGGGTGACGTACGGGGCGTCCTTCTCCATCGTCTCGCTGCTGAGCTCGCCGGGCAGGTAGACGTCCACGCGGCGGCCCTTGTCGCCGGGGCAGACGGTGGTGACGGACTCGACGGCGACCTTCGTGGGCCCGGTGGGCGGGGGCGGCAGCGGGGCGGGCCTGGTGACGTACGCGATGCCGTACATGGCGGCCAGGGCGACCACGACGAGCGTGAGCAGGCCGAACCGGTTCTCGATGAACGCCTTCATCACGCCCCCGCCAAGGCCACGGCGCCGGGCTCGGCGCTCTCTTCCTGCCGCCGTCCGGGTGATGCGAGCAGGGCCACGACGAGCACCATCGCGCCCTGCGTGTACAGCCACATGGTGTGCAGGGCGCCGGCGGGCTGGGCGGGCACCCGGGTCACCGGCTCGGCGAGCCGCCACAGGCCGCCGCCGGTCTTCGACAGGCTCATGCGTTCGAGCGACGGCTGCGAGTCGAGCGTCGCGGCGAGCTCGGCGGGTACGGGCGGCGCGACGGCGACCATGCCGACGCCGAGCCTGCCGAGCGTGGCCGCGTCACCGCCCCGGCCGCCGATCAGGCCGCGCACGGCGTTCGCCAGGCGGTCGCGCTCCTGCGAGGCGGTGGGCAGCTCGGACTCGCCGAGCAGCGGCCCGCGCCCGTGCAGCACGGTGAACGACGAGCCCTTGAGCACGACGGTGCGCTCGCCGTTCGCGGTGCGGGCGGCCGCCAGGGCGGGCATGACGTCGGGGGCGTCGCCGGTGAGCGGCCCGCGCACGCCCTGGTGGATCCAGTACCCGGCGGCGAGCAGCGGCGTGCTGAACGCCACGGCCGCGATCGCGACCGCGCCGAGCCGCCGCAGCCCGCCGGAGGCGCGCAGCTCGGGCAGCCGGTGCGCGGTCAGCCCGACGAGCACGACAAGGCCGGTCCCCGCGAACGCCAGCGGCACCCCTGGCCACACCCGCGACCCGTCGACGGTGATCCGGCTGACCAGGATGGCGGCGAGCACGCCGTACAGGGCGACGCCCCAGCCGATGGCGACGATGATCCGCTGGCGGCGCATGAGCAGCGCGGCCAGCGCGGTGACGACGAGCCCGGCCGTCACCCAGAACGGCGGCAGCCCGGGGCCTCCCGGGCTGAGCGCGAGCAGCGACTCGGGGGCGAGCGTCTGGTCGGCCAGCGCGGGATCGTGCAGCCCGGCCTCGAGCAGCAGCCTGCCGGGGTCGGTCACCAGGCTCGCGAGCCAGGGCAGCAGCAGGACGGGCGGCACGGCAAGCGCGATGATCATCGAGATGCCCGCGCCGCCGCGCCCCCGCGGGCCGCGTGGCCGTACGGCGCCGCCGAAGGCCACCGCGCCGAGCACGCCGAGCACCGCGAACAGCGGGTACACCAGGGGCACGAACGCGGTGCCGACCGCCAGCCATAACCCGAGCGCCCAGGCGGCCCGCCGCGCCCTGCGCCGGTCGGGGGCGAGCAGGATGACGCCGAGCAGCCAGGCGTACACGGGGACGAGCACGAACACCACGGCCGTGCCCAGCCGGCCCGCGGCGATCGCGCCGGTGGCGACGGGCAGCAGCGCGTACGTGGCCGCCGCCCACGCCCGAGCGGGCACGCTGGGGATGAGGTGCCGGGTGGACAGGTACGCGGTGGCCCCGGCGAGCGGCACGCAGCCGAGCAGCAGCACCGAGACGGCCAGCCACGTCTTGCCGAAGAACAGCGTGGACAGGGCGGCGATCACGGCCACGTACGGCGGCGCGGGGTCGGTCGAGCCGAGCCCGATGTCGTGGAAGCCCTCGGTGTAGAAGTCCCACAGGTCGCGGGCGCCGCCGATCACGGGGACCAGCGCGCCGCCGCCGAGGCGTTCGCCGCCGAGCAGGGAGCGCTCGGCCACCAGCGTGACCAGGGTGAGCCCGATCATGAGGATGACGCCGGGGCGTCCGATGAAGCGCTGGAAGGCGCCGGCGTCGGGCGGCGGCGCCAGCTCCTGCTCGGCGTCGGGGTCGGCGGCGATGTGGTGGCGTCCTGCCGCGTCGACGGGGGCCTGCCCGGCGAGGAAGCTCTGCACCATGTCGAGGAGCCGGCGGTAGGCGACGCCCGGCGGGGTCAGGAACCACTTGATGCGCCGGTACCCCTTCCTGCGGCCTTGGCGGCGCGCCCGCCGCGCCCGCAGCAGGCGTCCTGGATGGCCCAGCACGGACCCGAGCGCGAGCACCTCGTCGAGCGCGTTCGCGGGCTGCTTGCTGATGATGAACAGCAGCGTGCGCACGGCCGAGCCGAGCACGTTCCGCAGCAGCGCCCAGAGCATCGCGCGGAACGGCAGGTTCGCCATCACCACGAAGATGGCGTTGCGCCGGTCGAGGCGGCGGGGGTGGTCGCCGCTGACCGTGATGCGCCGCCGCCTGCGGGCCGCCGCCTCGGCGTGCCAGGCCACGGCGGAGGTGACGACGAGGACCTTGTGGCCGGCGTTGCGGACCCGCCAGCACAGGTCGAGGTCGTCGCGGAAGATCGGCAGGAACGGGTCGAGCCCGCCGACGCGCTCCCAGACCTCGCGCTTGATGAGCATGCCCGCGGTGGAGACCGACAGCGTCTCCCGCGTGCCGTCGTGCTGCCCTTGATCGAACTCCAGCGGTTCGAGACCGGTGTCCCTGCGCCCGGTGCGGCCCACGGTGACGCCGAGCTCGAGCAGCCTGCGGCGGTGCAGCCAGTCGCGCAGCTTGGGGCCGAGCACGGCGGCCTTCGGGTCCTGCGCTGCGGCGGTGAGCAGTTCCTCCAGTGCGCGCCGGTCGGGTGCGCAGTCGTCGTGGAGCAGCCAGATCCACTCCTCGCGCCCTGCGGGCGGCAGCTTCTCCAGCACCTCGGCGACCGACTCGCCGAAACTCGTCGAACGTGGCAGGGAGAGCACGTTGCCGGGGCCGAGCGCCTGGCGGAGCAGGTCGGCCGAGCCGTCCCTGCTGCCGTTGTCGACGCCGACCACGCGGTCCGGCCTGCGGCTCTGGTTGATCAGCGCACGCAGTGTCTCTCCCAGCCAGCGCGCGCCGTCGTGTGCGACGACGATCACGGTGACGTAGGGACGTGACATCGGTGAGCTCCTGGGGGGATGATCAGGCGCGCCCACCATACAGTGACAAGGGGTTCAAGAGATGCGAAAAGGGTCACACGGCTCTCCGTGTGACCCTCTCCCCCCTTGTGTCTTTCTCCTACGGCCTGTCACACGGCCTGGCGCTTGATCCGGCGGCGCTCCCGCTCGGACAGCCCGCCCCAGATGCCGAAGCGCTCATCATGCTCGAGTGCGTACTCCAGGCACTCGGCACGGACCTCGCACGATCGGCAGACCTTCTTGGCCTCTCTGGTGGAGCCGCCCTTCTCCGGGAAGAACGCCTCCGGATCCGTCTGCGCGCACAAGGCGCGCTCCTGCCAGCCGAGTTCTTCAGCGTCAAGCTGTTCCTGTGCGATGACCGGATCGGTCACTGCACACCTCCCTGCCGCCCGCCCGCAATGGAGCCCCCCATGGACGCCTTCCTTATTACCCACCCACAGGAAGGCGTAACAACATGGTTGTAATTACACGCGTGTGCGCTACGCGGCGTCAAGCGGCATGCAGGTATCCGGGGAAAGACCAGATCTCGCCCCGGTGTGCTCGGCATGTCATGTTCGAGTCCGGATCGACGGCCTGTGCATGGCGTCGTCCTGGCTCGTGCAACACTCTCAGCGGTCGGAACCGTACCAGTGCGGGATAGACGCCCGCCTGCGGCCCACCTTTCCTCTAGTCGTTCATTGCCGGTCCGTTACCTGCGTGGCTCGTTGGGGGTGTATATGGCGGTCGGGTCGATCGGGTCGTCTCCCGGCAGGCGCTGAGCGCCGAAGCCGCCGGCCTGCTGGAACCCGTCGAGCCGCATCGTCGACTCCCCCGCCGGCGCGCTCTCCCACTGGTGCGGGCCGGGGGCGGGCTGCTGCGGGGCCTGATGGGCGGGCTGGTACTGGCCCTGCTGCGGCTCGTACCCGTGCTGGGGCTGCTGGGGGTGGCCGAACGGGTCGTCGTACGGGCGGGCCTGCTGCCCGCCGAAGTCGGGGACCGGCTGGTTGCCGGCGCTCGACTGGTACGTCTCCGCCTGCTGGTAGGCGTCCATGAGCTGCTGGGAGCGCGGGTCCACGGGCTCCTGGTAGGCGTGCTGGGCGAACTCGGCGCCCGAGTAGCCGGTGAACGGCTGGCCGCCCTGCTGCTGGGACTGGTCGAAGGCGCTCTGCCCCTGGTAGCGCTGCTGCGGGTAGGCGGCGCCGGGCGCGGAGCCCTGGTCGTTCGCGGGGGGCGCGTACGGGCTCGGCTGCTCGGCCTGGGGGGCGTACGGGCTGTGGCCCGGCTGGTTGTGGACGTTCGGCTGGCTGTCGGCCGGGACGTACGGGGCGGGGGTGTACTCACCGGCCGGCGGGTTCGACGGGGCCGTGTCCGCGGGAGTGTAGGGCTGCTGCTCGAACCCCTGGGAGGCGAAGGGCTCGGGCTGCTGCTGGTCCGACGACGGCGCGGCGGGCAGGGCGCCCCTGATCTGCGGGGCCGCCTGCTGCTCCGGCTGCCCGGCGGAGCTCGGGGGCTGCGGGCCGTAGCCCGGGGTGGAGGGCGGCTGCTGACCGTAGCCCGGGGTGGAGGGCTGCTCCTGGCCGTAGCCGGGGGTGGAGGGCGGCTGCTGGCCGTAGCCGGGCTGCGGGCCGGGAACGGGCGGCTGTGCGGGCTGGGCGGGCTGGCCCGGCTGGGAGGGCTGGCCGGGCTGCTGGCCGCTCATCGGCTGCTGACCGGGACCGGGCTGCTGGCCCGACGGGGGCTGCTGGCCGTACGCGGCGGGCTGCCCCTGGTCCTGCGCCCCGCCGAACCCGGGCTGCTGGCCGCTCACCGGCTGCTGGCCGTAGCCGGGGTCCTGGGGGCCGCCGAAACCGGGCTGCTGGGGGAAACCGGGGGCCGCGGGACCCTGCGCCTGGCCGGGCCGGCCGTACGGCTGCTGGTCGAAGAAGCCGGGCTGCTGCTGGCCGAACTGGCCCTGGTAGACCTGCGCGGCCGGACGCTGGGGAAGCACCTGCGGCAGGAGGTAGACCAGGGCGATGACGGTCAGGGCGAGGCCGGTCAGGCCGCTGAGCAGGAACTCGATGGCCTCGCGCCCGGTGGCGTCGGCGAACAGCCCGCCGACGAACGCCACCAGACCGAACAGCGCCGCAAGGCCCAGGCCGGCCACCGCGCCGTACGTGATGGGCTTGGCCTTGGGCGACGGCTCGCCGCCGATCTTGGTCACGAGGAGCACGGAGCCGAGCAGCAGCGCCGTCACCACCGGGTTGGTCACGCTCGACTGGTAGGAGGCGGCGCGGTCGGCGAACGACGACAGCGCCGAGGTGCCGACCAGGATGTGGCCGATCGCCAGCACCACCCTGATCAATCCGCCCACGAGCATGATCCAGGCGGCCGGCTCCCTCAGCCGGGCTACGTCAAGTTTGCTCACAAGTACCCCCAACGGACCCATTGGTCCGAAGGGAGTTTGCCACATCACTGACTCGTATGCCGGGAGTCACAGAAAGCACTTCCCTATCAAATTGGCCAATGCCTCGACATATGCGGTCGATCGTGCCCGCAAATCCGGTCCCGAAGCGGCCTCGTCCGAGCCCGATGAAAGACTGGTCCGCATGCACATCGTGTCCCTCGCCGGCGGCATCGGCGGCGCCCGGTTCCTGCGCGGCCTGCGCGCCGCCGCGCCCGACGCCTCGATCACCGTCATCGGTAACACGGGTGACGACATCACCCTGTTCGGCCTGCGGGTCTGCCCCGATCTCGACACCGTCATGTACACGCTGGGCGGCGGCATCGACGAGGAGCAGGGCTGGGGCCGGGCCAAGGAGACCCACGTCGTCAAGGAGGAGCTGGCCGCGTACGGCGTCGAGCCGCAGTGGTTCGGCCTCGGCGACCGCGACTTCGCCACCCACATCGTGCGCTCGCAGATGCTGGAGGCCGGCTACCCGCTCTCGCAGATCACCGAGGCGCTCTGCGCCCGCTGGCGACCCGGCGTCCGGCTGCTGCCGATGACCGACGACCGCTGCGAGACGCACGTCGTGATCGAGGACGAGCGCGGCAGGCGCGCGATCCACTTCCAGGAGTGGTGGGTACGCCTGCGCGCCTCGGTGCCCGCCAAGTCGTTCGCGCTGGTCGGGGTCGACACCGCCAAGCCCGCGCCGGGCGTGCTCGAGGCCATCGAGGAGGCCGACGTGGTGGTGCTGCCGCCGTCCAACCCGGTGGTGAGCATCGGCACGATCCTCCAGGTCCCCGGCATCCGCGAAGCGGTGCTGCCCAAGACCGTCGTCGGCGTCTCACCGATCATCGGCGGCGCGCCGGTGCGCGGCATGGCCGACGCCTGCCTGACCGCCATCGGCGTCGAGACGACCGCGCAGGCCGTGCTGGAGCTGTACGGCTCCGAGCTGATCGACGGCTGGCTGGTGGCCGAGGAGGACGCCGGCGTCGCGCTCGACGGCGTCAAGGTGGTCGCCAGGCCGATCCTCATGACCGACGCCGACGCCGCCGCCGACATCGCGCGTTCCGCCCTCGACCTCGCCAAGGAGCTGGCCCGATGACGGCACGCCCGGCGACACCCCGTCCGATGACCGCCCGGCGCCCGACCCAGGAGGCCGCCCGATGACCACCACTTCCCAGCGCGTCGAAGTGATCGCCGTGACCGGCATCGGCGAGGTGCGGCCCGGCGACGACGTGGCGGCGCTGCTCGCCGATGCCGGCCTGCGCGACGGCGACATCGTCGTGGTCACGTCCAAGATCGTGAGCAAGGCGGAGGGCCGGGTGCGGCACGCGCCCGACCGCACCCGGGCGATCGCCGAGGAGACCGCGCGCGTGGTCGCCCGGCGCGGCGACACCGTGATCACGCAGACCCGTCACGGCTTCGTGATGGCCGCGGCCGGGGTCGACGCCTCCAACACCGAGCCGGGCACGGTGCTGCTGCTGCCCGAGGACCCGGACGCCTCGGCCAGGCGCATCAGGGCCGGGCTCGGCCGCCGGGTCGGGGTGATCGTCTCCGACACGTTCGGGCGGCCGTGGCGCAACGGCCTGACCGACGTGGCGATCGGCGTGGCCGGGCTGCGCCCGCTCGACGACTACCGCGGCCGCTCCGACGCGTACGGCAATCAGCTGAACGCCACGGTCACGGCCCTGGCCGACGAGATCGCGAGCGCCGCCGAGCTGGTCAAGGGCAAGCTCGACGGGGTTCCCGCGGCGATCGTGCGCGGGCTCGCCCACCTGGTGACCGACGACGACGGGCCCGGCGTCAAGCCGCTGGTACGCCCGGCCGACGAGGACCTGTTCCGCTACGGCTCGCGCGACGTCGTGTTCGCCCGCAGGACGATCAGGGAGTTCTCCGACGAGCCCGTCGATCCCGCGGCGGTGCGCAGGGCGGTCGCGGCGGGCATCGCCGCGCCCGCGCCGCACCACACGACGCCGTGGCGGTTCGTGCTGCTGGAGTCGCCGGAGACCCGGACGAAGCTGCTGGACGCCATGCGCGAGGCGTGGATCGCCGACCTGCGCGGCGACGGCTTCTCCGAGGAGTCGATCGCCAAGCGGATCAAGCGCGGCGACGTACTGCGCAACGCGCCCTACCTGGTCGTGCCCTGCCTGGTCATGGACGGCTCCCACACCTACCGCGACGACCGGCGCAACGCCTCCGAGCGGGAGATGTTCGTGGTGGCGACGGGCGCCGGGGTGCAGAACTTCCTCATCCAGCTCGCCGTCGAAGGGCTGGGCTCGGCGTGGGTGTCGTCCACGATGTTCTGCCGCCCGGTGGTGCGCGAGGTGCTCGACCTGCCCGCCTCGTGGGACCCGATGGGCTGCGTGGCCGTCGGTCACGCCGCCGCGCCGCCCCGCGACCGCGCGCCGCGCGACCCGGACGACTTCATCCTCACTCGCTAGCCGGGGATCCGCACGTGGGGTGGCACAGGCGCCGGGCGAGCGCGGAGAGGAACACGTCGATGATCTCGTCCGGCTCCTGCGCCTCGTGCAGCGAGCCGTTCGTGGCGGCGACGATCTTCGCCAGCCCGTCGCGGTCCACGCCCTTGCCGAACGCGATGACGATGATCTGCACCGGCCGGTCGGGATCCCACTCGCGCTGGAGCCGGTCGAGCAGCTCGGACAGCGTGATGCCGGTGCCGTCGTCCCGGCCCGCGGTGATGACCAGGAGCGAGTTGTTCATCTCCTCCCGGTACTCGCCGGTCACCTTGCGAAAGCCGCTGAGCACCGCGTCGTACAGGGAGCTGTCGCGGCGCGGATGCGCCTTGATCGTGCCGGTCAGCTCGTCGAGCCTGCCCCTGCGGACGACCTGGCCCTCCTCGGGCTCGTTGATCGCGCCCAGGCCGACGAGCCGCCGGTAGCCCTTGATGCCGCCGACCCCGTCGGCGAACTCCCACAGCCCCATGTGCGTGGAGTCGGGGAAGAGCCGCAGGCCGATCTTCGCCGCGTCGAGCGCCACGTCCAGCTTGGTGCGGCCGTTCAGCTTCTCGGCCATGTGCTTGGAGGTGTCGGCCAGCACGAGGATGTTCGTCGCGGGCGCGAGGCGGCTCCAGGCGCGCAGGGCCTCGTCGATGTCCTCGGGCGTCACCGAATCCCTGGTGAGCGGCGCAGCCGTGGGGATCTGCGGGCCCGGCGAGATCGGCCCCGCCCGGCCGTCACCCGACCGGAAGCCGGCCCTTCGCACGATCTCCTGGGCCTCGGGGCCGCGCAGCCACTCGGCGAACGCGCTCGACGCCTCGGCCACGTCCGGGTCGCCGGCGGTCACGACGTACGGGTAGTCGAGGTTGATCGTGCCCTCGCGCGGGTGCAGCGCCACCACCGGGTCCTCCGACGGCCGCAGGTTGTGCTGCCAGACGCTCTGCTCGGGCACGATGACGACCGGCCGCCGCCAGAACGTGCGGTCGTCCACGGCGGCCAGCATGCTGCGGTAGTCGGGGGCCGAGCCGGCCTGCGCCCACCGGACGAACGCGGTGAGCGCCTTGTCGGCGTCCGGCCCGGTGCCGACGACGTCCCTGGCGGCGGCCACGGTCGCGATGCCCGCCCCGGCCAGCGAGGGGTCGGGCACGCGTACGATGTCGGGCTCGTCCTCGTTGGGCGTCAGCCGCCCGCGCACGGTCGAGGGGAAGACCATCCGCCAGTTCATCTGCGTGCCGCCCACGGAGAAGCGCCTGGCCAGCGAGGCCCGGGTGGCGAAGACCAGCGGCGAGGTGGCCACCACGCTCTCCTGCGCGGGCAGCGCGCTCGCCCCCTGCTGCCGGGCGAGGCGGATCCAGGCCGACGAGTCGGCGATCCAGCCGTCCGGCCGCTCGCGCAGCACGCCCGCACGGTCGCCGATGAGCGTGCGCAGGACCGTGGCGGGCGGCTGCTCGGTCACCTGGACGAGCACGCATCGGCCGCCCGCGACCGTCTTCGTCGCGTTGAACCGGTCGGCCGCCTCCATGACGGCGGGCGCGATGTCCACGGCGGCCGCGACGTCCACCAGAACGGGCTCTCGCGCACGGCACACCAGGCCGCCGCCGCCGAAGACGACGACGAGGCCCGCCGCGACCATCGCGACGGCCGTCAGCCCCGCCAGCATGCCGCGCTGGAACGCCTTCCTGCGGCGCTGTTCGGGTGACAGAGCGGCACGGTGCCGACCTAACCGCACGGTGACCCTCTCCCGCGAGATCCTCCTCGCGCCTCGCCGGACGCCTGCGAGGCCCTTGCGCGCCCCGCCGCACGCCGCGACACCTTCCCGCACCTCGCGCGACGTTCGCCGCGAGACCCCGCCCGCGGCCCGCGCGACGCTCGCCGGACGCTGCGAGACCCCTTCCGCGCCTCGCGGGCGCCCCCGCCGAGGGCACCCGCCAGACATTGGTAGAACATGTTACAACTAGGCCAGCGGCAGGACCCGGCGCACGCTCGTGCAGACGCCGTCGCTGGCCGCCGCGGCCGCCAGCCGCTCCTCGCTCGGCACGCCGTAATCGGTGGTGCGCTGCCGCACCGGCCGCCCGGTGACCTCGACCATCGCGCGCAGCTCGCTGATCGTCTTGTACGACCCGTTCTCCGACCCGGCCATCCGGCTGATCGTCTCCTCCATCAGCGTGCCGCCGAGGTCGTTGACCCCGCCCTGCAGCACCTGGCGGCACAGGTCGTCGCGGAGCTTGACCCACGAGCACTGGATGTTGGCGATGGCGCCGTGCAGCAGGATCCGCGCGAGGGCGTGCACGGCGCGGTTCTCCTGCGCGGTGGGCCCGGGCCGCGCCACGCCCGCCAGGTAGATGGGCGCGCTGGTGTGCACGAACGGCAGCAGCACGAACTCCGAGAACCCGCCGGTCTCCTCCTGGATGCCGCGGATGAGCTTGATGTGCTTCACCCAGTGCAGGTGGTTGTCGACGTGCCCGTACATCATGGTCGAGGTGGTGGGGATGCCGACCTTGTGCGCGGTGGTGATGACCTCGATCCACTCCCTGGCCGGCAGCTTGCCCTTGGTGAGCACCCAGCGCACGTCGTCGTCGAGGATCTCGGCGGCGGTGCCGGGCAGCGAGTCGACCCCGGCCTCCTTGGCGGCCTCCAGCCAGTCGCGGATGGACATGTTCGTCCGGCTCGCGCCGTTGATGACCTCCATCGGGGAGAACGCGTGGACGTGCATGTCCGGCGTGCGCTCCTTGACCGCCCTGGCGATGTCGAAGTAG
This sequence comes from Nonomuraea sp. NPDC049309, assembly GCF_043196965.1. Classification (NCBI taxonomy): domain Bacteria; kingdom Bacillati; phylum Actinomycetota; class Actinomycetes; order Streptosporangiales; family Streptosporangiaceae; genus Nonomuraea; species Nonomuraea sp. NPDC049309. Next base: position 387,943 of record NZ_JBICSH010000003.1, on the reverse strand, counting down.
GCGGTGCCGGGCAGGTCGGGGTGGATGCCGCCCTGCATGCACACCTCGGTGGCCCCGGCCGCCCACGCCTCCTCGGCCCGGTCGGCGACCTGGTCGAGGCTGAGGGTGTAGGCGTCGGCGTCGGTCCTGCGCTGGGCGAAGGCGCAGAACCGGCAGCCGGTGTAGCAGACGTTGGTGAAGTTGATGTTGCGGTTGACGACGTAGGTGACGTCGTCGCCCACCGCCTCGCGGCGCAGCGCGTCGGCGATGGCGGCCAGCTCGTCCAGCGCCTCGCCCTCCGCGCCGAGCAGCGCCACGGCCTCGGCGTCGGTCAGCCCCGTGGGGTCGGACTCGGCCCTGCGCAGCGCCTGGCGCACGTCGCTCGGCGTGGCGGCGGCGACCGTGCCGAGGCGCTCGCGCAGGGCGTCCCAGTCGCCGTAGACGTGGTCGAAGTCCTCGCGGCGGTCGCCGGTCCGGCCGACGGTGTCCACCTCGACGTGCAGGTCCACCCGGCCGGAGGCGGCGAAACCGCCGTCGGGCTCCTGCCAGGGGCGGCCCTGCGGCACGGCGTCCTCGCGGGCCAGGCCGGTCTCGGGGTCGGCCAGCGCGCTGACGTGGCCGATCAGGCGGGGGTCCAGCCAGGGCTCGCCGGCCCGCACGTACTCGGGGTAGATGGTCAGGCGCTCCTTGAGCGTGAACCCGGCCTCCCGCGTACGCGCCGCCAGCTCGTCGATCTGCGGCCACGGCCGCTCCGGGTTGACGTGGTCGGGGGTCAGCGGGGACACGCCGCCCCAGTCGTCGATGCCGGCCCTGATCATCAGCTCGTACTCGGAGTCCACCAGGTTGGGCGGGGCCTGGATGCGGACGCGCGGGCCGAGCACCAGCCGGGCCACCGCGATCGTGGCGGCCAGCTCCTGCAGGTCGGCGTCCGGCAGGCCGCGCATCGCGGTGTCGGGCTTGGCGCGGAAGTTCTGCACGATGACCTCCTGGACACCGCCGTACTCCCTGGCCACCTTCCTGATAGCGAAGATCGACTCCGCGCGGTCCTGCACGGTCTCGCCGATGCCGATGAGGATGCCTGTGGTGAACGGCACGTTCGTGCGCCCGGCGTCCACCAGCACCCGCAGCCGCACGGCCGGATCCTTGTCGGGCGAGCCGTAGTGCGGCTGCCCCTTCTCCTCGTACAGGCGGCGCGAGGTGGTCTCCAGCATCATGCCCATCGACGGCGCGACCGGCTTGAGCCGCTGGAAGTCACGCCAGGTCAGCACCCCCGGGTTGAGGTGCGGCAGCAACCCGGTCTCCTCAAGCACCCTGATCGCCATGGCGCGCACGTAGGACAGCGTGTCGTCATAGCCGTGCGCGTCGAGCCACTCCCGCGCCTGGCGCCAGCGGTCCTCCGGCCGGTCGCCCAGCGTGAACAGCGCTTCCTTGCACCCCATCGCCGCCCCCTGCCGGGCGATCTCCAGCACCTCGTCAGGGCTCAGGAACGGCGCCTTCAGCTTGTGCGGCGCGGTCGCGAACGTGCAGTAACCACAACGGTCCCGGCAGAGCCGGGTCAACGGGATGAACACCTTCTTGCTGTAGGTGATGATCCCGTCGCGGCCGGCGGCGCGCAGACCGGCGTCGCGCACCCGGGAGGCGTGGTCGAGGAGCGTGCCGAGGTGCTCGTCACGGGCGTGCAGCAGGACCGTCGCCTCGGTCACGTCGAGCGTCTTGCCGTCCCTGGCGCGGGCGAGGGCGCGGCGGAGCGCGGAGTCAGAACTCATACAGGGCACAGTACGACGGGCTGAGTTCGCCGTACGCACCCAGGGGCTTCAGAACGACCGGTAGTCCCGCACCGGCATGCGCGGCCCGCGCGCGGGCGGGCGCAGCCCGGTGAGCCAGACCAGCACGGTCGCCCGGTGCCGATGCCCCGTGTACGGCTCGAGCAGCCGCAGCATCCCCCGGTCGTCGGTCTTCTCCCCGGTCAGCGCGTAGCCGACGAGCGTGGGCAGGTGGTAGTCGCCCACGCTGACCGCGTCGGGATCCCCGAACGCCCGCTGCCGCACCTCGGCCGAGGTCCACACGCCGATGCCGGGCAGCGCCCGCAGCAGCCGGTCGAGCTCCTGCGAGGTGGCCGCCGCCTCCAGCTTCTCGGCGTGCCATGCGGCGGTGGCGATGGTCCGCGCGCGCACGGCCTCGGCGCCCGCCCGGTGCCAGTGCCAGCTCGGGATCTGCCGCCACACGGCGGGCTCGGGCACGACCCGCATGCCCTCGGGGGCCGGGCCGGGCGCGGGCTCGCCGTAGCGGGCGAGCAGCCGGCGCCAGGCCCGCCACGCCTCCCTGCCGACGACCTTCTGCTCCAGCACGGCGGGCACCAGCGCCTCCATGACCCGCCCGGTACGCCCGATGCGCAGCCCCGGATGCCTCCGCACGGCCTCGGCCAGCACCTCGTGCCGGACGCTGAAGCCCGAGAGGTCGTCGTCGGCGCCGAGCAGCGCGGGCAGCGTCTCCAGCGCCCAATCGGCCCCGGGGCCCCACGCCTGGCCGAGCACGGCGCCGCCCTGCACGCTCACCCGCAGCGTGCAGGGCCCGTCGGGTGTCCTGGACGTGCGCCACACCGCACCGTCGCGGCCTCTGCGCCAGGTGGGGTCGCCGCCGCCCCTGCGATGGGGCTCGAGGACCAGCCCGACGTCGAGCGGCCCGTCCGGCACCCACCTGCGCTCTTTCACGCGTCCAGTCTGCCGCCTCCGGGGACCGCGTTCAGACGTCGCTGGAGTAGCGCAGCGCGCGCTCGGGCAGCTCGACGCCCGGCCAGATGCGCACGCCGTGCTGCAGCTCGTTGCCCGGGCCCACGATGGCGCCGTCGCCGATGACCGCGTCGCGCACCACCGTGCCCGCGCAGACGCGCGCGCCCTGGCCGAGCACGGAGTCGATGACGGAGGCGCCCTCCTCGACGACGCAGTCGTCGCTCAGCACCGAGCCCATCACCGTGGCCCCCGCCTCCACCACCGCGCGGGCACCGACGGCCGTGCCGCCGAGCACCTTGGCGTCGGGCGAGATCCGGGCGCCGTCGAGCGCGAGGTACTGGCCCGGCGGGCCGGGCAGCGCGGGCGAGGACAGCCGTCCCAGCACCAGGTCGCGCGAGCCCTGCACGAAGGCGGCGGGCGTGCCGACGTCGATCCAGTAGGTGCGGGTGGCGTAGCCGAGCACGAGCTGCCCCGACTCGATGAGCCCGGGGAACGTCTCGCGCTCGACCGACACGACCTCGCCGCGCGGTATGGAGTCGATCACCGAACGGGTGAAGACGTAGCAGCCGGCGTTGATGCGGTTGGTGACGGGGTTGGGCGTCTTCTCCAGGAACGCCGTGACCCGGCCCTCGTCGTCGGTCGGCACGCAGCCGAACCGGCTGGGGTCGACCACTTCCGTCAAATGGAGCGTTACAGCGGCCTCGCGCGCGCGGTGGAGGCGGACCTGCTCGCCGATGTCGTGCCCGGACAGGATGTCGCCGTTGAGGACGAGCACCGGGTCGTCGGGGCCGGCGGTGAGCGCATCGGCGGCGTTGCGGATCGCCCCGCCGGTGCCGAGCGGCGTCTCCTCTGTTATGTACTCGAGCGAGAGCCCGAACGCCGACCCGTCACCGAAGGCCGGCTCGAACATGGACGCCTTGTACGAGGTCGCGAACACGATACGGCGCACACCGAACGATCGTGCGCGCGCCAGCTGGTGGGCCAGGAACGGCACCCCGGCGGTCGGCAGCAGCGGCTTCGGCGTGCCCAGTGTCAGCGGACGCAGGCGCGTGCCCTGCCCCCCGACCAGGAGGATCGCCTCGAGGTCTGGCAAAGAGCTCTCCATCACTCCGTGAGGTTACCGAACTATTCGATCGCGCGTTGATAAGAGCTGAGATGCGCTTCGGCCGAGGCGTCCCAGGTGAACTCGCGGGCCCGTGCCAGACCGGCCTCGCTGAGCTGCCGCCTGCGCTCGGGAGACGACAGCAGCCTGCTCAGCGCGTCGGCGATGCTGTCGGCGTCCGGCTCAGTGTAGGCCACCGCGTCGCCGCCGACCTCGGGCAGCGACGTGCGGTGAGTCGTCAGCACCGGCGCGCCGCAGGCCATGGCCTCCAGCACCGGCAGCCCGAACCCCTCGCCGCGCGAGGGGAAGGCGACGACGAGCGCGCCGCCGAGGAAGCCGGGCAGCTCGGGCGCGCTGAGGTAGCCGGGCCTGACCACTCTGACCGTGGCCTCCACCTCGCGGCAGGCGGCGTCCACGTCGTCCTCGTGCACGCCGCCGCCGATCACCAGCGCCGGCGGCTTGTCCAGCCGCTTGACGGCGGCGGCGAAACCGCGGATGAGGTTGGGGACGTTCTTGCGGGGGTCGAGCGCGCCCAGGAACGCCACGTACGGCTGGCCGTGCAGGCCGCAGCGCGTGGCGGCCCGCTCGATCTCCTCTTCGGTCGGCGGGTGGAACTGCGTCATGTCCACGCCGTGGTAGGCGACGTCGATACGGGTGGGGTCGGCGTCCAGCACGCGGATCAGCTCGTCCCTGGTGGCCTTGGACGGCACGATGATGCGCCGGGCGTGGCGCACGGCGGTGCGGGTGGCGGAGCGGAAGAAGGACGCGCGCGGGCTGTGCTGGTCGGGCTCGGTGAACCAGGTGACGTCGTGGACGGTCACCACGGTCGGCACGCCGGAGCCGAGCGGCATGGAGTAGTAGGGGGCGTGGATGACGTCGGCTCCGGCCTTGCGGGCGAGCAGCGGCAGGCCGCTCTGCTCCCACGCGAGCCTGGCCGCCCTGTGGGCGATGGCGACGGGACCGGGGATGACCTCGGCGGACGGAGCGAGGCGGCGGTAGCGCTCGGCCTCCGTACGCTGGCAGACGACGGACAGCTGCGCACCGGCCCGATCGAGCGCGGCCACGAGCCCGTCCACGTACCTGATCAGCGCTCCGCGGTCCGCGGGTACCGCGGCCGCATCGACGAGCACACGAGGCATACGAAGATCTTCTCCCCTCAAGATCAACGCGGGACCGGGCGTCCCCCTCTGAAATTCAGCTTATGACCAGCGTCCCCTAAATCGTGGGACAAATCACACTGAGTCGCGACGCGCCGCGATTCCCGCGGTGCCCGCGCAGATGAGGTCGCCGACGATGATCACGACGCGGGAGGCGAGGGCCACCGCGATCGCCGAGCCGCTGTCGAGCTGGGGAGCGAGCACCGCGACCATGGCGACCTCCCTGACGCCCGCGCCCGCGGGGATGACGAAGGTGAGGATGCCGAGGCACCACGACAGCGCGAACGCGCCGATGGCGAAGAGCAGGCCGCCCTGCGGGATGACGAAGTAGAGGTGCACGCCGTAGGCCGTCCAGCCGGCCAGCGCCCAGCCGAGCGCGGTGAGCATGCCGCGCCTGGTCAGCGGGCGTTCGAGCGGCTCGCGGCGCAGCTTGCGCAGGGCGAAGCCGATCACCGCGTTGACGACCTTGGGCTCCAGCGCCACCAGCAGCACGGGGATGAACAGCAGCAGCCAGCCGAACCTGTCCCAGCCGAGCGTGACGAGCGTGACCAGCAGGCCGGTGGCGAGCTGGATGGGCATCATCAGGAAGAACGCCGCCGCGCTGCGGGTGCGCGGCACGCCGAGGTCGCGGCCCATCTCCATCTGGGCGAGCACCGGCCAGACCGTGCCGGGGATGTACTTGCCGAGCTGGCCGACGAAGAACACCTTCGCGGCCGGGCGTACGGGCAGCGGCGAGCCGAGGTCGGCCAGCAGCGTGCGCCAGGTCAGCATGGCTCCGAGCAGCGCGGCGACGACCGCGGCCAGCGAGCCGCCGAGCGCCGGGGGCGACATCCTGGAGAAGCCGGCGACGACCGCGTCCCACTCCCTGATCACCGCCCACGCGCCGAAGCCGAGCGCGATGGCCAGGAAGCCATATCTCACCAGCCGGCGAGCCGGCGAGCGGCGGGGCACGGCCTCCGACGCGGCCTCGTCGGTGGTCACAGCGGCCGCACTCGCTCGGGCGGCTGCGGCAGGTGGGCGCCGATCGGCTTGCGCGCCCGCTTGGTGGCCACCCACAGGTACGTCGGCACGAGCGGCAGCAGCAGCCTGAGCACCCCGCGCGGCGTGTGCGCGAGCACGGCCCTGGCGACCTTGCCGGGCAGGCCGGGGAAGAGCTCGCCGCCCGCGAACCTCTCCGGCGTGGCCAGCACCGGGATCGTGTAGTCCCACACGTGGAAGGCGCGCAGCATCTTGCGCAGCCCGCGCCGGGTCCTGAACCGCTCGTAGTAGTGGTCGGCCCGGCCGAAGGCGCGCACGTAGCGGTCGGCCAGCGCGGGCGGCAGGTAGGACAGGAACGGCAGCTTGTAGTGCGGCTCCATGATGCCGAGCCGGTTGCCGAGCCCGAGGTAGAGCACGCCGTCGTCGGACAGCACGCGGTGCATCTCGGCCACCACCGCGTCGGGATCGACGACGTGCTCGTAGATGTGGTTGAACACCAGCACGTCGATCGAGTTGTCGGGGAACGGCAGCGCCGTGCCGTCGCCGCAGACGAACGCCACCCGGTCGCCGAACCGGTCGGCCGCCTTGCGCAGCCCCGGCACGTCGATGTCGATGCCCAGCGTGTGCTTCGCGCCCGCCTGCGCGAGCTCGTCGGCGATGAAGCCGGCCGAGCAGCCGACGTCGCCCACGGTGAGCCCGTGAAGCGGCCCGGAGAAGTGCTCCAGGACGGCGATGATCTTCGCCGCCTTCCGCCGCCGCTTCGCCTCGTCGAGCATGGCGGACTGGAACTCGGAGTATTCGAGCTGCGCGACCCGCTGCTTCACCCGTTGTCTGACCACGACTCCCAACCGTACCGACCTCCGCGCCCCTTCGATGTCAAACGGCCTTTGGTACGGTGGCCGACCCAGCGGAAGGCTGACGAATGGGGGCACAGTGGCGCTTTTCGACAAGATCCGCGGCGAGTTCATCGACATCGTCGAGTGGCTGGACGACAGCCGCGACACCCTCGTCTGGCGCTTTCCCCGGTACGACAACGAGATCAAGATGGGCGCCCGGCTCATCGTGCGCGAGTCGCAGGTCGCCGTCTTCGTCAACGAGGGCCGCATCGCGGACGCGTTCGCGCCCGGCTCGTACACGCTGGAGACGCGGAACCTGCCCGTCCTGTCCACGCTGAAGGGCTGGAAGCACGGCTTCCACTCCCCCTTCAAGGCCGAGGTGTACTTCGTCAGCACCCGGCAGTTCGCCGATTTCAAGTGGGGCACGCGCAACCCGATCATCGTGCGCGACCCCGAGTTCGGGCCCGTACGGCTACGGGCGTTCGGCGCGTACTCGGCCAGGGTGACCGACGCCCGCGCGCTGCTGCGGGAGCTGGCCGGGACCGACCCGCAATTCCGCACCGAGGAGGTGGAGGGCTACCTGCGGCAGATGGTCGTGGGCCGGCTCGCCAACGCGCTCGCCACCGCCGGGGTCCCTCTGCTCGACCTCGCCGCCGGGCAGCACGAGATCAGCCGGCGGATCGCGCGGGCGCTGACCGAGGACCTCGCCGGGGTGGGCCTTGCGATCCCCGCGTTCACCATCGAGAACATCTCGCTGCCGCCGGAGGTGGAGCAGGCGCTCGACAAGCGCTCCCAGATGAAGATCGTGGGGGATCTCGGCGAGTACGCCCGCTTCCAGGCGGCCAATGCGCTCGACCAGGCCGGCGGCACCGGCGAGGGCGTGGGGCTCGGGATCGGCATGGGCATGGGGGCGGCCGCCGGGCAGCACCTCGCCGCCGCGCTCCAGCCCCAGACGCCCCAAGCCCCGCAAACGCCGCAGGCCCCGCGAACATCCCCGGCCCCGCAGATGCCGCAACCGCCGCAGGACGCCCCGCCGCAGGCGCCGCAGGCCGCTCAGGCCGCCCCGGGCCAGGCGCCTCAGGGCGGGCCGCCGCCGCTGCCGCGGACCTGGTACATCGGGGTGGGCGGCGAGCAGCGCGGCCCGTACGCGGAGAAGGACCTGAGGGCGGCCGGGCTGACCGACGGCACGCTCGTGTGGACGTCCGGGATGCCGCAGTGGCTGCCCGCCCGCGACGTGCCCGAGCTGGCCGCGCTGCTGCGCGACATGCCTCCCCCGCTCCCGCCCGCCTGACCGGCGGCCCCACCAGGAGCCCGACCAGGAGCACAGCGCCCGGCCACGGCCCCGCACGACCAGCGCCGACCAGGAGCCCCACCAGGAGCCCGACCAGGAGCACAGCAATGTCCTCGCCCACCCAGACGCCCGCCCATCCGTGCCAGGGGTGCGGCGCGAGCGTGGAGTACGCCCCAGGGACCCTCGCGCTGCGCTGCCCGTACTGCGGCTTCGAGCAGCGGATCGCGCCACCCGCGCGGCAGGTCCGCGAGTTCTCCTACGACGCCTTCCTCGCCAAGCCGCGCGTCCGCGCGCTCGCGCCGAACAGGTTCTCCTGCCCGGGCTGCGGCGCGCGCACCGAGAGCGACGCGCTGTCGCGGGCCTGCCAGTTCTGCGGCACTCCCCTGGTCGCGGACACGGCGGCCGAGGAGCAGATCGCGCCCGAGGCGGTGCTGCCGTTCGCGCTCGACAGGAACGGCGCACGGCACGCCCTGCGCAGGTATGTGCGCACCCGCTGGTTCGCCCCGAACCGGTTGAAGAAGGTCTCCGAGGCGGAGACCATGAAGAGCACGTACCTGCCGCACTGGACGTACGACGCCCGCACGGTCTCCGACTACACCGGCAAGCGCGGCGAGCACTACTACGTCACCACCACCCGCAGAGGCCCCGACGGCCGCAAGACCACCCGCCGCGAGCGGCGCACCCGCTGGTACCCGGCGCGCGGCCGGGTGTCCCGCGACTTCGACGACGTGCTGGTCCCCGCCACCCGGCGGCTTCCCGCCGACCGGCTCGCCAAGCTGGAGCCGTGGCCGCTGAAGCAGGCGCTGCCGTACGAGCCCGCGTACGTGACCGGGCACCACAGCCTGCGCTACGACGTCGAGCCGCAGACGGGCCTCGAGCAGGCGAAGGGCATCATGGCCAAGGTCATCGAGGCGGACTGCAAGCGCGACATCGGCGGCGACGTCCAGCGGCTGCTCCGGGTGGACACGCGCTACTCGGACGTCAGGTTCAAGCTGATGCTGCTGCCGGTCTGGGTGGGCAGCTACGTGTTCGGCGGCAGGACGTACCAGGTGCTCATCAACGGCGTGAGCGGGGAGGTCCAGGGCGAGCGGCCGTACAGCGCGGTGAAGATCGTCGCGGCGGTGACGGCCGCGCTCGCGCTCATCGCCTGCGTCGTCTGGCTTTACCAGGTGTACCGCGCGTAACCTGGCCCAATGCTCCGCCGACTGTTGCGCTTCCTCCTCGCCCTGGTCGCGCTCGGTTTCCTCGGCTACGGGCTCGCCTCCAACTGGCAGGAGACCACCGACGCGCTGTCGCGCATGTCGCCGTGGGCCGTGCTCGGCGCGTTCGGGTCCGTGCTGCTCGGCCAGTTCTTCATGCTGGTGGCCTGGCGGGAGATCCTGGCAGGGCTGGGCACGCGGGTGCCGCTGCCGATCGCCGGGCGGATCATGTTCGTGGGCCAGCTCGGGAAGTACATCCCGGGCGCGGTGTGGGCGTACGCGGCGATGATGGACCTCGGCCGCGACCACGGCAGCCCGCCGCGCCGCACGTTCGCCACGATCTCGCTCGGCCTGGTGATCAACCTCGGGGTGGCGATCTCGATCGCGGCGGCCACGCTGGGCACGCTGGAGGCGGTGCGGCAGGCGTGGTACCTCGTGCTGCTGGTGCCGGTCATCATCGTCTGCCTGCACCCGAAGGTGCTGGCCTGGGGCCTCAACCTGGCGCTGCGGATCGCGCGCAGGGAGCCGCTGGAGAGCGTGCTGCCCGGCCGTACGGTGCTGGTGGCGGTGGGCTGGACGGCGCTCGGCTGGATCGTCTACGGCCTGCACGTCTGGCTCGTCGCGGATCGCGCAGACCTCTACGTGATCGCGACCGGCGCGTACGCGTTCGCCTGGGCGACCGGCATCCTGACTGTCGTGGTGCCGGCCGGCGTCGGCGTCAGGGAGGGCGCCCTGGTGCTGGTGCTGGGGCCGCTCATCGGCACGCCGGCGGCGCTCGCGGTGGCGATCGTGTCGCGGGTGGCGTTCACGCTCGCCGACGCCGCGCTGGCGGGGCTGTTCGTGCTGCTCGGCCGTCAGGCGGCGAGCAGAGCCGTCGCGTACGCCGACCAGAACGGCTCGGGGTCGACCGCCTTGACTCCCGACCGCAACCTCTCCGGCTCGCCCGAGGCGTAGAACCGCTCGATCGCCGCGCGCAGCGCGCCCACGTCGTTGGGCTCGACCAGCAGGCCGTCAACGCCGTCGGTGATGTGCTCGGCCAGCGCGCCCACCCGGGTGGCGATCACCGGCACGCCGTGCTCGTGGCCGAGCCAGACGTTCTGGCTGGCCGTGGCGCTGCGGTAGGGCAGCACGAGCGCGTCGGCGCGGGCGAACAGCTTCGGCACCTCGCTCGCCGCGACGTAGCCGGGCCGCAGCTCCACGCGGTCGCCGATGCCCAGCTCGGCGATCAGCGCCTTCGTCTCCTCGAGCCCGCTCCAGAACTCCCCCGCCACGGTCAGCGAGACGCCCTCGGGCAGCGCCCGCAGCAGCAGGTCGAGCCCCTTGTACGGGCGCACGATGCCGAAGAACAGCAGCCTGCGGTGGACCTCCTGCGAGCGCTCCGCCGTCGTGGACGGCAGGTGCGGCGGCAGCCCGGCCACGCTGACCGGCGTGGCGGCGAGCCCGCGCGCCAGCTCCGCCTGCTGCTCGGAGTGGGCGAGCACGCCGTCGACCCGGCCGAGCAGCGCCTTCATCAGCGGCTCGTCGTAGAACTTGCGCTCGTGCGGCAGCACGTTGTGGCAGAGCGCGACCGTGCGGGCGCGGCGCTTGAGCCCGTACAGGATGCCGAGGTAGGGGGGCACCTGCACGGGGCTGAGCACGGCGAGCACGACCAGGTCGGCCGAGCGCAGCCGCCGCCCGGCCGCCACCCAGCCGTCGGGCCGCCGCCAGTCGAGCCTGCGCAGCGTCCTGTCGTACGGGGTGCCCTCGGGCTCGGAGATCGTCTGCTGCCCCGGGTAGAGGAACGACGGGTACTGGGCGCGCCACGACTCGATCACCACGTCGTGGCCGAGCGCCGACAGCCGGTGCGCCAGCTCCGTGGTGTGCTGGGCCCCGCCGCCCTTGTACGGGTAGGTGGGCCCGACGATCGCGATGCGCACGGTCACTCGCCCCGCGAGCGCACGATCAGGTCGGCGAGCAGCGCCACGGCCCCGATCAGCAGGCCCGACAGGAAGATCATGACGGTGTTGGCGGGGAAGTAGAACGGGTGCTGGATCATGTCCCAGACGCCCTTGACGAACCCGATGCCGACCAGCCACAGCGCCGGCGGCATGAGCACCTTGAGCGGGTTGAAGTACATGATCATCCGCAGCACCTGGAGGATGTAGCGGTAGGCGTCGGAGACGAAGCTGAACTTGGACTTGCCGGCCCGCTTGGAGTACTCCGTCGGCAGGTAGTAGATGTCGTGCTGGTTCATCAGGAACGACAGCGTGATCGTCGTGACGCACGAGAACCCGGGAGGCAGCAGCCGCAGGTAGGGCCGCGCCACCTCCTTGCGGAAGGCCCGCAGGCCGGAGTTGAGGTCGGGGATCTTCTGGCCCGCCAGCATCTCGGCGATCTTGCGGATCACCCACTTGGCCGGCACGCGCAGCAGCTTGTGTGAGCCCTCCTCGCTGGTGCGCGCCCCCACCACCTGGTCGATCGACGGGTCCTTCTCCAGGATCTGCACCAGCTCGGGGATGCGCTCGTTGGCGTAGGACATGTCGGCGTCGGTCCACACCACGATCTCGCCCCTGGCCTCCTGCGTGCCGATGCGCCGCACGGTGCCGGAGCCGCCGTTGCGGTGGAAGGCGCGCACGCGCAGGTGCGGGTAGTCGGGTGCGGCCTCCTTCAGCCGCGCCAGAGTCTCGTCGGTGGAGCAGTCGTCGATGGCGACGAGCTCGTACGTGTAGCCGCTCGAGTCCATCGCCTTGGTGATGCGCTCCACCTCGTCGATGACGTGGTCCTGCTCGTTGTAGCAGGGCAGGACGATCGTGACGTACGGCGCTTCTTCCACGGCGGTTCCACTCTTGGGGGTCTCTGGCGTGCTCACGGGGGTCGAGGTTACTCTGCCCCACTGGAAGGCGAGTGCACATCGCCCCAGCGGGAGCCCCGGCTTGCGGGGCTTCTCCTCCCAGTGTGACTCATCCCGGTCAGGCCACGGTCATCCAGACGTTGATTCTCAGTGACCATGTGGCATTGGGAGCTTCAGTGAGCGACCGCTCGTCCTGCCGGGTCACCAGCCGCATCACCTGGATGGCCGGTCCGTACGGCGAGACCTGCGGCTCCTCGGCCCCCATCAGCACCGGGATCCGGCCCGCCGCGCGCACCCGCTCGATCTGGCGGCGCACCTCGCTCTGCGGCGCGACGTCGTCGCCCTGCCGCTTCACCCGCGCCGCCGGACGATCGCACATCCCCCGTACGACCTGGACGAACCGATCACCGGTCACCCGCTCCACGAACAGCACCGACGCCCGCTCGGGGATGCGCGCGCACATCGCCTCGATCGCCGCCGCCTCGCCCCGCTCGACCGGCGTGAACGCGGTGCCGATCGACGTCACCGCGGGCGGCACGAGCACCAGCAGCACCGCCAGCACCGTGCCCCACTTGAGCACCAGCGGGCCGTGCCGGTCCATGAGCCGCCGCAGCCGGACCAGCCCGTAGGCGGCCAGCAGGATCACTCCGGGGATCACCACCGGCACCAGGCGGCGGGCGGCCCACGGATGGTCGGGGGTGATCTCAGGGCGCAGCAGCGTGGTGACCGTCGTCCAGCCCACCACCGCGAGCGGCAGCAGCCAGGGGAACGAGGAGCCGTCGCGCAGCAGGCGGCGCACGAGGAGCGCGGCGGCGATCGTGGCCAGCGCCAGCGTGGCGGGGCCGAGGTACCAGGTGACCCAGTGCAGGGAGTTCTCGAAGTACAGGCGGGTGCCGTCCTCCGGCAGGCCGTTGGCGCGCTGGATCTGCCGGATCATCTCGTACGTGCGCCAGTCGTCCGGGTTCGCCGGGTGCCTGGTGACCGTCTGGTACCACGGGCGGGCGTACAGGGCCACCATGAGCAGCACGGTCAGCACCGCGCCGGTCCTCGGCACCCACCGGGGCATGCGCAGGCGGGCCAGCGCGGGGGCGGCGGCCGTGCCCGCGGCGGTCAGCACGAGGACGGCGGCGCTGATGAACAGCAGCGGCCGCACCGAGCCCGACAGGTAGTGCAGGTACGGCCTGGCCAGCAGGTACGCCGCCGCGAGCCCGATGCCGGCACCGGCCAGCAGCCCCGCGAGCAGCGGGAGACCCAGGCGGCCCACCGGGCGGCCCAGCCTGCGCAGCGCGATCAGCAGCCCGGCGAAGGCGAGCACCGGCAGCACGTCGCGCAGCCCGTCGATCCGCACCAGCACCGCGAGCCCGGACACCAGCCCGGCGAGCAGCGCCGTCAGCCGGCCCGCCCGGCCGGCTCCCGTGGGCGAGGTGCCCGCAAGCGCGTCGCAGGCCAGCGCCAGCCCGCCGAACAGCAGGATCATCGACGGGATCTCGCTGAACGTGGTCCGCGACGTGTAGAGGACCGGAATGCAGATCGCGAACGCCGTCGCCGCCACCACGGCCCACCGCGCCCCGGCCAGCCGCGCCACCACGCCGCCCAGCGTGAGCACCGCGAGCGCGCCGAGCACGACGGGCATCATGAACGGCGCGCCCAGCCAGTCGCCGATCGCGAACAGCATCGGCGGGCCCGGCATGAACTGCGGCAGCACCCCGCCGTCCACGGCGTAGAACCCGATGCTGTCGAACTCGAGGCCCGGGTCGGGGCCGCCGAACGCCTCGGGGTGCACCGGGATCGGCAGCGAGCCGTGGCCCGCGATCCAGGCGGCGTACTGGGCGTAGGTGGCCGGGTCGCGCCTGACGGCGAGCTGCTCCGAGTGCAGGAGCGCGTTGAAGATCCCGGACGCCAGCGCCACGCCCACGAGCCCGAAGAGCTGCCACCAGGACGCCCACAGGCCGCCGCCGGGCTCGGCCTGGAGGCTCTTCGGCCCGGCGTCCGGCGGCGGGCTCCCGGGCTCACCGTCCCGGACCGTGCTCTCGGGTTCGCCGTCCCTGACCAGGCTCCCGGGCTCGCCGGCCCGGACCGGGACCGCGACCGCCGCGGCGGACCGCAGGCCGCGGGTGCCCGCCCAGCACAGCAGCGCCGCCGCGGCCCCGCCGAGGATCGTGACGGGGACCGGCCTGAACCAGCCGAGCAGCAACAGCGGAAACCCGGCGAGCAGCCAGCCCGCCACGGCCGACGCGGGCAGCACCGACAGCGTGGCGAGCCACCGGCCGGGACGATGATCGTGTTCCATCGGAGACCGAGCGTATCCAACCCCGCGCACAAGCCGCGTCCGCGGGGAGGCCGCCGGGCGCCCGGGACGGGGCCGGAGGCTCGGGATGGTCGCGAACGCCGGTAGCGTACGCGACGTGCCGGAAATGGGGAGGACCAGCGGGTGATGGCGGAAGCACACGCCGGAAGGCCCGGGGAGCCCGCCGACGCCGCGGATCTCGCAAACGCCGCGAAGCCCGCGAAACCGGCGGAGCCGCCGGGACCGGCCGGACCCGGGGAGCCCGCGCGGCCCGGAGTGCCTGCCGCGGCCGGAGAGCCCGCCGAGGACATCGGCCCCGGCCGGGGCAGGAGGCGGCGGGCGGCCGGGATGCGGGAGCGGGTGCGGCGGCACCGGTGGTTCCTGCTGGTGCTGGGGCTCGGCGCGCTGCTGCGGGCGCTCGCGATGCTCGGCTACCGCCCCGCCCTGTGGTTCCCCGACTCCTACACCTACATCGTCACCGTCTTCAGGCCCCGGCCCGACCTGGTGCGCCCGGCCGGCTACTCGATGTTCCTCAAGCTGCTGGAGCCGCTGCACGCGTTCGGTGCGGTGACGGCGGCGCAGCACCTGCTGGGCCTCGCGACCGGCGTGCTGATCTACCGTGCGGCCCACCGCGCGCCCAGGTGGGCGGCGACGCTGGCCACGGTGCCGGTGCTGCTGGACGCGTACCAGATCGAGCTGGAGCACCTGCTCGTCTCGGACACGCTGTTCATGTTCCTCGTGGCGAGCGCGGTGGTGCTCGCCGTGCGGGCGCGGCCGGCGGCGCTCACGGTCGCGGGCATCGGGCTGCTGCTCGCCGCCGCCACGCTGACCAGGACCGTCGGGCAGCCGCTCATCGTGGTGCTCGCGGCGTGGTTCCTGCTGCGCGGGCGGTTCAGGCCCGCGGGGGTGCTGCTGGCCGCGGCGCTGGTGCCGGTCATCGCGTACGGCGCCTGGTTCTACGCGACCTACCAGCGGGTGGGCCTGATAGGTGCGAACGGAGTCTTCCTGTACGCCCGCACGATGTCGTTCGCCGACTGTGCCGAGATGGACCCGCCGCCCGACCTCAGGGAGCTGTGCGACCCGCGCCCGCCCGGGCAGCGGCCGCCGTCGCAGGAGTACATCTGGGCCCAGGACTCCCCGCTGGTGCGGCGTCCGGGCATCACGTTCACGAAGGAGACCGACGACCTCGCGGCGAGGTTCGCGATGCTCGCGATCACCTCGCAGCCGTTCGATTACGCGAAGTCGATGCTGGTGGAGCTGGGCCGCACGTTCCGCTGGGACCGGCCGATCTACCCCGACGCCGAGATCTACGGCTACTACCAGTTCCCCGCCGAGCGCCCGGGCCCGCCTGGCCGCTATCCCGCGCAGGTGGGCGCCGAGTATGCCAAGCTCTACGAGCAGGGTGCGATCGGCACGGAGATCGTCGAGCCGTATGCCGGTTGGCTTCGGGCCTACCAGAGCGTGGCACGCCTGCCCGGATCGCTGCTGCTGGCGATCCTGCTCGTGCCACCGGTGGCGGCGATCGCCCGCAGGCGCGCGGGCAGGCACCTCGCGGTGCCTCCGGCCTGGCCGGTGCCCTGGTCGGTGGCTCTCGTGCTGCTGATCACACCGGCCGCGGCCGCCGAGTTCGACTACCGGTACGTGCTGCCGGCCGTACCGGTGGCCTGTCTGGCGGCGGCCCTCGCCATCGGGCCCGCGGAGGTGAGACGACGCGAACGACGACGCGACGAGCGAGGACGACCTGGTCGCGGAGAAAGAGTTTGGCGATGATATTCCACCAAATGTCCGGCTCTGAGTATGCTGTGCCGCGGAAACATCACGCCCGGGTCACGGCCGTTCCCCACGTTCATGGCCCGTGGCACGCCGTACGTGACCTAGTCTCGTGGCGCGAAGCGACCGAACCGGCGGCGCAAGGAGTGAGGTCGGGGGGCGTATGACTGACTACAGGAGCGTGCCGGTCGTCGACTCCGCGCACGGCCGCCGATCCGCCCCCACGCAGCCGGGCAGCCGGATGGCGCGCAGGGCGGCGGCCGCACCGCCGCCACCGCCCGACGACCGCCCACCGCGCAGCCGCCGCTCCGGCGGCTCGGGCGGCGGCCAGACCAAGATGCGCGTGCTGGCGTGGGTCAGCATCGGCGTCACCACGGCCATGGTGGCGGGGGCGCTGACCGCGTACACCGCCTACCGCGACGCCTTCGGCAACATCAACGAGAAGAGCGTCAAAGAAGACATCATCAACCCGCGGCCCCCCGACACCGGCGCGCTCAACGTGCTGCTCGTCGGCTCCGACTCGCGGGCGGGGGCCGGCAACGCGAAATACGGCCAGAAGATGGCCCGCACCGCCGACGCGGGCGGCAAGCGCACCGACACGATCATCCTCCTGCACCTGTCGCCCGACCGCGACAAGGCGCGGCTGATCAGCTTCCCGCGCGACTCCATGGTGCAGATCCCCAAGTGCAAGAACGAGACCACCAAGCAGGAGATGCCGCCGCGCCGCGACATGATCAACTCGGCGTACAACACGGGCGGCATCGCCTGCACGATCTCCACCCTCGAAACCCTCACCGGCATCCGCATCAACCACTTCGTCGAGGTCGACTTCAGCGGCTTCAAGAACATCGTCGACGCGCTCGGCGGCATCGAGATCTGCCTGAAGTCCGGCGTCAACGACAAGGCCTCCAAGCTGGTGCTGCCGCCCGGCAAGAGCCTGCTCGACGGTGAGAAGGCGCTCGGCTACGTACGCCTGCGCAAGTACGGCGACGGCAGCGACATCCAGCGCATCAAGCGCCAGCAGATCTTCCTCAGCAAGGTCGTCGCCAAGGCCACCAGCAGCGAGCTGCTGACCGACGTGGGCCGGCTGCGCGACTTCATCGCCGCCGCCGCCAGCTCCGTCACCATGGACCCCGAGCTGGCCAACGACACCGAACGGCTCATCGAGATCGCGATGAGCGCGAAGAAGATGACGGCCAACGGCGTGCAGTTCACCACGGTGCCCTGGCTGCCCGACCCCCAGGACGAGAACCGGGTGATCTGGAAGCAGCCCGACGCCAACGAGCTGTTCACCGCGATCAAGACCGACACCGAGGTCACCAAGCCGGCCGAGACGGACACCCAGACGGCCGCCAAGCCGAAGGCGAACATCAAGCCGGAACAGGTGCGCGTCCAGGTGCTCAACGGCACCAAGACCGTCGGCAAGGCCCGCGAGGTCGCCGACATGCTGGCCAAGCAGGGCTTCAACGTCGTGGGGCTGGGCAACTACGAGGCCCCCGGCGGCGCGAGCCTGGCCAAGACCGAGATCCACTACGCCAAGACGGCCGCCACCGGCGCCGACCACGCCACCGCGCTCGCCGGAGCCGTCCTGCCCAAGCCGCAGGCCGCCGCCGGCAAGGTGAAGGCGGCCGGGGCGCAGCCGTACACCTCGGCGGCCACCACGACCACCGCGGGAGCGCCCGCCAAGGGCACCCCGGTGATCCAGCTCGTGGTGGGCGAGGACTTCGAGTCGGTCAAGGTCACCAAGCTGCCCGACAGCGTCGAGAACAGCACCATCACCGCGTCCGAGCAGAAGAACGTGTGCACCTGAGGCTCCAAGTTCGCTGTGTAACGCGCCGATACGGCCGTCTGCGAGAGACAGGAGTCCTGAGGCGGGCTAGGCTGTTGCGGGTCGGCGACGCAGCGCGAAACGGACCGTGTACGGTCCATGACCGCGCTGCCGTCGTGTTCCCCGGCCCCGAGCGAAGCTGAGCGACTTCCTTCTGTGTCTGACACCAGATCCTCCCGACCGGCCACGACCCCGCGGCGTCCCGATGAGGAGGGACCTGCCAACACGGGAGCCCGATGGCCGATGCCGGAAGAGACCTTCTGGAGCGAGTCCACCGACCCGCACGGTGTGGCGCCAGGCGAGCTGACGCAGCCCCAGCCGGCCGTCACGCCGGATGACCCGGCTCCCGAGCCCCGGCCCCGCGGCATCGGCCCCGAGGCCGGGCGCTCGCACGCCCGCGACGCGGAGTCAGGACGATCGCGCTCCAACGGCCGGCACGCGGAGGCCGGACACCCCTACTCCGACGACCACGGCTCCGACGGCCGCCCCCACGCCGGCGGCCACCGCTCGGACGCAGGCGGCCTCCACGCCGACGGCCGCCCCACCGCCGACGGGCGCGGCCCGGTCGCCGCCGGCCGTGACGCGGACGCCGCCAGCGCCCGTTCCGGCGAGCGCGGCGCCGATGCCGTGCACCCGTACTTCGGCAGCGCGGCGTCCGACGCCGCGGACTCCAACGGGCGCCGCTCCGACGCCGGGCACGCGTTCTCGCGTGGCCGTCACGCCGAGGACGACCGGCCGTCCGGCGACGTCCTGGACGCGGAAGACCCGCCCTTTCGAAGCCGCCCGCCGGAGGGCTCCAGGCAGCCGGCCGCCCATGGGCGCGGCGCCGAGAACGGGCGGCCGGTGGGCAACGGCCGTGGTGCCGAGCCGGGGCGGCTGGTCGCCGGCGGTCGCCGCTCCGAGGCCGGGCAGCCGGTCTCCCGTGACCGGCGTGCCGAGGGCGGCGCGCAGCGTTCCCCGGCTCACGGCCGGAGCCCGGAGGCCGGCGAGGCCCGCCCGCAGGGCCGTGGCCGGGCTCCGGAGGTCGGCGAGGCCCGCCAGGACCGCCGCCTGGCCGCGGAGGCCGCGGACGTGCGCTCCCAGGGGCGTGGCCGGGCCGCGGAGGCCGGTGACGCGCGGGCACAGGCCCGTGCCGCCGCCCCCGAGGGCAGGCGCGCGAGGAGGGCGGCCGAGGAGCCCGTCGCACGGGTGGCGACGCAGGAGCCCGGGCAGCCGGCGGAGCGGCAGGCCGCGAGCGGCGGTCAGCGGCACAAGGGCGCTCAGGACGCAGCGGCGGGCACGGGCACGCGTACGCAGGACCGGCCGGAGCCGCAGCCGCAGGCCGAGCGGCCGAAGCGCAAGCGCGACCCGTTCCTCGACAACGTCAAGTTCCTGCTGATCGCGCTGGTGCCGATCGGCCACTCGCTGGTGCCGACGCTGTCGGCGCACTCGGCGCGCGCGGCCTACATCTTCATCTACACCTTCCACATGCCGCTGTTCGTGGTGATCAGTGGCTTCCTGTCCAGGAACTTCTGGAACTCCAACGCGAAGACCAACAAGCTCGTCGACACGTTCCTCATCCCGTACGTGATCGTCGAGGTCGGTTACGCCGCGCTGCGCTTCGCGCTGGGCCACAAGTGGAGCCTGACGATCATCGACCCGGCCTGGCTCAACTGGTACCTGCTGGCGCTGCTGTTCTGGCGGCTGTCCACACCGGTGTGGAAGCGGATGAGGTACCCGGTGCCGGTGGCGATCGCGATCTACCTCTTCGCCGGGTTCTCGCAGATCTCGGGCGACTTCAGCATGGACCGCTTCTTCGGCCTGCTGCCGTTCTTCGTGATCGGCCTGGTCATGCAGCCCGAGCACTTCGACATGCTCAACCGCATGTGGATCAAGGTCGTCGCGGTCTTCACCATCCTGGGCGCGGCGGCGGTGGCGATCCTCATCGCGCCCAAGGCGCCGCTCGGCCCGTTCTACTACAAGAACAGCTACCACGACCTCCACGTGTCCTGGTGGATGGGCCTGGGCGTGCGTACAGGCCTGCTGATCTGCGCGCTGGCGATGTGCTTCGCGATCCTCGCGCTGGTGCCCAGGAAGGAGACCTGGTACACCGACCTCGGCACCCGCACGCTCTACTGCTACCTCCTCCACGGCGTCCCGGTGCTGATCGCCAAGGACATGGGCTGGCTGTCGGTGCCGTGGCTGTACGGCCCGCTGGGCGTGCTCGCCATCGCGTCGAGCGGTTTCCTGCTGGCCATCATTTTGTGCCTGCCGCAGACCCGCACGCTGTTCAAGTGGATGCTCGAACCGCGCCTCACCTGGCTGTATCGCCGGCCGTCACGAAGTTAAGCGATCGTTCCCTTCGCATTAACGTCGTTGACCGGACGGGCGCGGAGCATCGATCCATGCGTGCATGTGTCGCCACGACCGTCCATCATCCCGAGGACGCCCGGATCATGCACCGCCAGATCCGGGCGTTGCTCGACGCGGGCCACGAGGTGACCTATGTGGCGCCGTTCACTCACTTCAACGTGACGCCCGCCGCCGAGCTGAGCCCGGTGGACGTGGCGCACCTCGCCTCCGCCGGCCGGGTCAGGGCCGCGCTCAGGCGCGGCCTGCGGGGCGCCGACCTGCTGATCGTGCACGAGCACCGGCTGCTGCGCGCGCTGCCGCACCGTCGTCCTCCGGTCGTCTGGGACGTCCGCGAGCGGGTCGCGCCCAAGCGGCTGGACCGCGCGCGGCAGCGCCATCGGGTGATCACGCCGGCCGAGGTGCCGGAGGCGACGCTGGTCTCCCCCGCGCCGCTCCCGCCGGGCGACACCAGGGTCGTGCACATCGGGCGCCTGTCGGCCGAGCGCGGCGTGATGGAGCTGATCGGGCTGGCCGAACACCTGGTGCCGCACGGCATCCGGGTCGACCTGATCGGGGCCGCCGCGCCCGGCGTGCGCCCGCTGCTGCGCGACGCCCAGCGGGTCGGGCTGCTCGACTGGTACGGCTACGTGCCGCTTCGGCACGCCCTGCGCATGTCCGAGGGCGCGCTGGCCGGCCTGTCCCTGGCCGGTGCCTCGGTGACCGCCATGCCCACCAAGATCCTCGACTACATGGGGCGCGGGCTGCCGGTGGTCACCACCCCGCAGGGCGCGGGGCCGGTCGAGGCGGCCGGGTGCGGGATGGTGGTGCCGCTGGACCTGGACGCGGTGCTGAACGCCGTACTGGATCTGAAAGAGGATCCGGAGCTGCGGGTGCGGCTGGGCAAGAACGGGCACGCGCAGGCCCGTCTGCGCCACCACTGGCCGGACCACGCGCCCGCCTTCGTCCGCCAGGCCGAGTCCTGGGCCGCCACCACCACCCATGCCCTGGCCGTCTGACACACCCTTCCCACCGCCACACCGATCACCGCCCGCCCTCGACGCTCCTCCCCTGCCGTCCGCCTCACCCCTCCGCCTCCCGCTTTCTTGCCGTCGGCCCCTCGCTCTCGGCCTCCGGCCGCCGTCGCACAACCGCCATCGCCTCAGCCCGGCCGGTCGGCATCCTCGCCGACCGCCCGCGACCCGGCACGTGCGCCCCTGGCCGGCCCGGCCCCGGCCTCCCTGCGCGGGGCCCGGCTGCGGGGCGGAATGAGCCGACGGCCTCCTGCTCCCCCTTCACGCCCCCGCCTCCTGGCGGATGACGTAAGGGGCACCTGCGCGGAGTGCTCGGGGGTGGAACCGGGTGGTTCGCCTTTCTTCCCTCCGACACACCTTTCTTCCCTCCGACACAGTGGTGACCGGCGGCGGCGGAGAATGGCCACGGGGCGTGGCGGTTGATGTACTGGATCCATGGCATCGCATCTGATCCAGGGCCGGACGGTGGACATGCCCGTGCGGGTGAGGGACGCCGAGGTGTGCAGCGCCCTCTACCCGGTGCGAGCCGACGCCGCGCGGGCGGTCATCGCCTACTCCGGACTCGACGTCGCCGAGGTGCTGCCCGGCAAGGCCGCCTGCCTGCTGGTGTTCATCGACTACCGCGACGGCGACCTCGACACCTACCACGAGTTCGGCGTGGCCTTCCTGGTGCGCAGGCCGGACGCGCCGAGATCGGTGGGGCTGGGCGAGCTGCGGCACGCGGGGGTGTTCGTGCACTGGCTGCCGGTGGACCAGGCGTTCACGCTGGAGGCCGGGCGGTCGCTGTGGGGGTTCCCCAAGGAGCTGGCGGACATCGAGCTGCGGCTGGCCTCGCCGTACAAGCGGTGCATCCTGCGCAAGGACGGGCGGCCGGTGCTCGACATGCTGATCAAGCCGGGCGTGCCGGTGCCGGGGGCGGGCGTGACGGCGCCGCTCGACGCGTACACGCACTGTGACGGGGTGACGCGGGTGGTGCCGTGGACCGTACGGGTGCGCGGTGCCCGGCTGCGCGCCGGCGGCGCGCTGATCCGCCTGGGCAACCACCCCGTCGCCAAGGAGCTGAGCGAGCTGGGGCTGCCCAAGCGGGCGATGTTCAGCACCACGGTGGCGCACGCCGCGATGTGCTTCGGCGAGGCCCGCGAGCTCTGACGCAAGGTTCCCAAGCTGGGACGCAGGACCGCGAGCTCTGAGCGGGCCGGGCGGACCGGTGGCAGGCCCAAAAGAAGGCCCGCCGGATCAGCGGCGGGTCAGACGATCGGCGGGCGGCCGAGCTTGACCATCCGCCACGCGGTACGCCACGCCATGGGACGCCGCTCGCCCGCCGACGTGCGCAGCCCCTCGATGAAGCCGCCGAACCACGCCTTGAGCGCGCCGGACGAGCCGCGCTCACGGATCAGCGTGAGCACCACCCAGTTGAGGAGGTAGATGACGGCGAGCGGCCACGGCAGGTTGCGCTTGGCCAGCCAGACGCGGTTGCGGGCGTTGAGGCGGTAGAACTCCGCGTGCCTGGTGGGCGGCACCTGCGGGTGGTACATCACCGTCTGGGCGTCGTACTCGATGCGGTAGCCCTCGCCCAGCAGCCGCCAGGCCAGGTCGGTCTCCTCGTGTGCGTAGAAGAACCGCTCGGGCAGCCCGCCGACCTGGAGAAAGGCCGAGCGCCGCACCGCGGACGCGCCGCCCAGGAACGTGGTGACCGGGGACGAGCGCTGCGGGTCGCCCGCGCGCAGGCGCGGCACGTGACGGCGCTGGCCGATGCCGCCGTCGGGATCCATCACCCGGAAGCTGATGACGGCCAGGTCGGGCTCGGTGGCGAAGCGGTCGCGCACGTGGGAGACGACCTTCTGGTCGGCGTACCAGCCGTCGTCGTCGAGGAACAGCACGACATCGCCGGAGCACTCCTCGACACCCCGGTTACGGCCGGCGGGGATGCCGGTGTTGTGCTCGAGCCTGATCGACTTCACGACCGCGGCCGAACCCTCGGGTGGCGTCGCCGACAACTCCGGCACGTCGGCTCCGTTGCCTACGATCACCACCTCGACGTCTCCGTCGACCTGGTTGAGCGCGGATTCGACCGCCCGGTTCAGCTCCGCGACCCGGTTGCCCATGGTGAGGATGACGCACGAGATCTTCAACGAATCACTGTCCTGACGCGTTGAGAACACGAGCGGAGCATTCTTTCATGATCACCGAGTCTGCTGGTCTGCATGGTCTGGATGGTGAAGCTAAGCGTATCGGAACCGACAGTGAACCCCCACCGAACCGCGGACGTCCGATCAATACGACGGACCAGACGCCCGAGCGGTTCCGGGCGAGATCAAGCAAGTCGCCTCGATGCCATGATGCTGATCAGATGCAGCACGACCTGCACCGCCGCCGCCACGGCGCAGGCCACGACCAGCACCCGCGTCGCCGTCGGCACGCCGGCCACCGCGTCGATGACCGCGGCCACGACCGCGAGCAGCGACAGCTCGATGGGCTGCACGATGCGGTGGAACCTGGTGGCCGCGAGCACCCGCCTGGCGAGCCCCAGCAGCCCCGAGCGGAACTGCACGGCCGCCGCCTCGCTGGAGGCGCCCAGCCCGCCCTTGGCCCTTGCCACCTCCACCAGGTCGCTTTCGGCCTTGATGAGGATCGCGCCGAGCGCCCCGGCGAAGCCGAGCACGGTGTACCAGTCGGGCAGCACCGCAGAGGCCCGCCAGCCGAGCCCGGCCAGTACGGCCGCCTCGGCGAAGTAGGCGCCGACCCGGTCGAGGTAGACGCCGGCGAGCGAGGTCTTGCCCGTCCAGCGGGCCAGCTCGCCGTCCGAGCAGTCGAGCAGCAGATAGACCTGGATGAGCAGGGCGGCGCCGACGGCCGCCCACAGCCCCGGCAGGGCGAGCACGAAACCGGCCGCCACCCCGGCCACCGTCATCACCCAGGTGAGCTGGTTGGGCGTGACCGGGGTCTTGGCCAGCGCCCAGGTGACGTAGACGGACAGCCGGCGCATGTAGAGCACGCCCGCCCAGTGCTCGCCGTTGCGGCGCTCCAGGTGGCCCGGGGGCTGGGCCACCTGTCTGAACTCAGCTAGCGAAGGCCCGGACATAGTCCCCCACCCGATCGCGGATCTCCGACTCCTGCATGCGCAGGTGTTCCAGGATCGTGTAACGGCCGGGGCGAGTGGCCGGGGCCAGCGCGACGACCTCGGCGAACTGCTCTTCCGTCAGCCCGATGTCGCCGGGCACGACGGGCAGCTCGTGGCGGCGCAGGCAGCCGACCACCTGCTGCACGCGGGCGTGGTCCTCACGCAGGAAGAAGCAGAAGGCGGCACCGATCCCGGCGAGCTCGCCGTGGTTGGAGGTGCCGGGGAAGAGCTGATCCACGGCATGAAGGATCTCATGATCTCCACCGCTCGCGGGCCGGGATGAGCCGGCGACCACCATGGACATGCCGGAGAGGATCAGCGACTCGGCGAGCACGGTCAGGAACGCGTCGGACTCGATCGAGTCGGTGCGCCCGATGAGCGCCTCGGCGGCGGTGCGCGACATCGAGCAGGCCAGGCCGTCGATGGGCTCGCCGCGCTCGACGTTGCCGAGCTGCCAGTCCTCGATCGCCGACAGGTTGCTGATGACGTCGCCGATGCCCGCCCGCACCAGCGACTTCGGTGCGTTGTGCACGAAGTCGAGGTCGACCAGGATGGCGAGCGGCATCGGCACCCCGAAGGTGCCCTTGCCGCCCTCGTAGACCAGCGAGGCCGTGGGCGAGCAGATGCCGTCGTGCGACAGGTTGGTGGCCACGGCGACCATGGGGATGCCGGCCAGCGACGCGGCGTACTTGGTGGCGTCGATCGTCTTGCCGCCGCCGACGCCCACCACCACCTCGTAGGCGCCCTTGCGCAGGTCGGCCCCGAGCGAGACGGCCGCGTCGACCGTGCCGTCGGCCACCCTGAACACCTCGGCCTCGCCCAGCGTGGGGGCGATGAGGCTCTCGATGTGGTCGCCCTGGCCGGGGCCGACGGCCACGGCGACCCGCCCGGAGGTGGCCACGCGGCTGTCGGCGAGCAGGGCGCCGAGCTCGGCCACCGCGCCCCGCCTGACGTCCATGGTCAGCGGCGCGGGCAACATCCTCGCGAGAAGCGGCATCCGCGCCTCCCTCAGTAGTGAACGGCGATGGCGCGGGCTTTGGCCAGGTCGTCGTGGTTGTCCACCTCGACCCAGTCGACCTCGCCGATGGGCGCGGTGTGGATGACCTCGCCGCGATCGACCATCTCCTGGTAGCCGTCCTCGTAGTAGAGCTGGGGGTCGCGCTCGAACGTGGCCTTCAGCGCGTCGGCCAGCCGGTCGGCGGCGCCGGGACGGATGAGGGTGGCGCCGATGTACTCGCCGTAGGCGTCGGCCGGGTCCATCAGCTTGGTGATGCGGCGCAGCGCCCCCTCGGGCGACAGCGTCACCTTCATCTCCTCGTCGGCCAGCTTCTTGACGTTGTCGACGGCGAGCAGCACGTCGCTGGTCTCGGGGGCCGACAGCAGGGTCTTCTCGACCGACACCGGGTGCACGGTGTCGCCGTTGACCAGCAGCACGCCCTGGGAGAAGTAGTCGCGCGCGCACCACAGGGAGTAGGCGTTGTTCCACTCCTCGGCCTTGTCGTTGTGCACGAGGGTGAGCTTGACGCCGTGGCGCTGCTCCAGCTCGTCCTTGCGCTCGTGTACGGCCTGCGCCGCGTAACCGACGACGATCACGACCTCGCGCAGGCCCACCTCGGCGAGATTGCGCAGCGAGATGTCCATGATCGTGGTTTCGCCGTCGACCGGCACGAGCGCCTTGGGCAGCGTGTCGGTGTACGGCCGCAGGCGTCGTCCGGCCCCGGCGGCCAGCACCATTCCCAGCAACGTGCACTCCTCAGTCAGCGAGACTCCGTGGCCCAAAGAGTATTCGTCTTTGGCCCCCGTGCGGGTAATCAGGCGTTAGTCTTGCGTTCCCGCATCCGCGGCTTCCACCCCGGTTCGCGAGGTGGCGAGCCAGCAGGTGAGGCTCTCCCAGCCGAAGAGCCCCCAGAGATAGAGCGCGAGGAGCGCGTAACCGCCGCTCAGCCGGCCTGACAGGGCGACCAGCGAGATCGCCATCATCCTGCCGTCCCAGCCGAGCCCGGCCGCGGGCAGCCAGGCCGGCGGGTAGACGCGCTGGCGCAGCCGGTAGACCAGATCGTAATGATGGAAGGCGAGCGCGCCGAGCAGCGCGAAGATCAGCGCGGGGTGCACCTGGTGCGCGAAGCCGCAGGCGGCGATGAAGGCGTACTCGATGAGGCGCAGGATCGGCGGCACCAGCCAGTCGAACCTGCCGTCGTGGGGGTGCGAGCTGCCGGGGCCGGCGAGCAGCAGCGTCACGGCGGGCGCGAACACCGCGAGCCCGTCGGCCCCCGCCACGCCGATGAGCAGCAGCACGCCCGTCACGAACGTGCCGGCGAGCACCGGCGGCAGCGGCGGGAGCTGCCCGGCGACGAGCAGGCCCATGGCGCGCGACAGCGGCCCGTCGTCGCGGTGGGCCACGACCGTGCTCCTGGGTACGGGGGTCATCTGCACGGAGATCATCTGGCCGACCTCGCGATCCGTCCGGCGAGCTGGTAGAGGGCGGCCACGCCGCCCCAGCACAGCAGCGACAGGAACGTCACGCGGGCGTCCCAGAGCGCGGCCGTGACGGCGATCAGCGCCATGCGCTCGCCGATGGGCAGCACGATGATCTTCTTGAGCCAGCGGGCGATCGTGTCGCGTTCGAGGCGGTGCGCGAGCTTGAGCACCCCTCCGGGCGCGCGGCGCAGGTCGCGCGACTCCAGCAGGGAGCGGGTGGGCCTGCCCCACGTCGCGCCGACGCGGACGCCGTCCTCGACCGCCCCCGCGTACGTGGCGTCGACGGCGTGCCTGACCACCTGGAGGACCATCGCGGCGACGGCGAGGTACCAGATGCCGGGGTCGGCGGACCCGGCGGCGAGGCCGACGTAGACGGCGTACTCCTTGAACCGGTCGGACATGCCGTCGGCCCACGCGCCGAGCGGGGTGAAGGTGCGCGTGTAGCGGGCGAGCTGGCCGTCGAGGCAGTCGAGCGCGAACGACAGGTAGAGCAGCACCGCGCCCAGCACCAGCGCGCCCCTGGTGCCGCCGGAGAACCACACGGCGGCCAGCACCGCGAGGCCCAGCGAGACACCGGTGACGGTGTTGGGGGTGACCTTGAGGCGTACGGCGGGCTTGATGAGGTGGCGGGTCCAGGTGGAGACGAAGAACGTGGCGAAGAAGCCGTCGTCGGCCTTGACCGAGCTGTCGAGCCTGACCTTGGCCTCGTCGACCTCGGCCAGGCGCTGCACGGCGGCGTCCGCGGCCTGCTGGCCGGCCACCCGGTCGGCGTGCAGCGGGCCGATCGCGGCGGCGCGCACGCTCACGCCCGACCTGACCAGCCCGACGAGCAGCAGATCGACCGCCTCGACCGGGGTGACGGGGCCGAGCCTGCCCTCCTCGGCCAGCTCTGCCAGCTCTTCCGCGACGTCGGCGAGCGTGCCCAGGTCGGACGCGCCGGCCATCAGCATGCCGCGGAAGGTGGCGTTGGCCTCGGGGACGAGGTGGAACGAGCTGCCCGCGGCGACGATCTTGCCGCGTTCGACGCGTACGGGCGGGCGCAGCGGGCCCGCGGTGGGGTCGTGGGAGATCAGGGCGCCGGTGCTGCGGGCGGGGTGTTCGAGGAGCAGCGCCAGCGTCTCGGTGTGGGCCACCAGGTCGGCGGGCAGCACGGCCACCGGGCCCGCGGACGTGCGTATGATCTTGGAGATGCCGCGCAGGTCGGCCGCGAGCCCGCCACCCGCGCTCATCACCTGCACTTCGCGCACGGGCAGCCTGGACAGCTGGTCGTTGAGCCGGTCGAGCAGGGTGCCGTCGCCGCTGAACAGCCTGCCTGCCGGGGTCGTGGCGAGCAGCACGACCGATGTGGTCGTGCCGTCGCGGGTCAATGAGTCGGGCAAAGCGCAGGTCTCCTCCCGGTCGGGGTGGAGTGCGGTGGACTGGGGGGTGCGTAGACACAGCGTAGCGACAGGTCAACGTCAGATCACGGAGCAGCACCGTTACGCTGCCCCTATGAATTCACGGCTGCGATCGGTTGGAGTGCTTCTCGCGGGCGGCGTGGGACAGCGGGTCGGGGCGGGCAGGCCCAAACAGCTCATCGAGGTCGCCGGGCGGACGATCATCGAGCATTCGCTGGCCGTCTTCGAGCGGGCACCGGAGATCGACGAGGTCGTGGTGCTGATGACGCCCGGATACGCCGACCGGGTGCGGGAGATCGTGGCGGCCGGCGGCCACCGCAAGGTGAGCAAGGTCGTGGACGGCGGCGCCACCCGCACGGAGAGCACGTGGCGGGCCCTGCAGGCGCTCGGCGACGACGAGTGCAACGTGCTGCTGCACGACGCCGTACGCCCCCTCCTGGAGCCCCGGATCATCACGGAGTGTGTCCGGGCCTTGGAGACCCACGAGGCCGTCAACGTGGCGATCCCGAGCTCCGACACCATCTTCACGGCCGTCGCCCGCGACGGCGGCGAGGTGATCGGCGAGGTGCTCGACCGGTCGCGGCTGCGGCGCAGCCAGACCCCGCAGTGCTTCCGGCTGTCGGTGATCAGGCGGGCGTACGAGCTGGCGATGGCCGACCCCGGCTTCGCCGGCGGCACCGACGACTGCGGCGTGGTGCTGCGCTACCTGCCCGAGGTGCCGATCCACCTGGTCGCGGGCAGCGAGCGCAACATCAAGGTCACCCATCCGGCCGACCTGCACATCGCGGAGCTGCTGTTCGAGCTGCCCGCGCCGGTGCCGCGCGGCGCCGGCGACGCGCTGGCCGGCCAGGTCGTGGCCGTGGTGGGCGAGACCGTGCCCTCCGCACCGTGGGGCGGCGCCGACGTCCGCATGCTGACCAGGGCCGACGGCGTGCGCGCCGAGGACTACGACTCGGTGGCCAAGGCGCTCGGCGACGTGGGGCCGGTGGACCACGTGGTGTTCGCGGCGGGCCAGGGTCACCGGGGCGGGCTCGTCCAGGCCAGGGGCGAGACCGTCGCCGACGCGGTCGCGGCCGGTCACCTGGGCGCGCTCAACGTGGCCCGCGCCGCCCGGCCGCACGTGCGCCGCAGCCTGCTGTTCCAGGTGCCGCCCGGCTCGGGGGCGCTGCACGCGTCCTGCGCGGCGGCGGTGGCCGCGCTGACCCGGGCGCTCGCCCGCGAATGGGCCGCCGACGGCATCCGGGTCAACTGCGTTGATACCGGGGCTTCTCCCGACCTGGCCGCGCAGACCTCGCTGGACATTCTCATCTCCGACCTATCAGGGCAAGTCATAGACGTGCGCGTTGACCGCGCTTGACCCGCACCTTGTTACCGTGCGTTCGCATGAGGAGACTCATCGTGAGCGCGGCGCTGCTCGGCTGCTACCCCGTCCTGCTGGTCGCGGCCCTGTTGCCGGCGCCCCTGCTCTTCGGGCTGGTCGCCGCCGCGTCGTACGCCGTCGAGTACGCCGCACCGCGCGCCGCCCGCCCCCTCACCGACGCGCTCGGCAAGGTGCACCTCGGCATCACGCTGCGCTTCGCGGCGCGGGAGATGCTGGCGCTGCTGCTGGTCGCGCGCGTGGCGGGCGCGCAATCGCCGTGGTTCGCGGCGCTGGCGGCCGGGATGCTCGCGATCCACGGCGTACGCGCCCTGCACAGCGGCCTCGCCCTGCGGCTGCGGCAGATGCTCAGCAGGATGCCGGTCACCACCCGCAACCTCGACGTCTCCGCGCTGCGCATCCCCAAGATGCCGGCCAAACCGCTGCGTGACAGCCGCAGCCTGCCCTTCCTCTACCTGGACGCCCTGCCGGTGCTCGGCGCCGTCCTGGGGGCCGCCCCCGCCACGCTGGGGGCCGCTTTGGCGCTCGCGGCCGGGCTCGCCGGGGCGCTCGCGCTCATCCCGTACGTACGCCGCGCCGCCCCGCTCACCGACCGCGCCCGCGTCCTGCAGGTCGTCGGCGAGCAGGTCGAGCGCTACAAGCCCGAGGTCATCCTCTACTTCTCCGGCGCCACCGCCGCCGCCTACCAGGCCAGGATGTGGCTGCCCGTCCTCGAACGCATCCGCCGCCGCGCCATCGTCGTCCTGCGCGAGCGCGGCATGGCCGCCCACCTCGAGGACACCAGCCTGCCCATGGTGTGCATCCCCTCGTCCGCCGATCTCATGAGCTTCCGCGCCCTGACCAGCGCCAAGCTCTGCCTGTACGTCTCCAACGTCGGCAGGAACGTCCACATGCTGCGCATCCCCACCCTGCGCAGCGTGTTCCTCAACCACGGCGACAGCGACAAAGAAGCGTCGTTCAACCCGTTCTCCCGCGTGTACGACGAGGTGTGGGTGGCCGGTCCCGCAGGCCGCGACCGCTACCGGCGGGCCAAGGTGGGCGTCAGGGACGAGAACATCCACGAGGTCGGCAGGCCGCAGCTCGAAGGCATCTCGACCAAGGGGCCCGACCTGCCGTACAGGACCGTCCTGTACGCCCCCACCTGGGAGGGCTGGAACGACGACCTCTTCCACACCTCGCTCATCACCATGGGCCCGCGTATCGTGCGCGCGCTGCTCGACCACCAGCCGCCGCTGCGCATCATCTACAAGCCGCACCCCCTCACCGGGCACCGCGACAAGGCCGCCACCCGGGCGCACCGCAAGATCGTCGCCATGATCGAGGCCGCCGAACTCGCCAAGTCCAAGGCCCGCCACCCCTCCCGCGCCACCGCCGAACAGCCGCACATCCGCCACCTCATCGTCACCGGGCCGGAACCGCACCTGTACGACTGCTTCAACGAGTGCGACATGCTGATCAGCGACATCTCCAGCGTCGTCGCCGACTTCCTGGCCAGCGAGAAGCCGTACGCCGTCACCAACGTCACCGGCCTGCCCGAGGCCGCCTTCCACGAGCGGTACCCGAGCACGGAGGCGGGCGTGCTGATCAACTCGGACCTGTCGGGGCTCGCCGAGTTCCTGGACGGCGAGGACACCCTCGCCAGGGCCCGCATCAAGCTCCGCAGCTACTTGTTCGGCCCTGAGTATCCGGACGCGATGGCCCGCTTCGACGCCGCCATCGAACGAGTCTTCGCCGAATCCTGACCGCCGCCCCTCCCCTTCGCATCAAAGGGACCTCACCGAAGTACGGCGCAGGCTTCAAGACGGGGTCGGTGAGGACGCATCGCCCCCGAAGGGCTCCTCACCCGCGCCGCTCCCCTCCTCTCCGAGAGGACCTCGCCGAAGTACGGCGGGGTCCTCGAACGCCGTCGTCAGGCGCGGGGCCCGTGCGACGGCCCGCTGAGCGCGTAGGGCCTCCAAGCGGCACGGCGCTCCCCGAGCGGGCGGGAGCTTCAGGCCGACGGCAAGGGGCTCGGGCGGTCCTGGCGAGCGGGCGGGCGCCGGGGCCGGCGGGGTTCCCCGGGCGCGGTCCAACGCGCACGACGTCCCTCGCACGCGGGCGGCCCCCGCCGGGGTGTCGGCGGGGGCCGGGGTGAGCGGAAGGGTCAGCGTTGAGGGCGGGAGAGTTTCTTCGGGCTGGTGAGGAAGCCCCAGCCCCAGGAGCAGTGCATGGTGGCGTACACGATCGGCAGCCACAGCCGCGAGCTCAGCGGCAGCCCGCCGCCGGTCAGCACGGACCCGGCCACGATGGCGACCACGTACCCGCCGGGGATGACGAGCCCGAGCGGGAAGAACGGCGAGACGACGAGCCCGAGCAGCATCGCCAGCACGGCGGCGGGCGGCGCGAGGTAGCGGAGGTTGATCGTGCCCTCGTGCGTGCGGGCCACCACGCGGCGCCAGCGCCCGTAGTGGAAGTACTGCTTGGCGAGCGCCTTGACGTTGGGCCGCGGCCGGTACGAGACCCGCATGCGCGGCTGGAACCACACGAGCCCGCCGGTCTGGCGGATGCGGTGGTTCATCTCCCAGTCCTGGGCGCGCAGGAAGTGCTCGTCGTAGCCGCCCACCCGGTCGAGCGCCGAGCGGCGGAAGACGCCAAGGTAGACGGTGTCGGCGGGGCCGGCGGTGCCGCCGACGTGGAAGGCGGCGGCGCCCACCCCGATCTTCGAGGTCATGGCGCAGGCGACGGCCTTTTCGAAGGGGGTGACGCCTTCGGCGGCCATGATGCCGCCGACGTTGTCCGCGCCGGTCTCGGCCAGCGTCTCGACGGCGACGCGCAGGTAGTCGCGGGGCAGCATGGCGTGCCCGTCGACTCTGGCGACGATGCCGTTGCGCGAGGCGGCGATGGCCGCGTTGAGCGCGTTGGGCGTGCGTCCTGTCGGGTTGGGAACGACCGTCACGCGGCGGTCGGACGCGGCGATGGCGTCGGCGACCTCCTGGGTGCGGTCTTGGGACGGCCCCACGGCGAGGACGACCTCGATCTCGCCGGGGTAGTCCTGGGCGAGCACCTGTTCGACGGCCTCGCGGAGGTGCCGTTCCTCGTTGAGGACCGGCATGATGACGGAGATGGGGGGCCAGCCGCGCGTCTCCGCGGGCGCGTGCGGCGAGTCGGGGAACTGCTTCATGGCGGGGCTCACGCTACTGTACGACCGAGGGAGGAGGGCAATCCAACGCCCGATACTCCGGCGTGAAAAGGGGGACGGGATGGGCGACCCGGGCGAGGAGGACGGCGGTGTGCTCGTGGGCGGCGACGCCTACGGCGGCGTCAGGCTCGCGCCGGTCCGTACCCGGAGGCCGCGCAGGAGCGCGAAGGCCCGCCGCAGAAACCTGATCCTCGCCGGTTTCCTGTCCTCGTGCGTGCTGGTGACGACGGGCGTGGTGTGGGCGACGCCGCGGCAGATCGGTACGGTCGACGCGGGGGTGACCGCGCCCGCGTCGAGCGGGGCGGAGAACATCCTGCTCGTCGGCGTGGACAAGCGCGACGATCTCACCCGCCAGCAGCAGAACCGCCTCAAGCTGGGCCGCGAGTCCGGTCAGCGCACCGACACGATGATGGTCATCCACCTGTCGGAGGACCACAAGAAGGTGACCGTGGTGAGCCTGCCGCGCGACACCTGGGTGACGATCCCCGGCAAGGGCGAGCACAAGATCAATTCGGCGTACCAGTTCGGCGGGCCGAAGCTGGCCAAGCAGACGGTCGAGGCGGTGACCGGGCTGGAGATCAACCGCTACATCGAGGTCAACATCCTGGGCTTCATCGACGTCGTCGACTCGCTCGGCGGGGTCACGGTGTGCACGCCGGTGCCGATCAACGACACCAAGATCGACCTCAATCTCCCGGCCGGCACCCATCAGCTCGACGGCGTGCGGGCGCTGGGCTACGCCCGTACGCGCGCGACCGCGCGTGCGGATCTCGACCGCATCGACCGCCAGCAGCAGGTCATCTCGGCGCTGCTCAACCGGGCGCTGAGCGCCGACACGCTGGCCAATCCGGCCAAGCTGGCCTCGTTCGTCAACTCCACGCTGAGTACGGTGAAGGTCGATCCGGACGACGGGCTGCTGGGCCTGGCCACGCAGCTGCGCGACGTGTCGCTGGACGACGTGAAGTTCGCCGAGGTGCCGCTGGCCGACGTCGACTTCAAGACGCCGACCGGCGAGTCGGCGGTGCTGTGGGACAAGGCGGCGGCGCGCGAGATGTTCGCGAAGATCGACCGGGACGAGGATCCCGGCAAGCCGTCCGCGCCGGCCTCGCCGAAGCCTTCGGCCAAGCCGTCCGCGCCCTCGCCCGGCGAGATCTCGCTCAAGGTCAAGAACGGCACGCTCATCACGGGGCTCGCGGCCCGCACGAAGGAGGCGCTGGTCGCGTACGGGTTCAAGGTGCCGGGCCAGCCCGGCAACACCAATAAGAAGGACTACAAGCAGACCTTCATCCGGTACGGCGCGGGCTTGGCGGAATCGGCGAAGGTGGTCGCTCAGGCCATTCCCGGCGCCGAGCTGCGCGAGGCGGACATCGACGGCATCGAGGTGATTCTGGGCACCGATCAGCCGAAGGTGCGGCAACGCAAGTCCAGCGCCACGCCAAGTGCGAAGCCGAGCGTTACACCGAGCACCAAAACGGCAATGCAGAACATATGTAAGAAATAGGTATAACAATCCGGGTGACGGGCAGGTGAGCCCCATGGTGGTCGAGTGCTGGCGAGAGGACCACTGCACGGTTCTGCACGTCGTAGGCGATCTCGATGTCGCCGGAGCGCCCCGGCTCCGCTCCGAACTCGAGCAGGCGGTGTCCACCGATGGGGCTTCAGACGGGTCCGCCGCCGGCCCTCCCAGAGTGGTGGTCGATCTGACCGAGGTGCCGTTCTGCGATTCGGTCGGGCTCGGCGTGCTCGTGGCCGCGTACAACATGATCCACAATTTGCACGGCCGGATGATCCTCGTCGTCGGGCCGGGAATGATCCGCCACCTGCTGACGATCACTCATCTGGACCGCCATTTCGAGATGAGCGAATCCCTCAACGCGGCACGCGCCACGCTCGGCAGCGCCGCCTGACCGTTTCACCGCCGTACGCCTTCCGCCGCCGCGGGAGGCGTACGCCATCGCGCGTGGAGGCCGTCACGTTGTTCGAGCAGTTCCCCGAGCCCGCGCGATCGCAGCTCGCCGCCGCCTTCGACGAGGGGCGGACGCGGCCTGAGTGGTGTTTCACGCGGGAACGGGCGCGGCTTGCGTACTGGACGCCCATCCCCGGCTCCGAGCCGATGATCGTCTGGCAGTTCGAGCCGGGCCCCGACCCCGGCACCGCCGCCGAGCTGCTCCGCCACAGCCTGCGCGAGCTCGGCCTGCGCAAGGCCATCCACGACATCACGCTGCCGCCCGGCCTCACGCCCGCCGTCGATCGCGCGGTCGAGCATGAGGCGCTGCTCGCGGCCGGGTTCGTGATGGAGGTGGAGCGGCTGCTGCTGGAGTGGGCGGCGGGCAGCGACCTGCCGGACGAGCCGGGGCGGCTGACGTACCGGGCCGCGCGGCGCATGGACCCCGGCGAGGTGATCCGCCTGCTCGTCCGCATCTCCGAAGGCTCGCTCGACCACGACACCAGGGTCGAGGTGGCCACGTCGGGCGCGGAGGCCGAGGCCCGCTGGACGTACGACGACCTGATGGCGCGCAAGGCCAAGCCCGACTGGTTCGTCATCGGCTACCTCGGCGACTCGCCCGTCGGCCTCGTGGCCCCCGACGACCACTCCATCGCCTACATCGGCGTCGTCCCCGAGCACCGCGGCCACGGCTACGTCAACGACCTGCTCGCCCACGGCACCCGCACGCTCGCCGCCGAAGGGCTGCGCCGCATCGTCGCGGCCACCGACGTCGCGAACGTCCCGACCGCCGCCGCCTTCCGCCGTGCTGGATACTCGGAGATCGGCCGGCTGTTCCGCTACTACTGGAGGACATGGTGAGACTCGGGGTCATGTACGACAGGGACCTTCCGCCCGAGCAGCTCGTCCCGTTCGCGCGAGCGCTCGACGAGACGTCCGTGCACGACCTGTGGGTCGTCGAGGACCTCGGCTGGACCGGCGGCGTCTCGGCGGCGGCCACCGCGCTCGCCGCCACGTCCCGGCTGCGCGTCGGCATCGGCATCACGCCGGCGCCCCTGCGCAACCCGGCGCTGCTGGCCATGGAGCTGGGCAACCTCGCCCGGCTGCACCCCGGGCGGCTGGCGGCGGGCATCGGCCACGGCGTGGGCGACTGGATGCGCCAGGTGGGCGCGGCCGTCCCCTCGCCGCTCTCCCTCCTGGAGGAGACGATCACGTCCGTACGCGCGCTGCTGCGCGGCGAGCGCGTCACCCTCGACGGCAAGGAGGTGCACCTGGACGGGATCTCGCTGGTGCACCCGCCGGTCGTCGTACCGCCGGTGCTCGCCGGCGTGAAGGGGCCGCGCTCGCTCGCCCTGTCGGGGCGGGTGGCCGACGGCACGATCCTGCCCGAGGGCATCGCGCCCGCCGACCTGCCCGGGTACGTCACCCGCATCGGCGGCGGTCCCGGGCACGAGCTGGTCGTGTTCGCGTACCTGCGGCTCGGCGACGAGACCGAGCAGACCCGCGCGGCCGTGGCCGGGCAGGCCGGGTTCCTGGGGGTGGCGCCCGAGCAGGTGGCGGTCGCCGGTGGCACGCCTGCCGAGGCCGCCGCGCACGTCAAGGAGCTGTGGGCCGCCGGGGCCGCCACGGTGGCGGTGCGCCCGCTCGGAGCCGATCCGCTGGGGCAGGTGCAGGCGCTGCTGTCGGCGCTCTGAGCGGAGCCGGCCTTTCGGGGCGGTCGGCGACCACCTGAGCCGGGTCCCGCCACGGGACCGGCCGAAAGGCCGATGCCGCGGGGGTCGCGTTCGTCCGGACGGCCGATGACCGGGCCGCGCCGCTCGGCCAGCATCATGGGGCATGAGGCATATCGCGGCACTTGCGGCGTGTACGACGCTCCTCGTGACGGCCACCGCCGGCTGCAGCCTGGACGCCGAGGAGGTGCACGCCTCCCGAACGTTCCCCCACACGGGCGACAGCCTGAAGATCGACGTGCCCATGGGCGGCGTCCGCGTGCTCCCGGGCTCGCAGGGCACCGTCCAGGTCGAACGCTGGCTGCGCGGCAAGGCGGCCACCGACGACCCCTCGTGGTCCCTGCGCGACGGCACCCTGCGGCTCAGCGCCGGCTGCAACCTTGTCTTCGGCGACTGCGGCGCCCGCTACCACGTCAAGGTCCCGCCCGGCGTCCGGCTCTCGGTCGAGGCGGAGGACGGCGTCATACTCAACGGCCTGGCCCAGGACGTCGACGCGGTCAGCCACGAAAACATCGAGGTCGACCGCGCCTCCGGGCGGCTGCGGCTGCGCAGTGAGGGTCCCGTGCGGGGCACCGGCCTCACATCGCGGGACGTACGCGTCCGCACCGATTACGGCGCCATCAACCTGGCCTTCACCTCCCGTCCCGGCAAGCTCGACCTGAAGTCGAACGACGGGCCGGTGACGGCGCGGGTGCCGTCGGGCGCGTACGCCGTCACCGCCGTCACCGAGACCGGGCGGCGGCAGACGGAGGTCGAGCACGACCGCCACGCCGACGCCACGATCGTGGCCCGCAGCGACACGGGCGACGTCCGCATCCTGAAGAAGTGACCGCCCGCCGGAGCCGCCGCGCCTCCGGAAAACGACCACCCGCCGGACCGTGCTGACCACGTCGTCGGTCTGGGCGTCCATGCCGGGGCCGGCGAGCGCGGAGCTCGGGGCCGCCAGGATGGCGAGTGCGGAGGACAGTCCTCAGGTGGTGGCCACCAGCTCCACCTCGAAGCCGTCCTCGTTCTCCAGGTAGGCCGCGTAGTGGGCGTCACCGCCCGCGTACGGATGCCGGTCGGGGAACATCAGCGTCCACCCGTACGCGGCCGCCTCCTCCACCAGCTCGTCCACCCGCTCGCGGCCCCCGGCGTGGAAGGCCAGGTGGTTGAGCCCCGGCCGCAGCCGCTCGTGCCGGTCGGAGGTCAGCGCCGGCGACTGCTCGACCACCACGTACGTCTCCCCCAGCCGCCAGCTCCGCCCGTCGGGCCAGTCCTGGAAGGCGGCGTACCCGAGCGCTTCGAGCAGCCACCCCCAGCTCTTCACGGCCCGCCCCAGGTCGGGAACCCAGATCTCGATGTGATGCACCATCCCCGCAGCCATGCGCCCGACCTTACGCCGCCCCGCCGGGGCACGGTCTGCGCACCATGTGCGCACGCTGCCCGGGTCACTGTTCGCCTCCGGCCTGCCGGTGATCCTCGCGCTCTCCGCGATCCGCTTCGCGGCCTCACACGGCCTGACCGCAGGACGCGGCGCTCTCCCGCACGATCTCCATGGCCAGGACCACGTCGGTCACGACGTGGTCCGCGTCATTGTGCGGGTCGGGCCACGTGCCCCGGTCGATGCGGATGGTGCTCAGACCTGCCGCGCGCCCTCCGGCGATGTCGGCGATGAGGTGGTCACCGACCATCCACCCGCCGTCGGCGCATGCCGCACCGCACCGGCCGGCGGCTATCTCGAAGAGCCTGACGTCGGGCTTGCGGATGCCCTCGACGCCCGAGAGCGCATAAGCGTCAACAGCGTCGGCCAGACCTGTGGCCTGCAGTTTGCCGAGCTGGCTGTCGGCCATGCCGTTGGTGACGATGGCGACCTTCCAGCCGGCCTCGCGCAGCCGGGCGAGACCGTCCATCACTTCGGGACGGCACCGGACCAAGTGCGGCATCCGCCTCCGATAGCCCGCCCAAAGCTCCTCCACCGATGCCTTGAGGCCGAAGTGCTCACGGGCCAGCGTGAAGAACTTCGCGCGGTGCGGAAAGCCGGCCCTGTCCAAGCCGATCAGCCAGTCCACCGCACCGCTGCCGAGATCATGGTCTGCGGCGAACTCCGCCGCCCACACCTGGAACGCCTCGTCCCGGTTCACGAGCGTGTTGTCGAGATCGAAGAGGGCGAGACGCTGCATGACCCGATCGTATGGGCGCGAGGCGTCTCCGTGCGCTCTGCTCCGTGTTCGCCGGAACAGCCACGGAACAGCGCCCGTTGAGCGCCGGGCCCGGGTGTCGGCGGGCCCCGGCTCTCCGCTGTCGGGAACCGGGGTTTCCGCTGCTCAGCGCCCTACTTGAGGAGCTGGCGGGCCATCACCATGCGCTGGATCTGGTTGGTGCCCTCGTAGATCTGGGTGATCTTGGCGTCGCGCATCATGCGCTCGACCGGGAAGTCCTTCGTGTACCCGTACCCGCCCAGGAGCTGGACGGCGTCGGTGGTGATCTCCATGGCGGCGTCCGAGGCGAGGCACTTGGCGGCGCTCGACAGGTACGTGAGGTCCTTCTGCGGCTCGCCGTTCATGGCGCGTTCCGACTTGGCCGCCGCGTGGTACGTGAGCTGCCTGGCCGCCTCGAGTTTCATGCCCATGTCGGCGATCATGAACTGCAGGCCCTGGAAGTCGGCGATGGGCCGGCCGAACTGCTTGCGCTCCTTGACGTACCCGATCGCGAAGTCGAGCGCACCCTGGGCGATGCCGATGGCCTGGGCGGCGATGGTGATGCGGGTGTGGTCGAGGGTGGCGAGTGCGGTCTTGAAGCCGGTGCCCGGCTCGCCGATCATGCGGTCGGCCGGGATGCGGACGTTGTCCAGGATGACCTGGCGGGTGGGCGAGCCCTTGATGCCGAGCTTCTTCTCCTTGGGCCCGAAGGACACGCCTTCGTCCGACTTCTCCACGACGAAGGCGGAGATGCCGCGCGCGCCGGCCGACGGGTCGGTGACGGCCATGACGGTGTAGTACTCGCTCACGCCGGCGTTGGTGATCCACATCTTGGTGCCGTTGAGCACGTACGCGTCCCCGTCGCGGACGGCCCGCGTCTTCATGGACGCGGCGTCGGAGCCCGCCTCGGGTTCCGACAGCGCGTACGAGAACATCGCCTCCCCGCGCGCCACCGGCGGCAGGTAGCGGGACTTGAGCTCCTCGGAGGCCGACAGCAGCAGCGGCACGGTGCCGAGCTTGTTGACGGCCGGGATCAGGGACGACGACGCGCAGGCGCGGGCCACCTCCTCGATGACGATGACCGTGGCGAGCGCGTCGGCCCCGGCGCCGCCGTACTGCTCCGGCACGTGCACCGCGTGCAGCTCCGCCGCCACGAGCGCCTTGTAGACGTCCCAGGAGAACTCCTCGGTCTCGTCGATCTCGGCGGCGTGCGGCGCGATCTTCTCGTCGGCCAGGGCCCGCACGGTCTCCCTGAGCATGTCGTGCTCTTCGGCGGGCGCGTAAAGAGGGAAGCTCATGCTTCAGATACTAGGACGTCCGACCAGATTGTTACCAGCTAGTACGGTTTGCGAAGATGCGCAGGTGGCACGTACGAGGTAGCGAGGCCCCGGTAGCATGCCTGCCTGCGCGATCGAAAGGAGCCCACTCGTGCCATACCGCCTCACGGTGATCGGGACCGGCTACCTCGGAATCACCCATGCGGCGTGCATGGCTGATCTCGGGTTCGAGGTCCTCGGCCTTGACGTCGACGCCGACAAGATCCGACGTCTCAACGCCGGCGACCTCCCCATTCACGAACCCGGTCTCGAACCCGTGCTGCGCCGTGGCCTCGAATCAGGGCGGCTCCGCTTCACCACCTCGTACGAGGAGGCCGCCGCGTTCGGCGACGTGCACTTCATCTGCGTCGGCACGCCGCAGAAACGCGGCGAGTACGCCGCGGACGTCTCCTACATGGACAGCGCTGTCGAATCCCTCGCCCCGCTCCTCGACCGCGAGTGCCTGGTCGTGGGCAAGTCGACGGTCCCCGTCGGGACCGCCGAACGCCTGGCCGACAAGCTCGCCCGGCTCGCCCCCGCCGGCGCCCAGGCCGAGCTGGCCTGGAACCCCGAGTTCCTGCGCGAAGGCTTCGCCGTCGAGGACACCCTCCACCCCAACCGCATCGTGCTCGGCGTGCGCAGCGAGCGCGCGGAGAAGATCCTGCGCGAGGTGTACGAGCCGATCGGCGACGTCCCGATCGTGGTGACCGACTACGCGACGGCCGAGCTGGTCAAGACGGCCGCGAACGCGTTCCTCGCCACCAAGATCTCCTTCATCAACGCCATGGCCGAGGTCTGCGAGGCCGCGCACGCCGACGTGACGCTGCTGTCCGAGGCCCTGTCGTACGACGACCGCATCGGCGGGCGCTACCTCAACGCCGGGCTCGGCTTCGGCGGCGGCTGCCTGCCCAAGGACATCAGGGCCTTCATGGCGCGCGCCGGCGAGCTGGGCGCCGACCAGGCGCTGACGTTCCTGCGCGAGGTGGACGCCATCAACATGCGCCGCCGTGCCCGCATGGTCGATCTGGCCCGCGAGCTGGCCGGCGGCTCCTTCCACGGCTGCACGGTCGGCGTGCTCGGGGCGGCGTTCAAACCGGACTCCGACGACATCCGCGACTCGCCGGCGCTCGACGTCGCCGTCACGATCGGCCACCAGGGCGGGACGGTCACCGTGTACGACCCCATCGCCCTCGACAACGCCCGCAAGGCGCACCCCGAGCTGAACTACGGCGAATCGGCCATCGAGGCGGTACGCGGGGCGCACGTCGTGCTGCTGCTCACCGAGTGGCAGGAGTTCGTCCGGCTCGACCCGGAGGAGCTGGGGGCCGTCGTCGCCGCCCGGCGCATCGTGGACGGGCGCAACGCGCTCAACGCCGAGGCCTGGCGCTCGGCCGGCTGGCACTACCGCGCACTCGGCCGCCCCTGACCGCCCCCTTCCGCATCCGCCCCGACCAGCCGACCCGGCCCCTTCGGGTGACGCCTCGGGCGTGGCATGGTCAGGTCAGGTGGCGTACCCACTGGGTGAGCAACGGGCGGTAGCCCCGGCGCGCCCAGAACGGGGTGGAGAGCGGGTTCGGCAGGGCGTGGTGGAGCAGCATGGACGACACGCCCTCCGCCGCCGCGTGCGCGTGGGCGACCTCGGCCAGTGCCGCCCCGATGCCACGCCCCCGTGCCGACGGCTCGACGTACATCACCCCGAGGTAGGCGACCGGCGCGTCGTTCACCCACCCCGCGATCCACCGGGCGCGTACGGGCGGCTCGACGATGACGCAGCCCACCGGCTCGCCGTCCACCTCGGCCAGCCAGCACCACTCCAGCGGCAGCACCTCGCCCGCCACCGACTCCCTGATCCTGACCGGGGTGGACGGCCTGGGCGTCACCCAGCCGAACTGGGCGTCGAAGGCGGCCAGGCGTTCGTACAAGGCCGAGACCGCGTCCACATCGCCGTGGCCCGCCGCGCGGATCTTCACCGGCGAGGCGGGCGGAGCGGGCGCGTCATGCGGGCGCAGGCGGTGGACGGAGACCGCCACGGTGGGGGCGAAGCCGCGTACGGCCAGCGCTCTGACCGGGACGGTGTCGCGGCTCGGCCACACGACGCTCAGCGCCTGCTCGGGCTCGTCGCCGCGCGGCATGTCCAGCCAGCGGTCGAGCAGCGCCCCGAGGGCCTTCTCCGGGTCGGGACCGGACACCCGGGCACGCAGCCGGTGCACGACCAGCGGCGACCACGCGGCCTGGAGGCCGCCGGGGTCGAGCCGGTCCACGTTCACCAGACCGACGCCGCCGGGCACCTCGAGCGGCACGTCGTGCTCTCTGACGACCAGCGCGCCCTGGTCGGCCACGAGCGGGTCAACAGCGCGTACGCGGGCCTCGTGGCCCTTGATCGGGTCGTCGTCCATGGCTCGGCACCCTATCCGCGGAAAACCCCAGGATAAAAGGCATGTGCCCCTTTCGGACATCCGCAAGAGCCCGCCGGCGCGGACCCGACCGCCGGCGCTCCCGGCCACCAAGGAACGCTCTGCCAGGGGCCGGGCCGGAACCGCGCGGCGACGACACGCGAGGGGCGCCGGGAGGGGCACGTGAGAGGCTCGGCGCCGGGATCTGCGCGGCGCCCGCACGCGACTACAGCTCGGCGGCCTCGGCGCGGAGGCGCTCGCCCTTCGCGTACGCCTGCTCCTTCAGCTTCTCCTGGAACTCCTCCATCCGCGCCCGCAGCCCCTCGTCGGACGCGGCGAGGATGCGGACGGCGAGCAGGCCGGCGTTGCGGGCGCCGCCGACGGCGACGGTGGCGACGGGCACCCCGGCCGGCATCTGCACGATCGACAGCAGGGAGTCCATGCCGTCGAGGTACTTCAGCGGCACCGGGACGCCGATCACGGGCAACGGGGTGACGGAGGCGAGCATGCCGGGCAGGTGGGCGGCGCCGCCGGCACCGGCGATGATGACCTTGATGCCCCGGGAGGCGGCCTGGCGGCCGTACTCGATCATCTCGATCGGCATGCGGTGGGCGGAGACCACGTCGGCCTCGAACGGCACGCCGAACTCGGCGACCGCCTCGGCGGCGGCCTTCATGACCGGCCAGTCGGAGTCGCTGCCCATGACGATGGCGACGGTCAT
The DNA here is from genome assembly GCF_043196965.1 of Nonomuraea sp. NPDC049309. Classification (NCBI taxonomy): domain Bacteria; kingdom Bacillati; phylum Actinomycetota; class Actinomycetes; order Streptosporangiales; family Streptosporangiaceae; genus Nonomuraea; species Nonomuraea sp. NPDC049309. The sequence goes on along the minus strand of NZ_JBICSH010000003.1, from coordinate 344,758 downwards.
GTGTACTCCCCTGTCATGAGGTAGACGGCGGCGTGGCGGGCGCGGGCGCGCACCTTCTCCAGGTTGGAGCCGAGCGCGGTGACGTGGCCGATCTTGCGGCCCGGCCGCACCTCCTTGCCGTAGAAGTGCAGCTTGATGCCGGGGTCGTGGGCGAGCACGTGCTCGTAGCGCTTGAACAGGTCGGGGTCGTCGCCGCCGAGCAGGTTGGCCATGACGACGTGCTGGGCGGTCATGCGGGGCGAGCCGAGCGGCAGGTCGAGCACGGCGCGCAGGTGCTGCTCGAACTGCGAGGTGGTGGCACCCTCGATGGTCCAGTGGCCGCTGTTATGCGGGCGCATGGCCAGCTCGTTGACCACGATGCCGCGCGCGGTCTCGAACATCTCGACGGCCAGCAGCCCGGTGACGCCCAGCTCGTTGGCGATCTGCAGGCCGATGTGCTGGGCGCGCGCGGCGGCCTCGGGGTCGAGGTCGGGGGCGGGCGCGATGACCTCGACGCAGATGCCGTCGCGCTGGACGGTCTCGACGACGGGGTAGCTGACGCCCTGGCCGTGGGGCGAGCGGGCGACCAGCACGGCCAGCTCGCGCTCGAACGGCACGAACGCCTCGGCCATCAGCTCGACGCCGGTCGCGAACGCCTCGGCGGCCTCCTCGGGCGTGCGGCACACCCACACGCCGCGCCCGTCGTAGCCGCCGCGCACGGCCTTGAGCACGACGGGCCAGCCGTGGGACTCGGCGAACGCGGTGACGTCGTCGAGCGTCGCCACGCGCCGCCAGGCCGGGCAGGGCACGCCGATGGCGCTCAGCCGCTCGCGCATGACCGCCTTGTCCTGGGCGTGGACGAGGGCGTCGGCGCCGGGACGGACGGTGACGCCGGCGGCGGTCAGGGCCTTGATGTGCTCGGTGGGCACGTGCTCGTGGTCGAACGTGACGACGTCGCACCCCTGGGCGAACTCGCGGAGCACATCAAGATCGCGATAGTCTCCGATGCGCGTGTCGACGACGACCCTGGCCGCGCTCTCGCCGGGATTGTTGGCCAGCACCCGCAACTCGACGCCGAGCGCGATGGCGGGCGGCTGCGACATCCTGGCGAGCTGGCCCGCGCCGACGATGCCGACGACCGGTCCGATGGGGCTGATGGCACTCACGCCAGGTGAGCTTACCGGGACGCAACCACTTACCCCGCCCGGCCCCGGACCTTCCGGATGATCGTCACGGCTCGTCAGCGGGCCGATCAGGTGCGGGAGCTGGACGACCGTCCCAGGTCGGCCTGACCGGCACGACCGCCCAGCGATTCGCGTGCCCTCGAACCGCAGGGAAGCGTAATGCCTACTTAACGGGCATGCCGCACATAAGGCGTTTTTTCTGCAGACCATCTTTGCGGGGTATGTTCGTACGCCTGACACCCGGCCTGCATCGCGGCCGGTACGCTGAGTGGACCACGCTCGACGTGGGTCACGCCCGGCACGGACGTCACGCCCCGACGTGAACCACGCCCGGCGTGGCGAGGCTCGACGAGGGAAGGGACCCAGCAGAGACGTGACTTTCGCCAAGCGGCTCTACCAGCGGTTCGCCTCTCTCGTGCACGAGCTGGCCAAGTTCGGCAGCATCGGGGCGGTCGCGTTCGTCCTCGACACGAGCCTGCTCAACCTCTGCAACGTCGTCATCGGCCTCGGCCCGCTGACCTCCAAGGTCGTCGCCACCACGATCTCCACGACCTTCGCCTACCTCGGCAACCGCTACTGGACCTTCCGCCACCGCGAGCAGAGCGGCCTCGGCCGCGAATACTTTCTGTTCTTCCTGCTCAACGGCATCGCCCTGCTGTTCGGCATGCTGACGATCGGCTTCACCACGTACACGCTGGGCCTGCACGACACGCTCAGCTTCAACATCGCCAACATCGTGGGCGTCGGGCTCGGCACCCTGTTCCGTTACTGGTCGTACAAGAAGTGGGTGTTCCTGGAGGCCACCGAGCCCATCCCCGTCGAGCTGCCGGAGAGCGGCGTCAGGCAGGACCGCTGACCACCCTGTTGCGGCCGTCGTCGTCGGCCGGGCGCAGGAAGATGGCGAACGTCGCAGGCCTGCGCCGCACCAGCTCGAGCCGGCCGCCGTCGGCGGCCGCCAGCGCGCGGGCCAGCGTCAGGCCGAGTCCGGTGCCTCCGCCGCCGCTGACGTTCCTGTCGAAGATCTTGGGAGCGATGTCGTCGGCGATGCCGGGGCCCTCGTCGGACACCTCGATCACCACGTAGTTGTCGCCACAGGTGGTGGAGACGGTGACCGTGCCGCCGCCGTGCCGCAGGGAGTTCTCCAGCAGCGAGGCGATGACCTGGCCGAAGCCGCCCGTGGTGGCCATCGCCTTGAGCCCGCGCATGCCTTCGAGCCGCAGCTCGCGGCCGGCGTCCTTGAACACCGGCTCCCACTCGGTCATCTGCTGCGACAGCACCTCGTCCACGGCCACCGGCTCGGCCTGGGCGTGCCGTTGCCGCCGGGCCGCGGCGAGCAGCTCGTCGATGACCGCGGTGAGCCGCTCGGCCTGCACGATCGCCGCCTCGCCCTCCTCGCGGACCACATCGGGCTCGTGGGCCGAGGCCACGATCTCCTCCAGCCGCATCGTCAGCCCTGTCAACGGGGTGCGGAGCTGGTGCGAGGCGTCGGTGGCGAACTCGCGCTCGCGCGTGAGCAGGTCGGAGATGCGGGTGGCGCTGCGGTCGAGCACCTGCGCCACGCGATCCAGCTCCGGGATGCCGTAGCGATGCTTGCTCGGCCGCGCGTCACCCGACCCCAACCTGTCGGCGATCTTCGCCAGGTCCTGCAACGGCAGCGTGAGCCGCCGCGACTGGACGACGGCCAGGCTCACGGCGACCGCCAGCGCGGCGCCGGCCAGCGCCACGATGAGCAGCAGCCGAGCCCGTACGTCCTGCTCGACCTGGTCGCGGTCGCGACTGATGCGCACATAGATGCCGGTATTGGTCTGGGCGTCCTCGGTCATCAGGTGACCCGACGGCGGGGGGTCGCCGACGACGGTCACCCTCAGGGGGGTTCCGCGTTCCCAGATCTGTATGAATCTGCCCGGATACTTCTGTTCCAGTTGCTGGGGGTCGAGCGGCGTCTCCTGGATGCGGGCGTACTCCACCTCGCCCACGAGACGCTTGGCCTCCGCCCCGAGCTCCTTAGCCGCCTCATCCACGATCAGGCGGCTGACGACGACGCCCAGGGGGACCCCCAGCAGCAGGACCGCGATGACCGCGACGAGCAGCGTGGAGGAGAGCAGTCGGCGGCGCATCTCCTACTCGCGCTCGAACCTGAAGCCGACCCCCCGGACCGTGGTGATGTAACGCGGCTTGGCGGCGTCGTCGCCCAGCTTCCGACGCAACCAGGAGATGTGCATGTCGAGCGTTTTCGTGGACCCCCACCAGTTGGTGTCCCACACCTCGCGCATGATCTGCTCACGGGTGACGACCTTGCCCGCGTCGCGTACGAGCACGCGAAGCAGGTCGAACTCCTTGGTCGTCAGGTGCAGCTCCTTGTCCCCCATCCAGGCGCGGCGCGAATCGGCGTCGATCCGCACGCCCTGGACGACCGGGGTCTCAGACGTGCCACGCCGCAGCAGCGCCCGCACTCTGGCGAGCAGCTCCGCGAGGCGGAACGGTTTCGTCACATAGTCATCGGCGCCCGCGTCGAGTCCGACGACGGTGTCGACCTCGTCGACGCGTGCCGTGAGAATCAGAACCGGAGTGCCGTGCCCTTCGGCACGGATCCGGCGGGCGACCTCCAGGCCGTCCATCTCTGGCAGCCCAAGGTCGAGAACAATGAGATCGATGCCGCCCGAAAGGGCCCTCTCCAAGGCTTGAGGGCCGTCCGGGCTCACCTCGACCTGATAGCCCTCGCGGCGCAGTGCGCGCGCAAGCGGCTCCGAAATCGAGGTGTCATCCTCGGCGAGAAGAACGCAGGTCATAAAGCGATCGTAGGACCTTAGGCGATCGTTTCCCGGGTTGAGCGCGCGGTTTGACTCGTCGTTGACCTATCCATTGACCTGGGCAAACACAGCTAAAATAGCTTAGGGGGTGATTAAAACACCACCGCTTGCGTTGCGCGGGTCAACGAGGTGGTCATGCCCGCTCTGGAACGCCGCAATCACCACGACCGGATAATGATCGGCGTTTCTCGCATAAGTCCCAGAAAATCGATCAAGCGGAAATGCCGCCGTTTCCGGACTTCCCGGCTCGACACCGTTCGCCTCCCGGCCGGGGGAGGGAGGACGGACAGCCTTCCCCCTCCCTCCCCAAAAGCCCCAGCCGAGACACGGCGCAGCCTCCCGACCGTGGGGAAGAGAGGACGGGCGGTGCGGTGGCCGGGGTGCGCGGGCGAGGGGCTACGGCGCCCCGGCAGGGGTCACGGAAACCCGGCACTGGCCACGGGAAATCCGGCAGGGCCGCAGGGAAAGCGGTGGCGAGCCGGTGCGGAGTGGCCGGCCCTCCCGGCTCGCGTGACGCGGCGAGTGCCAGGGCCGCACCAGGCGAGCCGGTGCGGAGTGGCCGGGCCTCCCGGCGTCCGCTCGGACGGCTTCGACGGCCTGCACGCCCCGGGCAGCCGGTGAGGGCGGCGGGGTCAGTTGTAGTCGTTGTCGAACGAGCGGGGCTCGGCGTAACGCGCCAGGTAGAGCTGCTCGCCCAGGCTCTGGATGAGTTCAAGCTCGGTCTCGAGGTAGTCGATGTGCTCCTCCTCGTCCTTGAGGATGTCCTCGAAGATGTTCGCCGAGGTGATGTCGCCCTTCTCGCGCATGAGCTGGATGGCCGGCCGCAGGCGCTGCACCACCGCCATCTCGACCTCCAGGTCGGCCTGGATCTGCTCGGGCACCGTCTGCCCGATGTGGAGCGTTCCAAGCCGCTGATAGTTGGGCAGGCCCTCGAGGAAGAGGATGCGGTCGGTGAGCCGCTCGGCGTGGCGCATCTCCTCGATGGACTCGTCGCGGGTGCGCTTGGCGAGCTTGGTGTATCCCCAGTTCTCCTGCATCTTGGCGTGCAGGAAGTACTGGTTGATCGCGGTCAGCTCAGCGGTGAGCTGTTCGTTGAGCAACTCGATGATCTGCCTATCGCCCTGCATCCGGGGCCCCTCATCGTCGATCCGGTCATGCGGTCGTCAGTTCTTGAGACCTTTTCAGGATCGCACAGATCTTCCGAACACAACGGGCACAGTCACCACCGGCACCAGTGGTGTCGCGGATCTGCTTGGCGCTGGTCGCCCCGGCGGCGATGCAGTCGTGCACTTCGTTCTCGGTCACGGCACGACAGATGCACACGTACATTGCTGGGGGCAGGCCTTTCAACGCAGGGACGAACGAGGGGGACCGCCTTAGGTAAGGCACACCTAAGATAACGCACTGAGGTTAGGCTTGCCTACGTCGGGTCGGTCACACTCGCCGGATTCCCGCAGGTGAAAGGCCTTCCGCGGGTCGGAAGGCCCCCGGGCTCGGCGTCGGAAGGGCCCGGCTCAGTGGCCGCGGGCGATCCACTCCTCCAGGTGCGGCGCCTCGGCGCCGATCGTGGTGGAGTCGCCGTGCCCGGTGTGGACGACCGTCTCCGGCGGCAGCGTCAGCAGCCGTTCCCTGATCGACTCGATGATCGTCTCGAACGAGCTGTAAGACCGCCCGGTCGCCCCAGGCCCGCCCTTGAAGAGCGTGTCGCCGCTGAACAGCGCCCCCAGGTCGGGCGCGTACAGGCAGACCGCGCCCGGCGAGTGGCCCGGCGTGTGCAGGACCTGCAGCGCGATACCGCCCACCGTGAGCTTGTCGCCGTCGCCCAGCGGCTCGTAGGACACCTCGGGCCCGTACACCTGCTCCCACAGCACCTGGTCGGCGGGGTGCAGCCGGATCGGCGCGCCCGTGCGCTCGGACAGCTCGCGGGCGGCGTTGATGTGGTCGTTGTGGGCGTGGGTGCAGACGATGGCCCGCACGCTGCGCCCGCCCGCCCGCTCGGCGATCGCCGTCGCGTCGTGGGCGGCGTCGATGACCACGACCTCGCGGGCGTCGCCGACCAGCCAGACGTTGTTGTCGACGTCCCACGTGCCGCCGTCCAGCGAGAACGTGCCCGAGGTGATGACCCTGTCGATCATCAGAAGACCACCACCGAACGCAGCACCTCGCCCCTGTGCATCTTCGCGAACGCCTCCTCGACCTGGTCCACCCTGATCGTCTCGGTGACGAACTTGTCGAGCGGCAGGCGGCCCTGCAGGAACAGGTCGATGAGCATGGGGAAGTCGCGCGAGGGCAGGCAGTCGCCGTACCAGGAGGACTTGAGCGCACCGCCGCGGCCGAACACGTCGAGCAGCGGCAGGTCGATGCGCATCTCCGGAGTCGGCACGCCGACCAGCACGACCGTGCCGGCCAGGTCGCGGGCGTAGAAGGCCTGCTCGTACGTCTCGGGCCTGCCCACCGCCTCGATCACCACGTCGGCGCCGAAGCCGCCGGTCAGCTCGCGGATCGCCTCGACCGGGTCGCTCTCGCGGGAGTTGACGGTGTGGGTGGCGCCGAACTGACGGGCCCACTCCAGCTTGCGATCGTCCACATCGACCGCGATGATCTTCGCCGCGCCGGCCAGCGAGGAGCCGAGGATGGCCGCGTCGCCCACACCGCCGCAGCCGATGACCGCCACGCTGTCGCCGCGGGTGACGCCGCCGGTGTTGATGGCCGCGCCGATGCCGGCCATGACGCCGCAGCCCAGCAGGCCCGCGACCGGCGCGGGCGCGTCGGCGGAGACCTTCGTGCACTGGCCCGCCGCGACGAGCGTCTTGTCGAGGAACGCCCCGATGCCGAGCGCGGGCGACAGCTCGGTGCCGTCCTTGAGCGTCATCTTCTGCCGGGCGTTGTGGGTGTTGAAGCAGTACCAGGGCCGCCCGCGCAGGCAGGCCCGGCACTGGCCGCACACCGCGCGCCAGTTGAGGATCACGAAGTCGCCGGGCGCGACCTCGGTGACACCGGGGCCGACCGCCTCGACGACGCCCGCCGCCTCGTGTCCGAGCAGGAACGGGTAGTCATCGCTGATCCCGCCCTCCCGATAGTGCAGGTCGGTGTGGCACACGCCGCAGGCCTGCACGTTCACCACCGCCTCGCCCGGACCCGGGTCCGGCACGATCACCGTCTCGAGGGAAACTTCCTGGCCCTTGCCCCGGGCGACGACGCCCTGCACTTCGTACGGCATGCCAGCCATCTTGTGTCAGGAGGTTGATCTCCGCAAGAGACCGGGCGTGAGCGCGCCGAGACCTTTGCAGGACCCGCGTCCCCACATGTCAGCGGCCGTCGATCTCCCCGTCGGCTGCGTCCTCGACGAGCCGGAACAGGTCGGTGCGGACGTCCTGGATCTTCGGGATGTCGCGCAGCACGATCTCGCCGCGCTCGCCCGCCGACTCGACCGTCAGCGTGCCGCAGCCGAGCAGCCGCTCGGCGAACGTCTGGTCGGAGCTCACCGTGTTGACCTTGGCGATGGGGATCTCGTCGGTCGACTTGTTGAGCACGCCGGTGCTGATCGTGAAGCGGTGGGTGGTGAGCACGTAGCCGGTGTTCTTCCACTGCAGGTACGGCACGAACGACCAGATCGTCAGCAGGATGAGCCCGATGACCGCGACCGCGATCCTGGCATAGCCGGCGTACTCGAAGTCACCGGGGATGAAGTAGATCGCCGCACCCGAGGCGGCGGCGATGAGGACCAGCGCGATGAAGGGGCCGACGAGCCGCTTCCAGTGGGGGTGGAAGCTACGGATGCGCCGCTCACCCTGCGTCAGATGGTGGTCGGGAATGGTCATGGCCCAATCATGGCCCAAAACATGCCATCAACGCTCCGTACCCGTCATGCCGCGGGAGCGACCCGGCCCCCTCACCCCGCCGGCCTGACGTGCACGACGTCGCCCGCGCTCAGCGTGTGGCGCTCGCCGCCCGCCTCCACCTGCAGGTGGCCGTCCTTGTCGACGCCGGTGGCCAGGCCGGTGAGCGTGCGGTCGTCGGGCAGCTCGACCCTGACCCGCTGCCCGACGGTGGCGCTGGCGGCCAGGTACGCCGAGCGCAGGCCGGCCGCCTCGGCGTCGCCGCCCGCCCGCGTCCAGTCGCGGTAGTGGGTCTCGACCTCGCGCAGCACGGCGCGCAGCAGCGGGTCGCGGTCGGTGCAGGCGGCCTTCTCCACGGCCAGCGACGTGGCGGTCTCGACGGGCAGCTCGTCGTCGCGGAGCGAGACGTTGAGCCCCATGCCGATGACGACGGCGTCGCCCGCGCGCTCGGCGAGCACGCCGGCCAGCTTGCGCTCGCCGATCAGCAGGTCGTTGGGCCACTTGAGCCGGACGTCCACCTCGGCGACGCGGCGCACGGCCGAGGCGGCGGCGACGCCGTACAGCAGCGACAGCCAGCCCTGGGCCGCGACCGGCACCCGCGGCCTGAGCAGGATGGAGAACGTCAGGCCCGAGCGGGGCGGCGCCGACCAGGTGCGGCCGAGCCGCCCGCGGCCCGCCCGCTGCGCCTCCGCGACCAGCACCGTGCCCTCGGGCGCGCCGTCGCGGGCGGCCGCGGCGAGGTCGGCGTTGGTGGAGCCGGTGCTGCCGACGACGGTGAGCGCGGTCCACAGCGAGCCGGGACGCACCAGGGCACGGGTGAGCGCCGCCTCGGACAGTGGCGGGCGCTCGAGGTCGGAGTAGCGTGAGTCGGGCATCCCCCTATCTTCGCAGGGGGTAGGAGGGAGGGATGAGCATGCGTACGACTCCCCCGATGGCGAGCGGCCGGGACGTCAAGGCGCGCCCCGGTCCGATCACCCGCGTCCGGGTCAGGGAGCTGACCGGCGCCGCGGGCCGCGACCGGCGCGACGACCTCGCGACCGAGGAGCCGCTGGAGATCCGGCTCACCGCGCCGGACGGCACGCGCAGGACGGTCGCCATCACCATGCGCACCCCGGGGCACGACTTCGAGCTGGCCGCCGGGTTCCTGCACGGCGAGGGCCTCGCGGGGCCGGGCGACATCGCGGCGATCGCGTACTGCACCGACGAGGACCTGCCGCCCGAGGCGCGCTACAACACGGTGACGGTGCGCCTGCACGGCCCCGTCCCCGAGCTGCCCGCGCTCGACCGGCACTTCCTGACCTCCAGCGCCTGCGGCGTGTGCGGCTCGGCCAGCCTCGACGCGCTGCGCGACCGCTGCCGGCCGGTGGCGCGCGGCGAGCTCACGCTCTCCCCCGACCTGCTGTACGGGCTGCCCGAAGCGCTGCGGCTGGCCCAGGGCGTGTTCGGCAAGACGGGCGGCCTGCACGCGGCGGGCCTGTTCGCGGCCGACGGCACGCCGGTGGCGGTGCGCGAGGACGTCGGCCGGCACAACGCGGTGGACAAGCTCGTGGGGTGGGCGGCGCTGAACGAGCGGCTGCCGCTGGCCGAGCACGTGCTCATGGTCAGCGGCAGGGCGAGCTACGAGATCATGCAGAAGGCGCTGGCGGCCGGGGTGCCCGTGGTGTGCGCGGTATCGGCGCCGTCGTCGCTGGCGGTGGAGCTGGCCAGGGAGTTCGGGCTGACGCTGGTGGGCTTCCTGCGCGGGGAGCGCTGCAACGTGTACGCGGGCGCCGAGCGCGTGCTGTCGTGACGAGCCCGCGCCGGGGACGGTCCCGGCACGGGCTCCTGCGTGCGGTCAGCCGGTGTTCTGCAGTCCGGCCGCGACGCCGTTGACCGACAGCAGCAGCAGCGTGGACAGGCGGTCGCGCTCCTGCTCCGACGGGTTGCCGGTGCGCAGCGCGCGCAGGGCACGGAGTTGCAGGTGCGACAGCGCGTCCACGTACGGGTCGCGCAGCTGCACGGCCCTGCTGAGCACCTTGCGGTTCTCCAGCAGCCGGGTGTGCCCGGTGACGCGCAGCACCAGCTCGCGGGTGCGGTCGTACTCCTCGAGGACCTGCCTGCTGAAGTCCTCCCGCCCGCCGAGCGCGAGGTAGCGCTCGGCGATCGAGCGGTCGGTCTTGGCCAGCGACATCTCGGCGTTGTCGAGCAGCGAGTTGAACAGCGGCCACTCCTGGTAGGCGGCGCGCAGCTCGTCGATGTCGCCGACGGCGGCGAGGCCGGTGCCCAGGCCGTACCAGCCGGGCAGGTTGACGCGGGTCTGCGCCCAGGCGAACACCCACGGGATGGCCCGCAGGTCGTCGAGCGAGCGCGGGGCGCCGAGGCCGCGCCGGGCCGGACGGGAGCCGAGCCGCAGCGTGCCGATCTCTTCAAGCGGGCTGACCAGGCCGAACCACTCGGGGAAGCCCGGCGCCTCGGTCAGCGCGCGGTACGCCTGCTCGGACGCCCTGGCCACCTGCTCGGCCATGCCGCGGAAGCGCTCGGCGGCGGCCGCCGTGCGCTCGCTCACCGTGGGCGAGGAGGCCAGCAGCACCGCGTTGGCGACCTGCTCCAGGTGGCGGCGGGCGATCGCGATGTGGCCGTAGCGGGCGAAGATGACCTCGCCCTGCTCGGTGACCTTGAACCGGCCCGCGACGGAGCCGGGCGCCTGCGCCAGCACCGCGCGGTTGGCCGGGCCGCCGCCGCGGCCGAGCGCGCCGCCCCTGCCGTGGAACATGCGCAGCTTGACGTCGTGCTTCGCGGCCCAGGCGGTCAGCGCCTCCTGCGCCTCGTACAGCCGCAGCGTGGCGGCCGCGGGGCCGAGCTCCTTGGCCGAGTCGGAGTAGCCGAGCATGATCTCCATGCGCCGGCCGGTGTCGGCGAGGCGCTGCTGCACCTCGGGGATCTCCAGCATGCCGGTCAGCACGTCGGCCGAGTTGGCGAGGTCCTGGCCGGACTCGAACAGCGGCACCACGTCGAGCACCGGCGCGCGGTCGCCGAGCGCGTAGCGGGCCAGCTCGTAGACGGCGGCGATGTCGTCGGCCGAGCGGGTGAAGGAGACCACGTAGCGCGAGCACGCCTTGACGCCGTAGCGCTCCTGGATCCAGCCGATCACCCGGATGGTGGCCAGCACCTCCTCGGTGCGTTCCGACGGCTCGGCCCCCGAGCGCAGCTCCTCCAGGGCCGCGGCGTGCACCTGGGAGTGCTGGCGCACCTCCAGCTCGGCCAGGTGGAAGCCGAACGTCTCCACCTGCCAGATGAGGTGCTGCAGCTCGCCGTACGCCTGGCGCGGCGCGGAGGCGGCCAGCGACTCCTGGGCGAGGCGCAGGTCGGCCAGCAGCTCGTCGGGCGAGCGGTAGGCCAGGTCGAGGTCGCGGCGGTGGGTGGCGGCGATGCGGGCGGCCACGAACAGCAGCCACTGCCGGTGCGGCTCGCGCGGCGAGCGGGTGGCCAGCTCCGACACCACGTCGGGATGGGCGGCCACGGCCGCCGCCAGCCGGGTGCGCAGCTCGGCCGATGGCGGCGCGAACTGGGCGGATGCGGTCAGCGTGCGGGCGATGCGGGAGCAGGCCGTCTCCAGCGCCGCCAGGACGTGCTCCGACTGGATCTGGATGGTCTCGCGGGTGACCTTGGCGGTCACGTTGGGGTTGCCGTCGCGGTCGCCGCCGATCCAGCTTCCGTACCTGATGAACGGCTTGGCCAGGGGCGGGCGGGTGCCGGTGCGTTCGTCGAGCGCCGCGTCGAGCGAGCGGTAGACCTGCGGCACCGTACGGAACAGCGTCTCGTCGAAGGCGGCCATGGCGGTGCGCACCTCGTCGAGCGGGTCGAGCTTGGTGGAGCGGAGCTGGGCCGTGCGCCACAGCAGGTCGATCTCCTCCAGCAGGCGCCGCTTGCTCTCGGCGCGCTCGGAGGCCCCGCGGCCGGGGGCGTTGTACTCGGTGAGCTGGCCGCTGATGCGCTGGATGGCGGTGACCACGGCCCTCCTGCGGGCCTCCGTGGGGTGCGCGGTGAGCACCGGGTGCAGCTCAAGGCCGTCCAGCAGCTCGACGACGCGGTCCTGGCCGAGCTGCTGCACGGCCTGCGCGAGCGATTCGCGCTGCACCTTGCCCTCGGCGTCGCGCTCGCGCAGCGTGCGGATGCGGTAGTGCTCCTCGGCCAGGTTGGCGAGGTGGAAGTAGCAGGTGAACGCGCGGGCCACCGCCACGGCCCGCTCGATCTCCCATCCGGCGACCATTTCGGTGATGGCGTCGGCCGAGACCTCGCCCCTGCGCGCCGCGATGACGGCTTTGCGCAGGCGTTCGACGTCGGCCAGCAGGTCTTCGCCGCCCTGCTCGGCCAGCACTTGGCCGAGCAGTTTGCCGAGCAGACGCACGTCGTGACGTAGCTCGTCCGGCATCTCGGTAACGGCGGCACTGCGACGCTCGAGCCCCTGGTCAATCATGTTTCGAAGGGTAGCGAGTCGTTTTTCGGCGCCGTAGACCGGTCTCAGGTATTGGACTAGACCACTGGTCAGGTGGGTCGCGACACCGCCGCGAGGAGTTCTGGCGTGCGGCGGAAGCCGACCCTGGCGGCCAGCCGCCGCCCGAGCGTCTCCATCAGCAGCCCGCAGAAGGGCGCGAGCACGGACGCCCAGGTGAGCCCGAACGCCATCGGCACGACGAACGGCAGCGACAGCACGCTGATCGCCACCATGGCGCCCATCGCCGAGGCGAACGCGAGCCCGCCCTGTCCGGGGGCGGCGCCGGTGAAGGCGTTCATGCGTTCCGGCACCGTGTACGGCAGCACCACGCTGGTCACCGAGCCGACCCCGAGCCCGATGCCGAGCACGCCCCACCCGGCGAGCAGGGCGGGCGGGATCGCGGACGGGTGGCCGGTGAACAGGGCGGCGCCGGTGGCGATCACCGCGATCAGCGGCACGGCGATGAGCGCGCTCGCGAGGTGCCGCCCGGCGAGGTCGGTGGCCAGGCCGCGCTCGTCGCCGGATGCGACGGCGTTCATCCAGATCGAGCGGCCGTCGATGCCGAAGGCGTTGACCGACTGCAGGGTGATCATGCCGGCGGCGATCGAGGCCAGCGCGATCGCCGTGCCGGAGCCGCCGGTTCCCCCTCTGGTCAGCGAGAACGCCAGGATGACGGTGAGCGCGATCGCGCTGACCCAGCCGACGCGGTAGCGGGGCTCGCGCCTGATGTACTTCAGCTCCTTGGTCACCACGGCGGCCAGCGGCCCGTCCGGCAGGAAGCGGTCGATGAGCCCGCTCTCCCTGCGTACGGTGGCCGCTTTGACGGAGTCGCCGGGCGTGACCAGGGCCCGGCTGAGCGCCTTGATCCAGAGCACGGCCAGCACCACGGTGAGCAGCGCGACCAGCACCACCTCGGCGAGCGCGAGCAGCCCGCCGTCGCTGATGGCGTGCGCCAGCATGCCGGGCGGCGTCCACCTGAGCGCGCCGGCCAGGCGGTGCAGCAGCGCTCCCGGGTCGGCGAAGCCGCTGTTCAGCAGCAGGTTGGGAAGCTGCGCGAGCAGGACGACGAGCAGCGCGGCGACCGCCAGCACGTCGCGCCCGCGCCGGGTGCGCAGCGCGCTGGACAGCGCCGTGGTGATCAGCCGGGAGGCCACCACGCAGAGCGCGAACTGCACCAGCACCGCGAGCAGCCCGATCAGCCAGCCGCCCGCCCCGGATGCGAGCCCGACGAGCGCGCCGAGCGTCACGATCAGCAGTGCGGCGGGCCAGACGCCGATCACGGACGCGGTGAACATGCCGACCGCGAGGCGCGGGGTGCGCAGCGGCAGGAGCGCGAGCTTGGCCGGGTCGACCGTGTCGTCCACGCCGAACGCGAGCAGCGGCACGATCATCCAGCCCGCGAGCAGCGCGGTGAAGGCGAGGGTGACGAGGTCGGCGGCGACGTCCGGGGCGGCCAGCCGCAGCAGGCTCATGAGCAAGAAGCCGAGTGCGGCCAAGCCTGCCGCGAGGAGCAGCGTGAGCACGAAGCCGATCTTGCGCTGCACGTCGCCGCGCAGGTTTCCGGCCAGCAGGCGCAGCTTGAGCTGCGCGAAGAGCGCGATCGTCGCCATGGGTCAGGCTCCCCCTGCCTGGTCCGGGCCCTGCTGCCAGGGATGGGACTGCGGAGGACCGGGGTGCGGCGGACCCGGCTGCGGAGGACCGGGGTGCGGCGGACCCGGCTGGGGAGAGCCGTAGGGCGAGGGACCCGGCTGCGGAGGACCGTAGGGCGAGGGACCCGGCTGCGGAGAGCCGTAGGGCGAGGGACCCGGCTGCGGAGAGCCGGGCTGTGGCGGGCCGGGCTGTGGCGGGCGGGAGCCGAGCCAGCTCAGCTTCGCGCCGTCGGCGCCGGGCGCGCCGCCGACGAGGTCGAGGAAGGCCTCGTTGAGGCTGCGCCCGCCGCGTACGTCCGCTAACGGGCCCTGTGCCACGATCTGCCCCGCGCTCATCACCGACACCCAGTCGCACAGCCGCTCCACCAGGTCCATCACGTGGCTGGAGAAGATGACGGTGGAGCCGGAGGCGGTGTAGCGGCGCAGCACCTCGGTGAGCGTGTTGGCGCTGACCGGATCGACGCCTTCGAACGGCTCGTCCAGGAAGAGCACCGACGGGTTGTGCAGCAGCGCGGCGGCCAGGCCGATCTTCTTGCGCATGCCGGTGGAGTAGTCGACGACGAGCTTGTCGGCGCTGGAGGTGAGGTCCATCACGTCGAGGAGCTCGGCGGCGCGCTGCTCGACGTCGGCCTTGGGGATGCCGCGCAGGCGGCCGTTGTAGATCAGCAGCTCGCGGCCGGACAGCCGCTCGAACAGCCGCAGCCCTTCGGGCAGCACGCCGATGCGGGCCTTGACGGCGACGGGATCGTGCCAGACGGAGTAGCCGTCGATCTCCGCGATGCCGCCGTCGGGGCGCAGCAGCCCGGTGATCATGCTGAGCGTGGTCGTCTTGCCCGCCCCGTTGGGGCCGACGAGTCCGGCGAAACTGCCGCGGGGGATGGTGAGGTTCACGCCTGCGACGGCGATCTGCTGCCCGTAGCGCTTGAACAGGGCGTGCGTGCGTACGGCGTCCGTCATGGATCCACTCTAGGAGGAGGGGCTAGCCTTGCGCGCATGACCACTGCCGAGCCGATGCCGGAAGAACCGGATATTCACACCACCGCCGGAAAGATCGCTGATCTGGAGTTTCGTCGCGCGGAGGCCGTGCACGCGGGGTCCGCGGCGGCGGTGGAGAAGCAGCACGCCAAGGGCAAGATGACGGCGAGGGAGCGGGTGCTGGCGCTGCTCGACGAGGGCTCGTTCGTCGAGTTCGACACGTTCGCCAGGCACCGCTCGACCATGTTCGGGCTGGACAAGCGGCGTCCGTACGGCGACGGCGTGATCACCGGCCACGGCACCATCGACGGCCGCCAGGTGTGCGTGTTCTCCCAGGACGTGACGGTCTTCGGCGGCTCGCTCGGCGAGGTGTACGGCGAGAAGATCGTCAAGGTGCTCGACCTGGCGCTCAAGACCGGCTGCCCGATCATCGGCATCAACGAGGGCGGCGGCGCCCGCATCCAGGAGGGCGTGGTCGCGCTCGGCCTGTACGCCGAGATCTTCAAGCGCAACGTGCACGCCTCCGGCGTGATCCCGCAGATCTCGCTCATCATGGGTGCCGCGGCCGGCGGTCACGTCTACTCCCCCGCGCTCACCGACTTCGTGGTGATGGTGGACCGGACCTCGCACATGTTCATCACGGGCCCCGACGTGATCAAGACGGTGACCGGCGAGGAGGTCACGTTCGAGGAGCTGGGCGGGGCGCACACGCACAACACGAAGTCGGGCGTGGCCCACTACCAGGCCGCCGACGAGCAGGACGCGTTCGACTACGTCAGGGCGCTGCTGTCGTACCTGCCGTCCAACAACCTCGACGAGCCGCCCGTCTACGCCGCGGCGGAGGACCTCGACCCGGACCCCGAGCTGGACGAGCTGATCCCCGACTCGGCGAACCAGCCGTACGACATGCACCGGGTGATCGAGCACGTGCTCGACGACGGCGAGTTCCTTGAGGTCCACGCGCAGTTCGCGCCGAACATCGTGGTCGGGTACGGCCGGGTGGACGGCCGGCCGGTGGGCGTGGTGGCCAACCAGCCCATGCATTTCGCCGGATGTCTGGATATCAAGGCATCCGAGAAGGCTGCGCGATTTATTCGAACATGTGATGCCTTCAATATCCCCATCTTGACTTTTGTTGACGTGCCGGGTTTCCTCCCCGGCACCGATCAGGAATGGAACGGAATCATCCGCCACGGCGCCAAGCTCCTGTACGCCTACGCCGAGGCGACAGTCCCGCTCGTCACCGTGATCACGCGCAAGGCGTACGGCGGCGCGTACGACGTCATGGGCTCCAAGCACCTCGGCGCGGACATCAACCTGGCCTGGCCCACCGCACAGATCGCGGTCATGGGCGCCCAGGGCGCGGTCAACATCCTCTACCGGCGCGAGCTGGCCGCCGCCGCCGACCCCGACGCGCACCGGGCCAAGCTCGTCACCGAGTACGAGGACACGCTGGCCAACCCGTACATCGCCGCCGAAAGGGGCTATGTGGACGCGGTGATCCGGCCGTCCGAGACCCGGCCGCAGGTCGTCAAGGCGCTGCGCGCGCTGCGGAACAAGCGCGCCACGCTCCCGCCCAAGAAGCATGGGAACATCCCGCTATGACGCCACATCTACGTATTGTCCGGGGCGACGCCACGCCCGAGGAGGTGGCCGCGCTCGTGACCGCGCTCGCGGCGCGGCGGCGCCCCGCAGCCGAAACGGAGCGCGCTCCATCTTTGCCTCGCCAAACCTGGCGAAACCCCGCCAGAGCTATGCGTAAGCCTGTCGTCCCAGGGAAGTCGGCATGGCGGATGAGCGCACTACCCTAGATAGATCCTGCGAATCGGGTGTCAAGTTCCCCGGGAGTTGGGACTATCTAGAGAAAGTAGGCGTATATAGTCAGCCGATCAACTAACACCGCGGCCTGGAGGACGACATGGCCATCCCAGACCTCATGCCGCATCCTGTGGCAGCCAAGTACGCCGTCCTAGTGGATGTCGGTTATCTGTACGCGGCGGCGGGTGAAGTGCTGCTCGGCGCGAAGGAGCGCAAGGAATATCGGGTGGCCGCCGATGAGCTCATCCAAAGTCTACAGAAACATGCAGAGGAACGTATTTCAGGCGAACTTCTGCGGATCTATTGGTATGACGCAGCTCGTGATCGCGTGCCGACCGTCGACCAACGTGTGATCGCCCAGCTCCCGTGGGTCAAGGTGCGCCTCGGCAACCTGAACGCCCGCGGCCAGCAGAAAGGCGTTGACGCGCAGATCCGGAGTGATCTGGAGGCGCTGGCCAGGCATCATGCGGTCACCGACACGATCCTGCTGGCGGGCGATGAGGACATGGTTCCGGCGGTCGAGGCGGCACAGGCGTACGGCGTGCGCATCCACCTGTGGGGCGTCGAACCCCCGTACGGCACCAACCAGGCAGAGCGCCTGGTGTGGGAGTCCGACACCGTCGAAGTGATCAGTGCAGATTTCCTGAGGCCCTTTTTCAGCCGTGCTCCGCAGCCCGTGCCCGTCACACCGCCCAGCACCGCGCCCTCGCCCGCGCAGGTCTTCGCCGGGCGCGCGCCCGTCAAGCCGCACGCCAAGCCCGGCCAGGTGGCCAAGCTCGGCCCCAGCCGGCCGCGCGTGGAGGACGTGGGCGAGCACGTCGCACAGAAGTGGATCTTGACGCGTGGCCGCGACAACATCCGCGACCTGCTGCCCGGCCCGATACTGCCGACCGTGATCGACACCGAGTTGCTGATCGAGGCGGAGAAGGAGCTGGGCCACTCGCTGCGGCCGTACCCGGAGGCGCGGGTGTGGCTGCGTGACGGGTTCTGGGCCCGGGTGTACCGCGAGTTCGACCTGGGGGTGGGCGTCTCGTCGAAGTAGCGCACCGGCGGTGACCTGGGCCTTCACGGCCCGGTCCGATTTCCGCCAGTCGTCACCCCTGAGCAGGGCATACGGTCGGAGACATGGCCCTCCAAGAGCTCGACTTCGACTCCTGTTACCGGGCCGTCTCCGCCAGGGACCCCCGGTTCGACGGCCGTTTCTACACGGCGGTGACGACCACGCGCATCTACTGCCGTCCGATCTGCCCGGCTCGTACGCCGTCGTGGCGCAACGTGCGCTTCTACCGGCACGCGGCCTCGGCCGAGGCCGCCGGGTTCCGGCCGTGCAAGCGCTGCCGGCCCGAACTGTCGCCCGGCGACCCCGGCTGGGACCTGCGCGGCGACCTGGTCGGGCGCGCGCTGCGGCTGATCGACGACGGCGCCGCCGACGAGCAGGGCGTGGGCGGGCTGGCCCGGCGGCTGCACATCACCGAACGCCACCTGCACCGGCTGTTCGTCGCCGAGCTCGGCGTCGGCCCGCTCGCGGTGGTGCGCACCAAGCGGCTACTGCTGGCCAAGCAGCTGCTGACGGAGACGTCGCTGCCGATCACGGAGGTGGCGTTCGCGGCCGGGTTCGGCAGCGTGCGGCAGTTCAACGCGACCATGCGGGAGACGTACGGCTTCACGCCCAGCGAGCTCCGCGCCACCGCCGGACCGCGCCCCGCCGCCGCCCGGACCTGCACCGCGCACGCCCCCGCTTCGGCAACCGGCGCCTGCGATCCGGCGCCTGCCGCCCAAGCAGGCGCTCCGCTCCGGCTGCGGCTGCACCGGCGGGAGCCGTACGACGCGGACGGCGTCTTCTCATTCCTCGCCGCACGCGCCATACCGGGGCTCGAGGTCGCGGACCGGACGTCGTACCGCAGGGCCGTACCGGGTGGGACGATCACCCTCACCCCGCGCCCCGGCCACATCGCGCTGGACGTGGCCGTCGAGGACACCCGGCAGCTCGCCAGGATCGTCGCCCGCTGCCGCCGCCTGCTCGACCTCGACGCCGACCCGCAGGCCATCGCCGACGTCCTCGGCGGCACCTCGCTCGCCCCGCTGGTCGCGGCGCGGCCCGGGCTGCGGGTGCCGGGCACGTTCGACGGGTTCGAGCTGGCCGTGCGCGCGGTCGTGGGGCAGCAGATCTCGGTGGCGGGCGCACGTACGCTGCTCGGCCGCATCGTGGCCAGGGCCGGCGCGCCCGGCGGCCTCTTCCCCACTCCCGCCCGGCTTCTGGAGGCGGACCTGAGCGGGCTCGGCCTGACGGGCCGCCGCATCGGCACGCTCAAGGACCTGGCCGCCCGGATCGCCGGCGGGCGGCTCGACCTCGACGGCGGGCAGGACCCCGGCGAGGCCGTGGCGGAGCTGCTGGAGGTGCGCGGCATCGGGCCGTGGACCGCCGGCTACATCGCGCTGCGCGCGCTGCGCGACCCCGACGCCTGGCCCACGGGCGACCTGGTGCTCATCAAGCGCATGGCCGCGCTCGGCATTCCCGACGACCACATCGAACGGTGGCGCCCGTGGCGGGCGTACGCCGCACTGCATCTCTGGAGCTCATCATGATCGCTGCACAGCTCGTACCCTCGCCGGTGGGGCCGCTGGCGCTGCTCGCCCGCGAAGGCGTGCTCGTCGCGGCCGGCTTCACCGCCGAGCCCAAGGACATGTTCGCCCGGCTCACGCCCGCCCTGCAGGCCGAGGGCCTGGAGATCGTGGACGACCTCGGGGCGCCCGCCGAGGCCGCCCAGGCGTACCTCGCCGGGGAGCTGGACGCGCTGGACGGCGTACCGGTCTGGCAGCCCGGCACGCCCACCCGTAAGCGGCTGCACGCGGCACTGCGGGAGGTCAAGGCCGGGACCACCGTCACGTACGCCGAACTGGCCGAACGCGCGGGCCTGCCGCGCACCGCCGCCCGCGCGGCGGGCTCGGCCTGCGCCCAGAACCTGATCGCGCCGTTCGTACCGTGCCATCGGATTTTGCCCAGCACCGGAGGATATGGCGGATACCTCTACGGCGTTTCGGTAAAAGAATGGCTTCTTGCTCACGAACGTGGAGCCATCGCCGATCGAACGTAAACGCGAGGTCACATGGGCCACCCCGGCTGGATCCTGAAACCCGTCGTCGCAGGCCCGTCGAACATCCCCAAAATCACGGATATCGACCGAGCGCTCACCGATCCAGAACTC
Organism: Nonomuraea sp. NPDC049309; assembly: GCF_043196965.1. Classification (NCBI taxonomy): domain Bacteria; kingdom Bacillati; phylum Actinomycetota; class Actinomycetes; order Streptosporangiales; family Streptosporangiaceae; genus Nonomuraea; species Nonomuraea sp. NPDC049309. Next base: position 324,824 of record NZ_JBICSH010000003.1, on the reverse strand, counting down.
ACCGCGCTCTCGACCATCGTGTACGGCAACCCTGACACGCCCGACGGGATGGAGGTACTCAGAACCTTCGCCCATGCCACAGCCAGGCGCCCGAAAGACCAGCCGAGCTATGCTGAGCTGGTATTCATGCTGCTCCCCGAGTTCGACTTCGCCCAACTATTCAAGGAGGCCGGCGTGGTGGTATCCGCCAAGGACGTTATCGACCACCCCTATGTCCGCGAATGGGTAGAACTAGGCAAAACCATGGGCAAGGAGGAGGGAAGGGCGGAAGGCGAGGCCGTCGGCAAGGCCGAAGCCCTCCTCAGCGTGCTCCACCAACGCGGAATCGACCTCCCCCACGAAGCCGAACAACGCATCCGCTCCTGCACCGACCAGGACACCCTCGACAACTGGCTCAACAAAGCACTCAAAATCCACAACGCGGCCGAACTTTTCGACTGAGGCAGTCTCAGGCCGGGGCGTGGATGTCCCAGGCCCGGGACCGGTCAGGGTACGGCGGCGAACAGCAGCTGCGCTGCTCGGCTCGGAGCGGCCTGCGACGGCCTGTGGCCTGCACAAAGCGGTCGCCCCAGTCGACGACGCGGCCCGGCGACGTCGGCTTCGGCAGTGCCGTCACTCGGCTCGGAGCGACCCGCGCCGCCGCCCTCATCTGCGGGGAGCGGCCGCGGAACACCCGCTGACGGCGCCGGACGCCGTTGTGGGGGTGACACCGGTCGGCAGCGGTGGACGCCGATCCGAGGCGGCCGGTCGAGGGCAGCAGGGGCCGGTTGACGGCGCCGGACGCCGCTCGGCCGCGCGCCACACGGGAACGATGACACCAGTTGACAACGGACGCCGATCCGAGGCGGTGACGCCGGTCAACGGCGGCGGACGCCGATCGGGGACGGTGGAGCCGGGCGACGGTGCCGGGCGCCGATCCGGGGCGGTGGGCCGGTCGGCGGCGGCGGGTGGCGGCAGGGGGCGGTTGGAGGCAGTTGGGGTGGTCGCGGTGGTGCTCGCATTCGAGGCGGCCCAGGCGTCGGCTCACCGGCGGCGGTCAGGCGGAGCCGTCGGCTCACCGGCGGCGGTCAGGCGGAGGCTAGGCGGCGGGATAGGAGGCCGGCGGCGAAGACGGGGGCGAAGCCGAAGACGGTCATCGCGAGCGCCGGCCAGACGCCGCCGGAGCGGAACGTCGCCGGCTCGCGCAGCACTCCCCCGTCGGGGCGCGGGCGGCGCGGCACGAGTGTGAGCACGCCGGCCAGCCCGGCCACGCCGATCGCCACCACGACCCAGAACGTGGCCCGCCGGCCGTACGACTGGCCGATCCACGTGCCGAGCGGCACGCCCACGACGTTCGCGGGCGTGAGGCCGGTGAACATCAGGGCGATGGCGCCGGCCCGCTCGCGCGGCTCCACCAGGCCGGCGGCCACGACCGAGCCGACGCCGAAGTACGCGCCGTGCGCGTAGGCCGACAGGAACCGGCCGGCCATGAGCACCACGTACGTGGGCGCCAGCGCCGATAGCGCGTTCCCGACGATGAACAGCACCATCAACGACAGCAGCATCGTCTTGCGCGACAGCCGCGCGCCGAGCGTGGTCGGCGGCGGCCCGCCGAGGGCGTAGCCGGACACGAGCAGCCCAGCGGCCGGGATGTCACCCCGAAGCCGGACGCCACGTCGGGCACACGTCGGGCAGCAGCCCGTTGATGATGAACCCCGTTGATGATGAACTCGGTGGTGCCGATGCCAAAGGCGCTGATCGCAAGGGCGAACAGGGCGAGCGGCATACAATACTCCTCAGAAGGCATTAGTGAGCGTACGCATTATTTGCGCATGCCGACTAGCTGACCATGCAAGCCTGCCGAGGAGACGGTCGCGTGACCCTCGCCGATGACGCCGTGGAGGCGCGCGCCCAGGGCTGGCGCACGCTCGCGGCGCTGCACGCCACCATCGAAGAACGGCTGGAGAAGGCGCTTCAGAAGAGCCACGGCCTCAGCGTGAGCGAGTACACCGTGCTGGACGTCCTGGCCAGGCAGGACGGCCGGCACATGCGCATGCAGCAGCTCGCCAGGGCCGTGGTGCTCAGCCAGAGCGCCACGACCCGGCTGGTGACGCGCTTGGAGAAGCGCGAGCTGCTACGGCGCTACCTGTGCGAGGACGACCGGCGCGGCATCTACTCCGAGGTGACGCAGGCCGGCTTCGACCTGCTCGGCCAGGCGCGCCCCACGCACGACGCGGTGCTGAAGGAAGTGCTCGACGAGGCCGCCGAGCTGCCCGAGCTCGCCCCGCTCGTCGCGGTGATCAGGGCTTGACGTTGCTCTGGATCTCGCCGACCGGGACGTCCCGGCTGGTGCTGACCTCGACGGGCTCGAACTGCACCGGCACCGTGTTGCCCGCCACCTCCACCGGCCACACGGTGGAGACCGTCAGCGTGTACTTCTCGCCCGGCTGATCGACCGACGAGCGCAGGTAGCGCACGCCGCACGAGAACTCGCCGCCCTGCGTGAACGGCGTGCCCGAGGCACCGCAGCCCGTCTCGGTCACCTCGGCGCGATCGTTCGACGTGCCCGGGTCGATCTTGATCTCCTTCAGCGTGGCGACGAGGGTCACGCTCATGACGCCCGGGATGGACGCCGTGACGGTGCGGCGCGGCTCGCCGATGCCTTCGAGCCACACCCAGGTGGGCAGGTTGACGTAGCTCTTGGCGTCGGGGCTCAGCTTGATCGTGCCCTTGGGCACGGTGATCGCGGCCCGCGCGATCTCGGCGAGCTGCTCGACCGTGATGCCCGACGGCGGGGTGGTGTTCGGCGGGACGAAGATGAAGCGTTCGAGGCTGGCCCAGCAGGCCGCGCCGTTGGGGTCGGCCTTGTTGTAGGCGGGCACCCACCACAGCCCTTCCTGGCCCAGCTTGTCCTTGAACGGCTGGATGAACTCGCGGAAGCCGTCGGTGTCGGCCCGCGTCCTGTTGCCGCGCGGGTCGGAGATCTGCCGGAACATGTCCTCGGCGTTCGCGGCCGGCTCGTACCAGCAGGGCCGCTTGATCCGGAAGCCGTCGCCCTCGCCGCCCTTGGATCCGGAGATCTTGATGGTGTCCGTGGAGAGGTCGACGAACCTGGTGCGCCCCTGGCCACCGCCCCGGACGTCCACGTCGGGCCGGTCACGGCCATCCGGAGGCGCCTGGAAGCCGGTCACCAGGACGCCCGCCATCAGCGCGGAGATCAGCGTCTTCATCAGGCACACCGCCCCCCGCCCGTCTGCGAGCTCCTGATGCGCCACACCCCGTCGCCGGAGCGGTGCGCGAGCACGGTCTCGGTGTACGGCTTGCGCATCCAGGTCGGCTGGCGCGCGATGGGCTTGCCGGTCCTGGCGGAGACCACCGTGACGTCCGACTCGTCGACGCAGGCGTTGACCTGGGCGCCCTTGCCGTCGAAGACGGCGGCGACCTCCACGTCGTACAGGCGCGCGGTGCCGCGGATCGTCTCGCCCTCATCGGTGAAGGCGCGGATCCACTGGCTGATGCGCTCCTCCGCCTCGAACTCCATGTTCTCGCCGTAACCGGACTTGCCCTCCGCGATGGCCCTGCGGACGCCGACGTAGAAGTCGACCATGACCTTGTGCAGCGGGTCGGGCTTGGGCGGCCAGTCGATCCTGATCCGCAGGCCGTCGCCGACGTTGACCGTCTGCGTGCCGGTCGGGACGGACGCCGGGGTCGCCGTGTTCCCGGGTTCCTTGCTCTCCGCCGGTTCCGATTGCGGCGGATCGGACTCCGGCTCCGTGGCCGCGGGACTCCGCTCGGGTGCGGGCGGCGCGGCCTCCTGGGGCCGGTACGGGGGATCCGCCGCGGCGCACCCGGCCGCGAGCGTTAAGGCGAGCACTATCGCCGTACGTCTCATGCAGATGACTCCCTCACCACATGCATGCGCCACGTGGGCAGCAGCTCTTCGATCAGTGCCTCTGTCTCGGGCGCCATCCCGCCGCCGTAGGGGTGGGATGCCGCCCTGCGCGTCAGGCCCTCGACGACGGCGCGCAGGCGCACGATGTCCTCGGTGGCGTGCGTGGCCCGCAGCAGGTCGCGCCAGAGGCTCTCGTCGTCGGGCGCGAGCAGCAGCGCCGCGCGTACGGCGGACACCGCCGCGTCCGGCCGTCCCTGGGCGAGCCGGATCTCGCACAGCTGGTGCGCGGCGTCGGCGACCGCGGCCGTGACGTCGTACTCCAGGTCGTCGGCGGCCAGCCAGGCGTAGCCGCCGGGGCGGCGGCCGGCCAGCAGCGGGCCTCTGACCAGGCTGAGCGCCTTCTCCAGCAGCACGGCGCCGGTCGTGGGGTCGCCCTGCGCGCGGCGTACCAGCTCGCGGAAGAGCGCCCAGTCCGTACGCACCCCCGGCCCCAGGCTGAGCCGCCCGGCGGCGTCGGTGCGCAGATGCTCGGGACCGAGCCATTCCGCGACCCTGGCGATGGTGGCGTCCCTGACGATGTCCTGCACGCCGCGCGGCCACAGGACACCGCCGAGCACCACCGGATGCACGCCGCCGACGTGCGTGGCCAGGTAGACCAGCAGTTCGGCGGCCAGCCCCATGCGGCCCTCCTCCAGCGGGGGCAGGCCGGCGATCTCGATGGGGCCGAGTATCCGCACCTCGATCTCGGGCTGCTGGAGCGCGTCCAGCGGCTCGGGCTCGCTGACGGGCTCGCCGTCGAGGCGGTCGGCGGTGCGGAACAGGTCGATCAGGGCGCGGTAGTGGCGGCGCGGCAGGAGCTGGGCCTTCACCTCGAAGCCCAGCTCGGCGATCCTCGCCCGGCCGTCGTCGCCGATCTCCAGCGTCCAGGTGGCGTGCGGCACGTCGCCCGCCACCACGTAGCCCGCGGTGTCGCGGCGGGCCAGCAGTGCCAGCCTGCGCGCCTCCTCGTGGGTGGGCGCCACCGCCGACAGCAGGTAGTGGGCGCGGCGCGGGCTGCCGGTGATGCGCCCGGTCAGCACCTCCCTGCGCGGCGCGGCGCCGGCCTCCAGCTCGGGCAGCACCTCGGCGAGGCTGCCGACCGCCCTGATCCGGTCGGGCGCGATCGCGGTCAGCTCCTCGCCGAAGCCGACGAGCGTGATGCGCATTCGGTCGGACCAGCGGTTGGTGGCCAGCTCGACGGCGAGCGCGGCGAGCGCGGCGGTGGTCTGCGCGCCGCGCACGTTGATCAGGCCCTGCGCGGCCTCCAGGTCGATGAGCACGCGCCCGCCGGCGTCGGTGCCGATCGACACCAGGCCCGGGTACGGTGCGCCGCCCGCCTGCGACCTGTCCACCGGGTCGGGCAGCAGGCGGCCCTCGTGCGCGGGCAGCCGCCAGACCTGGCCGCCGTCCACGGCCGTCCACGGCGCGGGCGGGTCCGGGTCCGGCGGGTGGATCCACAGGTCGAGGTTGCGGGGCGACAGGTGGGCGCCGTACACGGTGGGCGGGGTGCGGCGGCGCGCGGCCAGCTCGGCGCCCAGCATGCGCAGCCCGACGTCCAGGACGCGGGCGCCGGGCGCGTCGCTGCCGATCCGCAGCGCGACCTCGGCCTGCGCGGCGTCGTCGTGGGGGCGGGCGATGCGGCGGCCGAACACCCGCCGCCAGAGCTGTTCGCGGCGCCTGCCCGCGAGCACGAACAGCAGGCCCGCGGCGGCCAGGGAGGCGGCGGCGAGGTAGTCGATCAGCTCGCCGTCATGACGCTCCTGGATGACCGGCTGCTGCTCCTGCCGATCCTGGCGCTGCTCCTGCCGGTCCTGGCGTTCCTGGCCCTGATCCTGACGCTGATCCTGGCGCTGGTCCTGCCGGCCCGGCCGCTCCTGCCGGTCCTGACGCTGCTCCTGAGCGCCGGGCTTGACGTGCTTGCCCTTCGGCACCGCCGCGCGGCCGGGATGCTCGCGCAGCGTCTGCTCGCGCGGCTGGTCGGCGGGGACGATGTGCACGTTGCGCGCGTCGTCCGGCATGTCGAGCACCCAGCCGGGCCTGATCAGGTCGGCGATCTTCAGCCGGGAGCCGTCGGGCTGCACCTTCGACTCGTTGAGCCGGTAGATCTCGTGGTAGCGGCGGCCGTCGCCCAGGCACTTCTCCGCGATCTCCCACAGGCTCTCGTGATGGCGGCCGAGCGGCGGCTGCACCACGTACACCTTCTTGGTCTTGGGGGTCTCCAGCGTCTGCTCGACCAGCGGCGCCGAGTACGCGACCGCCGTCACCGGCGGCGCGGCCGGGGTGGGCGACGGCTTGACCAGCGGCACCACCATCGCGCCCGCCGTGAACAGCAGCAGCGCGGCGGAGACGAGCTTGTTGGCGATGAACTGGGTGCCGCCGGAGAGCGGGACCCTGGCGGGCATGCCGACCCTGCGGACCCCGGCGTACACCTCGACGACCACGCACACGAAGAGCTGGAACCAGGCCAGCCAGACCAGCAGCACCAGCACCGCGATGATCGTGCTCGGGCCGACGCTGCCGGTCAGCACGTCGAGGTCGAGCAGCTCGGGCCTGATCGGCGGCCCGACGAAGGTGAGCAGCGCGTACGGCACGCCGCCCACCAGCCCCACCAGCACGACCAGCGCGGCGAGGCCGGTCAGCACGTCACCGGCGCTGCGCCTGCCCCTGGCGCGCGTGGCTGCGCGGGCCGGGACACGCCGTCCGTGGTGACGCGCAGGCTCTCGCGTCGGCATCGCCTCTCCTTTCCCCGGGTTCAGGGTCGTGCCTGTGACGTCCCCGCATCCATCGACCGGCGGGTTTCGGTCTATCTCGCTTCGGGCGCGGCGCCGGCCTCGCCGGTCATCTCGGCGCCGGAGAAGCCGATCGCGCCGAGGAAGAACGCCTCCCACCGGGCCGTCACGGTGACCGTCACCTGTGCCTGGCCATCGACGGTGCACGCGCCAAAGCGGACGTCGTCGGCGCCCTGAGCGGCGACGATCTCCTCGGCCCGCGCGCACACCTGGTCCTCGCCGAGCAGCCGGGTCTCGCCGGTCTGCCTGAGGTGGTCGACGTCGAGCTGGTCGGCGGCGCCCCGCGCGGCCTGCTCGGCCACGTCGGCGGCGCGCAGCCGGGCGTTGATCGCCGAGCCGCCGTCCACCAGCAGCCCGGCGAGCAGGAACACGACGACGGAGAACAGCACGGTGAACACCGACATGGAGCCGCGCTCTCCCCGCTTCACTCGACCCTCCTGAACTGCTCGAGTGGCACCACGGCGGTGCCCGTGAGCCGCTTGGTGCCGCCGAAGCCGAGGAAGGCGAGGTCCAGCTCGCACGTCACCTCGGCCTGGACGTGCCCGCCCTGCTCCCACTGCGAGCCGTCGAGCGAGACGGCGGAGGATCGGCAGCGGTCGCCGAGCACGCCGGCGAGTATCGCCTCGGCGGCGGATTCCGCGTCGTCGAACGTGCGCTGCACGGACGCGGCCCTGGCGGCGTCGCGCGCCGCCCCGTTGACCCGGCCTTGCGCCTCGACCAGCACTCCCGCGCCGGCCAGGAACATGAGGAACAGCAGGAAGACCGGGGCGAGCATGACGGTCTCCACCGCCATCGAGCCGCGCTCGGCGGTCCCGGCCCGGGCGGCGGTCATCGGCAGTCCTCGCCGCCGTTGTCGGGGCGGAAGCACTCCACGGGCCCGCCGGAGGTGGCGGTGATCGTGAAGGCCAGCTCCGGCAGCAGCGGGATCACCTGGACGGCGCTGCCGGTCACGGTGACGAACCGCTCGTCGGGCTCCTTCTCGGAGGTCGTGGCCGTGGCCTCGCGCAGCAGGCTGGGCCCGACCGTACGGATGATCTCGGTGGCCTTGCCGGTGGCCGCGCCCTCCCAGTCGCCGGAGTCGAACGGCGCCGCCCTGGCCACGCGGGCTCCCTCCCTGGCCGCCGCCTCGGCGACCTGACGGGCGTGGAACCACAGGGCGACCTGCACGATGAGCAGCACGGTCGCGAGGATGACCGGCATGAGCATGGCCAGCTCGATCACCGTCGCGCCGCGCTCACCGCGTCGCGGCCGGGCTCTCACGGGGCGTCGTCACCTCCGCCGCCGCCACCGCCGAAGCTCTGCTCGATCTGGGCCTGCTGGTTCTGCACCAGCGTCCTGATCAGGGCGGCCAGGCCGAGCGCGACGCCGGCGATGATCGCGGTGATGATCACCCATTCGACGGCGGAGGCGCCGCGGGTGGGCGCGGTGCGGGCACGGTGAACGCGCACGCCGAGGTACGCGGTGAGATAGACGATCCACGGATGGTCGCGCATCAGACCCCCAACATCTTCATAGCGGCGGGAAAACTGAGGAAGATCACGAAACCTGCGCAGAGCAGGAGCTGGGCCACGAGCATCGACTGCGAGCGTTCGCCCGCCCGGCCCTCGATCTCGGCGAGCTCGCGGCGGCGCAGGGTGGCTGCCCTGGCCGTGAGCGAGGCGCGCACCTTCGCGCCGTCGTCGGCGACCAGGCCGAGCGCCGCCGACAGGTCGCGCAGCTCGTCGACGTTGATCTCCTCGCCGAGCTGCCCGAGCGCCTGCCACGGCGTGATGCCGACGATCCGCGCCCCGCTGAGGGCGTCGCGGATGCGGCCCATCGCCCAGTTGGGCTGCTCGCCGCTGACCGAGACGGCCATCATCAGCGCCTCGGGGACGCCGCGGCCGCCGGCCAGGTTCATGGCCACGAGGTCGAGGAACGCTCCCACGACGTGGCGGAAGTCGCGCCGCTTGGCCGCCGCGTCCCGCTTCACCTGCAGATCGGGCAGGAAGAAGAAGACCACGGCCGCAAGCAGCGCGGCCCAGAACGGGATGGCCGGATCGGCTCCCCACCCCATGAGCACGAGCCAGCCGAGCAGCAGCGGGAACGCGAGCAGCCCGCTGGCGGCCAGCAGCGCCTTGGTGGCGAGGAACGCCTCCCACGAGCGGCCGAGCAGCGCCAGGTCGGCCTTGACCGACCTGACCTCCCAGCCGCGGGCGGCGTACAGGGCGGCCAGCCGGGCCCCGAGCCCCCGGCGGAACGCGCTGACCTCCTCGTCGGGCAGCGCGAGCTGGATGCGCGGGGCGCCGGACTCCTCGCGTACGGCGTCCAGCGCGAGCAGCCGCGCCACCAGGCCAGGCCGGGCCGGGAAGAGCGCCCTGAACAGCACGAACAGGCCGAGCCCGAGCACCGCTCCGGCGAGCGCGCCCTCAACCACGGCCACCACCTCCTCCTCCTGCGGCTCCGGCCGGCGCCGCAGCCGGGGCGCCGTTCCGCTGGTCCGCCGCCGCGCCGCCCATCAGCAGGCGGGTGGGCTTGTCGAACCTGGCCAGTCGCCGCATCCACATGAACCCGGCGCCGAACAGCCCGGCCACGACCACCAGCACGGCCTGGCCGAGGGCGCTTCCGTACTCCTTGACGTAGTCGGGGTTGAAGACCACGAGCAGCCCGGCGAAGACCAGCGCGGTGATCACCACGATCTGCACGCTGCGCCGGGTGGAGCGGCGCTCGGCCTCGACGCGGCGGCGCATGTCGAGCTCCTCGCGGGCCGAGACGGCCAGCGCGCTGAGCACGTCGCGCAGGCCGGGGCCGCGCAGCTTGGAGTTGAGGATGAGCGCGGCCACGACGAGGTCGGCCGAGGGGTCGTCGAGGTCGTCGGCGAAGCGGGCCAGCGCCTCGGGCAGCGCCATCCTCGTGTGCAGCCGGTCGATGAGGGCCCGTAGCGGCGCTCTGAGCGAGGGCGCGGCGGCCCTGATGGACGACGGGATGGCCTGTTCGAGCCCGGCGGCGCCGGCGATGGTGTCGCGCAGCGACTCGGTCCAGGCGGCCAGCCCTTCCAGGCGGCGCATGGCGGCGCGCTCCTCCGCGGCGCCGCCGGCCAGGCCGCGCCAGGCGAAGACGAGCAGCACCGTGCCGACGGCGGCGACCGGCCACCGGGTGACGACCAGGACGAGCGCGGCGGCGACGGCGGCCACGGCGGCGCGGGTGGTCAGCATCTTGACCATGTGGCGCTTGGGCTGGGACGGGCGGGGGCGCACGCCGTACAGGGCGACGATGAACAGGAACACCCCGCCGCCCGCCACGGCGCCGGCGAGCAGCGCCAGCGGATCGATCGTGAACGGCATGCTCACCAGCCCCCCGGGTGGTAGCCGTGCGCCATCAGCTCTTCCAGGCAGGACACCGGCGCGTGCGGGACGGCGCCGCCGTCCGGCCCCGGCACGAAGACCTCGCTGGACAGCACGCGCCCGTCGCAGCCGTTGACCTCGCGGATGCTGGAGACGTAGCGGCGCAGCCTGCCGCCGCGGTGGTAGTCGTTGCGCTTTTCGATGAAGACCACGAAGTCGATGGCGCCCGCGATGAGCATGTGGGTGGCGTCGATCGGCAGACGCTCCGAGGCCTGCAGCGCGTACGTGGCGATGCGGTTGAAGACCTCCATGCTGGAGTTCGCGTGGATGGTCGACAGGGAGCCGTCGTTGCCCTGGGTCATCGCGTTGAGCATGGTGACGATCTCGTCGCCGAGGACCTCGCCGACGATGACGCGGCTGGGGTTCATGCGCAGCGAGCGGCGTACCAGCTCGGCCATGGAGATCTCGCCCTGGCCCTCGGAGTTGGGCAGGCGCTGCTCGAAGGCGACGACGTTGGGATGCAGCTCGGGGAACTGGTCGAGGCCGAGCTCCAGGGCGCGCTCGACGGTGATGAGGCGCTCGTTCGGGGGGATCTCGTTGGCCAGGGCGCGCAGCAGCGTGGTCTTCCCCGCGTTCGTGGAGCCGGCGATCATGATGTTCTTGCGGGCGGCGACGGCCGCCGAGAGGAAGCGCCCCACGTCCGGGCTCAGAGTGCCGTTGCCGACGAGGTCGGACAGGAAGACCTTGCCGAGGCGGGCGCGGCGGATCGAGATCGCGGGCCTGACCGTGACGTCCATGACCGCGCTGAGCCGGGAGCCGTCGGGCAGCCGCAGGTCGAGCTGGGGGTTGGCGGTGTCGAACGGCCGGCTCGACAGCCCCGAGTACGCCGCGAGGATCTGGATCAGCTCGATGAGCTCCTCGTCGGAGTCGGCGACCGGGTCGTGCATCAGCTCCTGGCCGTCGGCGTAGCTGACGAAGACCTTGTCGCAGCCGTTGATGTCGATGTTCTCCACCTGGGGGTCGTCGAGCAGCGGCTGGAGCCGGCCCACGCCGAACAGCGCGGCGTGGATGCCGGCCGCCAGCGCCTCTTCCTCCTCCACGGTGGGCGGGGTGCGTCCTGAGCCGATCTCGTTGCGGGCGTGCTCCTCCAGCACCTGCGAGATGAGCGCCCTGGCGAACTGGCGCTCGTCCTCGCCGGTCATCGGGGGCAGCCCGTTGGCCTGGTCGAGCCGGCGCTGGTGCGCCAGGCGGTCGCCGACCTCCTGGCGGAAACGCTTGACGAGCGAGTGGTCGATCATCGGTGGCTCACCAGCTTCGCCGCGAGGTCGCGGGCCGTACGGATGAGGAGCGAGCGGTCGAGCCGCCCGCCCCACTGGCCGCGCAGCAGCTCGGCGCCCTTGGGGTCGTGGGCGAGGCCGTGCACGAACTGGACGGTGGGGCCGACGATCCTGCGGACGTCCTCGATCGAGCCCCGGTAGTTGCGCGGGTCGGCGATCACGACGACGCCGTGCGCCTTGGTGATCTGCAGCCGCTCGCGCAGGTGGGCGACGTGGTCGAGAGTGGCCCTGGTGAACAGCACGACCTGCTCGGCCTCGGCCATCAGGTCGCCGATCTGCGGGTACGCGCCCAGGCGGCCGCAGTCGGCGATGACGTCGGCGCCCGGTATGGCGGCAAGCGCCCTGCCGAGCGGTCCCCACAGCCAGGTGAGCCCGGCCGCCTGCTCGCCGTGGCCGAGCCCGACGAGCACGTCCAGACCGCCGACGATCTTCTGGGTGTGCTGCTGGATCTGCGCCGGCACCAGCCCGCGCCGCGCGGTGGCGCCGAGGCTGAGCAGCCCCTTGGCAGGGTTCAGCACGCCGCCGCCGGCGGCGGGCAGCCGGTAGGCGAGGTCGCCGCCCGCGGGGTCGCATTCGGCGAGCAGCACCGGGCGCGGCCATACCGCCGCCAGTGCCGTGGCGGCGGTGGTCACCCCCGGCGCGCCCTTGTCGGCGGCCAGAACGATGAGCCCCACGTCAGCGCGCTCCCGGAAGCTCGGCCACCGCGACCTCGCCCGCGGAGGCGGCCGCCACGATCTCCGGCGCCGCCGCGGCGTCGACGACCACGGTGATCTGTCCTGACGCGGAGTTCTTCGCGCGTTCGCTCACCTCGAAAACGAGGGCGTTCGCGGCGAGCACGCGGCTTTCTCCCTGGCTCGACCGGCTCGGTACGAAAATGACCTGAACGCGATCGCCTTCTTCCACTCCGGCCGGGATTTGCCCGGCCTTGAGCGACAATCCGACGGTCGCTTTTCCTTCGCGGAGCTCGCTGCTCGCCTTCGCGGTCATCCGCTCGGTCAGCAGCGTGCCCGGCAGGAGCGTGACGGTGGCGAAGGTTTCGGCCACCTTCTTACGGTGCGACCACGCGATGAAGTCGATGCCGGTATTGGCGATCTTCACTTCTTCGAGTGCCGACTCGGGGATTTTCTGGCCCGCACCGACCTGCTGCGTGACGCGGATGGCGGACACCCGGTTTCCGCTGTTGAGCACGAGCATGGTCGTGGCCAGCGCCCCGCCCAGGATCAGCAGGACGGCCAGCGCGGCGAGCGCCGGCTTGCGTTCCCTGGGTGGTACGGGGAGCTTGCGCGAGGCAGGGCCGGACAGCCCCGCCGCGTTCGCGGCAGGCTTTTCACTGGTCCTCATGGGTGGGGGGCTCCAGGAGTGAATTGCGGAATTCACGCCATTATGCGGGGAACACTCCGGCGGAGGTGGCGGAATTCGGTGACCCATGCTTCTTTCGCAGGTGACTCGATGTCAAGCCGGATTCATCGATGCCACTTGTTTCTACCGAGTTGACGAATCTCGAAATTTCCGGCAAGCGGTCTCGATGGCCACACGAGTCACATCGTTCACAGCTTTTTCGAGAATGCGGCCGATTGCTTTACCGCTCGCCATGCCGTTCCCGTCAACAGGCGCACCCGGCCACGTTCCGGACGCTACCTTGGGCGCCCTGAGTCGACCGAGGAGACGGCACCATGCGGATCATGCTCACCGTGGTCGGCGGGCAGGGCGATCGCGACGTCGTGATCGACGCCGACGACGGGCTCACGGTGGCCGCGCTCAGCGCGGCACTCGGCGACGAGAAGCCGCTGGCCGACGTCGTACGGCTGCCGCAGGCGCGGGGCACCCATGCGCGGGCGCCGTACGCGCCGGTCACCGCGGGCGCCCGCGTGCCCAGGCCGCGCCGGCCGGAACGCTCCGACATGGGGCCGCCCGTCCTGTGGCGCGACGGCCGCCCGCTCGACCCGGCCGCCCGGGTCACCGCCGTGCTGCGCGACGGCGACAAGGTGACGCTCGACGCCAGGCTCGCCCGCGCCACGCTGATCGAGGAGCCGGACGGCGTGGCGGAGGTGCGCGTGGTCGGCGGCCCGGCCGCGGGAGCCGTGCACCGGCTGGGGCTGGGCGTGCACGTCATCGGCTCCGACCCCATGTGCGCGATGGCGGTGGACGACCCGGCGCTCGCGCCCGAGGCGGTCACCGTACGGGTGCGGCCGGAGTCGATCACCGTGGAGCCGGCCTGGCGCCCGCCCGAGGAGGCCCCCAGGCTCAAGCTCAAGGGCCGCTGGGCCGACGAGGTCGCCGAGCTGACCGCGCGGACCGCGGAGCGCGAGGCGGCCGCGCGGTCGGCCGGGTACGGCGAGGTCCCCGAGCTGGACGGGCAGCCGCTCACCGAGCCCGTCGAATGGCCCGACCAGGCCGTGCTGACCTGCGGCTCCTCGGTGTTCGTGCTCACCTCGATCGAGCCGGCCGACGCGCATCTCGCGCCGCGCGAGGAGGGCGGCGTCGCCTACAACCGGCCGCCCAGGCTGCACAGGCCACAGCCGCAGCGCGCGTTCGTCAAGCCGAAGCCGCCTGCCAGGAGCGAGGGCATGCGGCTGCAGCTGCTCGCCGCGTTCCTGCCCGCCGTGCTCGGCCTGACGCTCGCGATCGCGCTCAATCAGTGGTACTACCTGCTCGTCGCGTTCATGACGCCGATCATCATGATCGGTCAGTGGTGGAGCGACCGGCGGCACGGCAAGAAGCAGTACAAGAAGGCGCTCAAGGAGCACCAGGAGGAGGTGCGGGCGTACGAGGAGGCCGTGGAGCGGGCCCGCGCCGCCGACGAGGCCGCGCGCCGGGCCGACGCGCCCGACCCCGCGCAGGTGCTGCTGACCGCGACGGGGCCGCGCCGGCGGCTGTGGGAGCGCCGCATCCACGACTCCGACGCGCTGCGGCTGCGGGTCGGGCTCGCCGACCTGCCCGCCGACCTGGAGCTGAAGGAGGAGCAGGGCGGGCCCATCGACCCGCCGATCTGCCGGTCGGTGCCGGTGGCGCTGCCGATGCGGCGGCTCGGCGTGGCGGGCGTGACCGGGCCGCGCACGGCGGCGACCGGCCTGGCCTCCTGGCTGATCGCGCAGGCGGCGACCCTGCACAGCCCGCGGGATCTCACCATCGTGGTGGTGTCGGCGCACGCCGACGCCGAGCGGCGCTGGGGCTGGCTGCGCTGGCTGCCGCACTGCGCGCCGCAGGCCGGCCAGGAGTGCGTGGCGCTGGTGGGCACCGACCCCGAGTCGGCCGCCCGCCGGGTCTCCGAGCTGGCCGCGCTCATCGACGAGCGGCAGAACACCACGATCCCCGAGCTGGGCAAGGTGCCGACCGGCTGGGACGACCTCGGCGGGCCGGAGAAGCCCGCCTTCTCCTCCTACGACGTGCGCCCGTACGACGTGCTGGTGATCCTCGACGGCGCCCAGGTGCTGCGCGGGCTGCCGAACATGCCGCAGGTGCTGCGCCAGGGGCCGCGCTCCGGCGTGTTCACGCTCGCCATCGACGAGGACCAGCGCCTGCTGCCCGAGGAGTGCCAGACGGTGGCCGCGTGCGGCGAGGACGGGTTCGTCCACCTGCGCGGCGGCGGACTGGACGTGATCGGCCCCGTGCTGGCCGACCAGGTCTCGCCCGCCTGGTGCGACCGGCTGGCCAGGGCGCTCGCCCCCATCCGCGACGTGAGCAGGGACGACCCCGGCGGCAACCTGCCGGGCGCGGCCCGCCTGCTCGACCTGATGGGCATGCAGGTCCCCTCGGCGGCCGAGCTGGCCGCCGGATGGGGGCCGCGCGGCACCACGAAGGCGCTCATCGGGGTGGGCCCGGACGGGCTGTTCTCGGTGGACCTCAAGCTCGACGGCCCGCACGGCCTGATCGCCGGCACCACGGGCGCCGGTAAATCGGAGCTGCTGCAGACGCTGATCTGCTCGCTGGCGGTGGCCAACCGGCCCGACCAGCTCACGTTCGTGCTCATCGACTACAAGGGCGGCGCGGCCTTCAAGGAGTGCGTACGCCTGCCGCACACGGTCGGCATGGTCACCGACCTGGACGGCCACCTGACCCAGCGGGCGCTCGACTCGCTGGCCGCCGAGCTACGGCGCAGGGAGCGGCTGCTGAACTCGGCGGGCGCCAAGGACATCGACGACTACGAGGGGCCCGGCATGCCCCGGCTGGTGCTCATCATCGACGAGTTCGCCGCGCTGGTGGCCGAGCTGCCCGACTTCGTGAACGGCCTGGTGGACATCGCCCGCAGAGGCCGCTCGCTCGGCATCCACCTGATCCTGGCCACGCAGCGGCCGGCGGGCGTGGTGACGGCCGACATCCAGGCCAACACGTCGCTGCGCATCGCGCTGCGGGTGACCGAGCCCGCCGAGTCTGCCGACGTCATCGACGTGCCCGACGCGGCGCACATCTCCAAGTCCACGCCAGGCCGCTGCTACGTCCGCTCGGGTGTGGACGCGGCGGTGGCCGTGCAGACCGCCAGGGTCGGCGGGCGCGGGCCCGTGGCCGGTGCGGACGACGGCGCGGCCCGGGTGCGGGTGCTCGACGTGGGCTGGCGCGCGCTGGGCAAGCCGCTGCCGCCGCCCCCTCGGCACGAGGAGGAGGACAACGCGGTCACGGACCTGTCGCTGGTCGCCGACGCGCTGATCGAGGCCGCCGAGCTGGCGGGCGTGCCCAGGCAGCCGAGCCCGTGGCTGGAGCCGCTGCCCGAGCGGTTCGTGCTCGACCTCCCTGACGAGGTGCCGGCGTACGCGCCCGGCGAGGAGTTCGAGGAGGTGCGGCCGCTGCCGTTCGGGATCAGCGACCGGCCGTGGATGCAGGACAGGCAGCCGCTGGTGCTCGACCTCGCGCACGGCGGTCACCTGCTCATCGCCGGCTCGGCGCGCAGCGGGCGCTCGACGGCGCTGCGCACGATCGCGGGCTCGATCGCCGCGTACGCGCCGCCCGAGGACGTGCACGTGCACGCCGTGGACTGCGGCTCGGGCGCGCTGCTGCCGCTGGTGGCCATGCCGCACTGCGGCGCGGTGATCACCCGCGACCAGCTCGACCGGGTGGAGCGCCTGCTCAACCGGCTGCGCGACGAGGTCGGCCGCCGCCAGCAGCTGCTGGCCGAGGCCGGGCACGCCTCGCTCGCCGAGTACCGGCAGGCCGGGCACCGGCTGCCGTGGCTGGTGTTCATGCTCGACCGGTGGGAGGGCTTCGTGGCCGCGTTCGAGGGCTACGACTACGGCCGGCTCATCGACGCGCTGCTGCAGCTCTTGCGCGAGGGCCCGGCCGTGGGGCTGCGCGCGGTGGTCACCAGCGACCGTTCGGGGCTGCTCGGCCAGGTGTCCACGGTCTTCGACGACCGGCTGCTGCTGCGGCTGTCCGACTCCGCCGACTACGGGCTCGCCGGCTTCCCGCTCAAGGGCCTGCCGTCGGCGCTGCCGCCCGGACGGGTGCTGTCGATGGCCGAGCACGGCATCGTCGAGCATCAGATCGCGCTGCTCGCCCCCGACCCCGCCGGTCCCGCGCAGGTGGCGGCGCTGCAGGCGCTGGCGCGCAAGGCGGGCCCCGCAACCGGGCGGCGCTGGCCCGGCGGGCCGCCGCTGCGGGTGGACGCGCTGCCGCTGCGCATCACCGCCGCGCAGGCGATGGAGCTGGACCCCGAGTTCAGCCCGCCGTCGCCGCTGTGGGCGCTGATCGGCGCGGGCGGCGACGCGCTCGCGCCGATGGGCCTGGACCTGCTGACCCAGGGCCCTGGCGCGGTGATCGCCGGGCCGTCGCGCTCGGGACGCTCGTCGGTGCTGATGACCGCGGCCCGGTCGCTGATCGCGCGTGGCACGCCGGTCATCGCCGTCGCGCCCAGGCGCAGCCCGCTGCGGGACCTGGAGGGGGCCGTGGCGGTGCTGGACGGCGAGGCGACCGGGCTGCCCGAGCTGGTGGCCGACCTGCACGACTACGTGGTGCTGGTGGACGACGCCGAGCTGGTCAACCCGGACGGGCCGCTGGGCACGGCGCTGGAGGAGGTGCTGCGCTCGGGCAGGGACGGCGACCACGGCCTGCTGATCGCGGGGACGACCGGGGATCTCGCGGTGGCCTACCGGGGGTTCGTGGCCGAGACGCGTAAGGCGCGTACCGGGGTGCTGCTCTCGGTGCAGGGGCAGACCGACGGCGACCTGTTCTCGATCAGGCTGCCGCGCGGCGCGACGGGCGGGCCGCAGGGGCGCGGCCTCCTGGTGACGGCGGGGACGATCACGCCGATCCAGGCGGCCCTGCCGGACGACTGACCGCCCCGCCCACCTCACCCGACCAGCCCGTCCGACCGCTCGGCCCGCTCCCCGCCGCGACCGGATGCTCACGGTTCCTGCCGGACTGTCACCACATATCCCGAAAAATCGACTCATTCCGGTGAACATCCCGCGGAACCGCTAGCCGAACAATGATCGGACTGGCAGGCTTCCATGCCGTGCGTAACAAGATCCTCTTGGCGAGCGCGTGTGCCACCGCCGTGCTCCCCCTCCTCTGGACGTCCCCCGCATCCGCGTCCACCGCGAGCGCCGGCGTCACATACCAGCTGCCCTTCCCCTGCGGCGAGAAGTGGGTGGGCAGCAGCAAGAGCTCAGCTCACACCGCCGGCTACGAGATCGACTTCAACGGCAGCGCCACGGACGGCGACGCCGACCTCGGGCGCACCGTGGTCGCCGCGGCGGCCGGCAAGGTCGTGATGTCGGAGTACCGGACCACCGACGGCTTCGGCAACGTGGTGAAGATCCAGCACTCCGACGGCACGGTCACCCTGTACGCCCACCTCAACAGCCGCTCGGTCGCCAAGGGCGCGAGCGTCAAGCAGGGCCAGAAGATCGGCACGGTCGGCAAGACGTCGGCCAAGTACAAGCTGGCCGCGCACCTGCACTACGAGCTGCGCACCTCCGCCGGCAAGATCATTCCCGCCACCTTCAACGGCACCAAGTTCAGCTACCCGAACCAGACGTTGACCTCGAAGAACTGCGGTGGCGGCGGCACGACGGGCCAGAAGCCCGCCACCGGCGGCAACAAGTACACCGCCACCCAGGTCTGCGGCGCGGGATTCAAGGAGATCGACTCGGCCACGCTGAAGGGCCAGGGCCGCGTCGTGCTGCTCTACAACGCCTCCACCGGCCAGAACTGCGTGGTCACGCTGCGCAACAACGGCTCGGGCAAGGCCAACATGACCGCCTACCTGGAGGTCAAGGGCAAGAAGCGGCAGACCGACAAGGGCAGCTTCCAGTACTACGCGGGCCCGATCCGCGCCGCGGCGAAGAGCACCTGCGTCAAGTGGGGCGGCTCGATCGGCAGCACCAAGTACGACAGCCCGTTCGAGCACTGCGGCTGACGCTCGCGCGCGTGGCCCTGCCGCCTCAGTGGTGCCGATGGGACTGCTGGGACGGCAGGGCCTTTATGCTGAAGCGCGGGTTTTGTCGCAGGGAGGTGCCGTGCAGACCAAAAAGGACCTGTATCAGGCCCACCGGCTGCAGCAGCAGCGACTCGGCATGGCCCTGTTGCAGGGCGAGCCCGACGTGGCCGAGCCGCCCACCCGGCGGCAGAACGTCGCGACCTTCGGCGGCATCCTCGTCGGAGTGCTGATCATGGCCGTGTTCGGCATCTGGGGCATGATCAAGCCGGGCAACGCCACCAAGCTCACCGATCCCGGGCAGCTGCTCGTCGAGGAGGAGAGCGGCGCCAAGTACATCTACAGCGAGCAGCAGCGCCGCCTGCTGCCGGTGGCCAACTACGTCTCGGCGCGGCTGGTGCTCGACTCGCCGGAGATCACGACCAGGATGGTGACCGCGGCCTCGCTGGCCGGCTTCGCGCGCGGGCCGCTCATCGGCATCTCCGGCGCGCCCGACTCGCTGCCGGTCAAGGAGAAGCTGGTCAAGGCGCCCTGGTCGGTGTGCGTGGCGGAGGGGCCCGACAAGCTCAACGGGACGAAGTCGTACACGACCCTGGTGGGCGGGCAGGACGTCGGCGGCCGGCCGATCGGCACGGACGCGATGCTGGTCACCGACGGCCGGCAGAACTGGCTCATCTGGGGCGAGCGCCGCATGCGCGTGCCCGCGCACGGCGTGCGGGCGCTGAACGCGCAGCCCAGGAAGGTGCCGACGGCCTGGCTCAACGCGCTGCCCATGGGCCACGACTTCGACGGCCCGCAGGTGCCGCAGCGCGGCAAGAGGATCCGCGGCGCCGGCACGGTCGGCCAGGTCTTCACGGTACCGGCCGTGCAGGGCACGCCGGGGCGCTACTACGTGCTGCTCGCCGATGGGTTCGCGCCGATCTCGCAGGTCCAGGCCATGCTCCTGCTGGAGAACCCCGTGAGCAAGAAGGCGTACGGCAAGTCCGCCGTCAAGGCCATCACCATCGACGCCGCCTCCGCCAACGCCTCGCCCTCCCGTACGAACGTCATGGACACCTCCTTGCCGCAGATGATGCCGAAGGTGATCGGCGTCTCCGGCTCGGTGCCGCTGTGCATCGTGTACGGCGGCACGCAGTCGGGCTCGCTGGCCACCAAGGTGACGGCAGGCAGTAAGATCCAGATCCCCACTCCGGCCTCCTCGGCCGTGCAGGGCAAGTTCGACCAGATCCTGCTGCCGCCCGGCAGCGCGGTCGTGGCCGGCCTGCTGCCCGGCGAGGGCCAGCTCGACGCGGTGACCAGCTCGATGTCGCTGATCACCGACCAGGGCGTGCGCTACCCGCTGCCGTCGGGCGACGTGCTGGGCAAGCTGGGCTACGACGCGGGCGACGTCGCGCCGGTGCCGGCGAGCATCATGCACGCGATTCCCGAGGGACCGGCGCTCGACCCCGCCGCAGCCTGGACGCCGCTGACGCCGGGCAGCAAGTAGGCCGGACGGCGAGCAAGACCGAGCCGGCGGGCAAGCCGGGCCGGACGCGGCGGCGGCCCGATGCGACCCGCCGCGCGCCGCGGGACTCCGGCCCGGAAGCTAGAGACTCCGGCCCGGAAGCGGCGGGACTCCAGCCCGGAAGCGGCGGGACTCCGGCTCAGAAGCCGAACTCGGGGATCGGCGACTTCTTGAGCTCGCTCTGGTCCAGTTCGGCGCCCGGCAGGGTGTCGAAGTTCCCCGACGAGGGGTTGTACATCGCGCTGGCCTCGAGCAGGTTCGGAGTCTCGCCCTTCACGGCCTTCAGGCCCGGCAGGTCGTGCGTGAACTGGCTGTAGGCCACACTCGCCGCGGTCAGCAGGAGCGAGCCCTTGAGCATGAACTTGACGTGGTTCTTGAGCAGCTGCATCCCCATCTCATGCAGGACCCGCACGTCCATCATCGTTTGCTGCATGATGGCGGCATTGGCGATCGGATTGACCCTGGACACCAGCACGAGGGCGGCCATGAGGTCGATCAGAAGGCCGACGAGCGTGAAGAACCCGAGGGCAGCCGTGCTCCACTGGGCCGAGACCTCCAGCGTGTTGCCGGCCGCCTGCCGGTTCCTGTCGAGCTGCTCCAGGTGCTTGTCGAGCACCTCGGCCTTCTCCTTGAAGGCGGCGTAGGACAGGCCCTTCCAGTCCTCCTTGCCGACCTCTTCGACCAGCTTCTTGAGCTCGGCCCGCAGGGTCGCGATGTCGCCTCCGCCGCCCGCGGCCGGCTCCTTGCCGTCGGCGGCCTCCACGCCGACCGGGGTCTTGTCGAGCCACTGCTCGGCGGCCCGCTGCTGCTCGGGCGGGTCCATGTTGAACAGGTGCATGATGGCGACCACCGGTGCCGCGTACGGTATGACGGCCATGGCCGCCGTGGCGCTCCACAGCGCCGACTTGAACAAGGAGAGCTCGGTCTCGTAGGCCATGCTCTACTCCTCCTCGCTGCGGATGACGGCGGGACCTGCCTCTTCGTCGAAGCCCCAGGTGCTCTCGTCCTCGCTCAGGTACGGTCCGCTCTCGCCGGTCTTCTCCTCCCGGTTGCCGGCCGCGGCGCCGCCCATGGGCGGCGGGTAGATGGGCATGCCGGAGTTCAGCGCCCTGGAGATGCTGCCCGGCGGTGGGGTGCCGCCCGCCGCGCCGCCGCCGGAGCCACCGAACCCCACGCCGCCCTCGGGATACAGGCTCGTCCGCGGCATGCCGCTCGTCGCGCGCGGGTCGAAGGCGGTGGCGTCGGGCATCCGCGCCTGGGGGATCTGGTTGGCGAGGTTGCGGTCGATGCCGGCCAGGTCGGTGGGCGACGGCTGGTTGATCCCCTTCAGGTCGGGGTTGTTGAGTTCAGGGTTGTTGAGCGCTGGGTTGTTGAGCTCAGGGTTGTTGAGCGCGGGGTTCTGCAGATTGGGGTCGTTCAGGCCAGGGTTCTGCAGGTTCGGGTCGTTGATGCCGGGGTTCTGCAGGTTCGGATCGTTCAACCCGGGGTTTTGAAGGTTCGGGTCGTTCGGATCGGGGATCTGCAGGTTCGAATCGTTCGGGTCGGGGATGTCGGCGCCGATGTCGTCGAGGTCGCGCCCGCCCTGCGGATCGAGGGCATTGGGGTCGGGCGTCGGCATGCCGAACCCTTCGGGCATATCGGTGTCGAACGACCCGGGCATCTCCGGAGTCATGGGCGTCTTGATCCCGCCGCCGTTCAGCCCGCCGCCGACCTTCCGATTGATCTTGCTGGCCTCCTCGGCGGTCTCACCGTTGGTGGCGATGTCGTTGATCGCCTGCCGCCAGGACTCCAGCACCTCCTTGCCCTGCGCGAACGCGTCGGCGGCGGCGTCGCGCACGGACCGGTGCGCCACGTTCAGACCGCCGCCGATCAGGCCGAAGGTGAACGTGTGCATGTCGATCGCCCGGGTCTTGTCGCTCAGGGACTGCATGCTCGGGGCGTAGTCGCCGACGTTCTTCCCCAGCTTCCGCACGCTGGAGTACTTCATGTGGAACTCGGGGTCCTTCTCGGCGGGCCCGAACGAGCCGAGTGCGCCCCCGGCATTCCCTAGAGCGGTAGAGAACGGGTCACTTCCGGACGATGAGTTCGACATACGCCCCCCTAGTCACATCGCACCCGAGACACGTTATCGGCCAAATCAGCACCTTCCATCCCATTGATATGGAAAATTAACGTGATCACGTGCGACCCTAGTGACCGATCTTCACTACTGTGACGACCGTGCCGACAGCGCGCGGTCGGCGGTAGTAAGCCGACCAGCAAGGAAGGGAGAGCCTGTGGGCGCTGAACCGCAGACTCAAGTAAGCCAATCCGATCTCATCGCGGCGGTGCAGCGCATCGAGGACGCGGCGCTCCGTCTGCGCGCCATCCAGCGCAACCTCGACAACGCCGGCATCGAGCTCAAGCACAGCTGGGTCGGTCAGTCGGAGGCGGCCTTCGCCGCCGTGCACAAGATCTGGCACGAGCGCTTCGACAAGGTGATGGAGAGCCTGCAGCGGCTGGCCGAGAACATCACGACCAGCAACAAGAACTACGTCCAGTTCAACCAGGAGCGCGCGGAGGCGACCAACAAGATCGCCGCTGCGATCAACGCCGGTTTCAACAGCCGTCTCTGACGCACTCCGGAGGACAACATGCCTGCAGAAGACATCTTCGATATCACAAAGGTCAACTTCTCCGGCCTGGGCAAGGGCGAGGAAGCCTTCGCCAAGGCCTTCAACGACATGGTCACCTGCCTCGAAGACCTCGAGCGCGACCTGCTGGCCAAGAGCGCGATCTGGCAGGGCCAGACCAAGCAGGTCTTCGACGAGGTCCGTCAGCTCTGGCAGGCCGAGGCCCGCGACATGTCGCAGTTCGTCGAGGCGCTCAAGACGAACATCAACGTCACGAACCTGAACATGCAGCAGGTCGAGATGATCAACAGCCGGATCTTCGACCACAGGTAAGACCCGTGCGTACGCGCCGGGGCCCTGAGGAAGGGGGAGCATGGGCACCGATCGTGGAGTGGACCTCAGCAGGCGAGCGATCAAGGCGGCGAAAGCGGACCTGGAGGAAGCCCTCGGCAAACTGGCCCCGGAGAAGACCGACGACAAGGACAGCACGGTGACGCCGGTCTTCCAAGAGGGTGGCGCGGTCCGCCGCCTGAGCAGCGACCCCGAGGCCATGTCCGGCTTCTGGCCGGCCGCGTACGGCTTTCAGACGAGCGCGTACAACGGCATCACAGCGGTCACCAGCGCGTACGCCGGTATCGTCACCCAGCTGGAGAGCGCGATCGAGCTTCTCGAGCAGGTACTGAAGAACTACGACGGCGCCGAGCTGGACAGTTCCCAGCGTTCGAACGCCCTGAAGGCGTGAGCGTCCGATGGAGCAGAGATCACCCATCAGGGCGCAGATCGACCAGACGGAGTTCGACGGTGCCACCACGGAGATGGTGCGCCAGGCGCTGACCGCCAACAAGCCGTCGATGCTCCGCGACGCGGCGGGTGAGATGCTCACCGCCAAAAGGCGCCTCGACGACCTCGTCGAGGTGATCGACCGGCACCTGCGCGCGCTGGACGAGCGCTGGACCACGGGCGAGGACGCCAAGACGGTCAAGAAAGCGCTGCGCGCGCTGCGCGGCGCGGCCGCCGACGTGTCCACCACGATCAGCGACCAGCCCGTGGACGCCAAGCAGTGCCCGGCGCACCCCAAGGGCGTCGCCCCGGCGCTCACGCTGCAGGCGCACACGCTGGCCGCCTTACGCGGGGATCAACTGCCCGAGACGCCCGACCGCGACGTCTCCATCCTGGAGGGCGCCCTCCAGGGAGGGGCGGCGGGAGCGGCCGTGGGCGTGTTCGGCGGTGGAGTCGGCGCGTTGATCGGCGGCGGCATCGGCCTGATCGCCGGCGGTGTCACGGCCATCTTCACCGACGGCCCCTTCTTCAACTTCATCGGGGATTCGAAGGAGGAACAGGACAGGAAGGCAGCCAAGGAGTTCCTCCGGGTGCTCAGCGAGGCCACCGCGGCCAACAACCAGGTGTTCCCCGCGGAGCTGCGGACC
Source organism: Nonomuraea sp. NPDC049309 (assembly GCF_043196965.1). Lineage (NCBI taxonomy): Bacteria > Bacillati > Actinomycetota > Actinomycetes > Streptosporangiales > Streptosporangiaceae > Nonomuraea > Nonomuraea sp. NPDC049309. The sequence goes on along the minus strand of NZ_JBICSH010000003.1, from coordinate 300,556 downwards.
GACATCCCGGTGTTCGACGCGCCGCCGGTCACCCCCCCGGGGTACACCTACGACGGCCCCGGCTTCGGCGACGGAAAGGTCAACGGGGCGGCGGCGGACCTGGCCGGCTTGGACGTCCCCAACCAGGACGGCCTCTTCGACCCCAGCCAGCACCGGATCCCCGGCATGGACGGGCTCGGCGGCCTCGTCAACGAGCACGACGGCACCGGCCTGAACGGGACCGGGCTCGACGGCGTGAACGTCCCCGACGGCTCCGGCCTGGACGGCACGGGCACGGACGGGACGGGCACGGACGGGACGGGCCAGAACGGCGCCGGGCTCGACGGGACGAACGCGCTCAACGGCGTGAACGTCCCCGACGCCACCGGGCTCGACGGCACCACCGGCCTGCCCGACCCGCCGAGCACCTCGCTCGCCAGCCTGCCGGACCCGTCACAGTTCGGCGGCCACCCCAACCCCAATCTCGGCGGCACCCCCGCCACCACCGGGATCGGCAGCGGCTACGTCACCGGGCCGGGCACGGGAGGCGGTGGCGGCTACGGCGGCGCTTTCGGCGGCGTGGGCGCCGGCGGTGGTGCGGCCGCGGCCGGTATGCGCGGCCTGGGCGGCCTGGGCGGCGGCACGCCGATGATGCCGTTCGTCCCCGCGGGCGGCCAGAAGCGGGAGGAACGGAAGAACGAGATGGAGCGGGCCGCGTACGTATGGGACGACGAAGACTACTTCACCAGCGATGTGCCGACCATCGACCCGCACATCACCGGTGATGCGAAAGGCAGGGCATGAGACCGGCTGACGACGGCGGATCCCCCGTTCCCGAGCTGGAACTGGCCAAGGATTTCCCCGGCATCGAGGACGACGGGCGCGGCCCGTACGTCGACCACACCGAGGTCAGGAAGATCGTCTCGCGGCTGCGCGAGCAGCTCGGCGCACTGCGCGGCAGCGCGCCCGCGAGCATGAGCGCCACCTGGAGCGGCCCCGGCACGATCGGCGAGGTGTCGGGGCTGGGCAACGTCGGCCCCACCGAGACCGGGTCGTGGGAGGTGGCCAGCAACTTCGGCTACAACACCCAGCAGGCGTACAAGGTGTTCGGCGGCAGCTACGGGCAGCTCATCGACTACGTCGAGAAGTGGGCCGACGCGGTGGAGCGGGCCATCGCGAACTACGAGAAGGGTCACGCCGACAGCAGTGCGTGAGAAGCGGCAGGGATGAGATATGGCCGATCAGTGGGAGCCCATCAGGATCTACAGCTACCTGGGCGCCACCAAACCCGACATCAGCGTCACCCGCGAGCGCGTGGTCAACTACCTGAACGGCACCGACCCCGACAGCGTCGAGGCCGCCGGTAAGAGCTACGTCGAAGCGGCCAAGCTGATCAAGGGCGAGGGCGGCGTGCAGGGCGCGCTGATGAAGGCGGCCAAGGACCTGTCGGAGGTGTGGCGCGGCCCGAGCGCCCGGCAGGCGATGAAGGCGCTGCGGCTGCTGCACGCCAGCGCGGGCGCGCTCGGCGATGCCATGCAGAAGACCGGCGAGCCGATGAAGAAGTACGCCGAGCGGGTCAGGCACTACCGCTCGACCGTCCCCGGCCCTGCGCTGGCTCCCGGCCTCGTCAACCAGGGCGTGACGAACGGGCAGTCCGGCGGCACCGGCACGGACGGCACCGCGCCGCCCCTGATCACGGGCAGCGGCCTGAACGGCAACGCGCAGTACACGCCGCTGGCGCCGCTGGCCGACGAGCAGGCCAGGCGGCACCTGGAGAACCTCAACGTCGAGATCGTCGACATCAACCTGCAGATCGCCGAGGGCCTGGCCTTCCAGCTCCCGGAGATCACGCCGCTGACCGTGAACACCCAGCCGGCCAAGAAACTGCACGTGCCCGAAGTCACCGAGACCTCGGGCAGCGGCGGCGACGGCCGGTGGACCGGCGGCTCCGGCTCTGAGGGCTCCTACGGCACCGGCGGCTCGGGCCACACGGGCGGCTCCGGCACCGGCGGCACGGGCTCCGGCTCGAACGGCGACGGTTCGAACGGCACCGGCTCGAACGGCACCGGCTCGAACGGCACCGGCTCTGACGGCACCGGCGGCACCGGCGACGGCACCACCAAGCCGCAGGACCCGGGCGGGCAGCAGGACGACCCGTCCAACGGCGGCGACCCCACCACCCAGCAGCCGGGCACGGGCGACCAGCAGCAGCAACAGCCCGGCCAGGACCAGCAGCAACAGCAACAACAGCCCGGGCAGGACGAGGCCCCCGCGGTCATCGGCGGCCCCGGCAACCAGCGCACGGAGCTGGCGCAGACGCCCACGGCGACCCAGCCGCCGCCCACGACGACCACGCCGAACCCGTACACCGCGACGCCGAACCCGTACGTCTCGACGCCGCCCACGATCTTCCCGAACACCCAGCCGCCGGGAGGCACGCCGTACGGCGGCACGGGCGCGGGCCCCTGGTACGGCGGGAGCGGCGCCCCTGCCACCAGCCCGTCCGTGCTGCGCAGCACGCCGGGCGCCGGGAACGGCTTCATGGCCTTCCCGCCCGGCGCGATGGGCGCCGCGGGGCAGAATAACGGCGAGGAGCGCACCAGGGAGTACTACGACTCCGAGACCGACCTCTGGGCTTCCCCGGTGCAGACCAGCCCGGACAAGCTCGGCTGAGCGGCGGCCGCTCGAGCAGCGGACGGCCGGGCCTCCCGCGACGAGGCCCGGCCGTCCCGCTTGCGCAGGAGCCCGTCCGGCGCGCGTGGAGGGCCGGCGTCCGGCGCACGTCGAGGCCGGGCCGCCCGCCGGTCAGCCCTCCATGCGGTTGCGGATGCGGTCCAGCTGGCCCATCGCGTCCTCGAACATGCGGTCGGCGGCCGCCTGCGCCCGCCGTACGAGCTCCATCTGGCCGTCGGGGTCGGTGGCGAAGCGCATCGGGTTGTTCTCGCCGAACTCCTCCTCCATCGCCTCCGACAGCTGCCGCTGCAGGTCGGCGGAGGCGTCCGCGAAGGCCCGCTTGATGCGCTCGGCCAGCTCGCCGGAGGTCAGGCGCATGGCCTTGGGGTGCAGGATCAGATCCTGCAGCCCCGCCTGGCCCATCTCCACGGTCACCAGGCCGTCCTCGTCCTGCGCGCGGCCCACGAGAGTGCTGAGCCTCTCCTGCAGTGCCACGACGCGGGCCATCCGGGACTCGGAGTCTTTGATCAGCTGGTCGATGTCGATGCCACCGAAGTCAGGCTCGATCATGCGGTCACTCAACCCTCTCGTGTACGGGGATCAGCCGGACAGGCCGCGGATCCAGGTGTAGACGTCGAGCACGCCGAGCGCGAGCGGGAACAGCGCGATGAGCAGGATGACGTCCACGATCTCGCCCGCCCGGCCCCAGAACGGCGACAGCCTCCCGGACGGCAGCCACAGCCCGAGCCCGACGACCAGCATCGACAGCCACAGCAGCGCCATCACGACGGCCGCCGCGCCGACGGTGGCCGCGCCCGCGCTGAGCGCCACCGCCATCGCGCCCAGCCCGGCGAGGCCGGTGCACAGCAGCCAGAGCCGCTGCCCGAGCCCGCCGAACACGCGGGCGCGCAGCAGCAGCACCAGGCAGAGCACGACGGCCATCGAGCCGGACATCCAGCCGGGCTCGCCGACCAGGAAGATCAGCGCGCCGATCGCGGTCATGGCGATGCCGGCCACCATGCCGGTGGCGTACCTGCTGGCCTGGGCGGTGCGGGCCAGGATGCCCTCACTGTCGATGCGCTGGTTGTCGGAGCGCAGCTCCTCGGCGTTGGTGGGCAGCGGCGGCAGCGGCACCCTGGCGATCTTGAACGACAGGGTCGGGATGAGCGGGCTGAGCGAGATCAGCACGGTCACGGTCATGGCCGCGGTGCCCGCGGCGGGCACGCCGAACACCATCACCATGGCGGCGGCGACCGCTCCCGCCAGGGAGGCGATGGCCGTGCCGAGGAAGCCCGCCACGCCGTCGGCGACGACCGTGCCGCCGATCGTGGCCACCAGCGCCGTACAGGTCATCGCGGCCAGCAGGTGGGGCGCGCCCACCCCGCTCAGCGTGGCGCCGCTCATGAGGCCGTACAGGCCCGCCACGAAGGCGTAGGGCAGCGCCGCGTACCCGATCAGCGCGCCGGCCGACGAGTCGCCCACGGCCCGCGACAGGGCCGCGCTGACGCCGATCAGCAGCAGCGCGAGCATGCCGGCCACCACGGTCACGCCCAGCGGCTCGCTGGCCGACAGCATCAGCGCGGGCACGCCGAGCACGAGCAGCACGGCCGCGGCGCCGGCGCCCAGCAGCCGGGTGTGGCGGCCCTCCCACTTGCCGGTGCTCTCGGAGACGCCGGTCGCGACCACGTCGGCCACGTCGTCGTAGAGCGCGGGCGGCAGCGCGGCCTCGCGCGGGCGCAGGTAGAGGATCTCGCCGTCCAGCACGCCCAGCGCGCTCAGCGTCTGCCCGAGGTCGAACGGCGCGCCGCCGAGCCGCTGCAGCACCCAGCCCGGCGCGGCGGTCGCCTCGCCGTCCGCCTCGCCGACCGCGCGCAGCAGGCCGGGCAGCACGTGCGGCAGCGGAACGTCGGCGGGCAGCGCCAGGTCCACCCTGCGGCGCGGCGCGACGATCGTGACGTGGCAGAGCGGGGCCAGCGGCGCGTGCGGCCGGGGCTGCCCGCCCTGCCCGCCCTGCCCGCCCGGTCCTGCAGGTGGCATGGGCGGCATGGGCGGCACAGGTCGCATCGGCTGCATCGGCTGGTGGGCGAGCGAGGTCACGACCACTCCAGAGGCTGGCTGGCTAAATCCGACATGGCGAACATATAGGGACGGCGTCTCTGGTAAGAAAGTGTCTCAGGTGACAGGAGGGTTGTCCCGCCAGTGAGCATCGTCGTCGTACGGCGGCCAGAGCGCCGCCCGAGTCCTCAGCCACCGCGCGGAGAGATCCTTCTGGAGTCGCCGCCCGAGATCCCCGAGGTGCAGCCGGCCGGCTTCACCGGCGTGCTGATGTACGTGCCCATGCTGGCCGGCGCCGCCGCCATGGGCCTGATGTTCACCGCCGGCGGCAACTCGAACCCCATCATGTACGTGGCGAGCGGCCTGTTCGCCGTCTCCATGGTGGGCATGACGATCGGCCAGCTCGGCCGCAACTCGGGAGAGCGCAAGAACCGCCTCAACGGCCTGCGCCGCGACTACTTCCGCTACCTGGGACAGATCCGCAAGCGGGTCCGCAAGGCCGCGATCCAGCAGCGCGAGGCCCTGGAGTGGAGCGGCCCGCCGCCGGACACGCTGTGGTGGGTGGCGATGGGGCCGCGCCTGTGGGAGCGCAGGCCGCGCGACGACGACTTCGCCACCGTACGCCTGGGCACCGGCGTGCAGAAGCTGGCCGTGCAGCTCGTGCCGCCCGACACCAAGCCGGTCGAGGACCTCGACGCCCTCACCGCGGGCGCGCTGCGCCGCTTCGTCAGGGCGCACTCCACGGTGGCCGGGCTGCCGGTCGCGGTGGCGCTCAACTCGTTCGCGCGGATCCGGCTCACCGGCGAGCCGCGGGCGATGCGCTCCCTGGTCAGGGCCATGATCGCGCAGCTCGTCACCTTCCACTCCCCCGACGACATGCGGGTCATGGTGTGCGCGAGCGGCGAGTGGATGCCGCACTGGGACTGGGTGAAGTGGCTGCCGCACGCGCTGCACCCCGACGAGGTGGACGCCGCGGGCAAGGTGCGGCTCATGGCCGAGAACATGAGCCACCTCGACCGGCTCGTGGGCGACGAGCTGAAGGAGCGGGCCAGGTTCCGGCCGAACGCGGGGGCCGACGCGCTGCCGTACCACGTGGTGATCGTGGACGGCGGGCACGTGCCGCACGACTCGCAGCTCGGCACGGACGCCATCCAGGGCGTCACCGTCATCGACCTGTCGGATGCGACGGGACCGGTCGAGGAGGCCGCCACGCTGCGGCTGGACATCCAGCCCGACGGCTTCCACATGGTGAAGATCGACCACACGGGCAAGCGCACCTCGACCAGGCTCGGCGACCCCGACCGCCTCGACTACGCCAGGGCCGAGGGCCTGGCCAGGCAGCTCGCACCGCTGCGGGTCTCGGTCGGCTCCGACGGCGAGACCCAGGACCTGCTGGGCACCAGCATGAACCTCACCGACCTGCTCGGCGTGGGCGACCCGGCGCAGATCCAGCCGGCCCTCACCTGGCAGCCCAGGGCCGGGCGCAACCGGCTGCGGGTGCCGATCGGCATCGGCTCCGACGGCCGCGTGGTCGAGCTGGACATCAAGGAGTCGGCGCAGGGCGGCATGGGCCCGCACGGGCTGGTCATCGGGGCCACCGGTTCCGGCAAGTCGGAGCTGCTGCGCACGCTCGTGCTCGGCCTTGCCATCACGCACTCGTCCGAGATCCTCAACTTCGTGCTCGTCGACTTCAAGGGCGGTGCGACGTTCCTCGGTCTCGAGGGGCTCTCGCACGTCTCGGCGATCATCACGAACCTCGAGGACGAGCTGCCGCTGGTCGACCGCATGCACGACGCGTTGCACGGCGAGATGGTGCGCCGCCAGGAGCTGCTGCGCGCGGCCGGCAACTACGCCTCGCTGCGCGACTACGAGCGCGCCCGCGAGCAGGGCGCCGACCTGCAGCCGCTGCCGACGCTCTTCATCGTGCTCGACGAGTTCAGCGAGCTGCTCGCGGCCAAGCCCGAGTTCATCGACCTGTTCGTGATGATCGGCCGGCTCGGCCGCTCGCTCGGCGTGCACCTGCTGCTCGCCTCCCAGCGGCTGGAGGAGGGCCGGCTGCGCGGCCTGGACACGCACCTGTCGTACCGGATCGGCCTGCGCACCTTCTCGGCCATGGAGAGCCGGGTCGTGCTGGGCGTGGCCGACGCGTACGAGCTGCCGTCCGCGCCCGGCAACGGCTACCTCAAGTACGACACGACCGGCATGACGCGGTTCAAGGCCGCGTACGTCTCCGGCCCCCACCAGTCCGAGCCCGGCCGGTCCAGCGCATCGGGCGACCAGGCGCCGATCCGCGAGATCGTCGAGTACAGCCCCGCCTACATGCCGCTGCCCGAGGTTCCCGAGCCGGAGGAGCCCGAGGACGAGAACGAGACGCCGGAGCCGGCCGCCGCGGGCCAGCGCAGCCTGCTCGACGTCGTCGTCTCCCGCCTGGCCGGCCACGGGCCGCCCGCGCACCGCATCTGGCTGCCGCCGCTCGCCGAGCCGCCCACCCTGGCCCATCTGCTGCCGCCGCTGTCGGTCACCCCCGAGTACGGCCTGACCACGACCGGCTGGCAGGGCCGGGGCAAGCTGCACGCCGTCGTCGGCATCATCGACAAGCCGTTCGAGCAGCGGCGCGACCCGTACTGGCTGGACATCTCCGGCGCGGCCGGGCACATCGGCGTGGCCGGCGGCACGCAGAGCGGCAAGAGCACGGTGATCCGCACGCTGATCACCGGCATGGCGCTCATGCACACCCCGCGCGAGGTGCAGTTCTACTGTCTCGACTTCGGCGGTGGCGCGCTCGCCTCGCTGGAGGGCCTGCCGCACGTCGGCAGCGTGGCCAACCGGCTCGACGCCGAGCGGGTCCGCCGTACGGTGGCCGAGATCGCCTCGCTGCTGGAGCGGCGCGAGCGCGAGTTCGGCGAGCAGGGCATCGAGTCGATGGCCGCCTACCGCCGCATGCGCCAGGAGGGCAAGCTCGAGGGCGACGGCTGGGGCGATGTGTTCCTGGTCGTGGACGGCTGGCTGACGCTCAGGCAGGAGTTCGAGTCGCTGGAGCCGACCATCACCGACCTCGCCGCCCGGGGCCTCGGCTACGGCATCCACCTGGTGGCCGCGACCAACAAGTGGTCGGAGTTCCGTCCCAGCATCCGCGACCTGTTCGGCACCAAGATCGAGCTGAAGCTGGGCGACGCGTACGAGTCGGAGGTCAGCAGGAAGCAGGCGATGGCGGTGCCCGAAGGCACGCCGGGCCGCGGCCTGACCAAGGACGGCTTCCACTTCCTGTCGGCGCTGCCCAGGATCGACGGGGTGCAGAACTCCTCCGACCTGGCCGCCGGGGTGCGGGCGCTGGTGCAGGCGGTACGCGAGTCCTGGCGGGGCCCGTCCGCGCCGCCCGTGCGGCTGCTGCCCGCCGTGCTGCCGGTCTCGGCCCTGCCGGAGGACCCCGACCGCATCCCCATCGGCATCGACGAGAACTCGCTGTCGCCGGTGGCGCTCGACTTCGACGCCGACCCGCACTTCGTGGTGTTCGGCGAGAACGAAAGCGGCAAGTCCAACCTGCTGCGGCTCATCTCCGAGCAGCTCGTCAGCAGGAAGCAGCCCAGCGAGGCGATGCTGATCGTCATCGACTACCGCCGCTCGCTGCTCGACTCGGCCGCCACGCCCCACCGCATCGGCTACGCCGCCTCCAGCGCCGCCGCCTCCAGCCTGATCGACGACGCCAGGGAAGCGCTGCTCAGCCGCCTGCCCCCGGCCGACCTGACGCCCCAGCAGCTGCGCGACAGAAGCTGGTGGCAGGGCTCCGACCTGTACATCGTCGTGGACGACTACGACCTCGTCGCGACCTCGGCCAACCCGCTGGGACCGCTGGTCGACCTGCTGCCGCAGGCCCGCGACATCGGCCTGCACCTGGTGCTGTCGCGCCAGATGGGCGGCGCCAGCCGAGCCATGTTCGACCCGGTCATCCAGCGGCTGAAGGACATGGCGACGCCCGCGCTGCTCATGTCGGGCAGCAAGGACGAGGGCTACCTGTTCGGCAACGTACGCCCGCAACCGCTCCCGCCGGGCCGCGGGTTCCTGGTGGACCGCCGCTTCGGCTCGCGCCTGATGCAGACGGCGTTCCTGGACGCAGAAAGGGGGACCGACCATGGCCGACCTTGAGATCCACTTCTCCGCGCTGGACCGGTGCCGCACCGCCATCAAGAAGGCGGCAGGCCAGTACCAGGACACGCTCGTCGAGCGTAACCCCGGCGAGCTGACGTACGACGCGAACGGCGAGATCCGCAACAACCGCACGCCCATCAGCGCCGACACCTTCGGGCACCTGCCCAGCTCGGCGGGGCTCGCATCGTCCGCCAACGCCGTCTGGAGCGCGCTCATCAGCGAGATGGACGAGGCGCGCAAGAAGCTCGCGGCCACCGAGCGAGGGCTGAGCGAGGTGGAGGAGAACATCCGCCGCGCCCACCGGGCCACCTCGTGAGCGGGGACGCCGTGGGTGATTCCGTGAGCGTCGGGCACCTGCCGGGCGGCGCCGCGCTCGACGAGATGCTGCGCAAGGTGACCGGCTCGCCGGGATCGATCGACACGATCACCTCGCAGTGGCGGACCTCGTCGGGCGACGTCCAGGAGTTCGCAGGCGCGCTGGCGTCGGCGGTCCAGAACGTGGCGGACGCCTGGAACGGCCGCTCGGCGGAGGCGTTCGACTCGTACATGCGCAAGTACGGCACGGCCGCGGAGAGCCTGAAGTCGGCGCTGAGCGACTGCGCCGCCTCACTCGACGACGCCGCCTCGGCGTTGCGCGAGTCGCACACCGAGATCTCCTCCATCTGCCGCGACCTCAACACGAACGCCGCGAATTACCGCGCCCGCTACCTGGCCGATCATCCGGACGCGACCGAGGCGGACCTGCGCGGCGGGCTTGCCGCGCTGGTCGAGCAGGCCAAGAAGGACGCCAAGCCGTGGGTGGACTCGGCCGAGACGGCCGTCTCCAAGGCCAAGAAGGACATCGATCGCCACCTGCGCGACCGCAAGCTGACCTTCCGCGCCATCCCCGACGTGACCACGCAGGAGTTCGCCGGCGAGAAGGGCCCGAACCTCGACTGGATCGCCGACCCCGACTACCGGCCCGACGGCGGCGTCTCCGTACAGGGCGGCCGGGGCGCGCCGGTCGCCACCGCCGGATACCCGGGCTCGGGCGGCTTCACCGGCTACGGGCCCAGCGGCCCGCCTCCGCCCGGCGGCGGCGCCGCGCCGCCCGAACGGGTCAGGGAGTGGATCGAGGAGGCCGTCGGGATCCTCGCCGCCCGCGGCGTGCCGAGGTCCAAGATGAACGTCAACGACATCTGGATGATCATCCAGCACGAGTCCGGCGGGAACCCGCACGCCATCAACAACTGGGACTCCAACGCGGCCAAGGGCACGCCGTCCAAGGGGCTGATGCAGACGATCGACCCGACGTTCAACGCGTACGCGCTGGACGGGCATCGCAACATCTACGACCCCGTGGACAACATCATCGCGGGCGTGCGGTACGCGATCGCCAGGTACGGGTCCGTCTCGAACGTGCCCGGCGTGGTGAACGCCAAGAACGGCGTGGGCTACGTGGGCTACTGACCCGCGGCGCGCCCCTACGCGAGGGGACGCGCCCCGGGAGAAAGGGCCGCGCCCACGAACGCCGAGGCGCCCTCCGAACCGGTCGTTCACCGGCCCGGAGGGCGCCGGCCGTCGTCTGGTGCGCCTGCCGCGGGCGGACGCGTGCGCGTCACGCGCGGCCGCGACGGATCAGTTGCAGTTGGCCCAGTCGGCGCTCGACCTGCCCGAGCCGACGTAGCCGGAGATGCGCACGCACTTGCCCTTGGCGCTCACCTTCACCGGCCCGGCGTAGTACTCGTAGTTGCCGTTGTCGGACTGGCTGCCGCCGCCCTGCGCCTCGAGCGTGACGCCGGTCGAGGTGCTCTTGCCGATGTCCGCCGTCTTGATGGTGACCGCGCAGTTCTGGCCCGTGCTGTTGTTCCACAGCTGGTACGTCACACCGCCCGCGAACGAGATCGACCGCTGCACCGAGAACCCGGAGCCGCACACCTGCGTGGCCGTGTACGGGTTCGTGGCCGGCGTGGTCGGCTGCGTCGTGGTCTTCGTCGGCGACGGCTTGGCCGTCGTCTTGGTCGGCTCCGGCTCGGGCTGCCGGGTCTGCTGGGCCGGAGTCTTGGTGACGGTCTTGGTCGGCGTCGGCGTCGGCTGCACCGTCTTGGTGACGGTAGCCTGCGGCTTCGGAGTTTGCGTGGGCGTGCTCTTCTTCGTCGGCGTCGCCCGCTGCGTCTGCGTCACCGTCACCGGCGGCTGCGTCGGCACCGTGACCGGCTGCGACGGCAGCGGGGCCGGGGTGGTCGGCGCCGAGGTCAGCTCGGGCACGTCAGGCGTGGCCGACGACCACTCGGTGGGCAGCACGAGCGGGCCCACGTCGTTGGGGTCGCCGCTGGCCGCCCACGGGACGGTGGCCTCGGCGGTCGCCTGCGGGTCACCCGGGCCGCCGGTGCCCTGCGGCGGGGGCGTCGACGTGCCGGTGGGCGTGGGGATGGCGTCGCTGTTCGCCTGCTGCGCCACGAGGGACGGGTCCACCTGCTGGAGGCGTACGTACCGGTTGGCGCCCCACAGGCCCACGGCGGAGACCAGCGCCACCGTGGCGACGCCCGCGATCAGGCCCAGCGGCAGCCCTCTGCGCGGAGCGGGCGACGCGGGCTGCTCGATCCTGATCTGCGCGGGCGGCTGCGGCGGGTCGGCCTCCGGCGGCCCCCACATGGTGGCCTCGGGCGTCACGGGCCGGCCTTGAAGGTGCGGCTGACCCTGCGCGGGCACGTGCGGCTGGCCCTGTGGCGGCACGCTCGGCGGGCCCTGCGTGGGCGAGCCGGGCATCGGCGGCATGGGCGGGCCCTGCTGCGCGCCCTGAGGCGGCGGGCCCTGCATCGGCGGCCCCTGAAGCGGACCGGCCTGGACGGGAATGTGCGGCGGCACCGGCGCGCCCTGTGGCGGCACCGGGATCGGACCGCCCTGCCCCTGCGGCGGCATCGGGCCGCCCTGCCCCTGCGGCGGGCCCTGGTACGGGCCTCCCTGCGGGGGCATTCCCTGCATCGGGGGGCGGGCGATCGGCACGCCCTCGAGCGGCGGGCCGTCGGGAGCCGGCCGCGGCGCGGGCGGTTTCGGCGCCTCCGCACCGTTCGCCCCGGGCTTGCTCTTCTCAGCGGCGGGCGGCTGCTGCGCCCCGTTCGCCGCAGGCGCACCCGCCTTGGCCGCCGCAGGCTGCTGCGGCCCACTCTCGGCAGGCGTGCTCGGCTTGCCAGGCGCCGCTGCCCCGGCCCCACTCGCCGCAGGCTGCTTCGGCCCCTCCGCCGCAGGCGCTTCCGCCTTGCTCGCCGCAGGCGTGCCCGGCTTGGCGGTCGCGGGCTGCTGCGGCCCGCTCGCCGCAGGCGTGCTCGGCTTGTCCGCCGTGGGGGTCTTGTCCTTCGAGGCGGGCGTGCCCGCAGCGGTTCCGGCGGTGGCCGCGGCCACCCCGGCGGCGGCCCCCTTGGCCGCGGCGGCGGCCCCCTTGGGCGTGGTGGCGGCCCCCTTGGGCGTGGTGGCGGCCCCCTTGGGCGTGGTGGCCGGGTTCGGGGCGGGGGCGTCGCCGAGCACCTGCATGAGCGCGCTGTACGTGGTCGGCCGGTCCCCGACCTCCTTGGTCAGGGCCGACAGCAGGACGCGGCGCAGCGGCTCGGCTTGGATGCCGACGTCGGGCTCGCCGTTCAGCGTCGCTTCCTTGCCGGCGAACGGCGGCCGGCCGGTGCCCGCGTACACGATGGTGGCGGCCCAGGCGAAGACGTCGGCGTAAGGGCCGTACTCGAGGCCCTTGAGCTGTTCGGGAGCCTGGTAGGCGGGATCGCCCGCGGGGTCGCCGATGGCGGCGTCGGTGACGCGCGGCCCGTCGGGGCTGAGGATCACGTTGTGCGGGGTGAGGGCGCGGTGTGCCAGGCCGGCGAGGTGGATGGCGGACAGCGCGGTCAGCACGCCGACGGCCACCCGTTCGAGCGCATCGCCCTTCAGCGGCTCGCCGCCGGCGACGGTCTCGGCCAGGCTCTTGCCTTCGACGTACTCGCGCACGATGTACGGCCGGTCGCCGAGGTAGCCGGCGTCGAGCACTCTCGCCACGTACGAGCTGGAGACCCGCTTGACCCCCAGGTACCGGTCGAGCTCGCGCTCGGACTCAGGTTCGGCGGGGAGCAGCTTGATGGCCACCTTGGGCGCGTCTTCCGACTCGCGTCCGAGGAAGACCTCCCCTCTCGGCCCCTCTCCCAGCAGCCCGACAATGCTGAAAGCGCCGATCCGCTCTGGATCCCCAGGGCGCAAAGGGTGCATGCCCAAACCTTTCACCAGCAAAGCATGATCTGATCACATTCAACCAGATCCGTCACATCAGCATCAGGCGTTACGGACACTGGTCAACAAAACGGTGTACCGATTTCTTGCAATCGCAGTCATCACGCCGTCCGCTTCAGTGTGGTGATGCGACAATTCGCGATCACGCAGAACGTCCGGGACGCCATCCCCTCCTGCGCCCCATCGGGATCACCACGCGCAACGCCAGCACGAGCAGCGCCAGCCCGATCGCGCCGGCCGCGATGACCACGGCCAGCTCGATCGCCTTGCGGTCGACGGGCGGGGCCTTGGCGACGGCGCTGCTCGGGATCGGGCTCGGCGGCGGGGGCGCGACGACAGGCGCGTCCTCGGGCTCGAACGGCAGGACCGCGCTCACCGCCTGCATCGGGTTGACCATGCCCGCCCCCTTGCCCGCGCCGGTCGCGCCGTCGGCCGTGGCGATGATGCGCCGGCGTACCTGCGTCTGGTCGAGCGTGGGATAGCGGGCCCTGACGAGCGCGACGACGCCCGCCACGTACGGCGCCGCATAGCTCGTGCCGTCGAGCCCCTTGAAGTAGGAGCGGCCGGGCCAGGTCGAGACGAGGTTCTGGCCGGGCCCGAGCACCGACACGGGCGTCTCTTTGTTGGAGAACTCGCTCAGGGCGCCGTCCGGCCCCGCCGCGCCCACCGCGAGCACGCCGTCGTAGCTGGCCGGGTAGGCGGGCGAGGGCGTGCCGTCCTTGCGGGACACGTTGCCCGCCGCGGCGACGACGACCGCGTCCTTGGCGAGCGCGTACCGCACGGCCGCTTCGAGCGCGGGGTGGTCGAGGGTCTTGCTCGAGATGTTGATGACCTTGGCGCCCTGGTCGGCGGCGGCCTTGATGCCCTTGATCAGCAGCTCGGTCTTGCCGTCGTTCTCGGAGTCGGTGAACTTGTACGACAGCAGCCGCACCCCGGGGGCCACGCCGTGGAACAGGACGCCCTTGACGTACTGGGCGCCGATGATGCCCGCGACCGCGGTGCCATGGCCGACGCAGTCGTCGTAGCCGGAGCCGACGAGGTCGGCCTTACCGGCCAGGCGGAGCTGCGGATGGGTGAGATCGACGCCGGTGTCGATGACAGCGACGGTGACGTTCGCGCCGGTGGACAGCGACCAGACGCGTTTGGGGTCGAGCCGCTTCTGCGCCCAGGACTCACCGACCTCGACCGTGCCCCTGGGCGGGTTGCACCGTTCGGGGGCCGCGGCGGCGGGAACGAGCGGAGCCTGCAGGGCGAGCACGCTGGCCAGGAGGGCGCGACCAATCATGGAGAAAAAGGGTAGCCCGCCCGATTCGCCACAAAGATACGTTCAACCGGTATTCGGGCGAAGCAAAACGATCACCGCGAATTAGGATCCGGTTCCGCTGACGGCAAGAAGCCCCGGCCACGTCGCCAGGGCCTCTTGCATTGATCATCGCGTGGCGGAGTCGATGTTCTGGCGGTAGGTCCCGATGACGCGGGCCGCCTCCTGCAGCTCCTCCGTCATCCGCTGGAACGCCGTGCGGTAGTTCTGCCACGCCTGCTGGAAGCGCTGCGCCCCGGGGCCGGTCCACGCGGTGCCGACCTTCGCGGCCTCGCGGTCGAGCGCGGTCATCGTCGTGCGGACCGCCTCCGACTGCTGCGTGAACTGGCTGGACATCTGCTGCATTTCCTCGAGGTTGCCGCCGACCATGTTCTGGCTCATGCATACCCTCCTGGGGGAACCTGTGAAAGCGCCCTCACCCTAAGGAAAGGCCACCGCCCGTCGCCGGAGATATGCCAAGCGGCTATGGTCTACCCGAGGAATGCTCGGATCTCATGGGATACCGCCCGCACCTCCAGGAAGCCGGGATGACCAGCGGCGACAGGGTCTCTCCCGGACGCCTGAGCCGGGCGCGTCCCACGACAGGACGCTCGACGCGAACGACGGCGCGCACGCAGGGGGCGCCGAACCTAGCAGGAAGGACGGGAGCCGGTGCGGAAGGTGCTGATCGCCAATCGCGGCGAGATCGCCGTGCGGGTGGCACGCGCGTGCAAGGACGCGGGCATCACCAGCGTGGCCGTATACGCCGACCAGGACCTCGACGCCCTGCACGCCAAGGTCGCCGACGAGGCGTACGCGCTCGGCGGGCGTACCCCCGCCGAGACCTACCTCGACGCGGGCAAGATCCTCGACATCGCACGCCGCAGCGGTGCCGACGCCGTACACCCCGGCTACGGGTTCCTCGCCGAGAACGCCGGCTTCGCCCAGGCGGTCATCGACGCGGGCCTCATCTGGATCGGCCCGCCGCCCGCCGCGATCGCCGCGCTCGGCGACAAGGTCCAGGCCAGGCACATCGCGCAGAAGGTCGGCGCGCCGCTGGTCGCGGGCACCAAGGACCCGGTGAGCGGGGTCGAGGAGGTGCTGGCGTTCGCCGAGGAGCACGGCCTGCCGATCGCCATCAAGGCCGCATACGGCGGCGGCGGGCGCGGCATCAAGGTCGCCCGCAGGATGGAGGAGGTCGCCGAGCTGTACGAGTCGGCCGTCCGCGAGGCCGTGGCCGCGTTCGGGCGCGGGGAGTGCTTCGTCGAGCGCTACCTCGACCGGCCCCGCCACGTCGAGACCCAGTGCCTGGCCGACGCCCACGGCAACGTCGTCGTGGTCAGCACCCGCGACTGCTCGCTCCAGCGCCGTCACCAGAAGCTGGTGGAGGAGGCGCCCGCGCCGTTCCTCACCGACGCCCAGATCGACGTCCTCTACGCCGGCTCCAAGGCCATTCTGAAGGAGGCGGGCTACGTCGGGGCCGGCACCTGCGAGTTCCTCGTCGGCCAGGACGGCACCATCTCCTTCCTGGAGGTCAACACCCGGCTCCAGGTCGAGCACCCGGTCACCGAGGAGGTCGCGGGCATCGACCTCGTACGCGAGATGTTCCGCATCGCCGACGGCGAGCCGCTCGGCTACGACGACCCGCCGCTGCGCGGCCACTCCATCGAGTTCCGCATCAACGCCGAGGACGCCGGCCGCAACTTCCTGCCCTCCCCCGGCACGCTGACCACGCTGCGCGCGCCGTCCGGCCCCGGAGTGCGGCTCGACTCCGGCTACGAGGCGGGCATGACGGTGCCGGGGACGTTCGACTCGCTGGTGGCCAAGCTGATCGTCACCGGCCGTACGCGGCGGGAGGCGCTCGAACGCTCCCGCAGGGCCCTCGCCGAGTTCGAGATCACCGGCATGCCGACCGTGCTGCCGTTCCACCGGGCCGTGGTCACCGACCCGGCGTTCACGTCCGAGCCGTTCTCGGTGCACACCCGGTGGATCGAGACGGAGTGGCAGAACACGGTGGCCCCGTACGAAGGGGACGTCGCGACCGCCGAGGAGACCCCCAAGGAGACCGTGACGGTCGAGGTCGGCGGCAAGCGGCTGGAGGTCGTCCTGCCCGCCGGGCTGGGCGCGTCCGCCTCCGCGCCGGCCGCCCGCGCCAAGGCGCCGAGGCGCGCGGGCGGCGGTGCGAAGAAGCCCGCGGCCGGCGGCGACGCGCTGGTCAGCCCCATGCAGGGCACGATCGTCAAGGTCGTGGCCAATGACGGCGACACGGTGAACGAGGGCGACACCGTCGTGGTCCTCGAGGCCATGAAGATGGAGCAGCCGCTGGCCGCCCACAAGTCCGGCACGGTCACCGGTCTGACCGCCTCGGTCGGGCAGACGGTCAGCTCGGGCGAGACGATCTGCGAGATCAAGGACTCCTGACCGTACGCACGGCTGCCCGCCGAGAGCGCCCCCGAGGGAGAGGACCGTGAGGACCGCACCGGATGGGGGCGCTCGACGGAGAGGCCTCTGAGGACTCACCGGATGAGGGCCCCCAGGCGGCTCCCTGGACGAGCGTCCTCGACACCTGAGCATTCCTCGCGATCGGGACTCCGGCGAGGGCTTGGCCGGGGATCGACCCTGCCCGGGCATAACCGGTGCCAGGCTGTTGCGCCACGGAGCGCTCCTGCGCGGCTCCGGACGGGTAGCGTGCCCCTTGAGGAACTTTGCCGATCGCCCGTTCGTCCTCAAGGGCGAAGGAGGCTTGCTGCCCATGACCCATTCGCTGCGCCGAGCAGGGGCCGCGATCGCGGCTCTGATCGCCGGTCTTATCGTCGTTCTTGCGCTTTCCCCTGCCGCCAACGCGGCGGCTCCCCCGGATGCCGACACCGTCGTGTCCAACTGGAAAAAGGCGCCGCTCTATGTGGTGGCCGGCTCATCCTTGTCGTCCGGCCAGGAGAGCGAGATCAACGACGCGCTCAAGGACGCTGACACCAAGATCTACGCTGTGGCGCTGCCCGATGGCACGATTGACGAGTCCAATGTCAGGACGTACATGAACCAGCTCAGCTCCGCGTTGAGCAAGGCGGGCCGTCCTCGTGCGACCATCGCCGTCCTCGACGGCACGACCCTTTTCGCCGGTTCGAGCGCCCTGCGCACCGGCCTCGCCGGACAGCTGGCCAACCTCGCCGTGAACGCCAACTCGGGCGACGTCGTGGCCGGCATGAAGGACTTCGCCAACCGCGTCGACATGGCCGCCAAGGGCGACCGTTCGGCGCTCGACAGCGGCAGCCAGGCCAACCCCGGCGCCGGCGGCACCGGAGCGCTGATCGCGCTCGGCGCGCTGGTCCTCGTCGGCGGTGGCGGCTACTTCCTCTACTCCAACAAGCAGAAGAAGAAGCGGGCCATCGAGGAGGCCAAGCAGCTCGAGGCGGTCAAGCAGACCGTCGAGGAGGACGTCACCAAGTTCGGTGAGGAGATCACCGCTCTCGACGCCGACGTCACGCTCGCCGGTGAGGGCGGCAAGCACATCGACGAGTGGCAGACGGCGCTCGACGCGTACGAGAAGTCGAAGAACCAGCTCGCCAACGTGCAGCGGGCCGAGCAGATCCGCGACGTCACCCAGACCCTCGAAGACGGCCGTTACGCGCTCGCGGTGGTCAAGGCCAAGGTCAACAACGAGCCGGTGCCCGAGCGCCGGGCGCCCTGCTTCTTCAACCCGCAGCACGGCCCGTCCGTCCGCGACGTCCGCTGGGCCCCGCCCGGCGGCACCGTCCGCGACGTGCCCGCCTGCAAGATGGACGCCGAGGCGGTCGAGCGCGGCTTCGACCCGCAGATGCGCGAGGTCATGGTCGACGGCCAGCGCCGGCCCTACTACGACGCGGGCCCGGCCTACCAGCCCTACGCCTACGGCTACTACGGCGGCTTCGGCGACATCATGACCGGCATGTTCATCGGCACCATGATGGGCAGCCTGCTGAGCGGCGGCTGGGGCATGGGCGGCTACGGCGCCGGCTACGCCGAGGGTTACGCCGACGCCGGCGGTGACTTCGGCGGAGGCGGAGGCTTCGGCGACTTCGGCGGCGGAGGCGGCGGCTGGGGTGACTTCGGCGGCGGAGGCGACTTCGGCGGCGGAGACTTCGGCGGCGGCGACTGGTAAGTCGCCCGGCCTCTAGAGCACGACGAAAAGCCCCGGCCCAGGTCCACCTGAGCCGGGGCTTCCCCATGTCAGCGGTACGCGCCCCGAGCACCAGGGGCCGCCCAGCCCTCCCCTGTCCAGGACAGCCTGGTGACGTTCCCGCCCGCCGCCACCCGGAACAGCCGGCTCAAGGCTCTGCCCGCAGCCACCCGGAACAGCCAGGCCGCCTCAAGGCAGCCACCCCACGGAACACCTGATTCGAAACGAACCGCTCCGACCAACACCTGCTTGAACCGGGCCACCCCCAACAACACCCGGCCCAAGGCGGACCGCCCCACGCAACACCCGGCTCGAACCGGGCCACCCGAGAAACGTCCGGCCCGGGGGCGGGCCATCCCGTGGGGCGGCCGGTCAGGGCGGATGGGGTGGCGGTCGGCCGGTGCTCGGGCGGCGGGTGGCCCCTGGCGGTTCGGCTTGAGGGTTTACGCGGTTCGGCGTCAGGCGGTTCGCTTCGGACGTGCGCGCAGTTCGGCCGGGGACTTACGCGGTTCGGGTTCGGATGTACGCACCGCTCGGCTGCGGACTTGTGCGCCGTTCGGGTTCGAGCGTACGCACCGCTCGGCTGCGGACTGCGCGCGGTTCGGGTTCGGACGTGGGCGCAGTGCAACCGCGGACTTGCGCGTGGTTCGGTGCGGGCGTGCTCGGGTCGGCCCGAAGCGGGGTCACCGGTTGAGGGGTTGGTGGAAGCGGACCGTGTTGCCGGCGGGGTCGCGGAAGGCGGCGTCGCGGACGCCGTAGGGGCGGTCGATGGGCTCCTGGAGGATTTCGGCGCCGGTGGCGCGGGCGCGCTCGAAGTCGGCGTCGAGGTCGTCGCTACTGAAGACGATCATCGGCAGGACTCCCTTGACGAGCAGGTCGCGCAGCGCGTCGCCGTCCTCCTGGGAGCGGCCCGCGTACGGGCTGGAGAGCACGAGCTCGGGCCCGCCGTACACCGGGCCGGTCAGGCTCACCCAGCGCTGCTGCCCCGACCCGTTGTCGTCGGTGACCTTGAAGCCGAGCGCGTCGCGGTAGAAGGCGATCGCCTCGTCCATGTCGTCCACGGTGATGTGACAGTACTGAAGTGCGAGAGTCATGCGGCCACGCTAGGCGGCACCGCCCCGGCGGGGCTTCTTCAAAGCTGACCGATTGCCGATCATCGTGCCGGGTCACAAGCGGTACGCGCTCGCCGAGGACCACCTGCGGCAGGGGTTCGCCGTGGTGGCCGACTCGGTGAACCCGCGCGGCGGTCACCCGCGACGCCCGGCGCGAGGCCGGGGCACGCTCCGGGAGCGCCGGTCGCGGCCGTGGGGCACGTCGCGAGCTTGGCCGCCGGGATCGGCGTGCTGTGGCGGGGTGGGCTTGTGTGTGCGGGGCGCGCCGCTGCCGTTCCCGGTCGGACGGGATGAAGCGGCCTGGTGCTGTCAGGGGTGGCCTGCAGAATGGCGGATGTGATCTACCTTGCCGAGGGCGAGCGGGTGGCGCTGCGCTACCTGTGCCTGCAGGACTACGAGGAGCTGACGGCCCTGCACCAGGAGAGCGCCGAGATGCTCGCCCGCTGGATGCCGGGCCCGCCCATCGTCACGTACGAGGCGTTCGTGGGCTACCTGTCCAGGTTCGACGGCACGGTGAACGAGGGGTTCCTGATCTGCCGGCGCGACACGGGCGCGATCGTCGGCCGGGTCGACGTCAACAACATCGTCAGGGGCACGCACCAGAGCGGCACCATCGGCTACTCCGCGTTCGCCTCGACGACCGGCCGCGGCTACATGACGGAGGGCCTGCGGCTGCTGGTGCGGCACGCGTTCGGCGAGATGGAGCTGCACCGGCTGGAGGCGAACATCCAGCCGCACAACACCGCCTCGATCAACCTGATCAAGCGGGTCGGGTTCCGGCGCGAGGGCTTCTCACCGAGGTTCCAGTTCATTGACGGCGCCTGGCGGGACCACGAACGCTGGGCCATCACGGTGGAGATGACATGAGAGAGCCCGCCTCGCCCGGCTGAGGACCGCCAGGCGCCGCGCGGCCACGGTGGGCCTGCCGCGTCGCCCGCCCGGGACCGTCAGGTCGTGGGGAGGAGGGTGCCCAGGGGGCCGAGGTCGAGGTTGAGGTCCTCGGGCGTGAGGCCGAAGCGCTCGCACAGATCGGCCATGGCCTCCTCCAGGCGCATCAGCGTGACGCCGAGCGTCTCGATCTGCTCGTCCGTCAGGCTGCCCTCCTCCATGCGGCGTACGCACTGGCGCTCCACGAGCTGGCGTACCAGCTCGATGATGGTGAGCACGAGGCGGGACAGGTCACGCTCGACCGTCTCCGGGTCGGCGGCGATGCGCCGGCACGGTGCTTCCAGAGGGGCTCCCGCGGCGGCGTCCATAGCGGCGTCCATAGCGGCGGTCACAGGCTCCCTTCCAGCTCGTCGACCGAGGCGATGACGGCGTTCAGCGAGATGCGGACGAGGTCGATGTCCGCGATGGACAGCACCAGGTCGCCGGTCAGCACGACGCCGCCGGCGAGCAGCCGGTCCAGCAGGTCCACCAGCGCGACCCGCTCAGGGGGAAGCTGCTCCAGCGCCACCACGTCCCGCATCACGCCTCCCCCTCCGCGCTTTCGCGCCTCACGCCGTCTCCATGACCGTGAACGAGTACGGCGCCCACGGGCCGGTCAGCCTGACCTCGACGCCGTCGCCGCCGAGCGTGCCCGCCAGCTCGGTGAACTCCGCGGCTCGGGACTCGTCCACCAGGTATGCGCCGTTCAGCAGCATCCAGTCGTTGCGGCCGGACAGGCGCGGGTCCTGAGGGCGGTGGCGGCAGCCGTCGGCGGCCAGGGCCGACAGCGTGCGGTGGATGTGGTCGGCGCGGCGCAGCGCCTGCGCGCGGAGCTGCTCGCGACCGCGCAGGCTCGCCCGGCGCCGTTCCAGGTACGCCCGTCCCGGCCGCGACTCCCGCTCATCGCCGTTCGGGCAGCGCCGCGCCGCACGTGCCTCACCGTCCCGGCCACGCCGGTCCTCGCCGACGGCCGCCCCGCCGGACGACACACCGGCCGATCCGCCGGACGACGCACCGGCGCCGGAGCCTGCCCGTTCGGAGGCGTCCATGGCGGCGGCCCGCGCGGCAGGGCCGGACGCCGCAAGACCGGACGCCGCAAGACCGGACGCCGCAAGACCGGACGCCGCAAGACCGGGCGCCGTGAGGCCGGTCGCGCCGGGTTCCGGTGCGGCGGTGTAGACCTTGACACCCCACTCCTGGCGGCCCGTCACGTGGGACAGCACCCGGTGGAATTCCTCCCCGCGCCGCTCCAGCAGGTCCGTCACCTGGTCGTCGCCCGCGTACACGGTGACGAGCCGGACCGGGGCGGTGGTGGTGACGGCGGCGACCGCGTCGACCACGCGGTGGTGGGCGCGGGCGGTCTCGGCCAGCCAGTCCAGGTCTTCGAGCGAGCGCTTCAGCGGCTCCTCGCCGAAGCCGTCGAGCGGCACCGTGCTCACGTACGCCACGAGCCCGTTGCGGGCGATGGTCCGCACCGGCGCCTCCGCGACGCCGGCAAGAGGCTCGCCGGGCGGCAGCGGCTCGCGGGCCACCGCGTACAGGTACGTGCCGTCAGCCATGGTCCGCCTCCCTTCCCTCGGCGATGGCCAGGCGGCGGCGCAGCCTGCGGTTCTCCTCGACGAGCTCGCGGTCCCTGCCGGAGAGCCAGGGGTCGTGCGCCCACCAGTCGATGCCCAGCTCCCTCGCGGTGTCCACGGACGCGATGAGCAGCCGCAGCTTGATCGTGAGCAGTTCGATGTCGAGCAGGTTGACCCGGATGTCGCCGGCGATGACGATGCCCCGGTCGAGGACGCGCTCCAGGATGTCGCCGAGGTTGGCGGGCTCGCGGTTGGCGGGCCCCGCCCCGTACGAGGGGCGGACGACGGGACCGGATGAGGCCGCCATGTCACGCCTCCCCGAAGTCGGCGTTCGACCGCCGGTAGCGCCGGATTCTCCGATATGACAGCAAGCTGCCCCCCTTATCCATCTCCACCCGGTAGACGGCGAGCATGTCGCCCGACGACGGGATGCGGCGGTCCTCGACGATCTCGACCTCGACCAGCCAGCCGTCGTCCGCGGGCGTGACCGAGGTGACGCCCTCGGCCTCTTTCCCGGTCAGCTCGGAGACGAGGCGCAGGCCGGCGCCGCCCGCCGAGGCGGCGTCCAGCTCCCCGGTCTCGGGCCCGCCAGGCTCGAAGCCCGGCTCCCCGGTCTCGGGCTCCCCCGCTTCGAGGTCCCCTGCGTCTCCGAGATCCCCGGTGTCCCGTTCCTCGGTCTCCACTACGTACCTACCTGAGGCGGGCCGCTTGGCGCTCACCCCGGCTCACCTCCCCGTCGCCAGGCGCAGGACCTCTTCGACGGCCCGGCGTTCCTCTTCCTCCGAGATCTCGCCGGCCTGCCTGGCCGCCTCGATCGCCTCAAGCCGCCTGCGCACGGCGGCGGGGTTGCGCAGCTCTCGTTCGGCCTGGTCCTGGATCATCTCGGCCAGCCTGACCAGGCCGCGCACCGGCGCGAGCGGCCAGGTGAAGATCAGGGAGATCAGGCCCACGCGGCGCACCCCCTCACGCCTGCGCGATGACGAAGTCGTACGGGGCCATCGGGCCGAGCAGCCGCAGATCGACCCGGTCCGCCCAGCGCTCGCCGAACTCCTTCAGCGCCTGCTCCAGCTCCTTGCTCCTGTCGGCCTTGACGAGGAGGGCGACGTGCGCGGCGTCCCATTCGTGGGACGGCTCACGCAGCGACGCCTGCAGGTAGTGGCCGGTCAGGCCGTCGAGCAGCAGGCGGGTGTCCATGTCGCGCTTGGCCTCGACGGAGGCGGTGATGATCTCGCCGAGCCTGATCCGCTCGTTGCGGGTGGCGTCCTCGGAGGTGCCGCGGATGGCTTCGCGCAGCGAGGCGGCCTCCGGGCTCTCGGCGAGGATCTCGTTGAGCACGGCCCGCTCCTGGTAGCGGCCTTTGACCACGTACTGGGTGGTGCCCATGAGCTCGTCGAGGGCGGCGCGGAAGTCGTCGTGGTGCGGCCCGAGCAGCTCGTCCACGACGGCGCCGGTGCCGGAGAGCACCGCGCCGAACCGGAACGGCAGCACCGGCCCCTTGGCGGCCATGCCGTCCAGCAGCTCCTCGTGCGCGAGCAGGTCGGCGGGCCTGCCGAGCGGTCTGTCCACGTTCACGTCGCTGACGAGGGCGGCGATCTCGCGGTGCGTGATGAGCCGCACCTCGCTGGGAGGCTCGCCCAGCCCCTTCTGGTCGTGGCTCACCTCGGTCTCGGCGGGGACGATGCCGTAGACGTAGGTGGCGAGGTTCTGGGCCTCCTGGGTGGCCTGGCCAGCCCCGGAGACGTCGGTCGAGCGTCCCATGGCGCTGTTCTTCCTCTCACTTGAAACGCATCTTGGTGGGGGCGCTCCGGGGTTGCTTGCGCTGGTGTGCCTCGTCCGAGCCGCCGAGCTCGTGCGGCTCCTCGTCGCCGCCTTCGACCATGCCCTGGATGACGTCCGCGGACTTGTCCTGGCTCGCGGCGCCGGTGACCGCGCCGACGGCCTCGGGCAGGCTCTGCTCGGTCTGCGACAGGTCGAGGCGGTTGGCGGCCTCGGCGAAGCGCAGGTACGTGTCGACGCTCGCCACGACGACGCGCGCGTCGATGGTCAGGATCTCGATGCCGACGAGGGACACTCTGACGTAGGCGTCGATCACGAGTCCTCGGTCCAGGATCGTGTCGATGACGTCGGCAAGGCCGGTGGGTCCCCGCCCGCCACCCGGCCCGGCCGACGCCGGTTGCACTGACGTAGTCATGATGTGGCTTCCTCCGCCTCACCCGGCCTGCCCGATGAAACCGACACTGAACCACATATGACTGAAAACCGGACAGATTTGGGGTGCGCCTCGCTTACGGGCGATGACGCACCGCGATTCTTGGGGCCGGCGGGTGTTTATCACCCAGAGGAGGTCAGGTGCTCGCGCGGCGTTCAGCACCCGGAAGAGGTCAGGCGCTCGTCGCGGCGTTCACCACCCGAAGAGGTCAGGCGCTCGTCGCGGCGTTCAGCACCCGGAAGGGGTCAGGTGCTCGCGCGTATCACCAGCTGCGGCGCGAGCAGCGTCGAGTCGGGCACGGTGCGGCCCTCCAGCTTGTCCATCAGCAGCCGGACCGCCTCCCTGCCCACCTCCTCGGCCGGGATCAGCACCGAG
Organism: Nonomuraea sp. NPDC049309; assembly: GCF_043196965.1. Lineage (NCBI taxonomy): Bacteria > Bacillati > Actinomycetota > Actinomycetes > Streptosporangiales > Streptosporangiaceae > Nonomuraea > Nonomuraea sp. NPDC049309. The sequence continues at coordinate 275,802 of NZ_JBICSH010000003.1, read as the reverse complement.
CTGAGCGGCGGGCTGGCCCGCTCGGCGACGTCGTCGGGGCAGATCGCCACCACCGCCACGTCGTCGGGCACCCGGCGGCCGAGCTGGCGCAGCGCGGCCAGCACGTGACCCACCGCCGACTCGTTGTGCACGACCAGGCCCGACAGGCCGGGGTGGTCGAGCAGCAGGTCGCGGACCGTCTCGTACACCTCGTCGAACGTCTCCTCGCAGGGCAGCGCGACGCCCCGGACGCCGTACGTCTCCAGCGCCTCCACGAAGCCCTCGCGGGTGCGGGTGGCGAAGCCGGTGCCGCGGTCGTACACGACGGAGGGGGCGCCGAGCAGCGCGATCTCCTCGTGCCCGCGCTCGGCCAGATGCTCGACGCAGCGCGCGCCGGCCGCCGCGAAGTCGAGGTCGACGCAGGTCAGCCCGGCGGGCTCGGCGGGGAAGCCGATGAGCACGCTCGGCTCGGGCAGCTCGCGCAGCAGCGGCACCCGCGTGTCGTCCAGCTCGACGTCCATCAGGATCAGCGCGTCCACCAGCGCGCTCGCGGCCACCCTGCGGATGCCCGCGGTGCCCTCGTCGGCGGTCAGCAGCAGCACGTCGTGGTCGTAGCGGCGGGCCGCGGTCACGACCGAGCTCGCAAAGCGCATCGCCACCGGCACGTGCATGCCGGCACGCAGCGGTAACACCAGCGCGATCACGTTGGAGCGCTTGCTGGCCAGCGCGCGGGCGCCGGCGTTGGGGTGGTAGCCCAGGGCGCGGACGCTGTCGAGCACCCGCTTGCGGGTGTCGGCCGAGATCGTACGCTTGCCGCTCAGCACGTACGACACCGTGCTCACGGCCACACCCGCGTGCTTGGCCACCTCCGCGATGGTGACCGTGCGCCCGCTCAAGCCCCGGCTCCGAAGTCGATCACCGTCAGCGTCACGCCTTCGTTCTCGAACACCACATACAGATCGTGCACCCCGTCCACGGCTTCGAGTGAGGCCGGAACGGCGTGATATTCGTACCGGCCGGTGCGCGGCACGGGGAAGGCGGCCAGCTCCCTGCCGTGCAGCGGGTCGCCGAGCCGTACGGTGATCATGCCGCCCTCCGTGCTGCCCGCCGTGACCACGCAGGTGGTGGCTCCGGTCAGATCGACCTCGCGGAACAGGATCCAGGCGCCCTCGACCTGGGAGCGCACGGCGTCGCCGTCCAGCCTGCTCTCGTCCGCGAACGTGATCGCGTCGTAGGCGTCGTGGCAGGCCGCGCGCAGGGGCCCGCGCTGCGGCGGGATCTCCTCGCCCTCGACCTCGAAGTCCGCGCTCAGCCGCAGGTCGGTGGCGCTGCGGCCGACCATGAGGCGGTGCGGCGCGCGCTCGACGACGAACCTGCCCCTGGTGACGTCCCAGAACGCCAGCTCGCAGACCGGCAGCCGCAGCTCCACCGTGCGGCTCTCGCCCGGCTCGAGGCGGACCTTCTCGAACCCGCGCAGCCGGCGCAGCGGCTGCTTGACCCGGGAGCGCCGCTGGTGGGTGTAGAACTGCACGACCTCGACGCCCGGCCGCGACCCGGTGTTGGTGACCGTCACCTCGGCCCGCAGCTCGCCGCCGTCGAGGCGGACCCGCAGGTCGCGGTAGCCGAACGTGGTGTAGCTCAGCCCGTGGCCGAACGGGTGCAGGGGGACGCCGCGGAAGTACTGGTAGGTGGCGTCGCTGGCGATGATGTCGTAGTCGAGCAGGTCGGGCAGGTCCTGCTCCGAGCGGTACCAGGTCTGGGTCAGCCGGCCCTCGGGGTCGGCGTCGCCGAACAGCACCTCGGCCAGCGCGTGGCCGTACTCCTGGCCGCCGTGCGCCGACCAGAGCACGGCGGGCAGGTCGCGGGTGGTCCAGGTGAGCGGGTAGCCGCTGGTGAGGACGAGGGCGGTGCGCGGGTTGGCCGCGCGCACCGCGCGCACGACGGCGTCCTGCGCGGGGGCCAGGGCAAGCGTGCAGCGGTCCTCCGTCTCGCGGCCGTTGACCAGCGGGTGGTCGCCGGCCACCACGATCGCGACATCGGCCTCTGCGGCCAGCCTGGCGGCCTCGGCGGCGCCGCTCCTGACGACGTCCATGGCCAGCCAGAGCGCCTGGTCGGCGTCCTCCACCAGGCGCAGCACGCCGTCGTCGCCCGCGCCGACATAGCCGCCGGTCGCGATGTGGCGCAGGGCGAGCATGCCGCGCGGCCGCTCCTCCATGCGGAACGTCTGGCGGACCTCCCACCCGTTCGGCCCCGGCTGGTCGTTGACCAGGGTGGTGCCGTCCACCGAGACGAAGCGGCCGGTGACGACGGCGCGCAGGGCGTACGAGCCGCCGCCCCAGTCGAAGACGTCGAACAGCCCCGCCTCGGCCGCGCCCACGGTGAGCGGCCCGCCCGCCGGGTCGGCGGCGACCGGCCCGGACTCGGCGGTCAGCGTCACCCGGTCCACCGCCTCGCAGAACACGGTCTCGCACCGCTCGGCCAGCCCGGCGCGGGCGGTGACCGCGTACGGCAGCGTGCCGCTGTACCAGTCCTCCATCAGCGTGTCGCCGAGCTGCCCGAGCACCGCGATCTTGCGGACGTCGCGCAGCGGCAGCAGGCCGTCGTTCTCCAGCAGCACGAACGAGCGCCGCGCCGCCTCCCTGGCCAGCGCCCGGTGCTCGGGGCAGTTCACCACGCTGTCGGTGATGTCGTCGTACGGCGTGGCCGGGTCGAACTCGCCGAGCCTGAATCTGACGGCCAGGGCGTGCCGGGCGGCCTCGTCGATGTCCCGCTCGGTGAGCAGCCCCTGGTCGAGCGCGGCACGCAGGTGACCGAGCGTGTCCTGCGCGCGGTCGTCGTCCTGGGTGAAGCTGTCGAGTCCCGCCTTGACCGCGTGCGCGTACGCCTCGGGCGGCGATGCGTAGTAGCCCTGCAGGCCGGTGAGGTTGCCCGGCGCGTACGCGTCGCTGACCACCAGCAGATCTCCCGGTGCCCAGGCGCGCAGCACCTGCCCGATGAGCGGGCTGAGGTGCGCGGGCCGCCCGTTGACCAGGTTGTACGACGGCATGACCGCCACCGCGGCGCCCGACTCGATGGGCCCGCGGAAGGCCGGCAGCTCGTACTCGTGCAGCACCCTGGGCGGCAGGTTGCTGGAGGTGGTGCAGCGGTCGGTCTCGTTGTTGTAGGCGAGGAAGTGCTTGAGCGTGGGCGCGGTCTTGAGCACGGCGGGCGGGGCCTCGGCGTCGGGAGCGCTCCCATTCAGCCCGCGGGCGTACGCCGTGGCCAGCAGCGAGGTCAGCCACGGGTCCTCGGAGTAGCCTTCCTCGTTCCGCCCCCACCTCGGGTCGCGCAGCGGATTGACCACCGGCGCCCACACGTTGCGCCCGGCGCCCGCCGGGTCCTTGTGGTGGAAGGCCAGCACCTCGTCGCCGGTCGCCGCGCCCACCCGGTGCAGCAGGCCGGGGTCCCAGGACGAGGCCAGGCCGATGGCCTGCGGGAAGACGGTGGCGGGGCCGAGCCAGGCCAGGCCGTGCAGCGCCTCGGTGCCCGTGCGGAAGGGGCCGATGCCCAGCCGCTCCACCGGCGCCTGGTACTGGTGCAGCAGGCCCACCTTCTCCTCGATGGTCAGCCTGCTCAGCACGTCGTCGATCCGGTCGTGAAGGGGGACCGCTGGGTCGCGGAAGGGGGGTTCTTGCATGATCGTCCCTCTGAGAGTGTCGAAGCGCTTCGACGACCGGCCTGGGGAAGTTACGCGGACATTTCGGTGGATTGACTGAAGGGTGCACGTCCCCGTGAGCGAGGTCAAGAGGTCTGCGGCAATCCTCCCGGCAATCTTCCGGAATCGATCGAGTCGAGCACCCGCGCCGCGCCACCGAGCGCGGCCGCGTCGTGCCCGAGTGTCGAGGCCACCACCTCGGGGCCGCCCGGCGCGACCACGCGCCGGGCCAGCTCCTCGTGCACGGCGGGCAGCACCCACGGCGCCAGCGGAACGTAGTAGCCGCCGAGGATCACCACGGCGGGATCGAGCAGGTTCGCCAGGATGGCCACGCCCTGGCCCAGGCCCGCACCGACCGCGGCGAGCCGGGCGAGCGTGCCGGGGTCGCCGGCCCGCGCCTGGCGGACGACCTCCTCGATCTCGGCCTGGGTCTCGGCCGGCGACAGGTCCCTGCGCAGCACGGCGCCGATGCCGGCCACCGCCTCGAGGCAGCCGCGGCGCCCGCAGTGGCAGACGGGCCCGTCGGGGTCGAGCTGCACGTGGCCGATCTCGCCGCTGTGGCCGCGTCCGCCCCTGCGCAGCCGCCCGTCGAGGATGATGCCCGCGCCCACGCCGCGCCCGCCGCTGAGATAGACCAGGTCGGAGGCGCCCGCGTGGGAGCCGAAACGCTGCTCGGCCAGGGCCGCGAGGTTGGCCTCGTTGTCCACCTGGATGGGGAAGCCGGGATCGCGCAGCGCCTTGGCCAGGTCGCCGGCGATGTCGGCGTCGTGCCAGCCGAGGCTGGGCGCCAGGCGCACGGTGCCCTGCACGTCGACCAGCCCCGGCACGGCCACGGCCAGGCCGAGCACCTGGCGCTCCTCCTTGGCCATGCGGCTGACCACGCGCCGGATGATCGCGCCGACCCCGGCCACGCTCTGGCTGACCGAGTCGCCGCCCGAGAACGCCCGCCGCCAGGTCAGCAGCCGCCCGCCCGCGAGGTCGGTGGCGATGGCCGAGACGGTGTCGACGCCGATCTCGACGCCGATGGCCGCGTAGGGGGAGCCGTCGAGCACGAGCATCGTGGCCGGACGGCCGACGCGGTTCTCCGTCAGCCCGGTCTCGCGGACCAGCCGGCGGTCGATGAGGTCGGCGACCAGACTGGAGACGGTCGCCTTGTTCAGCCCGGTGGAGGCCGCGATGTCGGCCCGCGAGCACGGTGCGTGCTCGCGGACGAAGCGCAGCACGACCGCCAGGTTGGTGGCCCGCACGTCGGCGAAGTCGGCCGGCTGAGGGCCGGTCGTGGAAGTGATCAATATCAGCCCCGTTCCCGCCAAGAAGTGATCCCAGCATGCCGCATCGCCGGCTTTCTCCACCAACCGGAGAACGGCGGCTCCGGCGCTCCGTCATGCGGGTTGCTCATCGGCACCAACCTGTGACCGTCGCGATCCCTTGTGGCTGCAGTCACACTCTACTAATTTGTTTGGTCGAAATACCAACTAATTGTAGGTGGGGCGCGGCCTGCGGTCCACCGCGGGCAGCGGCGTTCCGCGCCCTGAGGCCCATCCCATCCCGAGGAGGGACCCAGTCATGCCGACACCCAACCCGACCCGCCGCGGTTTCCTCGGCCTGGTCGGCGCAAGCGTCCTGGTGGCGGGCTGCGCCGAGAAGAGGCAGGCGCCCAAGGGCACGGCCGTCGCCGCCGACAAACTCTCGAGCCTCGTACCGACCCGGGTGCCGTACGAGATCCCCGGGCTGAAGCCGGACCTGCCGGGGTCCGAGTTCGTGCAGCCGGGCTTCCTCAAGCGACCGGCCGAGATGGTACAGGCCGTCACCACCCCGCCGCTGACCAGCGGCAAGGAGGTGACCGCGATGACGCCGCTGTGGGGCACGGTGCCGCCGGGACTCGGCAGCAACTCCTACTACGACGAGGTCAACAAGCGGCTCGGCGGCGTCGTCCGCTTCAACATCTCCGACGGCAACACCTACGGTGACAAGCTCAGCACCGTCCTGGCCAGCGGCGACGTGCCGGAGATGGTGATGATCCCGCAGTGGGAGCTGACCAAGATCGGCCACTTCACCGAGGCGGCCAACAAGCTCTTCGCCGACCTGTCCCCCTACCTCGCCGGCGACAAGGCCAAGGAGTTCCCGCTGCTGGCCAACTACGACACCGCCGCCTGGCAGTACGGCGTCTTCGGCGGCGTGCTGCAGGGCATCCCGTGGCAGAACGACCCTTACCCGTTCGCCACGTTCGTCCGCGAGGACATCATGAAGAAGCTCGGCCTCGAACACCCCAAGAGCGCCGACGACCTGCTCGCGCTCGGCAAGGCCATCACCTCGCCCAAGGACAAGCGCTGGGCGTTCGGCGGCGGCATGGAGCAGGAGGTCCAGCGGGCGTTCGGCGTGCCGCGCGAGTGGCGCAAGAAGAGCGACGGCACGCTGGAGTACAAGTACGAGACCGAGGAGTTCGCCGCCCACATCGAGTTCGTCACCAAGCTCTTCGAGGCCGGATACGTCCACCCGGACGTCGTGGCCAACAAGGACGCCGACAACAAGGCGATCTTCGGCAGCGGCGAGATGGTCATCTACCGCGACGGCCTCGGCGCCTGGCACGAGGCGCTCGGCCGCTTCCAGGCCGACAACCCCGACTTCGACATGCAGATCGTCGACCCGTACCCGGCCAAGCCCGGCGGGCGGCTCATCATGTGGCGCAACGAGCCCGCCAGCATGTTCGTCTTCATCAAGAAGGGCCTCGGCGACGCCCGCACCCGCGAGCTGCTCGCGCTGTCGAACTGGGCCTCGGGACCGTTCGGCACCCAGGAGTACGAGCTGTGCTACAACGGCGTCGAGGGCAAGCACTACAACGTCGTGAACGGCCAGGTCAAGCAGACCCCGCTCGGCCGCAAGGAGGTCGCGCCGACCTACCTGTTCCTGTCCGGCCGCCCCAACGCCAACGCGATGAGCCAGTACGAAGGGCTCGTGCAGTCCCTGTGGGACTGGCAGACCAAGGCCTCCAAGATCCTGGAGAACGACCCGTTCGTCGGCATCCGCGTCGAGACGCCGTCGAAGATGGCCGGCATGGCCACGCCCACCGAGGACAAGATGCAGGAGATCTTCCGCGGCAAGCGACCGGTCTCCGAGTGGCCGAAGATCCTCAAGGAGTGGCAGGAGCAGGGCGGTAACGAGGCGCGCGAGTTCTACATGAAGGTCGCGCGCGAGAACGGGCGGCTGTGACGGCGTCGCGGACGGGCACCGGGGCCGGCAAGAGCATGAGCACGGGCACGAGCGCGGGCGGCGCCACCGGCGGCCCGGCGACGATGAGGAAGCCGCCGCGCCGCACGGCCCCCGCCCACAAGGCGCACGAGCTGACCTGGCGGGCCAAGCTGCGCAGGGACTGGCCCCTTCTGGTGATGAACCTGCCGATGCTGCTCATCGTGCTCGCCTTCTGGTGGATCCCGGCGCTCGGCAACGTCATCGCCTTCCAGGACTACAACCCGTACACCGACGGCATCCTCGGCAGCCCCGTCATCGGTTTCACGAACTTCGCGCTGCTCTTCGAGGACCCGCAGTTCCTGCGCGCGATCGCCAACACCCTGTCGATCACGGCGTTCCAGCTCGTCTTCTACTTCCCCGTGCCGATCCTGCTGGCGCTGCTGCTGAACAGCATCGTCTCGGCCCGGGTGCGGGCGTTCGTCCAGGGCGTCGTCTACATGCCGTTCTTCTTCTCCTGGGTGCTGGTCATCGCCATCTTCCAGCAGATGTTCGGCGGCGCCGGGCTGCTCGCGCAGATCCTGCGCGACCACGGGTACGAGGGCATCGACTGGATGACGAACTCCGACACGTTCATCCTGCTGATCACCTCGCAGACGATCTGGAAGGACGCCGGCTGGGGCGCGATCATCTTCCTGGCCGCGCTCAGCACCATCGACCCGCACCTGTACGAGGCCGCCGCCGTGGACGGCGCCCGCCGCTGGCGCCGGATGTGGCACATCACGCTGCCCGGCCTGCGCCCGGTGATCGTGCTGCTGCTGATCCTGCGGCTCGGCGACGCGCTCAACGTCGGCTTCGAGCAGTTCATGCTGCAGCGCAGCGCGGTCGGCAGCGAGGCGTCCGAGGTGTTCGACACGTTCGTGTACTGGTCCGGCCTGCGCACCGGCGACCTGGGGTACGGCGCCGCGGCCGGCCTGTTCAAGGGCCTGGTGGGGCTGCTGCTGATCCTCGCGGCCAACCGGGTGGCGCACGCCATGGGTGAACGAGGGGTGTATTCGCGATCATGAGGGCTTCGACGCTCTCGCGCCGGCGCGGCGTGCGGCGCCCGTCCCGGCTGGCGCCCTGGGAGGAGCCACCGTCGGTGGCCGGGCGGCTCGGCAAGGGCACACTCATCACGCTGATCCTGGTGGCCGTGCTCGGCCCGCTCTACACGATCGTGCTCACCAGCCTCAGCTCGGCGAAGACGGTGACCGAGGCCGGCGGGCTCGTGCTGGTGCCCGACGGCATCACGTTCGAGGCGTACCGGCAGATCTTCTCCGACACGGTGGTCAGCCGGGCGATCCTGGTCAGCACCGGCGTGACCGTCGTCGGGACGCTCATCAGCGCCGGGGTGAGCGTGCTGGGGGCGTACTCGCTGTCGCGGCCCGGCTCGTTCCTGCACCGGCCGCTGCTGTTCAGCATCCTGCTGATGTTCGTCTTCTTCCCGGGCATCATCCCCGTCTACCTGATGGTCAGCGGGCTGGGGCTGAAGGACAGCTACTGGTCGCTGATCCTGCCGTCGGCGGTGTCGGCGTTCAACGTGGTGGTGCTGCGCTCGTTCTTCATGAACATCCCGAAGGAGATCCTGGACAGCGCCCGCATCGACGGGGCCGGCGAGTTCCGCATCCTCTTCCGCATCGTGCTGCCCATGTCGAAGGCGGTCACGGCGGTCGTGGCGATGTTCTACGCGGTCGGCTACTGGAACGCGTGGTTCAACGCGATGCTCTACATCGACGACACGCGCAAGTGGCCGCTCGCGCTGATCCTGCGCCAGTACGTGGTCGACTCCAACCCGCTGCCCGCCGCCACCGCCGGGGTGACCGGGGACGCGCCGCCCACCCTCGCCATCAAGATGGCCATCGTGGTGATCGCCGTCATCCCCGCGCTCATCCTCTATCCGCTGGTGCAGCGCCACTTCACCAAGGGGGTGATCGTGGGCGCGGTCAAGGGGTGAGCCCGCCCGCCCCTACGAGTAGAAGTGCATGACGATGGCCAGGCCGACGAAGTGGACGAGCACCACGATCGTGATCAGCGAGATGAACACGAACTTCGCCGGGCCGTGCTCGAAGTGCCTGCCCTCCTTCAGGGGGCGCAGCTTGGCCTGACGCTCGGCGATGCGCTCCTCGATCGGCTTGCGGTAGAACACGGCGGCGTCCCTTCGGGGGCGGGGCGAGATCTGCTGGGTTTCTCCGACAAAGGTACCCGGCCCCGGCGCCGGCCCTGGCACGTGGTCAGTAGAGGCGGTGCAGATCCATCTGGAAGTTCTGGTGCCAGGTCGCGCCGCCGTCCGTGGTGGTCTCGCCGATCTCGTGCCAGGTCGTGCCGGTGAAGGTCAGCGTGTAGCGGGTGGTGAAGGCGGGCGTCTGCAGGGTCCACTCGAAGCGGTGGTCGCCGACGACCGGGGTGACGGTGGTGACGTTGCCGCGGGAGAACGCCTCCCAGCGGTACTCCCCCGTCACGTCGTTGTAGTTGATCACGGCGAGCGCGCTGTCCACGATCGTGCGCGGGTCGGCCTTGTCCCGGCCCTGCCCCTCGACCGAGATCACCAGGTCGCCCGCCTGGTAGCGGATCCACTCCGTCTGCAGGAACTCCTGGCGGGCGCCCGACGGCAGGATGGTCCAGCCCGTCCCCGCCCACGCGCCGACCATGAACGACAGCCGCCGCATCGCCTCGGCCTGGGTGAGCGGCTCGCGGGCCGCGGCCAGAGCGGGGGTCGAGGAGACCAGCAGCAGGAGGCAGGCGAGCGAGAGTAACAGGCGTGACTTCATGGCAGACGTCCTCCACGGTCGTGCGGGGTTTCCTGGCGACATGTACGCCGGCGAGCATCGCGTTCCCCGGCATACGTACGCCAGGGCCCCGATGCGTAATTCCGATGCGTAATTTGATGCGTAAAAGCGGCCACTCTCTGGACCGGCGGCGGCGGCGCGCCGATGATGCGGATGAAGCCCGCAATCTCGTTAAGGAGCGCTCATGGGAGTGAACCTCCGGCTGGTCGTCCCCCTGGTCTACGCGGCAGCGGTCGTCGTGGCCTTCCTGATCGGCCAAACGGTGGGCACGGTGGTCACCATCGTCGGTGCGCTCCTCGTGGCGGCGTACTTCCTCTTCATGGCCAGGTCACGCCAGCGCCAGTAACGCGCCCCAGGGGTCGTACACGATCGTCGCGCGGTCGCCGTCCCGGTGGCCGGGCGCGATCGTGGCGCCCAGCTCGACGGCCCGCGCGGCCGTCGCGGCCCGGTCGGCGGTGGCGAAGAACGTCACCCAGCGCGGGCCCATGCCCTCCGGCGGCGGCCCGACCTCCACCCCGTGCAGCTCGGGGTAGCAGGAGGCGTCGCCGGTCCACAGCTCGTGCCGGCACCACGTGCCCGGCTCGTCCACCAGCACGATCCCGGACGGCCGGTGGCCCTCCCAGAGCCCGAAGACCGCCCCCGACGAGTCGAGCGCGAGCAGCAGCCGCCCGTCGTCCCCGGCGGGCACCGGCCCGAACAGCACGCTTCCCCCGCGCTCCTTCACCCGCGCGGCCGCCGCCTGCGCGTCCGCGGTCGCCAGGTACGTGTTCCAGCACGCGGGCAGCCCGGGGGGCACCCGGCCGAAGCCGCCGACGACGCGGCCGTCCAGCTCGATGAAGGCGTAGCCGCCCGCGTCGCGGAACGTCCAGCCGAACAGCGCACCGTAGAAGGCCCGCGCGCCCACGGGATCCAGCGCCCCGTAGTCCACCCAGCACGGGGTGCCCGGCGTGTAGTGCTCACGAACCGGCATGCTGCACCTCCGGCACCACTTCCGCCGTCACTTCGGGCACCGCCGCGCTCAGGTGGGCGGCGATGGCGGGCGCCACGGCGGCGGGGCGTTCGATCATGCACAGGTGCCCGGCGTCTGGAACGGTGAGCACGCGGCAGCGCGGCACGGTGTCGCGCAGCCGCACGGAGGCGGCGCGGAAGGTCGGCATGTCCTGCTCGCCTATCAGCACCAGCGTGCGCGCCGCTATGCCGCGCAGGTCGTCCGCGGTGTGCACGTGGCCGCTCAGCCCGGCCATGGCGCCGTCGCGCAGCTCCCGCCACGAGTGCCCGGCGACGATCGCGCGCAGCCTGGCCCGCAGCTCGGGATGGGCCTCGGTGCCGCGGAAGATGTCGGGCGGCGCCGCCATCCACACATCGGCCAGCCGCTCGCCGTCCACGCCCATCCTGGCCAGCCCGGCGAGCGTGCGGTAGCGCTCCGCGGTGCCCGGCTCGGAGGGGGCGCCGGCGATGGTCGGCGAGCCGACGATGAGCCCGCGCACGTCGTCCGGGTGGTCGATGGCGAGCTGCAGGGCGATCATCGAGCCGATCGACTCGGCCACCACCAGCGCGGCCCGCTCGGCGCGGGCCAGCTCGGCGAGTTCCGCCGCCAGCGCGGGCAGCGACGTGCCGGGGCACAGCGGGCGCGAGCGGCCGTGCCCCGGCAGGTCCACGCCGACGTGCCGCCAGCCGGGCAGCAGCCGCCACAGCGCCTCCCAGACCGAGCCGTCCATCGTGTAGCCGTGGATCCACAGCACCGAGGGGCCCTCGCCTCGGGTCCGCACGTACAGGGTCATGACAGCGCCTCCGCCGGGGCGAAACCGTCGCAGAAGCGGCGGAAGGCGATCACGGAGGTGTCGGCCGCATCGAAGCGCTGCGGAGCGTGCACGTCCAGGTGGTCCCAGACCACCCGGTCCTGCTGGAAGGCGTACTTCGCGCCGTGCACGAGCGCGGGCAGCGAGGCGGTCCTGTCCGGCCGCACGCCGATGACGACCCGGCCGACGCAGCCCGCGCCGTCCGGCACCGCTCCCGTGATGATCGTGTACGGCGCCTCCGCCGTGCCCAGCTCGGTCAGCACGAGGTGCGGGCTGTAGGCGCGGGCCACGAAACGGGAGGCGAAGTTCAGCGCCCCGTCCTTCTTCCCCGGCCGCTCCCACGGCGGCGTCTTGGTCCGGAACTCGCCCTCGATGACCAGCTCGTCGTGTTCCCCCATGCTGACGCGCATGCCCTTGACCGCGGGCACCAGGTGGACGGTGCTGAAGTGCTCGGCGTCGAAGGCGTTCTCCACCACGTACTCGGCGGGCACCGCGACCTCCTCGCGCACGGCCGGCACGAACGTCAGCTCCTCGGCGGCCTGCTTGATCGCCTGTTCGAAGCCGCGGTCGTCGCCCGGGTCGTCGGACAGCCGGGCGAACAGCGCCGACCCGGCCCGCAGCGTCCGCACCTCGGGCACCGACCAGCGGCGGGCGGTGTCGCCGAGTGCGATGCGCTTGCCGTGGAAGGGGCAGATGACGCACTGGCCGTCCAGCGTGCCGCCGTAGCCCAGGTGGGCGCCCCGGTGCGGGCAGGTCGCCGCGAACACGCGGACGCGGTCGTCGTCGCGCACCGCGATCAGGTCCCGCGCGCCCAGTTTGAGCGGGGTGATGCCGGGGCCGAGCTCGTCGTCGAGCGCGAGCAGGAACCATCCGCCGTGCAGCCGATCGGGGGCGGAACCGGACGTCGTCTGTTCGATCACCTCAGTGCTCACCTCAGTGCTCCGATCACCTCAGTGGCCGCGCGCTCGCCGCCGGCCATCGCCATGTGCGCCATGGGCGGGCCCGCCGGGCCGGTCGTGGCCTCGCCGGCGAAGAAGAGGGTCCCGTCCATCGGTTCGGCCCAGGCGGCGGGCGCCCACAGCGCCCCCACCGCCGGGTAGGTGTACGCGCCGCCCGCCCAGGGATCGGCGCCCCAGTCGGCCACCCGCGCACGCTCCGGCGCCCGGCCGCCGGTCCACGGCAGCGCCTCGGCCAGCAGCGCGGGCAGGGTGCCCGCCTGCCAGGCGGCCCTGGCCCGGCCCGCCGCGCCCGCCTTGGCCACGACCACCGCCTCGGGACGCCCGGCCGTGACGGTCACGAAGCCCAGCCGGCCGCCCGGGTCGAAGACCACGGCCGACTCGGGAGCGGGCACGGGATAGGTGACCACGGCGCACCAGGCGTCGCCGGGTCGCAGCTCGCGGGCCGCCGCCTGCTTGCGTACGGGGAGGTCGTCGATGAGCAGCCGCCGGTCGGCGACGACCTGCGGCGGCACCGTGACGACGGCCGCGGCGGCGCCGGCGCGGCGGCCCGCCGCGGTCACGGCGCGGACGCGGCCGGGCGACCAGCTCAGGCGGACGACCGGGTCGCCGAGCCGGAGGTCCAGCCCGTCGGCCAGCAGCCCGGTCAGCGTGCCGAAGCCGCCGGGCAGCGCGAACTCGCCCCGGCCCGCGGCGTCGGCGCGTCGGGCGACGGCCACGCCGAGCGCGCTCAGCGCCTCCGGCTCGCCCGCCCAGTTCTGCCTGAACCACTCGGCGGCGGGCTCCAGGGCGCCGGGGACGCGCGCGGTCGCCTCCTTCAGCCACAGCGCCACCGGCACGTCTCCGGGCGCGCTCGCCGCCAGCCGCGCCTCCAGCAGCGGCGGCGGCGGGCGCAGTGCCGACAGCGGGCGGGGCGCGCCGTCCAGCAGCACCCGGGCGGCGTAGCGGGGCAGCGGCACCGGGGCGGGCAGGCCGGGCAGCGCGCCGATCGGGTTGCGGTCGCCGTGCAGCACCTGCGCCCCGAGCTCCAAGCCCGAGCGCTCGTCGGTATGGATCCTGCCGCCGACGCGCTCCCTCGCCTCCAGCACCGCGACCTGGAGGCCCGCGCCCGCCAGCGTCCTGGCGGCGGCGAGCCCGCTCACGCCCGCGCCGATCACGACCACGTCCAGCTCTGTCACCGGCCCGTCCTCTGTAGTAGGTTGGCGTCGCCTTGATCACGAGGAGATGCGATGACGGCACCCCGCACGCTTCCCGCCCACCTGGCCCATCCGTTCTCTCCTCGCGGACGGCTGGATCCGTATCCGGCGTACCGGTGGCTGCGGGAGAACGACCCTGTCCACTTCGACGTCACCTCGCGCATGTGGCTGCTGACCGCGCACGCCGACTGCGCGCTCGCGCTGCGCGACCCGCGCTTCTCGGCGGCGCTGGGGCAGCGGGAACGAGTGAGGGACGACGAGCTGCCGCCGTCGATGCTCACCACTGACCCGCCCGAGCACCAGCGGTTACGCTCGCCCGGAGCGCTGCTCATGGGGCCCGCCGCGATCCGCGGCATCTCCGGCGGCATCGAGGCCGAGATCGAGCGGGTGCTCGACGGCCTGGCCGGGCGCGAGCGCATCGAGGCCACGGCCGACATCGGCGAGCCGCTCGCCACGGGCGTGCTGGCCAGGCTGTTCGGGCTGCCGCCCGCCGACCGGGCCGCCTTCGCCGAGCTGGCCGCGCGGGTCGCGGTCAACCTCGACCCGCTGGCCGGGCCGCAGGCCGCGGCGGCGGGGCGGACGGCGATGGGCGAGCTGACCCGCTTCCTCGGCGAGCGCGCCGACGCGGCGGCCGCGGCCGTGAAAGCCGGCGACGACGCGACGCCCTTCGGGCGGCTGGCCGCGGACGACCGGCTGACCAGGGCGGAGATGCTGGGCATCGCGTCGCTGACCGTCGTCGGAGGGTGGAAGCCGCTGGCCGAGATGGTGGGCAACGCGCTGCACTGGCTGCTGCCCCGCCAGGAGGCCGCCGAGCAGGTGCGCGGCGGCCACGACACGGCGGTGTCCGCCGTGGACGAGCTGCTGCGCCTGGAGTCGCCGATCCCGTTCACGGCCAGGGTGACCACCGAGGAGGTACGCCTGGACGGCGGGGTGATCCCGGCCGGCGCCAGGGTGCTGGCGCTGGTGGGCGCCGCCAACCGCGACCCGGCGGTGTTCACCGCTCCCGACGAGCTGGTGGTGACCCGCTCGCCCAACCCCCACCTCGCCTTCGGCGCGGGCACCCATCTCTGCCTCGGCGCCCCGCTGGTCAGGCAGGCCGGCGCGCTGCTGCTGCGCGGCCTGCTGAGCAGGTATCCGGGGCTGCGTCCCGTCGGGGAGCCGCCCGCGTGGGCGGCGAGCCTGGTGCCCAGGCGGCTGACCGGCTTCACCCTCGCTACCTGACGTTCGCGCCGCGCCAGCGGAACGTCAGCAGGGTCAGCAGCAGCGCCGCCGCGCACCAGGAGCCGAGCACGACGGCGGTCCTGCCGAGCTCCCACGTGTGCGCCGGCTCCACCACCGCGAAGTCGGCGGGCAGGAACACCGAGCGCAGCCCCTGCGTCATCCACTTGAGCGGGAAGAACGCCGCGATCGTCTGCATCCAGTGCGGCAGCTCGCTGTAGGGGAAGAACACCCCGGAGATGAACTGCAGCACCAGGAACGGCAGCGTCACGATGGCGGAGGCCGACCTGGCGTTGGGGATGACCGCGCTGAAGGCGACCGCGAGCAGCGAGCAGGCCGCGGCGCCGAGCAGCAGCACCCACGCGAACGTCAGCCAGTGGCCACTGTCGGACGGCAGCGGCAGGTGGAACAGCGTCACCCCGACCAGCAGCAGGATCGCCGCCTCCAGGATGCCGGTCACCACCACGCGGACGATCTTGCCGATGAAGTACGCGGTCTTCGGCATCGGCGAGGAGGCCAGGCGGCGGATCATGCCGTTGTCGCGCTCGATCGCGATGTTGATCGCCAGGCCGTTGAAGCTGACGCTCATGATGCCGCAGGCGATGATCCCGGCCACGAACATCTGCTTGAAGTCGGTGTGGGTGCCGGGGACCGTCCCGGAGAAGATCGAGCCGAGCACCAGCAGCAGCACGATCGGCAGCAGCAGCGTGAAGAACAGCGACTGCCGGTTGCGGAAGAACGACTTCAGCTCGACCGAGGAGCGGGCCACCGACGCCCGCCATAATCCCGAGCCCCCGCCGTACGCGACCGCGCGGTTCTGTTCGGCGACCACGGCGTTCGAGCTCATGACGCTTCCCCCTGGTTCTCGCGGATCAACTTGAGATAGACGTCCTCCAGCGTCGGCCGGTGGACGCGCAGGTCGGGCAGCTCGCCCACACCGGCGGCGGCCGCCCACGGCAGCAGCGCGGCCAGGACCTGCGTGGGCCGGTGGGTGTGCAGCACGATCGCGTCCCCGTCGGAGGGGGCCACGGTGGTGCCGTGAGGCAGGTCCGGCAGGGTCGCGGCGCTCAGGCCGCCGGTGGCGGTGAAGCTCACCGTGGCGGGCACCTCGCGCCGCCCGCCCAGCTCGCTGACCGCCCCGGTCTCGACGACCGCGCCGGCGACGATGACGGCGGCCCGCTGCGCCAGCGCCTCCACCTCGTCCAGGTAGTGGGTGGTCAGCACGGTCGTCTTGCCCTGGTCGGCGAAGAAGCGCACCAGGTCCCACGCCTCCGCCCTGGCCTCCGGGTCGAGCCCGGTGGTGGGCTCGTCCAGGAAGATCAGGTCGGGGTCGCCCACGATGCCGACGGCGACGTCGAGGCGGCGCAGCTGGCCGCCCGACAGCGTCTGGGCCTGCTTGCGCTCCTGCTTGCCCAGCCCCACCATGCCGATCACCTGATCGACGGGCAGCGGCTTCGGGTAGAACGAGGCGAAGTGCTCGACCACCTCGCGCACGGTCAGGTCGGTGTACGCGCCGGTGGTCTGCGGCACGATGCCGATCCTGGCCCGCCAGCTCGGCGCGTCCTCGGCCGGGTCGCGGCCGAGCACCCGGACCTCGCCGCCCGAGCGCCTGCGCACGCCCTCGAGGATCTCGACCGTCGTCGTCTTGCCGGCGCCGTTGGGGCCGAGTAAGGCGAAGACCTCTCCTTGCCGGACGTCCAGGTCCACGCCCCGCAGGGTGTGGCTGGCGCCGTACTGCTTGCGCAGTCCCCGTACGCGGATCGGGTCGGCCTGATCGTCGGACATGATCTCCTCATTCCTCTCGGGCGTGCGAGACCTCGGCGGCGGCTCAGGTCAGGTGCAGCAGCAGCACGGGCAGCAGCAGCAGTTGATGTCGATGCCGGCCGCGATCGAGTCGAGGTCGCCCTCGCTCAGCTCGGCCATGTCGATCTGCGGCGTCTCGGGGATGTGGAACTCGTACACCCCCGTCTCCAGGCCGCGCTCCCAGAGGGCGACCTGAACGTCGATGTTGGACTCGTGGGCGCCTTCGGGGACGTTGCGCACCACGGTGATCTGAGCGTCCGCGGGAACCTCGAGGCCGGATTCCGCCAGCGCCTCGCGCGGATTGTTGTCGAGCTTGGCCGAGAACTCCTCGCTCGACCACGCCGTGATGAGAACCCGGGTGTAGGCGTTGACGAATTCCGTCCGCTCTCTGGGATTCAGTGCCATTGCTTCCTCCTGGGAGCTTTCCCCATCGGCGCCGGTGCGCCGTCTCGGAATGGAGTCTTGCACGCCGATTTCCAGGTTGCCCAGACTTAATTTCCGGGGCACTCGATTAAGTATTGAGGCCCTTCCTGCCAAAAGGTACTCTGCAAATGCGCGGGCCGGAACCGTACGAAATACTTATACGTATTCAGCGGCCGGAAATGCGTATTCCGAATTCCATTTACGTAAGCAATGGGAGTGCTCATGTCCGGGACGTACGTATCCCCCCGGGTGCCGCCTGGACCGGCGGAGACCCAGAGCCTGCGCGCCATGCGGGACGCGCCGCTCGAGTTCGTGACCGCGATGGCGGCCCTCGGGGACGTGACCCGCCACGACGCCGACGGAGAGCCCGTCTACATGCTGAACCGGCCCGACCTGGCCAGGTACGTACTCAAAGAGAACGGTACGAACTACACCAAGGACCGTACGCCGGACGACGACATGCTCCGCCCGCTGCTCGGCAACGGCCTGCTGACCAGCAACGGCGCCGAGTGGGCGGCGCAGCGCCGCATGTGCGCGCCCGCCTTCAGGCCGTCCGAGGTCATCCGGTTCGACCAGGTCATCGTGGAGGCCGCCGAGCACCTGGCGCGGCAGTGGCGGGGCGCGGCGTCCGTACGCGTGGACCACGACCTGACCGCGCTCACGCTGACGGTGATCGTCAAGGCCATGCTCGGCACCGACATCGGCGGCGCGGGCGAGGGGTTCGGCCGGGCGGTGGACGCGGTCAACCGGTTCATCGGGCACTACGTACCGGCGGACGACCCCGACCCTGCCGACACCGCGGCGCGCTACGCCGGGTTCCAGCGGGCGCGGGCCTTCCTCGACCAGGTGACCCGGGTCATCATCGCGGCCCGCCGCACGGGCGGCGCGGGCGACGACCTGCTGAGCGCGCTGCTCGCGGAGGCGCATCCTGGCGGAGCCGGCCACGGCGCACCCGCGATGACGGACGCCGAGCTGCGCGACCAGGTGCTGACGATCATCATGGCCGGGCACGAGACCACCGCCAAGTCCCTGACCTGGACGCTCTACCTGCTCGACCGCCATCCCGAGACCGCCGATGCGGTCCGCGCGGAGATCGACGAGGTGCTGGGCGGCCGGGCTCCGAGCGCCGCCGACCTGCCCGCGCTGCGCAGGTGCCGGCAGGCCGTCCAGGAGGCGATGCGGCTCTATCCGCCGGTCTGGCTCATCTCGCGGCGCAGCGTCGCGGCCGACGTCATCGACGGCTACGAGATCCCCGCGGGGTCGCTGGTCTGCATCAGCCCGTGGGTGCTGCACCGCGACCCGCGCTACTGGGACGAGCCCGAGGCCTACCGTCCCGAGCGGTTCGACCCCGAGGCGGCCGCTCGCCACCTCAGCCACCAGTACCTGCCCTTCGGCGGCGGACCGCGCGTCTGCCTGGGGCGGCACTTCGCGATGGTCGAGGCCACGCTCGTGCTCGCCGTGCTGCTGCGCGACCTGCGCATGGAGCTGGCCGAAGGGTTCCCCGTCGAGCCCGAGGCGCTGGTCACGCTGCGGCCGCGGCACGGCATGACGATGACGCCGAGGCCGCGGTGAGCGCGGGTCCGGCCGGCTCGTACGACGTCGCCGGCACCACCTTGGGCGGCGTGCCCGGCGAGCTGGCCCGCCTTGAGGCGCAGGCGGCGCTCTCCTTCGACGAGGAGCTGCGCATCATGCGCGACCTCGGGCTGACCCGCGCGGGGCCGCTGCTCGAACTCGGCGCCGGCTCGGGCGCGGTCACCCGCAGGCTGCGCGCCGCCGAGCCCGGCCTGCCGGTCATCGCGCTCGACGTGGACGCGGAGCTGCTGCGTCACGCGGGCGGCTGCGGCGCCCCGCTCGTGGCCGCCGACGGCGCCCGGCTGCCCCTGCGTACGGGGAGCGTGGGAGGCGTACTGCTGCGATACGTACTGCAGCACCTCGCCGATCCCGCGCCGATGCTGGCCGAGGTGCTGCGCGTGCTGCGGCCCGGCGGCACCGTGGTCGTCGTCGAGGTCGACGGCATGCTGTGGGGCCTTGCCGAGCCGATGTACCCCGAGCTGGCCCACGTGCACGCCGCGATGGCGCGGGCGCAGCGCGAGGCGGGCGGGGACCGCCGGATCGGCAGGCGGCTCACCCGGCTGCTGCGCCGCGCGGGCTTCGCGGACGTGCTGCTGCGCCCGTTCGCCACCACCAACGACACCCATCCGACCGCCGCCTTCGCCCCGCATCTGGGGCCCGAGCGCCTGGCGCCGCTCGTGGCCGCAGGCGCGCTGTCGGTGGCCGAGCTGGCCCTGGCGGCCGACCGCTGGCGGCGTTTCCTGGCCGATCCGGACGCCTGGGTCATGCTGCTCGGCTTCGCCGCCGCAGGGACCGCGCCACCGGGCCCGGCCCACTCGGCACCCGAGAAGGAACCGCCCGGCTCCACCCTCACAGGGACCGCGCCACCGGGCCCGGCCCCCTCAGTACCGGAGAAGGATCCGGAGAAACCCGCAAGGTTCGGGAGGAATGCACCATGAGTCCGTTCTGGAAGATCTTCGTGGCGATCTTCTGCTACATCAGCGGGATCGTCGGCCTCGGCCTGGCCGTGGTGAACGCCAGCCAGCAGCCGCCCGCCACCACCCCGGCCATCGTGTACGGCGCCGCCGGCCTGCTCTTCCTGGCCGCGGGCATCGTGCTCAGCCGCCGCCCCAGTTACTGAGGCGCTGTCACTGAGGCGCTGTCACTGAGGCGCTGTCACTGAGGCGCTGTCACTGAGGCGCTGTCACTGAGGCGCTGTTACTGAGGCGCGCACCCGGCCCCGGTGACCGTCCCGCGGCCGCCGGGGCGCCGGGGTCCCGCGCCAGGGCGGCCGGCGGCCGGCGGCGTGGCATAAGGCCGCGAAAACGTCTCAGAACAGCGTCAGACGGTGTGCGACGGCGTTGGGGCGTGGGGTCCACGCCCCTGACCGTGAGGTCGTGCTTCAGGCCGTGGGGTCGCAGGGCCGGACCTCGACGATGTCGCCCGGCGCGTACGGCATCTTGCGCGCCCACGACTCGGCCTCCTCCGCGGAGGCGACGTCGATGATCCAGATGCCGCCGATCTGCTCGCGCCCGACCGCGTAGGGCCCCTGGACGGCCGGGCCGTCCGGCCGCACCAGCCTGCCCTCGCGGGACCTGGTGAGCCCCGCGCCGTACTTGACGTTGACCCCCGCCTCCACCATCTCCCTGCCGAACCGGCGGTGGGCCTCGGCCATGCGCCTGCGCTCGCTCTCGCTGAAGGCGTCCCAGAGCATCTCGTCGCCGTGGATCAGCAGCACGAAGTCCATCAGTCGTCCACCTTCCTCGGACATCCGCCCACGGGATCGGCGAGAGGCGGGCAGCGGCCCCGGTCGGCACTATCGTGACATCCTGCCACGTCGGAGCGCTGCTCGTCTGCCCCCAGCGCCCCCTTCCCACGGCGGAAGGCACCCCTGTCGCGCGCCCAGGGCCCGCCCCCGCCGCGCAGCCGGAAGCGCCCCCGCCCCACGCCCGGGAGCGCCGCCGGGGCATGCCCGGGAGCACCGTCGCCGCATCTCCCGGAACCGCCGTCGCCTCGTGCCCCGGGAGCACCGTCGGCCGGAAGCGCCGTCGGCGCGGAACGCCGTCGGGCCGGGAACGCGGTCGAGCCGGGAACGCGGTCGAGCCGGGAACGCGCCGGCCGGAAACACGGTCGAGCCGGGAGCGCGGTCGAGCCGGGAGCGCGCCGGCCGGGAGCGCGCCGGCGCGGAGGGCCGGCGCCGCGCTCAGATCTGCCGCCGCGCCAGCCGCGCGAACAGTCCCTGCTCATCGGCCAGCAGCTCGTCGTAGGTGCCCTGCTGGACCACGCGGCCGCCGTCGAGCACGAGGATCTTGTCGGCGTCCCTGATCGTGGACAGCCGGTGGGCGATGACCACGCGGGTGGCGTTGAGCCTGCGGGTGCTCTCGGCGATGACGTTCTGCGCGGGGTTGTCGAGCGCGCTGGTGGCCTCGTCGAAGAAGACGATGCGCGGGCGCGAGACCAGCGCCCTGGCGATCATGATGCGCTGCCGCTGCCCGCCCGAGAGCGTGTGGGTGCCTTCGGAGAGCACGGTGTGCATGCCCATCGGCATGGCCGAGATGTCGCCGTCGATGCCGGCCATCGCGGCGGCCTCCCAGGCGTCGTCGATGGTGTGTCCGGTGCTGCCGACGATGTTCTGCTTGATGTCGCCGGCGAGCAGCGCACCGTTCTGCAGCACCACCCCGCACTGCCGGCGCACCGCGCCGAGGTCCAGCTCGGCCAGGTCCTGGCCGTCGTACATGACGCTGCCCGAGTCCGGCTGCTCGAAGCCGAGCAGCAGGCGCAGGATCGTGGACTTGCCGCTGCCCGTCGGGCCGACGATCGCGACGAACTCGCCGGGCTCGATCGACAGGTCCACGTCGATGAGCGCCCTGGGGCCGTCGGCGCCGTAGCGGAAGGACACCTTGGACATCGTGATGCGGCCGGACAGCTCGCCCGGGTCGGCCTTGCCCGCGTGGTCCTCGGGCTCGACCTCCAGCACGGGCGCCAGCTTCTCGATCATCGGCACGATGCTCATGGCGGTGATGGCCGCGCCGGTGAACTGCAGCACCGAGGCGATGAGCAGGTTGAACGCGGTGAAGAAGGCGAGGAACGCGGCGATCGGCAGCTCCCCGCCCAGCGGCCCCGCCGCCACCGCGAAGATCACGAACGAGCAGACGAGCGGGAACCCCGCGTTGAAGGTGGTCACCAGGTTCTGCAGCCGCCTGGCCTTGGCCGAGGTGGCCCTGGCCTTCATGAAGTCGCGGGTCCACACCGAGAACGCCTGGTCCTCGGCGGCGGCCACGCGCAGCTTGGGCACCGCCGACAGCAGCTGGAACACCCGGGACGACAGCCGCTGCTCCTGCTCGTACAGGCGGCGCTGGAGGCGCACCTCGAAGAACCCGGCGACCGCGCACACCAGGATGCCGATCAGCACCAGCAGGGTCGCGAGCAGCGCCAGCCGGACGTCGTAGACGTAGACGAGGACGAGGTTGGCCAGGCCGCCGAACAGCCCCAGCGTGGCCGTCGTCATCACGCCCGAGAGCATCTCCTGCGCCGCGCTCACGCCGAGCACGGTCGTGCCCAGCTCGCCGGTGGAGTAGCGGCCGAAGAACGTGACGGGCAACGACAGCAGCCGCGTCCACGCGCCCGCCTGCACGCGTGCGGAGGCGCGGCCCTCGATGCGCAGCGCGGCCACGTTCTGCACGATCGACAGCGCGGCCGCCACGAAGGCGCCGCCGATCACCAGCGCCGCGCCCTGCACGATGAGGTCGCGCTCGGCGCGCGCCACGAACGTGCCCAGCACCAGCCCGGTCATCGCGGGCACGAGCAGCCCGATGACGGCCACGAGCGTGCCGAGCGAGGCGAGCACGAACAGGTCGCGGCCGTTGCGCGCGAACCCGAAGCGCAGCAGCCCGGCGACCGTGCGGACGTCGGGCGGCAGCGGCTCGTACAGCACGTCGGCCTTGTTGGCCAGGGTGGCCGCCACCGCCCTGGTGACGGGCGTGACCCGGCTCTGGCCCGGCTGGGCGAGCACGTAGCGGGAGCCGATCGGCAGCAGCGCCACGGGGGTGCCGTCCTCGCGCAGGTAGCCGACCATGGGGCCGATGTCCCGCTTCCACCAGCCGTCGTCCAGCCGGACCGAGCGCGTACGCACGCCTGAGGCCAGGGCGATGGCCTGCAGCGAGTCGACGTCCCTGGCGCCGCCCGGCGGGGGCGCGACGACGCCGAAACCGCCGTGCGAGGCCACCAGCCGGGCGGCGGCCAGCATCGGCGGGTCGGAGGTGACGTCGGCCAGGCGCACCCTCGCCTCGGTGTCGCGGACGAGGGTGTCGAAGGCGCGCCGGGCCGCCACGGCGACGCCCGACTCGCGCTCCTTCCTGCGTTCGAGCGAGCGCAGCTCGTGGGTGCGCTGCCGCTCGACGCGGCGGTCCACGGTGTACAGGAAGCGGATGGCGTGCTCGACCCAGCGGCTCCACAGCGTCTCGTCGGCCAGGAGCTGCCAGGTGGACCTGGCCCGCAGCTTGGCGGGGGCGGTGGCGACCACCCAGTCCCGCTCGGTGACCGCCAGCTCGGCGCCCGCCGTCAGCACGCCGGCCACGCCGTCGGGCATCTCGACCGCGCCCTCTTCGACGGTGAGCCACTGCACGCCGTCCACGGACCTCGCGGCGCGGCCGGCGCCCAGCTCGGTGACCGCGTCGGAGGCCAGCGGGACGAACTCGCGCGGCGGCAGCCCGTCGCGCAGGGCGGTGGCCAGCGACACCATGCCGGCC
Organism: Nonomuraea sp. NPDC049309; assembly: GCF_043196965.1. Classification (NCBI taxonomy): domain Bacteria; kingdom Bacillati; phylum Actinomycetota; class Actinomycetes; order Streptosporangiales; family Streptosporangiaceae; genus Nonomuraea; species Nonomuraea sp. NPDC049309. Next base: position 252,424 of record NZ_JBICSH010000003.1, on the reverse strand, counting down.
TCGACGCCGCGGACGAGCTGCTTGACGGCCAGCCCGTAGCCGGCGGTGGACATGGTGGCCGAGCGCCCGGCGCCGGCCAGCTCGCGCAGCTTGGCCAGCGGCACGCGGGAGACGCGCGAGCCGAGCACCGGGCGTCCGACGATGCCGTGCCGGGGGCCGCGCGGCGCGCCGGGCAGCAGCGTGCCCTCGCGGACCCGGCACAGGTAGTTCCAGCGGCCGACGGGGCGCCCGTTCTCCAGTCGCACCGCGAACAGGTCCACCTCGCCCCGCTCGACCAGCAGCACCTCGCGCACGCCCGACATGACGAACAGGTTGCCTGCGGAGTAGTCGACCGGCGTGGCCGCGTCGGTGAAGAACGGCGAGAACGCCGGGAGCGCCGCGGTCGTCACGTTCCCTCCCCGTTCCTGCGCGAGCTTCTCAGCAGCTCGGCGTAGTGGCCGTCCAGCGCCAGCAGCTCGGCGTGCCGGCCGCGCTCGACCACCTCGCCGCGGTCGAGCACGATGATCTCGTCGGCGTCGCGCACGGTGGACAGCCGGTGGGCGATGATCAGGCAGCCGCAGCCGCGCCTGCGCAGGTTGTCGGCGATGACCCGCTCGGTCTCCGGGTCGAGCGCGCTGGTCGCCTCGTCGAGTATCAGCAGGGTCGGCCTGATGGACAGCGCCCTGGCGAGCTCCAGGCGCTGCCGCTGGCCGCCGCTGAAGTTGCGCCCGCCCTCCAGCACGCCGCTGTTGAGACCGCCCGGCCTGGTGGCGATGAGGTCGAACAGCGCGGCGTCGCGCAGCGCGGAGACCACCACCTCGTCGGGCAGGTCGTCGCTCCACAGCGTGAGGTTGTCGCGCACGGTGCCCTCGAACAGCATGATGTCCTGGTCCACGTACGCGACCGACGCCGCCACCACCTCCCTGGGCAGCTCCTCCCGGGGCAGCCCGTCGAGCAGCACCCGCCCCGACGTGGGCACGTACAGGCCGGCGGCGAGCTTGCCCGCCGTCGACTTGCCGCTGCCGGAGTTGCCGACGATCGCGAGCCTGCGCCCCGGCACGAGCGTGAACGACAGGTCCTTGATGACGGGCTCGGCCGTCGCGCTGTAGCTGAAGGTGACCCGGTCGAACTCCAGCCGCCCGTCCAGCCGGCCCTCGGCGCGCTGCCGTACGGGCGCGCGGCGCTCGAAGACCTTGGCCACGGGGTACTTCTCGACGTCGTAGAGCCGGCAGACGTCGGCGGAGATGTCCTGGAGCTGCCCGCCCAGGTTGGTGAGCTGCGTGACGGGCCTGGACAGCGAGCTGAGCAGCGTCTGGAAGGCCACCAGCATGCCGACGCTGATCACGCCGTCCACCACGCGCAGCCCGCCGATCAGCAGGATGAGCCCGCTGTTGACGCCGGCGAGCAGCGGCGGCACGACGGTGAGCATGGCGGTGGTGACGCCGAGCCGCTGCTTGGCGGTGACCGCCTTGGCCAGGAAGCCCGACCAGCGCTGGAAGGCGGCGGGCTCGGCGCCGGTGGCCTTGACGGTCTCGATGAGCTGCAGGGTGTTGAACGTGGTGGAGGTCAGGTTGCCGAGGTCGGCGCGGAGCGCGGCCACCGCGTCCGTGCGCGCCCTGGACACCTGGCGCAGCACCAGGATGTTGACCATCGCCATGCCCACTCCGACCAGGCCGAGCAGCAGGTCGTAGCGGATCAGCACGATGCCGTAGAAGAGCACCAGGACGAGGTTGACGACGGTGATGGCGAGGTCGCGGGAGAGGATCTCGGCGACGGTGTCGTTGGCCTGCACGCGCTTGGCGACCTCGGCGGGGCGGCGCTGGAGGTAGAACTCCACGGGCAGCCGCAGCAGGTGCCGGAAGAAGCGGGCCGAGCTGACCAGCCCGAGCCGGATCTCCATGCGCAGCAGATAGTGCCGCTGCACCGAGGTCAGCACGAACACCGCCACCGCCGTGACCCCCACGCCGAACAGCAGCGGCACCAGGTAGCCGGGGTCGCGCCCGCTCAGCACCCGGTCGATGAAGACCCGGCTGAAGGCGGGCCCGATGATGCCGGGCACGACCAGCAGCAGGCTGGCCAGCAGCACCAGCGGCAGCGCCCGCCCCGACGGCATGCGGCGGGCGAGCAGCGCCTGCCCGACCCTGGTAGGCCGGCCGCCCGGCCGGAAGTCGGGGCCGGGCTCGAAGGTGAGCACGACGCCGGTGAAGCCCGAGTCGAAGTCGTCCCAATCGATCATGCGGGGGCCGTTGGCGGGGTCGTTGACCGCCACGGCCTTCCTGCCGAACCGGCTGCGCACGCCCTCCAGGACCATGAAGTGCTGGAAGGCCCAGAACACGATGGCCGGGCCGGTCAGCGTGCGCAGGTCCTCGGCCTCCATCTGAAAGCCCCTGGCGATGAGCCCGTACCGGCGGGCGGCGGCGATCACGCTGGAGGCCTTGGCGCCGTCGCGGGAGACGCCGCAGGCCGCGCGGAGCTCTTCCAGCGGGACGAACTTGCCGTAGTAGCCGAGGATCATCGCCAGCGAGGCGGCCCCGCACTCCACCGCCTCCATCTGGATCACGGTCGGCGTGCGCCGCCGCCACCGCCACCGCCTGGCCGGACGCGGCCGCGGCGCGCGCGGGGCGGCCGGCGGCCTGGCCTGTGCGGGAGCGCTCGTGGTCGTCACATCTCCCCCTCAGCGCCCGAGCAGCAGGTCGAACATGGTCTGGCTGCCCAGGACGATCGCTCCTGCCACCGACACCTGCGACTGCAGGGGCACCGGCGGCCCGTCCTTGGTGGACCAGGCGTAGCCGGACGGCGTGCTCGGGTCGCGCTCCAGATCGACGATGACGAGCCGGGCGGGCGCGCCCTTGAGGTAGCCGCGCGCCGCCTCAACGCCGCCCACCAGGTCGGCCGCCTGCTCCAGCATCACCGGGTACGCGCTGACGGAGTGGACCCGCCCGCGCAGCAGCCCGAACGCGCCCGGCGGCGCCGACGACACCGACAGGTCGACGGGCCGGCCGGGCACCACGCCCATCGCGCGGTCCACCGGCACGAACAGCATCGCCACCAGCCGGTCGTCGGGCGCGTCCGTGCGCTCGATGAGCAGCAGCTCCTCGCCCGGCGCGACCACGTGGCCGTCCACCGCGTTGAAGGCGACCACCCGCCCGGTGAACGGGCTGCGCACGACCCGCTCGCTCACCCGGCCCGTCCCGCCGTCCACGGTGATCACCGCGACCTCCTGGCCCCGCCGCACCGCGTCGTCGGGACGGACCAGCATCGAGCGGACCGTCCCGCCGTACGGGCTCTGCAGCCGCGCGGTGCCCGCGGGACGGGTGAGCACGCCCGAGGCGGACACCGTCACCGGCAGCCGCCCCACGAAGAACCAGACGCCCGCCGCCGCCACGATGATGAGCACCACGAACGTGGCGATCCATCCGCGCGGCGAGGCCAGCAGCGTCGGCGAGTCGAGCTCGTCGGGTTCGCGCATCCGCTGCAGCGCCTTGAACCGGAACTTCATCTCGCTATCCCCGCCTGCTGCCGATCACCAGCTCGCCGACGCTGCCCTCGCTCAGGTAGCCGAGGCCGCTGGCGCGCGCGAAGTCGCCGGCGTCGCCCCCGCCGAGCCCGCACACGGCCAGGTTCATGGCGGTGCCGACCAGGTAGATCGTCTGGTAGAGCACGCCCACGTGCTTGAGCACCAGCGGGTAGGCGATGGTCTCGTACTTCCACATGACCCGGCCGAAGCGGGCGGTGACGATGAGCAGCACCTGCGGGTCCTGTTCGAGCTGCGCCGCCGCCTTGGCCCGCTCCACCAGCACCCGCACCGCCGGCCCCGGCTCGGCCACCAGCTCCAGGGCGTGGCCCGCGGTGTCGTAGTGCCACAGCCCCGGGTCGAGACCGCGGCAGGAGACGGCGAGCGGATAGACCTCCAGCTCGTGCACCGAGCCGCCGGAGGGGTAGGGACGGTCGGCCAGCTCCTGGCCGTCCGGCGAGGGGAAGGCCGCGCGGCGCCGCATCGACCGGTAGAGCAGCTCGCCGAGCTGGTCGAGGGTGATGGGCGCGCCGTCGTCGTGCTCGCGTATCGAGCGGCGGCGCTCCAGCGTCTCGTACAGGCCGGAGCCCGGCTCGTCCATGTCGGGGGCGGCCAGCTCGACCCGCTTGCCGCCGAAGGGGGCCGGGGCGGCGGGCAGGGGCTCGAAGCGATCCTTGAACGGGTAGGAGCCGCCGTACCTGTCGGTGATCCGCGGTCCCCTGCTGTGGGCGTGCAGCCACAGGTCCCGCGGGTGCCACTGGGCCAGCTCCAGCTCGCCGTCCTCGTCTTCGGCGGTCAGCGCGCCGGCGGCGGCCAGGAAGCGCAGCAGCTCGCGGTCGCCCACCCGGTCCGGGGTGGTCCAGCCGGACAGCGCGCCCAGCACGCCGGCGGCGGCGGGCTCCAGCTCGGCCACGGCGGGGCTGCGCGGGCCGCGCACGCACAGCACGCCGTCCTCCGCCGTGATCACGGCGAAGCGGGACAGCTTGATCCTTTCGCCGGGGGCGGGCGCACCGGCGGGCTCGACGGGGCCGGCGCCCACGGGCCGCAGCCTGGCGTGCGGCGTGACGTACTCCAGCATGCCGCCCATCGCCAGGCGGCGTAGCAGCAGGTTCCAGCGCAGCAGCCCGGCCTCGCCCACCGTCGCCGCGAGCGTCGCGTCCGTCGCCTCGCCCGCCGCGAGCACGCGGAGCGCGGCCACCGTCTGCTCGGGCAGGTTCCGCAGGTCCAGTGAGCCGGCCGGCGAGGAGATGCGCACCTCGCCGTCCGACTCGGCGAGCGTCGCGTCGCGGCGCAGTCGCCGTTTCGTCTCAGTCACGCCGGGTTCCTCCCTCGTTCACTGCGGCGTCTCGTGGCCGGTCCGAGGAGCTGTCAGAAGAAGACGCTGACGGGGTTGAGCTCGTCCTCCGCGAGGGGTTTCGGGATCCAGCCGAGCTCGACCGGCACGTCGTACAGGCGGCCGGGGCCGAGCCGCCGCCAGAAGTGCCGCATGCCGGGCGCGATCACGCGGACGACGCTCAGCTCCAGGTCGGGCCGGCTCTGGTCGAGCACGATGACCTCCAGGCCCGCCGCGGCGGCCCGCTCCACGCACGTCTCGACGTCGGCCGCCAGGTCCTCGCCGCCCGACGGCGGGTAGTCGGCGAGCGTGCGCGCCCGCTGTGCGGGGTCGGGCACCAGCCACTGCTGCTCGGCCAGCTTCGTCTCCTTCCACCAGGCGAGCGTGGCGACGTCGTCGTCCAGGTAGAGCGTGTTGCCCTGCTCGTCGCGCCGCTCCACCGAAGGCAGGAACTGGTTGACCTCGGTCAGCGTCCTGATGGCGGCGATGCGCGGGTCGAGGTGCGCGCCGAAGCCGACGATGACGTCCTCGACCGGGTGGTTCTTGCGGTACGACACCCCCACGAACGCCGGGATGCCGAGGTCGGTGGTGATGTCGAGCAGCCAGATGTCGCGATCCATGCCCTGGTAGAACTCGCGCACGGTGTCGACGTACGGGTCGTGCAGCGAGTCGAGGTCGAAGGCCGGCCGCCGGGCCCGGTTGTACCACCACAGCGCCACCGCGTCCCGCTCCACCAGCTCGCAGAAGCCCTGCAGGATGGCCTCCTCGACGGAGTTGCCCGAGGCGTTGCCGTTGGAGTCGCCCACGCAGTAGAAGTGCCGCTCCAGGTCGGGGTGGCCGTACCAGGCGTAGCCCGAGGGCACCAGCCGCTCCCGTTCCTCGGTCAGCGACCAGGCCGACGACCAGTCCACCGGCAGGTCGGTGCGGAAGCGCTCGGGCACCAGGTGCAGGCGGTGCGCGGGGTCCTTGTTCCACTCCTCGCGGATGGCGTACTGGCGGTCGGAGAAGTGCAGCAGGCTCTCCGGGTGCACGGCCACGGCCGGGTCGAGGTCGGCGTAGGCGGCCTCGGTCACCGGCTCCTCGCCGCGCCACACGCCCGAGTAGCGCTCGATGGCCTCGCACAGGGCGCTCACCTTGGCCTGGACCTCGGTGCGGCCCTTGCCGCCGCTCTGCCCGCGCAGGTTGCGGCGCAGCAGGTCCATGTTGTCGCCGATCATGGCGAAGTTGTGTCCCGCGGTGAAGCTGTAGGTGACGCCGTTGTCCTCGTCGGCGAACGTGTGCAGCCTGGTCACCGCGCCGATGAGCGGGCTGATGTGCTTTTCGAGCCGTGCGTACGTACGCGCGGGCGGCTCGATCCGGTAGCCGCCGTCGGTGACGTGCCTGGCGTCGCGGGCCGAGAGCGTCACCTTGGGGCTGCGCTCGCTGATCAGCGTGGGGTCGCCGCAGGCCGGGCACTGCGGCAGCCGGATGACGGTGTGCTCGGTCACGCCCAGGGTGCGCAGGTCGATGGTGGTCATCTTGCCGTCGAGCCGGGACGCGGCGGCCGAGGGGTCGTCGCGGCGGGCGGCGATCTTGGCGAGCTCCACCGCCAGCAGCCCGCCCGCCACCGAGGGGCCGGCCGGCACGGACTCGCGCACCGGGTGGTACGGCACGCCGCCGCCGCGTTTGCCCGCCAGGTAGCGCTCGACCTGCCGGTTGCCGGCCAGCCGCTGCGCCAGGCAGGCCCAGCACGCGGTCCGCCCCGGCCGCAGCACCGGGCCGATCCACAGGGTGACGCCGTCCGGCTTGATCAGCGCCCACGGGTGCCCGGCGGCGAGGTAGGCGGCGTTGAGCCGGTCGAGCGCGGGGTCGAGGTAGTCGCCGGTGACGACGACCGCCATGGTGCCCGCGGGGCCCGCGGCCTCCTCCTCGACGCTCCTCGTACGCGTGTGCAGCCCGTGCTCGCCCAGCGCGGCGCCGATCGGCCCGGGGTCGGCGCCCTCGGCGGCGACGACGACGATTTCGGTGCTCTCCAGCGCCGACCGCGCGCGCACCGGGTCGATTCCCTGCGCGTCCCAAAAGGCGAGGGTGTGCTCCGGCCAATCGGGCCGGCCGTCGGCGAGCACGCCGTAGGCGGCGAACTTGCGAATGGCCATGAGCGTCTGCATGAGCGGCAGTTCGTCGCTCAAGGATGCGGCGATCTCCGCGACCGTATGCCGTCCGTCCAGGTAAGGCAGGACTTTTCCGGCCCCCTCGGCGGTCACCCGATAATGCTGGCCCTCGGCCAGGAGAAAGACCGTCGACCCGTCGAGTAACTGCGAAGTGAAATGCGCTTTGAGACGTGGGCGGTCCATGGCCCTCCCCGTTTTGGGTTTTCGTCGGTGCCGCCGTCGAACGGTGCCGGCGGTTGATCGCAGAGTCGCATCGGGCTCGCCGCGGTGTAAAGACGTAATTCCGGCGTACGCATTTGACTGCACAATGCGGTGAAATACGTATGTGAGCCGCCGGGAATGCGCATGCCGGCCGGGAGCCGAGGAGGACTCGAGAACTGACCAGACCTTGTCACAATTGTCCGATTTGTCGGTCAACTATTGACAGCGGACCTGTCCTTGGCGGGATGATCCCTATGACAGTCCAGGGGGCCAAGGCTTGGGGAGTAGCAATGTCTTCGGGACAGACGCTGCTACACCGTGACACCGAACTCGCCGCAGTGCGCGAAGCTCTGTCCAGGATCCGATCCGCCAACCCGTCGGTCCTGCTGATCCAGGGCCCGCGCGGGATCGGCAAGACCACGCTGCTCAACGCGGCGCTGTCCGCCCTGTCGGAGACGGGCGCGCTGCTGCTCATGGCCCGCGGCCACCCGGCCGAGCGCGAGCACCCCTTCGGGGTCGTACGCCAGCTCTTCGAGCCGCTCATGTCGCCGGGCCGCGCCCCGCCCACCGGCCTGCGGCTCGACCAGAACCGCGCGGACGACCCCGTCACCCCCGACGTGCTGCACGGGCTCTACCGCGCCACCCGCGACTTCACCGGCGACCAGCCGCTGATCATCGCCGTCGACGACGTGCACCACGCCGACCAGCAGTCCGCCGAGTGGTGCTCCTACATCGCCAGGCGGCTCGACGGCCTGCCCATCGCGATGATCCTGACCAGCGACGAGCCCGGCGAACCCGGCGGAAACGACCTGGCCAGGGACCTGGCGGCGCTGCCGTACATGCGGCTGCTGCGGCCCGCCCCGCTGACCCACCTCGCCGCGCGGCGGCTGCTCGCCGGCCAGCTCGGCACCGCCGAGCAACAGGTCGAGGCCGAGGTCGCGCACGCCTGCCACCAGCTCACCCAGGGCAACCCCGCGCTGCTGCACGAGCTCGCCGCCAGGCTGGCCAGGACCGGCGTGCCCGCCACCCGCGACGAGCTGCCCCAGGTGCTGGACACGGGCGCGGCGGCGATGACGCAGACCGTGCTCGGCTGGCTGACCGACAGCGACTCCGCCGCCGACGCCGACTGCGTCGCGCTGTTACGCAGCCTCGCCGTCGTGGCGCCTGACGACGGCCTGGAGATCGCCGCCATGCTGGCCGGCCAGGGCCAGGACTCCGCACGGGTGGCCGCGGCACGATTACGGCGGCTCGGCCTGGTCACCGGCGCGCCACCCGACAGGTTCGCGCATCCCGGCATCCAGCAGACCGTGCTGGCCGGCATGGACCCGGCAGAGCGCGACGAGCTGCACCGCCGTACCGCCGCGCTGCTGCACCGGCTCGGCCGGCCGCTGCGCAGCTCGGCCCGGCACCTGATGTCGGCGGGCCCCACCGGCGACCCGCAGACCGTGACCGTGCTGCGCGAGGCCGCGGGCGAGGCCGGCAACGAGCACTTATGGCAGGACGCCACCGGCTACCTGCACCGCGCGCTGGCCGAGACCGACGACCGCGAGACGGTGCTGGAGGTCACCGCCGAGCTGGGCGCGGTCGAGATGCACCACAACCTGCCCGCCTGCCTGCGCCACCTGCGCACCGTCTACGGCCGGGTCAAGCGGGCACCGCAGGCGCTGATGTCGATGACGCCGTTCGCCGACATCCTGGTCAGCGCCAACTCCGTCGAAGCGGGCGAGGTCATGGCCGAGGCCGCGGCCACGGCGGCGGCCACGCCGCACCTCGCGAGCGCCGACCTGGCCCTGCTGTTCGCCGCCCAGGCGCTGATGTGGGGCCGCTCCGCGGGGCGGATCGGGGTGCGGCGGCTCAGCCGCTCGTTCGGCACCCTGCTCACGCCCGCCGCCCGGCAGTTCCTCAGCATCCTCGCGCTGGCCACCGGCGTACGCGGCCGCAACCTGCCGCGCATGCTCGCCCAGACCCGCCGCTGCCTGGACGGCCAGGGCACGGTGCCGGTCACCGTCGTGCTGCCGCTCGTCTGGGGCGACCGCCTCGACGAGGCCTCCTACTGGGCGGAACGGCTCGTCACCGAGACCAGGGACACCGGCTCGACCACCCGGCTGGCGCTGACGCTGTCCACCAGGGCCGAGGTGCGCTACCAGCTCGGCCGCCTGGACGCGGCGCTGCGCGACGCCAACGACGCGATCGCCAGCGCCCGCGAGGTCGAAGCCGAAGGCTTCCACGCCGCCGCCACCGCCTGCGCGGCCCGCATCCTGCTCGAGCGGGGCGAGCTGGAGGCCGCCGAGTCCGCGCTGCGCACGGTCAGGGCGTACGGCGACTGGCACCCGCTCATCTCCGGTCACGTCCTGGACGCGCTCGGACGCGTGCACCTGTCGCACGGGCGGCCCCGCGACGGGCTGCTGACCCTGCTGGAGTGCGGGCGCCGCCTGACCGCCGCCGGCATCACCAACCCGGCCTGCGTGCCCTGGGGCCCCCACGCGATCCTCGCCTACGCCCTGTCCGGCGAGCGCTCGGCCGCCCGCATGATGGCCGAACGGGAGCTGGAGCTGGCACGGGCATGGGGCGCGCCCACCACGATCGCCCGCGCGCTGAGCGCGGGCAGCGTCGCCCACGAGGGCAGCACCCGGCTCGACATGCTGCACGAAGCGGTGGACCTGCTGGCCGACCGGGGCGCCCGGCTCGAACAGGCCAGAGCGATGGTCCGCCTCGGCATCGCCCAGCGCCAGGCGGGCGACTCCGGCAAGGCGCACGAAACGCTCGCCATGGCGCTGCGGCTGGCCAACGACTGCGGCGCACAGCGCCTGGCCGCGCTCGCCGACAAGCACCGGGCCGCCACCGCGCCGCGCCGGTCCTCCCCCGCCGCCGGCGGGCGCAACGGCCACCCGCTGACCGTCGGCGAACGCCGCGTCACCGACCTGGTCCTGCGCGGCATGAGCAACATGGAAGTGGCCGCCACCCTGTCGATCAGCAAACGCACCGTCGACACCCACCTGGCGCGGATCTACCGCAAGCTCGGCATCCACACCCGTGCCGAGCTGGCCGTCATCCTCACCGGTCTCGCCGACGACCACGACGAACCGCCACCCGACGAGCCGGTGCCCGCCGGGCTGCTGGAAGACCTCTGATCAGCGCATCAGCTCGTACGCGGCGTACGCGACGACCCCGTACGCCGCGTGCGGCACCACGTCGGAGATCCAGTCGGCCGCCGACCACTTGCGCGGGTCGGTGACGCCCAGGACGGTCATCGGGCCGTTGGAGCCGAGCATGGCCAGCGCCGCCAGCGCCGCCACCCCGGCCGGGCACGGCGGCCGCCGCCGCCCGGCCAGCAGCCCGTAGCAGACGGCCACGCCCGCGCCGGTGGCGTACCCGAGGAGCGCGCCGATCGCCTCCTCGCGGTTGCCCGCCCGCTCCTCATCGCCGCCCAGGCTCAGCCCCGCCGCCTCGGCCAGCCTGCTCGCCGTCTCCTTCGGCGTGCCGCTCGCCGGTCTCGCCCTGACGAGCATGTCGAGGTACGTGACGATGTTGAGCGCGCAGGTGCCGGCCGCGCCGGCGATCAGTCCCTTGACGAGTGTGTGCATGCCCCCGCAGCTACCCACCCTCCCGCCCGTCCCTCCCCGGGCGCGGCATCCTTTCGGGGCCGAGCTCCCCTGAGGGGGTTGGAGGGACTGAGGCCCCCTCGGAGGCTGACGCCCCTGAGGACCAGCCGGCTGAGCCCCATCGAGATGCGGACCGTCCACCGCTGACGGACCGCCCGGCCGCAGGCATCCCCCGCGCGGAACCAAGAAGAAGGCCGTAACCCCACACCCACCGCCCGGACACACCCCTCCAGCCGGGCTTGAGGTCCCTCGGGAAGTGAAGGGGCTGACGCGCCCCCACGGGCCGAGGTCCTTCGCCCCAACCCCGAAAAGGACATCAGCCTGGCAGGAGGGACACCTAGGGAAACGGTGGGTGGTGGCTGCGAGACGGTGGAGCCGGTCCTTGCGAGGCCGCCGGGACGCATCCACGGACCCGGGGCGCCCCCGCCCGGACGGACACAGGCCGCCCCCCAAGCAGACCCGAGGCGCCCCCACCCGAACGGACACAGGCCGCCCCCCGAACAGATCCGGGGCGGTCCCATCCGGGCGGGTGCGGGGCTCGGCACCCCATCGGGTGGGGTGGCATGTGTGGGCGTTACGAGGGGGCGCAGGTCAGGGTGGTGGGTGGGGTGGTGGGGCCGGTGGCGTTGAAGCCGAAGGTGGTGGTCGCGCCGGCCGTCAGAGCGCCGTTGTAGGAGGCGTTCGTGACCGTGACGTCCTGGCCGGTCTGGGTGTGGGTGCCGCCCCACAGGGTGGTGATCTGCTGGTCGCCGGGCCAGGCCCAGGTCACCGTCCAGCCGGTGATCGCGGCGTCGCCGGTGTTCTCGACGGTGACGCCGGCCTGGAAGCCGCCGGGCCAGGAGTCGCCCGCCTGGTACGTGGCCGTGCACCCGCCGTCGCCGGGGCCCGGTGTCTCGGTCGGCTCCCCGGTCGGCTCCCCGGTCGGGTCCCCGGTGGGGACCTCGGTCGGGGTCACGGTGATCGGCGGCCCCGTACGGTCGCCGTAGATGATCCCGCGCCCGTTGGTGCCGAGGTAGACACGGCCGTACACGCGCGGGTCACCGGTCAGCGCCTCGCCCATGTTGCCCCACTGGTGCTCGTCGTCGTTGATGCGCAGCCAGCTCGACCCGCCGTCGTCCGAACGGTACAGGCCGGTGACGCCGTCGATGGTGGCGACGGCGAAGACGGCCGGGTAGTTCGCACCCGGCGCCGCCTTGCCGAAGCCCACGTTCACGGCGTCGGTGATGCCGGAGAGCCGGGTGAACGAGGAGCCGCCGTCGGTCGAGTGCCAGATGCCGCCATCGCCGGCCACCCACACGTCGCCTTCGCGGCCGGGCACGGCCTTGAACTTGCCGCCGGCGGGCAGCCCGGTCGCGGCGGTGGCGGCGAAGGTGGCTCCGCCGTCGGTGCTGCGGTAGAAGCGGCCGCCGCTGAGGCCGTAGAACGTCATCGCGTTGACCCGGTCAGACTCCACGATGGCGTCGGTGGGCAGGCCGGAGGCGGTCTGCCAGGCGGTGCCGAACCCGACGGAGTAGACGGGCGTCACGCCCTTGGGCGCCCACACGAAGCGGGAGCCGTCGGCCGCCGCGGCGACCGTGCCGCCCTCGTTGACGCCGCCGGGCTCGGTGCCCTGGAACCAGGTGGCGCCGCCGTCGGTGGAGAAGGCCACGTGGCTGTCGTTCGGGCGGTCGGAGTCGGTGAAGTCACCGGCGCGCACCATGATGGACGGCGCCTGCTCGGCGTAGTCGAGGCTGGTCGTGGAGGTGAAGGTGGGCTGGGTGAACATCATGGACGGCACCGCGTCCAGGTCGGTGTGGCGGAAGCCGGCGATGTCGCCGAGGCCGCTGATCAGCGGCGCGCCACTGGGCGGGCTGATCAGGTCGAGCACGGCGGTCTCCTCGAGGCCGCGGGCCATGGGTTTGATCGTGAACGTGCCGCCGGCGTCCCACTGCGTGAGGTTCTCGGTGCCGTAGATGGTGGCGCCGGTGCCGTACATCATCCGGTCGGAGTCGAACGGGTCGATCTCCAGCGACTCGGTCATCCAGCCGAGCTTGGGCGTGACCTCGGGCGGCTCCGGGTCGGTGCCGAAGGTGAGCCACGGGTTCTCGCTGATGTCCATGGTGTAGCGGAACGACCGGTCGGGGTAGGAGGTCCAGTCCCACACGCGGGTCCAGGTCTCGCCGGAGTCGGTGGAGCGGAAGAAGATGACGTCCGGCCACCAGGAGATCTGCGTGGCCACCATGATCGTCTCGGGGTGCTGCCTGTCGATGGTCAGGCCGCTGTAGCCGAAGTAGGCGTCGGAGCCGGCGGACGGCACGGGGCTGATCTGGGTCCAGGCGCCGGTCTCGGTGTCGTAGCGCCACACGTCGCCCTTGCCCCCGTCGTACGGCCCGCCGGTGTCGCTGGTGGCGATGTAGAGGTAGCCGTTCTCGGTGTCGAGCACGCCCTTGTGCGCGATGTAGCCGGTGGGCCGGCCGGGCACGCGCGACCAGGTGGCGCCGCCGTCGGTGGTGCGGTAGATGGTGTCGTCCTTGTCGGCGACGCCGACGTAGATGGTCTGGGTGGGGCTGCCCTTGCCGGAGGAGCGTGGGTCGTAGGTGACCCAGACGACGCCGGGGCGGTGGCTGAGGTAGCCGGTGGGGTCGCTGGGGTCCTGGGCGTAGTCGCCGGGGTTGGGGAAGCTCGTCACCTGCGACCAGGTGGCGCCGTAGTCGGTGCTGCGCCACAGGCCGTTGCCGTTGGGCGCGCCGAGGTACAGCACGCGGTTGTCGTTGGGGTCGACGGCCAGCGCCTCGCCCATGCCGCGGCCGGGCATGTTGCCGCCCAGCTTGAACGGCAGCGGCGTGACCTGCCAGGTGTCGCCCTTGTCGGTGGAGCGCAGGATGGCCCCGTTGCCCGGGTCCCAGTCGTTGGTGTGCATGCCGACGGCGGCGTACACGCGGTTGGTCTCCACGGGGTCGGTGGCCAGGCTGATCACGCCGTTGTAGCCCCACCTGTCCCAGCCGACCCAGTCGAGCAGCGGGGTCCAGGACTTGGTGGACTGGTCCCACCGGTACGCGCCGCCGATGTCGGTGCGGGCGTAGATGAGGTCGCGTTCGGACGGGTTGAAGATGATGCCGGGGACGAAGCCGCCGCCGTCGATCCGCACGTTCTTGAACGCGTACGGGTCGGAGGCGACGGCCGCGACCGGCGTCATCCGCACGATGGCCGTCACGAGGAGGACGGCGGCGGCCGTGAGCACGGCAAGCAGCCTTTTTCGCATGCGCGGCTTTCCTTTCCAGGCACGCCACAGGCGCGCCAGAGGGCGTGGATGACCGCCATGCACGAGCAGAATGCGAGACCCTGACCGTCGCCGCGCCTTCGCGCATGAGCTTCACAAGAAGGCTCACACACGGGCGCGGCGACGGTCAATAGTTTGGACGCTCGACGAATTAATGAGCAACGGAAACGCCGGCCACAGGGCGTTCCGAGCGCGTCCCGAGCGCCGCCCACAGCGCGATGGCGATGTAGAGCGCCTGCTCGGGGATCCGCTCGATCAGCGGCGAGGCGATCGAGGTGCCGGCGATGGCGGCGTGGATGTTCGCGGGCAGCAGGACGACGAAGAGCAGCGCCAGGCAGATCCCCGCGGGCCTGCGGAAGCGCGCGAGCACCAGCCCGGCGGCGCCGGCCAGCTCCAGCACCCCGGTCAGGTACACCATGAACCCCGGGAACGGCACGAACGGCGGCACCATCGCCACCATGTCCCCGTAGTTGGGCATGACGGTCACGCTTTCCGGGACGAAGTGCGCGCTCGCCGTCATGACGAGCATGACCGCGAGCCCATGCGCCGCGCTCTCCCGCCATGTGCCGAACCTGCGCACGCCCAGCGCGCCGAGCGCCCGGAACACGAGCGTGGCGACCACGAGAACGATCACGGTCATGAGAACTCCTTGGATAGTCGTGCTATCTACTCATAATAGATACCACAACTATCCAATGACGTCACATCTTTTCTCAGCGTGCGACGGCGAAGTCCTTGATCCGCAGGTCTCCCTTGAACACCAGATAGAGATCGCCCTTACCGGGCCGCACGGTCGCGGTCGCGGTGCCGTAGGCGTAGATCCCGCCCGTCGCCGGCACCTCGACGGTCGCCAGCAGCGCACCCTTCGGCGAGCCGCGCCGCACCTCGAACGAGCCGCCACCCGCCGAGGCCACCGACGCCGTCAGCCGCCCGCCCCAGGAGGCCCGGGTGAAGGCCACCCAGTCGCCCGCCGAACCCTCGACGACCTCGCCGCTCACCTTGCTCTCGTCGGCGAACGCGACGCCCCGGTAGTCGTCGAAGTCCATCGCCCTGGTCGGCTTCGCCAGATCGCGCACGGGGACGGTCTCGCCCGGGACCCGCAGCGTCGTGGACCGGCGGATCCGGTCGGACGCGGAGCCGACGAGCACGTCATGGGTGGCGTTCTCGACGACCCATCTGTTCCTGGTGTGGTCCCACACCGCGAGGTCGGACCTCTTCAGCCGGAACGTCACCGTGCGGCTCTCGCCCGGCTTCAGCGTCACCCGCTGAAAGCCGCGCAACTGCTTGACCGGCTGCGCGAAGCGGGAGTCGCGCTGGTGGGTGTAGAGCTGGACGACCTCGTCGCCGGTGACCTTGCCGGTGTTGGTCACCCGGACGCTCACCTGCTCCCCCTGCACGCGCAGGCCCTGGTAGCCGAAGGTGGTGTAGCTGAGGCCGTGCCCGAAGGCGTACAGCGGCTTCTCCTTGCCGTACAGGTACGTCATGCCGGTCTTGACCAGGTCGTAGTCCAGCAGGTCCGGCAGGTCGTCGGAGGCCGGCCAGGTCTGGGTGAGCCGGCCGCCCGGGTTGACGTCGCCGAAGAGCACGTCGGCGATCGCGTGCCCGGTCTCGGCGCCCGCGTGCGTGGTCCACAGCAGCGTCGGCGCGTCCACGATGACCGGGTAGCTCGTTTCCAGCACGACCACGGTCTTCGGGTTGGCCCTGCGCACGGCCTCGATGAGCCGCCGCTGGCCCTCGCCGAGCCGCAGCGTGTCGCGGTCGTGGAACTCGCGCCCGGCCACGAACGGGTGGCTGCCCACCACGACCACCGCGACCTGCGCCTTCCTGGCCTGCGCGGCGGCCTCGGCGATGCCGTCGGAGACGACCTCCTTGGCGAACGTCGCGGCCTGCGCCTTGGGCACCAGGCCGAGCGCGCCATCGGCGGTGACGCCCACGTACGCGTCGGGCAGCCCGAACCAGCTCTCCACGGTCTCGTAACCGGCGTACCGGATGAGGTAGGAGCCGTCCTGCTGCCGCTCCAGGGCGAACTGCTGCGAGACGTACCAGCCGTCCGGCTCGGTGTCGTCGGTGTCGAGCGAGCGCCAGTCGCCACCGAGCAGCCGGCCGTTGCCCGCGTTGCGCAGCGTGGAGACGCCGCCGGTCCAGTCGGTGAGGTCCCACTGGGAGGCCGCCGTGGGCGTGGTGTCGATGAGCGCGGCGTTGTCGTCGGGTCCGGTGCCGGTGGCGGTGAGGTACTTGCCGGACTCCACGTGCCTGAGCGCGATCCGTTCCAGGCCCTCGCCGGTCGTCACCTCGGGCACCCGCTCCTTGATCCCGTCGAGCGGCGTCACCTGGTACGGCAGCCGCCCCGAGTACCAGTCGCGGTAGAGCCTGCCCGCCAGCGGCCCGACCACGGCCGCGGACTTCGGCGCGGACAGCGGCAGCACGCCGGAGTTCTTCAGCAGCACCGCCGCCTTGCCCGCGGCCTCGCGGTTCAGCCGCCGGTGCGCGGCGCTGTCGATCACCTCGGCGCCGATCCCGCTGTACGGCCCGCCGTCCGGGTCGAAGTGCCCGAGCCTGGTCCTGATCGACAGCACCCGCGACACGGCCCTGTCCACGTCGGCCTCGGTGATGTGGCCCTGGTCGAGCGCCGCCTTCAGGTGGGTGACCAGCGGCCCGCCGTCGCCGTCGTCGATGGTGAAGCCGTCCAGCCCGGCCTTGAGCACCGCCGCGAACGCCTCGGGCTTGTCGTCGTAGTAGCGCTCCAGGTCGGTGAGCGCGTGCGGCCCCCAGGCGTCGCTGACGTTGTAGAGCGTCTTGCCGGTCCACGACCGCACGACCGTGTCCAGGTCGGGGTTGACGTGGTCGGGCCGCCCGTTGACCAGGTTGTACGACGCCATCACCCCGGTCGCCGCGTCGGCCGCGATCGGCGCCTTGAACGCCTGCTCGTAGTACTCGTGCTTGAGCTTGGGCGTCAGGTTGGAGGAGGTGAGGCTGCGGTCGGTCTCGTTGTTGTAGGCCAGGTAGTGCTTCAGCACGGGCGCGGTCTTGAGGTAGAAGGGGTCGTCGCCCTGCAGGCCCTTGCCGTACGCGGTGGCCATGGCCCCGGTCAGCAGCGGGTCCTCGGAGTAGCCCTCCTCGTTGCGTCCCGCCCGGGGGTCGCGCAGCAGGTCTGCCACCGGCGCCCACACCTGCAGGCCCCACAGCACGGGGTCGGTGGCGTTGTAACCGCGCACCTCGTCGCCGACCGCCGAGCCGATCCGCTCGACCAGCTCGGGGTCCCAGGTGCTGGCCAGCCCGACGGGCTGCGGGAAGACCGTGCCGCTTGCGAACTTCTGGCTCCAGCCGTCGTCGCGGTGGTTGGACCAGGCGACGCCGTGCAGGGCCTCGGTGCCGTTCTTGTGGTAGCCGATGCCGAGCCTGGGGATCGCGGGCTGCGACTGGTGCAGCAGGCTCAGCTTCTCATCCAGCGTGAGCCGGCCGAGCAGGTCGGAGACCCGCTGTTCCAGCGGGAGCGCCGGGTTCTGGAAGGGGTGGGTCTCGGCGGCCTGCGCGGGTGCGGCCAGCAGGGACGCGGCCAGCGCGACCGCGGCCGATAACGGGACTTTTCGCATTATGGGGTCTCCATCACTTGATGGCGCCGACCGTCACACCTCGGGTCAGCGTGCGCTGGAAGATCAGGAAGAACACGACCGCGGGCAGCACGCCGAGCAGCGCGGACGCGCTCGACATGGTGGCGTCCATGTACCGCTCGCCCTGCAGGACGCCGAGCGCCACCGGCACGGTCTGGGTGTCGTTCGAGATGAGCAGGATGAGCGGGAGGAAGAACTCGTTCCAGGTCCAGATGAAGAAGAAGATCAGCAGCACGTTGATCGTGGGCCGGCTGATCGGCACCACGATCCTGACCAGCGCGCGCAGCCGCCCCGCGCCGTCGATCGCCGCCGCCTCCAGGATCTCCTTCGGGAACTGGCCGAGCACCGCGCTCAGCAGGTACGTGCCGAACGCCGCCTGGATCGCGGTCATCACGATGATCACCGCGAGCTGCGTGTCGTACAGGCCGGCCGCCTTGGCGAGATAGTAGAGCGGGTAGGCCAGCGACTCCTGCGGCAGCGTGTTGGCCACCAGGAACAGCACGAGGATCCACAGCCGGCCCTTGACCCTGCCGATGCCCAGCGCGTACGCGTTGAGCACCGACAGCGCGACCGCGAGCACCGCCACGGACGCGCTGATCAGGAAGCTGTTCCAGAGCTTGGTACCGAACTGCACCCGGTTCCAGAAGTCCACGATGCCCTGGAGGTAGAGCCCGTCGGGCAGGCTCAGCGGCCCGTGCGAGCTGTACTCGGCGGGCGACTTGATCGCGTTCATGGCCACGATGACGAACGGGAAGATCATCACCACGGCCAGCACGGCGAGCGCGGCCAGCACCGCCCAGCGTCCCGGGCCCCTCATGACTCACGCTCCTGCACCCGCAGGAAGAGGAACGTCACCACGACGATGATCAGCGCGAGCACCGTGGCGATCGCCGAGCCGTAGCCGACGTTGCTCTTCTGGAAGAAGTTCAGATACGAGAAGTACGACGGCACCATCGTCGCGTTGCCGGGCCCGCCGCGGGTCAGCACGAAGATCGGCCCGAACACCTTCAGCGCCGCGATCGTGCAGGTCAGCAGCACCACGAAGATCTCCGGCCGGATCTGCGGCAGCGTGATGTGCCAGAACCTGCGCCACCACGAGGCCCCGTCGATCTCGGCGGCCTCGTAGTAGGACGGGTCCACCCGCTGCAGCCCGGCCATGAAGATGACCACGGGATAGCCGAGCTGGAACCAGACCATGACCCCCATCACCGTCGCGAGCGCGAGGTCGGGGTCGCCGAGCCAGTCGAGGTCCAGGCCGAAGATCTGGTTGACGGCGCCGTACGAGGGGTGCAGCATCCAGCCCCACACCACGCCCGCCACCGCGACCGGCAGCACCTGCGGCAGATAGTACATCGCGCGCAGCGCGGCGGCCGTGCGCGTGCCGAACCGCTTGCCGATGTAGTCGAACAGGGCGGCGGCCAGCACGAGCCCGATCGCGGTCGGCACGATCGCCATGGCCACGATCAGGGCCACATTGTGCTGGAACGACTCCCAGAACCGCTCGTCGGACAGCAGCCGCGTGTAGTTGTCGAGCCCGATCCAGCGCGGTTTGCCGACCCCCGACCAGCGGGTGAAGCTCGCCGCCACGTTCATCACGAACGGCACGACGATGACGGCGGTGAACAGCAGCAGGCTGGGCACCAGGTAGAGCCAGTACCCCCGTCTGCCGGAGCTCGCGCGTGTGCGTGCGCTCATCTAGTTGCCCAGGTCGGCGAGGTTGTCCTCGTACGGCCCGGCGATCTCGTCCAGCACCTCGGCAGGGGTCTTGCTGCCGTTGATGAGGTTCTGGACCCCGGCCACCAGCACGTCGTAGTAGCCGGGCGCGGGCCAGTCGGGGTAGAAGGCCAGCCCGTCGGCGGCGGTGAGCGTGTTGAAGGTCTCGATCAGCTCCTTGCTCTTCTCGTCGGTGATGGCGGCCGGGTCGGCGGCCACGGGCACGCCTCCGGAGTTGCCGAGCAGGTTCTGGATCTCCTTGCTCATCGTGATGTCGATGAAGTCGTAGGCCAGGTCCTTGTTCTCGGAGTTCTCAGGCACCACCCAGAGGTTGCCGCTGGAGCCCGGGGCCATGGTCGAGCCGGGGAACAGGAAGTGGCCCCACTCGAAGTCCTTGATCTCGGAGGCGAAGCGGCCGTACCACCAGCTTCCGCTGATGACCATCGGGAACTCGCCCTTCATGAACGCCACGCCCATGTCCTCGGCCTTCAGGCCGGCCGAGTTCTTGGCGATGTAGCCCTTCTTCACCCAGTCGGCGAACGTCTCCGCGCCGTAGGTGAACTCCGGCCCGTGGAAGTCGACCTTGCCCGTGTAGAGCTGGTACGCCTCCATCCAGGGCTTCTGCGCCTTGCTCAGCGCGAGCTGGTAGACGATCTGCTGGGCCGGGTACTCGGCGCCGGCGTTCGCGATCGGGGTCACCCCGGCCTTGACGAACGTGTCCAGCGCGGCGGTGAACTCCTCGAACGTGGTCGGGACCTCGACCTTGTGCTTGGCGAAGAGGTCCTTGTTGTAGTAGACCATCACGAACTCGCCGTAGTTGGGCACGCCGTACCACTTGCCGGAGCCCATCACACCGCGCTCGTCGTACTTGGCGGTGGTCTGCAGGCCGCCGGGCAGCAGCTTGTCCCAGCCGCGCTTGGTGGCCTCCTCGGTGAGGTCGGTCAGCAGGCCCTGCTTCGACAGCAGACCGGACGTGGCGTTGCCCTTGTTGTACTCCATGAGGTCGGGCGCCTCGTCCGAGTTGAGCACCATGCTCGCCGTCTTCTGGATCTGCTCGAAGCTCTTCTCCTCGAACTCGACCTTGACGTTCGGGTGCGACGCCTCGAACTTCCTGATCGCCTCCGCCCACGCCTTGCCCATGGCGCTCTCGGCGCTCTCGTAGTGCCAGAGCTTGAACACGCGCGGCTCGGTGCCGCTCGGGTCGGGGCTGCCCGAGCCTCCTGAACCGCAGGCCGACAGGGCGAGCACGGCGGCGGCCAGCATCGCCGCGCCTCGTGATCTGAGCATGATCCCTCCAGGGGGTGTTACGAGAGGACGGCCCGCGCGGGAGCTCCGGCCACCGGGACGATGTCCACGCCGGTGACGCGCTTCGGGCCGGTGACGGCGACGCGCAGCTCGTCGCCGTCCCTGGTGGCGACCGCGACCGTCAGGCCGTCGGCGTCGTGGATGTGGACCGTGGCGTCGCCACCCCCGAAGGCGACGAGCGTGATCTGCTCCGGCACGTCCACCGTGTCGCCTTCCTCCTGGACGGGGATGAGCGCGCCGTAGCGGACGAAGAGCGGGATCTGGTCGAGCGGCTTGGCGACCCTGACGTAGCGGGAGCCGTCGAGCACCTCGCCCGTCCAGTAGTCGACCCACTGACCCGCGGGCAGGTAGACCTGCCGGACGCCTTCGGGCGCGGTCATGGGGGCCACGAGCAGGTCCCGGCCGAGCAGGTACTGCAGGTCGGCCTGCCAGGCCACCGGGTCGTCCGGGTAGTCGACGCACAGCGCCCGCATCATCGGCGCCCCCGTGCGCGCGGCCTCGACGGCGGCGGAGTAGATGTAGGGCATCAGCCGGTAGCGCAGCCTGAGCGCGGCGACCGCCTCGGCCTCGACGGCGGGGAACTCCCACGGCTCGCGGGTGGTGGTGCCGTGCAGGCGCAGCAGCGGCGACAGCGCGCCGAACTGGGTCCAGCGGACGTACAGGTCGTCGGTGGGGCGGCCGGTGAAGCCGCCGGCGTCGTGGCTCCAGAACGGCACGCCGGACAGGCCGTGCGCGAGCCCGCCCCTGATCGTGCTGCCCATGGCGGCGTAGCTGGTGTAGGTGTCGCCGCCCCACTGGGCGCTGTGGCGCTGCCCGCCCAGGTACGACGAGCGCGCCCACACCAGGCCGTGCCCGTTGACCTCGCGGGTGACCTCGGCGACGACGTCGTTGAACAGCAGCGTGTAGACGTTGTGCAGGTCGGTGCCGGACATGCCGTTCCAGGCGACCGAGTCGGCCGGCACGCCCTCGGCGAAGTCGGTCTTGAACAGCGCCACGCCCTGGCGCAGCAGCGGGCGGAGCAGGCCCTTGAACCACTCGACGGCCGCCGGGTTGGTGAAGTCGACGATGCCGCAGGCGGGGAAGGAGCCGTGCCAGCAGTCGGCGACGTACACGAGCCCAGCCTGATTCTTCAGGAAATATCCGGCCTCAGCGGCCTCGCGGAAGAGCGGGCTGAGGTGGGAGACGTACGGGTTCATCCAGAGGCAGACCTTGAACCCCATCTCGTCCAGCTCCGCCAGCATGGCGTCCGGGTCGGGGAAGTTCTTGGCGTCCCACTTCAGGTCCGACCAGTGCCCGTCGGTCTGCCAGTACGTGTCCAGGTGCAGCACGTCGCAGGGGATGCCGCGCTCCCTGATCGTGCGCGCCCTGGCCAGCACCCGCTCCTGGCTGTCCACGCAGAACCCGGAGGAGATCCAAGTGCCGAACGCCCACTTCGGCGGCAGCGTGGGCCGGCAGGTCAGCCGGTCGTAACGCTCCAGCACCTCGGGCGGCGTCGGCCCGGCGATCACGTAGTAGTCGAGCACGTCGTCGGGCACCACGATCTGCACGACGCTGTGCGTGGACTGGCACACGTCGAACTCCACCGGCGCGCCGCTGTCCACCAGCACCCCGTAGCCCCGGCTGGACAGGTAGAGCGGCACGTTCTTGTACGCGCGCTGCGACTCGGCCCCGAAGGCGTCGAAGTTCCACATCACCGGCCGCTGGCCGCGCTTGTCCAGCCGGGTGAACGACTCGCCGAACCCGGAGAACGCCTCGTCCGGCGCGGCGGCGAAGCTCTCGTGGTAGGCCACCGGCGTGCCCGAGACGCGGGAGCGGCCGAAGGGCAGCGTGCGCAGCCGGCCGCTGATGTCGGTGTGCCCCCGATCCTGCTCGACCAGCATCGCGCCGGAGGCGTCGGTGAAGCGCAGGTGGAAGGGCGACAGGGCGATCTCGGCGCGCAGCGAGCCGGCGTCGATCACGATCGGCTCGCCGGGCTCGGCCACCGCGCGGGCGCCCTCGTACGTGCCGGGCGTCACCAGGGCGATCGCCTGCTCCGAACGCGGCCGCGCGGTCGCATCCTCCGACAGCCTGACCCTGATCACGCCCTCGCCGGCCGCACCGACCTGCACGACCAGCGTCTCCTGCGCCGTGGTCACCGCCTTGAGCAGCACGCCGGCACCGTCGGCCGCCAATAGCTCGGCGGAGGCGAGCGCCGACAGGCCGCCCTCACCACGCTCGCGTACCGGCAACTCAGGCGGATCCGCGACGAAGTACTCGTGCGCGACCAAGGGCGGGCGATAGGGCATGGAGGCTCCTTCAACGCGGGCGCAAGACTCTGAATTAGTTTGCTGTCCATACCAACAAAGGTCAACGGTCGAAAGTCCCTCCGCTTGCCGCAGGGCACACAAAAAGGCCGAGGCAGACGCCTCGGCCTTTGGACCGTCGCGCCGCCACCGGGAGGGCGGCAGCGACGATCGGCTGGTGACGGACGGACACGCCCGGCCGCACCAGCCGGACGGACAGGTCTCAGACGGACACGCCCGGCCGCATCAACCGGACGGCGGGTCTCAGATGGAGACGCCCGGCTGCATCAGCCGGCGCGCCGCCTCGGTGATCGAGCCCGACAGCGACGGGTAGACCGCGAACGTGTGAGCGAGCTGGTCGACGGTCAGCCGCTGCTGCACCGCCACCGACACGGCGAGGATCAGCTCCGACGCGCGCGGCGCGACCACCACGCCGCCCAGCACGATGCCCGTGTGAGGGCGGCAGAACAGCTTCACGAAACCGTCGTTGAAGCCCTGCATCTTCGCGCGGGCGTTGGTGGCGAGCGGCAGCTTGACCACGTTCGCGTCGATCTCCCCCGCCTCGATGGCCCGCTGCGCCACGCCGACGGCGGCGATCTCGGGGTCGGTGAAGATGTTGGAGGCGACGGTGGCCAGCCGCAGCGGCTGGACGGCCTCGCCCAGCGCGTGCCAGACCGCGATGCGCCCCTGCATGGCCGCGACGGAGGCGAGCATCAGCACGCCGGTGCAGTCGCCCGCGGCGTAGACGTTGGGCGCGGACGTGCGCGAGACCTTGTCGACCTTGATGAAGCCGTTGCGGTCGAGCTGCACCCCGGCCTCCTCCAGGCCGATGCCCGAGGTGTTGGGCACCATGCCGACCGTCATCAGCGCGTGGGAGCCCTCGGCGGTGCGGCCGTCCTCCAGCGTCACCACCACGCCGTCGGCGGTGCGCTTGACCGAGGCGGCCCGCGAGCGGCCCATGACGTTCATGCCGCGCCGCCGGTAGACCTCTTCCAGCACCTCGGCGCCGTCGGCGTCCTCGTTGGGCATCATGCGGTCGCGGCTGGAGACCAGCGTGACCTCCGAGCCCAGTGACCGGTAGGCGCCGGCGAACTCGGCGCCGGTGACGCCCGAGCCGATGACGATCAGGTGCTCGGGCAGCTCCTCCAGGTCGTAGAGCTGGCGCCAGTTGAGGATGCGCTCGCCGTCGGGCTCGGCGCCGGGCAGCACACGCGGGGTCGCCCCGGTGGCCACCAGCACCACGTCGGCCTTGATCGTACGGTCGCCGGCCCGCACGACCTGCGGATCGACCAGCCGGCCCCGCGCCCTGATGATCTCGACGCCCTCGGCCTCGACCCGCGTCGCGATGTCGGCCGACTGCGCCTGTGCGAGCTCCTTGACCCGCTTGTTGACCAGCGGCAGATCGACCCCCACCGAGCCGGCGTCGCCATCGGCCCCGCCGGAGAACGACACGCCGAGCGAGGGGGCGTCGAGCAGCGCCTGCTTGCGCACGGAGGTCGCGATCAGCGTCTTGGACGGCACGCAGTCGGTCAGGACGCACGCGCCGCCGGGGCCGTCCTGCTCGACCATCGTGACTTGCGCGCCTAGCTGAGCGGCCACCAGCGCCGCCTCGTAGCCACCTGGTCCGCCGCCGATGATCACGATCCTCGTCACGTAACCATTGTCCCGCATGCCCGATGCCGAGAGCGAAACGGGGCGTGGTATCACGCGCTACTCTTGTTCGCTGTGCCTGTCTACGCCGCCTACGGCAGCAACATGGACCCCGAGCAGATGGCCATGCGCGCCCCGCACTCTCCGATCAGGGGCGTCGGCTGGCTGCCGGGATGGCGCCTGACGTTCGGGGGTCACGACATCGCCTGGGAAGGCGCGGTCGCCACGATCGTCGAAGATCCCAACGAGCACGTCTTCGTCGTGCTCTATGACGTGCCCGAGTGGGAGGAGACCTCGCTCGACCAGTGGGAAGGCGCCGTGCGCGGCGCGTACCACAAGGTGCGGCTGCGCGTGCAGACACTCGAAGGCGAGGTCGTGGCCTGGTTCTACGTGCTCGACGGCTACGAGGGCGGCCTGCCATCGGCCCGTTACCTGTGCAGCCTGGCCGAGGCGGCCGAGCGTGCGGGCGCTCCCGACGACTACGTCAAAGAGCTGCGAGAGCGCCCCTGCACGTCTTACGGCGGCTAGCTGAGCGGCCTGTCCTTGGTCTCCTTGAGCACGAAGAGGTAGACCAAGGTCGAGATCAGCGCCAGCGCCGACATGTACCACGGGAAGGCGCCGGGGTTGCCGGCGTCCTTCAGCGCCGTGCCGATCAGCGGGGCGGTGCCGCCGAAGATCGCCACGGTCAGCGAGTACGGGAACCCGGCGCCCGCCGCCCGCACCCGGGTGGGGAAGAGCTCGGAGTTCACCGCCGCCGAGATCGAGGTGAAGCAGCCGAGGAAGACCATGCCGATGAGCTGGATGATCAGCAGGCTCGCGTACGAGTCGGTGAGCAGCCCGAGCAGCGGCACCGGCAGCACGAGGAACCCGATGCCGAACGTGACCAGCATGGGCTTGCGGCCGATCTTGTCGGACAGCATGCCGAGCAGCGGCTGCAGGATCATGAAGAAGACCAGCGAGATCGTGCCGATCTGCAGCGAGTCGGCCTCGTCGAATCCGACGGTGATCTGCGCGTACGTGGGCAGGAACGTGGTCCACGTGTAGTAGGCGACGGTGCCGGCGATCGTGATGCCCACGATGGTGGCCGCGGCCTTCGGGTAGTTCTTGAGGAACTCGAACATCTTGGGCCGCTCGGCCTTGCCGCTCTTGACCTCCTCGGCGAGCGCGGAGGTCTCGTCGGCGCCCTTGCGGATCCACAGGCCGACGAGGCTGAGCAGGGCGCCCACGAAGAACGGGATGCGCCAGCCCCACGACTTCATGTCGGGTTCGAGCAGCAGCGTGGTCAGCAGGGCGGCCAGGCCGGAGGCGAGGAGCTGGCCGATGGTGGTGCTGACGTACTGGAAGCTCGAGTAGAGGCCGCGGCGGCCGGTCGGGGCCGACTCCACGAGGAACGTGGTCGCGGCGGCGAACTCGCCGCCGACCGACAGGCCCTGGATGAGCCTGGCCAGGGTCAGGATGACGGGGGCGAGCAGGCCGACGGCCGCGTAGGTGGGCGTCAGGCCGACGATCAGCGAACCCACGCCCATCAGCACGATCGTGAACGTCATCGCCGCCTTACGCCCGTAGCGGTCGGCGAACGCGCCGACCACCAGGCCGCCGAGCGGGCGCATGAAGAAGCCCACCGCGAAGACGGCGAACGAGCTGATCAGCGGTACCAGGGAGTTGTCCGAGTTCTCGGCGAAGATCAGACCGGAGAAGATGGGAGCGAGAAAGCTGTAGGCGTACCAGTCGTACCACTCGACGACGTTGCCGATGCTGGCCGCCATGAGCTGGCGGGTGCGGCTCTTGGGGATGCCGAGGGGTGAATGCGCCACCGGGGAAGTCGCCACGTGGGCTCCTTTGCTGACAACTGCAGTGATGGCCTACTGTGCAATCGGACGACCGAAACAGTCAAATGTCATCACAAACTTTTACAAACCAGACATAGAAACGGCATCAGGTGGATGTTCTCGACCGGCGACTCGTCGCCGCCCTGCAAGTCAGCCCCCGCGCATCGTGGGGCGAGATCGGCAGGGCCGTCGGCGAGCACGAGCGCACGGTCGCGCGGCGGCTGCAGCGGCTGATGGCCGACGGCGTCGTCCGCGTCACCGCCATCTACGACGACCTGCGCACCGGCCACGGCCGCCCCGTGCACCTGCACGTCCAGACACGCCCGGGCTCGGTGCCCGAGGTCGCCAGGGCGCTGGCCGCACGCAACGACACCCGCTCGGTCTACGCGCTGACCGGGGCCGCCGACATCGGCTGCGAGCTGGTCGCCCCCAGCAGGGAGGACCTGCACCACATCCTGTCGGCCGAGGTCACCGGCATCGACGGCGTGCTGCAGACGCAGACCCAGGTCGTGCTGCACACGTTCAGAACCGTCGCCGAGTGGCACGCGCCCTACCTGACCGAGCGCGAGGTCGCCGAGCTGCGCCCGCCGCCTCCCCCGGAGCCGCTGCCCGACGAGGAGGGCCTGACACCGCTGGAGATGGAGATCGCCGAGCTGCTCGCCGCCGACGGGCGGATCGCGTTCACCGCCGTCGCCGAGCGCCTCGACGTCTCTGTGCCCACCGCGCGCAGGCGGCTCACCTCGCTCATCGAGCGGCGGCTGCTGCTGCCGCGCGCCGAGGTGGAGCCCGCGCTGCTCGGCCTGGAGGTAGAGGCCATGCTCTGGCTCAAGGTCCGCCCCCACGGCCTGGACAGCGTCGGCCGGCAGCTCGCCGCGCATCCCGACGTCCGTTACTGCGCCGCCACCACGGGCACCCATTCCCTCATCGTGCAGGTCGTCGCCGCGCATGAAGCGGCGCTCTACCGATTCATGACCGGCGTCGTCGGCAAGTACGACGAGATCACCGACGTCGACCTCACCCTGATCACCCGCGCCTACAAGCGCGGTCACCTTCACAAGTCCGGATTGCTCACGCTCGATCACCGTTGGGAGAACACACCATGACCCCTGCCGAGAGGGAAGTCGCCGACCTGTGCGCGGAGCTCATCCGCGTCGACAGCAGCAACTACGGCGACGGCAGCGGCCCCGGTGAGCGGGCCGCCGCCGAGGTCGTCATGGCCAGGCTGGCCGAGGTCGGCATCGAGCCGACGTACGTTGAGAGCGAGCCGGGCCGCGGGAACGTCATCACCCGCATCGAGGGCACCGACTCCTCGCTGCCCGCGCTGCTCGTGCACGGCCACCTGGACGTCGTGCCGGCCAACGCCGCCGACTGGTCGGTGGACCCGTTCGCGGGCGAGGTGCGCGACGGCTACATCTGGGGCCGCGGCGCCGTCGACATGAAGGACATGGACGCGATGATGCTGGCCGTGCTGCGCCGCTTCAAGCGCGAGGGCGTCAGGCCGCGCCGCGACATCGTCTTCGCCTGGGTGGCCGACGAGGAGGCCGGCGGCGTCTACGGCGCCAAGTACCTCACCGCGAACCACCCCGAGCTGTTCGAGGGCGTCACCGAGTCGATCAGCGAGGTCGGCGGCTACTCGCTCGAAGTGGACCCGTCGCTGCGGCTCTATCTCATCGAGACCGCCCAGAAGGGCCTGGCCTGGATGAAGCTCATCGCCGACGGCACGGCCGGCCACGGCTCCATGCTCAACGACGACAACGCCGTCACCGAGATCGCCAAGGCGGTGGCCAGGATCGGCGCCCACGAGTGGCCGCTGACCTACACCGAGACCGTGCGCCGCTTCCTCACCGAGGTCGCCGACGCCTTCGGCATCCCGTTCGACGAGGACGACCCGCAGCCGATCCTCGACAAGATCGGGCCGCTGGTGCGGTTCGTCGGCGCGACGCTGCGCAACACCACCAACCCGACCCAGCTCGGCGCCGGCTACAAGTCGAACGTCATCCCCGGCCAGGCCACCGCCGTCGTGGACGGCCGCTTCCTGCCCGGCCACGAGGAGGAGTTCTTCAAGACGATCGACGAGCTCATCGGGCCGAAGGTGCGCCGCGAGTTCGTGCACCACGACATCGCGCTGGAGACCTCGTTCGACGGCGCGCTGGTCGAGTCGATGATCGCGGCGCTCAAGGCCGAGGACCCGTCCGCGCGGGCCATCCCCTACTGCATGTCGGGCGGCACCGACAACAAGACGTTCTTCGCCGACCTCGGCGTGCGCGGCTTCGGTTTCGTGCCGCTGCGGCTGCCCGCCGACATGGACTTCGCCTCGATGTTCCACGGCGTGGACGAGCGGGTGCCGGTGGAGGCGCTGCAGTTCGGCGTACGGGTGCTGGACAGGCTGCTTCTAAACTACTGAAGGTGACGAAAGACGCATACACCCTGGCCAGTGAGGCCGCCGCGGCGCTGCGCAGCGCCGCGGGCCTCGACAAGCTCGACGCGCCGCTCGACGTGGCGCTCGTCATGGGGTCGGGGTGGGTGCCCGCCGCCGACGCGCTCGGCGAGACGGTGAGCGAGATCCCCTTCACCGACCTGCCGGGCTTCCGCGCCCCCGCCGTCGCCGGGCACGGCGGCAAGATCCGCGTCGTCCGCACCCCCGGCGGCCGGCACGCGCTCATCTACCTCGGCCGCACCCACCTCTACGAAGGGCTCGGGGTGGACGCGGTGGTCCACGGCGTGCGCACGGCCGCCGCGGCAGGCGTGCGCACGCTCGTGCTCACCAACGCGGCGGGCGGCCTGCGCCCCGAGACCCAGAACGTCGGTGACCCGGTCCTGATCAGCGACCACATCAACCTCACCGGGGCCAACCCGATCACCGGCACCACGTTCATCGACCTCACCGAGGTGTACTCCCGGCGGCTGCGCGCGCTCGCGCGCGAGGTGGACCCGACCCTGGCCGAGGGCGTGTACGTGGCCTTCAGGGGCCCGACGTACGAGACGCCCGCCGAGATCCGCATGCTGCGCACGCTCGGCGGCGACATGGTCGGCATGTCCACCGTCCTCGAGGCCATCGCCGCCCGCGAGGCCGACCTGGAGGTGCTCGGCATCTCCCTCGTCACCAACCCGGGTGCCGGGCTGACCGACGAGCCGCTGAACCACGAGGAGGTCCTCGAGGTCGGCAGGGCCACCGCCGCCCGCATGGGCGTGCTGCTGGCCAAGGTGGTGGACCGGCTGTGAGCCTCCTGGAGGAGGCCCGCGCCTGGCTGGCCCAGGACCCCGACCCCGACACCAGGGCCGAGCTGTCGGCGCTCATCGACGCCGACGACCTGCCCGCGCTGCGGGAACGCTTCGGATCCCGGCTGGAGTTCGGCACCGCGGGCCTGCGCGGCGAGCTGGGCGCCGGGCCCAACAGGATGAACCGGGTCACGGTGATGCGCGCCGCCGCCGGCCTCGCCGCGGTGCTCGGGCCCGGCAAGCACGTCGTCATCGGCTACGACGCCCGGCACAAGTCCGACGTCTTCGCCCGCGACACCGCCGCCGTGCTCACCGGCGCCGGGGTGCACGCCTCGCTGCTGCCGCGCCCGCTGCCCACCCCCGTCCTCGCCTTCGCCGTACGCCACCTGGGCGCCGACGCCGGAGTGACGGTCACGGCCAGCCACAACCCGCCCCGCGACAACGGCTACAAGGTCTACTGGGGCGACGGCTCCCAGATCGTGCCGCCCATCGACGCGGAGATCTCGGCCGCCATCGACGCGGTCGGGCGGGTGGACGAGCTGCCGCTCGGCGGCCCCGGCACGCTGACCGAGCTGGACGACTCCATCGTCGGCGACTACATCGCCGCCCTGACCGCGCTCCCCCTCGGTGACGCGCGCGAGCTGCGGGTGGCGTACACGCCGCTGCACGGCGTCGGCGCGGACACACTGACCCGCGCGTTCCTCGCCGCCGGGTTCGACGCCCCGATCGCGGTCGAGGAGCAGCGCGACCCCGATCCCGGCTTCCCCACCGTCGCCTTCCCCAACCCGGAAGAGCCCGGCGCGATGGACCTCGCCGCCGCGCTCGCCGCCAAGATCGGCGCGGACCTGGTGCTGGCCAACGACCCCGACGCCGACAGGTGCGCGGTGGGCGTGCCGCTGCCGGACGGCGGCGTACGCATGCTGACCGGCGACGAGGTCGGAGGCCTGCTCGCCGAGCACGTCATCGCGCACACCAGCGGCGACCGCATGGTGGCCACCACCATCGTCTCCTCCAGCCTGCTCGCCAAGATCGCCCAGGCGCACGGCGTGCGCTACGGCGAGACGCTGACCGGCTTCAAGTGGATCATCAAGGCGGGTCCCGGGCTGGTGTTCGGCTACGAGGAGGCCATCGGCTACAGCGTCGGCTCCGACGCCGGCCTGCCCGTCCGCGACAAGGACGGCATCGGGGCCGCGCTCACCGTCGCCGCCATCGCCGCCGCCGCCAAGCGCGACGGGCGTACGCTGCTCGACCTGCTCCACGATCAGGCCCGCCGCTACGGCCTGCACGCCACCACCCAGCTCTCCTTCCGCGTCGCCGACCTGTCGCTGATCGCCGATGCCATGGCGCGGCTGCGCGCCGAGCCGCCCGCGAGCCTCGGCGGCCTCACGGTGACCGCCGCCGACGACCTCACACGCGGCGACGGCGGCCTCCCGCCCACCGACGGCCTGCGCTACCGGCTCGCCGGCGGCGCCCGTGTCGTCGTCCGCCCGTCCGGCACCGAGCCCAAACTGAAGTGCTACCTGGAGGTCGTCGTCCCCGTCACCACGACGCCCGCCGACGCCCGCGCGCTGGCCGCCGAGCGCCTGGAGGCGATCAAAGCCGACCTCGCCACCCGGCTCGGCCTCGGCTGACGGCGGCCGAACGCTCCCCGGCCCCCGGTTCTCGCCCTGGCCCGCCCGCCCCGCCTCGCGCGGGTGCTCGCGCCGCGCGGTGGGTGCGGGCGGGCCGGCGGAGGCCTCAGCTTGCGGGGGCGCTGACGGCTTCGGCAGGGAGGCGCTTGGCGAGGCGCAGCAGGCCGCCGGCGGCGAGGGCGAGCAGCGTGCCGAGCGCCGCCCACAGCAGCGGCGGCGAGCAGCTCACCAGCGCCGAGAACCCGGCGGGCGCCACCACCTGCCCGACCGCCCACGTCATCTGATGCACGGCCAGATAGCGGCCCCGCGACCCTGCCGGTGCCGCCCCGGCGGCCAGCGACGCGGCCGGAGCCGTGTGCATCAGCTCGGCCAGTGTGAAGACGAGGGTCGCCACGACCAGCACCACCACCCTGGGCGCACCTGGCGGGGCCAGGGCGGTGACCCCGTACAGGGCGCAGGCCAGCACGAACACGCCACCGGCCAGCGCCATCGCGTGCGTACGGCGGGCATGCCGCTGCACATGCCGCACCGGAAGCTGCCCCGCCGCGACGAGCAGCGTGTTGACCGTGTAGAGCACGCCCAGCAGCGCCGCCGGCAGCTCCAGGACGGAGACGGCGTACAGCGGCAGGCCCACGGACAGAATCAGGTGAGCCAGCGTGAACGCCTGCTCCGCCGCCACCAGCCCCATGAACGGCCGGTCGGCGAGCACCCGCCGGTACCCCGCCGCCCGCCGCCCACCAGGCACTCCGCCGCCCGCCGGCTCCTCCTCCGGGGACCCTCCGAGCCGCCGGGAATCGCTCAAGGGGCTGCTGCCGGGGAGGAGAAGGCAGGTCGCGGCGAGGGCGAAGCTGGCGGCGTTGAACAGGGCGATCAGTGTGAAACCCGGCTGACCGGCGAGCGACACCGCTCCCGCCGACAGCAGGCCGCCCAGGCCGAAGGCGACGTTGCGGGCGGTGGCCTGCATCGCGTACAGCCGGTCCCGGCCGCCGCCCGCCGCGATCGCCGCCACGTGACTGCTGGACGCCGGGTAGTAGGCGCGGTCGCCGACCGCGATCACGGCGGCGATCGCGATGAGCGCGCCGAAGCCGTCCACCAGCGGGTACAGGACGAAGGCGAGCGCGCGGATCACGTACGTGCCGACCAGCACCGTACGCGCGTCGAACCGGTCGATGAGCACGCCCGCCACGGGGTTGGCCGCGAGCCCCAGCCCGGCCGCCACCGTCACCCCCAGCCCCACCGTCGCCGGCGGAAGGCCGGTCACCTGCTGGATGAAGAGCAACGTCAGCGGGACGTACAGACCGTTGCCGAGCGCGTCGACGAACATGCCGACGAGGAAGAGCCGCACGGAGCGGTCACCGGATGGGGAGAGTCGCACCCGCACGAGTCTCGCGGCGAAGAGCCGCCCTGCGGATCCGGCACAGGCCCGGGAACGGATCGGCCATCCGTCCTAGGACCCGCCACGCACGAAGGACCACCGCTACCCGATCCGACGGGATCGGACTCGGCCGGAGGACGCGCCCGTCAGGCGGCCCAGGCCGGGGAACCGTCAGGCGGCCCAGGCCCGGGAACCGTCGGACGGCCCAGGCCCGGGAACCGTCAGACGGCCCAGACCCGGGAACCGTCGGATGCCCCAGGCCCGGGAACCGTCAGACGGCCCAGGCCCGGGAAGACGAAACCGGCCCAGGCGCCCGGCTACGCCAGGCGGATCTGGAGCTCAGTGAGCCAGCCGGCGGGGTCGGGTTCGGTGCGTGGGTCCGTGGTGTACAGCTCCAGGCGGCAGCCCCAGTGCTCGGCGCCGTCTCGATCGGTCACGTCCCACTTCACGCCCTGCTCCGCGCCCCATGCGAGCAGCGCTCCCGTGGCTCCGGCGAGGCCGTCGAAGGGGCCGCGGTGGGTGGCGGTGGCGTAGCGGCCGGCGGGCAGCACGCCGGCGAAGTAGTCGCCCTCCGCCTCCACCGGCTCGGCGACCGGGACGCCGGCCTGCAGCACCATCGCCTCGCCGTCCGGCTCGAAGCTCTCGTACCGCAGGAACGGCGCGCCGGCGGGGGCGACGCCGCGGCCGGCCAGCCAGCCGACGATCTCGCCGATCCGGTCGGCGATGGTGGGGATGGTGCTCATGGTGACGGTGCCGCGCAGCCCGATGTAGGGGCGCTCGGGGAGTTCCACGATTTCGGGCATGCTGAAACCTCCTACTCCCCCTTACAGACCGGCCACACCCGCACAACTCATCGCCCGGCTCAAGGGGATGTCCCGGGGGTCCTGGCCCTCGCCCTCAGGCGAACCCGGTCAGCCCCGGCCTCGGGCCCCAGCCCCGGCCCCAGCCCCGGCCTCGGCAGCAGGCTGAGCCGATCGGACCCAACCCCCGGCAGCAGGCTGAGCCGGTCGGGCTCAGCGCCGTCCCGAGGTGGTGACGCCAGTCGTCCCAGCGGTGGACCTCGGCTCGGCGATGCCGGTCACCGTCCTACGCGACGATCGCCGCGATCACCAGCACCAGCGCGATCGCCAGGACCGCGATCGAGTCGTACGACCACGTCACCCGGGCGGGCCCGGCCTCCTCGGAGCGGCGCTTGGCGGACTCGGCGCGCTCGCGGATCTGGTCGCCGACCCAGTCGGCGTGCGTCTTGCCGGCGAACGCCTCGGCCGCCGCCTGCTCGGCCTTCGGCAGGACCGGCTCGGTGGCGAAGCGGCCCCGCTGCTTGGCGGGCGTGCCGCGCTGCTGCGCCTTGGCCCGCTCGCGGGCGCTGCTCATCGGCGTCCACAGCCGGAGGACCTGGTCGTCGCCGTAGCGGACGTTGATCGAGTGGGAGACGCTGACGTCCTCGATGGAGGCCCACGGCAGGAACGTGGTGCGGAACGGGTTGCGCCCGACCAGCCCTTCCTCGGTGAGCACGGTGGCGGGGCGCAGCGCGACCGCGTAGACCAGCGCCGTCAGCGCGGCGAGCACGGCCAGGGCCACCAGCGACGACTTGCCGCTGTAGCGGACGATCAGGTCGACGACGTTGAGCGCGACGAACACCAGCCAGACCCACGCCATGACGTAGGCGGCCTTGCTGCGGTAGACCTGCTTCACGGCTGCCACTTGAGCTGCGCGAACCCGGGCTTGATGACGCCGTTGATGAGCGCGAGCCGCTCGTCGAACGGCAGGAACGCCGACTTCATCGCGTTGACCGTGAACCACTGCAGGTCGTCCCAGCCGTAGCCGAACGCCTCGACCAGCTTGTGGAACTCCTGCGAGACGCTGGTGGAGCTCATCAGGCGGTTGTCGGTGTTGACGGTGACGCGGAAGTACAGCCGCCGCAGCAGCCCGATGGGATGCTCGGCGATCGACGGGGCGGCGCCGGTCTGCAGGTTGGACGTGGGGCACATCTCCAGCGGGATGCGCTTGTCGCGTACGTACGCCGCCAGCCGCCCCAGCTTGGCCGTGCCGTCGCTGGACACCGAGATGTCGTCGATGATGCGCACGCCGTGGCCGAGCCGGTCGGCGCCGCACCACTGGATGGCCTGCCAGATCGACGGCAGCCCGAACGCCTCGCCGGCGTGGATGGTGAAGTGGGCGTTCTCCCGCTGCAGGTATTCGAACGCGTCGAGGTGGCGGGTGGGAGG
Organism: Nonomuraea sp. NPDC049309; assembly: GCF_043196965.1. Taxonomy (NCBI): domain Bacteria; kingdom Bacillati; phylum Actinomycetota; class Actinomycetes; order Streptosporangiales; family Streptosporangiaceae; genus Nonomuraea; species Nonomuraea sp. NPDC049309. Next base: position 217,543 of record NZ_JBICSH010000003.1, on the reverse strand, counting down.
GTAGCCGGCCTCGGCGCCCGCGATGTCGAACCCGACCACGCCGACGTCGCGGTAGCGCACCGCCAGCTCGGCTATCTCGCGGGAGCGGGCCTGGTGGCGCATGGCGGTCAGCAGCGTGCCGACCCGGATGCCGCGCCCCTGCGAGCCGCGCTCGAAGCCCTCGAGCACGGCCTCCACGACCTGGTCGAGGCTCAGCCCCAGGGTGGTGTGCTGCTCGGGGGCGAAGCGCACCTCGGCGTAGACCACCCCGTCGGCCGCCAGGTCCTCCGCGCACTCCTGGGCGACCCGGATCAGCGACTCGCGGGTCTGCATGACGGCGACGGTGTGATCGAACGTCTCCAGGTAGCGTTCGAGCGAGCCGGAGTCGGCCGCCTCTTCGAACCACTGGCGCAGGTTGTCGGGATCGTGGGTGGGCAGCCGGCCGTAGTCGGTCTCCCGGGCCAGCTCGACGATCGTCTCGGCGCGGAGCCCGCCGTCGAGGTGATCGTGCAGCAACACCTTGGGAGCCCGCCGGATCTCGTCAAGCGTGGGGCTCATCCGCCCATGATATGAGGACCGTCCGGCTCTCGGTCGCCCCCGGTCGCCGGGCACACACGGCTTTACACCGCATTTCGCCCGCCGCTCGCGCCGCGTTCGCTCTCAGCGCGCCGCCCGCGTGCGCGCACGGCCGCTCTACTCGCGGCCGGCGGTCTCGGGTGAGAAGGCGGGCAGGCAGACCGCGATGTACTCGGCGCCCTCGGGCCCGGCGCTGTAGCGGACCTTCTCCCCCGGCGAGGTCACCACCGACTGCCCCGCGTCGACCCGGGTGGTGCCGCCGTCGTGCTCGACCAGCACGGTGCCGCGCAGCACCACGGTGTACTCGGTGAACGACGGCGTCTGCGGCGGCTCCTCCCAGCCGGGCGGTGCGATCATGTGGGCGATGGACACCGCCTCGTCGCCGCTGTTGACGCGGCCCACGTGCTCGTCGATCACCTTGCCACCGGGTACGGGGATGCGCGAGGCCCCCTCGATCTTTCTCACCACGACAGGTCAGTGTGCCACGTCGAGCACGAGCCGGTCCGGCGACCCCTGCTCGGTGACCCGGAAGCCGGCCCGCCTGGTCAGCGCGAGCCCGATGCCGACGCGGCCCTCGAAGTCGCCGGTCCTGACGACCTTGGTGACGTTGCCGAGCCCGGCGGTGTAGACGGGACCGCCGCGCCAGGTCGGCTTGCCGTTGTCGTTGTGCGCCTGCGCGGGGAAGAGCGTGAGCAGCAGGTACGCCCCGCCGGGCACGTCGATGGGCTTGCCCGAGCCGTCCTGGACGAACTCCTCCACCCACGTCACGTCGTATCCGGGGATGCCGCCGCGCAGGTCCACCACGACCCGGTCGTAGGTGTCGTGCGCCGCGTACCGCACGCCCGTCACGATGGCCGGCTCCATGCCGCCGCGCTCGACCTTCACCTCGGCGGTGTGCGTCGGCGCCGGCTGCCCGGCTGCGGTGCTCTTCCCGGGCGATGCCGTGGGCGGGGTCTGGGAGAGCGTGGCCTGATGGACGTCGCCGCACCCCGCCAGCACGATCGGACCGGCGAACACGGCGAACGCGGTCAACACGGCCAGGCGGGCGGGCGCCCGGCGCATCGGCTGGGCGCGCGACGGCCGGCCCGGCTGGGGCACGCGGGCGCGGCCCGGCTCCGCCGGATCCCCACTGCTCGGCTGCGCCGGGCGGGCGCGCGGCGGCCGGCCCGGTGGCGGTGATGACGTGCGCATGCCCGGTAAATGCCCAGCGTGCGGGCCTGGCAAGCGCTTATCGTCCGAGCGCTCCCGGGTGGGCCTCCTCCAGCGCGGCGAGCCCTTCCGGCGTGAGCCTCAGGTAGAGGCCCCGCTCCACGTCCAGCACGAGCGGCGTGCCCTTGCCGCGGACCACCACCGAGACGTCGCACTCCAGGTGCGTGTTCTCGTGCTCCGTCTCCAGGTAGTTGCGTTCGCGCACGTCGGCGTTGCGCGACCCGGCCTCCTCGCGGGTCTTCCAGCCGCCGCCTGCGCCGCCGTACGCCACGGTCTGCGGCCCCGCGTGATGACCGCCTTCGGAGCCCGAGCCGTGGCCGCCTTCCCCACCGGGTGACGAATCGCTCAGGCTGCCGGACAGGCCGCCGCGCCCGGCCCGGCCGCCGCCCTTCGACTCGCCGTGCCCGGTCGTGTCCATGGCCTGCGCGTACACGCGCTGCTTGACCTGGGCGTGGGCGATCTCGCGGACCCCGGTGACCTCGATGCCGACCGTGCCGACACCGGGCAGCGGGTACGCGTGCGACAGCAGGTCACCGAGGTGGGCCCGCATCGTGCGTTCCTTGGTGGCCTCGTTCAGCGCGATGCCCTCGGGGCGGGAGAGCTCGAACCCGGCGGGCCGGTCGGCCGTCGCGGGCACCTCGGCGCGCAGCCTGGGCGCCACCGCCGCGAGCGGCGCCCACTCCTCCAGCACCCTGGCGGCGGGGAAGGCGACCTGGTTGACGTCTCCCTTGGGCACCCCCTGTCCGAGCGTGGCGGTCAGCGGGCCAGGCCCGCCCGGCTCCGCCCAGCGCGGCCGGTCCGCGACGACCTCGGTGCGCGCCGTGACCGGCGTGCCGTGCGGCACCTCCGTGGTCAGGTGGCCGGCCACCAGCAGCCCGACCTCGCCGTGCGCCTTCGCGCCGGTCGTCGTGGTGACCCCGACGTGCCGGTCGAAGAGGCGTACGGCGCCGTCGTGGCCGGTCAGCTCGCCCGCCCTGAGCAGCATGCCGCGCGCCGCGCCCTGCAGCGGCTCCATAACGGGGCCGACCTTGGTGCGTTCGAGCGTGATGTCGTACGTGACCGGGTGCCGGAACTCCTGCGGGGCCTCCCGGGTCTGGAAGCGGTTGATGTCCTTGACGTTGGTTCCGCGGGCCTCGACGCCGTGGGCGTCGTGGTAGGTCGCGGTCCCGGCCTCACCGCCGACGACGTCGCCGTCCGAGGTCCTGATGTAGCGGCCGAGCAGCTCGGCGCCGTGGTCGGTGCCCCGCTCGTGGAGCGCCTGGCCGCCGCTGAGCCGCTCGCTGCGCAGCATCAGGCCCGTGTCGGGGCGTGCTCCGACGTGGACGCCGTCGCCGAGCTCGGCGGTGACCCTGATGCCCACGCGCTCGGTGATCCGCCCGGCCCCGTCGGTGACGAACAGCCACGAGGACACGCCGTTCCCGCGCAGGTCGCCCAGCTTGGTGGCGAGCGCGCCCTGGCCGAAGTGGCCGCGCAGGTGCTCGGCCACCGGGTGCGTGGTGAGCTCCTGGCCGGGCGGGAGCAGGCCCTCGCCGCGCAGCGTCTCGACGATCGCGGGCAGGACACCGCGCGCGTCGAGGTGGTGCACGGAGGCGGTGCTCATCGCCGCCTCGGGTGCCACGTAGGCGCGCGCCACGTCCCCGGCCGTCTCCGGCTCCTCCGCCGCCTGCTCGGGGGGACGCGCCGCCTCCGCACCGGACGCCACGTCCCCGGCCGCCTCCGGCTCCTCCGCCGGGCGGGCGGGCGGTTCTGGGACGTCCAGGTCGTGGCGGCGGGCCAACTCGTCGGGCAGCACGATGTCCACGATGTCCGCCACGCGAAGATGGACCGGCTCCCCTTGCTCGACCACCCGCCCGTCGGTCCTGGTCGGCGTCACGGTCAGCACCAGGTCGCCCCGGTACCAGTGCGAGGTGCCGCCGTCGCCATAGGTGACGCGGCTGACGTCGCCGCCGCCCCGGTAGGACGTCTCCAGCGACATGCTCTTCGCGGCGGCGTGCACGCCGGCCCGAGCCATCAGCTTGTGCTCGGTCCCGGTGCCGGGGCGGCCGCCCTCGCCGTCGCCGCCGAGCGTGAGCCGCACGCCGGCCCGCGCGTGCCCGCCGACGCCGCGCGTGCCGCTCCCGCCCTCGATCACGCGCGAGTTGCTGCTGGCGTACGCCTCGTGCTCGACCCCGCTCTCCGACTTCACGTACGTCATGCCCGCCACGTCGGCGCGCACGTGCAGCTCGTACCGCCGGCCGCCGTGCTCGGCCACCAGGTGGGGCAGCCCTTCGGGATGCGAGGTGATCATGGTCTCCAGGCCGATCACGTCCACGACGTTCTCGATCGTGTACGGCACGTCGAGCCGCCGCACCGGCGCCGGCAGATCGGCCCAGGCGGCGTGGACCTCGCCCACCACCCGCGCGAGATCCGGCATCGCGCCCAGGCGGACGATCGCGTGCAGGCGGTCGTCGTGGGCCCACACGTCGCGCGGCGGCTCCGGCAGCCGCTCGATGCGGCCGACGCCGGCGACGTCCTCCGCCAGCAGCGGCGTCCGCTGCAGGTGCGGCTCGGGCACGACGATCTCCGCCCGGCTGCCGTCCACCCGCCAGGAGGTGTCCGCGACCACCTCGCCGTCCCGCGAGATCCGCATGTCGACGTCGAACGACAGGTCCCTGGTGAAGGTGAAGCCGCCGCCCGCCTCCGTACGGTCGTAACGCGTGTGCCCGGAGGAGACCGCGACCGCGTCGGCCTTCGTGCCGCTGACGATGCCCGCGATGTTGGGGGCGTCCACCTTCACCATGCCATGGGGCACGCCGGTGCTGAGCGCCTTGCCGATGTCCACGCGTGCCACGGCGGCCACCTCGCCGCGCAGGCCCGCCGAGACCTCACGCTGGCTGGTGCCGTTCCAGGCGGTGATGCGGCGCTCGTTCAGCACCTGGCCGGCCGCGCCGGCCTCCTGCCTGGCGCCGAGCTCGCCCCGCGCCACCACCTCGATCGTGTGGCCGGCGATGGTGCGTTCGTACCTGATGCCGTTCAGCGCGTAGGTCAGGTCCGCTTCCAGGGCGGCGCCGCCGAAGCGGAGCTCCAGGTCGCGGACGATCTGCCGCTTGACGCTCTGCGGCATGCCGGGCAGCGCCTGCTCGACGGCCTGGCGCAGCTCGGTGAACAGCCGCGTGTCCGCGTGGACCCTGATGGCGCTGCCCAGGCCGGGGCCGCGTCCGGCCGCGAGCGTGCGGGGTTCGAGCGGGTGGGGGTCGTAGGCCGTCCTGCCGGGGGCGAAGTCCCGGCGTACGCGGTTCAGCTCTCTGTGCAGGTCGGCCAGCTCCTGCTGGATGCGGCCGAACTCGCCGCGCGGGGTCAGCTCGTGGCCGAAGACGTCGCGTTCGAGTCCGGGCGCGTCGCGGGTGGGCAGGGCCAGCTCGGCGGGCACCTCCACGGTGAACGTGCCCATCGTCTCCGTCTCGACCCGCAGGCGCAGGTGGGCGTCGTACAGGGTGAGGTCGGCCCGCTCGGTGACCACGGTGTGGTTGCCGAGCGCCCTGTTCGAGGTCGCGATGTGATCGGAACCGAACCCGAAGCCGAAGACACCGCGCCCGATGGCCTCGGCGATGTGCCCGACGCGCACGCCGATCCTGCCGCCCACGTGCAGGTTGAGTTCCCTGCCCTGCCGGTGGCCCACGCTCTCGCCGTTGCGCCGGCCGAGGTCGTCCCTGAGCATGCCTTCGACGGGGGGACCGTCTGCGCGTACCGGCTCGACCCGCGCCACCTCGCCGGTGATCCTGATGGACTCCTCGGCCGAGCGCAGCATCGACGTCTTGAATCTGATCGCCTCGGAGACCGCCCCGCTCGACAGCAGCACCTGGCTGCGGTTCTTGATGCCCTGCTCCTGCAGGATGGTCGAGGTGAGGTGGTCGATGATCTTGACGACCTCGCCGGCGGGCACGCCCTGGGCGAGCGCGCGGCGCTGCACCTCCAGCACGAGCGGTGTCACGTCCAGGCCGCTGACCGTGATCCCGTGGTCGCGGAACTTGCCCGCCGCCGCCTGCGGCACCTCGTGGCGCGGGCGGGCCGGCGGATGGTCGGACGGCCGCGCCGGCCCCTCGCGGGTGAACTGCTCGGGGAACGGGAGGGTGACCGCCAGATCGGGGACCTTGCCCGTTCCCGCGAGCTTCGTGCCGTCGCGGTAGACGTCGATCGCGATGTCGGCGACGAAGTAGTCGTGCGTGGGCGAGATGACCTTGTGGCCGCTCATCACCTCGAGGGCGCTGCTGTGCGTGGTCCGCGTGGAGTCGACCAGGCCCGTACGGGGCAGCGCGGTCGACTCCTCCGCCGCGTCCGGCGACTCGGACAGGTTGCGGACCAGGCCGCCGTTGACCTCGCGCGAGGAGGAGCGTACGGACTTGCCCTCCACGCCGTCACCGCCGAAGGCGACCGGCTTCTCCGGGGCCACGTCCGGGTTCTCGACGTGCTTGAAGTCCTCGGGGCGCAGCTTGAGGTAGAGCGCCTTGTCCCCGACGCTCAGCGCGTGGCCCTTCGCCAGGCGCTTGGTCCAGGCGTCGCGGTCGCCGTCGGCGAGCACCCGCTCCAGCCAGTCGCGGACCGCCGCGTGCTCCCGCTTGGTGAGGCCGGCGACGCCGTCGGCCGTCGCCTGCGCGGCGGCCTTGGCATCGCGCGGGACCTTCACGTCGTGCACGGCCGTCTCGCCGAGCGCGCCGATCTCGACGGTACGCGGCGGGCGCAACGGCCCCCGCGCCTGCCCGGCCCCTTCCGAGCGAGCCGCCTGCCCGGCCCCTTCGGACTTCGCCGCCTGCCCGCTCCCCTCGGACCGAGCCCCCTGCCCCGCCCCCTCGGACCGAGCCCCCTGCCCCGCCCCCTCGGGGCGCGCCGCCTGGCCGCCGCCTTCGGACCGCGCGGCCTGCGGGGCCGCGCCTTCGGAGCGCGCGGCCTGCGCCGACGCCCCGCCCTGCCCGGCGGGCTCGGGGAGCGCCGCCTGGCCGCCGCCGTCCGGGTGGGCCGTCTGCAAGGTGGCCTCTCCCCTGGGCGCGGCAGGCTGCTGCGTGCCCGCCTGCTGAGAGCCGCTGTGAGACCCGGACTGCGGGGAGCCCGGCTCGCGGGGACCGCCGGGCTGAGGGTCCGGAGCCGAGGCGAGCGAGGTGCCGGGCATGGGCCCGCCCTGCCCGCCACTGGGCCCACCGCCGGGCCCGCCACTGGGCCCGCCGCTGGGCCCGCCGCTGGGCAGGGACGTCACCAGGTGCTGCCCGTCCGCGCCCAGCGCGCTGGACGTGACGCCCTTGGCCAGCATCTCCCAGCTGAAGTTCCCCTGCGCCAGCATGGTGCCCGCGGTGGTGAGGCCGCCGGCCACGGCGTACTGCGCCGCCTGGCCGTACAGCGAGGAGTGGGCCGCCGCGATCAGCTTCTCCGCCGTGGACATCTCGGCCTTGGTCAGCCCGGCGCGCAGGCCGGGGGTGGCCAGCCGGGACAGCCCGCCCGACATCAGGCCCATTAGCAGGCCCATCGCGCCGCCGCTCGCCGCCGAGATCGCGATCGTCTTGACGTCGAACTCGTCCCTGCGGCCCTGGTGGATCTGCAGCGCCTGGACGGCGGCCTCCATGCCGCCCACGATGGCGGCGTAGATGGCGATGTTGCGCAGGCATATCTTGGCGATCTGCATGACCGTCATGCGGGCGATCTGCAGGCGCGCGGGGATGAGCAGCAGCACCGCCTTGTTGACGATGGCCGCTTTGATCAGCACGGCGAGCTGGGCGATCAGCATCCAGACCGTGGCCTCGATCATGTATTTGGCCCATTGGATCTGCACGCCCACGCCGTTGAGCGACAGCGCGGCGTTCACCAGCCGCTCGACCAGGGTGGCGACCTTCGCGTCCGCCGTCTTCTTGACGTGCGCGGCGAAGGCGAGGTGCGCGTCGCCGTCCCAGTCGGCGCCGATCAGGCGGGCGCTCTGCGGCAGGTACGCGTCGGTGCCCTCGACCACCTGGTACGCGGCGGTGATGCAGGCGTCGGCCATGCGGAAGCAGCCGCTCTCGTCGCCCTCCGGCCAGTCCATGCCGACGACCCAGCCGACGTACGGCTTGGCCCAGTCGGGCACGAGGATCCCGTTGAACCCCATGGGCGGTCAGCCGCGCCGCTCCGGCGGCCGGTCCGCCGCCTCGTAATTACGGCTCGCCACGTTGAGTCCGGTGGTGAGGTCGTCGAGCTCGTCGAGGTAGGCCGTGAAGGCCTCCTCGATCTTCTGCTCGATGCCGGGGAGCTTCTTGGCCAGCTCGGCGCCGTACTCGTCGTTGCCGAGCGTCTTTCTGTCCCGGTCGAAGGCGGCGCGCAGGGCGGTCCTCGCCTCTTCGACGTTGGCCTTCAGTTCCTGGTAGCGGTTGCCGTGGCCGCGCAGCGACTCCGGCCGTACGTAGAAGCCGTCCTTCACCGGCCCGTCTCCCGCCGGGTCTGCGTCACGGAGCCGGGCGCGAAGGGGTCGATGCCGGGGTTCTCCCCGAAGAGCGCGTCGAGGTGCTCGGTGTCGGGCATGAGCGGGGCCATGAGCGCCCTGCCCCGCTCGGCGACCTCGGCGGCGGCGAGATCGGCCTGGCGCTTGATGGCCTCGGCCAGCTCGGACGGCGACAGGCTGCGGTAGACGCGCGGGTTCAGCTCGATGCCGAGCAGCCGGCCGCCGCTGCCGACGGTGACGGCGACCAGCCCGTCCTTGGAGCGCGAGGTGTGCTCGATCGCGTTGTACTCCGCGTACGTCTCCCGGACCCGAGCGACCTCCTGGTCGATCTCGCGCGCCATCTCCTCGATGGTCGCCTCGAACGCGTCGGCCACCCGGCCTCCTCCCCGTGTCGTCCCACGGGATCATAAGATGATCATCCTGACCCCAGATGGCGATTTTCGCACCATTGGTGGAGAGTTAACCCTTTTGTCACCTAGCCCCCACCCTGAGGAACTGTGGGGGCTATGCGATGACCACACCGTTTCGTAGGTCCGTACGGACTCTGCCTGCGCCGGAACCGCCTTGCGCGCCCGCAGCCCGGTCGCCGAGACCGCCAGCCCGATCAGCGCCAGCACCAGCGACACCACGATCGCCGCGCGCAGCGAGCCGATCGTGAGCGTCTCACCGCCGCCGCCCGAGGTGAGCACGGCGGTCACCACGGCCAGCACGATCGCGCCGCCCACCTGTCCTGAGGTGTTCAGCAGGCCGGAGGCCAGGCCCTGCTCGTCGTCGTCCACGCCGCTGGTGGCCTGGATGTTGAGCGACGGGAACGACAGCGCGAACGCGATGCCCAGCAGGATCATGCCGGGGATCACCATGCCGCCCAGGCTGGGGGTGCGGTCGATGCCGAGGAAGATCGCGTACCCGCCGGCCAGCGCGGCCGCGCCGATGACGATGAGCTTTCCGGTGCCGAACCTGTCGGCGAAGTCGCCCATCGTGGTCGAGGTGAGCGCGACGAGCAGGCCGGCGGGCAGGAACGCCAGGGCGGTGCCGAGCGCCGACCAGCCCAGCAGGTTCTGGAAGTACTGCATGGCCACGAACTGGAAGGCCACGTACGAGCCCATGAGGATGACCAGCCCGAGGTTGGCCCGCACGATGTGGCCGGAGCGCAGGATGCCGAGCCGCACCAGCGGGTGGCGCACCTTCAGCTCGGTGAACACGAACAGCCCGAGCAGCGCGGCCACACCCACCAGCGAGCCGATCGTACGGGCCGAGGCCCAGCCGGCCTCCGGTGCCTGCACGACCGTGAACACCAGCAGCAGCATCGACGCGGTGATCGTCACGGCGCCGAGGAGGTCGTGGCCGCCCTCGGCCCGCTCATCGCGGCCGCGCGGCAGCACCTTCAGCGCGGCGATCAGCGCGAGGATCGCGACCGGCACCGGCATCAGCAGCGTCCACCGCCATCCGAGCTCCGTCAGCAGCCCCGACAGCACCAGACCGAGGGAGTAGCCGCTCGCGCCGCAGGCGGCGAAGATGCTCAGCGCCCTGTTGCGCTGCGGCCCCTCGGGAAAGGTGGTCGTGATGATCGACAAGGCGGCCGGTGCGGTGAACGCGGCGGCCACGCCCTTCACGAACCGCGCCGCGATCAGCAGGCCGCCGTCGTTCACCACGCCGCCGAGCAGCGACGCCACGGCGAACACGCCCAAGGCGACCAGGAACACCCTGCGCCGCCCGAGCAGGTCGGCGGTCCTGCCGCCGAGCAGCAGCAGGCCGCCGTAGCCGAGCACATAGCCGCTCACCACCCACTGCAGCGACGAGGTCGTCAAACCGAGGTCGTGCTGGATGGCGGGCAGCGCGACACCCGCCATCGAGACGTCAAGAGCGTCAAGAAAGATCACTGCACAGAGGACGGCCAGCGCCGCCCAGCGCGAGGAAGAGGAGGTCATGACGCGACACAATACATGCACGCGCATCTTATGCAAATGCATTTAATGTCGTTGCATGCTCGTTTCACGTGGTGATAATCTCCGCGACATGGACGCGGAGCACGTGGTCGAGACCTGGCGTTACGTCCTGGCCAAACACTCCCAGGCGATGTGCGCGCTGGAGCGGGAGCTGGGCGAGCGTCACGGGCTCGGGCCCAGCGAGTTCGAGGTGCTCGACCGGATCGTCCACCACGACCGCAAGCTCCGCATCCAGGAACTGTGCGACGAGGTCCACCTCAGCCAGAGCGCGCTGTCACGGGTGGTAGGACGGCTGGAGAAGGCCAAGCTCGTCTCGCGCGGGGTCTGCGACGCCGACCGGCGGGGCGTGTTCGTCAGCATCACCGAGGAGGGCCGCACGCGGCACGCCGAGGCGCTGCCCACGCAGCGCGCCGTGCTCAACGAGATCTTCAGCGGCGCCCCCGCCCCCAGACCCGGCGCACCGGTCTAGGACGGCGGCACGCCGCCGCCGACCCGGAGAACGAGAACGCGCCACCGCGCGTGAGCAGCGCGATGGCGCGATGACGCGTCCCGCACGGCCCCGTCGGCCGTGCGGCGGTTCTGACGACGCGTCAGGGAGCGATGCGGTCGATGACGAGCGGCAGCCGCTCCTCGGCGGCCGCGCCCACCTCGTACGCGCCCTCCAAGGCTTCGAGCGCGCGCTCGAAGCGCTGGGCCTCGTCGGCGTGCAGCGTCATGAGCGGCTGCCCGGCACGCACCTCGTCACCGGGCTTGGCGTGCAGCACGACGCCCGCGCCCGCCGACACCGGGTCCTCCTTGCGCGCCCGGCCCGCGCCGAGCCGCCAGGCGGCCAGGCCGACCGCGTAGGCGTCGAGCCTGGTCAGCACGCCGGAGGCGGGCGCCTCGACCGTCAAGGTCTCGGCCGCCCTGGGCAGCGGCGCGTCGGGGTCGCCGCCCTGCGCGGAGATCATCCGCCGCCAGACGTCCATGGCCGAGCCGTCCGCCAGCGCCTTGGCCGGGTCCTTGGCCCCGCTGATCCCGGCGGCCTCCAGCATCTCGCGGGCCAGCCGCACGGTGAGCTCGACCACGTCCGCGGGGCCGCCGCCCGACAGCACCTCGACCGCCTCGGCGACCTCCAGGGCGTTGCCCACGGCCAGCCCGAGCGGCCGGTCCATGGCGGTGAGCAGGGCCACCGTGCGCACGCCCGCGTCGGTGCCGAGCGCGACCATGGTCTCGGCCAGCTCCCTGGCGTCGGGCACGGTCTTCATGAACGCCCCCGAGCCGACCTTGACGTCGAGGACGAGCGACCCGGTCCCCTCGGCGATCTTCTTCGACATGATCGACGAGGCGATGAGCGGGATCGACTCGACGGTGCCGGTGACGTCGCGCAGCGCGTACAGCTTCTTGTCGGCGGGCGCGAGGCCGGACCCGGCGGCGCACACGACCGCGCCGGCGGTGCGCAGCACGTCCAGCATCTCGGCGTTGGACAGCGAGGCCCGCCAGCCGGGGATCGACTCCAGCTTGTCGAGGGTGCCGCCGGTGTGCCCGAGCCCGCGCCCCGACAGCTGCGGCACGTACGCCCCGCAGGCCGCGACCAGCGGCGCGAGCGGCAGCGTGATCTTGTCGCCGACCCCGCCGGTCGAGTGCTTGTCGGCCGTCGGCCGGTCGAGCGAGGACCAGTCCATGCGCTCGCCCGAGCGGATCATGGCCATGGTCCAGTCGGCGATCTCGCGCCGGTTCATGCCGTTCAGCAGGATCGCCATGGCCAGGGCCGACATCTGCTCGTCGGCGACCTCACCGCGCGTGTACGCGTCGATGACCCAGTCGATCTGCGCCGTGGTCAGCTCGCGCCGGTCCCGCTTGGCGCGGATGACCTCGATGGCGTCCATCAGGAGCTCCTGCTGAGGTCCTGGGAGCCGAACGCGTACGGCAGGATCTCGGCCATGCGCTTGGGCCCGTCCTCGGTCTCGACCAGCAGGTCGTCACCGCCGAACTCGTACAGCAGCTGGCGGCAGCGCCCGCACGGCATGAGCAGCTCGCCGTGACCGTCCACGCAGGTGAAGGCCACCAGCCGGCCGCCGCCCGAGCGCTGCAGCTCCGAGACCAGGCCGCACTCGGCGCACAGGCCGACGCCGTAGGAGGCGTTCTCGACGTTGCAGCCGGTGACGACGCGGCCGTCGTCCACCAGTGCCGCCGCCCCCACAGGGAATTTCGAGTACGGCGCGTAGGCGTGCCGCATGGCTTCCGCGGCCTCCTCGCGCAGGCGGTCCCAGTCGATGCTCAATGTTGTTCCCCCCGGCGATAGCTCACGCCGTCCGCCTTGGGCATCCGCAGCCGCTGGGAGGCGACCAGGAGCACGAGCAGCGTGAGCACGTGTGGCGTGATGAAGACGAAGTCGTTCGGCAGCTGGTCGATGACCAGCCAGAGCCAGAACAGCACGGCCGCGCCCACGACGGCCAGAGCCATCAGCACATACTGCCTGACCCCCGGCGCGGCCGGCTCGGCGGGCCGGCCGGGCGCGGTCATGCGGCGGATCTGCAGGGCGATGTAGACCAGCAGCAGCACCGCGCCGAACAGGAAGAACGTGTTGACGGTCTGCGCGCTGCGCAGCTGCAGGCCGTTGGCGTAGCCGAACAGGGCGGAGCCCGCGGCCAGGCCGCCAGGCCGCCAGTTGCCGAAGATCATCGCGGCGAGGCCGATGAAGCCGCGGCCCTGGGTCTGGCCCTCGACGTACTTGTCGGAGACGAAGACCAGGAACACGCCGCCGAGCCCGGCGAACGCGCCGGAGATCACCACGGCGATGTACTTGATGCGGTAGACGTTGACGCCGAGCGACTCGGCCGCCCACGGGTTCTCACCGGCCGAGCGCAGCCGCAGGCCGAAGGCGGTGTGCCAGAGCACGAAGAACGTCAGCGGCAGCAGCAGCACGGCCAGCACCACGAGCAGGTTCATCTCGTGGGTGAGCCCGCGCAGCACGCCGGCGATGTCGGCGACCAGGAACCAGTGGGTCCTCTCCAGCGCGCCGAGCAGGTCGGGACCGGAGGACAGCAGCGGCAGGCTGATCGTGGGCGTGTCCCCGCTGATCGCGGGCGAGCTGGTGATGCCCGCGCCCGCCTCGGCGGCCGGCGTGCCCTCCTTGTAGAGCACCTCCGACAGGAAGCGGGTGATGCCGGGGCCGAGCAGGTTGATGGCGACGCCGCTGATGATGTGGTCGACGCCGAACGTGACGGTCGCGACGGCGTGCAGCAGGCCGCCGAGCGCGCCGCCGATCAGCCCGGCGACCAGCGCGGCCCATGGGCCCCACTGGTATCCGGCCCAGCCGGCGAACCAGGTGCCGAGCACCATCATGCCTTCGAGGCCGATGTTGACCACGCCGGCCCGCTCGGACCACAGGCCGCCGAGACCCGCAAGGGCGATCGGCACGGCGAGGATCACCGCGGCGCCGACGGTGCCGGACGCGGTGAGGTCGTCGAAGCCCGTCAGCACACGGACCAGCGACACCACCAGGATGAGCCCGGCGACGGCGATCAGCGCGAGGTGGTACTTGCGGACCCTGGTCATGCTGCCACCTCAACGGGGGTGTTCCTGCCGAGCTGCTGGGCGGCTCGCCGTTCTTCGATTCTCAGCGCGATGCGGTTCGTCACCTCGTTGGCCACGACGACCAGCAGCACGATCGCGCCCTGGATGATCGTGACGACGGAGGCGGGGATGTCGGCGAACTGCAGCGCGCCCTGCGCCCGGTCGAGGAAGGCGAACAGCAGGGCGGCGAACGCGATGCCGACGGGCTTGTTGCGGCCGAGCAGCGCCACCGCGATGCCGAGGAAGCCCAGCCCGGCGGTGAAGTTGTTGGTGTAGGCGCCGCGGTCGCCGAGGATCTCGGGCAGGCCGATGAGTCCCGCGATGCCGCCGGACAGCATCATGGCCGCGATGATCATCGTCTTGGGGTTGACGCCCGAGGCGAGCGCGGCCGGGCCGTTCAGGCCGCTGGCCTTGATGTTGAAGCCGAACCTCGTGCGTTCGAGCACCACCCAGATCACCACGCCCAGCGCGACGGCGACGAGCAGGAAGCCCCACAGGCCGCCGTTGCGGGTGGGCGGCAGCATGCCGAACCACTCGAAGACGAAGTTCAGGTCGGGGAACATGCCGGACTTCGGCAGCGGCGGCGTGGTCGTGTTGAGCTGGCCCTCCGCCCGCTCGCCCGCGAACGGCTCGCGCAGCAGGTACGCCGACAGCGCGATCGCGATGTAGTTGAGCATGATCGTGGAGATGACCTCGTTCACGCCCCTGGTCACCTTCATGACGGCGGGGATCAGCGCGTACAGGCCGCCGACCGCGGCCGCGACCACGATGATGATCGTGATCTGGACGGGGGCGGGCGCGGTGAACGTGGAGCCCACGAACGCCGCGCAGATGGCGGCGATGCGGTACTGGCCCTCGACGCCGATGTTGAAGAGGTTCATGCGGAAGCCGACGGCGACCGCGAGACCGGCGATGAACAGCGGCACGGCCCGGTTCAGGAGAGTGGCGACGGAGTTGGACTGCGCACGCGCGCTCTCTCCGAAGTCGAAGAAGGCGGCCAGCGCGTCGATCGGGCTGCCGCCCGCGACGACGATGGCCACGCTGCAGACGGCGATCGCCAGAACGACGGCCACGGCGGCGCCGACGACGGTGAGCAGTGCCCGGTTGAGCCCGGCGGGCATCACTTCTCCTCGTTTCCGGCGATGGCGCCGGTCATGTAACCGCCCAGCTGTTCGGGCGTGATCTCGCAGGGGTCGAGCGCGGCCACGAGCCGGCCGCGGTAGATGACCTGGATGCAGTCGGACAGGCCGATCAGCTCGTCGAGGTCGGCGGAGATGAGCAGCACGGCGAGCCCGGCGGCGCGGGCGTCGCGCAGGTGGTCCCAGATCGCGGCCTGCGCGCCGACGTCGACGCCGCGCGTGGGGTGCGCGGCGATGAGGAAGACGGGGTCGCCGCTCATCTCACGGCCCACGATGAGCTTCTGCTGGTTGCCGCCGGACAGGGCCAGCGCCAGGGTCTCCACGCTCGGGGTGCGCACGTCGTACGCGTCGATGATGCGCTGGGTGTCGGCCTTGGACGCCTTCCTGTCCACCCAGATGCCGCGCCTGGCGGGCTTTCTGGTCTGGTGGCCGAGCACCCGGTTCTCCCACAGCGACGCCTCCAGGAGCAGGCCCTGGCGGTGGCGGTCCTCGGGGATGTAGCCGATGCCGGCCTCGCGCCGCTTGAGCGTGGACCAGTGGCTGATGTCGCGGCCGTCGAGCTCCACCAGGCCGTGCGCCGGGCGGATGCCCATGATGGCCTCGATCAGCTCGGACTGGCCGTTGCCCTCGACGCCGGCGATGCCCAGGATCTCGCCCTTGCGGACCTGGAACGTGACGTCGTCGAGCAGCAGCCGCTTGCCCTCCTCGCGCAGCCTGGCGGCGTAACCGGCCAGGCCGGCCCCCTTGGGCGGCGGGTGGTGCCCGTCGGCCTCCACGGTCAGGTGGGAGACCTGGAGCGCGACGGTGTCGGTGACGGTGGAGTCGCGGGTCTCGGCCGTGGGCAGCTCGCTGCCCACCATCAGCTCGGCGAGCCGGCGCGCGGTGACCTCGCGGGGATCGACGCTGGCCACGGTCGTGCCGCGCCGGATGACGGTGATGGCGTCGGCGATGCCGAGCACCTCGTCGAGCTTGTGCGAGATGAAGATGACCGTCAGGCCCTCGGCCTTCAGCTCGCGCAGGTTCTGGAAGAGCTCGTCCACCTCCTGCGGCACGAGCACGGCGGTCGGCTCGTCGAGGATGAGGATGCGGGCTCCGCGGTAGAGCACTTTGAGGATCTCGACGCGCTGGCGGTCGCCGACGCCGAGGTCCTCCACCAGCTTGTCGGGGTCCACCCGCAGGCCGTGGGTCTCGGCCAGCTCGATGATGCGCCTGCGGGCCGATGCGGTGTCGAGCCGTCCCGCCCGCGTCGGCTCGGCGCCGAGAACGATGTTCTCCAGCACCGTGAAGTTGTCGGCGAGCATGAAATGCTGGTGCACCATGCCGATCCCGACCTCGATCGCGTCACTCGGCGTGCGGAAGCTGACCTCCGTGCCGTTGATCTTGATCGTGCCCTCGTCCGGCTTCTGCATGCCGTAGAGGATCTTCATCAGGGTGGATTTGCCCGCGCCGTTCTCCCCGACGATGGCGTGCACCGTGCCGGGCTGGACGGTGATGCAGATGTCGTGGTTCGCGACGACACCGGGGAAACGCTTGGTGATGCCCTCCAGCTCTACGGCGGGTCGCGCCGTGGCCAGGGTGTCAGCACTCATTTCGCCTCTCCTAGAAGCGGGTGGGGCGCATAGACAGAAGGCCCGAAGTGTACGGACTCCGGGCCCTCAGCTGTTCACTCCAACCCCGATTACGGCTTGGCAGGAACCGTGATCTTGCCGTCGACGATGTCCTTCTTGGCAGCGTCGAGCTTGTCCTTGATGTCGTCGATCTCGCCGCCCGTGGTGGACAGGCCGACGCCGTCGACCTTGAGGTCGTACGTCACGTCCGAGCCGCCCTTGGCGCCGCCCTGGAAGGCCTTGATGAACTCGAACACGCTGACGTCCACGCGCTTGAGCATCGAGGTCATGATGACCTTCTGCAGCTCGGGCTCCTTGACCGTCTCGCGCTGGTCGGAGTCCACGCCGATGGCCTTCTTGCCGGCCGCGGCCGCCGCCTGGAACACGCCGAGGCCGGAGTCGCCGGCGGCGTGGTAGACGATGTCCGCGCCGTCCTGGTACATCTTCTCGGCCGCGACCTTGCCCTTGTCGGGGGCCTTGAAGCCGCTGAAGTCACCGTCGGGGGTGAGGTACCGGACGTCGATCTTGGCGTCCGCCTTGACCGACTTCACGCCGGCCACGAAGCCCGCCTCGAACTTTTTGATCAGGTCGGACTCGACACCGCCGACGAAGCCGACGTGGCCGGTCTCCGACTTGGTCGCCGCGGCGACGCCCGCCAGGTAGGAGCCCTGCTCCTCGGCGAACAGCAGGCCGGTCACGTTGGGGGCGTTCGAGGCCGAGTCGACGATCGCGAACTGGATGTCGGGGTACTCCTCGGCCGCCTTCTTGACGTCCTCGGCGTAAGCGAAACCGACACCGATGATCGGGTTGTAGCCCGCGTCCGCCAGCTGGCGCAGCAGGTCACCGCGGTTGGAGCCGTCAGCGGACGGGCTCAGCTCCTTGATCTCCGCACCCAGCTCCGCCTTCGCCTTCTCCAGACCGGCGTACGCCGCGTCGTTGAAGGACTTGTCACCACGCCCACCGACGTCGAACGCGAGACCCACCTTCAGCGAGCCACCGCCCGCCTCCGAACTCGCGGCCCCCGTCGGCTCCTCACCGGCCGTGGTGTCACCACCGCCGCCGCCACATGCGGCGGCTGCCATGAGCATGACGCCCGCCACCGAACCGAGCATCAGCTTGCTGAATCGCTTGCCGAGCAAGGCGACTCCTTCCATTTCCCCGCCGCCGGATCTCATCGCAGGCGCGAAGAAACGCGCGGCACCTGCACGGAAGATAGTTGCTTGACCAGGGACAACCAAACCGTCGCACAGGGTCGCAACCGCTCCGTTATCGACATCACTCGCGTCCGTGACCTGGGATCTGAATCAGGCACGAAGCAGGCACACGGTACGACATCTGGAAAGTTTTCCCCAACTTCGCCCCACGCTCCCCTCTTGCCCCAGGGCTCATCGTGACGGAGATTCCCAGCGAAGGCCGAAAACTCTCATCGGAGCCCGCCTGCATCCTCCCCAGGCCCGCAGGAGGCTCGCCGTACCGCCGGCCGCGTTGCTCGTGGCCACGCTCACCGGCACCACGCCCGCCTCGGCGACGTCCGCATCTCCGGCACGCCGACCGTGAAAGTGCGAGCCTCGTTCAAGGACGGCGCCTCGCCGTACCTGACCCCCTACACGGAAGGACCCCCGCCGGAGTGGGGCGGAGGTCCTTCCACGGTGGTGGGTGGCCGCTCGTGCGGCCGCCCGAAGTGCGGTCAGGCCATGGCGTTGGTGATGGAGTCGATGGGGCCGACCTCCCACAGGGAGGTCAGGGCCGTGGTGGCCATCACGCGGATGCCGGCGGCGATCGCCTTCTCGTCCACGTCGAACGTCCCCTGGTGGATGTCGTACGTGACCCCGCCGGGCGAGCGGGTGCCGAGGCGGGCGAAGGCGCCGGGGATCGACTCGAGGTACCAGCCGAAGTCCTCGCCGCCGAGCGACTGCTGGGTCGGGACGACGGAGCCGGCACCCAGGGCCTGCTCGGCCGCGGCGGACATCATCTCGACGCTGAGCTCGTCGTTGACGACGGGCGGCACGCCGCGGGTGTAGTCGAGGGTGGCCTCGACGCCGTAGGCCCCGGCGACGGACTCGAGCAGCGACTTGATCAGGTCGGGCGCGGCGTGCCAGGCGTCCTCGTCGAGGCAGCGTACGGTGCCTTCGGCCACGCCGTCGTCGGGGATGGCGTTGGCCGCGGATCCGGCGGCGACCTTGCCCCAGACGAGGCTGAGCGAGGAGCGCGGGTCGACGCGGCGCGAGAGCGCGGCGGGCAGTTCGGTGAGGATCTTGGCCAGCGCGAAGACGAGGTCGGCGGTCAGGTGGGGGCGGGCGGTGTGGCCGCCGGGCCCGGACACGCGCACGGCGATCTTGTCGCAGGCGGAGGTGATGGGGCCGGTCCTGATGCCGAGCCGGCCGGCGTCGACGCGCGGGTCGCAGTGGAGGCCGAAGATGCGGTCGACGCCGCTGATGCCGCCGTGCGCCATGACTTCGAGCGCGCCGCCGGGCAGTTCCTCGGCGGGCTGGAAGATCAGGCGTACGCGGCCGGGCAGCAGTCCGGCCTCGGCCTGCTGGGCCAGGAAGAGCGAGGTGCCGAGCAGGACGGTGGTGTGCACGTCGTGGCCGCAGGCGTGGCAGGCGCCGGTCACGGTGGAGCGGTAGGGCACGTCCTTCTCGTCCTGCAGGGGCAGGGCGTCGATGTCGGCGCGCAGGGCGATGGTGGGGCCGTCGCCGCTCCCGACGTCGCAGATCAGCCCGCTGCCCTTGGGAAGTACGGAGGGCTTGAGCCCGGCGGCGGTGAGCCGCTCGGCGATCCGCTGCGTCGTGCGAAATTCGGCGAAGGCCAGCTCCGGGTGCATGTGGAGGTCGCGGCGGAATGCCACGAGCTCCTGCTCGGTCTCCGCCAGGAACGCGTCGAGCTCTCCTCGAAGCTCACGTCCCCGCATATGTCACCGTCCCGTCCTGTGCCATGCTCTGCCCGGGAAGCGCTGGGCGATGCATGACGTCATGCGCTCGAAAAGAACCACTCCATCGCCGCGTGGCCGCCAGCTGGTGAAAGCGGCCCAGTGCGGCGCGAGGTCGCGTCGCGGGATCCACCCCGCCTACGGGGTCTGAAGATCCACCCCGCCTAGTTGGCGTCGAATCGTAGGCGCACGGCAGCGTTCGTTCCATGTTCGCGAGCAGCCGTGGCCGCACCCAGGCCCACAGCGATCGGCCGTGCAGCCCGCGGCGATACCTTCGACTTTATCGCCCTCAGGCGCCTGCGGACCGACAGACTCCCCAAAAGTTGGCCTGGAGCACGTCCGAAATCGCAGGTCGCCACTCTTCGCGTGGAGGGACCTGATCCTGAAATAGTCACAAGGGATCAGTAGATCGTGACCCGATGCTGCCAGTTCAAACGTGGTCAGCGATTCCGAATCCTGTCACCTTCCGTCATGGTCATCAGTCTTCGACGGTTGATGTTTTTGGGAGGATTGCGTGTTTCACTCGCAATATGATCACTAAAATCCCGTTCGGGGAGAAGTATGCCGGGTTGAGCATCTTCGAGCCGGGCGAGGGGACCCTGGTGGTCGTACCCTCGCTCTCCCTTCCGCAGGACGAGCTCCGCCGGATCAAGGCGGCCAGGTCCTACGAGGAGCGCCTGCTGTTCCTGCTGCTGACGCTCCGGGAGCCCGGGGTCAAAGTGGTCTATCTGTCCTCCGCACCCGTCGATCCCGACATCATCGACTACTACTTCGGCTTCCTGCCCGACCCGGACGACGCGGCCAAGCGTCTGACGCTGATCACCCTCGACGATCCCTGGTCCCAGCCGTTGACCAGGGGTGTGCTCGACCGCCCCGACGTGATCGAGCAGCTGCGCGCGGCGATCGACGGGGACGCTTGGCTGGTGCCGTTCGTGCTGAGCGAGCTGGAGGAGGAGCTCGCCTCGCTGCTCGGCGTGCCCCTTTACGGACCCGCCACGTCGCTGTCCTATTACGGCTCCAAGAGCGGCGCCAGGGAGGTGGGCCACGAGGCGGGGGTGCCGATGGCCCGCGGCTTCGGCGACGTGCGGACGGTCTCGCAGATCGAGGAGGCGATCGAGGCCCTGCCGGGCGAGCGGGTGATCGTCAAGCTCAACGACGGCTACTCGGGGCTGGGCAACGCCATCGTCCAGCGCTCCGACCGGTCGATGATCAGCTTCTCGGCCGACGGCGAGAACTGGGAGAGCTTCACCGCGAAGATCCGGGAGCGGGGCGCGGTGGTGGAGGAGTTCATCGAGCACCGGCCGATGTACTACCCCAGCGCGCTGGCCGGCATCACGCCCGGCGGCCAGGCCCGGGTGCTGGCCACCCACGACCAGGTGCTCGGCGGCCCCAACGGGCACGTCTACCAGGGCTGCACGTTCCCCGCGGCGCCCGAGTACCGGGCGGAGGTGGGCGCGTCGGCCTCCCGCATCGCGCAGGTGCTCGCCGAGCGCGGCGTGGTGGGGCTGTTCGGCATGGACTTCTTCGCGCTCAAGGGCGACGCCGGGTACGCGGCGCTGCTGTGCGAGATCAACCTGCGCATCGGCGGCACCACGCACCCGTACGGGGCCGCCGTGCTGACGACCGGCGCCACGTACGACCCGGGCACCGGCCGCCTCATGGCCGGCGACCAGCCCAAGTACTACACCGCGACCGACAACTGCTCATCGGCCTGCCTGCGCGGCCGCACGCCCGGTGAGGTGATGCGGACCGCCGAACGGCTGGGCATCGGCTTCGACGCCCAGCGCCGTACCGGGAACGTCTTCCATCTGCTCGGGGCGCTGCCCGAGCACGGCAAGATGGGCTTCACGTCGATCGGCGACTCCCGTGAGGAGGCCGACGAGCTGCACGCGCTCACCCGCCGTCTCCTGTGCGGCCTCTGACCTCTCCCGAGCCGCGCCAGGCGCGCCAGCCGATGACCCCCAGGATCACGCCGAGCACGACGTTCACCACGATCAGCACCCCGTGCACCACGTAGAAGGCGGTGGGGTGGCCATCGGCCAAGTTAAACCCGAGGTTCACCCACTCGAAGATCATGAATGCGCCGAGAATGATGAGGAATCCGGCGATCTTTCGTGACACATGTGCCTCTCTAGCATCGAACGTGGATCTTCGGGGGATGTGTCGCCACATGTGCACCAACACGAAGCTACGCTGAGACCGCCATGTGGACGAAACTCGTGCCGGTCACGGCACTCATCGCCTCGGTCGCGCTCACCGGCGGGACCGCGCACGCCGAACCGACGACGCCGATCGGCGGCGAGGCGCTGGGCAGCCGCGGCCTGGTCGCCCCCGCAGGCGTCAAGAAGCCGCCCAAAAGCAAGGCTACTTCGTACGTCATCGCGGACGCCGACACGGGCGACGTGCTCGCGGCCAAGGACGCCCACGGGCGCTACCTGCCGGCCAGCACGCTCAAGACGCTGACCGCGCTCACGCTGATCCCCAAGCTGGACAAGAACCGCAAGGTCCGGCCCAGCAGGAACGCCTGCAACCAGGAGGGCAGCGCGGTCGGCCTGTCGCCGAAGGCGACGTACAAGGTCGAGGACCTGTTCAGGGCGCTGATGATGGCCTCGGGCAACGACGCCGCCATGGCGCTCGCGGAGACCAACGGCGGCGTGGCGAAGACCATGGCCGACATGAACGCCGAGGCCAAGCGCCTGCAGGCGTACGACACGGTGGCCAAGACGCCCAGCGGGCTGGACGAGAAGGGGCAGAGCAGCTCCGCCTACGACCTCGCGCTGATCGCCCGCGCGGGCCTGGCCAACCCCGACTTCCGCCGCTACATCAGCACCAAGACCGCCAAGTTCCCGGCGCCCAAGGGCTACTACGAGATCAGCAACCACAACAAGCTGCTGTGGCGCTACGACGGCATGATCGGCGTGAAGAACGGCTGGACGTCGAAGGCGCGGGCGAGCTTCGTCGGCGCGGCCACCCGCGGCGGCCACACGATCGTGGTGAGCATCATGCGGCACGAGGGCTTCTTCTGGGACGAGGTGGCCAAGCTGCTGGACTGGGGCTTCTCCGTACGCGGTAAGGCCACCCCGGTCGGCAAGCTGGTGGACCCGCTGCCCGCCAACGCCCCCGCCGGGCCGCAGGCCGTCAAGGCCTCGCCGTCGGCGGCGGCCTCGGGCGCCGCGTCCGTCACGCCGGCCGCACAGCCGCCGCTGCTCGACACCGCCGCCTCCAAGCAGACCGACTCCACGAGGATGGTCGGGTCGATCGTGATCGGCGGCGGGCTGCTGTTCGGGCTGCTCTGGCTGGGCTTCGGCATCCGCCGCAAGCGCTCGCGTTCAGGTCTCTGACGCGCGCTCCCGCTCCGGCTCCCCCGCGGCCGCCTGCCCGGCGGCCGGGATCGGAGAAGGAGCGGGCGGCGGGGCGAAGCCCGCCGTGGCCGTCCACGCGGCCGCGAACAGCACGAGCCTGGCCGAGAAGTTGATCCAGACCAGCAGGCCCACGATGACGGCGAAGACGCCGTACAGGGCGGAGTTGCCGAGCGTGTTGGCCAGCAGCAGCGTCGCGGCCTGCTTGAGCACGCCGAACCCGATCGCGCCGAGCAGCGCCCCCTTGGCGATCACGCGGAACGGCTGGTCCACACGCGCCACCCAGCCCAGCAGGATCACGAACAGCAGCCAGTCGGCGCCCACGCCGGCCCCCACCGCGGCCGTGCGGAGGCCGAAGGCGGCGAGCTCCGACTCGGAGCCGAACAGGAAGCTCATGACGTTGGTCGTGGCCGTGGTGGCGAACCCGGCGACCAGCACGGACGAGATCGCCGTCACCCCGATCAGCAGCAGCGAGACCAGGTCGCGCAGCTTGCCGAGGAAGAAGTTCAGCGGCGGCGCGCTGGTCATGTACATCTCGCGGAGCGCGCCGCGCAGCGCGTCGAGCGCGCCGAGCCCGGCGTAGAGCAGGCCGAGCAGGCCGATGATGCCGGCGGTCTCCCTGGCGGTGGCGATGGAGGTCAGGTCGAGCTGCTGCGAGATGCCGGGAAGGCGCTCCTCGATGGCCTTGGTCAGGGCCGCCTTGGTGGTCTCGCTGGCCGCCACCACATAGCCGAGCACCGCGTACGAGAGCGCCACCAGCGGGAAGAACGACAGGAACGCGAAGTACGTCACCGCCCCCGCGAGCCGGTCGCCCGACTGGAGCCGGTAGCGCTGCACGGCCCTGATGAGGTGGTCGAGCGCGGGCCTGCGCACCCGCCAGTCGGCCAGCCTGCCGCGTCCCCATGCCTTCGCCGCCGCCACGCGCTCCGCCAGACTCGCCATCACACCCTCTTACCCCGGGCACGGGGCGGGGATCATCCGACCATCGCCGCCCCTCGTGGGAAAGGCACTGCCCAGGACGTCTCGCGGCACGCCCAGGCGACCGCTTACGGGACCGAAAACGTGAGCGTTTCACGCGTTCCGCAGGCCGTCATATGTGCCCTGAGCAGGGCGGAAACCAGGACGGGCGGACTTCGCGCGGCCTAGCCTGTGCTGTGTTCCGACCGACCCAGGAGGCGTCACGCCCATGGCCGAAATCAGCACCGGGCACATGGTCAGGCTCCAGCGCGAGCGAAGGGGAATGAGCACCACGGCGCTGGCGACGCAGTCCGGCTGCACCCCCAGGCACATCGAGCTGATCGAGCACGGCAAGCGCACCCCGTCGCTCCCCCTGCTCAGGGAGATCGCCAAGGTGCTCGGCGTCCGTACGGCGGTGCTGCTCGGCGAGGCGCCGCGCGACTCGCACGAGCCCAGCAGGCCGCAGATCGGCGACATCGAGCGGGCCCTGTTCACCAGCCGCTCGCAGCGGCCCGACATCGAGCCGCCCGACGCCGAGCAGCTCGCGGAACGGGTGGCCGCCGCGCGCAACGCCTGGTTCACCTCCACCCGCCGCTACTCGATCCTCATGTCCGCGCTGCCCGCGCTCGTCACCGACGCCGAGAGCGTGGCCCTGGAGCGCACGCCGCGGGCCTGCGCGGCGGCGACGGACGCGTACCTGCTGGCCAGGGGCGTGCTCAAGCACCTGCGCAGGGTGGACCTCGCGCATCTCGCCGCCGACCGGGCCATGCGCTTCGCCGAGGAGTCGGAGGACCCGCTGATGACCGCGTGGGCGTACTGGAGCCTCGGCCAGTCGATGCTGTCGGACGACATGCACCAGATCGCCTACGACGTGGCCAGGCGCGGGCTCGAGCTCCTCGAACCGCACGTCCCCGACGGCGATGAGCGGCACCTCAAGGCGCTGGGCGCGCTCCACCTGCTCGCCGCCGTCGGCGAGGCCCGCAGAGGCGACGACGAGGCGGCCAAGGAGCGCCTGCGCGGCACCGCCTCGCGGCTGGCCGAGCGCGTGGACGACGCCTCCGGCTGCTACGACCTCGCCTTCTTCGGCCCCACGAACGTCGCCATCCACATGGCGAGCATCGAGAACGACGTCGGCCGCCCCGAGAACGTGCTGCGCATCGCCGACGACATCGACCTGCGCCGCACACCGTCCATCGAGCGGCGCACCAGCCACCTCGCCCAGGTCGCGCGGGCCTGCGAGGACCTCGGCGACGACGCGGCCAGCCTGCTCCACCTGCTGCGCATCGAGCGGGAGAGCCCCGAGGAGCTCGATCACAAGCTGCTGCTGCGGGAGATGGTCAGGTCGCTGGCACGCCGGGCCCGCCCGTCGTGGGCTCCCGAGGTGCGCCACCTGGCCGAACGGCACGACATCACCGTCTGAACCCCCGCGAACCCCGCCGGATCGACCGGCCGGACCGAACTCTCAGTTCGGTCCCTGCGAACGGGGAGATCTTTACCCCGAGTTCGTCACCGTCAGCCGCCGAGATGCCACGCTGCGTCCCATGACCAGAGCGCCGAGTGCCGATTTCGTCATGGAACACCTGCTCCAGGAGGCCACGCGGGAGTTTCCTGGATGGTCGTTCGAACGCGACCGCTCGGGCTGGATCGCCACCCGCGACCAGACCCGCCTGCGCAGGCCCAGCCTGGCCGCCCTGCGCGCCATCCTGCGCCTGCACCGGGCCGTCCGCCACGACGGCGAGCACGTTTGATCCAGGGCCCGGCCGCGCACGCGAGGCCGGGTCCTCGAAACCGCGGAGCGGAGCGTCAGACCAGGAAGCCGACGCGGTCGCGCACCTGCTCCATCGTCTGCCTGGCCACCGCCGACGCGCGCTCGGCGCCGATCGCGAGCAGCCGGTCGAGCTCCTTCTCGTCGGCGAGCAGCTTCTCCGTGCGCTCCCTGATCGGCGTGAACGTCTCGACCACCGCCTCGGCGACGTCCTTCTTGAACGTGCCGTAGCCCTGGCCCTCGTAGCGGGCCACCAGCTCGGGGATGGGCGTGCCGGTCAGCGCGGACTGGATGCGCAGCAGGTTGGAGATGCCCGGCTTGTTCTCCTCGTCGAACAGCACCTCGGAGCCGGTGTCGGTGACCGCCCGCATGACCTTCTTGCGCAGCGGCCCCGGCTGCTCCAGCACGTCGAGGATGCCCGCGGGGCTGGAGGACGACTTCGACATCTTCGAGGTCGGGTCCTGAAGGTCGGTGATCTTCTCGACCTCCTTGAGGATGTGCGGCTCGGGCAGCGTGAACGTCTCGCCGAAGCGGTGGTTGAAGCGCTGCGCGAGGTCGCGGGTCAGCTCGAGGTGCTGCTTCTGGTCGGCGCCGACCGGCACCCGGTCGGCCTGGTAGAGCAGGATGTCGGCGGCCTGCAGGATCGGGTAGGTGAAAAGACCCACGCTGGCCGCGCTCTCGCCGAACTTGGCCGCCTTGTCCTTGAACTGCGTCATCCTGCCGGCCTCGCCCATGCCGGTGAGGCAGATCAGGATCCACGCCAGCTCGGTGTGCTCGCGTACGTGCGACTGCACGAAGACCGTGGACCGCTCGGGGTCGAGGCCGGCGGCGAAGAGCTGGGCGGCGGCCACGCGGGTGCGGCGGCGCAGCGCGGCGGGCTCGGTCGGCACGGTGATCGCGTGGAGATCGACCACGCAGTAGAACGCGTCGTGGGTCTCCTGCAACGTGACCCACTGACGGAGAGCACCCAGGTAGTTGCCCAGGTGGAAGGAGTCCGCTGTGGGCTGGATGCCGGAGAGTACACGAGGTCTGGCCATAGCAGGCAATTGTGTCAGGAATCCTGCTCGGGTGCCGACTCGACGGGCGGTCGGCGTTTCACTCGGACGCGGGCGATCCTGCGTCCGTCGAGCTCGGTCACGATCAGTTCGAAGCCGGAGAACTCCACCCGCTCCCCCACCTCCGGCATGTGGCCGAGCATCGCCATGACGAAGCCGGCCAGCGTCTCGTACGGGCCGTCGGGCAGGCGGATGCCGGTCTCGGTGGCGAAGTCGTTGAGGTTCGTCAGGCCGTCGATCTCGATCTCGCCGGCGGGCAGGACGACGACCTCCTCCTCGAGGTCGTACTCGTCCCTGATGTCGCCGATCAGCTCCTCGACCAGGTCCTCCATGGTGACGATGCCGGCCGTGCCGCCGTACTCGTCCACCACGATCGCGAGGTGCTGGCCCTCGTCGCGCATCTCGTTGAGCGTGGTGAGCAGGCGCTTGGAGGCGGGCACGAACTTGGCCGGCCTGATCGGCACCACGGCGCTGATCGGCTCGGTGCGCCCGATCAGCTCGGGGTCCAGCAGGTCGCGTACGTGGACGAAGCCCACCACCTCGTCGTACGACTCGCGGTAGACGGGGAACCGGGAGTGCGGCAGCGTCGCGGCCAGGCGGGCGGCCTCGTTGAACGGCGTTTCGGCGTCCATGAACTCCACCTCGGTGCGCGGCAGCATCACCTCCCTGAGCTGCCGTTTGCCGGCGGCGAAGACCTCGACGATGAGCTTGCGCTCGTCGGCGGTGAGGTCGGTGTGCCCCACCACCATGTCGCGCAGCTCCTCGGTGGTGACCTCCTCCCTGTCGGCCGCCGGGTTGCCGCCGAGCAGCCGGACCACGAGGTCGGTGGACTTCGACAGCATCCAGATGACCGGGCGCGACAGCGAGGCGATGCGGTCGAGGAAGGGGGCGACGAAGAGCGACAGCCCCTCGGTGCGCTGCAGCGCGAGCCGCTTGGGCGCCAGCTCGCCGAGGACCAGGGAGACGTACGAGATCGCCAGCGTCACCAGCACCAGCGCGAGCACCTCCGCCACGGCCTCCGGCACCCCCCAGCCCACCAGGACGGGCGCGAACTGCGCGGCGAGCCGGTCGGCGCCGAACGCGGCCGACAGCATGGTGGCCACGGTCACCCCGATCTGCACGGCCGACAGGAACCTGTTGGGGTCCTGCGCCAGCTTGGCCACGCGCTCGCCGCGCTTGCCCTGCTGGGAGAGCCTGCGGACCTGGCTGTCGCGCAGGGACACCATGGCTATCTCGGCGGCGGCGAAGAAGCCCCCGATCAGGATGAAGAGCAGGACCAGGGCGATGTTGGCCGCGACGGTGTCGAACATGGTGGTTGGCAGCGTACTCGCCGTGTTTCCGGCGTATGCTGAAGCGCGAGCCTTACAAAATCAAACATATTTCCACAGGGGTACACATGCGGCTACTGGTCACCGGAGGGGCCGGATACATCGGCAGCGTCGTCGCGGCCCAGCTCATCGAGGCCGGGCATGAGGTGACCGTGCTCGACGACCTGTCCACCGGGCACGAGGACGCGGTGCCGGAGGGCGCCGGGTTCGTCCGCGCCGACATCGCCGAGGCCGGGCAGGCGCTCGACGGCGTCGACGCGGTGCTGCACTTCGCCGCCAAGTCGCTGGTCGGCGAGTCGGTGCAGCAGCCCGAGCGCTACTGGGCCAACAACCTGGGCGGCACGCTGGCGCTGCTCGACGCCATGCGGGAGCACGACGTGAACCGGATCGTGTTCTCCTCCACGGCGGCCACGTACGGCGAGCCCGAGCGCACGCCCATCGAGGAGACCGATCCCACGCGGCCCACCAACCCGTACGGCGCGACGAAGCTGGCCGTGGACAGCGCGCTCACCGCGTACGCGAAGCAGCGCGGCCTGGGCGCGGTGAGCCTGCGCTACTTCAACGTGGCCGGCGCCTACGGCCGCTACCGCGAGCGGCACGCGGTCGAGACCCACCTCATTCCCAACGTGCTCAAGGTCGCGACCGGCGAGCGGGAGTCGGTGAGCGTGTTCGGCACCGACTACCCGACGCCCGACGGCACCTGCATCCGCGACTACATCCACGTCGCCGACCTGGCCAGGGCCCACCTGCTCGCGCTTGAGGCGGTCACGCCCGGCCGGCACGAGATCTACAACCTGGGCAACGGCACCGGCTTCTCCGTGCAGGAGGTCATCGACGTCTGCCGCGAGGTCACCGGTCACGAGATCCCGGCGGTCGTGGGCGAGCGGCGGCCCGGCGACCCGGCCGTGCTGGTGGCGTCGTCCGCGAAGATCCAGCGCGAGCTGGGGTGGAAGGCCGAGCGGGCTTCGCTGCGCGACATCGTCGCCGACGCCTGGGGAGCGCTTTCTCGGAATTAGCCCTCCGAGGGGGCGATCTGTGCTGTGATACCGAAATGTGAGGAGCTTTTCACCAAGGGTCACGAAGGCGCTTTACGTCGCCCTCGTCGTGGTGGGCGGCCTCCTGACCGCCGCCGGCGTGGTCATCGCCACGCCGGACTCCGTACCGGCCGCCGACAGCGCGCCCTGCGTCGAGACGCGCCCCACGTGACCGGCCGGGACACCAGGCCCACGAACGCGAGCGCGCGCCCCCGCCGAGGCGGAAGGCGCGCGCACCGCGGCTCGACCTGACGGTGCTCAGATGAGGCCGAGCTCCTTGACCGCCCGGCGCTCCTCCTCCAGCTCGCGCACGCTGGCGTCGATGCGCTCGCGGGAGAACGGGTCGATCTCCAGACCCTGGATGATCTCGTAACGGCCGTCCACCGCGCGCACCGGGAAGGACGAGATGAGGCCCTCGGGCACGCCGTAGGAACCGTCGGAGACCACGGCGGCCGAGGTCCACTCGGTGCCGTGGACCCAGTCGTGGACGTGGTCGATCGCGGCGTTGGCGGCGGAGGCGGCCGAGGACGCGCCGCGCGCCTCGATGATGGCCGCGCCGCGCTTGGCCACGGTCGGGATGAACGTGTCGCGCAGCCACTCCTCCTCGACCAGCTCGGCCGCGGTCTTGCCGCCGACCTCGGCGTGGAACAGGTCGGGGTACTGCGTCGCGGAGTGGTTGCCCCAGATCGTCATGTGCTTGATCTCGGTGACCGGCACCTGGAGCTTGGCCGCGAGCTGCGAGATCGCGCGGTTGTGGTCAAGGCGGGTCATCGCGGTGAACCGCTCGGCCGGCACGTCGGGGGCGTGCTGCTGGGCGATGAGCGCGTTGGTGTTGGCCGGGTTGCCCACCACCAGGACCTTGATGTCGTCGGCGGCGTGGTCGTTGATCGCCTTGCCCTGCGGGCCGAAGATGCCGCCGTTGGCGCCCAGCAGGTCGCCGCGCTCCATGCCGGCCTTGCGCGGCATGGCGCCGACCAGCAGCGCGATGTTGGCACCGTCGAAGGCGACATTGGGGTCATCGGTGATCTCGATGCCGGACAGCAACGGGAACGCGCAGTCGTCCAGCTCCATCGCGGTGCCCTCGGCGGCCTTCACCGCCGCCGGGATCTCCAGCAGGCTCAGCTTCACCGGCGTGTCGGCACCGAGCATCTGCCCGGACGCGATGCGAAACAGCAATGCGTAGCCGATCTGGCCGGCGGCTCCGGTGACGGTCACCTTGACGGGCTCAGTGGCTGACGACGCCATGGCCTTCCCCTAACTCGCTGCGTGGTTCATTGACGTTCGGGATGTTACCCGCTCGTCATTTGCAGGTTTCCATCGCGGGCACCTTCAGCTCCTCGTCGAAGTCGACCTTGCTGAAATAGCTGGTCAGGAGCTGCTTGATGACGCCCTTGGCGTACATGTCGGCGATGATGCCGGACACGGCCTTGCAGGTCTTGACGTCGCCCTTCTTGATGCCGACCGCGTAGCGCTCGTTGCTGAGCTTGAGCCCGAGGATCTTGTAGCGGATGTTCTCGCGGGCCGCGAACCCGGCCAGGATGAGGTCCTCGCCGGGCACCGCGTCCACCCGGCCGGTGCGCAGCATGTCCATGCAGGCGGCGTAGTCGCTGGCGGCCACCGGCTTGACCGGCACGCGGTCCTGGACGGCGCCGACCGACGGGGAGTTGGGCGCGCAGATGGCCTTGCCCTTCAGGTCGCCGATGTCGTTGATGTCGCCCTTGCGCACCAGGACGTCCTGGTGCGCAAGGTAGTACGGCCCGGCGAACTGCGTGTCGCTGTCGTCGATCGAGTACGTGGCCACGACGAGATCGACCCGCCCCTCGGCCAGCGCGGACGCGCGGTCGAACCGGCCGACCCTGACGAACGTCGTCTGCCTGGCGCCCAGCTCCGCCGCGATGCGCTTGGCGACGTCGACGTCGAAGCCCTGGAAGGAGTCGCCGTTCTGCAGGCCGATGCCGGGAAGGTCGCCCTTGACGCCGATCACGATCTTCCCGGTCTCGGCCACCTTGTCCACGACCGAGGAGTACCGGGTCTTCCCCGACGGCCCCTTGCGCGGCGGCGTCGGGCCGGTCTGGTCGCCGAAGGCCAGCGGGTTCCAGCCGTTCGCTAACAGGGCGAGCGCCGCGGCGGCGAGCAGCACGAGCACCGCGGCCACCGCGATCCACAGCCGGGCCCGCCCACGCCGGGCGGGCGCGGCGGGCCCGGTCACCCCGTACGGCACCGCTCCCCCGTCCGGCGGCGCGACGCCGCCGGTGTGCCCGGGGCCGGTCGGCGGGTGCTGGATCCCGGAGGCCGCGGTGGGGGCGGTGGGAAGCCCCGCGGAAGGTACGGCGTGGGGGCCGGACGCGCCACCGTGAGGCACCGGCGTGCCGCCATGGGAGACGCCGGTCTGGGGCGCCTGGGCACCGGTCTGCGGCGCCGGCGCGCCGCTCTGCGGGGTCTGGGCGCCCGCCGGAGCCGCCGCCGCGCCGGGCTGAGCCGCCGACGTGCCGCTCCGCGGGGCTCGGGCGCCTGTCTGAGGCGCTGACGTGCCGGAACGGGTGCCGGACACCGGCTGCGCGCCGCTGCGGCCGCCCTGCGCGGTCTGGGAGCCGGTGCGCGTGCCCGGCACGGCGGAGGAGCCGGAGGTAGACGGCGCCCCCGCAGCCCCCGCAGCCCTCGCAGCCCCCGTGGCCCCGGCGGTCCCGCTCGTCCCCGTGGCCCTGGCCCCGGTCGCGCCCGGGCGGTCGGTGATCGACTTGGCCGACAC
Source organism: Nonomuraea sp. NPDC049309 (assembly GCF_043196965.1). NCBI lineage: Bacteria > Bacillati > Actinomycetota > Actinomycetes > Streptosporangiales > Streptosporangiaceae > Nonomuraea > Nonomuraea sp. NPDC049309. Next base: position 185,917 of record NZ_JBICSH010000003.1, on the reverse strand, counting down.
CCGCAGGAACGGCGTGGTGTCGTCGTTGGCCATCTCGGCGCCCTTGGTCAGCACCGCCGTCGACGCGCCCTTGGCCGAGGAGGACTGACCGAGCAGCCGCAGCAGGATCTGGTCGGCGGACGGCCGGTCGGCGGGGTTCTTCGCCAGCGCCGAGCGCACCACGCTGCGCAGCGGCTCGTCCATCATGGTGACGTCGACTTCGTGGTTGAGTATGCGGTTCAGCACGACCGCGATCGACTTGCCCTCGAAAGCCACCTTCCCCGTGGCGGCGAACGCGATGGTCGCGCCCCACGAGAACACGTCGGTGTACGGCCCGATGTCGTCGCCGGCGATCTGCTCGGGCGCCATGTAGGCGGGCGTGCCGATGGCGCGGCTGGTGATCGTGCCGGTGGAGTCGATGATGCGGGCGATGCCGAAGTCGACCACGCGCGGCCCGTCCGCGGCGATCAGCACGTTATCGGGCTTGAAGTCGCGGTGGATGATCGAGGCGTGGTGGATGGCGGTCAGCGCGGTCGCGGTGCCGATGGCCAGGCGGTCGAGCACGGTGCCGGTGAGCGGCCCGTCGGTCTCGACGATCTCGCGCAGCGGCCGGCCGTCGATGTATTCGCTCGCGATGTACGGCGTGTCGCCGTCGAGGTCGGCCTCGATCACCCGGGCCGTGCAGAACGACGCGACCCGCTGCGCCGCCTTCAGCTCCCGCGCGAAGCGCGAACGCGCGATCTGGTCGCCGCTGAACTTGACGTGCAGCAGCTTGATCGCGGCTCGCTCACCCTGGCCGTTGACCCCCAGGTAGACGATGCCCTGCCCGCCCTCACCGATCCGTCCTGACAGCCGGAAGGACCCCAGCTCGGTGGGATCGCCGGCGACCAGCGGCGAGATCTGCGGCATGCGTCATCCCCACGTGTACTGAACCCATCGACGCAAACTTTACGACGCTCAGCAACATCTCAGGGATCGGTTGAGGCTTAGGCACGTCACGGCTTCGCCTCTTTCCCGCCCCGGCGGGCACCGCCAGGAGCCGGAACCGTGCGGCCGGGAAAAGCCGTCCGCCGCGGTCCCGTGAAGGGGGCCGCGGCGGACGGCGGAAGGTCAGTACCTGATCACTCGGCTTCGATCTGATGAGCATGGATCAGTAGGGCAGGCTCCAGGTGGCGAACGCCTTGCGCAGCGAGGGCGCCTTGAACTTCGGATACGCCACCGTGCTCACGTCGCCGTCGGAGGTGTAGCGCATGTCCGGGTTCTTCTTCAGCCAGTCGAGCCAGGCCTCGGAGCAGAACTGCGCGCAGTCGCCCTTCTTCTCCATGACCTTGATCCTCGGGATGCCGGCCGGGTCGAACGCCTTGCTGAACGGCGACTGCGACGGTGTGTAGCCCGCCAGGAACGCGCCGGCGTGCTTGTACGTCTTGCCGCGCAGCGCCCACTGCTTCTTGTTCGGCTGGTTGCCGTACGGCAGGGCGATGGTGACCGGCTTGATGTACGACAGCTCCTCGATCTGCTTGCCGATGGTGCCGATCTGCTCCTCGACCTCCTTCTGCGAGCGGCCGCGCAGGTTGAGGTGGTCGCGGGTGTGGTTGCCGATGTCGAATCCGTTCTCCTTGAGCCAGAGCAGCGCCTGCGCCTGCTCCTCGCGAACGGTCCTGCCGAACATGTCGCGCGTCACGTAGAAGGTGGCCTTCGGCTTCCAGCCCGGGTGCTTGGCGGCGACCTCCTTGAGGATCGCGACCGCGGTGTCCTTCTGGGGCACGCCGAGCGCGTTCAGCGTGAGCTGGGAGGGGGAGGAGTCGTCGAACGTGAGCACCACGGGGTGCTTGCCCGCCGGAATGTCGATCTTGCCGGTGACGAGCTCGGCCGCCGAGATGGGCACGTAGTCCTCTTTCACCAGCCGTTCCAGGTCGGCCCTGAACTGCGCGGGCGTCCGGTCGTCGGTGGTCTGCGGCTTGGGCACGATACGGTGGAACATCAGCACCGGGATCTGCCCGAGCTCGTTGGCCTTGACCGCGGCGGCGCGCTTGATCTTGGCCGCCCTCTCCGCCTTGGCCTTGGCGACGGCGTCCACCTTGTTGTTGGCCAGCTTGGCGGTCTCGGGCTGTGAGTCGCAGCCCGTCAGGATGGCGGCGGCGATGAGCGCCCCCAGCCCACTCAGAATTCGCAGTCGCATCCTAACCCCCCGAAACGCGTACGACTGTTCTGAGCTGGCTCTTACCCACGTGATCAACTACGCCACGCCGCTACACCGGTCAAGACCTGGGAAAACGCCGCGATCAAGGCCGCCAAGACACGCCCGGGAAGCTCAATGGCGAACGACCGCGGACAGCACGGCGGGGTCCTCGGGGCCCGTTCGCGGGCTCCTCTTCAGAGGTCCCGCCGTACTTCGGTGCCGTCCTTCGGGGAAAGGGGGGCGGTGGGCTTGCCGTCGCTCGCCCCGAGCCCCGGACGGACACAGCGCCGTGAGCGCAGAGCAGGAGGGCACAGCGCCTCTAGCGCAGAGCAGGAGCACACAAGCGCCGCAGACGAACAGCAGGAGGACGCGGCGCCGCGGACACAGAGCAGGTGGACGCGGAACCGGCAAGGCGGCCGTGGAAAGGGCGGACACCGGCAAAGCGGCCGTGGAAAGGCGGGCCCGGGGGAAGGCGCACCCCGAGAAGCGGCGCGGGAAAGCGGGCGCGGGAAAGAGCGGGCGCGGGAAAGCGGGCGCGAACAGCGAAACGGCCCCTGCCGGAGGGCAGAGGCCGTCGCGGAGAGCGAAGGTCCGTTCAGGCGGACATCTTCTTCTTGAGGTTCTCGTCCAGAGCGGCGAGGAACTCCTGCGTGGTGAGCCACTTGGTGTCGCCGCCGACGAGGAGCGCGAGGTCCTTGGTCATCTGGCCGCCCTCGACGGTCTCGATGCAGACCTGCTCGAGCTTCTCGGCGAACTCGGTCACCGCGGGGGTGTTGTCGAGCTTGCCGCGGTGGGCGAGGCCGCGGGTCCACGCGAAGATCGAGGCGATCGGGTTGGTGGAGGTGGGCTTGCCCTGCTGGTGCTGGCGGTAGTGGCGGGTCACGGTGCCGTGGGCGGCCTCGGCCTCGACGGTCTTGCCGTCGGGGGTCATGAGGACCGAGGTCATCAGGCCGAGGGAGCCGAAGCCCTGGGCGACGGTGTCGGACTGGACGTCGCCGTCGTAGTTCTTCGCGGCCCAGACGTAGCCGCCCTCCCACTTGAGCGCCGCGGCGACCATGTCGTCGATGAGGCGGTGCTCGTAGGTCAGACCGGCCTTCTCGAACTCCTCCTTGAACTCGGTCTCGTAGACCTCGGCGAAGATGTCCTTGAAGCGGCCGTCGTACGCCTTGAGGATCGTGTTCTTCGTGGAGAGGTAGACCGGGTAGTTGCGGGCCAGGCCGTACCGCATGGAGGCGCGGGCGAAGTCGCGGATCGACTCGTCCAGGTTGTACATCGCCATCGCGACGCCGGGGCCGGGGAAGTCGTAGACGTCGAGCTCGATCGGCTCGGAGCCGTCCTTCGGCGTGTACGTCAGCGTCAGCGTGCCCTCGCCGGGGATCTTCAGGTCGGTGGCGCGGTACTGGTCGCCGAAGGCGTGACGGCCGACCACGATGGGCTTCTTCCAGCCGGGCACGAGCCGGGGCACGTTGCTCATGATGATCGGCTCACGGAAGATCACGCCGCCGAGGATGTTGCGGATGGTCCCGTTGGGGGACTTCCACATCTTCTTGAGCCCGAATTCCTCGACCCGCGCCTCGTCAGGGGTGATGGTGGCGCACTTCACACCGACGCCGTACTTCTTGATGGCGTTGGCGGCGTCGATGGTGACCTGGTCGTCGGTCGCGTCCCGGTTCTCGATGCCGAGGTCGTAGTACTTCAGGTCGATGTCGAGGTAGGGAAGGATCAGCTGGTCCTTGATGAACTTCCAGATGATCCGGGTCATCTCGTCGCCGTCGAGCTCGACGACGGGGCCCTCCACCTTGATCTTGGGCATGCGAATGGTTCCCCTTCAATGAATGGATGCGTTGAGGCTATCGGACCGTCAGGTCACGGGGCGAAAAGGGACAGGATGATCGCTTTCAGCTCGTTGTTGCCGAGCAAGAGCGAGGTCAGAACGAGTACGAATCCGGAGACGGACAGCGTGACGACGTCGACCTTCTTGCTTCTGATCGCGAGCTGACCGCCGTATCCGGCGAAGCGCAGAGCGCCGGCGATCATGATGACGGCCCCCAGCACGAACCCGCCCCAGCGCGGGTCGGCCATGAACATGGTGAGCACACCGGCGACCGCACCCACCAGGATCAGCGGGTACGGCCCCCAGGTCTCGTGTTCGGTCCCGTTGCTCAACGCTCTTCTATCGGCTTCCACTTCTGGTCGGTCTCACCGATGTACTCACTGTCGGGGCGGATCAGCCGGTTGTCGGCGTGCTGCTCGATCACGTGAGCCGTCCAGCCGGCCATGCGGCTGACGGAGAAGACCGGCGTGAACAGGTCTGTCGGAATGCCAAGGTAGTGGTAGACGGAGGCGGCGTAGAAATCGACGTTCGGATAGAGCCCCTTTGCCTCGAAGACGACCTCCTCCATCTCCTTCGACATCCGGTAGTAGGTGTCGTCTCCGCTGGCCTCGGCGAGCTCGGCGGACATGCGGCGCAGGTGCGTGGCGCGGGGGTCCTCGGTCTTGTAGACGCGGTGGCCGAAGCCCATGATCTTCTCGCCGCGGGCGAGCCTGTCGCGTACGGCCTGGGCCACGCCGCCCGGCGAGATCGACTCCAGCGTCTTCATGACCTGCTCGTTCGCCCCGCCGTGCAGCGGGCCCTTGAGGGTGCCGATGGCGGCGACGATGGCGGAGTGCATGTCCGACAGCGTCGCGGCGCAGACCCGGGCGGCGAACGTGGAGGCGTTCATGGTGTGGTCGGCGTGCAGCACCAGGCACTCGTCGAAGATCTCGACCTCACGCGGGTCGGGGGTGCGGCCGGTGACCTGGCGCAGGAAGTTCGCGGCGATGCTCAGCGACGGGTCGGGGTCGGGGACCTCGGCGCCGGTGCGCGCGGCGTGGTAGCGGGCCACGAGCAGCGGCTGCTGCGCCACCAGGCGGGCGGCCTTGCGCAAGTTGGCCTCGGGTTCGACGGAGTCCTTGTCGGGGTCGTCGGCGCCGGCGAGGGAGACGAGGGAGCGCAGCGCCTCCATCGGTTTCTGTTTCTCGGCGATTTCGGCGATGTTCGCGGACACCAGGGCGCCCAGCTCGCGGCCCCGCGCCAGCTCGTCGCCGTAGGCGTCGAGCTCTGAGCGGGTGGGCAGCTTGCCACGTTGCAGCAGGTGTGCGGTCTCCTCGAACGTCGCGCGGCCGGCCAGATCATGGATGTCGTATCCACGGTAGAAGAGGCGACCGGCCTTTCCGTCGATGTCGCTCAGCGCGGTGGACGCGGCGACGACATCGGCCAGACCTTTCGTGGGCTTGTCCGCCATGAGTGTTTCCTCCGCTTATCTCCGCCCGAAGTCTACCCGTGAGCAGGCAAAACCGGCCGTAAAGGTCCAGACCAATTTCACGACGGATTCTCCTTACGGCAAAGGCGATTCCGCATCCCCTCGGTTGGGTAAGCCGGAGCTGTAGTAATAGTTACGGCGGGCTACCTGGGGAGGAACTGCCGTGGAGGGGCCGTTCATACGCATCGAGGACACTGGCGAGGTGGTCCCGTTGCGCCCCGAGATCACGACGGTCGGAAGGGGCCGGGGTGTCGATATCCGGCTCACCGACCCCAGCGTGTCTCGACTCCATGCCGAGTTCGTCAGACGAGGACCGTACCTGTATGTCGTCGACCTGGGGCTGTCCAGGAACGGCACGCGGGTGAACGGCAGGCCGATCGCCCGGAGGGTCCTCGACGACGGCGACGTCGTGTCCTTCGGCGCGGCGCGCGGCCGGATCGGTGGAGTCCCCCGTGAGGACTTCACCCCGGAGGTCGAGCTGCGCAGGGCGGCGGCGCCCGAGCTGACCAGGCGCGAGGTCGACGTGCTGACCTCGCTCTGCAGGCCGGCGCTGTCCGACGAGGCGTTCGTCGCTCCGGCGACGGCGCGCGAGATCGCCGACGACCTGGTCGTGACCGAGGCCGCGGTCAAGCAGCATCTGCTGCGGCTCTACCAGAAGTTCAGGATTCCCGAGGGCACCAACCGGCGCACGCGCCTCGCCAACGAGGTCGTGGCGCTCGGCCTGGTCCGCCCGACCCCCGTGGTGCCACCGCAGAGGTCGTCGGGAGCCGCCCCCGAGCAGGCTTCGGCCGCCGGGCGCAGGGCTTCGTAGTCTCGGAGTCTCAGGATCGCGACCTTCCTTCGCGACCGGGGCCACGGCGAGGGGTTCCGGCAGCGTCGGAACCTGAACATCCGACACCGTGCCCCCTTACATGCCCTGAGGTGTTCTCGGGGGCATGGGGGCACGGGCCCGGCATCGGCGTACGCCTGCGGGCAGGGGGCGCGGCCACGGCCGGTCGCCGGCCGGGACGGCGACACGTGCGCGTTCAGCGCGCCCTGATAACGGCTCGGCGCGCCAGTGAAATGGGTCGGCCGCGCCCTGATAACGGCACGGCGCGCCGTGGAACAGGCCACTCGCGCCGCGATTCCGGCCCGGCGCCGTGGAACAGGTCAGGGCGCCCTGAGACGGCTCAGCGCGCCCTGGAACAAGGCCCTCAGATCACCTTGAAGCCGTTGCTCGGCTCGCTGGTGCGGTTGGCCCGGTCCACCGCGAGCGCGTAGTAGTGGTGACCGCGCTCGCCGTCGGGGTCGGTCCAGCGGACCTGCCGGTCGCCCGGCACGATCGCGACCAGGTTGCGAGCGTCGTCGAAGGCGCCGGGGCCCGCGGGCCGGTCGAAGCGGAAGACGGCGTACAGGAAGGGCTCCTCCCTGCCGGTCGCGACCATCCGCACCTCGACCCCACCGTTTCGGCGCAGCGCGTACGCCACCACCGGCCGCGACGGCGCCTTGCCGCGCGCGAGCCTGGGCAGCACGGGCGCGAGCGCGGGCCGCTGGTAGTGGTCGGCGACCGCCGTCGAGATGGAGCCGATCCTGTCCACCTTGACATCGTTGGCGTTGTACCAGATGTCGCCGCTGATCTCAGGGTGGTCGCGGTTGAGCGTCAGGTGCCTGGACAGCTCGTCCGGCTGCTGCCACTCGGCCGCCTGAGCGGGGTCGCCCGCCTTGTACGCCGCCTGCCCGATCCACAGCAGCGTCTTGGTGCCCGAGGCCACGTCGGCCCACCACGGCACGAGCTTGGAGTAGTCGGCCGGCGGCTGCCCGATGTACCAGTAGAGCTGCGGCGCGATGTAGTCGAGCCAGCCCTTCTTGACCCAGCCGCGGGTGTCGGCGTGCAGGTCGTCGTACGACTGGCCGCCGCTGGTGTCGGAGCCGAGCGGGTCGCCGGCCTTGTTGCGCCAGATGCCCGACGGGCTGATGCCCCAGGCGATCTCCGGCTTGGCCTCCAGCACGCGCTGCTGCATCTCCTGGACCATGAGGTCCACGTTGTTGCGCCGCCAGGCGGCGAGGTCGGGGAAGCCGGCCCCGTACTCGGCGAACTCCTCGGCGTCGTCGAAGTCGGTGCTGCTGGTCGGGTAGAAGTAGTCGTCGAAGTGCAGGCCGTCGATGTCGTAGCGGAGCACCGCGTCCATCATCGCGTCCTGGCAGAACTTCCTGACCTCGGGGATGCCGGGGTTGTAGTAGAGCTTGCCGCCGTAGGGCACGATCCAGTCCGGGTGCTTGCGCCCGGGGTGGTCGGGGTGCAGCTGGGCGGGGTCGGCCTGCATCGAGACCCGGTACGGGTTGAACCACGCGTGGAAGGCCAGGCCGCGCTTGTGCGTCTCCTCGACGGCGAACTTCAGCGGGTCGTAACCGGGGTCCTTGCCCTGCTCGCCGGTGAGGTACTGCGACCACGGCTCGTACGGTGACGGCCAGAACGCGTCGGCGGTGGGCCTGATCTGCACGAAGACCGAGTTGAGCTTGCGCTGCACGGCCACGTCCAGCCAGGCGAGGTATTCCGCCTTCTGCTGTTCGGCGCTGAGACCGGGCTGCGACGGCCAGTTGATGTTGACCACCGACGCGATCCACATGCCGCGCATCTGGCGCAGCGGGGGCACGTACCCGGGCTGTGCGAAGGCCGGGAGGGGAACGGCCGATGCGGCGGCGGCGAGGGCGAGACCCTTCAGGAGAGTCCTTCTGCTGGGCATGGGGGGTGCCTCTCGGAAGTGGTTGTATCGAAGGCGACGATGACAGAAAATTACCTTCAGATCAACAACCATGAAGGAAAATGCCGATGAGCGGTGACCTGTACAGACTGGCGAGGACGGTGCTGCATCCGGGGTTCGAGGGGACCTCTGCTCCCGACTGGCTGCGCCGCGCGCTGGGCGAGGGTCTGGGCGGCGTGGTGCTGTTCGCCCGCAACGCCATCGGCGCCGGCCTGATACGCGAGCTCCGGGCCGAGAACCCGGACGTCGTCATCGCCATCGACGAAGAGGGCGGCACCGTTACCCGGCTGGAGGTGGAGGACGGCAGTTCCTTCCCCGGCAACCGGGCGCTCGGCGTGGCGGACGACGTGCATCTGACCGAGCGGGTGGGCCGCCAGATCGGCAGGATGCTCGCCGGCCTGGACATCACGCTCGACTACGCGCCCTCCGCCGATGTGAACGCCGACCCGGCCAACCCGGTGATCGGCGTTCGCTCGTTCGGGCCCACGGCCGAGCTGGTCTCCCGCCACACCGCCGCGTACGTGCGGGGCGTGCAGGGCGCGGGGGTGGCCGCCTGCGCCAAGCACTTCCCCGGGCACGGCGACACGGTCACGGACTCCCACCTGGCGCTGCCCACCGTCCACGCCTCGCGGGAGCTGATCGAAGAGCGCGATCTGCCGCCGTTCCGCGCCGCGATCGAGGCCGGGGTGCGCTCGATCATGTCCGGCCACCTGCTCGTCCCCGCGCTCGATCCGTCGCTGCCCGCGACGCTCAGCCGTACCGTGATGACCGAGCTCCTGAGGGGCGAGCTCGGTTTCGACGGGATGCTGGTCACCGACGCGATCGAGATGCGGGCGGTGGCCGCCATGTTCCCGCCGGGCGAGATCGCCGTGCACGCGCTCGACGCCGGCGTGGACGCGATCTGCGTCGGGCTGACCGATGAGGACGGCCTGCGCGAGATCGTCGAGGCGGTCGTCGCGGCCGTGCGCGAGGGCCGGCTGGCCGAGGACCGGCTGGCGCAGGCCGCCGCACGGGTGCGCGAGCTGTCCGCCTGGTACGCGGGCCAGGCCGAGTCGCGCGCCAAGGTCCACGGCGACGTGGACGAGGAGGTCGGCCTGGACGCCGCCCGCCGCGCGCTCACCACGACCGGCACCGGCAGGCTGGAGCGCGCCCCGCTGGTCGTCGAGGTCAACACCCGGCTCAACAAGGCCATCGACGCCGACACGCCGACCGGCGTCTCCGCCGCGCTGACCGCCCTGCTGCCGGGCACCGCGCGGCTGCGGCTGGAGCAGGGCGGCGAGCTGCCGCCGTTCGACGACAGACCGGTGGTGCTGGTGGTGCACGACGCGGCCAGGCACCCCTGGGTGCGCGAGACGATCGCCAGAGCCCAGGCGGAGCGGCCGGACGCGATCGTGGTGGACACCGGCGTGCCCGCGCCGGCCGGGTCGGGGACGCACGTGCACACGCACGGCATCTCCCGGGTGTCGGCGCAGGCCGCGGCAGAATGGCTGGTCCGATGAGCGCAGAACCCGCGAACCCCGTGGCGGCCGTACGCGCCGTCCTGCCCTCGCTCACCCCCGCCGCGCAGTCGATCGCCCGCCTCATCGTGGAGGACCCGGGCCTCGTCGTGCGCAGCACGATCACCGAGTTCAGCGCCGTGTCGGGGACGAGCGAGGCGACGATCGTGCGCACCGCGCGGGCGCTCGGCTTCGCCGGCTACTCGCAGATGCGCTTCGCGCTGGCCGCCGCCGTCGCCAAGGAGCCGGAGCGCCTGGTGCCCGGCGACCTCGCCCCGGACGACCCGCTCACCGACGTGATCGCCAAGGTGGCGCGGGCCGAGTCGGAGGCGCTCGCCGACACCGCCGCCCAGCTCGACCCCGACCGGCTCGGCGAGGTCGTCAAGGCCATCTCGGAGGCGCGGCGCATCGACGTGTACGGCGTCGCCGCATCGGGCCTGGTGGCCGCCGACATGTCGCAGAAGCTGCTGCGGATCGGGCTGTCCAGCCATCCCTTCAGCGACGCCCACCTGGCGCTGACCAGTGCGGCCCTGCTGCGCGAAGGCGACGTCGTGGTGGCGGTGAGCTGCAGCGGCGAGACGCCCGACGTGCTGGTGCCGGCCCGGACCGCGTCGGAGGCGGGCGCGTTGGTGGTGGCCATCACCGACAACCCGCGCTCGTCGCTTGCGCAGCTGGCCGACCACACGCTGGTCTCGGCGGGCCGCGAGACGGCCTTCCGCCCGGCCGCGCTGGCCAGCCGGATCAGCCAGCTCCTCATCGTGGACTGCATCTTCGTGGGGCTGGCGCAGCGGCGGTACGAGACGGCTGAGGCCGCCATCCGCGTCACCCGCGAGGCGACCGACCGCTACCGCAACCGGCAGTCCCGCTGATCACCCACCGCCCGGTCAAGCCACCCCGCCGCCGGCCGCTCTGACCCCGCACCGTGACCGCCCGCCACCGGCCGCTCTGACCCCGCGCCCTGACCGCCCACCACCAACCGCTCTGACCCCCTAGAAGGGATATTTCGCGATATCCCCCTGCATGGTGACCCACTGGGTCTCGGTGAAGGCGTCGAGGTTCGCGCCCGTGCCGCCGAAGCGGCTGCCGGTGCCCGAGGCGCCCACGCCGCCGAACGGCGCCACGGCCTCATCGTCCACCGTCTGGTCGTTGATGTGCACGATGCCGGTCGGCACCCGGTCGGCCAGCGCGAGACCCTTCATCACGTCCTTGGTGAGGATGCCGAGCGACAGGCCGTACTCGGAGTCGGCCGCCAGCGCCGCCGCCTCCTCCAGGGTGGAGAACGTGGTGACCGGCGCGACCGGGCCGAACACCTCCTCGGCGTACGCGAGCGCCTGCCTCGGCACCTCGGCGAGCACCGTCGGGCGGTAGAACAGCCCCTCGTACGAGCCGCCCGCCGCGAGCCTGGCCCCGGCCGCCACGCTCTCGGTGACCAGACGGTGCACCCGGTCGCGCTGCCCGGCGTCGATGAGCGGGCCGAGCGCGACCTGCCCGGTGGCCGGGTCGCCGACCGGCAGCCCGTCGGCCTTGGCGGCCAGGCGCTCGACGTACTCCCTGGCCACCGACTCGTGCACGATGTGCCGCCCCGAGGTCATGCAGATCTGGCCCTGGTGGAAGAACGACGCCCACGCGCCCGCCGAGACCGCCGCGTCCATGTCGGCGTCATCGAAGATCACTAAGGCGGAGTTGCCGCCCAGCTCCAGGTGCACCCGCTTGAGCGCGCGGGCGGCCGCCTCGCCGACCTTGCGCCCGGCCGCCGTCGAGCCGGTGAAGGAGATGACGGGGACGTTCGGGTCGGCGACCAGCGCCTGCCCGGCCTCGGGTCCGCCGGGCAGCACGTGCAGCAGCCCGGGTGGCAGCCCCGCCTCCTCGAAGACGCGGGCGATGGCGTACCCGCCGCAGACGGCGGTGCGCTGGTCCGGCTTGAACACCACGGCGTTGCCCAGCGCCAGCGCGGGCGCGACCGACCTGATGCCGAGGATGAGCGGGAAGTTGAACGGCGCGATCACCCCGACCACCGCCGACCGGCACCCTGCGGGCGAAGCTGAGCCGCTTGCGCGCCGTGGGCAGCACCTCGCCGGCCGGCCGGCTGGCCAGCGCCGCCGCCTCGTAGCACTCCTGGGCGGCCACGTGCGTCTCGAACGCGGCCTTGCCCGGCACCCCGCCCGACTCCCTGACGATCCAGTCCTGGATCTCCTGGGCGTGCTCTTCGAACAGACATCCCGCGCGGCGCAGCAGCGCGGCGCGCTCCTCGTACGACGTCTCCGCCCAGGCCCGCTGCGCCCGCCTGGCCGTCTCGGCGGCGGCCGCCACGTCGTCCGCACCCGCCGTGCCCGCCCGGCCGAGCTCCTTGCCCGTCGCGGGCTCGATGACGGGCGCCTCACCGGCCCGCGACGCGGTCCAGCTCCCGTCGAAGATCATCCCGGTCCACGTCTTCGGGTCTAGGAACGTCATGACTGCGCCTCCTCAGGGGCTTTCAGGGCTGGAACCGCTGGTCCACCGCCACGGCCACGTCGAGCAGCACAGGGCTGTCGCGGTCCGGCAGCAGGGGCATGATGTCGTCGAGCACGGCGGTCAGCTCAGCGTGCGAGCCGATCTTGACGGCCGGGCAGCCGAGCGACCCGGCCAGCGCGGCCATGTCGATCTCGGTGAACGCGGGCCACGGCGCCTTGCCGCCGCCGTGCCGCTCGGCCAGCCGGTCCATGATCGCGTACCTGCCGTTGGAGAGCACCACGAACAGCGCGCCGGCGCGGTAGTGCGCGGCGCTCCACAGGGCGTGCAGGCCGTAGAGCGCGGAGCCGTCGCCGACGACGGCCACCACCGGCCGGCCGGGCAGCGCCATCTTCAGCCCCACCGCGGCGGGCAGCGCGAACCCGAGCCCGCCCATCGCCGCCGACAGAAAGCCGAGCGAGGTCCTGGCGGGGACGAGGCGGTGCAGGTCGGGGCGGGCCGACGGGGCCTCCTCGATGAGCGCGGCGTCGGCGGGCAGCCGCTCGGCCAGCTCGCGCAGCACGTCGGCGGGCCACAGCGGCCCTTCCGCCACACTCTCCCGCGGCTCCTCCTGCGTCCCGCGCTCCGGGCGCGGGCGCGGGCGCTGCGGCAGCAGGGCGGCCAGGCGGGCGCAGACGGCGGCGGGCGCGGCGAGGACCGCAAGGCCCGCCGGGCTGCGGTGGGCCTCTGCGGGGTCGTCGGTGACCAGCGCGACGGTGGTGCCCTCCGGCACCAGCGGCCCCGGCACGTACGGGTACTGGCGGAACACCGGCGCCCCCACGGCGAGCACCACGTCGTAGGCCGCGAGCAGCTCGCGCAGCCTGGCCCTGTCGGCGGGCAGCACACCGGCGTACTGGGGATGATCCTGGGGGAATCCGGCCCGCCCGCCGAACGACTCCTGGTGCACCGGGCAGCCCAGCCGCTCGGCCAGCTCGACGAGCGCGTCCCAGCCGTCGCGGACACCCGCGCCGGCCACGATCGCCGGCCTGCGCGCCCCGGACAGCAGCTCCACCAGCGGGGCCAGCTCGGCGTCCGAGACCGCGGCCGGCCGCAGCAGCCGGGCCGGGGCCGCGACGATCTCGCCGTCGAACGGCGCGTCCCAGTCGTCCATCGGCACCACGACCAGCGCCGGCCCCCGGTGGGTGCGCGCCTCGTGCGCGGCTCTGGCCACCGCTCCCGGCACGTCCTGAGGGCGTACGGGCTGATCCACCCGGACCGGATAGTCGCCGGCCAGCCCCGCGAGCCGCCCGGCGAGGAACGGCTCAAGCGCGAGGTGCCGCCGGTCCTGCTGGCCGACGAGGACGACCAGCGGCGCCCGGTTCTCACGCGCGGTGGCGATCGCGCCGACCGCGTTGCCCAGCCCCGCGGTGGTGTGCAGGACGGCGAGCGCGGGCGCGTCGCGGCCGATCGCCCAGCCCGTCGCCATGCCGACCACCGAGCCCTCGTGCAGCCCCAGCACGAACCGCAGGTCGTCGGGGAGCCCGGTGAGCAGCGGCACCTCGGTCGAGCCCGGGTTGCTGAACAGCGTGGTCAGCCCGTGGCGGCGCAGCACGTCGAACACGGCGTCCTTGACGGTGGTCATCGCTTCCCCCTCGCCCGCTGGATCCGCCGGTAGACGTGCCCGCGCGGCTCGCCGACACGCGGCGGCGGCCCCACCGCCGCCCAGGCCCCGTCGATCGGCACCCTGCGCGGCGCGGCGGGCGCGACGGTTAAGGCGGTGCGGACGAGAGCGCGACGCACGGGCTGCTCCTTTGGTGTTCGCTCTGCGCACAGGCGTTCTCTTGCCGAACAACCCCGTATCGCGGAAGCTACGCTCTTGCAGGCCGCTGTCAAGGGGGCGTCCCATGGCCGGCCACGCGCGGTCGCTCGCCCGCGGCCCCGCCGTGATCCGGGCGTTCTGCGCCGACCGGCCGAGCCGACGCGACAGGCGTTCCCCTGACGCTCTCCGCATCGCCCGCCGGTGCCGCGGCCCTGGAGAAGCGCCGGCGAGCACGGCGACGCCGGCGTCCCGGGAACAGCGGGACGCCGGCGTCGGACGGCCGCGTCAGCGGAGGTCAGGGGTTGAGGCGTTCGGCGGCTTCGACGACGTTGGCCAGGAGCAGGGCGCGGGTCATCGGCCCGACGCCGCCCGGGTTGGGCGTGAGGTGGCCGGCGACCTCTTCGACGTCGGGCGCGACGTCCCCGGCGATCTTGCCGTCCACCCGCGAGACCCCGACGTCGAGCACGGCCGCGCCGGGCTTGACCATGTCACGGGTGATCAGCCCGGGCACGCCGGCCGCCGCCACGACGATGTCGGCGCGGCGCACGTGCGCGGCGAGGTCGCGGGTGCCGGTGTGGCAGAGGGTGACCGTGGCGTTCTCGCTGCGCCGGGTGAGCAGCAGCCCGAGCGAGCGGCCCACCGTGATGCCGCGCCCGACCACGGTGACCTCGGCGCCCTTGAGCGGTACGCCGTACTCGCGAAGAAGCAGCACGATGCCGTGCGGGGTGCAGGGCAGCGGCGCATCGACCATGTGGACCAGACGCCCCAGGTTGACCGGGTGCAGACCGTCGGCGTCCTTGGCCGGGTCGATGCGCTCGAGCAGCGCCATCGTGTCGAGGTGCTCGGGCAGCGGAAGCTGGACGATGTAACCGGTGCACTCCGGGGAGGCGTTGAGCTCGTCGATGGCCGCTTCGACGTCGGCCTGGGTCGCGGTGGCCGGCAGGTCGACGCGGATGGAGGCGATGCCCACCTCCGCGCAGTCGCGGTGCTTGCCCGCGACGTAGATCTGGCTGCCGGGGTCGTCCCCCACCAGAACGGTGCCCAGGCCGGGCGTGATCCCGCGTTCCTTGAGCGCGGCCACCCGCTTGGTGAGATCTGCCTTGATCTTTGCGGAGGTGGCCTTGCCATCGAGTTTCACAGCGCTCATGCGGCAATCCTGTCATGCCGTCCGACCTCTCCCGCACCGCCCCACGCTGCCGCCGCGGTGTCCGTACGCGGTGCATCGGTTGCGATCATCAGCGGCCGGTTATCCACAGGCAGCAGGCAGCGGATCCGGGTTATCCACAGCCGCCGGCTGACATCGTTGTCATCCCTCCGGCGAAGGCTTAGTGTTTTCGGCGCCAGCACACGCTCGCCCGGAGGTCCCCCTTGCCGTTCCGCCTCTTGTCCGCCGAGTCCACCGACCTGTTCGTCGGCTCGCCAGAAGAGCCGCACCAAGTCCTGCGCGTCACCGTGGCGGCGGGCGAGCGAGAGTCCTCGCTGGAGCTGCGCGGCGACGGCGTGCGCCTCGCCGGCCCCGTGACGATCCCGGCCGCCGAGGGGGTCCACGAGGTCCCGCTGGCGGTGTCGGTCCCGCCGGGCACGACCGTGCCCTGCCTGCTCACCCTCGACGGCGAGTCGCTGGAGGTGGAGGTCACGGCGGAGGAGCCGGGATGGACGATGTTCATGGTCTCCCACTTCCACTACGACCCGGTGTGGTGGAACACCCAGGCCGCCTACACCAGCCCGTGGGAGCTGCTGTCGGCCGACGCCACCACCAGGCCGCTCTGGGAGGGCAACGCGTTCGCCCTGGTCGAGGCCCACATCGACCTGGCGCTGCGCGACCCCGACTACCGCTTCGTGCTGGCCGAGGTCGACTATCTCAAGCCGTTCTTCGACACCCATCCCGAGCGCAGGGCCGACCTGCGCGCGCTCATGGCCGAGGGCAGGGTCGAGCTGGTCGGCGGCACCTACAACGAGCCCAACACCAACCTCACCGGCGCCGAGACCACGATCCGCAACCTCGTCTACGGCATCGGCTACCAGCGCGACATCCTCGGCGGCGATCCGCGCACGGCGTGGCAGCTCGACGTGTTCGGCCACGACCCGCAGTTCCCCGGCTACCTCGCGGCGGCCGGGCTGACGGCGAGCGCGTGGGCGCGCGGGCCGTTCCACCAGTGGGGCCCGATCAGCAAGAACTTCAAAGAGGCCAAGAACGACGCGGCGCTCATGCAGTTCCCCAGCGAGTTCGAGTGGATCGCGCCGTCCGGCCAGGGCGTGCTGACCCACTACATGCCGGCCCACTACTCCGCGGGCTGGTGGATGGACTCCTCGGCCTCGCTCGACGAGGCCTGCAAGGCGGTCTACGACCTCTACCGCTCGCTCAAGCCGGTCGCCGCGACGAAGAACATCCTGCTGCCCGTCGGCACCGACTACACCCCGCCCAACAAGTGGGTCACCGACATCCACCGCACGTGGGCCGCCCGCTACGTCTGGCCGCGCTTCGTCTGCGCCACCCCGCGCGACTTCCTCGACGCCGTACGCGCCGGGCTGTCGTCGTTCAGCCCGCAGACGCGGGACATGAACCCCATCTACACCGGCAAAGACGTCTCCTACATCGACACCAAGCAGGCGCAGCGCGCGGCCGAGGTGGCGGCGCTCGACGCCGAGCGGCTGGCCACCTTCGCCCACCTCCTGGGGCTGGGCGGCTACCCGCACACCGCGCTCGACAAGGTGTGGCGGCAGCTCGCCTACGGCGCACACCACGACGCCATCACCGGCTCCGAGTCCGACCAGGTCTACATCGACCTGCTGACCGGCTGGCGCGAGGCGTACGACCTGGCCGTGGAGGCCCGCGACAACGCGCTGGCGGCCCTGTCCGGCGAGATCGCGGCCGGGGCGCCGGGTGTGGTGGTCGCCAACACGCTGCCCTTCGCCCGTGACGGCCTGGCCTCGGCCGTCCTGCCCGAGGGCCACGTGCCCGCCGACGCGTCGGGCGCCCCGCTTCCCGCCGTGGCGGAGAACGGCACGCTCACGTTCCTGGCCCGCGACGTGCCGTCGGTGGGCTGGCGCACGTACGACGTGGTGCCCGGCACCCCCGAGACATGGCGGCCCGTCCCCGGCGTCACCATCGAGAACGACCGCTGGCAGGTCACCGCCGATCCCGCCAAGGGCGGCACCCTCGCCTCGATCCGCGACCGCGCCACCGGCCAGGAGCTGCTCACCGGCCCGGGCAACGAGCTGCGCCTCTACGACGAATACCCCCAGCACCCCGACATGGGCGAGGGCCCCTGGCACCTCATCCCGACCGGCCACGCCGTGGGCTCGTCGGAGGCCCCGTCCACCGATGTCCGTGCCGAGGCCAGCCCGATCGGCCGGCGGCTGATCGTCACAGGGCGGGTCGGCGAGATCACGTACGAGCAGGTCGTCACGCTGCCGGCCGGCTCCGACCGCATCGACTTCACCACCCGCGTCATCGACCACACCGGCGCCGACCGGCTGCTGCGGGTGCGCTTCCCGGCCCGCGTCGAGGGCGCGCTGCCGGTCTCCGACGTCTCGGGCGCCGTGGTGGGGCGCGGCTTCGCGCTGCCCGACGTCGACACCGCCGAACATCCGTGGACGCTCGACAACCCGGCCAACACCTGGTTCGGGCTCTCCGCCACCGCGAAGGTCGACCTGGGCGCGGCCGGCGCCCGCGCGCTCGGGGTGGCCGAGGTCGTGGTGCCCGCCCTCGAGGACGCCCCGCAGGCCCGCGACCTGGTGGTGGCCCTGGCCAAGGCCGGCGTCACCGCCACCACGTCGTCGGCCGCCGGCACCCGCTACGGCTGGCTCGACGTCGACTCCAACCTGCCCGACGTACGCCTCGTGCTGGGCGGCCCCGACATCAACCCGGTGGCCGCCGAGCTGCTCGCCCGGTCCGACGAGGCGTACGCCAAAGCGCTGAGCGAAGGGGCCGCCCGCGTCTGGATCCCCGCCGAGCGTCCCCTGGCCGAGGCCTGGCAGCCCAGCGCCGACCTGCGCGACCTGCGCGCCCTGCCCGCCCTCATCGTCACCGATCCCGTCGCCGACCTCGTGGCCGACCTCGCCGACGCGACCATCGAGGCCGTGTGCCCGCTGGGGGCCGAGCGGCTCGAAGACCGTACGGTGGCGCTGATCGCGTACGGGCTGCCCGGGTTCGCCGTCGATCCGTCCGGCGCCCTCCACCTGTCGCTCATGCGGTCCTGCACCGGCTGGCCGTCCGGCATCTGGCTCGACCCGCCCCGCCGCACCACCCCCGACGGCTCCGCCTTCCAGCTCCAGCACTGGACGCATGAGTTCTCCTACTCGCTGGTCTCCGGGCCCGGCGACTGGCGCGCCCTGCGCCTGCCCGCCGCCGCCCAGGAACACATCACCCCGCTCCACACCCGCGTCCTCGACGCCCCGCAGCCCGGATCCCTGCCGCCCGTCCACTCCCTGCTCACCGTCTCGCCGGAGCGCGACGTCCTGCTGAGCACCCTCAAGGCCACCGGCAACCCGCACGCCCACGGCCTGTCGGCCACGGCCGAGCTCGGCGAACCGGCCGGCGGCGAGACCGCGGACGAGACGGGGCACCAGACCACGGACGAGACCGGGCAGGCGGCCGGGGGCGACTCCGCCCGCTCCTCGGCGGGTTCTCCGGCCCGTTCCTCGGTGACCATCCGCCTGATCGAGTCCACCGGCCTGGGCTCGCGTGCCGAGCTGTCCTCCCCCGTCCTCCCGCTCGACGCCCTCACCCCCGCCACCCTCCTCGAAGACCCCACCTCCCCCGCACCCGCAGGGCGGCCCGGGGCAGCGGCCGCCGCCTCGGGGGCGGGCATCGACCTCGGCGGGTTCGAGGTCGCCACCTACCTCGCCTCCGCCCCGCTCCCGGCCACGGCGCCCGAGCTCGCCCGTACGACGGAGCAGGCCCAGCCCGTCTACAGCCGCTACTGGCTGCACAACAAGGGCCCGGCGCCGCTCGGCTACCTGCCGGTCTCCATCGCCGTCTCACCGGGCCTGGTGGAGTCGCCGGAGGGGCCGTTCGAGGTGGAGGTCGTCCTGGCCTCCCACCTGACGGACGCCCCGCACGAGGGGGTCGCCGAGATCCGCGTCCCGGAGGGCTGGACGGCCACCCCGTCGGCCCGCCCGTTCCGCCTCGCCCCCGGCGGGCACCTCCGTTTCCCCGTCACGGTGACGCCGCCCGCCGACCCCGCGCCCGGCCTGCACTTCGTCTCCGCGCGCACCCGTACGAACGGGCAGCTCGTCGAAGACGTCACCACCGTGGCCATCGGCCCCGCGCCCGAGCTGCCCGTCCCCGGCGAGTGGCCCGAGCTGTCCGTCGCCACCAAGGGCACCACCGCCGACACGGCGCGTCCCACGGGCCTGTCCGTCACCCCGGTCACGGACGCCCTCACGCTGCGGCCGGGCGACCGGGCCCGGCTCACGCTGCGGCTCGCCAACACCACCGCCGACGAGATCCGCGGCGAGGCCCAGCTCGCCTCCCCGTGGGGCACCTGGGCCATGCTCCCCGAGGTCATCCAGGGCTTCACGGTGGCGGCCGGGGGGACCGCCGAGGTGTCGTTCCCGGTGGAGGTCCCCCACGACCACGCGACCGGCCACGCGTGGGCGCTGGCCAAGGTCATGTGGTTCGGCCGCTGCCAGTACGCACCGGCAGTACGCCTGGAGGTGACCCGATGACCCCGCCGCACCACCCGGACGCGGACACCCGAACCGCGCCGATCGGCAGGCCGCCCGAAGACGGTGCGGCGGCGTCGGTGATCGGGTGGGTGGATGGCCAGCCGGTTCCCCGGGAGCGCCTCGACGCCCGCCTCGCCGCTCTGCGGAACGGCCCCCTCAGGGCCGCCCTTCCCGTCCCGGGCACCTCAGAGGACCGCCAGCTGGCCCGCTGGCTCACCCAGGTCATCCTCACCGAGGCCCTCTGCGAGTCCACAGCGGCCGACCTCGGCCTGACCCCGGGCCCACAACCACCCTCCCCGTCCTCACCACTGCCGGCTTCAGGTCTGCCGACCTCAACCACCCCGTCCGCCCCCACCCCGGCCTCCCGACCGGCACCGACCCCGGCCCCGTCCTCGCCGCCGGCACAGGGCGCGGCCCCGCCACCGGCACAGGGCGCGGCCTGGCCGCCGGCACAGGGCGCGGCCCCGCCCTCAACACCAGGCGCGGCTCTGCCCTCGCCACTGGGCGCGAGCTTTCCCGCGCCATCGGACACGGCTCACCCCACACCCTCAACACCGGGCACGGCCACCCCCTCACCATCGGACACGGCCCTTCCCGCGCCACCGAGCGAGGCCTCCCCCTCACCATCGGGCGCAGCCTTTCCTGCGCAGTCGGACTCGCCTTCCTCCTCACAGTCAGGCTCGCCTTCCTCCTCACAGGCGGCTTCGGCTCCTGTGACGGCGGCGGCTGGTGCCGCCTTGGGAGACCCGGGCGTAAGGGGCGAAACGGGAGCCTTTACTCTCGATCGGGTGGCCGCAGTAGAACTTGGTTCGATCAACGCCGCCGCCTACAACGGCAGCCCCTGGGTGCGAGCCGTGTTCGAGCACGTGACGGCCACGGTGACCGTTCCCGAGGAGTGGCGTCGTCCAGCGGCTCCCGAACAGCCGGCCCGGCATTACGTGCGCCACCGTCTCTTCGACACCTTCACGGAAGCGCAGGCGGCCACGCCGTCCGACCTCGAGCCCCTCGGCCCGATCACGCTCGACTCACTGCCCAGCGCGATCGCCGAAGCCCTGCAGAGCCACCCGTACGACACCCTGGTCGGCCCCGTCCGCGACGCCCTCGGCTGGCACGTGGCCACCGCCGCCCCCACACCCACATCCCCGGCGCCTCAGGCCGACACTCCCACGTCGCCCCAGGTGGACACGCCTACGGCGCCGCAGACGAACATGCCCACGGTGCCGCAGACGGACGGAGCCACCGCCCAGCGGACCAGATCCACCCGCCTCTCCCAGCCGATCACAATCACGCGGGCGACCCAGACGGCGGCCCCGACCGTGTCCTCGACCGAGACAGCCCCTGACGCGTCGCCGACCGAGACGACCCCGACCGCACCATCGACCCGGAGAACCTCTGCCGCGCCGTCGCCCCAGACGGCCTCTACCTCGACGCCGCTCAGGACGCCGCCCACCACGCCAGCGTCCCATGCGGCCCTCGCCACGTCGCCGACCGGGACCGCCCCGACCACGCCACCGACCGGGACCGCCCCGACCACGCCACCGACCGAGGCCACCCCGACCTCACCACTGGTCGAGGCTGCCCCGGCGGCGCCACCGGCCAAGACCACCACCACACCGCCGCCCCGGACGACCGCCACCGCGCGGCCGCCCCAGACGACCACCACCGCGCGGCCGCCCCAGACAGCCACCACCGCGCGGTCGTCCCAGGCGGCCACCACCGCGTCACAGCCTCCGGCAGCCGTCGCCACGTCACCCTCCCCGGCAGCCGGCGCCTCACCCCAGCCCTACGTACCGGAAGGAACCGTGCAGACACCGACCCGACACGCCTCCCGGCGGACAGGCCCCGACGCCGGCCTGCTCGCCGCGGCCAAGCGGAAAGCGTTCGCGCGCTGGCTCGACGACATGCGGGCCAGGAAGGTCACCCTCGTACCCGGCCTGGAGCATCCTGGCGACCCCCGCCAGCCCGACAACCACCACAAGCACTGATGAACTGCGTACTTGCCATTGACATCGGAGGGACCAAGCTCGCCGCCGCGCTGGTGGACGAGCATGGGGGCATCCTGCGCTCCGCGACCAGGCCGACCCCGCGTACGGAGGTCATGTCCGCCCTCACCGCCCTCATCGCCGAGGTGACGACCGGCGGCCCCGAGCCGCAGGCGGTCGGCATCGGCTGTGCCGGCCCGCTGGACCTGGCGACCGGCACCGTGAGCCCGGTCAACATGCCGAGCTGGCGTGGGTTCCCGCTGCGGGACGAGGTGCACAAGCTCACCGGGCTGCCGACGCTGCTGGCGGGCGACGCGCAGTGTTTCGCACTCGGGGAGCACTGGCTGGGCGCCGGACGCGGGTGTTCGTCGCTCCTGGGCATCGTGGTCTCGACCGGCATCGGCGGCGGCCTGGTCATCGACGGCGCCCCGCTCCTCGGCCCAACGGGCAATGCCGGGCATGTCGGGCACATGAGCATCGACCCGTACGGCGAACGCTGCGAGTGCGGCGGGCGCGGCTGCGTGGAGCGCTACGCCAGCGGGCCGAACATGACGCGCTGGGCGCTGGAGAACGGGTGGTCCCCCTCCCTGAACAGCGCCGACGACTCCCCTGTCGGTGCCCCCGTCCGCGGCGCCCCTGGAGACGCCAGCCGGGGCGCCCCCAGAGACACCAGCCGCGGCATCCCCGGAGACACCAGCCGGGGCGTCCCCGGAGACGAGGGACGCGTTCCTGGAGACGAAGGGCTTGTTCCCGGAGGAGGAGGCAGCCAGGCCCAGGGCGAAGCGACCCAAGCTCCGGGCGAAACGGGTCAGGCTCAGGGCGAGGGGCAGCGGCCGGATGCTCGGGCGCTGGCCAGGGACGCCGCCGCCGGGAACGAGATCGCGATCAAGGCGTTCGAGCGGGGGGCGCGGGCGCTGGCCGGGATGATCGCCTCCACGGCCGCCGCTGCCGAGGTCACGATGGTGGTGATCGGCGGCGGGGTGTCGGCTGCGGGCCCCGTGCTGTTCGATCCGCTGGAACGGGCGCTCGATGACGTGGCCGGGCTCGCGTTCGTACGGGCCGTCCAGGTGAAACAGAGCACGCTGGGGGTCCGGGCCGGGCTGGCCGGGGCCGCGAACCTGGCCTGGCAGGCGCTCGCGTCAGCGACCTGACCGCGCGGATGGGCGTTCGCACCCCTCTCGGTGGTGTCGCCTTGAGGAGGTCGTGGTGTCCTGCGCGGCGTATCGCGGCCGCGGGCGCGAAGAGGGGTGCTCCGTCTATGGAGTTCGCATCGCCGTTGGCGGCCGAGTGCCTGCGCGGGCGGGCCGGTGGGCGCGTGCGCGGGTGGCCGGCTACTCGCGTTCGGCGAGCTGCGCCTCGCGGCGCTCGATGATGCGGCGGGTGTACGGGATGAGCTCTACGACGCGTCCGCCCAGGTAGGCACCGATGAGGGCGAGCACCACGAGGACCACGGGGTTCGTGGCGAGGCCGTTCAGGGTGATGAATGCCTGCAGGAACGTGTCGAGGGCCATAGAGGGACTCCGAAGGACGGGTGAGGAGAGGTGTTCAGGCTAACCGCCGTCAACGGCTGATCGCCACATAAACGGATAAAAGCGACAAGATTTAACAAAGTTCTCTTGGGGATTGTACGAGAAGCGGCGGCCGGCATCAGTCCAGGGGCTTGAGCTGCCGGAACGTTGGTGGGAGCCGCCCGAACGTGTCGGCGGAGGCGCACGTCTGGCGGCGGGCGCCTCAGTGGCAATGCACGGAACGCGGCTCCCAACTGCGGACGCCTCAGCGGCAATGCGCCGAACGCGCTCCCGACTGCGGGCGGGTCAGCGGCAGCGCACGAATCCCGCGTCGACTCCACACCTGCTGCACTCCGGCGGCTCCCCGCCCCCCGCACGTCTGGCCGCACGCTTCCGGCTCCCCGCTTCCGCGCGCTTCCGGCGGCTCCCTGCCCCCGCAACATCCGCCCGCACACCTCCGGCTGCTCGCTTTCGGGCGAGCTACGGACGTGGCCGCTAGGGGTCGTGAGCTGCAGCGTTGTCGGTGCAGGTGATCGGTGGCGGGCGCCTTCGGTGCGGACGAAGGCATGGGGCGCCTCGACGGGCGGAGCCCCCACTCGACACGGACGGACACACGGGCGACGCACTGCCCGAGAGCCGCCACGACCACCAGGCCGTGCCGACGTCCCAGGCGCGGTGCCGACGTCGTCCCAGGCGCGCGGTGCCGAAGAACCGGGTGCGCAGTCCCGGCGGCCCCGGAACGCCTGCGTCCGTCCGGCCCGCGTCAGATCACCGGCATCCTGGGCGCCTCAGCCTCGCATGGACGACCTCTGCGCGCGTAAGGCACCCCTGCGTCCGGCGTCCTCCGCGTCAAACCACCATCGGCATTCCGTCGCCGCCTCGGAGTCGCAGAGCCCGGCCTCTGCGCGCCTGAGGCGCCCGGACGGCCGGACGCCATCAACGCCGCCGGGCACGGACGGCCGGGCGCCATCAACGCCGCCGGGCACGGACGGCCGGGCGCCATCAACGCGGCCGGGCACGGACGGCCGGGTCCTGCGGCGCGGTCGAGGTCAGTGGGTCAGTGGAAGAAGTGGCGAGTGCCGGTGAAGTACAGGGTGACGCCGGCCTTCTCGGCCGCCTCGATGACCTCGGCGTCACGTACCGACCCGCCGGGCTCCACGATCGCCCGTACGCCGGCCTCCGCCAGCACCTCCAGCCCGTCCGGGAAGGGGAAGAACGCGTCGGAGGCGGCGACGGAGCCGGAGACGCGCTCGCCGGCCCTGGTGACGGCGAGGCGGCAGGAGTCGACGCGGTTGACCTGACCCATGCCGACGCCCACGGTGGCGCCGCCGCTGGCGAGGAGGATGGCGTTGGACTTGACCGAGCGGCAGGCCCGCCAGGCGAACTCGAGGTCGGCGAGCACCTCGGGCGAGGCGGGTTCGCCGGTCTTGAGCTCCCACTGGGCGGCGGAGTCGCCGGGGGCGTCGACGCGGTCGGTGGTCTGGACGAGCAGGCCGCCGTCGATGCGGCGGAACTCGGTGGCGTTGGCGGGGCCTTCGGGGCAGCGCAGCAGGCGGAGGTTCTTCTTGCCGCGCAGCACCTCCAGGGCTTCGGCGTCGAAGTCGGGCGCGATGACGACCTCGGTGAAGACGTCGACGATCTGCCTGGCCAGCTCTTCGGTGACGGGCCGGTTGACGGCGATGACGCCGCCGAAGGCGGAGACGGGGTCGCAGGCGTGCGCTTTGCGGTGGGCCTCGGCGACGTCGGCGCCGATGGCGATGCCGCACGGGTTCTGGTGCTTGATGATGGCGACGCAGGGGTCGGAGAAGTCCCACGCGGCCCGCCAGGCGGCGTCGGCGTCGAGGTAGTTGTTGTAGGACATCTCCTTGCCGTGCAGCTGCTCGGCGCTCGCGAGCCCGCCTTCGCCCGCGGTGTAGAGGGCGGCGCGCTGGTGCGGGTTCTCGCCGTAGCGGAGGGTGGCCTTGCGCTCGTACGCCGCCCCGGTGAAGGCCGGGAGCTCCTCCCCGCCCACGTACGTGCCGGCGAACCAGTTGGCCACGGCCACGTCGTAGGAGGCGGTGTGGGCGTAGGCGATGCCGGCGAGGCGGCGCCGCTCGGTGAGCGTGAAGCCGCCCGCGTCGAGCGCGTTGCGGACCTCACCGTAGTAGGAGGGGTCGACGACGACGGCGCAGGTGTTGTGGTTCTTGGCCGCGCCGCGGATCATCGCGGGCCCGCCGATGTCGATCTGCTCGACGCACTCGGCGTCGGACGCGCCGGAGGCCACCGTCTGCTGGAACGGGTAGAGGTTGACGACGACGAGCTGGAACGGGTCGATCTCCAGCTCTTCGAGCTGGGCGACGTGGTGAGGCTTGCTGACGTCGGCGAGCAGCCCGGCGTGCACGCGCGGGTGCAGGGTCTTGACCCGCCCGTCGAGGCACTCGGGGAACCCGGTGAGCTGCTCCACCTTCGTCACGGGGATGCCGTAGGAGGAGATCGCGGCGGCGGTGCCCCCGGTCGAGACGATCTCCACCCCGGCAGCGTCGAGGGCTCTGGCCAGCTCTTCGAGCCCGGACTTGTCGTATACGGCGATCAACGCGCGCCGGATGGCGATGCGAGTCACGTGGTTTCCCCTCCTGTGTGGTTGCCGATGCGGACCATACGTCCGCTGACCGTCCAGCCCTCGCGGGCCATCCGGCCGACGGTTTCGACGAGCAGGCGCCGCTCGACCTGCTTGATGCGTTCGTGCAGGACCGCCTCGTCGTCGCCGGGAAGCACGGGCACGGCCGCCTGCGCCACGATGGGCCCGGTGTCGACGCCCTCGTCGGCGAGCATCACCGTGCAACCGGTGATCTTGACGCCGTACGCGAGCGCGTCGCGCACGCCGTGGGCTCCGGGGAACGACGGCAGCAGCGCCGGGTGGGTGTTGAGCACGGGGAACGCGTCGAGGGTGGGCGCGCCCAAGATCTTCATGAAGCCGGCGGACACGACGAGGTCGGGTTCGTACGCGGCGATGCGGGCCGCGATCGCGCGATCCCACTCTTCGCGCGTCGCGTAATCGCCCAATTTTTCGACAAAAGTCGGGACTTGTGCCCGTTCGGCCCTGGCCAGCCCTTCTATGCCATCCCTGTCCGCGCCTACCGCGACCACGCGGGCGCCGTACGACGGATCGGCGGAAGCGTCCAGCAGGGCCTGTAGGTTGGTTCCAGAGCCGGAGACGAGGACGACGAGCCGCCCAGCCTTAGACACGCACACTCCAAGTGAGGAAACAGGGTGGGGGTCACAGGGTATCTGTTCAACGTCCGGCGACGCAGAGGAGGTCAGGTGTCGACACCGGTGAGGGCACCGGCAGGCCAGCAGCCCGCGGAGTCAGCGGGCCGCCGAGCGATCTGGTTGTCCATCGCAGCGCTGGCCATGACGTTCATGTTGCCCCTCGCGGGCCTGGTCATGGCGTTGTTCGCGCTGATGGCGGGGATCCGGGCGCTGCCGTTGCTCAAGAGCGAGGGCAAGCCCACGGGCGTGGCGGTGGGCGGCATCACCGTCTCCTCGCTCGCGCTGGTGCTGTCGGCCATGGCCACGGCCATGCAGCTTTATCTCGCGGACGAATACGCCGCCTACCAGGAGTGCATGAAGGGCGCCGGTACGGTGGCAGCGCAGGGCGAGTGCTTCGCCGAGTTCAAGGAGGCGGCGCAGCGCAAGCTTCCCGCCGACGTCCTGCAGATGCTCGGAGCGATGCAGCCCTGACCCGATGCGGCCGTCGCGCGCGCTCCCGGGCCATCTTCCCCGCATCCGGCTCGATCGTCACGACCTCGTCACGGGTGCCGGTCACCGACACCTCGAGCGCGCGGCCGTGACGGCGGTTTTCCGCGGCTCCAGCCGTCGCGCGCTCCCGGACGGAGCGGCCGTGACGGCGGCCCTTCGCGGTCCCAGCAGTCGCGCGCGCTAGTCGCGATCCCAGGCGTACGGGTCGACGTAGATCACGTGACCTCCCTTGTCGTCCGACTCGTCCACGATGTCCTTGCGCGGTGGCCGTGGCCCCGACGGGTCGGGCCCTGCGGGCCGCGGCCTGGCCTGGGCCAGCGTCTCGGCCTCCGCCGAGGCGTGCTCGTCCTGCCAGTCGTCCCTGATGACGGGGATCTCCTGGGTGTCGGCCTCGGTGGCGTCGAGCCAGTGACCGGGCAGCGGGCGCGGGTCGCTCTCGGCGAGCCCGACCTTGCTCGCCGCCCTGGCCAGCGCGGCACCGGCCTTGCGTACGGGAGCCGCGGCCTTGTCCAGCGGCTTCCTGGCCCGCTTGTTGAGCAGCAGCAGGTTCGTCACGCCGGCGGAGATGCCGGCCGCCACGCCGACCTCCAGCGCCACCGACAGCGCCACCTCCCAGGGCGACGGCCCGACCGTGGCCAGCCGCGCGCCGCCGATCGGCCCGCCCGACAGGGCCGCGAGCACCCCGGCCGCGAGCCCGCTGGTGATGCCGGTGAGGAACCCCCACAGCGGCGCCGCCTCGTACGACGGGGAAGGCGAGATGCGGGCCACCATCACGCCCGCCACCGCGCCCGCCGCGAACGGCACCGCGATCACCGCCATCATCCACGCGGGCACGGGACCGCTCTCGGGCAGCGCGCCCAGCATCGGCAGGCTGGGCACGGTGCCGAGCTCCACGCCGGTGGGCGCGACCAGGGTGTCCGCGCCGATCGCGAACCCGGGCCCGGCGATGTAGGAGAACGCCCAGATGACGGCGTTCAGCAGGTAGAGCAGCTGGAGCAGGATGAGCAGCAGCCCGCCGACGAACCCCGGCGAGAGCACCTCGGACAGCTGCCTGACCTGGCCGAAGTTGAGCACGAGTGCGAGCAGCACCAGGGCGAGCCCGGCGACCAGCTGCACCGCCGTGGCGACCGCCGTGCCGACGGTCAGGGCGCGCACGCGCTCGGGCAGCAGCCGCAGCATGACCCGCCACGGCCCGATCATCCTGGCCGTGGCCAGCGAACCGGCCAGGAACGCCAGCAGGAAGTGGCTGAGCAGCGCCTCGCCGATGAACGGCTGGGTGATCTCGTTTCTGGCCACGAGCGCGATCAGGCCGGCCAGCATCGCGTACGGGGCCGCGAGCGACACCCCCGCCTGCACGACGAGCACGAGCTGGGCCCGGCGCCGCGCGGTCGCCTGCTCCTTGGGGCTGTTCTTGGGCAGCCGGGCGGGCAGGCGCAGCCGCAGGTCGGCGTCGCGGGCCATCCACCGCGCCGCGCGGTAGAGCAGCATGGCGGGCAGGATCACCAGGCCGAGCGGCAGCAGGCCGACGCGGCCGCCGGGGATCGCGAAGCCCGCGTGGTGCGCGGCCAGCCAGAGCTGCGCCGCCGTGCGGAAGACTCCGGGCAGCCCGGCGCCCAGCGTGCCGCGCGGCGCGGCTATCCAGCCGACGAGCGTGAGCGTGGTGAGCACGGCGAGGCCGACACCGAGGGTGCAGGCGGCGGCCAGCATTCCCGACACCGGCAGCGGCCGCCGCGTCTCGTCGTCGTCGCTCGGGGCTCCGGGGAGCTTGCCGAGTACTGACCGGGGGGCAGTACGCAACTGGTCGAGGATCGCCGTCACAGTAGGCGATTTTCTCAATCTTTCCCGACCGAAGCTTGGTTGACGCGCCGGGCGTCGCCTTGTTCTGTCGTCGTTCTGCCGTCGTTCTGCCGTCGTTCTGCCGGCTCTTCGGACACCGGCTCTTCGGACACCGGCGCGGGCGCGGGAAGGCCCCGGACACGCGAAGGGCTTCGCATGGCGGCATACCACGCGAAGCCCTGCGGGAAACGATCAGCGAGCCTGCATGATCTCGCGCATGAGGCGGGCCGTCTCGGAGGGGGTCTTGCCGACGCGGACGCCGACCTTCTCCAGCGCCTCCTTCTTGGCCTGGGCGGTGCCGGCCGAGCCGGACACGATGGCGCCCGCGTGGCCCATCGTCTTGCCCTCGGGGGCGGTGAAGCCCGCGACGTAGGCGACGACCGGCTTGGTGACGTGCTGCTCGATGTAGGCGGCGGCACGCTCCTCGGCGTCACCGCCGATCTCACCGATCATGACGATCGCGTCGGTGTCCGGGTCCTCCTGGAACGCCTGCAGCGCGTCGATGTGGGTGGTGCCGATGACCGGGTCACCGCCGATGCCGACCGCCGTGGAGAAGCCGAAGTCGCGCAGCTCGTACATGAGCTGGTAGGTGAGCGTGCCGGACTTCGAGACCAGGCCGATGCGGCCGGACGTGGTGATGTCGGCGGGGATGATGCCGGCGTTGGACTTGCCGGGCGAGGCGATGCCGGGGCAGTTGGGGCCGATGATGCGGGTCTTGTTGCCCTTGGCCACCGCGTACGCCCAGAACTCCGTCGAGTCGTGCACCGGCACGCCCTCGGTGATCACCACGCAGAGCGGGATCTCGGCGTCGATGGCCTCCTTCACCGCGTCCTTGGTGAACTTCGGCGGCACGAACACGACCGACACGTCGGCGCCGGTCTGCTCGATGGCCTCCTTGACCGTGCCGAACACGGGCAGGCCCTCGTGGACGGTGCCGGCCTTGCGGGCGTTCACGCCGCCCACGACCTTGGCGCCCGAGGCGAGCATGCGGCGGGTGTGCTTGGTGCCCTCGCCACCGGTCATGCCCTGAACGATGATCTTGCTGTTCTCCGTCAACCAGATGGCCATGGGTCACGCACCTACCGCAGCGAGCTGGGCGGCGCGCTTGGCCGCCTCGTCCATCGTGTCAACCAGCTCGACGCCGGGAAGCGCGGCGTCGGCCAGGATCTGCCGCCCGAGCTGGGCGTTGTTGCCGTCGAGCCGCACCACCAGCGGGCGGGTCACGGCCTCGCCGCGGCTCTCCAGCAGCTTGAACGCCGCGACGATGCCGTTGGCGACGGCGTCGCAGGCGGTGATGCCGCCGAAGACGTTCACGAAGATCGACTTCACGTCGGGGTCGGAGAGGATGATCTCCAGGCCGGCCGCCATGACCTCGGCGGACGCGCCACCGCCGATGTCGAGGAAGTTCGCGGGCCGCGGCTTGCCGGGGAACTCCTCACCGGCGTAGGCCACCACGTCGAGCGTGGACATGACCAGACCGGCGCCGTTGCCGATGATGCCGACGCTGCCGTCGAGCTTGACGTAGTTGAGGTCCTTCTCCTTGGCCCTGGCCTCGAGCGGGTCCTCGGCGGCCTTGTCGGCGAGCGCCTCGTGGTCGGGCTGGCGGAACGCGGCGTTGTCGTCGAGGGTGACCTTGCCGTCGAGCGCCTTCACCTGGCCGTCGGCCGACAGGATCATCGGGTTGACCTCGACCAGCGTGGCGTCCTCGTCGACGAAGCAGCACCAGAGCTTCTCGATGAGCTCGGCGGCGCCTTCGATGGCCTTCTCCGGCAGGCCGCCGGCGACCGCGATCTCGCGGGCCTTGGCGCGGTCGACACCGGTCAGCGCCGAGACGGGGACCTTGGCGACCTTCTCCGGCGTGGTGTGCGCGACCTCTTCGATGTCCATACCGCCCGAGGCCGAGCAGATGGCGAGGAAGGTGCGGTTGGCCCGGTCGAGCAGGAACGAGAAGTAGTATTCCTCGGCGATGTCGCTGGCCTCTTCGACCAGGACCTTGTGGACCGTGTGGCCCTTGATGTCCATGCCCAGGATCGCCTGGGCCTTGGCCACGGCGTCGGCGGCGTCGTCGGCCACCTTCACACCGCCGGCCTTGCCCCGGCCGCCGGTCTTGACCTGGGCCTTGACGACAACGCGGCCGGTCAGCTGCTCGGCCGCCGACCGCACCTCCTCCACGTTGTGGGCGACGATGCCGCGTGGCACCGGGATGCCGTAGTCAGCGAAGAGCTCCTTCGCCTGATGTTCGAACAGGTCCACGAGGGTCCGTCCTTGCTTATCCGACTGATGTTCGACGGCCCGGGCATCTGCGCTGATGGTCGCGTTCGCTTCGCCGTGCGCGGCTTCGTTCCTCGCTCTGCTCTGTCACGGCGAGCTCCTACGCTCAGGGGTCGTGCCGGGCGTTTCCGCCAGTGAAGCCTAGCCCGAAGCTTGACCTGCCCAGGTCATCGGGTCGCGGTTCTTCCGGTATGTGACGGTGATCTCACTTCTTCAGGACGGGCGTCAGATCTCAATTCCATCATTGAGCTGACATAAGGCACGGCGCTCGATATATCGTCGTGATCTTCCAATGTCAGGCTTGCTCGCCGCTCTTGCCTTTAAATGCTGAAGGAAACTCTATGAAGCGAATTATCGCGGGTCTGGCGCTGGCGTCTGCGACCGCGCTCGTGACCGCAACGCCCGCGCAGGCCGCGCCCGCGGACCCCGTGAAGGCGCTGAAGAAGCAGTTCGCCGCCGGTAAGGGCGTGCGGATCTCCGAGTCCGCCGTCAACAAGGTCACGGGTTCGAAGGCCGGCGCGCCCGTCACCACGAAGGGCGTCCTCGGTTTCGGTAAGTCCGGGGTCGTATCGGCGGACCTGCGTACCGGAGGGAAAGGCGCGGGCCTTCTCAGTTCGCTGCCGCCGCACACGATCACCGTCGGTAAATACACGTACGCGCAGGGCGGGTTGTTCAGCGAGCAGCTCCCCGACGGCAAGAAGTGGGTGCGCTACCCGAGCAGCGGCGCTCCGCGCACCGGCAACCAGCCGCTGGACATCTTCCGGCCCAACGTGCTCAAGGAGCTCGTGACCTCGGCCAAGAGCTTCAAGGGCGGCTCGTACCGGGGAGCCATCACCTTCGGACGGCTCGCCAAGCTCTACGGCGAGAAGCTCGACAAGAAGTACGGCAAGGTCGCCATCAAGTACGTGCTCGACGTCAACTCCAAGGGCCTGGTCAGCCGGCTCCGCACCGAGTACTCGCTGGACTTCGGCCTGCTCGGCAAGACCACGTCCACCGTGAGCACCCGCTACACCGGCTGGGGCGGCAAGGTCACCGTCAAGGCCCCGCCGACGGACCAGGTCATCGACTACACCGAGCTCGGCGAGGACAGCGGCGTACCGGAGGAGCTCCCCGACGGCTCGCTGGACTCGCTCAAGCCGGTCGAGTGACCACCCCGGGACCCGCCCACCGCGGGCCCCGGCCCCGCCCGACCGCCTCATGGCACCGGCCACCGGCCGGTAGCACCGTCGGCCCGAGGCGCGTACCGACCTGAGACGCCTGCCGACCCGGGGCCCGTGCCGACCTGAGGCCCCTACCGCCCCGAAGTTCGTGCCGGCCCGGGGCGCGTTGCGGGCCGGGGCGAGGATCGCCTCACTCTGACGCGGCCTCCGCGGGGTCGGGGAGGCGGGCGGGGCGGAGGGCGGACCATTGGAGCGAGTGGCGGATGCCGTCCTCCAGCGAGTAGCGGGCCCGCCACCCCAGCAGCTCGCGGGCCCGGTCGCTGCGGGTGTAGGCGCCGGCCACGTCGCCGGGTCGCGCGGGCGCGTCGACGGTCTCGATCGGCCGGTCCGCCACCCGGTTGAAGGCCTCCACCAGCTCGCGGACGGTGGTGCCCGAGCCGGTGCCGAGGTTGATCGCGTCGGTCTCCAGCGCGTCGAACCGCCGCAGCGCCGCCACGTGGGCCTCGGCGAGGTCCCAGACGTGGATGTAGTCGCGGATGCCGGTGCCGTCGCGGGTGGGGTAGCGGGTGCCGGTGATCTGGAACGGCACTCCTTCCTCGTACGCCTCGATCATCTTGCCCAGCGCGTGGCTGGGCCGGCGGAGCTGCAGGCCGGTGCGCATGCGCGGGTCGGCGCCGACGGGGTTGAAGTAGCGCAACGACAGGATCTTGATGGGCCGGCTCGCGGCGATGTCGGCGAACATGCCCTCGCAGACCGCTTTCGTCCGCGCGTAGGGGCTCTGCGGGGCGAGCGGCGACTCCTCGGTCACCGTGTGGTCGTCGCCCGCCTGGTAGATCGACGCCGACGAGCTGAAGATCATGCGCGTGCATCCGTTGCGGATGAGGTGTTCGACGAGATCGAGGCTCTTGGCGACGTTGGCGCGGTAGTAGCCGATGGGGTCGGACACGGAGTCGGGGACGACGATGAGCGCGGCGCAGTGGACGACGGCCGCGATGTCGGGATGCTCGGCGAAGATCTTGTCGATGAGCGGCCCGTCGCTGATGTCCCCCTCGTAGAACGCCCGCCCCTCGGTGAACTCCCGCCGTCCCGTGACGAGGTTGTCGAGGATCACGGGGTCGATCCCCGCATCGAGGCACGCCGAGGCGATCGTGCTCCCGATGTAACCGGCTCCGCCGGTGATCAGTACGCGCATGCCTGAACCCTAGCCAGGCCCGCGAGCACCGCGAGCCACCCTGTGGACAACGCTCCCGGCCCTGTGGAAAACCGGGGTTCCTTTGCCTTCGCGGTATGGCTTAGTGAGCTTCGGCGTGCGACATTTCGAGATATGGGCAGGGATGTGCCGGTCGTCGTGTTCAGCAGGGACGACCGCCGGCAATACCGGGAGAAGGTGCACCGCTGCCTCGACGTGCTGGCCACGATGCTGCGCGAGTCCCGCTTCGCGTTCGAACACCCGCTCGCCGGCCTGGAGATCGAGCTGAACATCGTGGACGCGCGAGGCGAGGCCGCCATGCGCAACGCCGACGTGCTCGCCGCCATCGCCCGGCCGGACTGGGCCACCGAGCTGGGGCAGTTCAACGTCGAGATCAACATCGAGCCCCAGGACCTGGCGGGCGACGGCGCCCTGCGCCTGGAGAACGACGTGCGGGCCCGGCTCAACCACGCAGAAAACCGGGCGCGTTCCGTGGGCGCGCACCTCGTACTGGTCGGAATCCTGCCCACGCTGCGCGAACAGGACATCGGCGAGGGCACGCTCTCGGCGAACCCCCGCTACCGCCTGCTCAACGAGCAGATCTTCGCCGCCAGGGGCGAGGACCTGCACCTGCTCATCGAGGGCGTCGAACGGCTCGACACGCACGCCGACAGCCTCGCCCCCGAGGCCGCGTGCACCAGCGTCCAGCTGCACCTCCAGGTCAGCCCCGACATGTTCGCCGCCTACTGGAACGCCGCCCAGGCCATCGCGGGCGCCCAGGTGGCGGTCGCGGCGAACTCGCCGTACCTGTTCGGCAAGGAGCTGCACAGGGAGACCAGGATCGCGCTGTTCGAGCAGGCGACGGACACGCGGCCGACGGAGCTGAAGGCGCAGGGCGTACGGCCGCGGGTGTGGTTCGGCGAACGGTGGATCACCAGCGTCTTCGACCTGTTCGAGGAGAACGTCAGCTACTACCCCGCACTGCTGCCCCTGTGCGCCGACGAGGACCCGCGCACCGAGCTGGAGCAGGGCCGCATCCCCGAGCTGCACGAGCTGACCCTGCACAACGGCACCATCTACCGCTGGAACCGTCCGGTGTACGCGGTCGTTGACGGAGTACCGCATCTGCGCGTGGAGAACCGCGTACTGCCCGCCGGGCCCTCCGTGGCCGACATCGCGGCCAACGCGGCGTTCTACTACGGGCTGATGCGGGTGCTGCCGTACGACGAGCGTCCGGTGTGGAGCCGGATGTCGTTCCAGGCGGCGGCGGACAATCTGGCCGCGGCTGCGCGATACGGTCTTGACGCGCGGCTGTACTGGCCGGGAGTGGGCGAGGTGCCGGCCGCCGAACTGATCTTGCGGCGGCTGCTGCCGCTGGCGCGTGAAGGGCTTGCCGAGTGGGGTGTGGACGGGGTCGTGGCGGACCGGTTGCTGGGGATCATCGAGGGGCGGTGCCTGACGGGGCGTACGGGGGCGAGCTGGCAGGTGGAGCAGGTGCGCGCGCGGGGCGGCGACAGGCACGCGGCGCTGCGGGCCATGACCTTGGAGTACATCGAACGCATGCACGCCAACGAACCCGTGCACACGTGGGACGTGTGAGGCCCATGGGGCGCGCGCTGGTCGCCGCCGTCCTGACGCTGGTGCTGGTCGCCGTCTCCGGCTGCGGGGTGATCCGGCGGCCGTCCATGGACCGGGCGGGGGACGACACGTTCGAGGGGGACGTACGGACGGCGCGGACGCTGACGGAGCAGTTCTGGCGGGCACAGTTCGAGGCGTCCGGACGGATTTATCGGCCTATCGCTGACTTCATCCCGTATTCGGGGCGGTTCGGGCCGAGTTGCGGTGACGAGCCGGCCGTTCCCAACAACGCCTTCTACTGCCCGATCGGGCACTTCATCGCGTTCGACCAGGACTGGCTGGAGTCCTTGTGGAGCGAAATGGGGGACGGATCCGTTTATGTCATCATCCCGCATGAGTTCGGGCATGCCGTTCAGGCGCAGCTTCGCACCGGCTTCGAACTGAACATCCAGATGGAGCTGCAGGCCGACTGCTACGCCGGCGCCACCCTGGCCGGCCTGGTCAACTCCGGCAGCCTGATCGCCGAGGAGGGGGACGATGACGAACTGCTCCTCAGCCTCGCCGCGGCCGGCGACCCCACGGACGACTGGCTCGACCCCTCCGCCCACGGGACGGCCGAGCAGCGGCAGGCGTCGTTCGCCACCGGCTACCAGAAGGGCGTTGGCGCCTGCTGACCACCAGGTCCGGCACCTTTGACCCCACGGCCTGCAGCCTGCCGGCTCCCGAGCCCGAGGCCTGCCGGCCACCACGCCCCATGACCTGCCGCCCCCATGACCCGAGGCCCGCCGATCCTCCACGAGCCCGGCCCGCCAGCCCCCACAGCCCGAAGCCTCTTGCCACCACAGCCCCGAGGCCCGCCAACGCCCACGACCCGAGACCCGCCGATCCCCACAGCCCGAGGCGTGCCGGCCACCACGGTCTGGGACGTGACCGGGACGCGTCACCGCCTGGTCGTACACCACAGTTCAACCCACAGGATGATGCCGCCGATCTTCCTTTGGGCCTACCGTTGCTGCATGCCACTGCAGGAGATCGGCTGGTTGCGCAGGGGGGCGTGCCGCACCAGCGACCCTGACCTCTTCTTCCCCCTCGCCCCCACCCCGACGCAGGAGGCCCAGGCCAAGGCGATCTGCGCCGGCTGCCAGGTGCTGGAGGAGTGCCGCGCGTACGCATTAGACGCCGGAGAGGCGGAGGGCATCTGGGGCGGCCTCACCCCGGCTGAACGCCGCCGCACCCGCCTCGCCCGCTCCACCGCCTCCTGACCCGGCGGTTGTGAAACCGTACCCGCGGCCCGTGGCTCGGGACGGCGACACCGTCGCGACCAACGCCCGGCACGTGACCTCCGCCTGGGCGACCCGTCGACTCAAGCATCCGCGCCCTCCCGAGCCGCCCCAGAGCCTGCCCGGCCGCCTGGCGCAGTGCGCAACCATCGCGCCCTGCTCGGCGTCTCCGCGCCCCAGGCAGCCCAGGTGAACGCGGATGCCTGCGCAAAGGCGAGCTCCGACGCAACGGCTGTCCAGGGCGCGAGTCCGCAACGGCTGTCCAGGGCGCGAGTCGATCGACCGGGGCGTGAGGTGACCCACCGCGGTCCGGGAGCGACCAGGGCACTGGGACCGCACGAAGCTCGCCTGGCCATGTCTCGCGTGGCCACGTAAAGCACGCGCAGCGGTGCGGGACCCTGAGGGCCGTACAGGACGTGACCGGAGGGCGACCCCAAGACACGGAGCCCGGCGAAACACACAACCGTGCGGGACCCGGAGAACCGTACAGGGCGTGGGGCGGGGCGGGGACGTAGCCTGCAAGGGTGCTGCTTCGCTCCTTGGCCGTGCTGGCCGCCGCCAACGTGCTCAACAACAGGGTCGCCCCGCGCCTCGGGCCCCTGACGTCGACGGTCGCCACCGGCGCGCTGGTGGCCATGGCGCGCAGGTCCGGGCTGACGTGGGAGGAGATCGGGTTCGAGCACGGGCGACGGGGAGCGGTCGCCGGGAGCGTGCTGGCGGCGGCGGTGGCCGCGGTGTACACCGTGGGCGTCGCGTCGCCGCGTACCAGGACGCTCTTCCGCGACGAGCGGGCGCTGTCGTTGTCGCGCGCCCGGGTCGTCGAGGAGGCGCTGCTTCAGGTTCCTCTCGGGACAGTGCTGCTGGAGGAGGTGGGTTTCCGAGGGGCGCTGTACGGCGTGCTGCGCAAGCGCCACGGCACGCTCGCCGCCACGGCCGCTTCCTCCGGGCTGTTCGGGCTGTGGCACATCCTGCCGTCCATCGACATGGCCAGGGCCAACCCGACACTGGGCGCGCTGACAGCCGGGGAGCCGCCGGGCCGGCTCGACGTGGCCCGGGTGGTCGCGGGCAGCGTCGTCTCCACGGCGGCCGCCGGGGTGCTCTTCTGCGAGCTGCGCCGGCGCCGGGGGCTCCTCACCCCCGCCATGCTCCACCTGGCCACGAACTCCCTCGGCTACCTCTTCGCCCGCGTCTCCGCCGCGCTCCCCACCCGCGACGGCCGGTCGTCGCCCGTCCCGGCTCGGTCCGTCCCAGAAGGCCCTCCGGCGTAGGGCCGGTCAGCGGGCCGCCCGACGTTCCCCACCGGCCGATGTGCAGGGCAGCCAGGCCGTTTTCACCGCTCGGCGCGTTTCCACCGCCCGGTGTGGAAGGCAGCCGGGCCCTCCCCTCACCGCTCGGTGCGGAGGGCTGCAATGCCCCCTCTTCACCGCTCGGTGTGGAGGGCCGACGCACCCCTCCCAACGCTCCACACGAAAGGCCGACGCACCCCCTCCCCACCGCTCGGTGTGGAGGGCCGACGCACCCCTCCCAACGCTCCACACGAAAGGCCGACGCACCCGTCCCCACAACTCGGCGTGGAGGGCCGACGCATCCCCTCACCACCGCCCGACGCGAAAGGCCGGCACGCCCCCTCCCAACGCCCCACACGGAAGGCAGGCGCACCCCCTCTCCACCGCCCGAGGCGCAGGACCAGCACCCCCTTCCACCGCCGGTGTGCATCGAGGGCGGGGGTGCGCTGGGGATTCGGGGTCAGGCGGTGGGGACTACCTGGAAACCTTCGGCGTAGTGGTCGGGGCCGAAGCCGGCCTGTTCGGCCCACGCCGCGAAGCGGCTCCTCACGGAGTCGGCGAAGCCCTCGACGTGGGCGACCTGGCTCACGTGAGACTGCAGGGCCGCGAGCTTGCGCTCCATGGTGGCGGTGATGTCCACCCAGTGGTCGGGGGCGGGCCCGCCGGTGAGCCAGACCTCTCGTACGGTCCACGCCTCCAGGCCTTCGTCCTTGAGCAGCTCGGGGAACGCGTACGGGTTGCGCGCGTCGGGGTAGACGGCGTCGAGGGCGGCGCCGCCGACGGCGCGGTGGTCGGGGTGGCTGGGGGCGATGAACGTGTAGTTGCGGTCGGGGTGGTGGGTGATGACCAGGTCGGGTCTGACCTCGCGGATGACGCGGGCGATGTCGCGGCGGAGCTCCAGCGTGGGGGTCACCCGCCCGTCGGGGTAACCGAGGAAGCGTACGTCGGTCACGCCCACGGCCTTGGCGGCGGCGAGCTGTTCGGAGCGGCGAAGCTGCGCCATGCCGGAGTTGTCGAGCGTGCGCTCGTTGCCGCCCGCATCGCCGTCGGTGACCAGCAGGTACGTGACCTGCACCCCCCGTTCGACGAACCGCGCCACCGTGCCCGCCGCGCCGAAGTCGACGTCGTCGGGGTGCGCGGTCACCGTGAGCACGCGGTCGATCTCGGTTTCAGCCAGCATGGTCCCTCTTTCCTGACTCACACGGGGGTTTCCTGACTCGCACAGGGCCCTGACTCGCACAGGGCCCTGACTCGCACAGGGTCCTGAAGGCGTACAGGGTCCTGGCTCGCACAGGGTCCTGAAGGCGCACAGGTCCTGACTCACTCAGGGTCCTGAACGCGCGCAGGTCCTGGCTCGCACAGGGTCCTGGCTCACCTCAGAGTTTCTGACCGCCTCGGGGGCCGACCGGAGGGCCCGTCGCCGGCATCCGGGCGCCTTTTGTCGGTGAAGCGTCTTACCCTGGGTGGGTGCCGACCCAAGTCTCTGTTGACCACCCCTTGCTCGATGGCCTCAACGCACAGCAGCGCGAGGCCGTGATCCATCATGGCAGTCCCCTGCTCATCGTGGCCGGGGCGGGCTCGGGGAAGACGCGGGTGCTCACGCACCGCATCGCCTACCTGCTGGCCGAGCGCGAGGTGCATCCCGGCGAGATCCTCGCCATCACCTTCACCAACAAGGCCGCCAAGGAGATGAAGGAGCGCATCGACAAGCTCGTCGGTCCGCGTTCCCGGGCGATGTGGATCATGACGTTCCACAGTGCCTGCATGCGGATTCTGCGGCGTGAGGCGAAGCGGCTGGGATTCCCGTCCGGTTTCTCCATCTACGACCAGACCGACTCGCAGCGGCTGATGGCGATGGTGTGCCGGGAGATGGATCTCGACCCCAAGCGCTATCCGCCGCGCTCGTTCTCCGCGCAGGTGAGCAACTTCAAAAACGAGCTGGTCGACTACGAGACCGCGCTCGACCGGGCGGGCTCGCATCTGGAGAAGACGCTCGCGCAGGCGTACAAGGCCTATCAGCTCAAGCTGACCGAGGCCGGCGCGATGGACTTCGACGACATCATCATGAACACGGTGACGTTGTTCCAGCTCTTCCCCGACGTCGCCGAGCACTACCGGATGCGGTTCAGGCACGTGCTGGTCGACGAGTACCAGGACACCAACCACGCCCAATATGTCCTGATCAGGGAGCTGGTGGGGCATCCCGAGCTGCGCACCGACGACGGCGAGCTGGTGCGGTCGGGCAGCGACATGTCCGAGCTGTGCGTGGTGGGCGACGCCGACCAGTCGATCTACGCCTTCCGCGGCGCGACGATCCGCAACATCCTGGAGTTCGAGCGCGACTACCCCGACGCCCGCACGATCCTGCTGGAGCAGAACTACCGCTCGACCCAGAACATCCTGGCCGCCGCCAACGCGGTCATCTCCCGCAACGAGTCGCGCAAGCCGAAGAACCTCTGGTCCGACCAGGGCGACGGCCCCAAGATCGTCGGGTACGTCGCCGACAACGAGCACGACGAGGCCATGTTCGTCGCCCAGGAGGTCGACCGGCTCAGCGACGAGGAGGGCGTCAGGCCCGGCGACGTGGCGGTCTTCTACCGCACCAACGCGGCCTCCCGCGTGTTCGAGGAGATCTTCATCCGCACCGGCCTGCCCTACAAGGTGGTCGGCGGCGTGCGCTTCTACGAGCGCAAGGAGGTCAAGGACCTGCTGGCCTACCTGCGGGTGCTGGCCAACCCCAACGACGTGGTCTCGCTGCGGCGCATTCTCAACGTGCCCAAGCGCGGCATCGGCGAGCGGGCCGAGGCGATGATCGAGGCGCTGTCGTCGCGCGAGCGCATCTCGTTCTGGGACGCGCTGCGCCGCGCCGACGAGGCGTACGGGATGGCCACGCGCTCGCTGAACGCCGTGCGCGAGTTCGTGGCGCTGATCGAGGAGCTGATCGGCAAGGCCGAGGGCATGCCGCCGTCGGCGCTGGCCGAGGAGGTGCTGGTCGCCACCGGCTACCGCGCCGAGCTGGAGGCCTCGGAGGACCCGCAGGACGAGTCCCGCCTGGAAAACCTCAACGAGCTGATCTCGGTGGCCCAGGAGTTCGAGGAGGCCAACCCGGAGGGCACGCTGGTCGAGTTCCTGGAGCAGGTGTCGCTGGTGGCCGACGCCGACCAGATCCCCGACGACGACGGCGGGCAGGGCGTGGTGACGCTGATGACCCTCCACACCGCCAAGGGCCTGGAGTTCCCTGTGGTGTTCCTGACGGCCATGGAGGACGGCGTGTTCCCCCACGTGCGCTCGCTCGGCGAGCCCAAGGAGCTGGAGGAGGAGCGGCGGCTCGCCTACGTCGGCATCACCAGGGCCCAGCAGCGGCTCTACCTGACCCGGGCGGCCGTGCGCAGCTCGTGGGGCGCGCCGTCGTTCAACCCCGCGTCCCGGTTCATCAACGAGGTGCCGGCCAAGCTCATCGAGTGGCGTACCGACCCGGAGAAATCCGCATGGAGCGCGGCCACGCGGCGCGAGCCGGCCGCGCGCCCGGCCCCGGCCAAGAAGAGCGGGGGCGGCCGGTCGGTGCCGTCGCTGGCGCCCGGCGACCGGGTCTCGCACGACGCGTTCGGTCTGGGCACGGTGGTGTCCGTCGACGGGGTCGCGGAGAAGACCAAGGTGAAGATCGACTTCGGGAGCGGCGGGGAGAAGACGCTGTTGCTGGCGTACGCGCCGCTGGAGAAGCTTTGAGCCGCACGCACGTACCGAGGAGCGGGCGGTACGGCGCTGCGTCGCTCTTGAAAGGGCCGTTACGGCACCGGAGCCGCGCTGTTCGAGAAGCCGGCGGTACGGCGCGCCCTCGCTCCTGAAGCGCCGGCCTGTACAGCGCTGGAGCCGCGCCATCGCTCCTGAAAAGCCGACTCGTACGACGAGGGCCGCGCCACCGCTCCTGAAACGACACTAGGGCCGCGCCGGCGCTCCTGGAAAGCCGACCCGTACGGCACTAACGCCGCGCCGCCGCTTCTGAAGGGGCGGCGCGTACGGTGGCGGATCTGCGCCGCCGCCGTCTTCAGGCGCCCTGCACCGGGCCGACGCCTGGAGCCGGGTGGCTCGGGTGTTCGCGTGCCAACGGCGCAGGGCCGCTCCCCCGGTCCGGGTGAGCGGCCCTGCGGCGGGACTCCAGAGGCGGGTCAGCTGCTCTTGAGCGCGCTGCCCTTCTTCCACTGGGTCCAGTTGAGCTGCCAGTAGCTCCAGCCGTTGTTCCACTGGAGCTTGCGCTTGGTGCCGGTGATCTTCACGACGTCGCCGCGCTGGGTGATCTTGTAGAACCACTTGGCACCGGCCGGGGTGGCGCGGACGCAGCCGTGGCTCTGGTTGGAACGGCCGAGGTACTGGTAGTAGCCGGCGCTCTGGTGGACGTACTCACCGCTGTCGGAGATCCGCACCGCCCACGGGATCTCCTCCTTGTAGTAGCGCGGGTCCTTCGGGTCGGTGACGCCCATCCAGGAGGACGTCATCGTCTCCATGGCCTTCTTGCCCATGGTGAGGTGAACGCCGCTGGTGGTGAGGTAGACGTCCACGCCGTTGCGGATGAGGCCGCCCCTGCCCGCGCTGATCGGGATCTTCTTCGCGAGCTTGCCGTTGCGGTACACCTTCATCTGGTGCGTCCGCGTGTTCACGACGGAGATGTTCTTCGCGCCCACCGCGAACGTGCGCGAGACGTCCTTCTCGGTGTTTCCGGGCAGTTCGGACAGCCGCGCGGTGAATCGCACCTTCTGGTACGGCTTCCAGTACGTCTTCGTCCGGTAGATCACCTTGCGCTTCGACACCCAGCGCCAGGCCCCCTCGACCGGCTTTTCAGGCTGCACGTCGAGCAGCGCCTCGACCTGAGCCTTGTTCTTCACATCGCGGTCGAAGGTGACGATGATCGGAAACCCGACCCCGACCTTCTCCGTCTTCTCCCCCATCGGGGTGATGTCGGCGATGCCCAGCTTGACCTTCTTCACCGTACGGGCCGTGCCGGACGCGGGGGTCGGCGTGGCCGCCGGAGCGGCGGTGGGGCTGGTCGTCACGGCCGCCGGGACGACGACCGCGCTCTGGGCTTTGAGGGCGGGGGCGCTCTGCGCCGCGCATGCCGGCGCGGCGGCGAGCGCGAC
Organism: Nonomuraea sp. NPDC049309; assembly: GCF_043196965.1. Taxonomy (NCBI): domain Bacteria; kingdom Bacillati; phylum Actinomycetota; class Actinomycetes; order Streptosporangiales; family Streptosporangiaceae; genus Nonomuraea; species Nonomuraea sp. NPDC049309. The sequence goes on along the minus strand of NZ_JBICSH010000003.1, from coordinate 143,341 downwards.
CAGGGCCGGAAGCATCCGGGTGACGCGCTTCAAGGGGGTTACTCCTGGACTAAGTGCTTTCGACTACCTCCTTATCTGACAAACTGGGCGACCGATTCGACTGCCTAATGCGGGTAACTTTCTCGTAACGTCCAAAACTGAACAAAAAACTGCACGTTGGGTGGGTAATCCGGCCGGCCGCCGAACGCCACCGCCCCGCCGCACAGAGAAGGGCCTGTTCGGGCCAGAACGGCGATCACACGACCGCCGCACGGCCGGGGGTGTGAAGAGCCAGACGCCGGCGGGGCGGGCGACCACACGCAGCGTCGATCACGCAGCCGACGACGGCACGACTCCGGGGAAGCCCGATGAGAGGCGTGCGGCGGGGTCAGGCGACCACGCGGGCGGCGCGCGGCCCCGGGGATGCCCAGACCCCGGCCGGTCTCGACGGGCGGTCAGACGGCGGGCCGGCCGGTGATCGGGGTCGGACGAGGCGGCGGGCGGCGGGCCGGCCGGTGATCGGGGTCAGACCAGGCGGCGGGCGGCGGGCCGGCCGGTGATCGGGGTCAGACCAGGCGGCGGGCGGTGGCCCAGCGGGAGAGCTCGTGACGGTTGGAGAGCTGAAGCTTGCGCAGCACCGACGACACGTGCGTCTCGACGGTCTTGACCGAGATGAACAGCTCCTTCGCGATCTCCTTGTACGCGTACCCGCGCGCGATCAGCCGCAGCACCTCGCGCTCCCGCTGGGTGAGCGAGTCGAGCTCGGGGTCGATGGACGGCGCCTCGGAGGAGGCGAACGCGTCGAGCACGAAGCCCGCGAGCCGCGGCGAGAAGACCGCGTCGCCCTCGGCGACCCGGTTGATGGCGTCGGTCAGCTCCTTGCCGCTGATGTTCTTGGTGACGTAGCCGCGGGCACCGCCCCGGATGACGCCGATGACGTCCTCGGCCGCGTCGGACACCGACAGCGCCAGGAACCGCACCTGCGAGCCGGACCCGAGCACCCGCCGCAGCACCTCCTGGCCGCCGCCGCCCGGCATGTGCACGTCCAGCAGGACCACGTCGGGCTGGTGCTCGGCGATCGCCTGGACCGCCGACTCGACGTCCTCGGCCTCGCCGACCACCTCGATCGAGTCGCCCAGCTCGGCGCGCACGCCCGATCGGAACAACCGGTGGTCATCGACGATCAGTACGCGCGTCATGCCTTCTCCACCTTCATCGTCAACATCACTTCCGTGCCCTCACCCGGCGCGGTGCGGATGCGGGCGGTGCCGCCGTGCCGCTCCATTCTGCCGATGATGGACTCCCTGATGCCCATCCGGTCGACCGGGATCGCGTCGAGGTCGAACCCCTTGCCACGATCCTTCACGAAAATCGTGACTTCTTCACCCTCGACCTCCGCGTACACCGAGATGGACGGACTTTCAGAGTATTTCGCCGCGTTGACCATCGCCTGGCGGGCCGCCTTCAGCATGGCCGCGAGCTTGCCGCCCGGGTCGAGGTCGGCATCGCCCACGCAGACCACCTCGATGGGCACGCCGTGCGCGTCCTCTTCCTCGGCGGCGATCCTGCGTACGGCGGCGGCGATCGTCTTGTCGGCGTCCTGGGCCGGCTGGTAGAGCCAGTTGCGCAGCTCGCGCTCCTGGGAGCGGGCCAGCCGCGTCACCTCGCGCGGGTCGTGCGCCACCCGCTGGATCAGGGTGAGGGTGTGCAGCACGGAGTCGTGCACCATGGCCGCGACCTCGGCGCGTTCCTCCTGGCGGATGCGCTCGCGCCGTTCGAGCTGAAGCTCCTTCCACAGGCCGGCCAGCCACGGGGCGGCGATGACCGCGAGGCCGCCCACCACGACGACCGTGAACAGCAGCCCCTGGCTGGCCTGCACCAGCTCGCCCTGGGAGTACAGGAAGCCCGCCGCGCCGACCACCACCAGCGCGACGCCGAGGAGCGTGCGCACGCGGTTCTTCCTGATGCTCTTGGTCGCGCCGCTCATCCAGCTCCGGCGCCGCTCCGGGTCCGCCTGCTGCCACAGGATCAGCGCGCCGATCCCGCCCACCGCGAACGGCAGCATGCCGATGCCGCCCTGCGAGGCCCCGGTCAGCCAGCCGAAGGCCAGCAGCGCCACCCCGATCGCGCAGAACGCGGCGAGCTGGCTCCAGTCGCGCGGCGGGACCTGCCCCTCATGGGGCTCGCGCGGCGTCACCATCCACAGCACCGCGTACGCCACCGCGCCCACCCCGCCCACGACGGAGAGCAGCACGAACATCAGCCTGATCACGACCGGATCGAGCTTGAGCTGTGCCGCGAGCCCCTGGGCGACACCACCGAGCAGGCGGCCCTCCATGGGGCGCATCATCCGGCGATAAGGCGTGTCGCCGCTCTGCTCGGCGAGTGTCTTCTGGTCAGCCATAACATGGCCATGGTCACATGTCCCGGGGCGACAAGGCATCAGGGAACGGCCCCAGGGTCCGGTCAGGGGTCTCCCGGATGCGAGCAAGGCTCGCGCGCGTCACGATGGGGTACATGACAGAAGCACCGCCAAGGCAACCGGCCTCGCCCCCCTCCCAGCTGCGACGCAGCGCCGAGGGACGCTTCCTCATGGGAGTCTGCGCCGGGCTCGGGCGGTATACCCGCATCGATCCCGTGGTCTTCCGCGTCGCCTTCGCGGTGCTGCTGCTCGGGTCCGGTATCGGGCTGTTTCTGTATCTCGCGGCGTACCTGCTGATGAAGGAGCCGAACGGGCGGCCGGGGATCATCGAGCAGTGGACGCGGCGCGACTTCGACGCCGAGACCGTGATGGCGCTGCTGACGGCGGTGCTGGCGTTCGGGCTGGCGATCAACCTGGCCACCGTGTGGCTGGACACGGGCTCGCTCGTGGTCGGGGTGTTCCTGGCCATATCGCTGCTCGCGGCCCACACGCACGGCGTCGATCTGGTGGCGCTGGTCCGGTCGATGCCGGAACGCCTGAGCCGCCGGCGCCCGGCCGGGTCGGTCGCGTTCGACCCCGGCCCCGCCTCTCCGGTCTCCGCGCCGGGCTTCGGCGCTCCCGCCGGTGCGGCTCCGCCCACCACCGCGGTGCGCCGCCCGTCCCCGGCCACCGAGCCGGGCCGCGACCGCGTGGACTCCCCCGCCGGCCCGCCTCCCTCCGCGAGCGTCCCGGGGGGATCCGGTACGAGTACGCCGGAGAGGGCGGCCGCTGCCTCCCCGGACAGCGAGGCGGCCGTACGCCAGGAGGGACTGCCGGTCGAGGAGGCCGCCGGCACGACGACGCCGGTGGAGGAGCCCGCCGGCGAGACCACGCCGGCCACGGCCATCGAGGGCCTGCGCCAGGCGGCGGCGGGCGTCCGCGACGCCGCCTACCGGGCCAGCCGCCACCGCCAGGGCGACCGCGACACCGCCACCCCACCCGCCGCTCCGGACACGAACGCACAGGCGCAGAACGCGGACGCGCCGACATCGCACGCTGACGCACATGGCGCGGAGACGCCGCACGCGAGCACGCCGGTGCAGGCCGCGGACGCGCAGGACGCGGGCACGCAAACGCAGGACGCACAGGCGCAGGACGCGGGCGCGCAGCCGGAGGACACGGACGCGCAGGCGCAGGACGCGGGCCCGACCGCGGCGCAGGAGACGCCGCGCTCCACCCGCAGAGACTGGGAGGAGCGGCAGTACTGGCGGGAGCAGTTCGAGGGCCCGGCGTCGCCTGAGGCGGTGACGGCCGAGCACCCGGTGCCGCCGTACGCCCAGCAGCGACAGCAGGGCTACCGCCCCGACCCGCCGACGGCGGTGGATCACGGGCAGGGCGAGCCGTTCGCCCCGCACGGCCCGTACCGCCCGCTGGATCCGGCCAAGAGGGCCGCCGCCTACTCGCCGTACGATCCGGCGCTCTACCGGCGCCCGATGCCGGCGCCGGGGCCGCATCCGCGGCCGCCGCACCGGCCGAAGCGCACGCCGCAGCCGAAGTCGTACATCGGCGCCATCACCATTTTGCTCGCCATCATCGTTGGAGGGATCGTCGTGGTCGCACAAGCCCGGTCGGCAGCCGGGGTGAGCCCGACCATCGTCGGCGGCGCCATGCTCATCACCATCGGCGCGGGCCTGCTCGTGGCCGCCTGGTGGGGCAGGGGCGCCGGCCTGGTGGCGGGCGGCACGGCGGTGACGCTGGTCGTGGCCATGGGGTTCGTGCTCGGAGGCATACCCAAGAACATCGGCGTGGCGGAGTGGGTGCCGACGAGCGTGGCGGAGGCCGGCCGGCTCTACGACGTGGGAGTGGGCGACGGCAGGCTGGACCTGTCGGAGCTGGAGCTGCCACCGGGGTCGGAGGTGACGTTCAACGCGGCGGTGCAGGCCGGTGAGCTGGAGGTGATCGTGCCGCCGACGGTCAGGGTCGAGGTGCACGCGACGAACAAGGTCGGCGACATCACGATCGGCCAGTCGCTGCGCGGCGGTGTGGACCTGAAGGTGAACAAGGTGCTGGAGCCCGAGGTCGAGCCGGAGGGCAAGGTCGCGACGATCGTGCTCAACCTCAAGGGCGGCCTCGGCGACATGACGGTGCGCCATGCGGCGTGACCTCGAGGAGCAGCGGCCGCGCCGCGTGCACAGGACGGACTGGATGGCGCTGCTGAGCGGCGTCCTGTTCATAGTTTTGGGAATTTTGACGGTGACCCGCGCGCTCACGGATCCGCTGGTCCTGGTGGGCGTGCTGGTGCTGGGGCTGGCCTTCGCGGGCCTGGTGGCGATCATCAGCAAGGCGATCCGCGGTAAGTGACCCTTGACCGGGAAAGACACCGGCGTAGGTTCGGAGTGTCCGCTTTTCCCCCTGCCAAGTGAGGGAGGGACGTATGCCCCGAATCACCGTCACCGTCGACGGGGTCACGTACGAGGAGGACGTCGAGCCGCGGCTCCTCCTCGTTCACCTGCTACGAGAGCGGCTGGGAAAGACCGGCACGCCCGTCGGTTGCGACACCAGCAACTGCGGGGCCTGCACGGTCATGCTCGACGGCAAGAGCGTCAAGAGCTGTTCGGTGCTGGCCGTGCAGGCCGACGGCTGCGACGTCGTCACCATCGAGGGCCTGGGTGCGAACGGCCAGATGCATCCGATGCAGCGGGCCTTCCACGAGGAGCACGCGCTGCAGTGCGGCTACTGCACGCCCGGCATGGTCATGGCGGCGATCGACCTGCTCAGGGAGGATCCCGAGCCGTCGGAGGAGGCGATCAGGCAGGGCCTTGAGGGCAACCTGTGCCGCTGCACCGGCTACTGCAACATCGTGCGGGCCGTCCGCAAGGGCGCCCAGGAGATGGGGCAGGCGGTGAGCACGTCATGACCGTCCAGGAGATCGGCCGTCCGCGCAGGCGGAAAGAGGACACCAAGCTGCTGACGGGGCGCACGCAGTGGACGGACAACCTCTCCCGGCCCGGCATGCTGCACGTGATGTTCCTGCGCAGCCCGATGGCGCACGCGAGGATCACGCGGGTCGACGTTTCCGGGGCGCGCGACCTGCCGGGCGTGGTGGCCGCGTTCAGCGGCCGGGACCTCGCGGATGAGCAGGGCAGCCTGCCGTGCGCGTGGCCGGTGACCGAGGACATCGTGATCCCCGACCATCCGCCGATGGCGGTGTCGGAGGTCCGGTACGTCGGCGAGGCCGTGGCCTGCGTGATCGCGACCGACCGGTACCGCGCGGCCGACGCGCTGGACGCGATCGAGGTCGACTACGAGCCGCTGCCGGCGGTGCTCGACATGGAGGAGGCGCTGGCGCCGGACAGCCCGAAGGTCCACGAGGCGGGCAACAAGGCGTACAGCATGAGGACCGTCTCGGGCGACATCGAGGCGGCGTTCAGGGACGCGCCGGTCGTCATCGAGCGGACGTTCCGGCAGCAGCGGCTCATCCCGAGCGCGATGGAGCCGCGGGCGGTGCTGGCCGACACCGACGGCGAGTCGTTCACGGTGTACTCCTCCACGCAGATCCCGCACGTGCTGCGGGTCATGCTGGCCGTGGTGACCGGCATCCCCGAGCACAAGCTGCGGGTGGTGGCGCCCGACGTGGGCGGCGGGTTCGGCTCGAAGCTGCAGGTCACCGCGGAGGAAGTGCTCTGCCTGGTGCTGGCGCGCAAGCTCGGCAGGCCGGTCAAGTGGACGGAGTCGCGCTCCGAGGGCAACCTGACCGTGCATCACGGCCGCGACCAGATCCAGCGCCTGCGCCTCGCGGCCGACGCCGACGGGCGCATCCGCGGCCTGAAGGTGGAGCTGCTCGCGGACATGGGCGCGTACCTGCTGCTGCTGACGCCCGGCGTGCCGCTGCTCGGCGCGTCGATGTTCAACGCGATCTACAAGATGGACGCGTACGAGTTCGCCTGCACGGGCGTGTTCACCACGAAGATGCCCACGGACGCCTACCGGGGAGCGGGCCGGCCCGAGGCCACGTTCGGCATCGAGCGGATGATGGACGAGCTGGCCGCCGAGCTGCACCTGGACCCGCTGGAGGTGCGCAGGCGCAACTGGATCAGGCACGAGGAGTTCCCGTACACCACGATCTCGGGCCTGACGTACGACTCGGGCAACTACGAGGCGGCGACCGAGCGGGCACTGCAGCTCTTCGGCTACGACAAGCTGCGCGCCGAGCAGGCCGACCGGCGTGACAGGGGCGACCCGCTGCAGCTCGGCATCGGGGTCAGCACGTACACGGAGATGTGCGGCCTCGCGCCGTCGCGGCTGCTGGCGCAGGCCAGGTTCGGCGCGGGCGGCTGGGAGCACGGCGCGGTGCGGATGCTGCCCACCGGCAAGGTCGAGGTCGTCACCGGCAGCTCGCCGCACGGTCAGGGCCACGTCACGTCGTGGAGCCAGATCGTGGCCGACGCGCTGGGCGTGCCGTTCGAGGACGTCACGGTGCTGCACGGCGACACGGCGATCGCGCCGAAGGGCATGGACACCTACGGCTCGCGCTCGCTGGTGATCGGCGGCATCGCGGTGCTCAAGGCGTGCGAGAAGGTCAAGGACAAGGCGCGTACGCTGGCGGCGCACCTGCTGGAGTGCTCGCCCGACGACCTGGAGTTCGAGGCCGGGACGTTCAAGGTGCGCGGCACCGATTCGGCCAAGACGATCCAGGAGCTGGCCTACGCCGCGTTCACCGCCCACGACCTGCCCGACGGGGTGGAGCCGCGGCTGGACTCCGAGGTCACCTTCGACCCGGAGACGTACTCGTTCCCGCACGGCACCCACCTGTGCGCCGTGGAGGTGGACACCGAGACGGGCCGGACGAGGATCCGCTCGTACGTGGCGGTGGACGACATCGGCAAGGTGGTCAACCCGCTGATCGTGGACGGCCAGCTCCACGGCGGCATCGCGCAGGGCATCGCGCAGGCGCTGTTCGAGGAGGCCGTGTACGACGCCGAGGGCAACCTGCTGACCACGACCATGGCCGACTACCTGCTGCCGTCGGCCGCCGACCTGCCCTCCTTCACGCTGGACAGGACGGAGACGCCCTCGACCACGAACCCGCTGGGCGTCAAGGGCGTCGGCGAGGCGGGCACGATCGCCTCGACCCCGGCCGTGGTGAACGCGGTCGTGGACGCGCTGCGGCCGTACGGGATCACCGATGTGCAGATGCCGTGCACGCCCGAGCGGATCTGGAGGGCCCTCCAGGAACGGACGCAGCAGGAGCGCGCGCAGGAAGGAGTGCGGCCATGATCCCCGCGCAGTTCGACTACGTGCGTCCCGGCTCGGTCGCCGAGGCGTGCGAGGTGCTGGCCGGTGACGAGGACGCCAAGGTCCTGGCGGGCGGCCAGTCGCTGCTGCCGCTGCTGCGGCTGCGGCTCGCGTACCCGTCGACGCTGGTGGACGTGGGGCGGCTGGACGAGCTCAAGGGCGTGCACGACCGGGGCGACCACGTCTACATCGGCGCGTTGACCACGCACGACGAGGTCATGCGCTCGCCGGTGGTGCGGGCGGGCTGCCCGCTGGTGGCGCAGGCGACGGCGCACGTGGCGGACCCGGCGATCCGGCATCGGGGCACGTTCGGCGGCTCGCTGGCGCACGCGGACCCGGCCGGTGACCTGCCCGCCGTGGTGCTGGCGCTGGACGGCGTCATGGTGGCGGTCTCGGCGCAGGGCGAGCGGGAGATCCCGGCCGCGGAGTTCTTCGTGGACTACTGGGAGCCGGCGCTGACCCAGGGCGAGCTCCTGGCCGGCGTGAAGATCCCCAAGCTGGGCGAGGGGTGGGGCTTCCACTACGAGAAGTTCCACCGCACCGCGCAGTCGTGGGCGATCGTCGGCGTGGCGGCGGCGGTCAAGCGCTCGAACGGCTCGATCGCCGAGGCCAGGATCGGGCTGACGAACATGGGCACCACCCCGCTGCGGGCCGCCGCCGCGGAGACCGCCCTGAGCGGCGTGGAGCTGGGCGACCAGGTGCGCGAGGCGTGCGAGGAGGCGGCGGAGGGCACCTCGCCCCCGGCCGACCTGCACGCCCAGCCGGACTACCGGCGGCATCTGGCCAGGGTGCTGACGTACCGCGCGGTCCGCGCCGCGGCGGGAGCGCCCTGACGGTGTGACGGGGGCGCCCTCTTCCTGGGCGTCCCCATCCTCCGGGTCGCCCCGCCGTCCCGGGGCGACCCCGGTCTTCCAGGGCGTTTCCATCGCGACGTAGTGTCACAGCATCGGCAGAAGGAGCGGATCGATGGCGATGCGGTTCGAGCACGAGTTCACTGTTCCGGTCCCGATCGAGCAGGCGTGGGCCGTGCTGCTCGACGTCGAGCGGGTCGCGCCGTGCCTGCCGGGGGCGACGCTGGACACCTTCGAGGGCGACGAGTTCACCGGCAGGATGAAGGTCAAGGTCGGCCCGATCACGGTCACCTACCGGGGCACGGCCAGGTTCGAGGAGGTCGACAAGGACTCCTACTCGCTCACGCTCCAGGCGTCGGGCAAGGAGGCCAGGGGCACGGGCACCGCCTCGGCCACGGTGAAGGCCCGCATGCGGCCGCGTGAGGAGTCCACGCTGGTGACCGTGGAGACCTCGTTCAACGTCACGGGCCGGCCGGCGCAGTTCGGGCGCGGCGTGATGGCGGAGGTGGGCGGCAAGCTCATCGAGCGGTTCGCGGCCAACCTGGCCGAGCTGCTGTCGGAGTCCACCGTGGAGCAGGTGGAGCCGCCCCGGCCGTCCGGTGGCGGGGTGCACGAGGAGGAGCGGCGCCTGAGCGCGGTCCCCGAGCCCGCGCGAAAGCCATCCGAGGAGCAGGCCCGGGAGTCCGCGCGGGAGTCGGCCCGGGAGTCGGCACAGCAGCGGCGGGTCGACTCGCTGCGCTCGTCGCGCACGCCCGACGAGGAGGCCCTGGATCTGCTGGAGATCGCCGGGCAGCCGCTGCTCAAGCGCGTCCTGCCGATCGCGGGCGCGGCCGCCGCCCTCCTTGTCATCATCTGGGTGATTCGTCGGATAATGCGGTGATTTTGGGCAAATAGTCCATCAAGTCCGGTCACTTCTCTCGGGCCGGGGGAAGTGCCATTCCCGCCGGGTTCGTCTCACGGGGGGATGTGCGATGCCGGACTGCACCGTGGTCGTGATCACCTACAACGACGCGGCCCGCCTGCCCAGAGCCGTACGTTCCGTGCTCGGCCAGTCGCTGCGCGACCTCGAAGTGATCATCGCCGACGACGCCAGCCCCGACGGCACCCCCGAGGTGGCCCGGCGCCTGGCCGCGAGCGATCCCCGCGTCCGCTACCTGCGCAGGCAGGTCAACAGCGGCGGCTGCGGCGCTCCGCGCAACGACGGCATCGACGCCGCGCGCTCCCCGTACGTGATGTTCCTCGACAGCGACGACGAGCTGCCGAGGCACGCCTGCAAGAGCATGCTCGCCGAGATCGAGCGCACCGGGGCCGAGTTCGTCGCCGGCCAGATCTCCCGGCTGCACGAGTCGAACGGCCGCCTGCACCCCTACTACCCGTCGCTGTTCGCCCGCAGGCGCGTCGTCGAGGGCATCAGGCAGGAGCCCGAGCTGTTCTTCGACAGCTTCAGCACCAACAAGCTCTACGACGTGCGGCTGCTGCGCGACAACGTGCTGCGCTTCCCCGAGGACATCCACTACGAGGACCACGTCTTCGCCGCCGAGCTGTACGCGGTGGCCCGCAGGTTCGCGATCGTGCCGTGGACGGTCTACCACTGGCACCGCTCGACCGCGAACGACTCCATCTCGCTCAGCATCACCGACCTGGAGAACGTGCGCCAGCGGGTGATCGCGGCCCGGCTGAGCGACGACATCCTGCGCGAGCGCGGGGCCGCCGACCTGGTGCCGCACCGGCAGTACCGGTTCCTGCGCCAGGACCTGCGCGTCTACCTCAACCCGCTGCCCGCCCGCGACCTGGTGTGGGTCAAGGAGTTCGCCTCGATCGTGCGGCCGTACCTGGAGGAGATCCCCGGCGAGGTGCTCGACCGGCTGGACCCGCTGGACCGGGTCTGCTCCCAGCTCATCCTGGACGACCGGGCCGAGGACCTGCGGGTGGCGGCGGGCTCGCTCACCGGGCCGCGCGCCGCGCCCAGAACGGCGGTGCAGCGCGGCGGGCGCACGTACTGGGGCAGCACGCCCTCCCCCGGCATGGACATCACCCGGCTGCGGCTGGCCGAGCTGCCGTTCAGCGCCTCCCGGCTGCGGCACGAGGTGATCGACCTGTCATCCGACGGGCGACGGGTGCGGATGACCGTGCGAACGTACGATCCGTTCGGCGCGCTGCCGCCGGAGTGGATGGCCTTCCTCCAGCTCGGCCGCATCCGCGTGCCGATCGAGCCGCGCCCGTCGGCGGAGGGCGCGTACGTCACGCACGTCGAGTTCACGCCGCCCGCCGCCAGGTGCGAGCCGCGCATCGGCTTCACCCGGCTGTCCGACGGGCTCACCACGACCGACCGGCTCATCGTGGACCCGCGTACCGAGGCGATCGAGCTGCGCGGCTGCACGGTCGGGGTCGAGGGGTACGCGGCCTACCTGGTCGTGCGCCCCGACTCGGTCACCAGGGCGGTGCTGCGGCGGGTCAAGCGGAAGGTGATCAAGAAGATCAGCACGCCGCGGACGAAGCTGCTGGCGTACAAGCTGCTGGTCAGGGTGGTGCCGCCGCGCAAGAACCTGGCGCTGTTCGAGTCGGACGTCGGCAAGAACTACAGCGGCAGCCCGCGCGCCATCTACGAGGAGATGCGCAGGCGCCGGCTGCCCATCGAGGCGGTCTGGTCGGTGGCCAGGGGGCGCGGCAACTTCCCCTCGGACGTCAAGCTCGTGCGCAGGGGAAGCTGGCGTTACGTCTACACCATGGCCAGGGCGGGGATCTGGGTGGACAGCCACGGCTTCCCGCTCGACTATCCCAAGCCGCGCGGCACCCGCTACCTGCAGACCTGGCACGGGCAGGGCATCAAGTCGATCGGTTTCGACGCGCCCGACCTGCGCGGCGACTTCGACGGGCCGCGGGCGCGCTGGCGGGCCGCGGTGGCGCGGTGGGACGCGCTGGTCGCGCCGAGCGCGGAGTTCTCCCGGCTGTTCCTGCCGTCCAACGGCTACGCGGGCAAGGTCTACCGGTGCGGCACGCCGCGCTGCGACGCGCTGGTCACGGCGGGCGACCGCAGCGACGGTGCCCTGGAGGTGCTGCGCCGGCTCGAAGTGCCGCCGGGCAAGCGGGTCCTGCTGTACGCGCCGACCTACCGCGACCGGGCCAAGGGCAGCGGCCGGTCGGTGCGGGTGGACCTGGAGCTGCTGGCCGAGGAGCTGGCCGACGAGTGGGTGGTGCTGCTGCGCACGCATCCGGTCGAGCGCTACCGGCCGCCCGAGCGCCTGCGGCACTTCGTCCGCCCCGCCGGCTCCTATCCGGAGATCAACGACCTCATCCTCGCCTCGGACGCGCTGCTGACCGACTACTCCTCCGTCATGTGCGACTACGCGCTGACCGGCAAGCCGATGGTGTTCTTCATCGACGACTGGGACGAGTACCGCCTGTCGGAGCGCGGCGTCTACCACGACCTGCCGTCCATCGCGCCGGGGCCGTGCGTGACGACCACCGAGGACCTGGCCGAGGTGCTGCGCCGCCTGCCCGCCGTGCACGAGTCCTACGCCGAGCGCTACGCCGCCTTCCGCCGCATGTGGTGCGCGGACGAGCACGGCGACGCGGCGGCGCGGATCGTCTCCGACTTCTTCGAGGAGGCCCGGTGAGCAGCGTCGTGTTCACCTGCCTGGACGCCGACACGCTCGGCGGCATCCAGCAGGTCACCCACACCCTGGCCCAGGGGCTGGCCGAGCGCGGCCACGAGGTGCACGTCATCGGCCTGCACCGCACCGGCCGCCCGTTTCGCTACGTGGACGCGCCCCGCTACCACCGGCACCTGATCAGCAGGCGGCCGGCCGACGGCCCGATCGCCCGCAGGCTGGCCGACCGGCGGCTGAGCGAGCTGCTGCGGGAGATCCCGCCCGGCTACGCGGTGCTGACCTCGCCGTCCGTGGTGGCCCGCGTGTCGGGGCTGCTGCCGCACGGCTTCCGGCCGATCGGCCAGTATCACGGCTCGTACGACCACGCCCGCGGCTGCTGGCACCTGGGCTCGATCCGCCGCCACTACCCGCCGCTGGACCAGGCGCTCTTCCTCAGCGACGACGACGCGATGCGCTTCTCCGAGCACGCGCTGCTGCCGAACGCGGCCGCGCTGCCGAACCCGCTGGCCCGCTGGCCGCAGGAGATGTCCCGGCTGGACGCGCCCCGGGTGCTGGGGGTGGGGCGGCTTGAGGGGGTCAAGCGCTTCGACCGGCTGATCAGCGCGTTCGCCAGGTCGCAGGCGCCGCCGCCGTGGGAGCTGCACCTCATCGGCGACGGCGGCGAGCGGGAACGGCTGCGCGCGCACGCCGAGCGCGAGGGTGTGGCCGATCGCGTGGTGTTCCGCGGGGTGGTGCCCGCGGAGAGGCTGCCGGGCGAGTATCTGAACGCCTCGATCTTGGGGCTGACCAGCGAGCACGAGGGCCTGCCCATCGTGCTGCTGGAGGCGGCGGCGCACGGGGTGCCCGCGGTGGCGTTCGACGTGTCGGGCGGCGTGCGCTCCGCCGCGCCGGTGCTGGTGCCGCCGGGCGACGTGGCGGCGTTCGCGGCGGAGCTGGCCCGGCTGATGGCGGACGAGGAGGAGCGGCGCAGGGTGGGCGCCGACGCTCGCGCGCGGGCCGAGGCGTTCCGCCTCGACCACGTGCTGGACGGCTGGGAACGGGTCTTCGCCCACATCGAGCGGTGATCCCGCCCGATGGCCGGACCGGCCCAACACTCAGACCGGCCCATTACCAGGCCGGCCCAGGATCAGACCGGCCCAGGATCAGACCGGCCCAGCATCAGACCGGCCCAGGATCAGACCGGCCCAGCATCAGACCGGCTCGGTGAGCTCCTTGCGCTGCTGCGGCACCCCGGCCAGCGACCGCTGCCGCGAGGTGAGCAGGGCGGCGACCGGGCTGGGCTCGCGCAGCCGGTTGATCCGGTCGCGCATGTGCTTGCGCATCCTGCTCGCCTTGCGCTTCTGCATCGTCTTCTGGGCCGTGGTGATGTGCTCCTTGGACGGCTTGGGCGCGCCGCTCAGCTCGTAGCCCATCTTCTCCAGGCGGTCGCCGAGCATGTGCTCGCACAGCGAGATCTCCCAGGGCTCCAGCCGGCTGGCCCAGCTGCCGACCCGGCTGCGGGTGACCTCGCGGTGGGTGTTGCTGTGCCAGACCTTGTGCTGCGGCACGGCCACGCTGGCCGCCTCGCGCGGCGAGATCATCGCGGGCGAGAACTCCTCATCGAGGAAGTGGCAGAGCTTCTTCAGCTCGGTCATCGGGTCGTCGGTGAGGTCTTCGTAGCGCAGCTCGTAGTAGGTGTCGTCGGGCAGCGTACGGCGCAGCTTGCCGCCGGCGTCGATGGCCTCGGCCCAGGTCGAGATGGCGTGGAAGGAGTCGAGGGTGTACCAGGGCATCTCCTTCAGCGAGGCCACGCAGTCGCGGCCGTCCCTGATGAGGTGGATGAACTGGGCGTCGGGGAAGAGCCTGAGCAGCATGTCGACCTGCTTGACGTAGCTCGGGCGCTTGTCGCCCCAGCGGACCTTGTCGAAGCGGTCGGCGTACATGCGGAAGGCGGTGCCGAACACCGAGCCGAGCGAGCCGGGGCCATCGACGACCTGCTGGACGAACTCGTCCTTGTCGAGCTTCAGCTCGCGGAACTTCGTGCTGCGGTCGGTCGCGATCCACTGCGCCAGCGCGCGGCGCCGCTGCGGGATCCGCAGGTCGCCCCACTTGCGCCGGCGGTAATAAGCGGGAACGAGGAAGCGCGTCTCGGGCGGCACCGCGATGCGCGGGTGCGAGTGGAGCATGAGCTGGAGCATCGTGGTGCCGGACCGCGGGCATCCGATGACGAAGACTGGCCGGTCGTTCATGTCGTACTAACCCCCGAAAACTTAGACGAGAACGTGCTCTCGGCTCTGCTGAGGCGAGCCCACGCCGTGCCTGCGCGTGAAGAGCCACATCCGGTACACAAGGAAGACCTCGTTGGCGAGCAGCAGCGCCCCCGACGCCGCGGCGAGCGGAATGAGCGCCCACGCCCCCGCGATAGGCGCGATCACGAACACCGCCGCGTGGAACTCGATGCCGCTCATGAGGTGCGAGCGCACGCGATGACGGGCCAGGAACCTGTTGAGCCTGCGGAAGAACCGGTGGACGGCCCGCGACCGGGGCGCACGCCCCCGTGGCTCGCCCTCCGGGTGCTCGGTGAGGAAGGGATCCGGGCCGACCGGGTCCGCCCCGAACTGATCGGCCCCGGACTGATCGGCCCCGAACTGATCGGCGCTGAGATGATCGGCGCTGAAGTGGTCGGCCCCGAACTGATCGGTGCTGAGCGGATCCGCGCTGATCTGCTGCGGGCCGCCCACGAGATGCGGTCCGGCCTCCTGCCGTTCCTCCCTGATGGCCTCGCGCACGCGCTTCATCTGCGGCGCGTTGACGTATCTGAACAGGTCCAGGACCGCCACCGCCGCGCCGAGCACGACGTAGCGCACGTCGCCCGTCAGCGCGTACTGCCCGTACGCCAGCCCCCCGGCGCACAGGACGACCCTGATGCGATCCCCCACGTAGTCCAGCCAGAGGCCGAACGGCGTGCCCGTGCCCTTCAACCGGGCGATTTTGCCGTCCACGCAGTCGATCATGAAGCTCAGATAGAAGAAGCCCGCGCCCGCAATGAGGTGGTTCGCCGCGAAACATGCGGCCGACACCGTGCCGAGGACCAGCGAGAGCACGGTGAGGGCGTTGGGCGTGAGCCGGGTGTGATTGGCGATGGGAAGGGCGACCCGGCAGGCGACCGGATCCACGAAATAGACGGTCCACCAGGAGTCTCTCCGCTTGCGTGTCTCGTAGACGTCATCCAGCGAATAGGTCCTCATGGCTCCCAGCATGACCACGCGCCGCACGGAAGCGATTACTCTCTGGAACTACTGGGTGATGTCCATGCCTGTTCTTGACCATCCCGGCACGGATTCCAGCGACGACCCCGCTGAAGACCATCGCCACGTTCCTCCCGATTCGCCGTTGCGGCACCAGCCCTTGAAGACCAGGCCGCGCATCTCGGCCCGCACGCCGAGCTTCCAGGGCCGGGCGGCGCCGGCGAGGCGGGCGGGGTCCACGGTCGCGATGACGCCGTATCGGCCCTTGCGCCGCACCTCCAGCGGCACCTTGCGGCGGCCGTCGCTGAGCCAGAGGTTCACCTTGGGCACCTTGCGGTCCACCCGGTGGATGCCGACGTACGCGCGCAGCCGGTACTCGCCGCCCGTCCACGTCCACTCCTCGACCTTGGCGATCAGTTTGAGCTCGTCGCGGGCGTCGAACACCTCGTCGGGGATGCGCAGGCGGCGGTCGCGGAAGTACGGGTAGTCGCCGTACCAGCCGGTCGTGCGCCAGCCGCGCGGCACCACGCGGGCGCTGTCCTCGCGGCCGCGGCGGAAGTCCCGTACGGTCCGCAGCTCCCGCAGCAGCCCGCGCCGCAGCAGGTGCAGCTCAAGACGGCGCAGCGACGGCGCGCTCGCGAGCACGTGCGGCCCCAGCTCGGCGAGCCAGGTCCGGCCCAGCTCCAGCAGCGGGCCGGGGTCCCCCGAGCCCTCCGCGCACCGCTCCAGGGCCTGGAACAGGAAGACCGTGTCCTTCTCCAGCACGAGCGCGTCGAACCCGTCCAGCAGCTCGGGCGCGCGGTCGTCGAGGAACGTGCGCACCGAGCGGATGGCCGACAGCCGCTCCTGGAGGTTGGGCAGCTCGGAGCGGCGCTGGGTGATCGAGCTGCCGCCCTCCTCGCGCTTGCGCCAGTGGTAGACGACGTCGCCCACCATGTCCACGCTGGTCGCGAGCACGTGGGCCTGCATGGCGACCGGCACGTCCTCGTAGATGCCGGCGGGGAAGCGCAGGCCGCAGCGGTCCCAGAAGGCGCGCCGGTACACCTTGTTCCACACCGTGCGGTCCCTGATCAGGACCGGCTTGTCGGTGATGTGCGTGCACAGGTGCGGCCGCCTGAACACCTTCTCGTGCAGAGTGGACTCTTCGAGCCGGCCGTCCACGAGCCGCCGCACCGCGCCGGTGGCCAGGTCGGAGCCGGTCTCGGCGAGCGTGCCGACCAGCCGCTCGTACGCCTCGGGCGGCACCACGTCGTCGCCGTCGGCGAAGGCCAGGTACGTGCCGCGCGCCTTGGCGATGCCCTGGTTGCGCGCCGGTCCCGGCCCCATGTTGCGCTGGACGACCAGGACGAAGCGGCTGTCGCGCGCGGCGAAGTCCTCGGCGACGCGCGCGCCGCCGTCGGTGGAGCCGTCGTCCACGACGATCACCTCGATGTCCTCAAGGGTCTGCGCCGCCAGCGACTTCAGGCACTCGGTCAGGTACGGCTCCACGTCATGGATGGGGACGACCACGCTGAGCAGGGGGATCATGCCTTCTTGCTCCTTGCACTCGGTGTGCGTTCGAGGGCAGCATGCCGTGGCGTCCGCCCCGCCTACGCCTGCGATGGCCGTCCCTGATGAGCTCTTTACCGAGCACGTAATCCGCTACGTTGTGCAAAGGATCGAGCACGAACGGTAGGGGGAGCCGTGTTGAGAGCAGCCCGCGAGGACGACCTGCCGGCCATGCGCCGCTGGCGCAACCACCCTCGGGTCCGCGCCACCAGCTTCACCACGCACGAGATCACGCCGGACGAGCACGCCCGCTGGTGGGCGGCCACCCGCGCCGACACGAGCAGGCGCGTGCTCATCTACCAGCACGAGGGGGCCGCCGCCGGGGTCGTCACCTACACCGGCATCGCGGGCGGCGCCGCCCACTGGGGCTACTACCTCGACCTCGACGGCCTGGAACGACAGGGGCTACTGCTGCCCGCCTGGATCGGCCTGGAGCGCGCGGCCATCGAGCACGCCTTCGGCCCGCTCGGGCTGACCACGCTGCGCGGCGAGGTGCTCGCCGGCAACGAGCCGGTGCTGCGGCTGCACCGGCGGTTCGGCTTCGCCGAGGTGGGCTCCTACCGGCGCGACATCGACGGCGTGCCGCGCGATGTCGTCACCATCGAACTCAGGAAGGAGCAGGCATGATCTCCATCGGGGGGCGGCCGGTCGGCCACGGGCATCCGCCGTTCGTCGTCGCCGAGATGTCCGGCAACCACAACGGCAGCCTGGAGCGGGCGCTGGCCATCGTGGACGCCGTCGCCGACGCCGGGGCCCATGCGCTGAAGCTGCAGACGTACACGCCCGACACGCTGACCGTCGACTGCGACGCGCCCGCCTTCCGGGTGGGCGACGAGCACGAGCTGTGGGGCGGCGAGACGCTCTACCGGCTCTTCGAACGCGCCTGCACACCGTGGGAGTGGCACCGGCCGATCTTCGAACGGGCCCGCGAGCGCGGGCTCGTCGCGTTCTCCGCGCCCTTCGACCCCACGGCGGTCGAGCTGCTGGAGAAGCTGGAGACGCCGGCGTACAAGATCGCCTCGTCGGAGATCGTGGACCTGCCGCTGATCCGGCTCGCGGCCGGCACCGGCAAGCCGCTCATCATCTCGACCGGCATGGCCACCGCCGCCGAGATCGACGCCGCCGTCGCGGCGGCCAGGGGCGCGGGCTGCACGCAGCTCGCCGTCCTGTCCTGCACGGCCACCTATCCCGCGCCGCCCGGCGAGAGCAACCTGCGCTCGCTGCCGCTGCTGTCCGCGCTCACCGGGGCGGTGGTCGGCCTGTCCGACCACACGCCGGGCATCGGGGCCGCGCTGGCGGCGGTCGCGCTGGGCGCGTGCGTGATCGAGAAGCACGTGACGCTGTCGCGTGCCGACGGCGGCGTGGACGCCGCCTTCTCCCTGGAGCCCGCCGAGCTGGCCGCGCTGGTGGCCGAGAGCGAGCGGGCCTGGCAGGCGCTGGGCGAGCCGGTGATCGGGCCGCGGCCGTCGGAGCGCGAGGGGCTGCGGTTCCGCCGCTCTCTTCACGTCGTACGTGACGTGCGGGCGGGCGAACCCGTCACCTCCGACAACGTGCGCTCCATCCGGCCCGCCGGCGGGTTGCATCCCGACGCCTTCGACCAGGTGGTGGGGCGCCGGTTCGTCCGCGACGTCGCGCTCGGCACCCCGTTGAGCTGGGACCTGATCTAGCGCCCCTTACGGCAGGAGCCGGCGCTTCGGCGCAGCCGGCTCCTGGGAGAGCTCGTTTCGGCAGGAGCCGACGCCTGGGCGGGAGCTCGTTTCGGCAGCAGCCGACGCCTGGGCGGGAGCTCGTTTCGGCAGGAGTCAGCGCTTCGGGAGGAGGGCGAGGAGGGCGTCGGCGACGCGCTCCCTGCCCTTGCCGTCCACCAGCCCGCTCCCCCGGCGGCCGAGCTCGGCGCGGGCGGCGGGGTCGGCGAGCAGCCGCGCCAGCACGGCCACCGCCTCGGGGCCGGGTTCGCGCGCGGGCACGGCGGCGGGCTCACGTGTAGGTGCGGCGGCGGGCTCACGTGTGGGCGCGGTGATGGGCTCATTGATGGGCGCGGCGGCGGGGTTCGCGGGCGGCTCCGGGCCGAGGGGGGCGGCGGCGCCCAGGCGGGTCAGCTCCTCGTAGCCGATGAGCTGGTTGGCGGCCACCCAGGTCAGCGCGGTCGGGACGCCGAGGTGCAGCAGCTCCCAGACGGCCGAGCCCGCCGCCGTCACCACCAGGTCGGCCGCCGCCATCAGCTCGGGCAGCCGGTCGGTGGGCGGGATGACGGTGATCGGGCCGGCGTCGAACGGCACGGGGCTGACGACCGTCGCGGTGAACGGCAGGCCGGTGGCGTTGAGCGCGGCCGCCCAGCGAGGGGCGACGCCCGCGCTGTCGGTGCCGCCGAAGAAGCAGAGCACGCGCGGCGGTCCCGGCTCGCGCGACGCCCGCGTACGTCCCCGCACGCTGTCGCGCAGCAGCACGTAACGGGCCCCGGCAAGCCGCCGGCCCGGCAGCGCGAAGGGCCGCCGCTCGGCCCCGAGGTTCTGGTCGAGGTAGAGGTCGGCCTCCTGGCCGAGCGGGTCGCCGTCGATGACGGCCAGCACCGGCAGGCCCGCCGCCCTCAGCGTCGCCCCGGTGTCCCGGGGCAGCGCGTACGAGTCGAGCACCACCGCGTCCAGGGCCAGCTCGCGGGCCAGCGCCGCCAGGCCGGCGGGCTCGTCCGGGGCCGGGACCAGCGGCAGCCCGCGCCCGTCGAGCTGGGCCCGCGCCCACGGCGAGTCGCGCACCTCGCCCAGGAAGACGACGTCGGCGCCGCGGGCGACCAGCTCCTCCGCGAGCGCCACGCACCGTACGAGATGGCCGGCCCCGCTGCGCGCGCCCGCGTCGCAGCGCACCCCCACCCGCACCGCACCGCCAGACACCACGCCGAAGCCCGGCCGCTCACCCGAAGACCCGCCCGGCCGCTCACCCGAGACCGCGTCCGGCCGCTCACCCGAAGACCCGCCCGGCCGCTCACCCGAGACCGCGTCCGGCCGCTCCCCTGAAACCCCGCCTGGCCGCTCACCCGGAGCCCCGCCCGAAGACCCTGCGCTCACGCGTCCTGGAGGGCCTTCTGCCTGACGTGGGCGTTGAGACCGGACACCTCGGGATGCTCGCGCAACCACCCGATCAGCGTCCTCGCCGGAACGCACCGGTCGCCGAGCGCGGCGACGACGGCGGAGATCAGCCGCCAGTCGTCCTCGGTGTCGAGCGTCACCCGCAGGTCGCCGGCCGCCGGGCGGTAGGTGAGGCCGAGCAGCCGGGACTCGCCGGGATGCTCGTACAGGTAGGAGGTGACGTGGACGCGGTGGAAGCCGGTGGCCTCGCGATCGGCCCTGGCCAGCGCGGAACGCCGGGCGATCTCGACATCGAGCCCGCGCGGCAGCGTGCGCTCCAGGCTCGTGCTCAGGTAGTCGAGGCCGGGCACGGCGCGGAAGACGAGCGCCGCCTCCCTGATCACGGCGGGGTCGAGCAGCGGGCAGTCGGCGGTGAACCGCATGACCGCATCGCACCGCCGCCCTTCCAGCGCCTGCACGAACCTGGTCAGCACGTCGTCGACCGGCCCCCGGTGGCAGGCCACTCCGAGCCGGTCGCACTCGCGGGCCACCGCGTCGTCGGTCTGCTCGACGGTGGTGGCCACGAGCAGGTCGTCGAGCGCGCCGGCCTCGCGCGCCGCGCGTACGACCCAGGCGAGCACCGAGCGCCCGCCCAGCTCGCGCAGCACCTTGCCGGGCAGCCGCGTCGATCCCATCCGAGCTTGGATGATCCCCACAATCCGCACCGAAGCCCCAATCCCCCGTGTGACTCTTCGTCATCGTACGGTCGCGCTATGCTACCGGCTTGCCACGACGACTACAGCGCCGTCAGGCGCACTCAGGGGGCCACGTGAGCATTCTCAGTGGATCGTCGATTCTGATCACCGGAGGCACGGGGTCCTTCGGCAAGGCCTTCATCCGCCACGCGCTCGACTCGCTCGGGGTCCGCCGCCTGGTGGTCTTCTCCCGCGACGAGCTCAAGCAGTACGAGAGCAGGCAGCTGTTCGGCGACGACGAGCGCCTGCGCTGGTTCATCGGCGACGTGCGCGACCGCGACCGCCTCACCCGCGCCATGCACGGCGTCGACCACGTCGTCCACGCCGCCGCGCTCAAGCAGGTCGACACCGCCGAGTACAACCCGTTCGAGTACGTCCGCACCAACATCGCCGGGTCGCAGAACGTCGTGGAGGCCGCCATCGACTGCGGCGTGCGCAAGGTCGTGGCGCTCTCCACCGACAAGGCGAGCAGCCCCATCAACCTCTACGGCGCCACGAAGCTGGTCGCCGACAAGCTGTTCGTCTCGGCCAACCACTACGCCGCCGCCCACCAGACCCGCTTCTCCGTCGTGCGCTACGGCAACGTCGTCGGCAGCAGGGGCTCGGTGGTGCCGCTCTTCCAGCGCCTGGCCGAGCAGGGCGGCAGCCTGCCGATCACCGACAAGCGCATGACGAGGTTCTGGATCACGCTGGAGCAGGCGGTCAGGTTCGTGGTCGACTCGTTCGACCTGATGCAAGGCGGCGAGCTGTACGTCCCGCGCATCCCCAGCATGCGCATCACCGACCTCGCCGAGGCGGTGGCGCCGGGCAGCCCGATCTACGAGATCGGCGTGCGGCCGGGCGAGAAGCTCCACGAGGAGATGATCGGCCCCGACGACAGCCGCAGGGCGCTGCGCCTGGCAGATCGCTACGTCGTCCAGCCGACCATCGCGACCTGGGGCTACACGCCGCCGGAGGGCGGCGAGACCCTGCCGGAGGGCTTCTCCTACCGCTCCGACACCAACGACCAGTGGCTGTCGGTCGACGACCTGCGCGCGATGGTGAACGGCTGATGCTGCCCTACGGACGCCAGTCGATCGACGAGTCCGACGTCGAGGCGGTCGCCGAGGTGCTGCGCGGCGACTGGCTGACCACCGGGCCCGAGGTCGCCAGGTTCGAGGCGGAGCTCGCGTGGTGGACGGGCGGCGTGCCGTGCGTGTCGGTCACGTCGGGCACCGCCGCGCTCCACGTCGCCTACGCCGCGGCCGGGGTGGGCGCGGGCGACGAAGTGATCACCTCGCCGCTGACGTTCGTCGCGACCGCCTCGACGGCGGCGCTGCTCGGCGCGCGGGTGGTCTTCGCCGACGTGCAGCCCGACACGGGCAATCTCGATCCCGACGCCGCCGCCGCGCTCGTCACGTCCAGGACGCGGGTGATCACCGCGGTCGACTACGCCGGGCACCCCGCCGACTACGACGAGCTGCGCGATGTGGCCGGGCGTTGCGGGGCGACGCTGGTGGCCGACGCCGCGCACTCGCTCGGGTCGGCGTACAAGGACCGGCCGGTGGGCTCGCTCGCCGACCTGACGACGTTCTCGTTCTTTCCCACCAAGAACGTCACCACGGCCGAGGGCGGCGCGGTGGCCGCGGCCGACCCCGCCATGCTGCGGCGCGCGGCCCGCTTCAGAAACCACGGCCTGGTCAGGGAGCCGGCCGAGCAGCGCCACCCCGGCGAGGGCGGCTGGCACCAGGAGGTGCACGCGTTCGGGCTCAACTACCGGCTGCCCGACGTGCTGTGCGCGCTCGGCGTCAGCCAGCTGCGCAGGCTCGCCCGCTTCCGCGGGCGGCGGGCCCGGCTCGCCGCCCGCTACGACACGCTGCTGCGCGACGTGCCCGGGCTGACCCTGCCCGCGCAGCGCGCCTATGTCAGCCCCTGCCGGCACCTCTATCCGGTCAGGATCGGCGGCGGTCGGCGGCGCGAGGTCTACGACCGCATGCGCGCGGCGGGCATCGGCGTGCAGGTCAACTACGTGCCGGCGTACTGGCATCCGGTGTTCGAAGACCTCGGATACCGCCGCGGGCTGTGCCCCAACGCCGAGTCCTACTACGCCGAGGAGCTGTCGCTGCCGCTGTGGCCGGGCATGACCGACGCCCAGCAGGACCGCGTCGTCGAGACGCTGGCGGGCATCCTGCGCTGAGCCCTCGGCGTCATCGTTCCGCGAGCAGCAGGCAGCCGTCCTCGCCGCGGTCGATGAGGAAGCGGCGATCGTCCACGGTCGTGGTCGCGCGCCGGCGGGAGCGTACGATCGGGCGCAGCGGGCGGCCCTGGTCGATCAGCACCTCCCACCACGACTCGTAGCCCACGCACTCGTCGATGCCGCCCAGCGGGACGCGGGCGCTGAAGTGCCGCCCGTCCAGCTCGACCGGGAAGTACATCTCCTCGCCGTCGCTCTTGCGCCGCAGCCGCAGCACCGGCTCGCCGTCGCCCAGGTCGGACAGCCGCCCCGACAGCAGCAGGTCGCCGCCGTCCACCCGGCAGTCGCCGATGACCGCCTTCGCGGTGCGCACCCGGACGCCCCAGGCGCCCTTCGCGCTGCGCACCGGCACCAGCCACACCCCTGAGGCGCGTTGCGGCGCCGGTATCAGCGGCGGCAGCCAGCGCGGCCCGGCCACCCGGCACTCAAGGCGCAGCCCGCCGCCTCTCACCCGCACGTACAGGTCCCACAGGCCGTGCCGGGCGAGCTGCCGGTGCGACATCGCCTCCGGGTCGAAGGCGAACCTGAACGGGAAGGCGTGCTCAGGCAGCCGGAGGCCGTCCTCCTGCTCGACGTCCTCCCAGATGGGGAAGCTGTCGTTGTCGGAGAGCACGAGGGTGTCGCCGGTGCCGCGCTCGCGCAGCCACGTACGCACCCGCGCCCTGCGCAGGTCGCCCACGTCGAACCTGCCGACCGCGACCCGGCCCGCGCCGTGCAGCACGCCGTCGTGCCAGTCGAGGCTGACCAGCCTGGCCCGCAGGCCCAGCTCCTCCGAGACCTCCGACAGGTGGCCCGGCATGGCGGGGTGGCGGCCGTACCAGCGCCGGCGCAGCAGCCCCGACGAGCCGACCTTCGGCAGCAGCCGGCCCTGCCTGGCCTCGGCGTAGACCCGCGCCAGCTCGCCGAGCCTGCGCTGGTGCAGCAGGTGCACCATCAGGCGGTGCTCGAACGGGATGCTCAGCCACGCCTCGCGCGAGACGCCGTCGAGGTAGCGGACGGCCAGGTCCACCAGGCCGGGGTCGGCGTCCTCGCCCATGGCCGCCATCGCCTCCACCGCCACCGTCATGTCGATGTCGAGCGTGTCGCGGTCGAAGTCGGTCTTGAGCCCGGGAGCGCCGCGCGCCAGCAGCTCGGCCGTCTGCGTCACCGACAGCAGGCGGTCGCGCAGGTTGTCCGGTTCGAGGCGGCGCTGGGTGATCGAGGCGTTCTGCTCGTCGCGCTGCCGCCAGTGGTAGACGACCTTGGCCAGTACGTCCACCGACTCCGCCCCGACGTGGGCGGCCATGGCGACCGGCTGGTCCTCGTACATGCGCTCAGGGAAGCTCAGGCCCAGGCGGTCCCAGAAGGAGCGGCGGTAGACCTTGTTCCACAGCATGCGGTCGCGGACCAGCAGCGGGCGCCGGGTGATGTGGGTGCGCTTGGCCGGTTTGGCGAACGCCTGCCGGTGCGCCCACGACGGCATGAGCAGGTTGCGGTAGAGCCGCATCACGTTGCCGCAGGCGAGGTCGGAGCCGGTCGTCTCCAGCGAGGACACCATGCGCTTGAACGCGTCGCGCGGCACGGTGTCGTCGCCGTCCACGAACGCCAGGTAGGTGCCCGTCGCGTGACGTACTCCCACGTTGCGGGCGTGACCCACCCCGTGGTTGCCCTGGCTGAGCAGCGTGATGCGGGGGTCTTCGGCCATCCTGGCGGCGACGGCGGCGGCCCCCTCATCGGAGCTGCCGTCGTCCACGCAGATCACCTCCAGGTCGTCCAGCGTCTGCGCGGTGATGGAGTCAAGGCAGGGTCCGATGTACTTCTCGACGTTGTGGAACGGGACGATCACCGAAAGAACCGGCACAGGAGCTCCTCATCGTGTGGTCAGCCGGACAGCAGCCGCATGACGCGGCGGGCGACCTTGCGGGGGCGGGCCAGTCGGCGGGAGAGGCGGTATCCGAGCGTCCTGCGGTAGGCGGTGGCCTTGCGCTGCGTCCTGCGCAGCTTGGCCTTGGCGCGCACCAGCTCGCGCTCGCGGTACGACAGCTTGGTCTCCAGGCGGGAGATCCTGGCGAGGGCGGCGGTGAGCTGGTCGGCGAGCCGGTCGCGGGCGCCCAGCAGATCACGGTACGTCGGCGCGTGCTCGCCCAGCTCGGCCGGCTGGCCCAGCTCGGCGTCCAGCTTGCGGGCCAGGTCGAGGTCACCGTGGTCGCAGGGCCGCTCGGCCATGCCGCACAGCGTCAGCGTGAGCTGGTCGGCCTCCAGCGGCCACGGCCACGGATGGTGGTGCCCGGCCGCGAGCAGCCGGACCGCGAACCGCCACAGGATCCGGCACAGCACCACCCGCGGCTCCTGCGGCGCGACCGGGGCGGCCGGCGGGTTGACCGCGGCGAAACGCTCGCCGTCGTAGACCAGGCTGTCGGTCGCCGCCGACACCTCACCGCTTCGCTCAAGCCACTCGGCCAGCGCCGACAGCAGCTCGCGCACGGTCTTGACGTCCTCGCGGGCGCACGCCTCGACCAGGATCTCCTCGACCACGCGACCGGCGGGGATCGGGCGCTCCTCACCGTCCGGCAGGGGCCTGGTGCCGTGTCCGGTCAGCTCGTACAGGGACCGGCCCTCCTCGATGAGGCCGAGCGGCAGCTCCACCGGATGCACCGGGTCGTCTTCGGCGTGCGGCGGGCGCGTGGCGATCGCCAGCCACAGCGGCGCCAGTTCCTCGCCCAGCCCGTGCCTGAACACCAGCCTGGTCAGGCTGAGCGGATCGGCCACCAGCATGCGGTCGCTCTCGCGGGCGCTCAGCGGGAACGTCAGCGCCTCGGGCAGCTCGCCCGCCAGCGCCTCGCGCGACAGCAGCGAGCGCGGCGCCTGCCGGTCGGGGTAGGCCGCGTAGCAGCGCTGCAGGCTCAGCCCCGCCGACTCCAGCCCGCGGTCGAGCGCCGCCGGGCCGCCCGGGTAGCTGGGGTCGAAGCCGTGCGGCGCCCACTGGTCGTCGCCGCACTCGCGGTCGGCGGGCCTGGCCTCGATGAACCGGTCGATGCCGAGGTCGTTGCGCACCACGAGGACCAGCCGGCCGCCCGGCTTCGTCAGCCCGGCCAGCGCGGCCAGCGACTCGCTCCACGCCGACGCGGGCGCCTCCGCCGAGTGCGTGCGCAGCAGGCCGTCGAGCGCCAGCACCAGGTCGTACGGCTCGGCGACGTCCAGCACCTCGAGCCGGCCGCAGAACACCTCCAGCTCCGGATGCCGCTCCCCCAGGGCGCGGGCGTCGGGGAACGAGCGCACCAGCACCGCGGCCGCGCCCGCCCTGGCCACCACGTCGTCCACCACCGCCTGCGGGTGCGGGCCGACCAGCAGCACCCTGCCGTCCGGGGGCACCAGCCGCCTGATCAGCTCCAGTGCCGCGCCGCGCCACTCGGTGACACCCCCGATACCGGACATGTCCGACCAGAGCAGCATCTCGCCGCCGATCAGCCGTACGTTCGCGGGCGCCTCGTTCACGCTCATCCCCGCACTCCACCCCGTTCGCCCGCCTCAGCCCTCGTGACCCCGGCCGTTACCCCCGGAACCCGTTCGCCCGTCTCAGCCCTCGTGGGGCCGGCCGCCGCCTTCGGAAGGGCGGCGCGGACCAGCGCCTCGGACCGACCGGCGAGGACCGCCGCACTCGCTCCAGGACGGACCGCCGCTTCTGCGCAGGCGGACGGGCCCGCTCCGGGGTGGGTGAGTGCGGTGGTGAGCCGGGAGCGGCGTTTCCTCACCGCCGCCGACGGTGCGCTGCGGACCCGCTTCCATCCGAACATTCGCCGTAGCTCCTCCGGTGTCGCCTGATACTCGAATCCCAGCTCGCGCCGCGCCACCTCGGCCGCCAGCTCGGCATCGACCTGCGTGCCGTGCAGCTCGGGCCAGAGCCGCATGCGGCGGGCGGTGCCGCCGTACTCGGGCCGCTCGTCCTCGTACTGCATCGGGTCTCCGTAGACGGCGACCTCGCACCCGACGGACGCGCCGTAGAACACCGCGCTGCCGAGCCGGTTGGAGGCCACCCTGCGATGGCGCCGCAGCTCCACGAGCTGCTTGCGCAGGAAGTCGCGGCCTTGCGCGTCCCAGCGCGAGCCGCGCTCGCCGTGACAGATGACCCGGAACCCCCTCGATTCGTACGCCCGCCGAATGTCCGGATTTGCGAATTCCAACCAATAAAGGCAGACCGTTACCGGGCCAATCTCGACATCTCGGATTTCATCGGCGAGCCTAGCGTGATCTCCGCTGACGGAATATTTCTCCCAGCCATGAAAGGGATACCAGATCGTACCCTCGCGATCCTCCCGCACACCGAGGTCGGGCTCCAGGTAAAGAAGGTAGATCCACGGTGCGCCGATGAGATAGTGACCCCTCCGGCCCATCGACCACCCCCTGCGCCGCAGCACGTCCGACCAGATGAAACGCGGATATCCGGGGCTGCACCAGTGGTCGTTCGGCGGAAATCCATGAAGATAGTTCCATCCATGCTGAAGGAAGCCCTGAATGCGCCTCGGCGCCTCATCCGGCATGCCGCAGTATCTGCCGAGAATGCGGGAGTGCCCGTACCAGTGATTGGATTCGTCCATCATTCCCCCTGTACGGCTGGCGTGTCCTTCCCGACATTCCCAGCACCCATCACGGGTCACGCATCGTTATACGCTTCCATTACTCAGGTCGGGGGCTTGGTTTTTCAACGCGTTCCCGATACGGCTACACTTCGTCATGGCTCGAAGACAGAGAGTGAGTGATCATGAGTCATCTCGACCGCCTGCGGGCCGTGTTCCGCATGGCGCTCAATCTTCCGCCCGACGCCGGCGTCGACGACCTCGAATACCGCGCCATCCCGGAGTGGGACTCCCTCGCGCACATGGCGCTCATCGCGGCGATGGAGGACGAGTTCTCCATCATGATCGACACCGATGAGATGATCGACATGAGCTCGTTCGCCAAGGCGGCCGAGCTGCTGGAGAAGCATGGCATCGGCGCCGCCGCCGTCTGAGCGCGGGGTCGTTCCAGCCGCCCTTCTCACCCCCGGTGCCGTCCGGGGATCCGATTCGCGTACGCTCCTCCGCCCACGCCCCTCGCACGCGGGCAGCCTCCGCGGCAGGGGACGATCGCTCCCCGAGCCGGTGGCGACCCGCCGGCCGGCGACACGCCGGACGCAGACGCGGAGCCGGGTTTCACCGATCCGCCGAGAGCCGCCACCGACCGGCCGAGAGCCCACAGCGCCTTCCGAAGCCGGCGAGGAGCCCACGAAGCGCCGCACGACGGCGGTGGGCCCATCACCCGCAGCTCCTGCAGAGCCGGCAGCGCACCGACAGCCCGCAGCGCCCCGGGACTCCACAGTGCACCGAGCAGCCGCCACGCTCCGGGCGTCCGCAGCGGCCCACCCGTCCGCCACCGGCCGCCGATCCGCAGCAGGCCCCGCACCGGCGACAGCGCGCAAACCGCCGACCGGCCGAGAGCCCAGCGCCCTCCGAGGGCCCGCACACCGGCGGCTCGCCACCGGCCAGAGACCCGAAATGAACCGCACACCGCAGGAAGACCGGGCGGCCGCCACGCACCGCGCATCGGCAGGCGGGCGAGAACCCGCCGCACACCACGCTCCGGCCGCGAGCCGTGATCCGGCGGTGAGCCACGCTCCTACCGTGGGCCGCGACCCTGCCGCGGGCCACGATCCGACCGTAAGCCGCGATCCGGCCGCGGGCCACGATCCGACCGTAAGCCGCGACCCTGCCGCGCGCCGCAATCCGGCCGTCAGCCGCGATCCGGCGGTGAGACGAGAAGCCGCCGCCCCTCAGCCATCTTCAGCGAGCCGGGAGCCTGCCGTGCATCTGGAACCCGCACTGAGTCGAGCATGCGACGCGCGTCGGGGGCCGGGAGTGAGCCGAGACGGCGCGACCGGGCGAGAACACACGAGCGACCGAGAACACGTGAGCGGCCGAGAACATGCGACCGGGCGAGGACACGTGAGCGGCCGGGACGGCGTCGTCGGCGGGGAGGGCGCGGCGCGCTCGCGGGCTGTGCAGCGGCGCACTCCCCACCCCGTCGACGGGCGGGGCGGCGCGGAGGCCGGCCCTGCGCGGGAGCCGAACGTCGAGCCGGAGGAGGAGGCGGTGGCGATGGAGCCGCGGGTGGCGCTGGTCACCGGATCGACGACGGGGATCGGGCGGGCGGTGGCGGTGCTGCTGGCCGCGTCCGGATACGTGGTGGTCGTGCACGGCCGGGACGAGGAGCGGGCGGCGAAGGCGGCGGCCGAGGTGGCCGCGCAGACCGGCGGCGCCGCCGACTCCGTGCACGGCGACGTGGCCGACCCCGCACAGGTCAACACGATGATGCGGCGCATCTACCAGCGGCACGGCCGCCTCGACGCGCTCGTGGTCAACGCGGGCGTGCACGCGGCGGGCCTGCTCGGGCTGACCGGCCGCGACACGATCGGCCGGCTGTTCGACGTCAACGCCGTGGGCGCCACCCACACCCTGCAGGCGGCGCTCAGGCTGCTGCGCAGGGGCGGCGATCCGGCCGTGGTGCTGGTGTCGTCGGTCATGGGCAGGGCGGGCGGCGCCGGGCAGACCGTCTACTCCGCCACGAAGGCGGCGGTGCTCGGCCTCACCATGGCGGCGGCCAAGGAGCTGGGCCCGCACGGCATCAGGGTCAACGCCGTCGCGCCCGGCTACATCCGTACCGACATGCTCGCCACGCTCGGCGACGACGAGCGCGCCGCCACGATCGCGGCGACCCCGCTCGGCCGCCTCGGCGAGCCCGGCGACGTCGCGCACGCGGTGGCGTTCCTGCTGTCGCCCGAGGCCGGGTTCATCACCGGCCAGGTGCTCGGCGTGGACGGCGGGCTGGTCCCATGACGGCCCCGCGCCCGCACGCCGCCGGCGGTGCGAAGGCACGCCCCGACGCCGCTCCACATCCGCAGGTCGCCAACGAGCCCGGGAGGTCACCGGTGCGGTCCGAAGCCGATCCCGCGCCCCCTTCGCCGACGCACGCCGCCCGCGAACCCGGCCGGGACACCGCCGGGACCGCCGCCTGGCGTCCGCGGGCCGCGGACGAGTCCGATGCGGTCTCGGGGCGGGTGACGACCGATAGCGCCGCGATCTCACATGCGGGACGCGCGGGGAAGCCCGACGCGTCCCTGGCGCCGCCCGAGGACGTGGTGTTCCCG
Organism: Nonomuraea sp. NPDC049309; assembly: GCF_043196965.1. NCBI lineage: Bacteria > Bacillati > Actinomycetota > Actinomycetes > Streptosporangiales > Streptosporangiaceae > Nonomuraea > Nonomuraea sp. NPDC049309. Next base: position 113,220 of record NZ_JBICSH010000003.1, on the reverse strand, counting down.
CATCCCGAAGCGCGGCTGGTCGCGGCCGGTGATCGCGACGGGGTGTCCGGGGACGATCTGGCGCGCTCGATCAGGCGGGCGGCGGCGCACCTCGGCAAACTGCCGCCGGGGCCGGTGTTCTGCGGCATGCGCAACACGCTGGCGTCCGTCTTCTGCTATCTCGGAGCCTGGCACGCGAGGCGGCCGATCGCGCTGCTCGACCCCGACCTGCCGGCCGCGACGCTGGCGGAGCTGGCCGAGCGGTTCGAGCCGTGCGCGCTGATCGGGTTCACGCAGGCGGGGGCCGAGCCGCCGCGCCGGCGCACCGCGCCTGACCCGCATCCCGACCTCGGCCTGCTGCTGGCCACCTCGGGCTCGACGGGCAACCCGAAGCTGGTGCGCATCTCCCGCCAGGCGGTGCTCGCCAACGCGCGCGCGATCGCCACGGCCCTGTCGCTCGGCCCCGGCGAGGTCGCGCCCACCAGCCTGCCGCTGCACTACAGCTACGGCCTGTCGGTGCTCAACAGCCACCTGGTGGCGGGCGGCACGGTGGTGCTGACCGAGGCGGGCCTGCTGGAGCGCTCGTTCTGGAGCGACCTGCGCACCTACGCATGCACGTCCCTGGCCGCCGTGCCGTACCAGTACACGATGCTGCGCCGGATGCGCTTCGACCACACCGAGTACCCGGCGCTCACCACGCTCACCCAGGCGGGCGGGCGGCTCGCGCCGGAGCTGGTGAAGGAGTTCGCCGCGCAGGCGGAGCGCTTCTACGTGATGTACGGCCAGACCGAGGCCACGGCCCGCATCGCGGTGCTGCCGCCCGACCGTCTCGACGACAAGCCGGGCTCGGTGGGCGTGGCGGTGCCGGGCGGGCGACTGGAGATCGACGGCGGCGAGGTCGTCTACCACGGGCCCAACGTGATGATGGGCTACGCCGAGACGGCCGCCGACCTGGCGAGGGGCGACGACCTGGGCGGCGTGCTGCGCACGGGCGACCTCGGCAGGCTCGACGACGAGGGCTTCCTGTACGTCACGGGCCGGATCAAGCGCATCGCCAAGGTCTTCGGCACCCGCGTCAACCTCGACGACGTCGAACGCCTGCTGCGCGGCTCCGGCCCGGTGGCCGCCACCAGCGGCGACGACCGGGTGACGATCTGGACCGAGAGCCTCGACAAGCCCGCGCGGGCGCAGCTGGCCAGGCGGCTGGCGGCACAGCTGCGGCTGCACTGGAGCGGGTTCGACGTCCGCCACATCGACCGCCTGCCGCTGCTCGCGACGGGCAAGGTCGACTACCGAGCGCTGGAGTCGATGACATGACACATCCGCTGCCGGGCGCGGTCCTGGCGCCGGAGCGGTCGGTGTTCACGCTGGGCGCGGCCCGGCGGGAGGCCGTGCTGCTGCCGGAGCTGGCCGCGCTGACCGAGCGGCACCGCCGCGCCTGCCCGCCGTACCGCCGGATCCTCGACGCGATCGGCGCGCACCCGCCGTACGAGCGGCTGGCCGATCTGCCGTGGCTGCCGGTACGCCTGTTCAAGACGCACGAGCTGCGCAGCGTGCCCGCCGAAGAGGTGTTCAGGGTGCTGACGTCGAGCGGCACGACCGGGCAGGCGCCGAGCCGCGTCTACCTCGACCGGGCGGCCGCGGCGGCGCAGACCCGCATGCTGGCCGCCACGATGCGGCAGGTGCTGGGCGGGCGGCGGCTGCCGATGCTGGTGGTCGATCAGCGTGCGGTGGTGCGCGACCCGACGCTGAGCGCCAGGGGCGCGGGCGTGCTCGGGATGATGAACTTCGGCCGCGACCACACCTTCGTGCTCGACGAGCGGGGCGAGGTGGACGCGCGGGCGGTCAAGGACTTCCTCGCGCGGCACGGCGGCGAGCCGTTCCTGATCTTCGGGTTCACGTTCATGGTCTGGCTGCATCTGCTCGGCCTGGGCGAGGACCTGTCGCAGGGGGTGCTCGTCCACTCGGGCGGCTGGAAGCGGCTGGCCGAGCAGTCGGTCGACAACGCCGAGTTCCGGCGGCGGCTGGCGGCCGCGTGCGGGCTGCGCAGGGTGCACAACTTCTACGGCATGGTCGAGCAGATCGGGACGGTGTTCTTGGAAGGACCCGAGGGTGACGGGCTCTACTGCCCGGATTTCGCCGACGTCGTGATCCGCGACCCCGAGACCTGGCAGGAGGCGCCCACCGGCGTCCCCGGGCTGGTCGAGGTGGTCAGCACGTTGCCCACGTCGTATCCGGGGCACGTGCTGCTGACCGAGGATCTCGGTGTGGTACGCGGCGTCGATGACGGATGCTGGCCCGGCAAGCGGTTCGAGGTGCTGGGCCGGCTGCCGCGGGCCGAGGCGCGCGGCTGCAGCGACACCATGGGGCGGGGCTGATGTCCGACGACCTCTCCCCCCGTGACGCCCGCCCCGGGCGCGACCACATCCCCCAGACCGTTGACGTGCTGTTCCCCGCGGGCGCGGCCGTTCCGGTCGAGGAGCTGCTGAAGCAGCTCGCAGGCGACCCGCTCCAGGTGGGCGACGAGCGGATCAAGGAGTTCCTGGCGGCGTTCGGCAGGCGGCTGCTGCGGCCGGCGCTCGCCCGCCGCCACCCCGAGCTGGGCTCGCTGGGCTTCTTCCTGCGCCCGAGCGAGCTGGCCCGCACGGTGGCGGAGCTGGACGGCGGGCACGTACGCGTCCCGCGCGGCCTGATCTTCCACCTGCCGCCGGCGAACGTGGACACGGTCTTCGTCTACTCGTGGGCGCTGTCGGCGCTGATGGGCAACCGCAACGTGGTGCGCCTGTCGCCCCGTTCCGGCGCGGTGGCGCAGGCCATCCTGGAGACGCTGCACGAGACGCTGGCCGCCGCCGACCCGGTGGTGGCGGCGACCCAGCGCATCATCGGCTACCACCGCTGCGACGAGCTGACTGCCGCGCTGTCGGCGGCGTGCGACCTGCGGGTGGTGTGGGGCGGCGACACCGCCGTACGCGAGATCCGCCGCCACCCGCTGGCCCCGCACGCCCGCGACCTGACCTTCCCGGACCGCTCGTCGTTCGCGGTGATGCGGGCGGCGGCCTGGCTGTGCGCGCCGCGGGCGGCGCGGGTGTCGATCGCGGAGGGGTTCGTCAACGACACCTACTGGTTCGACCAGGCGGCCTGCTCGTCGCCGCGCACGGTGTTCTGGGTCGGGGACGAGGACGACTGCGAGGCGGCGCGGGCCGACTTCACCGGGCACGTGTCGCGGGTGGTGACCGTACGCGGGTGGGGTGTCGATGCGGCGATGGCGGTGGAGAAACGGGTCTCCACGTACGGGCTGGCGGCCGACGGGCTGGCGGACAGCGTGGAGTTCCACGGCAACGCGCTGGCCTGCGTGCGCCTGTCGGCCGCGGCGGCGGCGCCGCGGCGCTGGCTGGGCGCGGGCACGTTCGCGCACGCCAGGCTGGAGTCGCTGGCGGAGCTGGTGGCGCTGGTCGAGCGGCGGGACCAGACGATGACCCACTTCGGGTTCGGCAAGGGAGAGCTTGAGGAGCTGGCGCGCGGCCTGGCCGGGCGGGGCGTCGATCGCATGGTGCCGGTGGGCAGCGCGCTGAGCTTCCACCGGGTGTGGGACGGCGTCGATCTGCCGGCCGAGTTCACGCGCCTGGTGACCGTCGTCGCATGACGCTCGCTCCGCCCGCGAGCACGCTGGTCCGCCTGTCGATGTCGAGGGGGCGCGGGCTCGGCTCGGGGTGGGCGCCGGCCGCGGCGGTGTGCGCGCTCGCCGCGGTGGCGTTCCTGTGGTGCGGGGTGTCCTGGCGGGACCTGGCGGTGTTCGCCGCATACGCGGGGCTCGGCCTGGTGCTGCCGGGCACGCTGCTGTGGCGGGCGCTTGCGGGCGGCGGCCGGTCGATGGCCGAGGATCTCGCGGCGGGCCTGGCCATGGGGTACGCGGTCGAGGTGCTCGCCTACCTCCCGGCCCGCGCCGCCGGACGGCCCTTGCTGGTGCTCATCGTGCCGGTCGCGGTGGTGGCGGCGTTCGCGTGCGTGCCCCGGCTGCGGCGGCACTGGCGCGGCACCGCGCTGACTGAGCGGGTGCCGCCGTGGTGCGCGTGGCCGCTGGCGGGGATCGTGGCGTTCCTCATCGTGTGGAGCGCTCTGCACCTGTACGGAGTGCCGGTGCGGGCCGCGTACGTGGACATGCCCTACCACCTGGCCCTGGTCGGTGAGCTGCGGCACCACATGCCGCCCGCGCTGCCGGTGGTGCTGGGCGAGCCGCTGCCCTACCACTGGTTCGTCTACGCCGAGCTGGCGGCCACGAGCTGGGTCACCGGCATCGAGCCGCTGACGCTGGTCTACCGGCTGGGCACGCTGCCCATGGCGGCGGCCACGGTCGTGCTGGTGGCGGTGCTGGGCCGCAGGCTGGGCGGAAGCTGGGGCGCCGGGCTCGCGGCGGCCGGGGTGACGTACTTCCTGTTCAGCCCGGAGCTGGTGCCGGGGGTGGTGTTCAGCTCGCGGTCGATGTTCACGGTCTGGGCCAGCCCGACGCAGACGTTCGGCGCGTTGCTGTGCGCGGCCGTGATGATCCTGCTCGTCGCGCCCCGGATGCGGTGGGCGGCGCTGGTGGTGCTGCTGCCGGTGCTGGGCGGGGCGAAGGCGACGTACCTGCCGCTGCTGCTGGCCGGGCTGGCGCTGGTCGCGGCCGTGCGGTGGGCGGTGGAGCGGCGGGTGCCGTGGCGGTGGCTGGGCGCGGCGGGTCTGGTCCTGGGTTTCCTGGTGTTCGCGCACACCGTCCTGTACGGCGGCGCCGCCCAGGGCACGGTGCTCGACCCGTTCGCCACCATGCGCGCGCTGGGGGGACCCCGCACACCGGTCGCGGTCCTCGCGGTGCCGGCGGTGGTGCACCTGTTCTGCCTGGCCTGCGTGTGGGGCGGTGCGGCCGGGCTGGGGCGGCGGGCGCTGGAGCCGCCGCTGCTGCTCATGCTGGGCGTCGGGGCGGCCGGGATCGGCGCGGCGATGCTGCTCGGGCATCCGGCGCAGTCGCAGCTCTACTTCCTGGAAGGCGCGCGGCCCTACCTGTCGATCGCGGCGGTGTGCGGGATCCTGGCCGCGCGGCCGGTGCCGTGGGCGCGGGCGGCCGGCATGGCCGGCCTGGGTGCGGCGGGCGCGCTGCTGGTCTCCGTGGTGGAGTTCGGCGCCGGGCGTCTTGCGCGGGCGGTGCTGCCGTACGCGGTGCTCGCGGCGGCGGCGGTCCTCGCCTGGTGGCTGCTGCGGCGGCGCGGGCCGCTGCTCGCGGTGGTGGTGCTGCTCATCGGGTACGCCCTCCCCACCTCCGTACGCGTGACGGCCGCGCACGTCACCCCCGGGGAGCGGCGGCCCCGCTCGATCCCCAAGGGCGCGCTGGAAGCGGGGCGCTGGCTGCGCGCGCACTCATCGCCCGGCGACGTCGTGGCCACCGACCTGCACTGCCTCCGCCCCCGCCGGCAGGTGTGCGACAGCAGGCACTTCCACGTCTCGGCGTTCACCGAGCGGCGGGTGCTGGTCGAAGGCTGGGCGTACGCCGAGAGCACGCTGTCCAGGGCGGCCGGCCACCCGTCCTACCTCGCGGTGCCGTACGCCGACCAGGGGCGGCTGGCCGCCAACGACGCCGCGTTCTCGACCCCCACGGCGGAGAACGTGCGGCGGCTCGCCGAGACCTACGGCGTGCGCTGGCTGTTCACCGGCATCAGGCCCGAGCTCGACCGGCACGCCAGGCTGCGCTTCCGCAACGCGACCACCTCGGTCTACCAGCTGCGCTGAGCCCGGCGGCGAAGGTAAAGGCTTGCACCGCGCCGCGGAATGCCGCGGAGAAACCGCATCCGGCGCGCCCGAGCCCGCCAGCACCATCGTCGTGGATTCACGGCAACAAGCAAGATCAGGGGGATCTATGGAGACCCGTGCCGCCCTGGAATCGAGCCCCCGCCTCCACACCCCGGTGCCTCGCCAGGCGTCACGTCCCGCGCGGCGCCCGGCGTACCAGCGAGCCGGCCGCCCGGCGAGCGTGGACATCGTCATCCCCGTGCTCAACGAGGAGCGCGCCCTGCCCGGCTGCGTGCGCACGCTGATCCACTACCTCGACGGCTTCCCGCTGCCGTGGCGCATCACGATCGTGGACAACGGCAGCACCGACGGCACGTGGCGGATCGCGGCGGCGCTGGCCGGCGAGTTCGCCGAGGTGCACGCAAGGCGCCTGGAGGTCAGGGGGCGGGGCGCGGCGCTGCGGGCGGCCTGGCGCTCCAGCCCCGCCGACATCGTGGCGTACATGGACGTGGATCTGTCCACCGACCTCGACGCGCTGTTCCCGCTGCTCGCGGCGGTGGCGAGCGGGCACTCCGACATCGCGATCGGCACCCGGCTCGCGCACGGCGCGCGGACCCGGCGCTCGCTGCGCAGGGAGATCGTCTCGCGCGGCTACAACGCCCTGCTCAGGTACGGCTTCGGCGCCCGCTTCAGCGACGCCCAGTGCGGGTTCAAGGCGGTCAGGGCCGACGTGGTCAGGCCGCTGCTCAGCCGGATCAAGGACGACTCGTGGTTCTTCGACACCGAGCTGCTGCTGCTCGCCGAGCACAACGGGCTGCGGGTGCACGAGGTGCCGGTGGACTGGATCGAGGACGCCGACTCCCGCGTCCAGGTCGTCCAGACGGCGCTCGACGACCTCAAGGGGCTGGCCAGGCTCGCCTGGTCGATGGCGCGCGGCCGCGCCGACGTCGACGTGCGCAGGTCCGGCCCGGCTCCCGTCCACCCGATGCCGGGTGCCCCGCGCGTGGTGACCAGCGCGGCCATCACCTCGTTCGCCGCCGTCGGCACCGTCTCCGCCGTCCTGTACGCGCTGCTCTACCTGCCGCTGCGCGGCCTCTGGCCGCCGGTGCCCGCCAACCTCGGCGCGCTCGTGCTCACCGGGCTGTGCACGCTGGCGGTCAACCGGCGCTGCAGCCGCGGCCTGCGGGCCGCGATGCGGCTGCGCGGTCCCGTGCTCGTGGCCGCCACGTACGTGCTGACCACGCTCGCGGTGCTGAGCGTGCCGCCGTGGGCGGGCCTCGCGGCCGAGGTGAGCGCGATCGTCACCACGTACTGCCTGCTCACCCTGCTCCGCTTCGCCGCGCTCGACCGCTGCGTCCCGTCACGACCGAGGAGTTGACCCGATGGAACGCTCGGAGATCCGCCGGCTGGTCGCGGTGGAGGACACGCACTGGTGGTACCGCGAACGGCGGGCCATCCTGCGCGCGCAGCTCCGCCGGCTCGGCCGGCCGGGGCGGGCGCTCGACATCGGCGCGGCGGGCGGCGGCAACACGCGGGTGCTCGCCGAGGCCGGCTGGGCCGCGACGGCGGCCGACACCTCCCCCGAGGCGGTGGAGTCGGCCAGGGAACGCGGGCTCGACGCGGTGCGCGCCGACGCGCGGGCGCTGCCGTTCCTGACGGGCAGCATGGACCTGGTGACCGCGTTCGACGTGCTGGAACACATCCGCGAGGACGACCTGGTCGCCGCCGAGATCGCGCGGGTGCTCGCGCCCGGCGGGCACGCGCTCATCGCGGTGCCCTGCGACATGGCGCTGTGGTCGGCGCACGACGAGGCCGTCGGCCACGTACGCCGCTACGACCGCGACACGCTCACCGTCGTCGTCGAGAAAGCGGGGCTGACCGTCGAGCGGGTGTGGAGCTGGAACGTGCTGCTGCGGCCCCTCGTCGCCGTGCACCGGCGCCGCTCGGAGGGCAGCGACCTGCGCAGGCTGCCGTTCCTCGTGAACGCCGGGCTCTCGGCGGTCGTCAAGGCCGAGCGGTGGCTGCCGGTGCGGTCGCTGAAGGGCGTCACCCTGTTCCTGCGCGCCCGCCTCCGCCGCTGACCCCCGCCGTCCCGCGCGAAAGCCTCGGGTCCCGCGCGTCGGTAGGTGCGCGGCCGCGTCTTTGTTCATCGGTGTTCAGAACGAGACATCGCCGCCGCATCAGGGGCCGTCGGTTGGCTCTAGGCTTGCGCTCGTGGTGATTCATGCCCTTATCGCGGCCTCTCTGGCCTTGACCTCCGTGCCCGCGCAGGCGCCTGCCGCCACCGACTGCTCCCGGGTCAAGTGCCTGGCCCTGACGTTCGACGACGGACCGGGCACCTACACCCCCGCCCTGCTGAAGACGCTGGACAGGGCAGGCGTGAAGGCCACGTTCTTCCTCGTGGGCAAGCGGGCCGAGAAACACCCCAAGATCGCCCGGCGGATCGCCGCCAAGGGACACGCGATCGGCAATCACACGTACTCGCACGCCGCGCTGCCCCACCGCTCCGACGACGAGATCAACGAGGAGCTGAAGCTCGCCCAGCAGGCCATCCAGAAGGTCACCGGCCGGCGGCCCACGATGTTCCGCCCGCCGTACGGGCAGACCGACGACCGGGTGCTGAACTTCGCGTACCAGAACGATCTCTCGCAGATCCTCTGGACGGGCAGCACGCTCGACTGGAGCCTGCGCGACAAGAAGAAGATCAAGGCGGCCGTGCTGAAGCTGGCCAAGCGCGACGGCGTGATCCTCATGCACGACGTGGTGCCGCAGACCGTGCAGGTGATGCCGGAGATCCTGAAGGAGCTCAAGAAGCGCGGCTATCACCTCGTCACCGTGCCGACGCTGCTGCGTGGCAAGGGACCGGTGGCGGGAGAGAGCTACTTCAGGAGGTAGCCGCTCCCGCGGCACGAGACGGGGACCATGGGGAGTGACACCCGGCCCGGCCGGCCCTGGGTCGCGCTCGCGACCTTCCTGGCCGTCCAGGCGGTGCTCGGCTGCTGGTGGGCGGCGTTCTATCCCGGCCTGTTCAGCCGCGACTCGGTGCTCTATCTCAGCCACACCGTGGCCGGGCCCTGGGTGGCCGACCACTCGGTGCTCTACGACGCGCTGCTGTGGCTGAGCTTCACCGGCACCGGCGACCTCGGGGCCGTGAGCTTCGCGCAGACGACCGCCATGGCCGGGGCGCTGACGTATCTGGCGCGGTCGCTGCAGCGGCTGGGCGCGCCGCGCCTGCCGACGACCGCGGTGGCGATGCTGATGCCGCTCGCGCCGCCGGTGGGCGCGTTCACGGTGACGCTGTGGAAGGACGTGCCGTTCACGATCTGCGCGGTGGCGATCGCCGCCACGTGCGCGCGGATCGCGGCCAGACGCGCCGTCACCGTGCCCGCGCTGGCCGGGCTCGGCGCGCTGTTCGCGCTGCTCGGGCTCTTCCGGGCGAACGGCTTCCTCATCGCGGGCGTCACCGTGCTGACGCTGGCGGCGATCGTCACGGCCCGGCGCGTGCTCCTGCTGCTGACCGGGCTGCTCGCCGCCGCGCTCCCCCTGGCGCTCACCGCGTACGTCTACCCGCAGGCCGGCATCGCGGCCCCGTCGCCGACGTACGTCTACCACACCGCCTTCGGCGACATCGCGGTCGCCTACCGGGAGCGCCCCGGCCTGTTCACGCCCGGGGACATCGGCCTGTTGAGCTCCGTCGCGCCGCTGCGCCGCTGGTGGGAGGGCGGCACCTGCTACACGATCAACCCACTGATCTGGCGGCGCGACTTCGACTGGGCCCAGGCCGACATGCGCGCGGGCGAGCTGCTCGGCCTGTGGCGGCGGCTGCTCGTCACCGACCCCGGGCTGGTGGTGCGGGCCAGGCTGTGCCGGGGCGCGATCGCCTGGCGGCCGGTGGCCGACGCGGCGGCGACCGGCGGCGCGACCTACCGGCTGTCGCTGCGGCCGAACGCCGACACCTACGTCGGCCCCGGCAAGGTCGCCGACTTCCCCGGGCGCGGGGTGTTCTCGCTGCGCCCGCTGTCCATGGAGCTGTACCAGGTCGCCTCGCCGTGGCTGGCCGGCGCGCTCACCCCGCAGTGGGACTGGGTGCTGTGGCGCGGGGCGTCGTGGGCGTACCTGTCGTACGCGGCGGCGGCGCTGGCCGCGCTGGCGCGGCGCGACCGCTACGCGCTCGGCGTCGCCGCCGTGGTCGCCGGGCAGCAGCTCGCGGTCCTCGCCAACATCTCGGCGCAGGACTTCCGTTACATGGCCGCGCCCATCCTCATCGGGGCGCTGATGGTGCCGCTGCTGCTGGGCGGCCTGGTGCCGCGCCGCCGGACGCGACGGCCCTGCTTCAGCCGGCAGGTCGCCACCGGGGAGCCGCCGCCTCCGCTTCAGGCGGCAGGTCTCCGCCGGGGAGCCGCCGTCCCCGCTTCAGGCGCGCCCGGAGGTCAGGGCCGGTCGCGTTCGGCGGCCTGGCGCTCGTCGTAGCGCCGCCTGGCCTCCGCCACGGCGGAGCTGTACTTGCGCGACCAGTTGGTCAGCGTGAGCATCGCCTCGTACAGCTCCAGCGCCATGTCCGTGGCGCGGTACTCCACCTTGGGCGGCACCGTCGGGTAGACCGTGCGTTCGAGCAGGCCGTCGCGCTCCAGGTTGCGCAGGGTCAGGGTGAGCATGCGGCGGCTGATGCCCTCGATGAGCCGCTCGAGCTCGGTGAAGCGCCGGGGCGCGCGGGCGGTCGACACGATGATGAGGATCGCCCACTTGCCCGCGATCCTGTCGAGGATCTCGCGGGGCGGGATGGGACACTCGCCGCTCTCGATGAGACATTCCGCGTCTTCGATCGTCCTGAGCTGCTCTGGTACAGCGATGTTCCCCTGATACATGAAAGTGCCTTCTTCCGGGTGACCTCGATGGTCACACATCATGGCCACCGTTACAAATCGTTCCCTTAGGGAGTTTCGGCCATGAAGAACAAGTGGGCGGCGTTCTCGTTGCTCGCCGCCACCCAGTTCGTGCTCATCCTCGACACCACGATCGTGGGCATCGCGCTGCCGCCGATGGGCCGCGAGCTGGGGCTGACCGCGCAGGACCTGTCGTGGACGACGACGGCGTACTCGCTGGTGTTCGGCGGGCTGCTGCTGCTCGGCGGGCGGCTCGCCGACTACGTGGGGCGGCGGCGGATGTTCGTCGCGGGGATGCTCACGTTCGGGCTGGTGTCGCTGATCGGCGGCGTGGCGTCGTCGGGCGGGGTGCTGGTCGCCGTACGCGCGGTGCAGGGGCTGGCGGGCGCGATCGTGGCGCCCGCGGGCATGTCGCTGGTGATGGAGATCTTCAGGGGTGACCCGGCGCTGAACAAGGCCATGGGGCTGTGGGGAGCGGTCGGCGGCATGGGCGCCTCCGCCGGTGTGGTGCTCGGCGGCCTGCTCACCGACTGGTTCGGCTGGCGTGCGGTGTTCCTGGTCAACACGCCGATCGGGCTCGCCGTCGGCGGGCTCGCGCTGGTGATGCTGCCCGCCGCGCGGGCGGCGGGCGGCGGGCGCGGCTTCGACGTGGCCGGGGCGCTCACCTCGACCGCCGGGCTCGGCCTGCTCATCTACACACTGACGGACGCCACGGAGGCCGGCTGGGCCTCGGCCAGGACGCTGGGGCTCGGCGCGCTGTCGCTCGCGCTCATCGCCGCGTTCCTGCTCGTCGAGCGGCGCTCGGCCAACCCGCTGGTGCCCCTTGACGTCTTCCGCCGCCGTACGCCGGCGGCCGGCAACGTGATCATCCTGCTGGTGGCCGCCTCCATGCAGCCGATCTTCTTCCTGCTCACCCTCTACACGCAGGACGTGCTCGGCTACAGCGCCACCAGGTCGGCCATGTCGGTGGTCGCCATCTCGGTGACGATCGCGCTGACCTCGTCGTTCCTCGGCGGCCGCGTGCTCACCCGGTACGGCGTGCGCGCCACGACCATCGCCGGCCTGATCTCCATCGTCGCGGGCGCCCTGCTCTACCAGCGCATCGACGTGCGCGGCGACTTCCTGACCACGCTGCTCGCGCCCGAGCTGCTCGGCGGCTTCGGCTTCGGCCTGCTCGTCGGCGCGGTCACCGTGGCCGCCACGTCGCAGGCGGCCTCCGACGAGGCGGGCATGGCCTCCGGGCTGTTCAACACGACCACGCAGGTGGGCATCTCGATCGGCATCGCCGCGCTGGCCACGATCGCTTCGGCCGTCTCGGGTGACGCGCCCACGCCGCAGGCGCTGGTGTCGGGCTACCACGCGGCGTTCGCCGGATCGGCGGGCCTCGCCCTGCTCGCCCTGGTGGCCGCGCTGACCCTGCTGCCCAAGCACATCAGGCCCGCCGCCGCCCAGCCGGCACCGGCCTCCGAGCCGGGCGCGGGCAAGGCACCCGTCGCCTGACCCCGCGGGGGCAGGGCCACGTGAAGCAGGCGAACCGGACGGGCCGCGCCAGACGCCAGGGACGAGAGCACAGCAACCGCGCCGGGCACCGGACGAAAGCCGCGGGGCCCGGCTCAGCCCGGGGTCACTCCCACTCGATGGTGCCCGGCGGCTTGCTCGTCACGTCGAGCACCACGCGGTTGACCTCGCGCACCTCGTTGGTGATGCGGGTGGAGATGCGCGACAGCACGTCGTAGGGCACCCGCGCCCAGTCGGCGGTCATCGCGTCCTCGGAGGTGACGGGGCGCAGCACGATGGGGTGCCCGTACGTGCGGCCGTCGCCCTGCACGCCCACCGAGCGCACGTCGGCGAGCAGCACGACGGGGCACTGCCAGATCTGCCGGTCGAGACCCGCCCGCGACAGCTCCTCGCGGGCGATGGCGTCGGCCTCGCGCAGGATGGCCAGCCGCTCGCCGGTGACCTCGCCGACGATGCGGATGGCGAGCCCGGGACCGGGGAACGGCTGCCGCCACACCATGGCGGCCGGCAGCCCGAGCTCCTCGCCGGCCCTGCGGACCTCGTCCTTGAACAGCGAGCGCAGCGGCTCGACGAGCGTGAACCGCAGGTCTTCCGGCAGGCCGCCGACATTGTGGTGCGACTTGATGTTGGCGGTGCCGGTGCCGCCGCCGGACTCGACGACGTCGGGGTAGAGCGTGCCCTGGACGAGGAAGTCGACGGGCCCGTCGGCCATGATGGCGCGCTGCTCGTCTTCGAAGACGCGGATGAACTCGCGCCCGATGATCTTCCGCTTCTCCTCGGGGTCGGTGACGCCTTCGAGCGCCTTGAGAAACCTGTCGGAGGCGTCGACCACCCGCAGCTTGACGCCGGTGGCGGCGACGAAATCGCGCTCGACCTGCTCGGCCTCGCCCTTGCGCAGCAGGCCGTGGTCGACGAAGACGCAGGTCAGCCGGTCGCCGATGGCGCGCTGGACGATCGCGGCGGCCACCGCGGAGTCGACGCCGCCGGACAGCGCGCAGATGGCGCGGCCGTCGCCGACCTGGCGGCGCACGGCCTCGATGGAGTCTTCGACGATGTTGAGCATCGTCCACGTGGGCCGGCAGCCCGCGGCCTCCAGGAAATGCTTGAGCACCGCCTGGCCGTGCTCGGAGTGGAGCACCTCGGGGTGGAACTGCACGCCGTAGAGCCCGCGCTCGGCGCTTTCGAACGCGGCCACCGGAGTCTGCTCGGTGGACGCGGTCACCTTGAACCCCTCGGGGGCCTTGACCACGGTGTCGCCGTGGGACATCCACACGGTCTGCGAGGCGGGCAGCCCGGCGAACATGGCGCCCTCGTCGAGCACCTTGAGCGGGGTGCCGCCGTACTCGGCGACGCCGGTGCGCTTCACCTCGCCGCCCAGCGCCTGCGCCATGGCCTGGAAGCCGTAGCAGATGCCGAACGTGGGCACGCCGGTGTCGAACAGCCCGTGTGGCACCGCGGGCGCGCCCTCGGCGTAGACCGACGAGGGGCCGCCCGACAGGATGATCGCCTTGGGGTTTTTCGCCATCATCTCCTCGACCGGCATGGTCGAGGGAACGATCTCGGAGTAGACGTGGCACTCACGCACCCGCCTGGCGATCAGCTGCGCGTATTGAGCGCCGAAGTCGACCACCAAGACCGTGTCGAATTCAGACACCGTGAGAACCCCCTGACAAGGCGAAGAGCGGTGGACCCAGTCTATCGGCCCTGGCACGAGCACCTGGCCTGGCCGGGTCCGACGTGCTAACACAGAACGATGGATCTTGTCTGGCCGGCCGTCGCGTGGGCCCTGTGGGTCATCGCGACGGTCATCGCCTTCAAGGTGTCGGGCCGCGACAGGGGCGAGGAGGCGCCCCACCTGCCGGTCCCCGCGGCGGTGGCCGAGCTCTTACGCGGCATGCGCCCCCAGGACGTGTTCTACACCGTGCTCTTCGAGCTGGCAGGACGCGGCTGGGTGACGATCGACGGCGACCGGCTGTCGCTGAACCCGATGCATCCGCCGGAGCCGCTGCGCGCGTACGAGATCTGGGTGCTCGAACGGGTGCGCACCCGCATGGCGGGAGCGCCGAAGGCGCCCGTGATCGCCCTCGTGCCCGAGTCGGAGGACCTGGAGCGGGGTTTCGTCCCGCTCGTCCGGGAGCACGCCATCGAGATCGGCCTGGCCCGGCGGCGCTGGCGCACCATGGGCGTCCCCGTGCTGCTGACGCTCGCCCTGTTCATCCCCTGGTTCATGACCATGGTGGTGGCGCTGTTCTCCTGGCCTTCGGGGATCGCGACGGTGGGGGCGATGGTCGCGGGCGTCTCGCTGCTGTCGAACGGCAGGGGCTTCCTGCTGACCCCGCGCGGGCGTGAGGTGGCCGGGTCCGGCTCGCCGCCGGTGAACCGCAACCAGGAGTGGATCTTCACCGGCAGCGGCTGGAAGGGCGTCGAGATCGAGCCCGCCGACCTGCCGCGCCGCTCGGGCCGCCAGGAGATCGAGGGGCACGTCGTCAAGCGCTGGATCGAGGAGGTCACAAGCGAGGAGAGCCGGCGGCGGGATCACTACATCGCGCTGCACGACGGCCGCTCGGAGAGGGCGATCAGCTTCAAGGTCGGCGAGAGCCTCTACCGCGACGTGCTGCCGGGCGACTTCGTACGCCTGCTGGTCAAGCCGCGCGGCACCGTGGTGCGCGTGCTGGCGCACGACCGTCACTGGTGACCGGGCACCTCGCCGCTCAGCAGCGCATCGACGTACCGGCGCAGGCTCGCCGCGTACGAGGAGTCGGTCAGCAGCAGGAACCGCTCCTCGCGGATGCCCTCGATCACCAGGTCGGCCACCTCGGACGGCTCGATGCCGCGCTCGGCCGCCTTGCCGACCCGCTCCCTGACGGCCACCTCGTCAGCGGCGGGCGTGGTGGCCAGGGTGGGCGGGCGCGACCGGTCGGAGTCGGCGATGCGGGTCCTGACCGGGCCGGGGCACAGCGCGCTGACGCGCAGCTTCGACCCCGCCGCGGCCAGGTCCTGGGCGAGCGCCAGGGACGCGGCGAGCGCGGCGTGCTTGGCCATCGCGTACCCGCCGGCCCCCGGCGACACCATCAGTCCCGCCACGGAGACGGTGTTGACGACGTGTCCCTCGGTGTCCTGCTCGATCATGCGCGGCACGAACCAGTGGATGCCGTGCAGCACGCCCCACAGGTTCACGCCGAGCAGCCAGGAGAAGTCCTCCTCGTCGCGCGTCCACATGTGGCCGCCCTGGAAGACCCCCGCGTTGTTGCAGAGCACGTGCACGGCGCGCAGCTCACCGAAGCAGCGGTCGGCGAGGTGCCGTACGGACGAGGCGTCGGACACGTCGGTGATCTGCGTCAGCACCTTCGCATCGCCGCACATGGCCGCCGTCTCCGCCAGCCCGCCGTAGTCCACGTCGGCGAGCATCAGCGTCATTCCCTCTGCCGCGAACCGGAGGGCGAGCGCCCTCCCGATGCCACTGGCCGCACCCGTCACCACCGCGACCTTGCCGGAGAGCTCGCGCACGTACAGACCTCCCTAGGGATACGCCATAGGTCGTTCCCCGATCAGTCCGTGCGACGCTACAGCACCGCGTCCATAAGGCCCAGAGGCGGCGAGCCGAGATCGAACAGGGCCTTGTGGAAACGCTGGAGGGTGAAGCCCGCTCCCCACTCCTTGCGAGCCCGCTCGCGCAGGTCGAGGATGAGCAGCTTGCCCCAGGTGTAGCGGCCGTAGGTCGGGTCGAACGTGGCCCTGCGCGCCTCGGACAGCGCGGCGGGACCGGCCAGGTGGGTGTCCGACTCGAAGCGGCGCGCCCCCTCCTCGACCGTCATCTGGCCGGTGTGCACGCCGATCGCGCAGGCCAGCCGGGTGACGCGGATGAGCGCCTCCACCCAGACGCCGATCTCGAAGCGCGGGTCGCCGTCGCCGAAGCCCTCCTCGACGCACAGCTCCTCGGCGTAGTGGGCCCAGCCCTCGACGAACGCCATCGACTGCAGCAGCCTGCGCACCTCCGACGGGGCCCGGCGCAGCGCCCTGGCGTGCGAGAAATGGCCGGGTGCGACCTCGTGCACGTTGATGGCGGGCAGCGTGGTGCGGCTGAAGACCTGCAGCCACTCCTCCTGCTCGTGCTCGGGCCAGTCGGGCTCGGGCGGCGTGATGTAGTACCAGGACGGCCCCTCGGGCTCGCCCGGCGAGTTCCACGCCATCATGGCCATCGCCCAGCGGCGCGACTCGGGCGCCAGGCCGACCAGGCACTCGCCGTCGTGGTAGGGCACGAGGTCCTTCTCGCGGGTGAACGCGATGGCCTTCTCCGTGCCGATCCGCGCGGCCTCGATGACGCCGTCCGCGTCCGGGTGGTCCTTGACCAGCTCGCGTACGACGTCGAGCGGCGGCCTGCCGGTCTCCCCCAGCTTGGCGCACGACTCGGCGAGCAGGCCGAGCAGCCGGTCGCGTTCGGCGTCGGCCCGCTCGGCCAGCCGGCCCAGGTCCACCGGCAGGCCCTCGGCGGTGCCCATGAGCCGGGCGAGCGCGTCGCCGCCGAGCGCCGCGTCGGGGTCGCCCTCCTGCGCGGCCCGCTCGACGTGGGCGACGAGCCTGGCGTGCGCGGCCAGCGCGGCCTCGTCGGTGATGCCGGCGGCGAGGCCCTTGACCGCGCCGATCAGGGACTTCGCGACCGGGGCCGGCACCTGGTCGAGCGAGGCGAGCGCCTGGTCCACGGCCTCGGGCCAGAGCGCGAGGTGGGCCGCCTTGGCCGCCGCGCGCTCCTCCTCCGGCGCGTAGTCGCGGTCGTAGCACGCGAGGTCGAGGTTGGACAGGTGGATCAGGGGGTTCTTGCGGTGCAGCTCCAGCTCGCCGAACTGGGTGCGCAGACTCTCCTCGAACACCTGTAGGTGCCTGGCGTCGTGTGCGTCGGCGGGCGCGGGTCCCTCGCCGAGCCGCGCCAGCCCGGCGCGTACGCCCTCGGGCGACAGGTCCTGGATCCGGCCGTCGTACTCGTGCCTGCCGCCGCCCTCGCGCGCCTCGGCCACGATCAGGTCGGTGATGGCTCGTAGCCTGGCGTCAAGTTCTGTCATGCCGCCGACGCTAGCGCACCCCAGGTAAGGGGTCTTTTGTGGCGAGATTTCGGGCACTTTCGGTTGACGGGCGGTGCAAGATGATCAGCATGGCTCTCCGCATCACCACGCTCGCCGAGCGTCCCGAGTTCGCCGCGACCCTGTGGGACATGGAGCACACCTGGGCGCAGTTCGTCCTGAACGACCCCATCGCAGATCTCTACTACCCCTTCGTCACCACCCGCCACCAGCACCACGTGCTCGTGGCCGACGACGACGCGGAACCCGGGCGGCCGGTGGCGCGGGCGTGCCTGATCCCGTACGTGTCCGGCGGCGACGGCCTGCCCGACGACGGCTGGGACGGCGTGATCCGGGCGGGCTGGCTGGCCCGCGAGCGCGGCGAGAAGCCCGACGCCGTCTCCGCGCTGGAGATCACCGTCCGCCGTGACCTGCAGGGCAGGGGCCTGTCGGCGCTGATGGTGTCCGCCCTGCGCGAGCACGCCGCCAGGCTCGGCTTCCGCACGCTCGTCGCCCCCGTACGCCCCAACCACAAGCACCTCGAACCGCACACCCCCATGAGCGAGTACGCCTTCAGGACCCGCCCCGACGGTCTGCCCCACGACCCGTGGCTGCGGGTGCACGTGCGGGCGGGTGCCGAGATCGTCAAGGTGGCCCCCCGGTCGATGGTGGTGCCGGGCACGCTGGCCGAGTGGCGGGCCTGGACCGGTCTGCCGTTCGACCGGTCGGGCCCGGTGGAGGTGCCGGGGGCGCTGACGCCGGTGCACTGCGACGTGGAGCACGACCACGCCGTCTACGTGGAGCCGAACGTCTGGGTGAGCCATGCCCTGACCTGAGCGTGCCTTGAGGAGGCTCAGCCGGCCGGGCTGACCAGGCGGAGGCGGTCCGCGTGGCGGGCGGCGTCGAGGCCGCGCCCGGCCGCCCAGGCGTCGTCGTGGCAGGTGGCGAGGTGGCGCTCGGACGCGTCGCCGATCAGCGAGACGATCGTGCCGCTCTCGCCCCGCATGACCATGCGCTCGATCAGCTCGAGCGCCGCCCAGAGCGCGGTGCCCGACGACGGGCCGACGGGCAGCCCGGTGACCTCCCTGATGTGCCGGGCCGCGGCCACCGACGCGGCGTCGGGCACCGGGATCACCAGGTCGATCAGCTCGGAGCGGAAGCCCGGCTCCATGCGCGGGCGGCCGATGCCCTCGATGCGCGAGGGCATGCCGGTGGCGTAGTCGCGCACGTCGAGCGTCCAGCCGGGGAAGTACGCGGAGTTCTCCGGGTCGGCCACCGCGACCCGGCAGCCGAGATCATGCTTCTTGATCCAGTTTCCGAGCGTCGCCGAGGTCGCGCCGGTGCTCGCGCCCGTCACCACCCAGTCGGGGCGCACCTGGGCGAACAGCTCCTCGGCGAGGTCGTGCTCGGCCGCCCTGCCGAACTGGTCGAGGAAGTGCCCCTCGATCCGCCGCGCCGCGTCGTAGATGGCCGACGGCGGCGAGACGAACCTGCACTCGCCGCCCAGCTCCTCCACCGGCCGCGCCCGCTCGGGCCCCGCCTTGCCCGGCATCACCACGATGTAGCGCAGGCCGAGCCGCCGGGCGAACCACGCCTGCGCCACCGCCGCGTTGCCGCCCGTGGCCTCGACCACGGTCGCGCCCTCGGCGACCAGGCCGTCGAGCACGGCCTGCCGGAACAGCGCGCGGGCGTGGCGGTGCCGGAGTGTGCCGGTGGGCTGCCGTGACTCGTCCTTCAGCAGCAGCGTGATCCCGGGCACTCGCACCGGGAACTCGATCAGCGGGGTGGGCTCTCCCGCGGCCAGCACGTCGAGGGCTCGTGCGCTCCAGCTCACGTCTCCACTGTTCCAGTCACGCCACCGCAAGGTCCGTGCTTTCGCCAGAAACGTAGTGAAGCACGGCAACGTGGCGTACGCGATAAGTTCCCTTCTTTCCCGGCGGAGCCCCACGGGAGGGGCGGCATGGGGCCAGAATTCCAGCATGGCCTCCTTCGCTCCGCTCCGCCCGGCAGATCCGCGCACGCTGGGGGGCCTGCGCCTGCTCGGCAGGCTCGGCGAGGGCGGCCAGGGCGTCGTCTATCTGGGCGAGGACGCCGACGGAGGCAAGGCGGCGGTCAAGTGGCTGCGCGCCGACCTGGCGGGCGACGAGTCGAGCGTGCAGCGCTTCCTGCGCGAGGTCGAGGTGGCCAGGCACGTGGCGCCGTTCTGCACGGCCGCCATGCTGGGCACGGGCATCGAGCAGGAGCGGCCGTACATCGTCAGCGAGTACATCGAGGGCCCCTCCCTGCATCGGGTGGTGCAGGAGCAGGGCCCGCGCACGGGGACGGCGCTGCACCGGCTGGCCGTCGGCACCGCGACCGCGCTCGCCGCCATCCACCAGGCGGGCATCGTCCACCGCGACTTCAAGCCGGCCAATGTGATCATCGGCGCCGACGGGCCACGGGTGATCGACTTCGGCATCGCGCGGGCGCTCAACGCCACGACGATCAGCCAGTCGGTGGTGGGGACGCCGTCGTACATGGCGCCCGAGCAGTTCATGGGCCACGCGGTGGGGCCGGCCGCCGACCTGTTCTCGTGGGCCGGGACGATGATCTTCGCGGCGACGGGGCAGGCCCCGTTCGGCAGCGACACGATGCCCGCGGTGATCAACCGCGTGCTCAACCGGCAGCCCGACCTCGGCCCGCTCGACGGCACGCTGCGCGAGGCCGTGGCCGCCTGCCTGGCCAAGGATCCGGCGCGGCGGCCCACGGCCGAGCAGGTGATGGTGCGGCTGCTGCGGCACCCGGCGTCCGGCTCGGGCACGCTGGCGGAGGGCGCCGCGGCGGCATCCTCCGCCTCCTTCCCCGCCCCGCCCGTCTCAGGCCCGCTCTCCCCCGCGGGCCCGCAACCCGCGGGCCCGCCCGCCACCGGCGCACCCGCCGCCGGGCCGCCTTCCCGGCAGCACGTCCCGCCGGGCCACCCCCACGCCTGGCAGCCCACCCACCCCGCCGCCAAGCCGCCCGGCCGCAGGCGGGGGCAGGTGGTGGCGGGCATCGCCGTGACGGTCGCGCTGCTGCTGGCCGCCGGCGCCTTCGTGGGCGTGCAGATGTACCGGGCGACGACCACGGCCGCGCTCGGGTCCGCGTCCCCGACGCCGGACGAGGAGCGGCAGCCCACGGGCTCCGGCGAGGAGACCACCGGCGACGGCACGGAAGACCAGGCAGGGGATCAGACGGGCGACGTGCCCGGCGAGGGCGCCAAGCAGAAGCTGCCGGGCGGCGACATCTTCCTGTACGAGAGCCCGTCCGACCCCATCGTGCTCACCTCGTACGAGGTGAAGGACGCGAAGAAGGACGACTGGATCGACTACGCCAGGGACTCCCTGCACGGCGCGTTCACCAAGTACGCGGGGAACCTGGAGTCGCTGGTCTCCCCCGACGGACGCTACCTCGTGTCCAGGGGCAGGAAGTACACCCCCGACGACCACGACTTCATCGTCATCACCGACCGGCAGACCGGGCGGCGTCACACGATCAAGACCGTCAAGAGCCCTCTGGACGGCGCCATCGGGCGGTGGTCGAAGGACGGCAGGACGGTCCTGCTCAGCATCGTTCGCGAGGTCGGCGACGAGCTGGTCCACCCGGGGTTCATGCTGGTCGACGTGGCCACCAAGCGGGTCAGGCGGGTGGACGTCAACGCCGTATCCCCCAGCGAGAACCACTTCGGCTTCGACGGCGAGAACACCGGCGCGGTCAACGCCTACGGCCCCGAGGAGAACCTGACCCTGCGCTTCTTCGACGCCCAGGGCAAGGTGGTGCGCACGCACGCGAAGATCGGCACCCTCCCCGACGGCACGACGATGGACATGTTCTCGCCCTCGGGCAAGGCGTACGTCACCAACTGCCCCGGCGGCACGTACAACGACCACTGCATCTGGGACGCCGCCAGCGGCAAGCGGCTGCACACGTTCTACTCCGACTGCGACGAGGTGCTCGGCTTCTACGACGAGGAGCACCTGTACTGCTGGGAGAACGACAACGGCGCGAACTCCGAGGTGCGGGTGGTGAACCTCAAGGGTGAGCTGGGGCGCACGCTCATGGAGGCCCCTGGGGAAATGGACATCGACCCCGTCTTCACGAGGAACCCGGCGCGCGGTTCGTGAACCATCCGGCGGATCCAGCCGTGATGGGGGCATGAACACGCTGATCCGCACGACCGTGACGGCCGCCGCGCTGGCCGTGGTCACGTCCGCCTGCACCGCATCGACAGGTGGAGACCAGGCCCCGCCGCCGGTGCGGACGAGTCTCGGCGCGGTGCGCCTGGTGGCGTACGACGGGTGCGACGACCTGCTGAAGGGGCTGCGCGAGCGCAGCGCGGCCAACGTCGGGCCCTACGGCTTCAACGGCGACGCCAGGCCGATGATGGTCGGGCAGGACAGCGTGCGCGCCGACGCGAAGGCGCGCGTGGATACGCAGTCGCCCGAGCACTCGGCCACGAACGTGCACGAGGCGGGCGTGGACGAGCCCGACCTGGTCAAGACCGACGGCGACCGGCTCATCTCCGTCACCGACGGCACCCTGCGCGTCATCGACACGGCCACCAGGAAGATCACCGCCTCGCTGAGGCTGACCGAGCACGATGGCATCCCAGGTGCCCCCGCCGACCTGCTGGTCTCGGGTGACCGGGCGCTGGTGCTGATGCGCGGCGGGGACATCATGGACAAGCGGATCGCGGGGCGTCCGGCCGGCGACACCCGGTACGTGCTGGTGGACCTCGCGGGCGAGCCGAAGGTGCTGGGCACGATCAGGCCACAGGGCTCGTACGTGGACGCCCGGCTGGTCGGCTCCACCGTCCGCCTCGTCACCCGCACCCGGCCCGACATCACCTTCCCCGAGCCGCGCCCCGACGCCCGCGAAGCGGACATGATCGCGGCGAACCGGGCCGCCATCGCGCGGGCCCCCGCCGAGGCGTGGCTGCCCACGATCGAGATCACCGACGCGTCCGGCGAGACCACGACGCGCCGGGTGCCGTGCGAGCGGGTCAGCCACCCGGCCGGCTACACCGGCACCTCGATGCTGACCGTGCACACGATCGACCTGGCCCAGGGCATCACGGCGGCGGGCACCGACCCGATCACGCTGGCCGCCGATGGCGACATCGTCTACGGCACCGGCCAGAGCCTGTACGTGGCCAGCAACCCCCGCTGGTGGTCACCGATCGTGCGGATCGATCCCCCGCCGCGGCCCTCGCCCCGCCCGTCGGCCGTGGCCCCCGCCGAGGAGCCGACGGTGACCGACCCGCCGGTCGAGACGGCCGCCACGGCGAGCACTCCTGCTGAGCCCGCGCCGGTCGAAACGGCACCAGCGGATACGCCCACGCCGGAGCCCACCCCGACGCAGCCGCCCGAGGAGACGGAGGTGCACCGCTTCGACATCACCAGGCCCGGCGCGCCCGTGTACGTGGCCTCGGGCAAGGTGCCGGGCCGCCTGCTCAACCAGTACGCGCTCTCCGAGCACGACGGCCACCTCCGCCTGGCCACCACGCTCAACCAGGCCGGCGGCCGCGACAGCTCGAACGCCGTGTACGTGCTCAAGGCCGACACGATGGAGAAGGTGGGCGAGGTCGGTGGCCTCGGCGAGGGCGAGCGGATCTACTCGGTGCGCTTCATCGGCCCGGTGGGCTACTGCGTGACGTTCCGCAACATGGACCCGCTCTACACGCTCGACCTGCGTGATCCCGCGCATCCCCGGGTGACGGGCGAGCTGAAGATCACCGGCTACTCGGCGTACCTGCATCCCGCCGCGGACGGCCGGCTGATCGGCATCGGCCAGGAGGCCAGCGAGAAGGGCAGGACGCTGGGCACGCAGGTGTCGCTGTTCGACGTGAGCGACCCGGCGGCGCCGCGCCGGCTGTCGCGGTTCTTCCAGCGCGACTCGGGCTCGAGCGCGGAGTGGGACCCGCACGCGTTCCTGTACTGGCCGAAGACCGGCCTGGCGGTGGTGCCGTTGGCGCAGCCGGACAGAACAGGTGTGCTGGTGCTCAGGATCGGCGACAAGGAGATCCGGCGGCTGGGCATGATCGAGCATCCGACGCGGCGGGGTGAGTATCCGTACCAGCCGGGTATTCGGCGCTCGCTGGTCATCGGCGACTCGATCTGGACCGTGTCGTACGAAGGCGTCCAGGTCAACGACATGGAGACGCTCGATTCACAGGCGTGGATCCCCCTTCGTTGAACAGCTAAAGATGCCGATTCGCAATGAGTCGGCATCTTTTTTTATGGACTTATCCCGACACCCGGTGAAAAATTCGCTTACACCGTTTTGTCGGATCCGGCGCGCCCGTCACGAGCCACCGCCGGTCCGCCTTCACGAGAAAGGGCCCCACGCTGCCATGCGATCACGCACACCCCTGCTCGCATCGCTGCTCAGCGCGCTCGCGTTAGCCGCGGCGCCACTGCCCGCCTCCGCGGCGGAGCCGCCCGAGGCGGCTCAGGAAGGCACGTACATCGTCCAGCTCGACCCGTCGCTGCGCGCCCCGCGCGGCGCGGCCGAGACCCAGGTGTCGCAGCTCGGCGGCGAGCTGGTCGGCGTCTACCAGCACGCGTTCAAGGGCTACACCGCGAAGCTGAGCGCCGCCGCCGCCGAGAAGCTCAAGAAGGACCCGAGCGTGCTCAGCGTGGAGCCCGACGCCGTGGTCACGCACTTCGCCCAGACCATCCCGACCGGCGTGAGCCGGATCTTCGGCCCGGACAACCCCAACCTCGACATCGACGGCACCGACGACCACCGCGTGGACGTGGACGTCGCCGTGGTGGACAGCGGCGTCGACCAGACCCACCCCGACCTGAACGTGGTCGCCAGGACCAACTGCGTGATCGGCCTGTGCATCGACAACTCCGGCACCGACGACAACGGCCACGGCACCCACGTCGCCGGCATCATCGGCGCGATCGACAACGCGATCGGCCCGGTCGGCGTCGCGCCCGGCGCCCGCATCCACGCGGTCAAGGTGCTCAACGCCTCCGGCTCCGGCTCGCTCGCGGGCATCGCGGCCGGCATCGACTGGGTGGTGGCGCACAGCTCCACCATCGAGGTCATCAACCTCAGCCTCGGCTGCAGCGGCTGCTCGAGCAGCGCGATCAGCAACGCCATCACGAACGCGGTCAACGCCGGCATCGTGGTCGTGGTGGCCGCGGGCAACAGCAGCGCCAACACCGCCTCGTTCTTCCCGGCCAACCACCCCGACGTGGTCACCGTCTCCGCGCTGACCGACAACGACGGGCAGGCAGGCGGCCAGGGCGGCAACAGGCTGTCCTGCCGCAGCGAGACCGACCAGGACGACACGCTCGCCTTCTACTCCAACTACGGCTCCACCGTGGAGATCACCGCGCCCGGCACCTGCATCTACTCGACGTGGCGCGGCGGCGGCTATGACACGATCAGCGGCACCTCGATGGCCAGCCCGCACGTCGCGGGCGCGGCGGCCCTGCTCACCTCCGGGTCCGCCAAGCCGACGACGCGGGCCGGTTCGCTGGCCGTCCGCAGCACGCTGATCTCGACCGGCAACTACGACTGGACCGACGACTCCGGTGACGGCGTCAAGGAGCCCCTGCTCGACGTGCACGACGCCACCGTCTACAACCCGGCCTGAGCCGGTGCTCGCCTGACGGAGAGCCACTCCGGATGAAGGGCGGTCCGCGGGATCCGCAGCGCCGCGGACCGCTCTTTCAGGCGTTCTCCGGCGCCACCACCGGGACGATCTCCGGCGCGCCCAGCCTGATCGCGTCGGCCTCCTGGTCGGAGTCCTGCTCCTGCGAGCGCCGTTCCGCCTCCACCCGCTTGGTGTAGTACTCGACCTCGCGCTTGACCTGCTCGTCGTCCCAGCCGAGCGGCCCGGCCAGCAGCTCGGCGGCCTCGCGCGCCACCCCCACCCCGCGGTGGAAGGTCTCGATGGAGATGCGGGTACGCCGGGTCAGCACGTCGTTGAGGTGCCTGGCCCCCTCGTGGGTGGCGGCGTAGACGATCTCGGCGCGCAGGTAGTCGTCGGCCCCGTTCAGCGGCCGGCCCAGCGACGGGTCCTGCTCGACCAGCTCCAGGATGTCGTCGATGAGCGAGCCGTAGCGGTGCAGCAGGTGCTCGATCCTCGCCACGTGCAGCCCGGACTCCTGGGCGAGGCGGTGGCGGGAGTTCCACAGCGCCTGGAAGCCCTCGGCGCCGACCAGCGGGATGCGGTCGGTGCACGAGCGCGGCACCCGGTAGTCGAGCCCGTGCGCCACCGCGTCCACCGCGTCGCGCGCCATCACCCGGTACGTCGTGTACTTGCCCCCCGCCACCATCACCAGGCCGGGCACGGGGTGGGCGACCACGTGCTCCCTGGACAGCTTGGACGTCTCGTCGGACTCTCCCGACAGCAGCGGGCGCAGCCCCGCGTAGACGCCCTCGACGTCGTCGCGGGTCAGCGGCACCGACAGGATCGCGTTGACGTGGTCGAGCAGGTAGTCGATGTCGGCGCGGGAGGCGGCCGGATGGCTCTTGTCGAGCGTCCATTCGGTGTCGGTGGTGCCGATGATCCAGTGGCGGCCCCACGGGATGACGAACAGCACCGACTTCTCCGTACGCAAGATGATGCCGGTCAGCGACTGGATGCGGTCGCGCGGCACGACCAGGTGGATGCCCTTGGAGGCGCGTACGTGGATCTGCCCCCTGCCGCCCACCAGCTCCTGGATGTCGTCGGTCCACACGCCGGTCGCGTTGACCACCTGCCTGGCGCGTACGTCGAACTCGTCGCCGCTCTCCAGGTCGCGCACCCGCACGCCGGTGACCCGCTCGCCCTCGCGCAGGAACCCGACGACCTGGGTCCGCTGCGCGATGTGCGCGCCGTAGGTGGCGGCGGTGCGCAGCGTGGTGACGACGTAGCGGGCGTCGTCCACCTGGGCGTCCCAGTACTGGATGGCGCCGGTGAACGCGTTCTTCTTCAGCGAGGGTGCAAGGCGCAGCGCGCGCTTCCTCGACAGGTGCCGGTGCCCCGGCACGCCGCGGGTCAGGCCGGTCGCGAAGCCGAGCGTGTCGTACAGCAGGACGCCGGCGCCCACGTACGGGCGCTCCCAGCCGAAGTGGGTCAGCGGGAACAGGAACGGCACGGGCCTGACCAGGTGCGGCGCGATGCGCTGGAGCAGCAGGGCGCGTTCCTGCAGTGCCTCGCGTACCAGGTCGAAGTTGAGCTGCTCCAGGTAGCGCAGGCCGCCGTGGATGAGCTTGGACGAGCGCGACGACGTGCCGGAGGCGAAGTCCCGCGCCTCCACGAGCCCCACGTCCAGGCCCCTGGTCACCGCGTCGAGCGCGATGCCGGCACCGACGACGCCGCCGCCTACCACGACGACGTCGAGTTCCTGGGCTCTCATGCGCTCCAGCGCCTCGGCCCGTTCGGCGGGCCCGAGACGGGCCGCGCACTTTCCCGACGCCATATTTCCCCCTGAAACGGCTTTGTCGCTGTTCCTGGTACCTACCCGCACAGCGTCCGACCTGTAACGCTTTATGCCATAAGGCGAGCGCAGGCCCGATGGGGAGCCGCTTTCAGGCGCGTACGACCTTGACGCCGGCCTCGGTGAGCCGGGCGGCGAGGTCGTCGCCCAGCCGGGCGTCGGTGACGAGGGTGTCGATCTGCTCGATGGGGCAGATCAGGGAGAACGCCCGCCTGCCGATCTTGGAGGAGTCGGCCACCACCACGACCTGGGCGGCCCGGCTGATCAGCAGGTTGTTGACGCTGGCCTCGCCCTCGTGGTGCGCGGACGCGCCGAGCTCGACGTCGAGCGCGTCCACGCCGAGGAAGGCGACGTCCAGCGTCACCTGTTCGAGCACGCCGGTGGAGAGCGGGCCGATCAGCTCGTACGACTGCGGCCGCGCCACCCCGCCGGTCACCACGATCTTGACGTGCTTGCGGACGGTGAGCTCGGAGGCGATGTTCAGGGCGTTCGTGACGATCGTGAAGCCGCTCTCCAGCGCGGGCAGCGTGGCGAGCGTGCGGGCCAGCTCGGAGGTGGTGGTGCCGCCGTTCATGCCCACGACGGCGCCCGGCGAGACCAGCTCGGCCGCCGCCGTGGCGATGCGGTGCTTCTCGTCGGCGTGGCGCGCGGTCTTGTAGCGCAGCGGCAGGTCGTAGCTGACGCTCTGCGCCACCGCGCCGCCGCGCGTGCGCATGAGCATCTGCTGCTGGGCGAGCTGGTCGAAGTCCCGCCTGATCGTGGCGGTGGAGACGTCCAGCGCCTGCGCGGCCTCTTCCACCGACAGCCTGCCCTCCTGGGCCAGCAGCTCGAGGATGGCG
Organism: Nonomuraea sp. NPDC049309; assembly: GCF_043196965.1. Lineage (NCBI taxonomy): Bacteria > Bacillati > Actinomycetota > Actinomycetes > Streptosporangiales > Streptosporangiaceae > Nonomuraea > Nonomuraea sp. NPDC049309. The sequence goes on along the minus strand of NZ_JBICSH010000003.1, from coordinate 85,732 downwards.
TTCCAGCGGTCGTAGCGGGACACGTCGGCCTCCTATGGGGATGAGGTCAGGAGCAAGCGTGGCACAACCTGGGACCCCAGAGCCACCAATGTTCATTGGTGCCGATTTCTGCTATAAAGCTCGCAGAAACAATCAATCTTGGAGGTAAGTGGTGACCACCCACACCGAAGCCGAGATCGCGTCCCAGCCGTCGTGCTGGCAGCGCGCCGTGGCGAACGTCCCCGCCGACGCGCTCCCCGCCCGGGGCGAGCGGGTCGCCGTCGTGGGCTGCGGTACGTCGTGGTTCATCGCGATGGCGTACGCGGCGCTGCGCGAGCGGGCCGGGCACGGCGAGACCGACGCGTTCGCCGCCTCCGAGTTCCCCATGGGCCGCCGCTACGACCGCGTGCTCGCGCTGACCCGCTCCGGCACCACGACCGAGGTGCTCGACCTGCTCGGCAGGATCGACGGCACCAGGACCACGGCCGTCACCGCCGACCCCGGCACGCCGATCAAGGACGCCGCGCAGGACCTGATCGTGCTCGACTACGCCGACGAGAAGTCCGTCGTGCAGACCAGGTTCGCCACCACCCAGCTCGCCATGCTCCGCGCGAGCCTCGGCGAGGACCTCACCCAGGCCATCGCCGACGCCGAGCGGGCCGTCGCCGAGCCGCTGCCCGACCAGCTCGTGAACGCCGAACAGTTCAGCTTCCTCGGCACCGGCTGGTCGGTCGGCCTCGCCCAGGAGGCGGCGCTGAAGATGCGCGAGGCGTCCAGGTCGTGGACGGAGGCGTACCCGGCGATGGAGTACCGGCACGGCCCGATCAGCATCGCGGGCCCCGGCAGGGTGACGTGGATGCTCGGCACCGCCCCCGAGGGCCTGCGCGCCCAGGTCGAGGCGACCGGCGGCGCGTTCATCGAGGGCGCGCTCGACCCCATGGCCGAGCTGATCCGCGTGCAGCGCGTCGCCGTGGCCCGTGCGTTCGCACGCGGGCTCAACCCCGACGAGCCCATGCACCTCACGCGATCTGTGATCCTTTCTTCATGAGCCTTACTCTTGCCGACGCCAGGATCGTGACGCCCGAGGGAGTTCACGAGGGGTGGCTGACCATCGAAGACGGCCGCATCACGCATGTCGGCCACGGCGCCGCCCCCGGCCCCGGCCTGCGGCTGGGCGGGCGCCACGTGGTCCCAGGGTTCGTGGACGTCCACAACCACGGGGGCGCGGGCGGCTCCTTCCCCACCGGTGAGCAGGACAAGGCGCGCGAGGCCGTGGCGCTGCACCGCCGCCACGGCACCACCACGACCATGGCCAGCCTCGTCACCGACACCATCGACGGCCTGACCAGGGCGGCCGCCGCGCTGGCCGAGCTGTGCGAGGAAGGCCTGCTGGCCGGCGTGCACTTCGAAGGCCCGTACATCGCCAAGGCCCGCTGCGGCGCCCACGACCCCACGCTGCTGCGCGAGCCCTCGCCGCAGGAGTTCGCCGGGCTGGTCAAGGCCGCGCGCGGGCACGCCCGCATGGTGACGATCGCGCCCGAGCTGCCCGGCGCGCTCGACACGATCAGGATGGCCGCGGGCGAGGGCGTCATCGCCGCCATCGGCCACAGCGACGCCGACTACGAGCAGACCATCGCCGGCATCGACGCGGGCGCCACCGTGGCCACTCATCTCTACAACGCGATGCCGCCGCTCGGCCACCGCGCCCCCGGCCCGGTGGCGGCGCTGCTCGACGACGAGCGGGTGACGGTCGAGCTGATCAACGACGGCGTCCACGTCCACGCGGCCATGCTGCGGCTGGCGTACGAGGTGGCCGGGCCCGGCCGCACCGCGCTCGTCACCGACGCCATGTCCGCCACCGGGCTCGGCGACGGCGACTACGTGCTCGGCCCCATGCGGGTCCACGTGCGCGACGGCGTGGCCCGGCTGGCCGAAGGCGGCTCCATCGCGGGCTCCACCCTCACCATGGACGTCGCCTTCCGCCGCGCGGTCCAGGAGCTCGGCATGTCGCTGCCGGACGCCGTACAGGTGACCTCGCTGACCCCCGCCCGCGTGCTCGGCCTGGCCGACCGCATCGGCTCGATCGCCGTCGGCAAGGCCGCCGACCTGGTCGTGCTCTCCGACTCCCTGCAGGTCGACGGCGTACTGAAAGACGGCGTCTGGATCACGGAGCCCTGATGATCGTCACGGTGACCCTCAACCTCGCCCTCGACACCACCTACCGGGTGCCCGGCGCCGACTGGGACGGCGTCAACCGCGTCGCCGGCGTCCACCGGCGGGCCGGGGGCAAGGGCGTGAACGTCGCCAGAGTGCTGCGCGCGCTCGGCCGCGACGTGCTGGTCACCGGCCTGGCCGGCGGGCCGACCGGCCAGGCGATCGAGGCCGACCTGCGGGCCGCCGGCATCCCCCACGACCTGTACGCGGTCGCCGGCGACTCCCGCACCACCCTCGCCGTCACCGACCCCGACGCGGGCCGCACCGCCCTGTTCAACGAGCCCGGTCCCGAGGTGAGCGCCGCCGAGCTGACCGGCTTCACCCGCCACTACGAGTCCCTGCTCGCCGGGGCCGAGGCGGTCGTGCTCTCCGGCAGCCTGCCGCGCGGCGTCCCGTCCGACGCCTACGCCACGCTCGCCGCCATCGCCGCCTCCCTGGGCGTGCCCGCCATCGTGGACGCCGACGGCGAGCCGCTGCGCCACGCGCCCAAGGGACGCCCGTCCGTCCTCAAACCCAACGCCGAGGAGCTGGCCAGGGCCGTGCCCGGCGGCCCCGCCGAGGGCGCCGAGGCCCTGCGCGGGCAGGGGGCCGAGGCGGTGGTCGTGTCCATGGGCGCCGACGGGCTGCTGGCCGTCACCGGCGAGGGCACGTTCCGCGCGCGCATGCCGTACGCGGTGCGCGGCAACCCCACGGGCGCGGGCGACTCCCTCGTCGCCGGCCTCGCCCTCGGCCTCGTCGAAGGCGACCCCTGGCCGGAACGCCTGCGCCGCGCCGCCGCGCTCGGCGCCGCCGCCGTCGCCACCCCCGTCGCCGGCGAGTACGACCCCGACGTGTACGCCGACATCCACCCGCAGATCACCATCAGCTGAAGGAGCCCGCCATGCCCCTCGCCCCCATCGGCGACATCGTGAGCCGGTCACCCGCAGGGGTGGGTGCGTTCAACGTGATCCAGCTCGAACACGCCACCGCCATCGTCGCCGGCGCCGAGGCGGCCGGCCTGCCCGTCGTGCTGCAGATCAGCGAGAACTGCGTGCGCTACCACGGCGCGCTCGAACCCATCGCGCTGGCCACGCTCGCCGTCGCCCGCCGCGCCGAGGTGCCGGTCGCCGTCCACCTCGACCACGCCACCGACCGCGCGCTCGTTGAAGAGGCCGTCGGTCTCGGCCTCGTCTCGGTCATGTACGACGCCTCCGCCCTGCCCGACGAGGAGAACGTCGCGAGCACCGCCGAAGTCGCCGCCTGGTGCCACGAGCGCGGCGTGTGGGTGGAGGCCGAGCTGGGCGAGGTCGGGGGCAAGGACGGCGTGCACGCGCCCGGCGCGCGCACCAAACCGCATGAGGCCGTCGACTACGTGGCGCGCACCGGCGTCGACGCGCTCGCCGTGGCCGTCGGCACCTCCCACGCCATGACCACCAAGGACGCGGTGCTCGACCTCGGCCTCATCGCCGAGCTGCGGGCCGCCGTACCGGTACCGCTGGTGCTGCACGGCTCCTCCGGGGTGCCCGACGACGTGCTGCGCGAGGCCGTACGGCGGGGCATGAAGAAGATCAACATCGCCACGCACCTGAACAAGGCGTTCACCGGGGCCGTCCGCGACTACCTCGCCCGCGACGAGCGGGTCGTCGACTCGCGCAAGTACCTCAAGGCCGGCCGCGACGCGGTCGCCCGCGAGGTCACCCACCTCCTCGGCGTCCTCAACCCGTCGTAGCCGGGGTCGTGCGCAGGCGGGCCCCCGACCCTGGCACGCCGCAGCCGGACGGGCCCTCAGCCCTCCGTGGACAGCCCTCCGGCCGGCGCAGGCCCTCCTCGACGGCCAGGTCCGCCGGTCAACCCTGGGCCGCCGCGCGGCGCACCTGCGCCGTACCCACTCCACGGGTACCAGAGGCGCACGGGAAGGGCCTCCAGGACGTGTAGGGGCACGGCGGTGTACAGCCGCCTCAGCGTCTCGGCCATCGCGGCGACGGGCACGTCACCGGCGGGGCATGCCGCGCAACGGCACCCCGTCGAGCCGCGACATCGTCACCACGCCGTCCTCGTACGCGATCGGCTCGGGGGCGAGGCCGGGGGTGTGCTCGGCGCGACGGTCAGCGCCCGCCACTCCCGCTCGGCCGCGCCGGGCTTGGGCTCGACGCAGCGCTTGACGGCCCGGCCGCCCTCGTACGTCAGCGCGTGGGTGTGGGTGAGGTCGGCCATCCGGGCTCAGCGTTCGGTCGCGTCCTGGCGGCGCTGCATCGCCTCCACCGCCTTTTTGGCGTTCACCAGCGAGGCCCCGGTCTCCTTGCGGTAGATCGCGATGGCCTTGACCAGCTTGCCGTCACGCAGCGCCTGGTGGAACTCCGGCGACAGCCGCAGCCCGCCGCTGTCGTCGAGCCTGATGCCGAGGTACTGCTGAAGCGAGGCCACCTGCCGTTCGAGCCGCTTGACCCTGTCTTCGAGCGATTCCGAATCCATGGACAGGCACTCTATCGGCGCCCCGCCCACCCACACGGGCATCAGCCCCCTGACCCCGGCGAATCCACCCTTGGCCCCAGCATGGCATTGAGCCCAACACCACTCCGGGAAGGCGACACGCCGCAAACCACGACGCACAGCGCCCGCCGCACCCCGAAACGGTGTCACCACCGCCAGCGCCCCTCCACCGCCCCCGAAGCTTCCTATCCTCACCCCCCGAAGACCGGTAGGGGCGACGGCGGGACCGCGAACTGAAGACCGGTAGGGGCGACGGCGGGACCGCGAACTACGGCGCCAAGCGCAGCACCTCAGCCCCGAAACGAAAGCACCGCAGGCGGTGAACCTGCGGTGCCACAAGCGAAAGACGCGGGAACCAGCGCGGGGCACCGGGAGGAAACCCCCGGCACCCAGCGTTCCACTCACTCAGCGCCGGACGGACGCGACGCCTCAACCCCGGACGGGCACGACGCCTCAACCCCGGACGGACGCGACGCCTCAGCGCTGGATGGGAGCGACGACGACCTCGACCCGCTGGAACTCCTTGATGTCGGAGTAGCCGGTGGAGGCCATGGTGCGCTTCAGCGCGCCCATGAGGTTCATCGACCCGTCGGCCACACTGGACGGCCCGTGCAGGATCTGCTCCAGCGTGCCCACCGTGCCGAAGTGGACCCGGCGGCCGCGCGGCAGGTCGGGGTGGTGCGCCTCGGAGCCCCAGTGGAAACCGTGCCCGGGCGCCTCGACGGCGCGCGCCAGCGGCGAGCCGACCATGACGGCGTCGGCGCCGCAGGCGATGGCCTTGGCGATGTCGCCGGAGGTGCCCATGCCGCCGTCGGCGATCACGTGGACGTAGCGCCCGCCGGACTCGTCGAGGTAGTCGCGCCGGGCCGCGGCGACGTCGGAGATCGCGGTCGCCATCGGCACGGCCACGCCCAGGACGTTGCGGGTGGTGTGGGAGGCGCCGCCGCCGAAACCGACGAGCACGCCGGCCGCGCCGGTGCGCATCAGGTGCAGCGCGGCGGTGTAGGTGGCGCAGCCGCCCACGATGACCGGCACGTCGAGCTCGTAGATGAACTGCTTGAGGTTGAGCGGCTCGGCCCGCCCGGAGACGTGCTCGGCCGAGACGGTGGTGCCGCGGATGACGAAGATGTCGACGCCCGCGTCGATGACGGCCTTGTGGTACTGGACGGTGCGCTGCGGCGACAGGCGCACGGCGGTGGTCACCCCGGACGAGCGGATCTCCTCGATCCTGCGGCCGATCAGCTCCTCCTGGATGGGCGCGGCGTAGATCTCCTGGAGCCGCTTGGTGGCCGCCTGCTGGTCGAGGGCGGCGCACTCCTCAAGCAGCGGCAGCGGGTCCTCGTAGCGCGTCCAGAGCCCTTCGAGGTCGAGCGGGGCGAGCCCGCCGAGCCGGCCGATCTCGATGGCGGTGGCCGGCGAGACCACGCTGTCCATGGGAGCGACGACCACGGGCAGCTCGAACCGGTAGGCGTCGATCTGCCAGGCGATCGACACCTCCTCCGGGTCGCGGGTGCGCCGCGAGGGCACCAAACCGATCTCGTCGAGCGAGTACGCCCTCCGCCCGGTCTTCCCCCGGCCGATCTCCACCTGCTGAGTCATGAACTTACCTTCTGTGATAGTTCGGAGCTTCCACGGTCATCTGAATGTCGTGGGGGTGGCTCTCCTTGAGGCCCGCCGCGGTGATCGGCATGAGCTCGCAGTCGGTGTGCATCTGCTCGATGGTGCGGCAGCCCGCGTACCACATGCCCTGGCGCAGACCGCCGACGAGCTGGTGGGCGACGGCGGCGACCGGCCCGCGGTAGGGGACCTGCCCCTCGATGCCCTCGGGGATGTACTTGTCCTCGCCTCCGACGTCCGCCTGCGCGTAGCGGTCCTTGCTGAAGGAGGTGCCGCCGCGCTCGCGGTTGCGTACGGCGCCGAGCGACCCCATGCCACGGTACGACTTGAACTGCTTGCCGTTGATGAAGATCAGCTCACCGGGCGATTCCTCGCAGCCGGCGAGGAGCGAGCCGAGCATGACGGTGTCGGCGCCGGCGGCGATGGCCTTGGCGATGTCGCCGGAGTACTGCAGGCCGCCGTCGCCGATGACCGGCACCCCGGCCGGCGCGCACGCCTTGGACGCCTCGTAGATGGCGGTGATCTGGGGCGCGCCGACTCCGGCGACGACGCGGGTGGTGCAGATGGAGCCGGGGCCCACGCCGACCTTGACGGCGTCGGCGCCCGCGTCGACCAGCATCTGCGCGCCGGCCCTGGTGGCGACGTTGCCGCCGATGACGTCGACGCTGCTGTTGGCCTTGATCTTGGCGATCATGTCGCTGAGGCCCTTGGAGTGGCCGTGCGCCACGTCGACGACGATCACGTCGACGCCGGCCTCGATCAGCGCCTTGGCCCGCACCTCGGCGTCGCCGCCGACGCCCACCGCGGCGCCGACCAGCAGCCGGCCGTCGGCGTCCTTGGTGGACAGCGGGTACTGCTCGCTCTTGGTGAAGTCTTTGACGGTGATCAGGCCGCGCAGCCGGCCGTCGGGGTCGACCAGCGGCAGCTTCTCGATCTTGTTGCGCCGCAGCAGCGCGAACGCCTCGTCACGCGAGACCCCGACCGGCGCGGTGACCAGCGGCATCTTCGTCATGACCTCGCGCACGGGCCGCGTCTGGTCGGTCTCGAAGCGCATGTCGCGGTTGGTCACGATGCCGACGAGCGCGCCCGACTCGTCGGTGACGGGCACGCCGGAGATGCGGTACGTCGCGCACAGCCGCTCGACGTCGGCGAGCGTGTCGTCGGGGCTGCACGTCACCGGGTTGGTGACCATGCCGGCCTCGGACCGCTTGACCAGATCGACCTGCTGGGCCTGCTCCTCGACCGACAGGTTGCGGTGCAGGATGCCGATGCCGCCCTGCCGGGCCATGGCGACCGCCATGCGGGCCTCGGTCACGGTGTCCATGGCCGCGGAGATCAGCGGGATCCGCAGCGTGATGTTGCGCGACAGGCGGGCCGTGGTGTCGGCCTCGCCCGGCTGCAGATCTGAATATGCGGGCACCAACAGCACGTCGTCGAAGGTCAGACCCATCTCGGTGAACTTGGACATGCCGCGGCCCCTCCCTGCCTCGCACGCGTGAATGAGCTAAGTCTAGGGCCTGCCTCCAAACGCATCGATGCAGGGAGGCGGCCTGCCCGATCCGTACGGGAACCCTCCGGCGCAGCAGGACGTGGAATGCGAGCACACGTCCGCCGGGACCTCCGGGCGCGAACACCGCGAACACACGGATGCCGGGAGGACGAAGACCCCCACGGCCTTCGTACTCCCGGCATCGGAGAGCGCCCGGCGATGGGACGGTCGGTGAGCCGCCCCGTCGCCGGGCCATCGGCATCCGGGCGAGGCGGCGCTCCGCACCACCGAACCCCCCTCCGCGTCCTGATGGCCGGCGCCGCCGCGCCGTCCCTGAATGCCGACGCTAGGTAAAGCGTGCGTTACAGAGCGACGTTTAGCAATGTGCAAACGTGCAACTGCACGAAGCTGCAACTCCATCGAATCGAGCCGAAACGAGAACGTGAAATGGCGGGACAGGCGCGGATGGCGGAGTTATCCTCGCGGCACGCCCGTGTCCCCCCTACGGAGCCGCCCATAATGCCCGACGAGTCTCCCACTGTGTCCGATCCCTTCGAGACGCTGGGTCTCGACTCGGCCCAGACCGCCCTCTACACCGCGGTGCTGCGCCTGCACAGGGCGACCCGATCGGACCTCGCCCAGGCGTTGGACGGCCCGATCGAGAAGGTCGGCCGCCAGCTCGACGACCTGGTGAAGATGGGGGTCATCGACGAGCGTTCCGGCCAGTACCTGGCCAGACATCCCGCGGCCGCGCTCGGCCGGGTCATCGCCCAGCGCCTCGACCGGCTCGCCGAGGAGAGCCGCAGGATCGACTCCGCGCTCGGCTCGATCCGCAGCCTGATCCAGGACTACGACGCCGGGCGCGACCTTCGCAACGGGCCTTTCACGGCCGAGATGGCGAGCGGCTCGGACGTCCTGTACGAAAGCGTCATGGGCTTCGCGGTGCAGTCACCCTCGCCACCGGCGCCTTTACTGACCGCGATTCCCGACGAGCGCACCATGACCGATTTTGCGCGTAAATTCGCGGATCCTTGGATTGACGCGCAGAAACGAAAACTTCTGACCGTTCGCGCCATCATTCCGGTGTCCACACTCGCCATCCCCGAGGTGCGCGACCAGATCTCCAACGTCATCGAGGCGGGCGGCCAGGCGCGCACGCTCGACCGGGTGCCGAGCTGGTTCATGACCGTGGGCTCGGAGATGGCCGGGCTGCCCGCGTACTGGGGCGGCAACCTCCCCGACCACGCCTACACGTTTTATCTCGTCCGTACCTCCGTCGTCGTGGGCGTGCTGAGCACGCTGTTCGAGGAGCTGTGGGCCCGCGCCCAGCAGCTTCCGTGGGCGCCCAGGACCGACGGCGTCATCCAGGTTCTGCGCCTGGCGGCCCAGGGCCTGTGCGACGAATCCATCGCCCGCCGGCTCGGCGTCTCCGTCAGGACCGTACGCGCCCGATGGTCCGACGCCATGGCCGAGTTGGGCGCCCAATCCCGCTTCCACGCAGGTGTGGAGGCCGCCAGGCGCGGATGGCTGAGCTAATACTCACCGCGCGGGCCGCATCGGTCATATGGTGGGAAGGTGCTGGAAGACGTTCCCCGCGATCCGTTCGCGGACGATCCGAACGACCCATCGGCGGCGATGGGCGCACTCGACGATGCCGAGCCGCTCACGGCCGCCGAACGCGACGAGGCCATCACCGACCTCGCCGACGTCGAGGTCTTCCGTTCCCTGCTCGAACCGCAGGGGGTGCTGGGGCTCGTACTCGACTGCCCGGAGTGCGGCGAGCAGCACTTCTTCGACTGGGAGCTGCTGCGCGGCAACCTGAAGCAGATGATCGAAAAAGGCCAGCCGCAGGTGCACGAGCCGGCCTTCCACCCCGACCCCGCCGACTACGTCAGCTGGGACTACGCCCGAGGCTACGTCGACGGTGTCATCGACACGGAGGAGCGCCGCTGAGCCACGTCATCTCGTAGTGCGGCAAGCAGCCGCACCGCGGGATCACACGGATCGGGCATCTCTCCGCGACCGAGCGCGTCGAGCAGCGCGTCGGTCTCGTCCTCTGGGGTCAAGCCGACTCCAGCTCGGCCATCTGCCGCAGCCTGGCCAGCGCTCGATGCTGGGCGACGCGTACCGCACCCGGTGACATGCCGAGTACATTACCGGTCTCCTCGGCCGAGAGTCCCGACACCACTCGCAGCAGCAGCAACTCCCGCTGATTCTCGGGCAGCCGGGCGAGCAGGCGCCTGGCGTGCTCCACTTCGATGTAACGGACGACCGTCTCCTCGGGCCCCGGACCGTCGTCGGGGCCGTCGGGCAGATCCTGTGTCGGTACGGCCGAACGTACCGAGCTGCGGAGCGCATCTGCCACCTTGTGCGAGGCGATCCCGAACACGAACGACGCGAACGGCCGCCCCATGTCGCGGTATCGCGGCAGCGCGGACAACACGGCGATGCACACCTCTTGGGCGACGTCATCGGCAATGTGATATTGCCCTGAAACCCTGCCCAGCCTGGCGCGGCAATACCGCACCACCATCGGACGCAACTCGCCGAGCAGGGATTCGATCGCGCTGCGATCCCCCTGTACGGCGAGGCTCGTCAGTTCCCTAAGGTCGGAGTCATCCGTCCGTGCCGGAAGTCTCGACGCGAGCCTTACCCCAATTTTGGCGTCGGCGACGCTTCCCTCGCTCACGATAGGCATGATGCCCGTACTGATCCGGCCTGTCGTCATGGCGAATGGCTACGGATTGGTCACATTGAAGCGACGATAACGAGCAGTAATCAGGCGACCACACTAAGCCTTAATGCTGGCATAATATTTCACCTGATAAGCAGGAATGCAAGACATTTGTCATAGCCCCCGACGCTTATCACCCGCTCCTGGTTTACGACCAACAATCCACCTTTCCGCCCATTTTCCCCCATCACCCGATAAGCCCCCACAGCTCCGCCCTCCGCCAGCCCTGCCCTATCACCCCACCCCGCACCCCGACACCCGACGACCGGCACCACCCTCGGATGGCACGCGCCCGCACCCGACGAACCCCACGCCCCACCGCCCCGGCCCAACCCGCACACCACCCCCGGGGCACCCCACACGGCACGCGCGGGAACCGGCGCGGCGAGACGTGCACGCCGGCACACACAGGGGCCGCCGACAGCGAAGCACACACACCGGCACGCGGGGCCGGCGACAGCGAAACGCACGGCGGCACGTACGGGAATCGGCGGCACATGCGGGAATCGGGCAAGGGCCGGCGCACGCGGCGGCACATGCGGGAATCGGCGGGCTGCGCACGCGGCGGCACGTGCGCCCGCTCGGACCACCCACGCCCGCCACCCCCGCAGGGCACGTGCGCCGAACTACCGCACGCCCGCAACTCGCAGGGCACCAGCGCTCGGACCAGAGCACACCCCGCCGAGCCCGCAGGGCACCAGCGCTCGGACCACCGCACGCCCCGCAACTCGCAGGGCACGAGCGCCACATCGGACCACCACCGCACGCCCCGCAACCCCACAGGACACGCACGCCACACACGGGCGACCGCACGGGTAGCTCTCCACACCCCTGACGGGCCAGATGGTCGGCCGCCCCCTAGCGGGCGCCCGTACCCGCACCGCAGAGCATGTTGTCCCGACACCCGCAGCCGCGACCGCCGCCACTCAGGACGCGCCACGTTCTCGGAAGGCTGCATGACCCACCAGACCCCGAGCACCCGGAACCGCAGAACACGCCACTCCCCCACTCGCACACCACGGCGACCCACACCACGTCCAGGCGCACACCACGTCAGCCGCACATCGCGTCAGCTGCCCAACGCATCAGTCACCAAGCGCGTGGTCCATCGGGCTGACCGGAGGGTGTGCGGGAGGCGGCGGCGCTCGGAGGGTGTGCGCGAGGCGGCGGCGTGCGCCGGGTGCCGTTCTCGCCCCGGTGGCGGTCACCGCGGCCGTGTCGGGGGCCGTACCTCCACGTGCGGGAGCCCTATACCGCCATGGACCCCGGGCCGCATGAGCGACCCGCTTCCACGCTCGACCCGGTTCCGCGCTCAGTCGTGGCGAGAGTCGGGGGCCGGCCCGAGGGTCGGGTCGTGAGCCGAGTCGGAGCGTGCGTCATCGGTGGCCGAGCCGGGGTGGGACGCACCGAGCCGGGCCGAGTCGGGGCGGGCGTCAAGTAGTTCCAGGTAGCCCTGGACGGCCTCCCACAGGTGATGCTCGGGGTAGCGGCCCACTCCCCTGTGCGCGCGTCGCCACCGGCGGTCCCAGTACGCTCCATGCACCGCCCTCAGGTGCTCAAGCGCCGTACGCAACTCCGCCTCGACGTCGGCCACCCCACCACCCGCAGCACCGCTCGCCGAGGCCGCCGCGCGTACCTCGTCGAGCCTCCGCTCCGCCAGCGCCGCGAGCACACCCTCCTCGATGCCGTCCAGCGACCAGAAGCGCACCGGTTCCCGGATGTGATGGTTGGCCACCGGATCCTCGCGGGACCGCCAGACGTAGGCGACCCCGCCCTTGTCCAGCTCCAGGAAGTCCACCAGCCAGGCCGTCCCCGGCGGCTGCGTGCCCCACGCCACCTCCTCGGCGGGCAGGTTCAGCACGAACGCCACCTCAAGGCGCTCGACGGGATCGGCCCCGTCCAGCAGGTCGCCGAACACGTACGCCGCGCGCAGGAACGGCTCGTCCGCCCGCACCTTCCGGGTCTGCTCGCACGCCCGCGCCAGCCTCCGCAGCCGCTCCACCGCCCGCTTGTACAACACGCCCCGCCACCTCCTCACACCGGCGCCCCACACCCGAATGGACCGGACCGCCGCCCAGCGTACGTGCCCGCCCTCACCCCCTCACCCCAGCGCCCCGCCCGAGAACCCCGACCCGGGCGCCGACAGTCCGCCCTCCGCAAGGCGCCACATCCCGCGCGCCCCAGAAGACGGGCGCCCACACGTGACACCCCCGGAAACGCCGTACGGCCCGCACCCCGGGCAGGGTGCGGGCCGTACGGTCAGCGAAAGGAGTGAGGAAGGGTCAGTGACCGTGGCCGTGACCGTGGCCCTGGCCGTTGGCCTGCTCCTCCTCCTCGGGCTTGTCCACCACGAGCGCCTCGGTGGTGAGCAGCATGCCCGCGATCGAGGCGGCGTTCTGGACGGCCGAGCGGGTGACCTTGACGGGGTCGATGACGCCCTGGGCGATCAGGTCGCCGTACTCGCCGGTGGCGGCGTTGAGGCCGTGGCCGGGCTGCAGCTCGGCGACCTTGTGGGTCACGACGTAGCCCTCGAGGCCGGCGTTCTCGGCGATCCAGCGGGCGGGCTCGACGAGCGAGCGGCGCACGATGCTGACGCCGGTGGCCTCGTCGCCGGTCAGGCCGAGGTCGTCGAGGTCCTTGGAGGCGTGGATCAGCGCGGAGCCACCGCCGGAGACGATGCCCTCCTCGATGGCGGCGCGGGTCGCGGAGATCGCGTCCTCGAGGCGGTGCTTCTTCTCCTTCAGCTCGACCTCGGTGGCGGCGCCGACGCGCAGCACGCACACACCGCCGGCGAGCTTGGCCAGGCGCTCCTGCAGCTTCTCGCGGTCCCAGTCGGAGTCGGACTGCTCGATGGCAATCTTGATCTCCTTGATGCGGTCCTCGATGGCCTGCGCGTCACCGGCGCCGTCGACGATGGTCGTGGTGTCCTTGGTGACGACGACGCGGCGGGCCGTGCCGAGCACCTCGAGGCCGACGTGCTCCAGCTTGAGGCCGACCTCCTCGCTGACGACCTGGCCGCCGGTGAGGATGGCCATGTCCTGCAGCATCGCCTTGCGGCGGTCGCCGAAGCCCGGGGCCTTGACGGCGACGGAGGTGAAGGTGCCGCGGATCTTGTTGGTGACCAGGACGGCCAGGGCCTCGCCCTCGACGTCCTCGGCGACCACGAGCAGCGGCTTCTTGGTCTGGGCGACCTTCTCCAGCAGCGGCAGGAAGTCCGCGATGGAGGAGATCTTGCCCTGGTGGAGCAGGATGTAGGCGTCCTCGAGGACGGTCTCCATCCGCTCGGGGTCGGTCACCATGTAGGCCGACAGGTAGCCCTTGTCGAACTGCATGCCCTCGGTGAACTCGAGCTCCATGCCCATGGCATTGGACTCTTCGACGGTGAGGACACCGTCCTTGCCCACCTTGTCGAAGGCCTCGGCGATGAGGTTGCCGATCTGCGCGTCCTGGGCGGAGATCGTCGCGACGTTGGCGATCTCGTTCTTGTCGGCGACCTCGCGGGCGCTCGACAGCAGGCGCTCGCTGATCTCCTTGGCGGCCTTGTCGATGCCGCGCTTGAGCGCCAGCGGCGAGGCGCCGGCGGCGACGTTGCGCAGGCCCTCACGGACCATGGCCTGGGCCAGGACGGTCGCGGTGGTGGTGCCGTCACCCGCGATGTCGTTGGTCTTGGTGGCCACTTCCTTGGCGAGCTGGGCGCCGAGGTTCTCGTAGCGCTCCTCCAGCTCGATCTCACGAGCGATGGTCACACCGTCGTTCGTGATCGTCGGCGCACCGAACTTCTTGTCGATGACGACGTTACGGCCCCGCGGGCCGAGCGTTACCTTGACGGCGTCGGCGAGGGCGTTGACGCCGCGCTCGAGCGCGCGGCGGGCGTCCTCGTCGAACTCCAGGATCTTCGCCATTGCTGAGTCCTCTCCTAGCGTCGAAAGCCCCGGCCGCCCTCAAGAGCGCCCGGGGCTCGACACAACCGGCTTACTTCTCGATGATCGCGAGAACGTCGCGGGCGGAGAGCACGAGGTACTCCTCGCCGCCGTACTTGACCTCGGTGCCGCCGTACTTGCTGTAGAGGACGATGTCGCCCTCAGAGACGTCGAGCGGGATCCGCTTCTCGCCGTCCTCGTCCCAGTTGCCGGGGCCCACCGCCAGAACCTTGCCCTCCTGCGGCTTCTCCTTGGCGGTGTCCGGGATGACCAGGCCGGACGCGGTGGTCTGCTCGGCCTCAAGCGGCTGAACCACGATGCGGTCGCCGAGCGGCTTAACGGGAACCTTGGTGGCGGTCGTCACGATCGGACCTCCCCTTCAGATTTCGATGATCTAGAAGAGGCGACCAGCTGGGCCTGCCGTCGCGGGTGTCAGACCTGCCTCGTCGCACGTTGGCACTCTCAAGGGGAGAGTGCCAACAGGAAACATATGCAAGAGGGGCTTGACAGTCAACACGAACGCGTCTGCCGACAGCGATCGGGCCTCGTGGAAAGGCCCTGTGACCTCGTTCAGTGTCCCACGCGCCGGGATGTCCGGCCCCGCCACCGCGCCGCGTCCGCCCGTGCATCCGCCCGTACGTGCGCTGCGCCCGGTGTGTCCTGCTCCGCCGATGCGCCGCGTCCGTTCGTGCATCCGCACGTCCGTGTTCGGCGCCCGGCGTGTCCTGCCTACCCCGCCCGCACGCCTTCTACTCATAAGGCGCCTTCCGCCTTTGGACAGCCTTCCACCTTCACGTAAGTCAGGCGCCCTCGTGCCGGGGAGGGCGCGCGTGGCGATAACGTCGGGTGGCGTGGACCTCGACGCCTTCACCGAGCTGCTGACCCCGCGCGGCCTGCGGGCGCTCGCCGAGGCGGGCGAGCTGGTGGGGGCCGGTCCCGCGGTCGATCCGGTGACCGCGGCCACGACGCTGCGCAAGACGTACGACGCGGCGCTGACCTCCGCCGCGCTCACCCAGGCGGGGCTGCGGCAGCGGGCCAGGGCCAAGTTCGGCGCGGACGCGGATCGCATGTTCTTCACGCCGCACGGCCTCGAACAGGCCACCCGCGCCGAGGTGGCCGAGCACCGCGCACGGCGCCTGCTCGCCCTGCTCGCCTCTGAAGAAGGGCGGGTGATCGACGCCTGCTGCGGCATCGGCGGCGACATGCTCGCCCTGGCCAGGGCGGGGTGCACGGTGACGGCCGTGGACGCCGACCCGCTGACGGCCGCCGTGGCGCGGGCGAACGCGGAGGCGTTCGGGCTGGGCGACCGGGTGACGGTGCGGGTGGGCGACGCGGCCGAGGTGCGGCCCGAGGAGCACGACGTGCTGTTCGCCGATCCGGCGCGGCGCACGGGCAAGGGCAGGACGTTCGACCCCATGGCGTACTCGCCGCCCTGGCCGGTGGTGCTCGATCTGGTCGCGCGCGCCGGTCTCGCCTGTCTCAAGGTCGCTCCCGGCATCCCGTACGAGTTCATCCCCGATGGCGCGCTGGCGGAGTGGGTGTCGTACAAGGGGGAGGTCAAGGAGGCCACGCTGTGGACGGGAGCCGGCGTGACGGCGGGCAGGCGCGCGACGCTGCTGCCCGGAGGTCATGAGCTGGCCGCCACCGGAGTCACGGCCCCGGTGGGCCCGCCCGGCCGTTACCTGTACGAGCCCGACGGCGCCGCCGTGCGCGCGCATCTCGTCGGCGAGGTGGCCGAGCTGGTCGGCGGGCGGCTGCTCGACCCGATGATCGCGTACGTGACGAGCGACGCCGCGGCGGACACCCCATGGGCCGCCAGATACGAAATAGAAGACGTCATCCCGTTCAACCTGAAAAAACTGCGCGCCGCCCTCCGTGAGCGACAAATCGGCAATGTCACCATCAAGAAGCGCGGCTCCGCCGTCGACATTGAACGCCTTCGCGCCGATTTGCGGCTCAGCGGCGACAACGCCATGGTCATCGTCCTGACCAGGATTCTCGACAAACCCTCGGTAATCCTCTGCAAGCCCTCCTCACCTGCCTGAATCTCCAAATTCGGCCATCGAACCGTTTTCCTCGATCTTTCTCCTCGCGTCTGACGGACCTTGATCCAGCGGCTAAGGTAGCCGGGCGGGAGTTCTCCCCCTATTGCGGTTAACCGCGTTCTCGCTCTTTCAGATATGAACCGGACCTACCCGACCACTGCGCGGCAGTCCGTCGGCGAGCGAAGGAGCTTTCGGTGGACCATTCCAACCACACCACCCTTCTCCAATCGGGCGCGTACAACGCCGACGTCGTCCCCAAGAGGATGCGAGACCTGCTCGCGCGTGCCGCACAGGACCACGTCTACGAGCAACGCACCCAGGGCGCGGTGCTCGACGAGATCCGCCAGCGGCTGGAGGGCATGGAATGGCTGCTGCGCGAGGTGCGCGAGCGCGAGCTCGGCGGGCTGAGCGGCTCCCTTGAGGCGGTGAACGGGCGGCTCGACGAGATCGCCGTCAAGCCGCCGATGTGGGCGGAGGGCCTGGCGCAGCACGTCGAGGCCGTACGCGACCACGTGGACGCCGTGGGCGACAGGGTCGGCTCGGTCGACGCCAGGGTCTCCCCCATCACCGACCTGCCCAGCCTGTGGGCCGACCTCGGCACCGTCGGCGAGAGCGTGGACGAGGCGCTCAGCCGGCTGCAGTCGGTGCTCGACACCACCGACGGCATCACCAAGGGCATGGCCGACTTCGCCGCCACGCTGAAGGGGCTCAACGCCAGCATGGAGGCCGCGGCCGGGCGCTTCACCCGGCTCGACCGGTCGATGGCGGAGCTGACCTCCCGTACGGACCGGGTCGAGGTCGCCGTGTCCGACCTGTCGGAGCACCTCACCAACAGGATCGACGACACCGCCCAGCGGCTCGCGGCCCGGCTCGACGAGACCGACAAGCGCCTGACGTCCCGGCTCGACGAGACCGACCAGCGGCTCACCGCCCGGCTCGGCGAGACCGGCCAGCGGGTGAGCACCCGCCTCGACGAGACCGACCAGCGGCTCGCCACGGCCCTGCTGGAGGCCGACGAACGCCTCGTCGCCCGGCTCAAGGAGGCCGACGAGCTGGCCGGGGCCCGCCTGGCGGGCGTCGAGCAGCGCCTGGCCACCCGCCTGGACGAGACCGACCAGCACCTCGCCGTGCAGCTCGGCGAGAGCGAGCAGCGCCTCACCGCCAGGCTCAGCGGCGTGGACGCCAGGCTCGAACACATCGAGGGCCGCCTTTCCGGCCTCGACTCCCGGCTCATCGGCTTCGACGGCCGCCTCGAATCGGCCGACGAGTGCCTGGCCGAGATCGACACCAGGCTCGACGGGCTCGACGGCCGCATCGGCGGCGTGGACCGGCGGCTGTCGTCCATGGACGGCCAGCTCGGCGCGGTCGACAAGCGGCTCGGCACGCTCGACGCCCACCTCGCCCGCCACGACGACCGCTTCGACGCGATCGACGTCCGCATGGACACCCGCTTCGCCTCGCTCGACGAGCGCCTGCAGGCCGGTGAGCAGCGCGCCGCCGAGATCGCGACCCGCAACGAGGGCCGCTTCAACCGCCTGGACAGCCAGGTCGACGCCATCGACGAGCGCCTGGTCGAGGCCGAAGAGCACATCGCCGGCCGCTTCGACGCGCTCGACGGGCAGCTCGGCGGCATCGACAGCCGGTTCCGCGGCATCGACACCCAGCTCAACGGCCTGGCCGCGCGCGCCGAGCAGACGGGCGAGCATCTCGAGTCGGTCGGCGAGCACCTGGAGTCGGTCGACGGCCGCATCGAGGCGGTCGGCCGCCGCGTCGACGAGCTGCCCGCCGCGCTCGACCACGCCGACCAGGTCACGAAGCAGGTCACCGAGCAGGTCACCGAGCAGGTCACCGGGCGGATCGGCGAGCTGATCAAGAGCCACGTGAGCGAGCAGGCGGAGCTGATCAAGGCGCAGGCGGGCGAGCAGGCCGAGCGCCTGGCCACCGCCACGGAGGCGCTCAGCGAGCTGGTGCGCTCGCGCCCCGACGGCGACGAGCTGGCGGGCACGATGTCGGGCGCGGTGTCCGGGGTCGTGCAGCCTGCGGCCGATGAGCTGACCAAGCGGCTGAGCGCGCTGGAGGAGACCATGCTGGCCCTCGCCGAGGCCCTGCTCCGCCCCACCCGCCCCAAGGACTGACCCCGCGGTCCCCGACACCGGCCCCGCCTCCGCCCGCGCGCCACGGGCGGGGCCGGATCTTGTGAGAGCGGGCGTCCCCGACGAGCGCCCGCGCCTCGAACGCGGGCCTTTCTGAGAAGACCCCTCGCCTCGAAGGCGCGCGTCCCCGACAAGCGCCCGTGCCGTGACCGGGACCGGCGGGTCAGACGTGGACGGTCGTGATCGGCAGCGACGAGTCGGCGGGGATCTGCAGCGACGACGGCGTCACACCGGCCGCCACCATGTCGGAGCCCAGCGCGGCGACCATGGCGCCGTTGTCGGTGCACAGCCCGGGCCGGGGCACCCGCAGCCGCACGCCGGCCGCCTCGCACCGCTCCTGGGCGAGCGCCCGCAGCCGCGAGTTGGCCGCGACGCCGCCGCCGATGAGCAGGTCGTGCACGTCGTACTTGCGGCACGCCTGCAGCGCCTTGCGGGTCAGCACATCGACCACCGCCTCCTGGAAGGAGGCGGCCACGTCGGGCACGTGGATGGACTCCCCGGCGGCCTCGCGCGCCTCGATCCAGCGGGCCACGGCCGTCTTGAGCCCGGAGAAGGAGAAGTCGAGCGTGCCGTCGTCGATCTTGCCGCGCGGGAACGCGATGGCGTTGCCCGACCCCTCGCGGGCGGCCTTGTCGATGTGGGGCCCGCCGGGGAACGGCAGCCCCAGCACCCGCGCCACCTTGTCGAACGCCTCGCCGGCCGCGTCGTCGACGGTGGCGCCGAGCGAGATGACCTCTTCGGCGACGTCGGGCACGAGCAGCAGCGACGAGTGGCCGCCGGAGACCAGCAGCGCGACGCAGGGCTTGGGCAGCGGGCCGTGTTCGAGCTGGTCGACGGCGACGTGGGCGGCCAGGTGGTTGACGCCGTAGAGCGGCACGCCGAGCCCGAGCGCGTACGCCTTGGCCGCGGCGACGCCCACCAGCAGCGCACCGGCGAGCCCAGGCCCGGCCGTGACCGCGATGGCGTCGATGTCGGAGAAGGCGAGCCCGGCCTCGGCCAGCGCGGCCTCCACGGTGGGCGTCATGGCCTCCAGATGGGCGCGCGATGCGACCTCGGGGACGACACCGCCGAACCTGGCGTGCTCGTCCATGCTGGATGCGACGGTGTTGGCGAGCAGCGTGTGGCCCCTGACGATGCCGATGCCGGTCTCGTCGCAGGACGTCTCGATGCCCAGGACCACGGGTGCGTCAGTCACCCAGCCGCCTCCTCATCATGATCGCGTCGGTGCCGTCGTCGTAGTAGCGGCGGCGGGTGCCGATCTCCTCGAACCCGAAACGCCGGTACACGCTCTGGGCGGCCGGGTTGTCGGCGCGTACCTCGAGGAAGATCTCCCGGGCGCCCCTGCGGCGCGCCTCGTCGAGCAGCTCGCTCAGCATGGCGCTGCCGATGCCGGAGCGCCGGTGCTTCTCCAGCACCGCGATGGTCTGCACGTCTGCCTGGTCGGCCGCGGCGGCGAGCCCGGCGTAGCCGACGATCTCGTCGTCGACCAGGGCCACGACGTAGTGGCGGGTGCGGGGCATGTCGGCGAGCTCGCCGCGCATCATGCCCTCGCTCCACGCGTCGAGCGGGAACGTGATCCGCTCGATCTCCATGACCGCCGGCAGATCGGCCTCGGTCATCGGCCTGAGTTTCACGCGGTCACCTTCTTGGGGGCGCCCGGCACGACGGCGTCGGGCCTGCGCAGGTAGATGGGGCGCGGCGGGTCGAGCGGGACGCCCTTGGCCAGCCGCTCGGCCGCCAGGGCGGCCAGCGCTCCCGCGTAGGGGTAGGGCGGCGCTCCCGCGCCGTCGCCGAGCAGGTCGGGATAGAGCCGGGCGCCCGCGCCGACGACCGGCAGCCCTTCGACGGGGACGTCGGCGGGCCGGTCGACGAACGGGCCGTCGGTGCGGGTGCGCATGTCGGCGTAACGCGCCCAGAACACCTCTTTGCGCCGCGCGTCGGTGGCGGCGATGAACGGCTCCGCACGCCCGCTCGCGTAGGCGAGGGCGTCGAGCGTGCAGATGCCGTACGCGGGCACGCCCAGCGTGGTCGAAAGGCCCTGCGCGGTCATCAGCCCCACCCGCAGGCCGGTGTAGGGGCCGGGACCGCTGCCCGCCACGACGGCCGTCACCTCGCGCAGCGCCGCCCGCGCCTCGCCCAGCACCAGCTCGATGGTGGGCACGAGCAGCTCGCCGTGGCGGCGGGCGTCGATCGTGGTGTGTTCGGCGAGCACGCGCTCGCCGTCGTGGAGCGCCGCGGTGACGGCGGGCGTCGCGGTGTCAAAGGCCAGGACCAGCACGACTGTTTAGCCTACCCGCCGGGCGGGTCAGGCCCAGCCGGTACGCCGCTTCAGCCAGTCGAGCGCCACCACGCCCTGCGCCCGCTGGAACGCCCTGAGCGTGGGCAGTCCGGGAGGCGGGGGCTGCCTGGACATGTGGACGAAGAACCCGGTCATGGCGGCCACGGCCTTGGTGACGTCGTCGCCGGGCAGCTCGGCCAGCTCGTGCGGCGGCGGACCGCCCTGCATGCCGACCGACGGCAGCATCGCGACCAGGTCGAACCAGGGCGCGGCACGCGCGGCCCACGGCCAGTCCACGACGTAGACCCGGTCACCGGCGAGCAGGATGTTGTCGGCCCGCAGGTCGGCGTGGGCGAGGGTGTCGCCGGCCGCCGCGGTGTCCCAGCCGGTCTCCAGCTCGGCCAGCTCGCCGAGGTGGCGCAGCGCCCAGGGGTCGAGCCCGGTGGTGTCCTCCTCCAGCAGGCGGCGCCAGCCCTGGAACTGGTCGCCGAACACCTCCCCGATCGGGGGCACGTCGATGGGCGCGGGGGTGAGCGCGGCGGACATCTCCTCGATGGCGGCCAGCACCCGGTCCAGCTCGTCGCGCCGCCAGGGCATGGCGGGGTGGCGGCCTTCGACGTCCTCGAAGACGAGCACGACCCAGCCGTCCAGCTCGAAGCCGGTGAGCAGCCGGGGCGCGGGCACCGAGGCGGGCAGCGCCCTGGCGACGCGCAGCTCCGACCGGTAGATGCGGACGGCATCGGCGTTGGGCTCGGGGCCGACGGCCTTGACGAAGGCGCGCTTGCCACCGCGGGTGCGCAGGCGGCAGGCGGCGGCCGGGGAGAACCCGCCGGGCTGGGTGACGGCCTCGGCCACGCCGTCGCCGAGGAAGTCCTCGACGGCGGCCCGCACGGAGGCGGGCACGTCGGCCCAGGGGACGCGCGCGCCCGTCGCGGGCGGGTTGGGGTCGGTCGCGGCCGGATCAGCGCCGGTCGCAGGCGGGTCGGGGATGGTCGCGGCCGGATCAGCGCCGGTCGCGGGCGGGTTAGGGGTGGGTGCGGGCGGACCGGCGCCGGTCGCCGGGTCGGTGTCCGTCATGGGCCTCAAACCTGGGATGCGTAGACGATGATGTTGTCGACGTACTCGCCCTTGGCGTAGTCGAACTTGCCCCCGCACGTTACCAGTTTGAGCCCGTCTTCCAGGTACACCTTTTTCGCCGGGAACTCGTCCTTGTGCACCTGCTCGATGCGGTCCACCTTGTAGCGCACGACCTTGCCGTCGCTGCGCTCGACCTTCACGGTGTCGCCCTTGCGTAACTCCCTGAGCTTGTAGAACACGGCGGGCGCGGTCTTGGTGTCGACGTGCCCGATGATCACCGAGGCGCCCTTCTCGCCGGGCACGGCGCTGCCGGTGTACCAGCCGGCCATCTTCGGCTTCTCGTACGGCGGCAGCTCGACCTCGCCGTTCTCCAGCAGCCCGAGCTTCATCAGCGGCGCCTCGACGTCGATCGACGGGATGTCGATGGTCTTGGGCACGACGGAGGCCTGCGCGGGTTTCGCGGTGGTGCCGATATCGGTGTTCTGTCCGAACGCGTACAGCAGCAGGCCGGTCACGGCGCCGGCGAGCACCACCCGCCCTGGACGGGCCATGGCGTTATGCCCTGGTACGCCGCTTGACCACGAAGGCGATGCCGCCGGCCGCCGCGAGCGCGATGAGCACACCCGCGGGCCCGATCGACGACTCCTCGGAGGCGTCCTGCGCGTACGTGCCTCCGCCGCCCGCGCGCGGCGCCCTGGTGGGCACGACGGTGGTGGAGGTGGGCTCCGGCTCGTCCGGCTCGGGGGCGACGACGCGCAGCGTGGCATGGCCCATGTCGTTGGTGCCGTCGCACTTGACGTCCACCCGGTACGAGCCGCGCCGGACCGTCCCCGACACCTGCGCCTCGCCGCGCACCCACGGCGAGGGAGCGGCGGGCGTCGCGGTGGCGGTCGGCGAGGCCGACGGCGGCGGCACGGGGTTGAGCGTGACGCCGTTGACGAACGCCTTGGAGGTGGCCGTGCCGGTGTGGGCGGGCCCGCCGGTCGGCACCGGGCAGTTGGCCAGGATCCACACCCTGGAGGTCTCGCCCGCGGTGACCTTGTCGGGGTTGACCTGGACGTTGATGTCGCGCCGCGCGGTGCTCGGGCTGGCCGTCGTCGTCACCGTGCCCGACGGGCTGCCGCTCGGCGTGGGGGTCGGATCGCTGTCGGCCGAGGCCGAGCATCCGGTCAGTCCGATCATGGCGATGGCTCCCGCGTACGCGACTCGTCTGACCCTGAGCACCGGCCGCACCCCACTTTGCCGTTCTGCTACCCAGCATCCACCGAAACGATGGATGTCGCCCCTCCTGATACCCAGAAAATCCGGGCCAATCACTGACCAACGATCATGTTTCAGACCGCCGGCCCCGTACGTCAAGGGTGCCAGCCTTACCGGATTTTGACCTGCGTTTCAGCCTTCCAGCGGATCAGACGGCGTGTCGGCCCATCGGGCGCCCACGCCGCGCAGCGTCACCACGCGGGCGTCGTCGCCCGCCTCACGGTCGATGTGGATCTCCAGCCGATCGTCGGCCAGCCCCTCGACCAGCCCCTCGCCCCACTCGACGACGGTGACGGACTCCTCCAGGGAGGCGTCCAGGTCGAGGTCGTCGACCTCCAGGTCGCCGCCCAGCCGGTAGGCGTCCACGTGCACCAGCGGCGGCCCCTGGTGCAGCGACGGGTGCACCCGGGCGATGACGAACGTCGGCGAGGTGATCGGGCCGCGTACCTTGAGCCCTTCGGCGAGGCCCTGCACGAGCGTGGTCTTGCCGGCGCCGAGCGGCCCGGACAGCACGACCAGGTCGCCTGCGCGCAGCAGGGTGGCGAGGCGGGCGCCGTAGGCCCGCATGTCCTCGGCGGTGGCGATGCGCACTTACGGCTCCACTCTCTTCAGCAGGTCGCGCAGCGCGTCGTTGACGATGCCGGGCCGCTCGAGCTGGATCAGGTGGGAGGTGTCGGGCACCTCGGTGAGCTGGGCCTTGGGCAGGGCGGCGGCGATGGCCTTGCTGTGGTCGGGCGGGGTCAGCCAGTCGCGGTCGCCCACCAGGATCGCGGTGGGCACGGCGTCGAGCACGTGGAGCGCGGAGAGCTTGTCGTGGTTCATCAGCGCGGGGTAGAAGTCGGCGACCACCTGGGTGGGGGTGGCCCTGATCATCGACTCGGCGAAGTCGACCACGGTCGGGCTGACGTTCTTGGAGTCGCCGAAGCCGACGTAACGGGTGATGAGGAACGCGATGTCGCTGCCCGCGTTGCGGGTCCTGTCGATGAGCGAGCCGCGCTTGCCCAGCATCGACACCGTGGCGGGGGCCACCTTGTGGACGACCTTCGACAGCACGGCGGGCAGGCCCAGCGTCAGCTCGGCCAGCTTGCCCGCCGAGGTCGCAAGGAGCGCCACCGCGCGGATCTTGTCGCCGAACAGGTGGGGGTGGCGGTCGGCCAGCGCCATGATCGTCATGCCGCCCATGGAGTGGCCGACCAGCACGCACGGGCCCGGTACGAACGCGTCGATGACCTCGGCGAGGTCGTCGCCGAGCCGGTCGATCGTGCACTCCTCGGCCGAGGCGCGCTGGGAGCGTCCGTGCGAGCGCTGGTCCCACAGCACGAGGCGGTGGGTCTCGCGCAGATCTTTGCGCTGGTAGTGCCAGGACTCCATGCTGAGGCAGTAGCCGTGGCAGAAGACGACGGTCAGCGGCGGGTCCTCGTCTTCCCACGGGTGCTCGCGCTCGGGGCCGTCGATCTCGACGTGCAGCGCCTTGCCGTCGGAGGTGATGAGCGTGCGCTCGCGGCCGCGCAGCTCGCCGAACGGCTCGCTCGCCTCGGTGTCGGGGCGCAGCCGGATGCGGCCGACCGCGTAACGCTTGGCCAGCGCCGCCGCCGCGACGCCTGCGGAGGCCGCGCCGACCAGCGCGCCGGCGATCCCTACCCTGCGCCGCTTGGTCGTCGTCGTCATGTGCACGATCCTTCTTCACTCATGGCCGCCGCGATCCGCCCTTCGTCACGTGTGGTAGACCCTGGGCACTCGCGCACCGATCCTCGTCACGATTTCATGCGTGATCGTGCCGAGGGTATCGGCCCACTCCTGAGCGGTCGGCTCGCCCCCGTCGCCGGGGCCGAAGAGCACGACCTCGTCGCCCGCGGCCACCGGATCGTCACCCACGTCGATCATGAACTGGTCCATGCACACCCGGCCGGCGATCGTCCTGCGCCGCCCGCCCGCCAGCACCTCGCACCGCCCGGTCGCGTGGCGCAGCACGCCGTCGGCGTAGCCGAGCGGCACCAGGGCGAGCGTGGTCTCGCGCGGGGTGGTGTAGAGGTGCCCGTACGACACGCCGCAACCCTCGGCGACCCGCTTGACCAGGGCGATCCTGGCCACCAGCGTCATCGCCGGGCGCAGGCCGAAGTCGCCCAGCTCGGGGATCGGGCTCAGGCCGTACATCGCGATGCCGGGCCTGACCATGTCGAATCGGGCCTCGGGCAGGGTGACGATGGCGGCGGAGTTGGACATGTGCCTGATGACCTCCGAGCCCGCCGCGCCGGCCTGTTCGGCCAGCTTCAGCGCGGCCTCGTACGCCTCCAGCTGCCGCGCGATCGACGGATGGCCGGGGATGTCGGCGCAGGCGAAGTGGGACCAGATGCCGACGATCTCGATGGCGCCCTCGGCCTTGAGCTCGAGGGCCTTGGCCAGCAGGTCGGGCCAGGCGGCGAGCGGCGCACCGCCCCTGCTCATGCCGGTGTCGGCCTCGAGGTGGAGCTTCGCGCTGCGGCCGGTGCGGCGCGCGGCGGCGGCGATCTCGTCGAGCAGATCGGGGTGTGAGGCCGACAGCTCGATGCCGGCCTGCAGCGCCTCGGCGATCGGCTCGCCCGGGGTGATCAGCCACGACAGGATCGGCGCGGTCACCCCGCCCGCGCGTAGCGCCAGCGCCTCCTGGATGAACGCGGTGCCGAGCCGGCCCGCCCCGCCCTGCAGCACGGCCTCGGACGCGGGCACCAGGCCGTGGCCGTAGGCGTCGGCCTTGACCGCTCCCATGAGCTCGGCGCCACCGGCCCGCTCCTTGAGCAGGGCGACGTTGTGCCGGATGGCGGCGAGGTCGACCCGTGCCTCGGCGGGGGTGATCATCGGGTGGTCCATCTCTCCAGTCTGGCAGCTCGCGCCCGCGGCCGGGGACGCTTCGCCCGGCCGGGACATCACGAATCGGTGCTGGTCACGGCCCGGATCGCGGCGGGGAGCGCGGTGACCACGTCGCCGGCCGCGAGCGGCGCGCCGTCCGCGGCCAGCCGCCCGGCCGCGCCGTGCAGGTAGGCGGCGCAGGAGGCGGCGTCGTAGCAGCTCAGGCCCTGGGCGAGCAGCGCGCCCGTAAGGCCCGCGAGCACGTCTCCCGTGCCTCCGGTGGCCAGCCAGGACGTGCCGGTGGTGTTGACCCGCGCGGGGCGGGAGTCCTCGGCGACCACCGTGGTCGAGCCCTTGAGCAGCACCGTGACGCCCAGCTCGGCGGCCGCCCTGCGGGCGTGGTCGAGGCGGGCGGCCTCGATGGCGTCGCGACCCGCGCCGATGAGCCTGGACAGCTCGCCGGCGTGCGGGGTGATGAGGACGGGCGCGGCGCGCCGCAGCAGCGTGCGGTCCTTGGCGACCAGCGTGAGCCCGTCGGCGTCGACGAGCACCGGTACGTCGGATGCCAGCACGGCGGCGGCCAGCTCGTGGGCCCAGTCGTCGGTGCCGAGCCCCGGCCCGAGCACCCATGCCTGCACCCGGCCGACGCGGCCGATCGAGGGCTCGTCGAGCTGCGTCACCACGGCCTCCGGCCAGTGGGAGCGCACCTGGGCGACGGGGGCGGGGCGGCCCGCGTACCTGACCATGCCCGCGCCGCCGCGCAGCGCGCCGCCGACGGCGAGCACGGCCGCTCCGGTGTACAGGTCGCTGCCCGCCGCGACGCCCACCACGCCCCTGCGGTACTTGTCGGACTCGGTGCGGGGGCGCGGCAGCAGCACGTCGAGGTCGGCGTCGGTGAGCGCGGCCACGTCGGGGTCCGGCAGGTACTCCCCCAGCCCGATGTCCACCAGCTCGATCCGGCCCGCGTACCCGGCGCCGGGATCGACGAGCAGGCCCGTCTTGTACGCCCCCATGGTCACGGTCACCTTCGCCCGCACCGCGGCGCCCTCGACCCGCCCGGTGGAGGCGTCGACCCCGCTCGGCACGTCCACGGCCACGACGTGCCCGCGCGCGGCGGCGACCGCCGTGGCCAGCTCCGCGTACGGCTCGCGCAGCGCGCCGGAGACCCCGATGCCGACGAGGCCGTCGATGATCAGGTCGGCCGTCTCGATCGCCGCGCCGGCCGCGGACGGGTCGAGCACCCGGCCGCCCGCGTCGAGCAGGGCCCGCAGCCCGGCCTCGTGCGTCTTGGACCCGGCCGTGACGGCCTCGACTCTGGCGCCGCGCCTGGCCAGCCGCTGCCCGGCATAGAGCGCGTCGCCGCCGTTGTCGCCGCTGCCCACCAGCAGCACCACCCGGCTTGCGTAGACGCGGCCGAGGAGATCGGCGCAGACGGAGGCCAGCCCCGAGGCGGCCCGCTGCATCAGCGTGCCCTCGGGCAGCCGGGCCATGAGCGCCTGCTCGGCCTGCCTGATCTGGTCGGCGGTGTAGGCGGTCTTCATGATTCGACGCTATCCCTCCGCGATCACGTAGGCGATGGCCACCCCCGCGTCGTGGCTGAGCGACAGGTGCCAGCGCTTGACGCCGAGCCCGTAGGCGGCCTCGGCGACCTTGCCGTGGACGTGCAGCTCGGGCTTGCCCAGCTCGTCGCAGCGCACCTCGGCCTCCAGGTGGCCGAGGCCCTTCGGCGCGCCGAGCGCCTTGGCGACGGCCTCCTTGGCGGCGAACCTGGCGGCCAGCGAGCGCACCGGCAGCGGGCGTTCCGTCTCGGTGAACAGCCGCTCCTTGAGCCCGGGGGTGCGCCGCAGCGCGGCCTCGAAGCGGGCGATGTCGACGATGTCGACGCCGATACCCAGGATCATCGTCCCAGCGTAGAGGCTCGTCAGGACGGGCCGCGCTGCCGCGGCCCCCGATGACCGGCGATCTGCCCGGCGGTCCCTGCGGCCACGGCAGATATGGAGCGGATGTGGAGCGGATATGGAGCGGCGGCGGTCCATGGCCATCTCCGTCAGGAGGGTATCCGCACGGTACCCTTCGCGTTCTGGTGCGGAAACCTTGATCCTTTCCCCGGAATCGTTTGTGGTAATCCCACGTTTTCATCCACAGGCTGTGGATCGCCTGGGACAACCCCGGCTCTCATCCGTTTTGTCGCACATCGTTACTCTGCCTAGGTGAACAACGGCTACGTGGAACTGAGCAGGGAGCAGTGGAGCGAGCTCCGCAAGAACACGCCCTTGACTCTCACCGCAGACGAGCTGGAAGAGCTGCGCGGGGTCGACGACCCCATCGACCTGACCGAAGTCACCGACATCTATCTCCCCCTGACCCGGCTGCTCAACCTGCACTTCACCGGGTCCAAGGCGCGCAGCAGCGTGTTGAGCGCGTTTCTGGGACACGAGGAGCGCCGGGTCCCGTACATCCTGGGCATCGCGGGCAGCGTCGCGGTCGGCAAGTCGACCACGGCCCGGCTGCTGCACACCCTCCTGGCGCGCTGGCCCGAGCATCCGCACGTGGAGCTGGTCACCACCGACAGCTTCCTCTACCCCAACGCGGTGCTGGAGGCCAAGGGCATCATGCACCGCAAGGGCTTTCCCGAAAGCTACGACCGGCGGGCGCTGGTGCGGTTCGTGGCCGAGGTCAAGGCCGGCGCGGCCGAGGTGAAGGCACCTGTCTACAGCCACCTCGAATACGACATCGTCCCCGGCGCCACCCAGACCGTGCGCAGCCCCGACATCCTCATCATCGAGGGCCTGAACGTCCTCCAGCCCGCGCCGCCCACGTCTTTGGCCGTCAACGACTACTTCGACTTCTCCATCTACGTCGACGCCAAGGTCGAGGACATCCGCACCTGGTACGTCGAGCGCTTCCACAAGCTGCGCCGCACCGCGTTCGAAGACCCCAAGTCGTACTTCCGGCACATCGCCGACATGTCGTACGAGGAGGCCACGGAGTTCGCGGTCAACGTCTGGCGCGACATCAACGAGCGCAACCTCATCGAGAACATCGCCCCCACCAGGGGCCGCGCCGACCTGGTGCTCAAGAAGGGCCCAGACCACTCCGTACGGCGGGTGCGCCTTCGCCAGACCTGAACGCCTCCTCGTACACGTAACGCCCGAACCTGCCCGCGCACCCCTGGTCGTCGATATCGGCGAACCAGCAATCCTCGCCGTGCTCGTGACACCAGAACCGGATCATGTGAGGAAATCTCACCTACCGGCGTCATCACCGCATTGACATCCGATTGCCGGACCGTCGCGGGGACGACCGGCCGGGGCCGCGGCCACCCCCGCGGTCCAGGCCGGATTCCGGCCTCAAGGAGGACGGCGTTCATCCGTATGACCGAGGCGGCGGTATCGGGCGTACGGGTAGTGTCCGGCACATGCACATCCTCGCCACCGAGGGGCTGACCAAGCGCTTCCCCACCGTCACCGCGGTCGACCACCTCACGGTCACCGTGGGACCCGGGGTCACCGGTCTGGTCGGGGCGAACGGCGCCGGCAAGTCGACGATGATCAAGATGATGCTCGGCCTGCTGACGCCGTCGGAGGGCACCGCCCGCGTGCTCGGCTTCGACATCGTCACTCAGGGCGCCGAGATCCGCCGGCTCGTCGGCTACATGCCCGAGCACGAATGCCTGCCCCCCGACGTCTCCGCCACCGAATTGGTCGTCCACCTCGCCCGCATGTCCGGGCTGCCGCGCACCGCGGCCCGCGAGCGCGCCGCCGACGTGCTGCGCCACGTGGGGCTCGCGGAAGAGCGCTACCGCGCCATCGGCACCTACTCCACCGGCATGAAGCAGCGGGTGAAGCTGGCGCAGGCGCTCGTTCACGACCCCAAGCTGGTCTTCCTCGACGAGCCGACCAACGGCCTCGACCCGCGCGGGCGCGACGAGATGCTGGCGCTGGTCCGGCGCATCGGCACCGAGTTCGGCATCAGCGTGCTGGTGACCTCCCACCTGCTCGGCGAGCTGGAGCGCATCTGCGACCACGTCATCGTCATCGACGGGGGCCGGCTGCTGCGCTCGTCGGCCATCGGCGAGTTCACCCAGGCCACGCAGACCCTGACCGTCGAGGTGGACGAAGGGGTCGACGAGCTGGCCGCCCGGCTGTCCGGCGACGGGCAGGTGGTCTCGCGCCAGGGTCGGCAGCTCGTCGTCAAAGTCGCGGGACCCGGCACGTACGACGCCATCCGCGACGCCACCGCCGAGCTGGGGCTCTGCCTGATCCGCCTCGAACAGGGACGCCACCGCATCGAGGACGTCTTCAGGGATGAGGTCGCGCATGTCTGAGATCTACGACATCGGCTACCGCCACTACGAGGGCCCCAGGCTCGGCCGCGGCTACGCGGCCAGGGCGCTGGCCGTGCACAGCCTGCGCGGCGTCTTCGGTCTCGGCCGCCCCGCCCGCAGCAAGATCGTGCCGTACTCGCTGGTCGCGATCATGTTCATGCCGGCCATCGTGGACATCGCCCTGATGGCCCTGCTCCAGGAGCGCGGCATCGGCTACAGCGGATTCGCGGTCGTCATGCAGGCCGTCGTCGCGATCTTCCTGGCCGCGCAGGCGCCCACCGTGGTCGCGCCCGACCTGCGCCACCGCGTCCTGCCGCTCTACCTGTCGCGCCCCATCTCGATCATCGACTACGTGGGCGCGAAGGTCGCGGCGATGACCATCGCGCTGTTCGCGCTCGTCGCGCTGCCGATCACGGCGGTCTACGTCGGCGAGCTGCTCATCGACATGCCGGGGCCGCCCGCCACCGGCGAATACCTCAGCTCCATGGCCATGGCGCTGGTGCTCGCGCTGCTGCTGTCGGTCTACGGGCTCGCGCTGGCCTCGTTCACGCCCAGGCGCGGGCTCGGCGTGGCCTCGGTGATCACGGTCTACCTGCTGTCGTCGGCCGCGGTCCCGATCATCTACGGCACCCTCTCCTTCTCCGGCGACAAGGCCGCGGCCGCCTACGCCTGGCTGGTCAACCCGTTCTGGCTGGTCGACTCCGTCCAGCACGCGGTGTTCGGCACGCCGTCGCACGCGATCGAGGACGCCGCCTACCCGGGCGGTGTGGCGTCGATCATCGCGCTGCTGGTGCTGCTCGCCGTCGGCCTGGCCGCTCTCGCACTGCGCTACAGGAAGGCGGCCGCGCAATGAAGATCGAGCTTTCGCAGGTCTCCCGCTGGTACGGCAACGTGGTGGCGGTCAACGACGTCACGATGACGATCGGACCGGGCGTCACGGGCCTGCTCGGCCCCAACGGGGCGGGCAAGTCGACGCTCCTGCACATGATGGCGGGCTTCCTCGCGCCGTCGAGCGGCACGGTCACGCTGGACGGCACCCCCGTCTGGAAAAATCACCACATCTACCGGAACATCGGCCTGGTCCCCGAGCGCGAGGGCGTGTACGGCTTCCTGACCGGCTGGCAGTTCGTGCTCTCGGCCGCCCGCCTGCACGGCCTGCCCGACCCCGACGAGGCCGCCCGCAAGGCCCTGGCCACCGTCGAGATGGAGGAGCCCAAGGACCGCCGGGTCGAGACGTACTCCAAAGGCATGCGCCAGCGCGTCAAGGTCGCCGCCGCGCTCGTGCACGACCCGCCCGTGCTGCTGCTCGACGAGCCGTTCAACGGCATGGACCCGCGCCAGCGGCTGCACCTGATGGACCTCATCCGCAGCATGGGAGCGGCCGGCAAGACCATCCTGTTCAGCTCGCACATCCTGGAGGAGGTCGAGCGGGTCGCCCAGCACATCGAGGTGCTGGTCGCCGGCCGGCACGCCGCCTCAGGCAACTTCCGCGAGATCAGGCGCCTGATGACGGACCGGCCCCACCTGTTCCGCATCCGCTCGAGCGACGACAGGAAGCTCGCCGCCGCCCTCGTACGCGACGACTCCACCGGCGGTCTCACGCTGCGCCCCGACGGCCTGGAGGTGCAGGCCACCGAGTTCCGCCGCTTCGCCCGCCTCCTGCCGCAGGTCGCCCGCGCCGAGGGCGTCAGCCTGCACCAGGTCTCCCCCGCGGACGAGGACCTGGAGAGCGTCTTCTCCTACCTCATCAACAGGAGCTCCTGAGCCATGAACACTGTCGTCGCGGGCATCACGTACCGGGCCCTGCTGGGGCGCCGCCGGATCATCCTGCTCCTGCTGCTGCCGCTCGCCCTCATCGGCCTCGCCGTGCTCTTCCGCGTCTTCGGCGCCGCCGACCAGCGCTCGGCCGTGCTGCTGCTGCAGAACTTCGCCATCGGCACCATGCTGCCGCTGCTCGGCCTCATCGCCGGCACGGGCGTCATCGCCCCCGAGATCGACGACGGCACGATCATCCACCTGATGTCGAAGCCGATCTCCCGCCCGGTCATCGTCACGACCAAGTTCGTGGTCGCCGCGTCGCTGCTGGCGCTGTTCGCGGCCGTGCCGACGTACGTGTCGGGCTGGCTGCTGCTGCGCGACGAGGACGGCATCGCGGCCGGGTTCGCCCTCGGCACGCTGGGTGCCGGCATCGCCTACGCCGCGCTGTTCCTGCTGCTCGGCGTGGTCACCCGGCACGCGGTGACGATCGGCATCATCTACGCCCTGGTCTGGGAGAGCCTGATCGGCAACTTCGTGCCGGGAGCGCGCAGGTTCTCCATCCAGCGCTGGGGCCAGTCGATCGCCGACCAGATCAGCGACTCGCCGTTCCTCAAGGCGGACGTCGCGCTCGGCTTCGCCGTCCCGGCCATCCTCGTCGTCACGGTCGTCGCCGTGCTGCTGGCCGGGCAGCGGCTGCGCGCGTTCTCGCTCACCGGCGAGGAGTAGCCCCACCCGGCAGACGCCCGGACATCACGAAGGCCCGCGGGGATCTCCCCGCGGGCCTTCGTCCGGTTCTCTGCTCCCGAACCGGCTCGCACGCCGTCCTCCGGGCCGATCTCGCAGGCGTCAGACGCCGCAGACCTTGCGGACCACGTCGGCCAGGCGGCCCGCCACCATCGTGGCGTGCTCCTCCGAGGCCGCCTCGACCATCACCCGGATCATCGGCTCGGTGCCGCTCGGCCTGATCAGCACGCGCCCGTTCTCGCCCAGCTCCGCCTCCGCCTCCGCGACGGCGGCGGCCAGCTCGGGCGCCGAGGCCCTGCCCTTGTCGACGTCCTTGACGTTGATCAGGACCTGCGGCAGCGCCGTCATCACCGAGGCCAGCTCCTTGAGCGGCACGCCCGACTTGGCCATCACGCTCAGCAACTGCAGCGAGGTGAGCAGGCCGTCGCCCGTGGTGGCGTGGTCGAGCATGATGACGTGGCCCGACTGCTCGCCGCCCAGGTTGTAGCCGTCGGCCTTCATCCGCTCCAGCACGTAGCGGTCGCCCACCGCGGTCTCCACCACGGAGATGCCGGCCTCGCGCATCGCGAGCTTGAAGCCCAGGTTGGACATGACGGTCGCCACCACGGTGTCCTTGGCCAGCAGGCCCTCGCCGTGGAGAGCGGTGGCCAGGACGGCCATGATGTGGTCGCCGTCGACGACCGCGCCCGTGTGATCGACCGCGAGGCAGCGGTCGGCGTCGCCGTCGTAGGCCACGCCGACGTCGGCCCCGCGCGAGACCACCACCTGGCGCAGCTTGTCGAGGTGGGTCGAGCCGTGACCGTCGTTGATGTTGAGGCCGTCCGGCCTCGCGCCGATGGCCTCGACCCGGGCCCCCGCGCGCACCAGCGCCTCGGGAGCCACCATGTGGGCCGCTCCGTGAGCGCAGTCGACCACGACGTGCAGCCCGTCGAGCCGGGCGTTCATCGTGGTCAGCACGTGGGAGATGTAACGGTCGGCCTCACCGTACGCGTCACGCACGCGCCCCACGCCCGAGCCGACGGGAAAGCTCCACTCCTCGCCCAGCCGGCGCTCGATCTCGTCCTCGACCGCGTCGGACAGCTTGAAGCCGCCGCGGGCCAGGAACTTGATGCCGTTGTCCGGCGCCGGGTTGTGCGAGGCCGACAGCATGACGCCGAGGTCGGCGCCGAGCGCGGCGGTGAGGTGGGCGACGGCCGGAGTGGGCAGCACGCCGAGGCGCAGCACATCCACACCGGACGCCGCGAGGCCGGCGACCACTGCGGCCTCGAGGAACTCTCCCGAGGCACGCGGGTCCCGGCCTACGACCGCCACCGGACGGCGTCCGGTGGCGGCGAACGCGCCTGCA
Organism: Nonomuraea sp. NPDC049309; assembly: GCF_043196965.1. Classification (NCBI taxonomy): domain Bacteria; kingdom Bacillati; phylum Actinomycetota; class Actinomycetes; order Streptosporangiales; family Streptosporangiaceae; genus Nonomuraea; species Nonomuraea sp. NPDC049309. The sequence continues at coordinate 51,497 of NZ_JBICSH010000003.1, read as the reverse complement.
TCGCCGAGGACATGGGCCGCCGCCACGGACAGGTCCATGGCGAGCTCGGCCGTGAGGTCGCGGCCCGCGACCCCGCGTACCCCGTCGGTGCCGAAGAGGCGCGCCAACGTCAGCGCTTGCTGTACTGCGGAGCCTTACGGGCCTTCTTGAGGCCGTACTTCTTCCGCTCCGTGGCGCGGGCGTCACGGGTGAGGAAGCCGGCCTTCTTCAGCGGCGGGCGGTTGACCTCGACGTCGAGGCTCGCCAGCGCGCGGGAAAGGCCCATGCGCAGCGCACCGGCCTGGCCGGTCACGCCACCGCCGTCGATGCGGGCGATGACGTCGAACGCCTCCTCGGCGCCGAGCACCACGAAGGGCTCGTTGACGATCTGCTGGTGGACCTTGTTCGGGAAGTAGTTGTCCAGCGAACGACCGTTGATCGTCCACTTGCCGGTGCCGGGGACGATGCGCACGCGCGCGATCGCCTGCTTCCGGCGGCCGGTGCCGTACGAGTTGCCCGTGGTGACGGGCTTGCGCACGGGAGCGTCAGCGCTGGCGGCGGACTCGGTGGTGTACTCGGACGGGAAGTCCTCGCCGGAGTAGTCCTCCAGCTCGGCCTCTACGGCCGTCTCGACACCGGTGGGCTCAGCCACGGTTCTCCTCTAACTCTTTCGAACTACTACTGGGCGATCTGGGTGATCTGGAACGGCACGGGCTGCTGGGCCTTGTGCGGGTGCTCGGGGCCCGCGTAGACCTTCAGCTTCTTGGCCATCTTCCGGCCGAGGGAGTTCTTCGGCAGCATGCCCTTGACGGCCTTCTCAACGGCCTTCTCCGGCCGCTTCTCCATGAGCTCGCCGTACGTGACGGAACGCAGACCGCCCGGGTAGCCCGAGTGGCGGTACGCCTTCTTCTGCTCAAGCTTGTTGCCGCTCAGCGCGACCTTGTCCGCGTTGATCACGATGACGAAGTCACCCGTGTCAACGTGGGGGGCATAGATCGGCTTGTGCTTGCCGCGGAGCAGGGTCGCGACGTGGCTGGCCAGCCGGCCCAGCACGACATCGGTCGCGTCGATGACGTACCACTGACGCTGGACGTCGGCGGGCTTCGGTGAGTACGTGCGCACGGTCGTAGCCTTCTTTATGCTCGCGTCTTCGGCGCTGTCGGATGCGACAGCTACACATTGGTCGGTCGGTGCGGGCACACGACGGCCCGGACCTTCCGTCTCCACCACACGGGAGATGACGCCGGACGCGCCGCGCATCGGTCACGCAGGACCTATGCACACAACGAACCTAAGCTACCCGCCAATAGGCGTGCAGGTCAAAAAGACCGGTAACCCTGTGTGAGTCTACCTGACCGCAGAACGGTTAGGTTTCGTTTCCATGGGACCTCTTCTTTCCCAGGACCAGACATCCCTATCGTTGGCGGCGGTATGTGGCAGTTCTCTCGCACCCGGCACACCCAGCGCGGCCTCCGGCGCCGGAACCACCTGGGCCTGCTGACCTGCCTCCTGGCGGTGCTGTTCACGGGAGTGCTGATCGGCCGGCTGAGCAGCGAAGAGGACCCTGCCCCCCACATCTACCTCAGCGAGACCGCGCCACCCGCCGCCGCCACCGCGGGCCCGGGGCCGACCGCGCAGAAGAAGGCGCAGCCGCAGGTCGAGAGCATCCCGCGCGGCATCACCATCCAGAAAGAGGTGGGCGAGCCCACCGCGACGGCCGCGCCGCGCCGCACCCCCGACGGGCGTATCGAGGGCTTCAACTCGCACGACGACCCGAAGTCGGCGTTCGACAACGGGCGCGAGGACGTACGGGTGCTGTCCGACATGGCCTCGGAGGTCGTCACGCTGACGAACTCCGCGCGGGCCAAGCGCGGATGCGGGCCGCTCAGAGTCGACGCGGGGCTCACCAGGTCGGCGCGCGCGCACTCGCTGGAGATGGCCCGCTCCGGCGAGCTCGTGCACAACTCCCCCGACGGCTCCTCCCCCTGGGACCGCATGGAGCGCGCCGGATACCGCTGGGGCGCCGCCGAGAACATCGGCGCAGGTTACAGCACACCCGCCGAGGCCGTGGACGGCTGGATGGCCAGCCGCGACCACCGCAAGAACATCCTCGACTGCCGCCTGAAGGCCATCGGCGTGGGGGTCGCATCCGGGCCAGGAGGCCCATGGTGGACCCAAGACTTCGGAACCCAATGACGAACATCACGGTAATGTCGCCGCATGGTTTCCAACGGCAGTGGGGAACGTGAGCACGGCACCGGCAGCGCCCCCTACGGCATGGGCGACAGGCCCAGGAGCGGCGGCGCGCCCTCGGACGTGACGCCGGGCAGCCTCTTCACGAGCAACGTCCCCGCAGGTGGCGGGGGCGCCGACGCCCCGGGCGGCATGTTCGCCGCCGGCGACGGCCCGGCCGGCGGCGGCCGCAGAGGCAGGCCAGGCGGTGATCCCCTCGCGAGCGGCCCCGGCGGCGCCGAGCCTCCAGGCAGCCTGTTCATGAGCGGCTCGGGCCGCCACGGCGGCGGGCCCGCCGGTCCGGGTGGTCCGGGCGGCGGCGGCCGCCACGGCGGCGGCCCCGCCGGTCCTCCTCCGCAGGGCGGCTTCGGCCCCGACGCCTTCGGCGGCCCCGGCGCCGGTCCAGACGGTCCCGAACGACGGCCCGACGCCTTCGGCGGCCCCGGCACCGGCACAGACGGTTTCGAGCGACGGCCCCCGGCGGGAGCGCCGAACGTACCCGGCCCGAACGAGCCCACCTCCGCTTTCAGCTCTCCTTCCGGGCCCGACGGCGGGAAAGGCGCAGACGACAAGAAGGATAAAAAGGGCGGCAAGCCGTCCAGCCGCCGCGGCCGCAAGGACCGCGGCGCGGCCGCCGAGGACACCGGCGGTGACGACCGCCCCGCCAAGACCGCGCAGAACAACCGCATCGGCTGGAGCCCGTACGACGAGAACAGCCGCTCGCGCGGCCCGCTGCTCGCCGGCATCGGCGGCCTGGTCGTGCTCGGCCTGCTCACCGGCGGCCTGGTCATGATGTACAACGCCGACGACCCCGTCACCGCCGAGACCACCGCGTCCCGCCAGACCTCGGCGCCGCTGCCCTCGGTCCCGCCCGGCAGGTACGGCTTCGCCGCCAGCCGCAAGACCGACCCCGACCCGATCTCGGTCAAGGAGATCTTCGGCAAGAAGCGGAAGTTCACCGTCTCGAAGCGCGGCTACGAGATGACGATCACCAGCAAGGACAAGCAGTGCACCGACGGCGCGCTCGGCGACGCCCTGCAGAAGGCGCTCAAGTCCGCCAAGTGCACCCAGTTCGTGCGCGCGAGCTTCCGTGACAAGGAAGGCGTGGTGATCGGCACGATCGGCGTGGCCAACCTCAGCTCCGAGGCGCAGGCGAAGAAGGTCGCCAAGGCCGGCAGCACGAGCAACTACGTCAAGCCGCTCGCCGGCAAGGACGAGGTCACCAAGCAGCTCGGCTCCGGCGCGGGCGGCGCCAAGATCTCGACGTACGGCCACTACGCGATCCTCGTCTGGTTCCAGCGCAAGGACGGCACCAAGCCCGACTCGAAGGGGTCGAAGCGGATCTCGCAGGCCATCGTCGACATCACCAAGGCCACCGTGTACGAGGCCCTGGACAACCGCGCCCTGACCGGCAGCGCACTCAGCTGAGTGTTCTTTTGGGGCGAACCCCCTGCAAAGGGGCTGGTGATGCCCCTGGGAACGCCCATACCGGCCTAACGATCTCGTCCGGCTCGCTAGGCTCCCAGCTATGCGTGGCCAGGAACCCGGGTCTGAGCACGATCAGAGGGAGGCCGACGGTTCGGCCGCCCCGACGACGCCACCGCCGAGCTTCGGCCAGACCGACGGGCGAGACGTTCCACCGGCGTTCGCTCCCTCTGGCGAGCGGGCGCCGGCCCACCCACACCCATCTCTGAGCGACACGGCGGCGGGTGCCTCAGGGCACCCGTCCCCGCCCCAGCTCAGCGACCCCTATCCCCGCACCCAGCCGTCCCCACCCGCCCCGGTGACCGGCGCTCCGACCCCGCACGCCCAGGCGCCTGCCGGGGACGCGGCCCCGCACACCCAGGCGGGCACCGGAGGCACGGCCGGTCAAGGCGCGACCTCGGGGGCAGTCGCGCACTCCTCCCAGGGCGAGAACGCCCGGCCACCTCAGGCCGCCCCGGCGAACGACGGCCACCCCGGCGCCCCGGCCTCCCAGCCGGGCACGCCGGCATCCGGGCCGGGCTCACCCGAGTCCGGGTCCGCCTCGCCGGCCACCGCCCAGGACCCCGCCGCCGGTGCCGCCCCTGACGCCCACGTCCCGTCTCCCGGGCGACCGGCGGACGCCCAGCCGTGGGAGATCCCCGGCGACGAAGCCGCGCCCTACGACTGGCTCGCCGACCCCACGCAGGCCCAGCCCGCGCCGCAGCCGCCGTTCGGGGCCGCGCCCGGGCACGACCAGCCTCACCTGCCGCCCCGCTTCGGCCAGCCGGCCTTCACCGGCCCCCAGAGCGCCCCGCCTCCGTTCCCGCCCGCCCAGGGCGCGCCGCACGCCTTCGGCCCCCCACAGGGCCGGCCGCCCTTCAACCCTCCGCAGGGCCAGCCCCCGTTCGGCCAGCCCCCGTTCGGCCAGACCCCGGGCGGGCCGGCTCAGGGCGGCCCGGCTCAGGGCGGCCCGGCCGCGCCCTTCGGCCAGGCTCAGGGCGGCCCGCACGCCTACGGACAGGACGGCTCGGCTCAGGCCCGGCCGGAGCAGGCGGACGCGCCGGGGCAGAGCGGCCCGCACGCCTTCGGGCAGGACGGCTCGGCTGCGGCCGGGCCCGGGCAGAGCGGGCCGCACGCCTTCGGGCAGGGCGCGCCTGGCACGCCGCCGTTCGGTGCGCCGCAACCTGACGGCGGGCACCCCGCCCCTGCCCACCCGCCGACCTTCGGCGCGCCTCCCGGCGGCCCGCACGCGTTCGGACAGCAGCCGCCCGCGGCGCCGTTCGGCGCGTCGCAGCCGCACCCTCCGGCGGGCCCCGCACACCCGGGCGGGCCACTCGCGGCCCCGCACACCGACCAGCCCCACCCGGCCCAGGCGGGCCGGCCAGGCCGGCCGGGCCGGCCAGGCCATGCAGGCCAACCGGGCCACCCGCCCCAGGCTGGGCAGCCGGGCCACGCAGCCCAGCCGGGCCAGCCGGGCCAGCCGGGCCACGCGAACCAGCCAGAACAGCCGGGGCGGCCCCACGACGTACAGCAGTGGAACGCGCCTGAAGCCGCCGAGCCGCAGGCCGCTCCCCAGCAGGACGGCCACTCCAACGCCGGACCTCAGCAGGGCCGGCAGCCGGGCGGGCAGGAGAACGGCCGACCCCAGCCCGGTCAGGGTGCGGGCGCCTGGCCTGCGCAGGAGGGCGGTTCGGGCACGCCGCCGTGGGAGCCGCCACCGGCGTTCACGGCGGCGGCGGCCGGCATGCCCGCATGGCCCGCGCCGCAGTCCGACTCGCACGCCACGCCCCCGTGGCCGGCCGCCACGGGCGAGCTGGAGGCGGTGCCCGACGCGGACGAGCCGTTCATGCCGCCGCCGTTCAACCCGAACCCCACCCCGTTCGTGCTGAACCAGGTGGCCGCAGGCGACACGGACTACCAGCCCGACGCCGTCACGACGGACCCGGACGGCGGGGCGGGCGCGGACGCGACCGCCACCGACCCGAACGTGCTCAGCGCGAGCATGCACGCCGGCGCCACGGACCCGAACACGGCAGGCCCCGGCACCGGCCCGAACGCTCCGGACGCCGCAGCCGACGCGGCCGACCCCGACGCGTACGCGACCGACCCTGAAGGCATCCCGGCGGCCGGCCACGCCGCGCAACGCGAGGGGGCCGATCAGGCGCGCGCGGGCGACGTACCGGCGCCCGTCTCGCCGCCGTCCCTGTCGTCCAACGAGCCGCCGCGCAAGACGGCCACCACCGCGGGCCCCGGCCGCCCCGACGCAACGTCCCAGCAGGCCGCAGACGCCGACGCTGCGACCGCGCACGAGGACGACGAGTCGTCGACGACGGCCGTCCACCCGCGCATGGCCGCCCCGCACCCGGCCGGCACCGCACCTCAGGACGGCGGGGAACAGGGAACGCCCGCCGGCACCACGGACCGGCCCACGGCCGCCCACCCCCGCCCGAGCACAGCCACGCAGGCCACCCCGGGGGACGCCCCCGCAGCCCCGGCCGCGCAAGCCGATGCCGACGCAGGGCAGGACGCGCACACGGCCTCCGGCACGCAGGGGGACGCCCAGGCGACTTCCGCGGCGCAGGCGGGCTCGGCCACGGACCCGGACAGCACCCAGCGGGTCGCGAACCAGCGGGCCCAGGGCCACGGCCACGCCGCCGCCCCGCACAACGCGGAGGCCGCCCCGGCCGCCCGATCCGGCTCGGCCGCAGGCTCCAGCCCCGGCACGCAGAACGCCCAGCCCGGCCCGGCCGACCAGGGCGAGCCCGGCGCGCCCGCTGCCGGCCCTGGCAACCCGGTTGCCGAGTCCGCCGAGGGCGGCACGCCGGGTGCCGCGCCCGGTGAGCCCGGCGCTGAGCAGGGCGAGCACGGCACTGGACGAGGCGAGCCCGGCACACCACACGGCGCGCCCGGAGCGGACTCCGGCACGCCGGCCACCGGCGCCGGATCGGCCGGATCCGGCGAACCGGCCACGAGCACTGGACCCACCGGACCCGGCAAGCCGGCCACCGGCACCGGATCGACCGGACCCGGCGGGTCCGGGGCGGGTGGGGCGGCCGCGCCGTCCCATGGCCAGGAAGGCGTTCGCCCCGCCGAGCCCGGTGACGTCCCCGTCTGGCCGCCGACCCAAGCCCCTGCCGCGGCGGCCGGTGAGAGGCCGCCCGAGCTCCCGGCTCCCAGGGAAGCGTGGGGTCAGCAGCCGGCGTCGGCCTTCAACGTGCCCGCCCAGCGGCAGGGCAGCCCGGCCTTCCCGCCGGGCGCGTTCAAGCAGCCGCCGTTCCAGACGCCACCGCCGCCTCCGCCACCGGCCAAGAACAAGCGGGCGCTGCTGGTGACGCTGGGCGCGCTGGCCCTGGCGGGCGTGGCGACGGGCGGTTTCTTCGCGTACCAGACGGTGACCTCGCCCGCTCCGACGACGGCGGCCACCCGGGCGTCGGTGCCGCCGCCCACCGTCCAGGAGACCACCCCGCCGCCGCCCGAGAGCCCGGCGGCCACGTCCGTGCTCGACTCTGAGCAGACCGACCCGGAGAAGCTGTCGCTGACGGAGGCGTTCCCGAAGAAGAAGGTCAGCGCGGCGGGCACGACGTTCACGCGCGTCAAGGCCGGCATGGAGACGACCTGCGGCAAGGCGGCGACGGGCGCGTTCGCCGACGCGTTGAAGGAGCAGCGGTGCAGCCGGGTGCTGCGGGCGACGTACGTCGACGGCAAGCGCCGTTACGCGGTCACCACCGGCATCGCCGTGCTGCCCGACAAGGACGCCGCGGCCGCCGTGGACCAGGCGAAGGACCTGTCGCACAACGTCTGGTTCCGGCCGCTGCCCGGCCCGGACGGCTCGGGCGGCGAACGCGTCCACATCGCGGGCGGCTACGCGGCCGGCCTGGTGTGGGGCCGCTACATCGTCTTCAGCTACGCGACCCACGCCGACGGCCACACGCCGACGGCCGCCGAGAAGACGCTGCCGAAGGTGAGCGCCGCGTTCCGCGACCTGACCTCGGACGTCCTGGAACGCCGCGCCACCAAGAACTGAGCCCCCGCGCACCTCACCCCTTCGGGGGCCACTGGCAACGTCACAGGGTCGCACCGCCGAGGCAGCGCGGCGGTGTGACCCACCGTCGTCGTGGGGGCGTTCGACGCGAGCCCGGCAAGCGCCCCGCCCCACCGGCTCATCCCACGGGCGCGAACGCGACGGCACCAGCGGCGGGCGGCACCGCGTCGTGCGAATGCGGCCGGCCTCAGCCGGCGTCGGCTCCGACCGTGCGGACGCGCCGCGTGGCGGCGGCACGGGCGGCGAGGTCGGCGTCGCCGGGGTAGCCGACCTCTTCCAGGCACAGCCCGTGCGCGGGCGCCACATGCACGCCGGAGTCCCGAACCCCCCGCCGCAGCACCTCGCCAGGCCACTCGACGGGACGCCGGCCGTCGCCCGCGGCGAGCAGCGCCCCCACGAGGGCGCGGACCATCGAGTGGCAGAACGCGTCGGCGACGACGGTGGCGACCAGCACGCCGTCCGGTTCGCGTGCCCAGTCGAGCCGCTGCAGCTCCCTGATCGTGGTGGCGCCTTCGCGCTTCTTGCAGAAGGCGGCGAAGTCGTGCTCGCCGAGCAGCCGCGTAGCGGCGGCGTTCAGCGCGTCGATGTCGAGGGGCCGGTTGTGCCAGACGACCTCGCGCCGCCGCAGCGGGTCCACGCCGCAGGGCGCGTCGCTCACGCGGTACGCGTACCGCCGGAAGAGCGCCGAGAACCGGGCGTCAAAGCCCTCAGGAGCCACGGAGACCCGATAAATCCGCACATCTGGGTCAAGGACACCGGCGAGCCGCCGTACGAGTGCAGAGAGCCGCTCATCGACGCTCAGCGGCCCCCGGTTCCCGTCGAGCTCCCGCAGCGAGGCCTCGGGCACGTCCACGTGCGCGACCTGGCCGCGCGCGTGCACCCCGGCGTCGGTACGCCCGGCCACGGTCAGCATGGCCGGCTCGCCGAGGCGCAGGATCCGCCCGAGCGCCTGCTCGATCTCCCCCTGGACGGTACGCAGCCCCGGCTGCCTGGCCCATCCGGAGAAGTCGGTCCCGTCGTACGCGAGGTCGAGGCGGAGCCGTACCACGATGATCCTCCCTCAATCGAAAACGGGCCCGAACCCCGCGCAGGGGGTCGGACCCGTTTGTCCAGCCTGAAAGATCAGGCTTCGTCCTTCTTCGCCTCGCCCTCGGCGGGAGCGGACTCCTCGGCCGGAGCCTCGGCCTTGGCCTCCTCGGCCTTGGTCTCCTCGGCCTTGGTCTCCTCGGCCTTGGGGGCCGCGGCGGCCGGGGTGGTGCGGCGCGTGGTGACGGCGTTCAGCGGCTCGGTCACCAGCTCGATGACCGCCATCGGGGCGTTGTCGCCCTTACGCGCACCGATCTTGGTGATGCGGGTGTAGCCGCCGGGACGCTCGGCGAACGTCGGCGCGATCTCGGTGAAGAGGTGGTGCACGACGCCCTTGTCCCGAACGACGGTCAGGACCTGACGCCGGTTGTGGATGTCGCCCTTCTTCGCCTTGGTGATCAGGCGCTCGGCCAGCGGACGCAGGCGCTTGGCCTTGGCGACCGTCGTGCGGATCTTGCCGTGGCGGAACAGGTCCGTGGCCAGGTTGGCCAGGATCAGCCGCTCGTGCGCCGGGCTGCCGCCAAGACGTGCACCCTTGGTGGGCTTGGGCATGTCATTTCTCCTTGAGGTTCACCCGCCCCGGCCGTACCAGGTACCGGGGTCGGGCCGCCAGGCCCCCGTCGCGGGGGCCCGCGCTAACTGGGAATCAGTACTGCTCGGTCTCGACGTACGCGCTGTCGTCGTCGTCGTAGCCGCCACCGGCGACCGCGCTCGGGTCGAACCCGGGCGGGGAGTCCTTCAGCGCCAGCGACATCTCGTGCAGCTTCTGCTTGACCTCTTCGATCGACTTGGCGCCGAAGTTGCGGATGTCGAGCAGGTCCTGCTCGCTGCGGGCCACGAGCTCACCCACGGTGTGGATGCCCTCGCGCTTGAGGCAGTTGTAGGAGCGGACGGTGAGGTTGAGCTCCTCGATCGGCAGCGCCAGGTCGGCGGCCAGGGCCGCGTCGGTCGGCGACGGGCCGATGTCGATGCCCTCGGCCTCGACGTTGAGCTCGCGGGCCAGGCCGAAGAGCTCGACGAGGGTCTTGCCGGCGGAGGCCACCGCGTCGCGGGGCTTCATCGCGGGCTTGGTCTCGACGTCGAGGATGAGACGGTCGAAGTCGGTACGCTGCTCGACTCGGGTCGCCTCGACCTTGTAGGTGACCTTGAGGACCGGGGAGTAGATCGAGTCGATCGGGATGCGGCCGATCTCCTGGCCCGGCTGCTTGTTCTGGGCGGCGGAGACGTAGCCGCGACCGCGCTCGACGGTCAGCTCCATCTCCAGCTTGGCCTTGCTGTTGAGCGTGGCGATGCGCAGCTCGGGGTTGTGCACCTCGACGCCGGCGGGCGGCGCGATGTCGGCCGCGGTCACCTCACCCGGGCCCTGCTTGCGCAGGTACATCACGACCGGCTCGTCGTGCTCGGAGGACACGACCAGTTCCTTGAGGTTGAGGATGATGTCGGTGACGTCTTCCTTGACCCCGGGGACGGTCGAGAACTCGTGCAGCACGCCCTCGATGCGGATGCTCGTCACGGCGGCGCCCGGGATGGACGACAGCAGCGTGCGGCGCAGCGAGTTTCCGATGGTGTAGCCGAAGCCGGGCTCCAGCGGCTCGATGACGAACCGGGACCGGGTCTCGTCGATCGACTCTTCCAGAAGAGTCGGACGCTGAGCGATCAGCATGAGCGGGTTCTCCCCTTTTTCGTGTGACGCCCGCTATATGACGCCACTCCGATGAACAGCGTAGCCGGGATGCGGCAGTGCGCATCCCGGCCGAGGCTCACTTCGAGTAGTACTCGACGATGAGCTGCTCTTGCACCTGCGTGTCGATCTGCTGGCGCACCGGAAGCTGGTGGACCAGGATGCGCAGCTTGTCCGGCACGACGCCGAGCCAGGCGGGAACGGTGCGCTCGCCGGCGGTGGCGCGGGCCACCTCGTACGGCATCAGGTTCCGCTTGTTCTCGCGGACCTCGATGATGTCGTGCTCGCGAACGCGGTAGGACGGGATGTCGACCTTCTTGCCGTTCACCAGGAAGTGCCCGTGACGGACCTGCTGGCGGGCGGCGTCGCGCGACTGCGCGAACCCGGCGCGGTAGACGACGTTGTCGAGGCGGCTCTCCAGGATCTGGAGCAGAACCTCACCCGACTTGCCCGACCGGCTCGCGGCCTCCTCGTAGTAGTTGTGGAACTGCTTCTCGAGGACGCCGTAGATGCGGCGGGTCTTCTGCTTCTCACGAAGCTGAAGCTGGTACTCGGACTCCTTGGGACGTCCGCGACCGTGCTCACCCGGCGGGTAAGGACGGATTTCGATGGGGCACTTGGCGGACTCGCACTTGCTGCCCTTGAGGAAGAGCTTGGTCTTCTCCCGGCGGCAGAGCTTGCAGTCGGCGCCCGTGTAACGAGCCATTTCTCTGTATCTCCTGGGCTAAGTCAGACGCGGCGGCGCTTCGGCGGCCGGCAACCGTTGTGCGGAACCGGGGTGACGTCCTGGATCGAGCCCACCTCCAGGCCGGTGGCCTGCAGCGAGCGGATCGCGGTCTCGCGGCCGGAGCCGGGACCCTTGACGAAGACGTCGACCTTGCGCATGCCGTGCTCCATGGCGCGGCGGGCGGCGTTCTCGGCGGCCATCTGGGCGGCGAACGGGGTGGACTTACGGGAGCCCTTGAAACCCACGTGGCCGGCGCTGGCCCAGGAGATCACGTTCCCGTTCGGGTCGGTGATCGAGACGATCGTGTTGTTGAACGTGCTCTTGATGTGGGCGTGCCCGTGAGCGACGTTCTTCTTCTCCTTGCGGCGCACCTTCTTCGGCGCGCCCTGGCGGCTCTTAGGAGGCATTGTTTGCCATTACTCCTGAGGTCTTCGGTCCGCGGCTGTGTGTGACGATCGCGCCGGCCCGGCACTCGCCGGTCAGATGAACGACCGGGTCCGGGCGTCGGCGACCCCCATGCGGGACTACTTCTTACCGGGCTTCTTCTTGCCGGCGACGGTCTTCTTCTTGCCCTTACGGGTACGCGCGTTGGTCTGCGTGCGCTGACCGTGCACGGGCAGGCCCTTGCGGTGCCGGATGCCCTGGTAGCAACCGATCTCGATCTTGCGACGGATGTCGGCCTGAACCTCGCGGCGCAGGTCACCCTCGATCTTGAAGTTCGCCTCGATGTAGTCACGCATCGGGACGAGCTCGTTGTCGGTGAGCTCGTGCACGCGGAGGTCGCCGTTGACGCCGGTGGCCTTCAGGATCTCCTGAGCCCGGGTGCGGCCGATTCCGTAGATGTAGGTGAGAGCGATCTCCAGCCGCTTGTCGCGGGGGAGGTCGACGCCAACCAGGCGAGCCATGGTCGGGCATTCTCCTTCTATGTGGCGGAGGTCTTGCGCCGCACTACCCCTCCCCAATGCCCGGGGTGAGGGCCCCGGCCTCCGACCGGGGGTCTCCTGAGTGGTTCGGCTCGCGCCGCCTTCTCAGGTGTGAGACGCGCTAACTGACTCAGGCTCCTCATGCGTCGAGCCCGCTCCCTTGCGGGGCGGACTCGGAGAAGCCTTGCGGCGACTTAGCCCTGGCGCTGCTTGTGGCGCAGGTTGTCGCAGATCACCATGACGCGACCGTGCCGGCGGATCACCTTGCACTTGTCGCAGATCTTCTTGACGCTCGGCTTTACCTTCATTGTCCTTTGTGTTCCTCAGACGTCTTACTTGTATCGGTAGACGATCCGCCCGCGACTCAGGTCGTAGGGGCTCAGCTCAACGACTACCCGGTCGTCCGGAAGGATCCGGATGTAGTGCATCCGCATCCGACCGCTGATGTGGGCAAGGACTTTGTGGCCGTTGTCGAGCTGCACCCGGAACATTGCGTTCGGGAGCGATTCGACCACAGTGCCCTCGATCTCGATGGCGCCGTCTTTCTTGGCCAAAATTCCTCGCGTTTCACTGATCGGTCGTCTGAGGCTCCGGTTCACTACGCAGCCGCGACCTTCACGCTTCGAAGAGAGCGACGGCCGGCAAAGACCGCCGACGCGTGAGAAGTCATAGTGAGCCGACTAAGGAGTGTACGACACCTGGGCCCAAAACGCGAAACGCGTGCCAGGTGTCCTGACACAACCATGTAGAAGTGTACCCTACGCCGCAACTCATCAGCCCGCACGACGCGGCAGCGGCGCCCTCCGCCGCCACCCGGCGCCTCCGCATCAGACGGAACAGCGCGAGCGCCGGACCGCCACCCGGCGCGCCCGCATCAGGCGGAGCGGCGCGAAAGCCGGACCGCCGCCCGGCGCGTCCCCATCAGGCGGATCAGCGCGAGAGCGCAGCCGGACCGGTGCCGGGCGCGTCCGCATCGACCCCCCGCACGACGCGGGGGACCACCGCGCCGATGCCGGGCGAGGAAGCGGGCGCGTACACCTCGGGCCGTACTACGTGAGGGCGGACGCCCGCACCCACGCCCGCAGCACGCGACGGCGCCCCTGTGTCTCAGCCCGCACCACGCGACGGCCCCTGCGTATCAGGCCGTGCACGACACACAGGCCGCCGCGCGGCCCTCACGACTCCTTCGACTGATCGCCCCCGCCGAAGATCGTGCTGACCAGAAGGATGACGCCCCACGGCCCCATCACCCACAGCGGCCAGGGGTAGATCATTGTGCCCGCCGTGATGCTCACGATCAGCCAGATCACCCAGTTGATGCCGCTGGCCGCGGCCCAGGCGCTCCAGGCCGCCGCCATGCCGGAGTGCATGCCCTTCTTCTCCGGCGCCGAGCTCTCCACTTTGGCGGGCAGGTGGCGCAGGTCCACATCCGGCAGGTCGGAGGTGAGCTTGGCGAGCTCGCCGTACGTCTTGCTCTTGTAGACCTGCTCGAGCCGCTCGTTGAACTCGTCCATCGTGAGGCGGCCCTGCGCGGTGTGCTCGCGGAGGATGGCGGCGACGCGATCGCGGTCGGCGTCGGACGCTCGCATCTCGGGGCTGTTCGCCATCCCACCAACTCCAGGGGGCTAGGGCTGCAGATGAGCGAGGCGCTCTTCGCCCCCATCCAGGGCGGTGAGCACCCAAGGTCCATTATGTGTCACGGCCACGCTGTGCTCGAAGTGCGCCGAGTGCTTGCCGTCGAGCGTGACCACGGTCCAGTCGTCGGCCAGTACGCGGGTGCGCTCGGTGCCGAGGTTGACCATGGGCTCGATGGCCAGGCACATGCCCGCCTCCAGCAGCGGGCCGCGGCCCGGCTTGCCGTGGTTGGCGATCCACGGGTCCATGTGCATCTCGGTGCCGATGCCGTGGCCGCCGTACTCCGGAGGGATGCCGTAGCGGCCCTGAGACTTCACGTACCGCTCGACCTCGTAACCGATGTCCGACAGGTGCCGGCCGGGCCGCAGCGCGGCGATACCGCGCCACATGGCCTCCTCCGTCACCCGGATCAGCTCGGTCAGCTTCGGGTCCACCTCGCCGATCGGCACCGTGACGGCCGAGTCGCCGTGCCAGCCGTCGAGGATGGCACCGCAGTCGATCGAGATGATGTCGCCCTCGCGCAGCTTGCGGGCGTTGGTCGGGATGCCGTGGACGACCTCGTTGTTCACGGACGCGCAGATCGTCGCGGGGTAGCCCTGGTAGCCCTTGAAGGACGGGATCGCGCCCTCTTCCCTGATCGCCTTCTCGGCGATGACGTCGAGGTCGAGCGGCGTCATGCCGGGCTCCACCGTGCGCTTGAGCAGGTCGAGCGTGCGCCCGACCACGAGGCCGGCGGCCCGCATCTTCTCGAGCTGCTCCGGCGTCTTGATCTGGATGCCGTGCCTGTTGCGTTTGAACATGTTCTGCCCCCTGGGGTCTCAACGGGCCACGCTGGGGGCCCAATTCCCCCACAATAACCGCGAGGTGGCACGGAAACCCGTGCCACCTCCGCGAATCAGTCGTACTCGGCGCTCAACCCATGAAAGGCCGGATCGCGTCCATGGCCCGCTGGGTGACCTCCTCGACCGGCCCTGTGGCGTCCACACCGACCAGGATGCCCTCGTCGGCGTAGTAGGAGATGATCGGCGCCGTCTGCTCCTGGTAGACCTCCAGGCGGTGCCTGACGGTCTCCTCCTTGTCGTCGTCACGCTGGAACAACGCGCCCCCGCACGCGTCGCACTTGTCGTCCTTCTTGTCGTCGAACTCGACGTGCCAGATGCGGCCGCACTGGCTGCAGGTGCGCCGGCCGGCGAGCCGCCGCACCACCTCGTCGTCGTCGACGATCAGCGACAGGACGATGTCCAGCTCCTGGCCCCACTCCTTGAGCATGTCGCGCAGGATCTCCGCCTGTGCGACATTCCGCGGGAAGCCGTCGAGCAGGAAGCCGTCCTGCGCGTCGTCCTGCGACAGACGATCACGGACCATGGCGATCGTGACCTCGTCCGGCACCAGGTCACCGCGGTCCATGTACGTCTTGGCCAGCTTGCCGAGCTCCGTGCCGCCGGACACGTTGGCACGGAAGATGTCCCCTGTCGAAATCTTCGGGATGGACAGGTTCGATGCGATGTACTGGGCCTGCGTCCCCTTGCCCGCTCCGGGGGGCCCGACCAGAACGAGACGCACTACCGCAGGAAACCTTCGTAGTTGCGCTGCTGGAGCTGGCTCTCGATCTGCTTCACCGTGTCCAGGCCGACACCAACCATGATCAGAATGCTCGTCCCTCCGAACGGGAAGTTCTGGCTCGCACCGGCCACGGCCAGCGCGACGATCGGGACCATGGAGATGAGACCCAGATAGAGCGCGCCTGGCGCGGTCAGACGGGTGAGCACGAAGTTCAGGTATTCAGCCGTCGGACGGCCGGGGCGGATGCCCGGAATGAATCCACCGTACTTCTTCATGTTGTCGGCGACTTCAGGGGGGTTGAAGGTAATCGACACGTAGAAGTACGTGAAGAAGATGATCAGCACGAAGAACGTGGCCATGTAGATCGGCGTGTCGCCCGTGGCGAGGTTCTGCGAGATCCAGGTGATGACCACGTTGTCGCTGGTCGAGAAGAGCGACGTGAGCAGCTGCGGCAGGTAGAGCAGCGACGAGGCGAAGATGACCGGGATGATGCCGGCCTGGTTGACCTTCAGCGGGATGTAGGTCGAGGTGCCGCCGTACATCCTGCGGCCCACCATGCGCTTGGCGTACTGGACCGGGATGCGGCGCTGCGCCTGCTCGACGAAGACGACCGCGGCGATCATGAAGACGCCGACGACCATGACGACCGCGAAGGTGAACTTGTTCGCCTGGAAGATGTTGGCCAGCTCGGACGGGAAGACCGCGATGACCTGAGTGAAGATCAGGATGGACATGCCGTTGCCGACGCCCCGATCGGTGATGAGCTCACCGAGCCACATGATCACCGAAGTACCGGCGGTCATGATGATCACCATCGTGATGATGCCGAAGATGTTGTCCGGGTCGAGCAGCACGTCCTGCTGGCAGTTCGGGAAGAGCTGGCCCGTACGCGCAAGAGCGATGAACGCCGTCGACTGCAGCACGGCGAGGCCGATCGTCAGATAACGCGTATACTGCGTGATCTTGGCCTGGCCGGCCTGGCCTTCCTTCTTCAGCGCCTCGAGGCGCGGGATGACCACCACGAGCAGCTGCAGGATGATGCTCGCGGTGATGTACGGCATGATGCCCAGCGCGAACACTGAAAGTTTCAGCAGCGCGCCGCCGCTGAAGAGCTGGACCATCCCGTAGATATTGCCGGTGTCGCCGCTGCGAGCTTGGTCGAAACAGGCGGCGAGGTTCTGGACGTGGACTCCCGGAGTCGGAAGAACCGAGCCGAGACGGAATAGCGCGATGATGCCCAGGGTGAAGAGCAACTTCTTGCGCAGGTCCGGTGTCCGGAACGCCCGGGTAAACGCGGTCAGCACGGTCCCTCCTGCGCGCCTATACGGCGATGTGAGTAAGCGATGGTGCGGGGATCTGCCATCTGAAGTCTCATTGTCAAACGAGCCGGACAGAAGCCTGCCGTCTCGCGAACTCTAACGCACTACGGGCGTGGGGGCCCATTGTAAGAGCCCCCACGCCTCGTCATAGCGTCTTTACAGCTCGGTAACGGAACCACCGGCCGCCGTGATCTTCTCCTTCGCGCTGGACGAGAAGGCGTGAGCCTGCACGTTCACCGCGACGGAGATCTCGCCGGAGCCGAGCACCTTCACGAGCTGGTTCTTCCGGACAGCACCCTTGGCGACCAGCGCCTCGACGGTGACATCGCCACCCTCGGGGAACAGCTCGCCGATCCTGTCGAGGTTGACGACCTGGTAGGTCGTCTTGAACAGGGCGTTGGAGAAGCCCTTGAGCTTCGGCAGACGCCTCTGCAGCGGCACCTGACCACCCTCGAAGCCGAGGGGGATCGTCGTACGGGCGCGGCTGCCCTTGGTGCCGCGACCGGCCGTCTTGCCCTTCGACGCCTCGCCGCGACCCTTGCGGATCTTCGGCTTGTTGGCGCCGGGGGCGGGACGCAGGTCGTGGATCTTCAGCGGAGCCGCGTTGTTGGAGCTCTCAGTCATGACTAGTCGACCTCTTCCACCTCGACGAGGTGCGTCACCACGGAGACCATCCCGCGAATCTCGGGCCGGTCCTCCTTGACGACGACGTCGCCGATTCGCTTCAGGCCAAGCGAACGCAGCGAGTCACGCTGGTTCTGCTTGCCACCGATCTTGGAGCGAACCTGAGTGATCTTCAGGCGTGCCATGACTAGCTCACCGCCTTAGCCGCCGCGGCCTCGGCCAGGCCCTCGGCACGAGCCTTGAGCATGGCCGCCGGGGCGACGTCCTCGATCGGCAGGCCACGGCGGGCGGCGATCTCCTCAGGACGCGAGAGCGCCTTGAGAGCCGCCACGGTGGCGTGCACGATGTTGATCGGGTTGTCCGAGCCGAGCGACTTGGACAGAACGTCGTGGATGCCGGCGCACTCCAGCACCGCGCGCACCGGGCCACCGGCGATGACGCCGGTACCGGCCGAGGCGGGCCGCAGGAACACGACGCCCGCCGCCTCCTCGCCCTGCACGGTGTGCGGGATCGTGCCCTGGATGCGAGGCACCTTGAAGAAGTGCTTCTTGGCCTCTTCGACACCCTTGGCGATGGCCGCGGGCACTTCCTTGGCCTTGCCGTACCCGACGCCGACCAGGCCGTTGCCGTCGCCGACGACGACGAGGGCGGTGAAGCTGAAGCGCCGACCACCCTTCACGACCTTGGCCACTCGGTTGATCTTCACTACGCGCTCGATGTACGAGACGCCCTTGTCAGCGGCGCCACCGCGGCGATCGTCACGACGGTCCCGCCGCTCGCCACCGGTGCCGCCACCGCGACGCGGAGCTGCAGCCATCAGTGGTTCCTCTTCTCAGTTGCCATCATTTGCGATCCTCGGGCCCTCATTAGAATTCGAGCCCGCCCTCGCGCGCGCTGTCAGCCAGCGCCGCGATCCGGCCCGCGTACCGGTTGCCACCGCGGTCGAACACGACCTTGGTGATGCCGGCTTCCTTGGCCCGCTGAGCGAGGAGCTCGCCGACCTTCTTGGCCTTCTCGGTCTTGTCCGCCTCAAGGGCGCGCAGCGAGGCGTCCATGGTGGAGGCGCTCACCAGCGTGTGGCCGACGGTGTCGTCCACGATCTGGACGAACATGTGACGCGTCGAACGGTTGACGACCAGGCGCGGACGCTCGGGCGTGCCGACGACCTTCTTGCGGACGCGGCGGTGACGGCGGGCCCGCGAGACGGTGCGGGCAGCCGTGTGCTTGCTGAACGCAGTCTTCGGAGCCATGCCTACTTACCAGCCTTTCCGACCTTGCGGCGGATCTGTTCGCCCTGGTAACGCACGCCCTTGCCCTTGTACGGGTCCGGCTTGCGCAACTTGCGGATGTTGGCGGCGACCTCGCCGACCTTCTGCTTGTCGATGCCGTCCACGTGGAACAGGGTCGGCTTCTCGACGCGGAAGGTGACGCCCTCGGGGGCGTCCACGATGACCGGGTGGCTGAAGCCCAGCGAGAACTCCAGCTGCGTCGGGCCCTTGGCCTGGACGCGGTAACCGACGCCGACGATCTCAAGGCTCTTGGAGTAGCCCTGAGTGACGCCCTGCACCATGTTGGCGATCAGCGTCCTGGACAGACCGTGCAGCGCACGGACCTTGTTCTCGTCGTTGGGCCGGGTGACGGCGATCGAGCCGTCCTCGTCGCGCGAAACCTTGATGGGCTCGGCGACCGTGTGGGTGAGCGTGCCCTTCGGCCCCTTGACCTGGACCTCCTGGCCGTTGATCGTGATGTCTACGCCACTCGGCACAGGGATGGGCAGCCGTCCGATTCGCGACATGCTGTGTTCCTCCCCTCTACCAGACGTAGGCGAGGACTTCCCCGCCCACACCACGCTTGCTGGCCTGCTTGTCCGTCATGAGGCCGTGGGACGTCGAGATGATCGCGACGCCCAGCCCGCCCAGGACTCGAGGCAGGTTGTCCTTCTTTGCATAAACCCGCAGACCGGGCTTCGACACCCGGCGCAGGCCCGAGAGCGACCGCTCACGGGTGGGCCCGAACTTGAGCTCCACCACGAGGTTCTTGCCAACCTTGGCGTCCTCGACGCTCCAAGACTGGATGTAGCCCTCCTGCTGGAGGATCTCGGCGATGTGCGCCTTGATCTTCGAGTACGGCATCGACACGCTGTCGTGGTACGCCGCGTTCGCGTTGCGCAGACGCGTGAGCATGTCTGCGATCGGGTCGGTCATCGTCATGGCCAGTGGCCTTCCTCGCCGGGGTTTCCAGTCGGCCAAGTCAGGGACGCGCACGGCGTCTCCGCTCTGCCGGTGGACCTACGGCGTGGTCGCGGACGCCCCTTCCGGGACGCCCTGTCTCTTCTTCCGGAATATGAATGCCTGAACGGGCGGCACGAGGCCGCCCTTCAGGTTACCTACCAGCTCGACTTGGTGATGCCGGGCAGCTCGCCCCGGTGCGCCATCTCACGGAAGCACACGCGGCAGAGCCCGAACTTGCGGTAGACGGCGCGCGGCCGGCCACAGCGCGAGCAACGCGTGTAGGCACGGACCTGGAACTTCTGCTTGCGCCCCGCCTTGGCGATCAGCGCCTTCTTCGCCATGATCAGGCCTCCTTGAAGGGGAAGCCGAGGAGCTTCAGCAGCGCCCGGCCCTGTTCGTCGTTCTTCGCGGTGGTCACGATCGTGATGTCCATGCCCCGCGGCCGGTCCACCTTGTCCTGGTCGACCTCGTGGAACATGACCTGCTCGGTCAGACCGAAGGTGTAGTTGCCGTTGCCGTCGAACTGCTTCGGCGACAGGCCGCGGAAGTCCCTGATGCGCGGGAGCGCCAGCGACAGCAGCCGGTCGAGGAACTCCCACATGCGGTCGCCGCGCAGCGTGACGTGCGCGCCGATCGGCATGCCCTCACGCAGCTTGAACTGCGCGATCGACTTGCGGGCCCGCACGACGGCCGGCTTCTGGCCGGTGATCGCGGTGAGGTCGCGGACGGCGCCCTCGATCAGCTTGGAGTCGCGAGCCGCCTCGCCGACACCCATGTTGACCTTGATCTTCGTGAGCCCCGGGATCTCCATGACGTTCTTGATGCCGAACTGCTCACGGAGCTGGTCAACGATCTCTTCGCGGTACTTCGTCTTCAGCCGCGGCGTGGGGCGCTCGGTCTCGGTGGTGGTGGCAGTCATCAGCTGTCCTCACCCGTCTCTTCGGCCTTCTTCTCGTCGGCCTTCTTCTCGGCGGGCTTGTCGTCCTTCAGCTTCTTCACGTTGGACACGTGGATCGGAGCCTCCATGGTCTGCACGCCGCCCTGCTTGGCGCCGCGCGGGCCCTGGTGGGTCTCCTTGGTGTGCTTCTTGATCAGGTTGACGCCCTCGACCACCACGCGCTCCTCGCGCGGGTAAGCGGCGATCACCCGACCCTTGGCACCCTTGTCCTTGCCGGCGATGACCTGGACCAGGTCACCCTTCTTCACCTTGAGCTTCGGCATTACAGCACCTCCGGGGCGAGCGAGATGATGCGCATGAACTTCTTGTCACGCAGCTCGCGGCCGACCGGGCCGAAGATACGAGTGCCGCGAGGGTCGCCGCTGTCGCGGATGATGACGGCGGCGTTCTCGTCGAAGCGGATGTAGGAGCCGTCGGGCCGGCGGCGCTCCTTGGTCGTGCGGACGACGACGGCCTTGACCACGTCGCCCTTCTTGACGCCAGTGCTGCCAGGCAGCGCGTCCTTGACTGTGGCGACGATGACGTCGCCGATACCCGCGTAGCGTCGGCCCGAGCCGCCGAGAACGCGGATGCAGAGGATCTCCTTGGCACCCGTGTTGTCGGCGACCTTGAGCCGCGACTCCTGCTGGATCACGTCTACTCCTGTTAGTCGCGCCGGTTCTCATCGCTGAGCCTGGCGGAACCCGTCGTTGTCTTGTTCCCACGGCCACAGCGCCCCTCAGGGCACCGCACCGCAGGCGACGCGGGGTCGAGTGACCCCGCGTCCTTGGACGCCGTCATGGGGGCTCTGAGAGCCCCCACGAGGCGCGGTCTATCGGAGAGGGCCTTACTTGGCCTTCTCGAGGATCTCCACGACCCTCCACCGCTTGGTGGCGGAGAGGGGGCGGGTCTCCATCAGCAGCACGCGGTCGCCGACGCCGCAGGCGTTCTGCTCGTCGTGCGCCTTGTACTTGGTCGTACGGCGGATGACCTTGCCGTAGAGGCGGTGCTTGACGCGGTCCTCGACGGCGACGACGACGGTCTTGTCCATCTTGTCGCTGACGACGAGGCCCTCGCGGACCTTACGGAAGTTCCGCTGGCGCGCGCCCTCGGTGGTCTCAGTGGTGGTCTCGGTCTCAGCCATCGCTCGACTCCTTCTCGACCGTGACGATGCCGAGCTCCCGCTCGCGCATCACGGTGTAGATACGGGCGATCTCGCGGCGGACGGCGCGCAGCCGCCCATGGCTTTCCAACTGACCGGTCGCCGCCTGGAAGCGGAGGTTGAACAGCTCCTCCTTCGCCTCCTTCAGCTTCTGAACGAGGGTCTCCTCGTCCTCGAGCCGCAGCTCGCCGGCGGTCAGGCCCTTAGCCATCACGCCTCACCCACTTCACGCTTAACGATCTTGCACTTCATTGGCAGCTTGTGGATCGCACGCTGAAGCGCCTCGCGCGCGACCGGCTCCGCCACGCCCGACAGCTCGAAGAGCACGCGGCCGGGCTTGACGTTGGCGACCCACCATTCCGGAGAACCCTTACCGGAACCCATACGGGTCTCGGCCGGCTTCTTCGTCAGCGGGCGGTCGGGGAAGATGTTGATCCACACCTTGCCGCCACGGCGGATGTGACGGGTCATGGCGATACGGGCCGACTCGATCTGGCGGTTGGTCACGTAGGAGTGCTCCACCGCCTGAATGCCGAACTCGCCGAACACGACCCTGGTGCCGCCCTTGGCGACTCCGCTGCGGTTAGGCCGGTGCTGCTTGCGGTGCTTGACCCTGCGCGGGATCAGCATGGTCAGCTCCCTTCAGCACCCGGCTGAGCAGCCGGGCCGGTCTCGGGGGCGGCCTGGGCGGCCGCCTCGGTACGGGGGGCGCGGCTACGACGGGAGCGGTCGCCGCCACGACGCGGACGGTCGCCACCGCCGCGACGGTCGTCACGCTCACGACGCTGGCCGGCACGAGCGCCGGCGGCGGCCGCCTCACGCTCGGCGCGGCTGGTCGGAGCCTCGCCCTTGTAGATCCAGACCTTCACGCCGATGCGGCCGAAGGTCGTACGGGCCTCGTAGAAGCCGTAGTCGATGTCCGCGCGGAGCGTGTGCAGCGGCACGCGGCCCTCGCGGTAGAACTCCGACCTCGACATCTCGGCGCCGCCCAGACGACCGGAGCACTGGACACGGATGCCCTTGGCGCCGGACTTCATGGCCGACTGCATCGCCTTGCGCATGGCGCGGCGGAACGAGACACGGCTGGACAGCTGCTCGGCGACGCCCTGCGCGACGAGCTGCGCGTCGATCTCCGGGTTCTTGACCTCGAGGATGTTGAGCTGGACCTGCTTCTTGGTCAGCTTCTCCAGGTCTCCGCGGATGCGGTCCGCTTCGGCGCCGCGCCGGCCGATCACGATGCCGGGACGTGCGGTGTGGATGTCCACCTGCACGCGGTCCGTGGTGCGCTCGATCTCTACCTTGGAGATGCCGGCCCGCTCCATGCCCTTCTGCAGCATGCGGCGGATGGCGACATCCTCAGCGACGTACGACTTGTACAGCTTGTCGGCGTACCACCGGCTCTTGAAGTCGGTCGTGATGCCGAGGCGGAACCCGTGCGGGTTAACCTTCTGGCCCACTATCGGGTCCTTCCCTTCGGCTCGCGGGACTCCACGATCACAGTGATGTGGCTGGTCCGCTTGTTGATCCGATAGGCACGACCCTGTGCACGCGGGCGGAACCGCTTCAGCGTCGGGCCCTCGTCGACCCACGCGCGGCTCACGTAGAGCGTGCTGGGGTCGAGATTGAAGTTGTGCTCCGCATTCGCCATGGCGCTGCTGAGCACCTTGTAGACAGGCTCGCTCGCCGACTGAGGAGCGAACTGCAGCACGGCCTGCGCCTCCGAAGCGGGCAGCCCGCGAATAAGGTCCACCACGCGGCGGGCCTTGAGGGGCGTGACACGGACGAACCGCGCCTGAGCCCTGGCTTCCATCGCTTTCTCCTACTTCCGGGACGCTTACCGCCGGCTGCGGCGGTCTTCCTTGACGTGGCTGCGGAACGTCCGCGTCGGGGCGAACTCTCCGAGTTTGTGGCCGATCATGGCCTCGGTGATGAACACCGGGACGTGCTTGCGGCCGTCGTGCACGGCGATCGTGTGCCCGATCATGTCGGGAACGATCATGGAGCGCCGCGACCACGTCTTGATGACGTTCTTGGTGCCCTTCTCGTTCTGAGCGTCCACCTTCTTCTGAAGGTGTTCGTCCACGAAGGGACCCTTCTTAAGGCTACGTGGCATCTCGGCTGCTCCTACCGCTTCTTCCTCTTGCTCCGACGACGGATGATCAGCCGGTCGCTGGCCTTGTTGGCCTGGCGGGTGCGGCCCTCGGGCTTGCCCTTCGGGTTCACCGGGTGGCGACCACCGGAGGTCTTGCCCTCACCACCACCGTGCGGGTGGTCGACGGGGTTCATCGCGACACCGCGAACGGTCGGGCGCTTGCCCTTCCAGCGCATACGGCCGGCCTTGCCCCAGTTGATGTTGGCCTGCTCGGCGTTGCCGACCTGGCCCACGGTCGCCCGGCAGCGCACGTCGACCATGCGCATCTCACCGGACGGCATACGCAGGGTGGCGTACTGGCCTTCCTTGGCGAGCAGCTGGATCTGAGCGCCCGCGGAGCGGCCGAGCTTCGCGCCGCCGCCCGGACGGAGCTCCACCGCGTGGATGAAGGTACCGGTCGGGATGTTGCGCAGCGGCAGGCAATTGCCCGTCTTGATGTCGGCGCTGGGGCCGTTCTCGATGCGGTCGCCCTGCTTGAGGCCGGTCGGCGCGATGATGTAGCGCTTCTCGCCGTCGGCGTAGTGCAGCAGAGCGATGTTGGCGGTGCGGTTGGGGTCGTACTCGATGTGAGCGACCTTGGCCGGGATGCCGTCCTTGTCATGCCTACGGAAGTCGATGATCCGGTAGGCGCGCTTGTGACCGCCGCCCTGGTGGCGCGCGGTGACTCGGCCGTGTACGTTGCGGCCGCCCTTGCTGTGAAGGGGCGCAAGCAGCGACTTCTCAGGCGTGCTGCGGGTGATCTCGGAGAAGTCCGAGACGCTCGCCCCGCGGCGACCTGGGGTCGTCGGCTTGTACTTACGGATGCCCATCTTTTTCGTTCATCCTTCGTCGGTTACATGGGTGAGCCCGCCGCACCGGAGTGCGACGGTCTCACCCCGCGCGTGACCTGCGGTCCGCGCTCATTTCTCAGGCTGCTAGCCGACCTGACCGAAAATGTCGATCCGGTCGCCCTCCGCCAGGCTCACGATCGCGCGCTTGGTGTCGGGACGCTTGCCGTAGCCGGTACGGGTCCGCTTGCGCTTGCCCTGCCGGTTGATCGTGTTCACGCTGGTGACCTTGACCCCGAAGATCTGCTCAACGGCGATCTTGACCTGGGTCTTGTTCGCGGTCTTCTTCACCAGGAACGTGTACTTGTTGTGCTCATCGATCAGGCCGTAGCTCTTCTCAGAGACGACCGGCTTGATGATGACGTCGCGCGGGTCGGCGATCTTCTCCATCAGGCGTCTTCCTTCCCGCCACTCAGCCGCGCCACGACCTGGTCGTACGCCTCCTGGGTGAAGACCACGTCGTCGTGGACGAGCACGTCGTAGGTGTTGAGCTGCCCGGCGTCCAGCAGGTGGACCTCCGGAGCGTTGCGCAGGCTCAGCCAGGTCAGCTCGTCGTCGGCGTCGACCACGACGAGGACGCGCGGAGCCTGGGTGACCTTGCGCAGGGCCTCCAGCGCCGCCTTGGTCTTGGGCGTGTCACCCGTGACCAGGGACTTCACCACGTGGACGCGACCGCCGCTGGCCCGGTCGGACAGGGCGCCGCGCAGCGCGGCGGCCTTCATCTTCTTGGGCGTGCGCTGCGAGTAGTCGCGCGGCACGGGGCCGTGGACGGTGCCACCGCCGGTGAACTGCGGCGCGCGGGTCGAGCCCTGACGGGCGCGACCGGTGCCCTTCTGGCGGTACGGCTTCTTGCCGCCGCCGGAGACCTCACCACGGGTCTTGGCCTTGTGCGTGCCCTGCCGGCGAGCGGCGAGCTGGGCCGTGACCACCTGGTGGATCAGCGGTACGTTGACCTTGGCGCCGAAGACGTCTTCGGGCAGGTCTACGGTGCCGGTCTTCGAGCCGCTGGCGTCGAGGACGTCAATAGTGGTGCTCACTTGGCAGCCCCCTTCTTGGCAGCGGTGCGAACGAGGACCAGGCTGCCGTTGGCGCCGGGAATCGCACCCTTGATCAGGAGCAGATTCTTCTCGACGTCGACGGCGTGAACCTTCAGGCTCTGCACGGTGGTGCGGACGTTACCCATCCGACCAGCCATGCGCAGACCCTTGAAAACGCGGCCCGGGGTGGCGCAGCCACCGATGGAACCCGGCGAGCGGTGCTTGCGCTGCGTACCGTGCGACGCGCCCAGACCACCGAAGCCGTGCCGCTTCATGACACCGGCGAAGCCCTTACCCTTGCTCTTGCCAGTGACGTCGACGTACTGGCCGGGCTCGAAAGTGTCGGCCAGCAGCTCCTGGCCCAGGGTGTAGTCGCTCGCGTCGTCGGTGCGGATCTCCGCGAAGTAACGGCGCGGGGTGATGTCGTGCTTACGCAGGTAGTCGCCGAGCGGCTTGTTGACCTTCCGGGGGTCGACCTGCCCGAAGCCGAGCTGGATGGCGGAGTAGCCGTCCTTCTCGGGGGTACGGACGCGGGTCACCACGCACGGACCGGCCTCGACCACGGTCACCGGGACGATCCGGTTGTCCGCGTCGAAGACCTGGGTCATGCCGAGCTTCTTGCCCAGGACGCCCTTGATCGTCTTAGCCATGTCAGTGCGTTCCCTCAGAGCTTGATCGAGATGTCGACACCCGCGGGGAGGTCGAGTCGCATGAGCGAGTCGACCGTCTTGGGGGTCGGGTCGATGATGTCAATCAGCCGCTTGTGCGTGCGCATCTCAAAGTGCTCGCGGCTGTCCTTGTACTTGTGCGGCGAGCGGATGACGCAGTACACGTTCTTCTCGGTCGGCAGCGGCACCGGGCCCGCGACCTTCGCGCCAGTCCGCGTCACCGTCTCGACGATCTTCTTGGCCGAGCTGTCGATGACCTCGTGGTCATAGGCCTTAAGCCGGATGCGGATCTTCTGTCCCGCCATAGTGGCCTCGGTGTCCTTCGCTGTCGTCTGAAAAAGTATCGTGCGGCCTGTTGCCGCTGTTCTTGCAGGTTAGAGCCCGCGTAACCCCACTGGCAGACGTCGTCGATCTGCCTTTTCCTTCCGTGATCCGGCAGTGACTTCGGTCACGTGTGCCGGCCGAAGCGACTGCTGGATCACGGTGTCCTGCGTGGGGCCTCCCGCGCCGGCTCCCGCCGCTCTCGCGTACGGGTTCCGGCTGGGACGTGGTGCGGCGGCCGGTCCCGGAGACCGGGGCCGGCCGCCGCCCCGACGGTCTGGCTACTTGATGATCTTCGTGACCCGGCCGGCGCCGACGGTGCGGCCACCCTCGCGGATCGCGAACTTCAGGCCTTCCTCCATGGCGATGGGCTGGATCAGCTCAACGCGCATCTCGGTGTTGTCGCCCGGCATGACCATCTCGGTGCCCTCGGGCAGGTGCACCACGCCGGTCACGTCCGTCGTACGGAAGTAGAACTGCGGGCGGTAGTTGTTGAAGAACGGCGTGTGGCGGCCGCCCTCGTCCTTGGACAGGATGTAGACCTGGCCCTCGAACTCGGTGTGCGGGGTGGTCGTACCCGGCTTGATGACACACTGGCCGCGCTCGACCTCGTCGCGCTTGATACCGCGGAGCAGCAGGGCGGCGTTGTCACCGGCGTGACCCTCGTCCAGCATCTTGTTGAACATCTCGATGCTGGTGACGGTGGTCGAGATCTTCTCCGGCTTGATGCCGATGATGTCGACCTGCTCGTTGACCTTGACGACACCGCGCTCGATACGGCCGGTGACGACCGTACCGCGACCGGTGATGGAGAAGACGTCCTCGACCGGCATGAGGAACGGCTTGTCCGTCTCACGCGGCGGCTCGGGGACGTTCTCGTCCACGGCGTTCATGAGCTCGATGATGCTGTCGGCCCACTTCTGGTCGCCCTCAAGGGCCTTGAGGGCGGACACGCGGACGACCGGCACCTCGTCGCCGGGGAACTCCTGCGCGGTGAGGAGCTCACGGACCTCGAGCTCGACGAGCTCCAGGATCTCCTCGTCGTCGACCATGTCGGCCTTGTTGAGGGCCACGACGATGTAGGGGACGCCGACCTGGCGGGCCAGGAGGACGTGCTCCTTCGTCTGCGGCATCGGGCCGTCGGTCGCGGCGACCACCAGGATGGCGCCGTCCATCTGGGCGGCACCGGTGATCATGTTCTTCACGTAGTCGGCGTGACCGGGGCAGTCGACGTGCGCGTAGTGACGCTTCTCGGTCTGGTACTCGACGTGCGCGATGGAGATGGTGATGCCGCGAGCCTTCTCCTCCGGCGCCTTGTCGATCTTGTCGAACGGCGTGGCGGCGTTGAGCTCGGGGTAACGGTCGTGGAGCACCTTGGTGATCGCCGCGGTCAGCGTGGTCTTGCCGTGGTCGATGTGCCCAATGGTGCCGATGTTCATGTGCGGCTTAGTCCGCTCGAACTTGGCCTTGCCCACTGGTTCTCTCCTTAGAGAATCTGACTGACTTTCGTCTACACACTCGGGCCCGGGTGATCCGAACCCCTTGGCGGTGCGGCGGCCGCTGTGGCCACCGCACCTAGGGACCAGGACGTTGCGCCCGGTCCGCCCGCTCGCGCGGCCGGATCGGAACTTACTCGCCCCGGGCCTTCGCGACGATCTCCTTGGCGATGCCCGGAGGCACCTCAGCGTAGGAGTCGAATATCATGCTGTAGCTCGCCCGCCCCTGCGTCTTGCTACGCAGGTCGCCCACGTAGCCGAACATCTCAGACAGCGGCACGAGCGCCTGGACGACACGGGCGCCGGCCCGCTCGTCCATCGCCTGGATCTGCCCCCGGCGACCGTTGAGGTCACCGATGACATCACCCATGTAGTCCTCGGGAGTGGTGACCTCGACCGCCATCATCGGCTCGAGGAGCACCGGCTCGGCCTTACGAGCGGCCTCCTTGAAGGCCATCGAACCGGCGATCTTGAACGCCATCTCCGAGGAGTCGACGTCGTGGGCCTGACCGTCGACCAGCGTCACCTTGACGCCGACCATCGGGTAACCGGCCAGCACGCCGAACTCGGCGGCCTCCTGTGCGCCGGCGTCGACCGACGGGATGTACTCCCTCGGGACGCGGCCACCGGTGACCTTGTTCTCGAACTCGTAGCCGTCGTTGCCCTCGCCCAGCGGCTCCAGGTCGATGATCACCCGCGCGAACTGGCCGGAACCACCGGTCTGCTTCTTGTGGGTGTAGTCGACCTTCTCCACCTTGCGGCGGATGGTCTCGCGGTAGGCGACCTGCGGGCGGCCGACGTTGGCCTCCACCTTGAACTCGCGGCGCATGCGGTCGACGAGGATCTCCAGGTGCAGCTCGCCCATGCCCCAGATGACCGTCTGGCCGGTCTCCTCGTCACGGCGGACCTGGAAGGACGGGTCCTCCTCGGCCAGCCGCTGGATGGCGGTGGACAGCTTCTCCTGGTCGCCCTTGGTCTTGGGCTCGATGGCGACGTTGATGACCGGAGCCGGGAACGTCATCGACTCGAGCACGACCTGGTTGGCCGGGTCGCACAGCGTGTCGCCGGTCGTGGTGTCCTTCAGACCCATGACCGCGACGATCTGACCGGCGATCGCCGACGGGCGCTCCTCGCGCTTGTTGGCGTGCATCTGGTAGATCTTGCCGATCCGCTCCTTCTTGCCCTTCACAGAGTTGATGACCTGTGAACCGGCCTCGAGCTTGCCCGAGTAGATGCGGATGTAGGTGATCTTGCCCAGGTGCGGGTCGCTCGCGATCTTGAACGCCAGCGCGGAGAACGGCTCGTTCACGTCCGCGTGACGCTCGACGACCTTGTCCTCGTTGCCGACCGCGTGGCCCTTGAAGGCCGGGATGTCGGTCGGCGCCGGCAGGTAGGCGACGATCGCGTCGAGCAGGGGCTGCACGCCCTTGTTCTTGAACGCGGTGCCGCACAGCACCGGGTTGACCTTGCCGGCCAGCGTCGCGCGGCGCAGGGCGGCGACGAGCTGGTCCTCGGTGGGCTCGGTGCCCTCGAGGTAGAGCTCCATCAGCTCGTCGTCGTTCTCGGCGACGGTCTCGATGAGGCGGTCGCGCCACTCGCGGGCGGCATCGGCGTGGTCGGCGGGGACGTCGACGACGTCGTACATCTCGCCCTTCGCCGCCTCGGCGCTCCAGACGAGACCCTTCATCTTGACCAGGTCGATGACGCCCTTGAAGTCGGCCTCGACACCCAGCGGCAGCTGGATGACGGCCGGCGTGGCGCCAAGACGGCTGACCATCATGTCGACGCAGCGGTGGAACTCGGCGCCGACGCGGTCCATCTTGTTCACGAAGCAGATGCGCGGAACGTTGTAGCGGTCCGCCTGCCGCCACACCATTTCCGACTGAGGCTCGACACCCGCGACACCGTCGAAGACGGCGACGGCCCCGTCGAGGACGCGGAGCGAACGCTCCACCTCGATCGTGAAGTCGACGTGGCCGGGAGTGTCGATGATGTTGATGGTGTGACCGAGCCACTCGCACGTCGTCGCGGCAGACGTGATGGTGATGCCGCGCTCCTGCTCCTGCTCCATCCAGTCCATCGTGGCAGCGCCCTCGTGGACCTCACCGATCTTGTAGTTGATGCCGGTGTAGAACAGGATGCGCTCGGTCGTGGTGGTCTTGCCCGCGTCGATGTGGGCCATGATCCCGATATTGCGGACCTTGGCCAGGTCAAGAGCGGTCGTGGTGGCCACTTCTCTCGCGTCCTCGTCGTCTCGTCGGATCCACTACCAGCGGTAGTGGGCGAAGGCCTTGTTGGACTCGGCCATCTTGTGGGTGTCCTCGCGCTTCTTCACGCTCGCCCCGAGGCCGTTGCTGGCGTCGAGGAGCTCGTTCATGAGGCGCTCGGTCATGGTCTTCTCGCGGCGGGCGCGGGCGTACTGCACCAGCCAGCGCAGGGCCAGGGTGGTGCTGCGCGCCGCGCGCACCTCGACAGGCACCTGGTAGGTCGCGCCACCGACGCGACGGCTGCGAACCTCGAGGGTCGGCTTGACGTTGTCAAGCGCGCGCTTCAGGGTGACGACCGGGTCGTTGCCCGTCTTCTCCCTGCAGCCCTCGAGCGCGCCGTAGACGATCGACTGCGCGATGGAGCGCTTGCCGTCCAGGAGCACCTTGTTGATCAGGGCGGTCACCAGCGGCGAGCTGTAAACCGGGTCAGCCATGAGCTGACGACGGCCAGGAGAACCCTTACGCGGCATTGTTAGCTCTTCTCCTTCTTCGCGCCGTAGCGGCTACGGGCCTGCTTGCGGTTGCGCACACCCTGGGTGTCGAGCGAACCACGGATGATCTTGTAGCGAACACCCGGCAGGTCCTTCACACGACCGCCGCGCACGAGCACGATGGAGTGCTCCTGGAGGTTGTGACCCACACCGGGGATGTAGGCCGTGACCTCGATGCCGTTCGTGAGCCGAACGCGGGCCACCTTACGCAGTGCCGAATTGGGCTTCTTCGGGGTGGTGGTGTAAACGCGCTGGCACACGCCGCGCCGCTGCGGACTCCCCTTGAGGGCAGGAGTCTTGGTCTTCGAGACCTTGTCCTGCCGGCCCTTGCGGACCAACTGCTGAATAGTGGGCACTGCCACTCCGTTTCGTGCCTTGGCCGGTACTACGTCATGTGTCTTGTCGCAGGTACTGCCGGTGTCATGACCTGCTGATTTTTCTTGCCTCGGTGCCCCCGCGCTCGGGCGTGTCGCGCTATTCGCACAGACACGTCCGCGAGGATTACGAGCCAGGAAGCCGTCCCGCGCCGCAATGAGCGCACGGTCGAGGGCCCGCTTACGACGGGCACGAAGCACAAGACTACCTACGCCTCTGCGACACGTCAAAGCGGCGCGGCAAAGCGGATAAGCCTTGCCACTCCGGGACGCCAAGCCTGTTCAGCCGGGCTCGGCTACAGCCCCGCGCCCATGATATCGGGACGGCGAGGTGATCCGTGACGTGTTCGCGAGGACTGCCACTGCCGCCGCGTGCATGGCCGTGACCCCGGCTCGCAACGTCGGCACCGGGTCGGGGCAGAAGGCCCCGGTATGGGGGTGTCCGACCCGACCGGACCGCGGGGCCGCGCCCACGTACCAATAGACAGACGGAACACCATACAGGGGAAAGTCCTCGCAGGCGGCGCCGCCCGGGGCGGTGACGACCGCGCCCAGGGCCTTTTCGTGCGCTTTGCGCACCGCGGCGGTGGCCGCCGGGTCGTTCGCTCCTTGCGGCACCCGGGACACCACGGTGACGGCGGCACCCGCGCTCTCCCCCGCGAGCCGCCTGATCAGCGCGACCGCCCCGTCCACCGCGTCCAGCGTGGCGGCCCTGACCGTCAGCCCCGCCTCGGCGACGGGCGGCACCACGTTCGGCAGCTCGCCCGCGCGCAGCGTCCCCACGGTGACGCTCGCCTCGCCGAAGGCCGTCCCGCCGATCCTGTGGACGAGCGCGGCCAGCTCCGGCACCGGGTTGCGCGCCGCCCCCGCCGCGTGCCGGCTGACGTGACCGCCGTCGCCGCTGACGGCGATGCGCAGCTCCGTCCCCGCGGCGGTGGGCGGGTCGGCGTAGGCGATCAGGCCGGCTGGGAAGGGCGAGACGTGCTGGGCCAGCGCCACGTCCGGCGTGCCGAACCTCTCGTAGAGGCCGTCGGCGAGCATCGCCGCCGCGCCGTCCAGCGTCTCCTCGGCGGGCTGGCCGACCAGCAGGACGGTCCCCCGCCAGCCGTCCGACGCGGCCAGCCGCCCCGCGACGCCGGCCAGGCAGGCGAGGTGCAGGTCGTGGCCGCAGGCGTGCGACACGGGCACCGTCCGGCCGTCCGGCAGGCAAGCGGTGGCGGCGCTGGCGTACGACAGGCCGCTGTCCTCCTTGACGGGCAGCGCGTCCAGCTCGGCCCTGAGCATGACCACCGGCCCGTCGCCCCGCGACAGCCGTCCTACGACGCCGTGGCCGCCCACCCCGGTCGTGACCTCGCAGCCGGCGGCGGCCAGCCGCTGCGCCAGGCGGCGGGCCGTGCGCGACTCCTGGTGGGACAGCTCGGGGTGCGCGTGCAGGTCGGCGCGGAAGATCGCCAGGTCGCGCAGTTCGTCCGTCAGGGGAGTCGGCGTGGGAGTCGGCATGGGAGTCGGCATGGGGACGTCACGTCATGGGAAGGGGTGGGGATCGGGGTTCAGGTCGGCGGGCGTCAGGGGCTCGTCGCGGTGGCCCAGCCGGTACGGCACCTCGAGGGGCCGGCTCAGCCCGTGGACCCTGCGGTTGCGGTGGCCGAAGGTCATCGGCAGCGTCCCCGGCACCAGCACCTTGACGCAGCGGAAGCCGCCCGCGCGGTGCTCCGGCGTCGTCTGGTCCACGACGACCACGTCCATGCCCTCGGCGAGGAAACGGCCCACCAGCCCCTCGATGTCGAACGGGCCGGGCACGCGCGCCATGTCCGGCAGCCGCCGCACGTCCGTGCCCCCGGTCAGAAAGGAGAGCCGCTCGAAGGCGCCGTCCGCGCCGTACAGGGTGGAGTGGTCGTGCATGGTGGTCACGAGGTCGGAGTCCGCCACCATCTCCCGCGCCCTGTCCATCTCGTCCGGGTAGCGCCGGATGAGGTCGGCCAGCAGCGGGCCGAGCTCGCTCAGCGCGCTCAGCACGGCCTTCTCGGGGTCGAGGTGCGCGCCCGCCGCGCACACCATGCGCGGCCTGCGCCGGTCGCCGTCCTGCCGCACCCCCATCGCCCACACGCTGGGGATGCCGTGCTCCATCGTCGTGTCGTACAGCTCGACCCGGTAGCCGGTCTCCGCCGTGATGGCGGCCGCCTGGAGCGGGATGGTGCGGTCGCGGGCCGTGGCGAGGTCGATCCGCGGCACGGGCAGGCGGGCGTACCACGTCATGAGGAACGCGTCCCGCTCGACCGTCTCCAGCAGCCCGTACAGCAGCGCCTCGGCCATGCTGCCGCCGAGCGCGCACCCGTTGGAGATCTCGAACAGGAACGGCCGGTCCTTGCCGCGCACGTAGTAATACGCCACGCTCTCCGGCACCAGGACGGGGGCGCGGCGGGCGAAGGAATACCCCCACACCCAGTCGCAGACGGCGTCCTCGGTGAACGGCCGGAAGCCGAAGCCCTCCCTGGCGTACGACGAGGGGTCGTGCACGCCCAGCGTCCGCGGGTCGAGCGCGTCCTTGCCCACCTCCGCGTACGAGGCCCGCACACGGGTGCGCTTGCCGCCGGGCTCGACCCCGCCCCACCGTTCGAGCGCCTCCAGCATGGCGGTGACCTCGCTGGAGCGGTAACCCCGCGTCCTGCCGACGCCCGGCTCGGAGCCGCCGTCGAAGCGCAGCGGCAGCATCGCACCGGCGATCACCAGGCCGCCGAGCGTGTCCCTGACGAGCGGCCTGATCAGGCCGCATTCGCCGTCCACGTACGTGCCGAGCAGCTCGCCGTGCTCGGCGAGCACGTCCCTGACCCGGTAGGCGGGCGGCTGCGGGAGCTCGCCGGGCTCGAACGCGGCGGACTCGCGGTCGTCGTCCGGCAGGTCCCCGCAGCCGGGGCAGTGAGGCTCCGGCAGGAACGAGTGGCGCTCGACCGTGAGCGTGCGCAGGTCGACGTACCAGACGGTGCACGCAGGGCCGTCCACGGCGTGCGCGGCCAGCGCCGCGACGGTGCCCGCGGCCAGCCGCCCGAGGTACGGCGACGGCCGCGCGGCCAGCTCCTCGCCGTGCGCGGCGAGTATGGCGGCCCGGTCGGCGCTGTCGGTCCTGATGCGCTCGCGCCGCGTCTCGAAGCAGGTGAGGCAGCCGGGCTCGCCCGGCCTGTGCAGCGGCCCGATGACGGCGACGTTGTACTCCACCCGCACCGGCAGCCACGCCGCCGCGCCGTCCTCCGGTGTCCTGCCGCACGTCCAGCCGTCTTCCGCGCTGATCACCACGTGGGGTTCTCCCCGGTCGTCGCGGCGCTTCAGCGCGATCTCGATCTCCTGCGCGAGCAGGCCCGTACCGATGACCTCAGCCATGAAGCGGCTCCTGGAGCGGGTAGGTGACGACGCGGACGACGTGCGGCACGAGCGCGTGCACCGCGGCGTCGTGGTCCAGCGGGACGGCGCCGGCCCGCAGCCCCTCGCCGGCCAGCGCGGCGGCGAGGTGCGCGGCGCTCAGCGGCTCCGCGTGCGCGTCCACCGTGACCGGCGACCGGTCGGCGGCGGTCAGGTGCACGTCGGGCAGCGGCCTGGAGGCTGGAATGCCCTGGTACGCGGCGAGCATCCCTTCGAGTGTGGCCCGCAGGGCCGCCAGCGGCGTGACGCCCGCCGCCCGCGCCACGAGCCTGCCGTCCAGCGTTCCCGCGAACACGGGCACGCCGCAGGCGCCGGTGGCGTCCAGCACCTGGTGGTCGCGGCCGGTCGCCTCCAGAAGCGCGAGCGAGCGGTCGATCTCGGTGTCCGCCGACCGCGCGCCGGCCGCGTCCACGGGCGGCAGCGGCCCGTCGCGTCCGGTCGCGGCGACGTGCTCGAGCAGCGCCGCCACCAGCGCCTCCTCGGCCGAGTAGCCGGCGGCCGCCCCGATGGCGTACGGGTCGAGGAACACCTCGCGCGCGGGCAGCAGGACCTCGTCGCCGTTGACGAGGTCCCGGCCGCGGACGAACGCCTCGGCCCGCCCCGCCGCGACGTCTTCGAGCAGGCTCGCGTCCTGTCCGGCGGCCTCGGGGAGCGGCGGCGTGCTGCCGTCCGGTGCGGCGGGCGCGCCGAACAGAGGCTCGCCGTCCGCCGTGAGGAGGCGGCGCGGGTCGCAGGCGAGCAGCCCGTGGACGGCGAGCGCCTTCAGCGCCGCCCGGTACCGCGCCACGGCGAAGTCGTGCCCCACGCCGATCACCCGCGGCCGGGCCCCGCCCAGCACGCCCATGGGGTCGGCCACCGTGGTGACCGACACGTGCAGCGGGAGCTGGCCGTACTCCCCCTCGTCGATCTCGGCGAACACGCCGGTCCGCGAGTCCATCAGCCTGGCGGCCCGCCGGGAGAACTCCTCCTCCGTCAGCTTCTCCCGCTGAGGCGCCGCCTGTGTGCTCCCGTCCGGCCGCGCCACCGCGGGATGCGGCAGGAAGGTGTGCGTACGGGTGTGCAGCTCGGCGAGGTCCACCACGTGCAGCCGGGGGTCGCCGTCCGCCCGCGGCGTCCCCGACAGGCGGCGGCCCAGGTCCGCCGCGACCTGCCCGGCGACGACGGCCGCGGCGACGGACGGCACGCGGACCGGCCCGGCCTCGGGCGGGCGCGCCTCCATGGCGGCCAGCCGCCGCCAGCCCGCGGCCAGCGGCGGGACCTCCCCGCCTGCGATCCCCGCCTCGCTCCACCACGCCTCACCCTCGCGCAGCAGAACGTGCATGACGGGCACCCCGTGCGCGGCGCTCAGCCGGTCGAGCTCCGCGGCGGCGGCCAGCCCGTCCGCGCCGGCCGACGCCAGGTGCACCATCGCATCGCACGTCCCCGCCCGGTCCACCGCGTCCCCGGCCGTTCGGACGACCTCCAGCCCGAGCCGGGTCAGGGCGTCGGCCAGGGCCGCGGGCAGCGCGCCGAAGCGGTCGCCCCCGCCCAGTAACGAGCAGCGCAGGCCCGCGGGCAGGTCGAGCGCTCCGGGCCTGGCACGCCCGCCGGCCCGCGCCGCGTCCTCGACGAGGCCGCGCTCGTGCAGCTTGGTCAGCAGGCCCGTTACGAACGCGCGCCGCTCATCGGGCAGCCCGGCGGTCAGCTCGGCCACGGTCCTGCTCCCGTCGAGGTACGTGGCCAGCCGCTCCATCCACAGGTGGGCGGAGGCGCCGTTCATCCGCACGATGCCCTCCCTGGTCAGGAAGGCGACACCGCCGGAGGTGGGCGCGAAGCGGACGTCGGCCGGCAGTCGGGGCTTGAAGTCGATCAACGCGGTGCCTCCACGGTTCCGATCATGAATTCGCCCACCGCGCACTCCTCCAGCGGGTCCCGTCCGGTCGCCTCGGCGAACGCGACCGAGTCGCCGCTGCCGAGCCCGCAGGCGGCCAGGCCCATCGCCGTGGCCACGCAGTAGAGCGTCTGGTAGAGCACGCCCACGTGCTTGAGCGTCAGCGCGTACCCCATGCCTTCGTACTTCCACAGCAGCCGGCCCGCCCTGCTGGCGATCGAGAGCAGGACCTGGGGACGCTGTCCGGTGGCGGCTCCGTGGCCCGCGACGGTCAGCAGCCTGCGCACGGCGGGATGCGCGGCCTCGCGCACCCGCCGCAGGACGTGTTCGTGCGCGTCGTAGTGGTACATCCCGGGCTCGAGGCCGGCCACGTTCCGCACGACGGGGTAAATCTCCAGCTCGTAGACGGACCCGCCGGAGGGGTACGGCTTGCTGGTGTACTCGACGCCGTCCGCGACCCAGGTCTCGCGCACCCTGGACGTGCGGTAGAGCAACTCGCCGAGCAGGTCGAGGGTGAGCGGGCGGGCGTCGTCGTGCTCCCGCCTCGATCTGCGGCCCTCCAGGACGTCGGTGAGCGTGGGGTCCTTCTGCCGCAGCTCCTCCAGGTCGGGGACGCGCAGCCCGATCGCCTCACCCGGGTACGGCTCCGGCCTGGCGGGCAGCGGCTCGAACCGCCCGCGCGCCCAGAACGTCCCGCCGAAGCCGTCGCCCAGGTAGCCCCGGTAGCCGACGCGGCTGCGTTCGTGGAACTCCAGCTCGTGCGGCGCCCACTGCCGGACCCGCAGCTCGGCCTCCTCCGAGCCGCGCGGCACGGCCAGTCCCGCCCACGCCAGGTCGGCGAGCGGCGCCCCTCCCGGGCTGACCACGTCCGCCACCAGGGCGGGATCGTGGATGCGCAGGTCGCACCAGGCGAGCGGGGAGCTCGCCACCAGCGTCTCGCCGTCCCGCCGCAGCGCGGCGAACCTGGACAGCACCGGCTCATCCGGTACGGGAGGCCGGGGCGGCGGCGGGCGGAGCGGGTCCAGGGTGTAGAGCGGCCGGTCCCCGTCGATCACCGTGATCTTGAGCCAGCC
Source organism: Nonomuraea sp. NPDC049309 (assembly GCF_043196965.1). Taxonomy (NCBI): domain Bacteria; kingdom Bacillati; phylum Actinomycetota; class Actinomycetes; order Streptosporangiales; family Streptosporangiaceae; genus Nonomuraea; species Nonomuraea sp. NPDC049309. Next base: position 13,902 of record NZ_JBICSH010000003.1, on the reverse strand, counting down.
GCCCGCGCGGAGCCGTTCGACGAGCGGCCCCGAGGCCGGGCGGGGCCCCTTGGCCAGGTCGCGGAGCAGGCCGAGCTCGGCCTCGGTCAGGTCGCCGAGCGTCTCGGCGTGCGGCCAGGCGAACAGGCGGGCTCCTGAGCCCAGCCTGGCGAGGTGCACGCCGCCGCGCAGCTCGTACCGCTCCTTTCTTATCCGGTCCTCTCTTATCCGGCTCTCTCTCATGCGGACGCTCACGAGGCCACCGCCCGGTAGACGTCGTCGGCGGCGTTCGCGGCGAGGTAGCAGACGAGGAAGCGCCGGTCGGGCGAGAGCCCGAGCCTGGTGAGATGGAGGTACGTGCAGTTCAGCACCAGCCGGTACGCGGCGAAGGCGGGCGTGTCCTTGACCGCCAGCCAGGTCGCGTCGGTCTCCAGGCGACGGTGGAACACCGAGACCTCGGCGAGCGGCGGCTCCGTGACGGTCCGCCCGGTGGCCGGTGCGGTGGTGCCTCCGGTGTCGTAGCCGAGGCACAGGCGGCCCGCGTCGATGAGCGCCCTGCCGCGGTCGCGGGTGCGGCGCAGCGTGTCCAGCCAGCCGACCGGTCCGGCACTACCGGTCAGGGCCTCGATCCTGGCGGTGAGCGCCGCCCTGTTGCGCTCGTAGTGCGCCCGCCAGCGCTCGCGCAGGCCGGGCGTGCGCGCCAGGTACGCCTCCGCGTGCGAGCGCAGCGACGTCCTGGCGGCGGGCAGGCCGCCATCGGACAGGTGATGCACGGTGGAGACCACCAGGTCGAAGGCGATCCCCGGCAGGGGCGTGCCGGCGCGCACCCGGTCGAGCGCCTCGAAGGCGGCCTCGGTGGTGTCGGCGTAGAAGCCGGCCAGGAACCGGTCGAGCTCGGTGTCGAGGCCGGGCGGCTCGGCGGTGACCGTGTTGTCGGGTGCCCACGGCATCAGCGGCCCCTGCTCGCCTTCCAGCTCGGCCAGGCGCTCGTGAAGGGGAAGCAGCGTCTCCGGCGCGGTGGTGCCCGCGGACGGATGCGCCGCGAGGTACCGCTCGATCGCACGGGCGGTCTGCGTCGCGTCGCCGTCCACGAAGACCCGCAGGTGGGGGCCGCGGATCCAGTGGCGGACGAAGTAACCGCGGGCGCCGTCGCTCCAGGCGGGGCGCAGCGCGTCCAGAATGAGGTCGTCCATCGGGCCGTCGTGGTAGTCGACCCGCAGCCGCGTCCACGTCATCCGACGCTCACCTCCGGCTCGTGTCCAGGCAGTCCGGCGCTCGCCTCCGGTTGTCGTCCGTAGCCGAAGGGAGCGCGTTCGGCGCTCACCTCCGGCTCCCGTACGGCGCCCGTCGCCAGGTGGCGCAGGCGGGCCTCCTCCTGCACGCGGATGCCGAGCCTGTTGGCCAGCAGATGGGCGGCGAGATCGACGGTCTCGCCGGTCCGCCGCGCGTCGAACCCGGCCGCCGCCAGTTCACCGGCCAGCCGGGCGATCGAGGCGTACCAGGTCGCGACCACGCCGGAGGGCTCGCTCGGCGGCGGCTGTGCGGTGACCGTGCGGGCGTGCGCCGCCAGCGCCGCCAGCCGCGCACGAGTCGCCTCGTCGTACGGCGCGTCGACCGGCGCTCCGGGCGGCGGTGCGAACATCCGGCCCTCCCCTGCCACCTGCCAGGCCACCAGCAGCATGGTCAGCCAGGCCGCGCCCCGGCGCGCGGGCGGAAGCCCGGACCTGATCAGCTCGAGGGCGATCCTGCTGGACTCGTGGAAGTGCCGCTCCGCCGCGTCGAGCGAGCGGCCGGTGCCGTAGCGGTGGTGTTCCGGCCGGTACGGGATGAGGTGCACGGAGTCGTTCGGATAGAGGCGGCCGGTGTGCCCGGACAGCCCTTCGCGGGCGGCGAGGGTGGCGGCGAGCCTGGCGTACTCCTCCGGGTCGATCACCGCCTCGGACGGGTGCTCGCGCAGGTACGCCTCCGCCCGCGCGACGACGTGCTCCGCAGGGTGCGACTTGACCCTGATCCGCAGGTGCGGGCCGCCCTCCCAGTAACGCAGGAAGAAGCCGTCGTCCCCGAGCAGCGGCCCGGCCAGCTCCGTGATCATGTGGTCGAGCGGTCCCTGCGAGAAGACGTGCACGCTCACCCAGCTCATCGGCCCCCCATCTCGATCAGGTATTCGGTCACCCGATCCGGCCCTGGATCGGGCAGCGCCTCCTCGAAGAGCGCGAACGCGCAGCCGCGTATCTGGCGCTCGAAGTTCTTGACCAGGAACAGGTCGGCCAGGTCCAGGAAGAGCGGCTTGCGCGCCTTGTCCTGGCCGGCCTGTCCCGTCTGCTCCGGCCAGGCCCGTACGAACGAGCGATGCGGCACGCCGTGCTCGTCCGCCCACGCGATCAGCCGTACCAGGTACGCCGCGTCGTCCTCGCCCTTCGGCCGGACCGGCAACGTCGCGGCGGGCGCCAGCCAGCGGCGGCGCTGCACGACCACCCGCCCGGCCTCGACCCGCGGGTAGCGGGTGACCTGCGACGGCACCCTGCCCATCCGGACCAGCGGCGGCGAGCTGGGATGGAGCAGGTAGCCGGGCCCGAAGACGCGTTCGAGGAAGCGCGCGGCCGGTGGGAGCTGGAACTCGGCGGCCATCCCCAGGTGCAGCGGGATCACCCGGCGGCCGAGCCGTTTGGAGCGCAGCTCGGGCAGGCCGGTCTCGGAGCCGAGCGTCACGTGCAGGTCCGTGAGCGGCAGCCGCAACTCGGGCGGGCGGGTGCCGGGCGAGTGCGGGTAGTCGATCTCGTAGCGGGTGCTCGGCGGGCGGGCGTTGAGGCTGGAGCCCAGGTCGCCGGAGATCTCGGCGTACACCGCGTCGGGCGGATCCTCGACGCGGGGCGGTGTTGCGTGCTCGCCCGGACGGCCGGCGCCGGTCCACCCGGCACGGCCGGCGGCGCGCTCGGTGAGGTGGTCGAGCCTGCGCAGCGCCCTGCCGTGGCCGCAGTGGATCACGTTGAGCACCAGCGAGCCGTCTGCCGCCTGCACGTAGCAGGCGGAGGACTCGGGGATGGCGATCCAGGAGGGCCAGGACGCCGACTGCGCGGCCAGCATGTCAGTCGCGACGCGGCAGGTGCCGTCGGGGTCCTCCGCGCGCAGCGCCAGCTCCCGCGCCTCGGCGCGCAGGCGTTCCAGCTCGCGGATCCTGGGCACGGCCGACGCGGCGAGCGGCTGCGTCCACGCCGCCGCCGGGCCGAGGAAGGCCCGCAGCTCCCTGCCCGCCTCTCCGGTGCCCGCCAGCTCTTGCTGTATGTGGCGATGCAGGGTGAGGAACGGCACCGCCGGATCGGGGCCGTAGCGCGCGGTGAGGTAGCCGGCCACGGCCAGGCGCATGGCGTGCTTGGGGTCGAAGACGGCCAGCCAGCGGCGTACGACGTCGAGGTCGGCCAGCCTGTCCCGCCACCGTTCGGGGTCGAGCTCCGCGACGGGCCGCGTCCTGACGGTCACCTCATGGACCACCGCCCCCTCGCCGCTTTTCTCCGCACCGCCGTCGTCCTTCTTCGCGCCGTAGGCGTGCGCCTGGGCCGCTGCGGTGAGCCGGCGGAGCTCGTGGCGGTAGGCGGCCGGATCGGCGGCGCGCTCGGCGCGGGCGATCCCCTCCCGCAGGCCGGCGGGCAGGCCGGCCGGGCGGGCTTCGAGCAGCCCGGCCGCGATCAGCTTGCCGACGAACGCGGCGACCGCGGCGGGCTCGGCACGCAGCTCCTCGGCGAAGCGGTCCCGGTGCACCCAGTCCCCGCCCGCCGCGACGCGCAGGCACGCGGCGACGGCCTCGGTCGTCCCGATCGACACCAGCGCCTCTCCCGGTGGCGGCCCGATGAACTCCACCTTGCCGCCCGCGACCGTGGCCGAAGGGTTCAGCCGCACCCATTCGCCCGCGTACGTCCTGACGCCGTCGAGCTCCAGCACCGGCACCGGCTCGCCGGCGTCGAGCGGCCGCTCAGCGCTCCCCCAGACCGCGGGCCCGGTACTGGTGAACGTGCTGTAGGGGCTGGTCTTCACCGCCGCCCGGGCCAGGTATTTCGCCAGCCTGAGCAGCTTCTGCGGCTTGGGGCGGCGGCGGGGGTCGGCGATCCAGCGCTCCAGTTCGGCCGCGAGCTCGGGCCCGGCGAGCGACAGCCCGCGGCGGAAGGCGGGGTCAGCGGCGACCGAGCGCAGGCGTTCCTCCCGCTCTGCGCTCTCCCTGGCGACCACCTCGGGCAGCCGCGAGCGCAGCTCCGCGCACTCACGCGCCCGCCGCACCCATGCGGCCACTTCTTCCTTCAGCTCGTACGGCAGCGCCGCCTCGACCTCCGGTCCCCACTCGCGCCCCGCAGGCAGCCGCCCCGCGTGCAGCGCCCTGCGCAGCCCGACGAGCAGGGGCCGGGGCCCGGACGCGCCGAGGCCGCCGATGACGTCACCGATCCGCACGGCCAGCCGCCGCCCTGCGGCCTCGACGCCGGCGGTCTCGGCGAGCAGCCGGGTCGCCAGCGCGTAGGACTTCTCCCAGCGCAGCGACCCCAGCTTCCGCGTCGTGACCCCGCACGTACGCACGGCGACCGGCGGACCTTCCCGTTCGGTAAACGTCATTACCTGTGCCCCATTCGCTCCTTCACCGGCAGGAAAAAGGGCGCGGACGCCGCGGCGACACGGCGTCCGCGCCCGCAGGTCAGGCGCTCGAGCAGGAGCAGCAGATGTAGCAGAAGCAGTTGCACGAGGCGCCGACCTCGGTCATGCCGTGACCAGCGGTAAGGGACTCCACGGCGAGGTCGTCTCCGGAGAGTTCGAAGACGTCCATGGGCAGGTCATTGAGGTCCATTAGGACTCTCCTTCCCGGGGGTGGATACCCCCATCGACTTTCCACGCAAACGCACAGATGTGCATCGCTGGGGGATGATCGCCGGGTATGTAACACCCTTGCGACATCGCAGACGCTAGGTGTACATATGGATAAGAGTCAATAATGCGAACTATCTGACTGAAATCGAAGATTGGTCAGACGGTCAGAGGGAGGACACACGGGGGACATCCGGCTGGCGAGAGCCGGACATTTCGGCTTATTTGAAAGCAACGCTCTGTCGGGAACAGAGCCGCCGTCTGCTGCTGACATGCCGCTATCTCGATAGACACAAAGGGGGCCCATTAGCGATCGGAACTGTCGGGATTTCGACCGGCGCACCAGCTCTTACGGGGAGGAGTCACCCAGCCATGAGCACCGTCTCGACCGGCAGCACGGGCGGGAGGACCAGCGATGATCGCGTACGCAGGACGATGGACGTCACCAGGAGCCTGCTCCTGCGGTCCGGCTACAAGCGGACCACGATGGACGAGATCGCCCGCCGAGCGGACATCGGAAAGGGCACGATTTATCTCAGCTGGGACACCAAAGACGATCTGATCAGAACACTTGTCATCCAGGAAATTGCCGGAGTATGCCAGGACATATCCCGGATCACGTTTCTTCGGCCCGCCGTCGCGCGGCTTTCCGAACTGACCCGGGAACTCTTCACGCTGGTTTTCAAGTATCCGCTCTTCCGAGCGCTCTACACCCACGACAAAGAGATCCTCGGAAAGGCCTGCGACGACCCGCGGTTCGACTTTCAGTGCTACCGCTTCACCACGTTCGCGCCATTCCGTGAGTACCTCCGGATGCTGCACGACAAAGAATTGTGGAACCCCTGTGACGGTTTCGCGCTCGACGCCGTTCTCTCCGGATTCATCAAACTCCATCTGCACGCAGAGATCGCGGGGGCGACGTTAGACGCGGGTGCCCGCGCCGACTGCCTGGCCGGCGTGGTCAGGAGCTCGTTCGAACCCGCAGACCGGCTCCCCGCCGAGGAGCTGAGCGAGGCCGCCCGGCGTACCGTCGAGATCTTCGACGAGGCGGCGGCGAATTACCGGGCGAAACTGATCCGCCGGCCCATGGCCGCCTCCGTCTAAGGAGCCGAAAGTGAACGAGACCCACGTGCGACCCGACGCGACCATGCCGATGCCCGCCGATGCCCGGCCCCGAATCAAGGACGGCGGCGGCGCGCTGCTCGAGTGGCTCGGCACTATGCGGGACGAGCAACCCGTCTGGCGCGACGCGTTCGGCATCTTCCACGTTTTCCGGCACGCTGACGTACAGCGGGTGATGTCGGACTACGCGACGTTCTCTTCGGACATCAACCGGCTGCGCCCCGGAGGCGACCCGTTCAGCGCCGGCAGCCTGATGCTCACCGACCCCCCGGAGCATCGCAAGCTCCGCAAACTCATCAGCCAGGCGTTCACCCCGAAAATGTCGGCCGACATGGTCCCCCGGATCGCGGAGCTGACGACGGTGCTGCTCGACGACATCGACGAGGACGAGTTCGACCTGGTCGAGAAGATCGCGCACCCGCTGCCCGTGATGGTGATCGCCGAGCTGCTCGGCATCCCGATCCACGACAGGGAGATGTTCCGCTCCTGGGCCGACCGGCTGGTCGCGCTGCACGTCGAGGACCCCAGGGACATCGAGATCGGGCGCATGGTCGGCCAGGCCATGCGCGAGATGGGCGAGTACGTCCTCACGCACGTGCACGAGCGCCGCGCCCGGCCGCAGGACGACCTGGTCAGCCGGCTCATCGCGGCCGAGGTGGACGGCGACCGGCTCACCGACGCCGAGATCGTCAACTCCTCGTGCCTGCTGCTGCTCGCCGGCCAGATCACCAGCACCATGGCGCTGGGCAACGCGTTCCTGTGCTTCCGCGACGCGCCCGGCGTCGAGAGCGCCATCAGAGCCGACAGGGAGCTGATCGGGGCGGCGTTCGAAGAGGTGCTCAGGCTGCGCCCGCCGCTCACCCAGGCGGCCCGGCTGTGCACGACCGACGTCGAGGTGGCGGGCACGCCGATCCCGGCCGGATCCATGGTCATCAACTGGCTGCTGTCCGCGAACTACGATGAGCGCCAGTTCCCCGACCCGTACCGGCTCGACCTGACCCGCCAGCCCAACCGCCAGTTCGCCTTCGGCCACGGCATCCACTTCTGCCTGGGCGCCCCGTTGGCCAGGGTCGAGGGCAAGGTCGCGCTGGACCTCGTGTTCGACCGGTTCGAGCACATCGAGATCCGGCCGGACGCGACGCTGGAGTACTACGAGGACCCGATGTTCGGCGTGAAGAGCCTTCCGGTACGCGTCAAGCGGGCGGCCCGATGACGGCCGCCCACTCCCCCGCACCGGGAAAGTCCCCGGCCGGGCAGCCCTCGCCCAACCCGGCAGCACCCTCAGCAGGGCCCTCAGCAGGGCTCCCCGCCGGGCCGCCATCCTCCGCCGACGGCGGCACCGCGCTGTTCGCCTGGCTGCGCACCATGCGGGACGAGCATCCCGTCTGGCGGGACTCGTACGGGATGTATCACGTCTTCCGCTACGACGACGTCCGCGCCGTCCTGGCGGACCACGAGCGGTTCTCCTCCGATCGCACCAGGCTCATGGGGCAGCAGCCGTTCGGGCAGGGCGGCATCACGATGATCGACCCGCCCGAGCACCGCCACCAGCGCCGGCTGATCACCGCCGCTTTCACGCCCGCCTCCATCGCGGCGCTGGAGCCGCGCATCGCCGCGATCGCCGACGAGCTGCTCGACGCCCTCCCCGGCCCGGACTTCGACCTGGTCGAGCACCTGGCTTATCCGCTGCCGGTCATCGTCATCGCCGAGCTGCTCGGCATCCCGCCGGGCGACCGCGACCTGTTCCGCACCTGGTCGGACCGGCTGATGTCACTGCAGGTACCCGACTTCACCGACCCCTCGCTCGCCCGGCGGGTGGCCGAGGCCATGGCGGAGATGAACGCCTACCTGCGCGAACACTGCGCCGAGCGCCGCACCCGCCCCCGGGACGACCTGCTGAGCCGCCTGGTCCACGCCGAGGTGGACGGCGAGCGGCTGGAGGAGGAGCAGGTGGTCAACACCGCGAGCCTGCTCCTCCTGGCCGGGCACGTCACGACCACGGTGCTGATCGGCAACACCGTGCTCTGCCTGGCCGAAGCCCCCGAGGCCGAGCGCCGGGTCAGGGCCGACGTCTCGCTCGTACCCCAAGCGCTGGAGGAGAGCATGCGCCTGCGCTCGCCGTTCATGCAGGCGGGCCGGGTGACCACGCGGGACGTGGAGCTGGCCGGCGAGACGATCCCGGCCAACAGGTTCGTCATGGCCTGGCTGCTGTCGGCCAACCACGACGAGCGCCAGTTCACCGACCCCGAGCTGTTCGACCTGGACCGGCGGCTCACCGGCCAGCTCGCCTTCGGCCACGGCGTGCACTTCTGCCTGGGCGCCCAGCTCGGCCGCCTGGAGGGCCGCATCGCACTGGAGCGGCTGCTCGGGCGCTTCACCGAGCTGCGACCGGCCAAGCTCGCCTTCTACGAAAGCCAGATCTTCGGCGTCAGGGAGATGCACGTGAGAGGTTCCTCATGACCAAGCCCCTGCTCATCTACGCCAACGTCCCGTTCTGCAACTCCAAGTGCCACTTCTGCGACTGGGTGGTCCAGGTCCCCGTACGCGACCTTCGGCTGAACGAGCAGAGCCCGGGGCGGGTGGCGTACATGGAGGCCATCAGAACCCAGATCCGCGTGCAGGCGCCCGCGCTGAAAGAGCACTATCACCCCGAGATCGTCTACTGGGGCGGCGGCACCGCGAGCATCCTCGGCCCCCAGGAGATCGAGTCCCTGTACGGCACGCTGTCGGCGGAGTTCGACCTCAGCACGGTCAAGGAGGCGACGATCGAGGGCAGCCCGGAGTCCCTCGACCCCGCCAAGCTGCGCCTGCTCCGCGAACTGGGCTTCAACCGGATCAGCATCGGCGTCCAGTCGTTCGACGACACGCGCCTGCGCCGCCTGGGCCGCGCCCACGCCGCCGCCCAGGCCGTGGCCGCCGTCGAGAACGCCCGCGACGCCGGCTTCACCAACATCAACATCGACCTGATCGTCGGCTTCCCCGGCCAGACCGGGGACGAGGTCGCCGAGTCCGTACGCACGGCCCTGGCCCTGCCCATCAACCACTTCTCGATCTACCCGTACCGGGCGAGCCCCGGCACGGTGCTGCGCAAGCAGGTCCACAGGGGCGCCCGGCTCGACCTCAACCAGCAGCTCCAGGCGTACGGCATCGCCAAGGAGCTGCTGGAAGGCGCGGGCTTCCCCGAGTACGCCATGTCCTACTTCGGCGCGCCGCGCTGCCAGTCGGACGAGGCGTACTACCAGCTCCGCATGGACTGGATCGGCTTCGGCTCGGGCGCCAACTCCCTGATCGGCCGCCGCTACCTGAGCTACCAGAAGGGCAAGCTCGCCCACTACAACGCCAACCCGCTCGCCTTCGACGTCAACGCGCCCGCCGATGCGCCGCAGCTCACGCTGCACTTCCTGTCCCAGGCGCTGACCACGGTCGAAGGCATGGACGCCCGGCTCTACCAGGAGCGCACCGGCGTCCCCCTCCGCATCGCCTGCGAGCAGCCGGAGGTCATGGCGTACCTGGAACGCATGAACAGCCACGGCCGGGTCATCGTGGACCGCAACGGCATTCGCATCCACCCCGACGACCTGGCCCGGGTGTTCATCGCGCTCAACTGGATCGACACCCCCGACACCACGGCCGGCGAGGTCATCCACCTGGAACCGACCCGCGCCTGACCCCGCCGTCCACACCGCCCGGCGCCCTGCCGGGTGCGCCGGGCCACGCTCCGCAGCGCACCTCGCCACAAGCCGGGAGTCACACCCCGAACCCACCACAACGCCCGGGCCCACCACAACGCCCGGGCCCACGACAGGCGCAGGGCATCACCGAGCCGGAACAGCAGCGCGCCCGGGCCCCTCATCGAGGGACCCGGGCGCGTCGCCTTGGGCTATGTCAGCCGCTTACCGGTTGTACTGGCCGAAGTCGTACTCCTCCAGCGGCACGGCCTCGCCGCTGCCGGTGCCGAAGGTGTAGTCGGCGGCCGAGCCGTCGTAGCCGCCGACGGTGTACATCGCGGCCTTGGCCTCCTCGGTCGGCTCGACCCGGATGTTGCGGTACTGCGGCATGCCGGTACCGGCCGGGATGAGCTTACCGATGATGACGTTCTCCTTCAGGCCCAGCAGCGAGTCGGACTTGGCGTGGATCGCCGCGTCCGTCAGCACCCTGGTCGTCTCCTGGAAGGAGGCCGCCGACAGCCAGGACTCGGTGGCCAGCGACGCCTTCGTGATGCCCATGAGCACCGGGCGACCGGCGGCCGGCTGGCCGCCCTGGGCCACGGTCTCGCGGTTGATCTGCTCGAACCGCGGGCGCTCGACGAGCTCGCCGGGCAGCAGGTCGGTGTCACCGGACTCCAGCACGTTCACGCGCTTGAGCATCTGCCGCACGATGATCTCGATGTGCTTGTCGTGGATCGACACACCCTGCGAGCGGTAGACCTGCTGGACCTCGGCCACCAAGTGCAGCTGCACGGCGCGCGGACCGAGGATGCGCAGCACCTCGTTCGGGTTGACCGCACCGGCGACCAGCTGCTGGCCGACCTTGACGTGCTGGCCCTCCTGGACGAGCAGGCGCGAGCGCATCGACACCGGGTAGGCGACCTCCTCCGACCCGTCGTCGGGGATGATCACGACCTTCCTGGTCTTGTCGGTCTCGTCGATCCGGACGCGGCCCTCGGCCTCGGAGATCGGGGCGACACCCTTGGGGATGCGGGCCTCGAAGAGCTCCGTGACACGCGGCAGACCGTGGGTGATGTCGGCACCGGCCACACCACCGGTGTGGAAGGTACGCATCGTCAGCTGCGTACCGGGCTCACCGATGGACTGGGCGGCGATGATGCCGACGGCCTCACCGACGTCCACCAGCTTGCCGGTGGCCAGCGAACGGCCGTAGCACTTGGCGCAGACACCGATCTTGGCCTCGCAGACGAGCGCGCTGCGGGTGCGGACGGTCTCGACGCCCGCCTCCACCAGCTTCGTCACGTGGCTGTCGTTGATGTCGACGCCCGCCGGGACGATGACCTTGCCGTCGACCACGACGTCCTCGGCCAGGATGCGGCCGTGCACGTTGGACTCGGCGTTCTCCGCCTTGACCAGGTTGCCCGCGGCGTCGCGCTCGGCCACGTTGAGCGGGACCGCGCGGTCGGTGCCGCAGTCGACCTCGCGCACGATGACGTCCTGGGCGACGTCGACCAGACGACGGGTCAGGTAACCCGAGTCGGCGGTACGCAGAGCGGTGTCGGCGAGACCCTTCCGCTGACCGTGGGTGGAGATGAAGTACTCCAGCACCGACAGGCCCTCGCGGAACGAGGCCTTGATCGGCCGCGGGATCGTCTCACCCTTGGTGTTGGACACCAGGCCGCGGATACCGGCGATCTGCCGGACCTGCATCTTGTTACCGCGGGCGCCGGAGTTGACCATCATCCAGACCGGGTTGGTCGCCGGGAAGGCGTTGACCATGTCGGTCTCGACGTCGGCCGTGGCGTGGGTCCAGATCTCGATGAGCTCCTGGCGGCGCTCCTCGTCGGTGATCAGACCACGCTCGTACTCGCGCTGGACCTTGTCGGCCCGGCGCTCGTAGTTCTCCATGATCTCGGTCTTGTTCGGGGGCGCGACGACGTCCTCGATCGAGATCGTGACACCGGAGCGGGTCGCCCAGCGGAAGCCGGCGTCCTTGAGCGCGTCGAGCGCGGCGGCCACCTCGATCTTGGGGTACTTCTCCGCCAGCTCGTTCACGATCTGCGACAGCTGCTTCTTGCCGACCTGGAAGTCGACGAAGGGGTAGCTGTCCGGCAGCGTCTGGTTGAACAGGCACCGCCCGAACGTGGTCTCCAGCCGGACCGGGTCGCCCGGCTCCCAGCCCTCGGGGGCCACCCAGTCGCGCGGCGGCAGGACGTCCTTGAGCCGGATCTGGATCTTGGCCTGGATGTCCAGCTCGCGGCGGTCGAAGGCCATCTGCGCCTCGGCCACCGAGCCGAACACGCGGCCCTCGCCCTTCGCGCCCTCCTTCATGGTGGTCAGCCAGTAGAGGCCGATCACCATGTCCTGGGTGGGCATGGTGACGGGCTTGCCGTCGGCCGGCTTGAGGATGTTGTTGGTCGAGAGCATCAGGATGCGCGCCTCGGCCTGGGCCTCAGCCGACAGCGGCAGGTGCACCGCCATCTGGTCGCCGTCGAAGTCCGCGTTGAACGCGGTGCAGACGAGCGGGTGGATCTGGATGGCCTTGCCCTCGACGAGCTGCGGCTCGAACGCCTGGATGCCCAGACGGTGGAGCGTGGGCGCGCGGTTGAGCAGGACCGGGTGCTCGGTGATGACCTCTTCGAGCACGTCCCACACCACGGGGCGGGCGCGCTCGACCATCCGCTTGGCCGACTTGATGTTCTGGGCGTGGTTGAGGTCGACCAGCCTCTTCATCACGAACGGCTTGAACAGCTCCAGCGCCATCTGCTTGGGCAGACCGCACTGGTGCAGCTTGAGCTGCGGACCGACGACGATGACCGAACGGCCGGAGTAGTCGACTCGCTTGCCCAGGAGGTTCTGGCGGAAGCGACCCTGCTTACCCTTCAGCATGTCGCTGAGGGACTTCAGCGGCCGATTGCCGGGACCGGTGACCGGGCGACCGCGGCGGCCGTTGTCGAACAGCGCGTCGACGGCCTCCTGCAGCATCCGCTTCTCGTTGTTCACGATGATCTCGGGCGCGCCGAGGTCGAGCAGACGCTTGAGGCGGTTGTTCCGGTTGATGACCCGGCGGTACAGGTCGTTGAGGTCGGAGGTCGCGAACCGGCCACCGTCGAGCTGCACCATCGGGCGCAGGTCCGGCGGGATGACCGGGATGCAGTCGAGCACCATGCCGCGCGGCGAGTTGGTCGTGTTGAGGAACGCCGACACGACCTTGAGCCGCTTGAGGGCGCGGGCCTTCTTCTGGCCCTTGCCGTTGCGGATGGTCTCGCGCAGGCTCTCGGCCTCGGCCTCGAGGTCGAAGTTGATCAGGCGGTCCTGGATCGCCTGCGCGCCCATGCCGCCCTTGAAGTAGCGGCCGAAGCGGTCGCGCATCTCGCGGTAGAGCAGCTCGTCACCCTCGAGGTCCTGGACCTTGAGGTTCTTGAAGCGGTTCCAGACCTCCTCGAGCCGGTCCAGCTCGCGCTGGGCGCGGTCGCGGATCTGCCGCATCTCGCGCTCGGCGCCCTCGCGGACCTTGCGCCGCTGGTCGCCCTTGGCGCCGGCGGCCTCGAGCTCGGCCAGGTCGGCCTCGAGCTTCTTCTGCCTGGCCTCGATGTCGGCGTCGCGGCGCTGCTCGATGTGCTGCCGCTCGACGGAGATCTTCGCCTCCAGCGAGGGCAGGTCGCGCTCACGCATCTCGGTGTCGACATGCGTGATCATGTACGCCGCGAAGTAGATGACCTTCTCCAGGTCCTTCGGAGCCAGGTCGAGCAGGTAACCGAGGCGCGACGGCACACCCTTGAAGTACCAGATGTGCGTGACCGGGGCGGCCAGCTCGATGTGGCCCATCCGCTCACGACGCACCTTGGCTCGGGTCACCTCGACACCGCAGCGCTCACAGATGATGCCCTTGAACCGGACCCGCTTGTACTTACCGCAGTAGCATTCCCAGTCGCGGGTCGGGCCGAAGATCTTCTCGCAGAAGAGCCCGTCCTTCTCCGGCTTGAGGGTGCGGTAGTTGATGGTCTCCGGCTTCTTGACCTCGCCGTGCGACCACTGACGGATATCGTCGGCCGTCGCCAGCCCGATCCGAAGCTCGTCGAAGAAGTTGACGTCCAGCATTTGTGCGATCTCCCCCTCAGACTTCTTCCACGCTGCTCGGCTCACGCCGGGACAGATCGATACCGAGCTCTTCCGCCGCGCGGAAGACGTCCTCGTCGGTGTCGCGCATCTCGATGGACATGCCGTCGCTCGAGAGGACCTCGACATTCAGGCACAGCGACTGCATCTCCTTGATGAGGACCTTGAAGGA